>JAVHLP010000009.1 GCA_031082145.1 bacterium | reverse complement strand
GGCATAGTTGGACCCCAATGCAAGCCCTGAGCGACCCGACTTCTTCAACAGTCCCATATCGCTGTCCGGTCACACCTCCTTGCCTCCTGCTTGCCAGGCATGGCGCCATGTGCTATACTGGGGCCGGAAATACCGGGTGGGCTTACCTCACGGCCCGGGTGGGGCCGGCGGAACTTAGCGACCGCCAGAGAGAGTGGGTGAGAGCCCACTCTCTATGTATGAGGAGGCGGGCATGGGCAGGGTGGAGGAAACCGTCTCTGAGCTGGCCGAACCCATTGCCTCCCGGCTCGGGCTGGAGTTGGTGGAGGTGGAGTACCGGAAGGAAGCGGGGGACTGGCGCTTGCGGGTTGTCCTGGACAAGGACGGCGGCGTGGGGGTTGACGACTGCCAGGCCTTCAGCCAGGAACTGGGGCCGGTTCTGGACCGGGCCGACCCGGTGCCTCACACCTACCTCCTGGAGGTGTCCTCGCCGGGGATCGAGCGGCCGCTGAAGAAGGAGGCCGACTTCGAGCGCTTTGCCGGGAGAAGGGTGGCGGTCGCCACCTTCTCGCCGGTCGAGGGCAGGAAGCGTTTCAGCGGCGAGCTGTTGGGTGTGGACGGCGGACAGGTGCGGGTGCGCCTGAACGATGGCGAGGAGTTGGCCATCCCGCTGGCCGCCATAGCCAAGGCCAAGTTGGCACCGGAGTTTTAGCGCTGGCAACAGGTTGGTGCGGTGCGGATGAAGAAGAGGCGAACATCGAGCGGAACTCAAGACCGGGCGAAGCCGAACCCGGAGCTCATCCACGCCCTGGAGCAGATCGAGGGCGAGCGGGGGATCGGCAAGGACGTGCTGCTGGAGGCAATCGAGGCGGCGCTTATCTCCGCCTACCGGCGGAACTTCGGGTCCTCCGAGAGCGTTGACGTGGTGGTGGACCGCGACAGCGGCGCCATCCGGGTGCTGGCCAAGCGGCTGGTGGTCGAGGAGGTCGAGGACCCGCACTTCCAGGTGTCGTTGCGGGAGGCCCGGACTCACGACCCCCGGCACGAAGTGGGGGACTTCCTGGAGAGGGAAGTGACGCCCGCCGACTTCGGCCGCATTGCCGCCCAGACGGCCAAACAAGTCGTGGTGCAGCGGATCCGGGAGGCGGAGCGCGGCATCATCTTCGAGGAGTTCGCCAGCCGCGAGGGGGACATCGTCACCGCGGTGGTACAGCGGCACGAGCAGAGGGCGGTCGTGGTGGACCTGGGCCGCACCGAAGCGGTGCTGGCGCCCAGCGAGCAGATGCCGAACGAGCGCTACCGGCACGGGGAGCGCGTGAAGGTATACCTGGTGAACGTCAGTATGGGCCAGAAGGGGCCGGAACTGGTGGTCTCGCGGACTCACCCCGGCCTGATCAAGAGGCTTCTGGAGTTCGAGGTGCCGGAGATCCACGACGGGGTCGTGGAGATCAAGTCGATCGCCCGTGAAGCGGGATCCCGGTCCAAGGTCGCGGTGTACTCCCGGGATGAGAACGTCGATCCGGTGGGGGCCTGCGTGGGAACCAAGGGCTCCCGCGTGCAATCCGTCGTGAACGAGCTCCGGGGCGAGAAGATTGACATCGTCCGCTGGGATCCCTCGCTGGAGGGTTTCGTGGCCAACGCTCTCTCCCCGGCCCGGGTGACGGGCGTGAACCTGGATCCCGATGCCAAGATAGCCCAGGTAGTGGTACCGGACCACCAGTTGTCGCTGGCCATCGGCAAGGAAGGGCAGAACGCCCGGCTGGCGGCCAAGTTGACGGGCTGGAAGATCGACATCCGGAGCGAGGCCCAGATGGCCATGGAGCGTCAGGCCCGGGAAGCTGCCCAGGCCGCCGTGGAGGATGCCGACTTCGAGCTGGAGCTGGAAGGCGAAGAAGGGGTGGCCGGGCCGGCGGAGGAGAAGGGCGCCGACCCCTCGGGGTAGACCCGGGGTCGAGGGGGAGAGAGGCTTGGGGCGCAGGAAGACGCCCATGCGGAAGTGCCTGGCTTGCCAGGAGATGAAGCCCAAGAAGGACCTGGTGCGGGTGGTGCACCGGCCGGATGGTGGCGTGCAGGTGGACCCCGGGGGAAAGGTGTCCGGGCGGGGAGCTTACGTCTGCCCGCGCCCGGCGTGCCTGGAGAAAGTCCTCAAAGGCAAGTTGCTGGACAGAGCCCTCGGACGGGAACTCCCGCCCGAGGTTCGGGAGCGTTTGGCACTGGGCGCGGAAGGTAGCCCACGCGACTAGACACACGGCCCGCGCCGGGCAAGGCGGTGGACCGTAAAGGGTGAAGGGGCTGTCTATGGAGGAAGGCAAGCTGACCGTTACCGAACTGGCCAAGGAAACCAAGCTCTCATTGGCCGACTGCATCAAGGTTCTGGCCAGGCTTGGCGCTGCCGCGCGAGCGCCCGAGGACACGGTGGAACCGCAGGTCAGGGAAGCGGCGCACAAGTTCGTGGTCGAGTACCGGCGGCGTTTGCGACAGAAACGGGCGGCCGAGAAGGCCGCCAAGGAGAAGCCCCGGCCGCCGGCTGAAGAGGCGGGCAAGACAGCTGCGGACGCCCCGCCGCCCGACGCGCCGCCTGCTCGCGCCCGTCCCGTAAAGGCCCCGGCCCGTTCGGCTCCGGCCGCGCCTCCGGGCGAGGTCGTGGTCAGGCCGGGACTGGGACCTCTCCGGCCCCCGGGGTCGACTCCCCGGCCGGAGCGTGCCCCACGCCCTTTGGGCCGGCCGGGTGCTGCCGGTCCGCCCCGGCCGAGCGGCCGGCCGTTCCCCGGAAAGAGCCCCCGGCCGGGTGGCCGGGTCCCCCGGATCCCGCCCGCGCCGGCCGAGTTGGCAGCCGAGAAGCCCGTGCGGAGGCGGGCCTCGGCCACCGCGCCGGCCCGCGTTCCCGGCCGGCCGGACCGTTCCGAGCGGCCGGAGCGGCGGCTCGTCCATCCCCGGGGCAGGCGGGGGGTGGCGATGGAGACCCGCGCCCGCCAGGAAGCGGAACCGGTGAGCATCGCCGGGTCGCTGACGGTCCGGGAGTTCGCCGAACTGCTGGGCATCAAGGGCGCCGAGGCCATCCGGGAGTTGATGGCCCGGGGTCTCATGGTGACCCTGAACCACACCCTGGAGGCCGACACAGCCCGGCAGGTGGCCGAGGAACTGGGCTACGCGGTGCAGGAGGAACTGGACGCGGAGCCCAAGGGCGCCCTGTTGGCGGAGCCCACCGAGGAGGAGGATCCTCCCGAGAGCCTGCAACCGAGGCCGCCGGTGGTGACGGTCATGGGACATGTCGACCACGGCAAGACGTCGCTCCTGGACGCCATCCGCGAGACTCACGTGGCTGCCGGCGAGGCGGGGGGCATCACCCAGCACATCGGCGCCTCGGTGGTGGAGCGGGGCGGCCGGCAGGTCGTCTTCATCGACACGCCCGGCCATGAAGCCTTCACGGCCATGCGGGCGAGGGGGGCGAGGGTGACCGACATCGCCGTGCTGGTGGTAGCGGCCGACGACGGCGTCAAGCCGCAGACCCTGGAAGCCCTGAACCACGCCCGGGCCGCTGAGGTGCCCATTGTCGTGGCCATCAACAAGATGGACCTGGAGGGAGCCAATCCCGACCGGGTGCGCCAGCAGCTGTCCGACCACGGCTTGATGCCGGAGGAATGGGGAGGCCAGACGGTCATGGTCCCCGTCTCCGCCAAGACCGGCGAGGGGCTCGACACCCTGTTGGAGATGGTCTTGCTGGTGGCCGACATGGAGGACATCCGGGCCAACCCGGATCGACGTGCCTGGGGCACGGTGGTGGAGGCCGAACTGGACCGCGGCCGGGGGCCGGTGGCCACGGTGCTGGTGCAGAGCGGCACCCTCCGGGTGGGCGACGCCTTTGTCGTGGGCCGGACCCACGGTCGAGTCCGCGCCATGCAGGACTTCCGGGGGGACAAGCTGGACGAGGCGCCACCGTCTACTCCCGTGCAGGTGCTTGGCTTGGAGGAGGTCCCTCAGGCCGGAGACGTGCTACGGGTGGTGGATGAGGACCGCATAGCCCGCGATCTGGCGCTGCAACGCCAGCTCCGGATCAGGGAGAAAGAGGTCGACGGCGCCCGCCGGCCCGCCCTGGAGGATCTCTTCCAGCATGTCCGGGAGGGGCGGGTCAAGGACCTGAAGCTCCTCATCAAGGCCGACACCCAGGGCTCGATGGAGGCCTTGCGGGCGTCCCTGGAGCGGCTGGAGGCCAAGGCTATCCGGGTCTCGGTGGTCCACGGCGGCGTGGGAGCCATCAGCGAGAGCGACGTGATGCTGGCGGCGGCCTCGAATGCGGTCATCATCGGCTTCAACGTGCGTCCGGACGCCAACGCCCGGGCCATGGCGTCCCAGGAGAACGTGGACCTGCGGACTTACCGGATCATCTACGAGGTCCTGAACGACATCCAGGCGGCCCTGGAGGGGCTGCTGGAGCCCGAGTACCGGGAGGTCGTGCAGGGAAGGGTGGAGATCCGGGCCATCTTCCGGATCCCCAAGATCGGCTCGGTGGCCGGCTGCTACGTCACCGACGGCAAGATCACCCGGCAGAGCCGGATCCGGCTCCTCCGGGACGGGACCATCATCCACGAGGGGCGCCTGGGCTCGCTCAAGCACTTCAAGGACGATGTGCGCGAGGTTCAGCAGGGCTTCGAGTGCGGGCTCACCCTGGAGGGGTTCACCGACTACCGGGAGGGCGACGTCGTCGAGGCCTATATCATGGAGCAGGTGACGTGATCGTCGGGCGGTGCCGGGTAGAACTGGCCTTTCCCGGCAACGGTAACCTGAAGGACAAGCGCCGGGTGGTCAAGAGCCTGGTTGACCGGGCCCGTCGCAAGTTCAACGTCGCCGTCGCCGAGGTTGACCGCCTGGACAGCCACGACCGGATAACCCTGGGGGTGGCCGTGGTCACCAACGAGGGAGCCCACGCCGACCGGATGCTGGCGGAGGTTGTTCGCTGGCTGGGCTCCAACTCGGAGGCCGTCCTGTGTGACTACGGGGTGGAGATCGGCTGACCGGGGGAGGTGGAGCGGTTGCGGACAGAGCGGCTGCGATCGGCGATCCGCGAGGCGATCAGTGACGTGCTCCACCAGCAGCTGAAGGACCCCCGTGTCGGCGGGTTGGTGAGCGTGACGGAGGTGGAGCTGTCCCGGGACCACAAGGTGGGCGTGGTACACGTTAGCGTCATGGGTGACGAGACCGCCCGGGAGAGGGCGCTGGAGGGGCTGGAGCGGGCGCGGGGGTTTATCCGCACCGAGCTGGCCCGCCGGTTCCGGCTCCGCCAGGTACCCGAACTGGCTTTCCGGCTGGATCGCTCCATCGAGCGGGGTGCCCGCGTGCTGGAACTCCTGGCCCAGGAAGCGGCCAGGCGCGATCCGGGGGATGGCGATTGAGCGGAGGAGACCGCCCGGCGGTGATCCAGGCCCTCCGCGAGGGCCGCTCTTTTCTTCTGCTCTCCCACGAGTTGCCTGACGGCGACAGCGTGGGGGCCACCCTGGCCCTGGCGAGAGGCCTGGACCAAATGGGCAAGAGAGTCACCGTGGGCGGGGCCGATCCGGTGCCCCGGATCTACCGGCACTTGCCGGGGGCGGATGGGGTGCGGCCCTGGCGAGAGCTGGACGGTGGCTCCTGGGATATCGCCGTCCTGCTGGACTGCGCCGAACCGGCCCGGGCGGGGGACGCCTGGAAGCTGGCCTCAGGGGCGCGGCTGGTGATCAACATCGACCATCACGTCACCAACACCGGCTTCGGCGATCTGAACCTGGTGGATGCAAAGGCCTCGGCTACGTCCGAGCAAGTCTACGATCTCCTGGCCGACCTGGGCGTGAGTGTTGACGCCGCCATCGCCGCTTGCCTGTTCGCCGGCATCATGACCGACACCGGGTGTTTCCGCTACGAGAACACGACTCCCCGGGCCCTTCAGATCGCCGCCGGGTTGGTCGAGGCGGGGGCCGAGCCGGGCGCGCTCTCCGCCTGGATCTGGGAATCGCGCCACCCATCAACCCTTCGGCTGCTGGCCCGGGCACTGGACACCCTGACCACCAACGATGGTGGCCGGATCGCCTGGATGACGGTGGACGACGGTATGCTGGCCGAGACCGGTGCCGACGAGGAGGAAGTGGAGGGCTTCGTCAACTACCCCCGCTCCCTGGAGGGAGTGGAGGTGGCGCTGATGTTCCGGACCTTCAAGGCCGGGGGCACCCGGGTGGCCCTGCGGTCCAAGACTTATGCCGACGTCAGCCGGATAGCCCGGGCCCTGGGCGGGGGGGGGCACCCGCGGGCGGCCGGCTGTCTTCTGGACTGCGGCCTGGAGGAGGCGGTGGCCCGGGTGCTGGCCGAGGTCCGCAAGGAGGTGTCGCCCTGATTGTGGGCGACCGCCACGGCTTTCTGAACCTGCTCAAGCCGCCCGGCATGACCTCCCACGACGTGGTGGCCCAGTGCCGGCGACTCCTGAACCAGAGCCGGATCGGGCACACCGGTACGCTGGACCCCGGTGCCGCCGGGGTGCTGGTGGTGGCCTGCGGGAGGGCCACCCGGCTGGCCCGCTACCTCCTGGGGAGCGTCAAGGCCTACCGGGCGGAGGTGAGGCTGGGGGTGGCTACCGACACCCAGGATGCCTCGGGGACGGTGATCGGCCGCGGCGACACCAGCGGGGTCACCGCCGAAGAGCTGGCCCACATCCTCGCCCGCCGCCGCGGCCCGGGGACCCAGGTGCCCCCCATGGTCTCGGCGGTCAAGCAGCAGGGGGTTCCCCTGCACCGGCTGGCCCGGCGGGGCGAGGAGGTAGCCCGGAAGCCCCGGCCGGTGGTGTTCCACCGGCTGGAACTACTGGAGTACCGCCGGGAAGGAGATCGGGCGGTGGCCCGGCTGGACGTCGAGTGCTCGGCAGGGACCTACGTGCGGGCGCTCTGCGCCGACGTGGGCGATGACCTGGGGGTTGGGGGCCACCTGGCTTTCCTGGTCCGGACGGCCAGCGGTCCCTTCACCCTCGACGATAGCGTGACCCTGGAGGAACTGGCCGCCGGCCCGGAGTGGTGGCTGATCGACCCCGGCGAGGGGGTCCGCCACTTCCCGGCGGTCGAGGTCGAGGGGCGGGACCGGGACCGGGTGCTCCACGGCAACCCGGTGCCGGCGTTGGCGGGACCCACGGGAACGGTCCGCGTCATGGCGGGCGGGCGCCTGCTGGCGATGGCCGAGGCGATCGACGACGGGCCCGGCCGGCGGCTCTTGCCCCGGGTAGTCGTGGCGGAGGTGGGAGGCCTTTGAGGGTGATCCGGCATCCCTCGCAGCTCGACCCGAACTCACCCCGGGCGGTGGCCATCGGGGTCTTCGACGGGGTGCATCGGGGCCACCGGGTCATCCTGGACGCCCTGGTGGCCGAAGCCCGGTCGCTCGGCGGCACCCCGGTGGTCCTCACCTTCGAGCCCCACCCCGAGAGCGTGGTCCGTCCCGGCGAGGCTCCCGCCGTCCTCACTCCCTTGCCGGAGAAGGCGGCGCTCATGGCCGACCGGGGAGTGGAGTGCCTGCTGGCCCTGACCTTCGACCGGGAGCTGGCGAGGATGCCGGCCGAGACCTTCGCGGTGCAGTTGGTGGGGCGCCAGATCGCGGCCCGGGTAGTACTGGTGGGTTTCAACTTCCGCTTCGGCGGCGGCGGCGCCGGGGACGTCGAACTCCTGGAGCAATGGGGGAAGGAGCTCGGGTACCGCGTTCGGGTGGTCCCGCCGGTGCGGGAGGGTGATACCGTCATCTCCTCCAGCGGGGTCCGGGAGGCCCTCTCGGCCGGACGCCTGGATGAGGTAGGCAGGATGCTGGGCCGTAACTACACCCTGGTGGGGAGGGTGGTACCGGGTGACGGCCGGGGACGAACCCTGGGCTTTCCAACCGCCAACCTGGAACTGTGGGACAACGCGGCCTTGCCCGGACCGGGGGTCTACGTTGTCGACTGCCGGGTGGACGGCGCGGCCCGGCGGGGGGTCCTGAATGTGGGCCGCCGGCCCACCTTCGGCGGTGGCCCGGTCAAGGTGGAGGCACACCTGCTGGACTATGAGGGCTCCTTATACGGGCAGCGGATCCGGGTGGAGCTCCTGGCCCGGCTGCGCGGGGAGGAGGCCTTCCCCGGGGCCGAACCGCTGCGCTCGCAGATCCGGGCCGACGCCGAATCGGCCCGGGCCTGGCGTCCGGCGGGGGCTGAGGTTTGCCAAGGCGGTGACGGCGGGGTATAATCGTAAAGTGATGCCATGAACCACAGGCTAGGGGGCCCGCTGCTCCGGCGGCCCGCTTGGCCGGTGGGGATGGGAGATCCACCTGGAGGTGAAGGGCGTGCTGGACGGCGAGCGAAAGGAAGCCATCATTAAGGAACACCGATCCCACGAGAGCGACACCGGGTCCCCCGAAGTACAGATCGCCCTGCTCACGCAACGTATTCAGGACCTCACCGAGCACCTGAAAGAGCACAAGAAAGACTTCCACTCCCGGCGCGGCCTGTACCAGATGGTGGGCCGGCGCCGGCGGCTCCTGAACTACCTCCGGGACAACGACGTCGATCGTTACCGGGCCTTGTTGGAGAAGCTGAACCTCCGCCGCTAGTGCGGGGAGGGAGGGGGCAAAGACCCGTAATGGGGCACAAGTTCGAGATGGAACTGGGGGGCCGGCAGTTCTCGCTGGAGACGGACAAGCTGGCCCGCCAGGCGGGGGGATCCGTCCTGGTGCGCTACGGCGACACCGTGCTCCTGGCGACGGCCACCGGTGCCCAGGAACCTCGCCAGGGCATCGACTTCTTCCCGCTGATCGTTGACTACGAGGAACGCTTGTACGCCGCGGGCAGGATACCGGGGAGCTTCTTCCGCCGCGAGGGGAGGCCTTCGGAGAAGGCCATCCTGACCGCCCGGCTGATCGACCGCTCGCTGCGACCGTTGTTCCCCAAGTACTTCCGGCCTGACGTCCAGGTTGTGGTCACTGTGTTCTCGGTCGACCTGGACAACCCGCCCGAGTTCTGTGGCCTGGTGGGGGCCTCGGCGGCGGTGGCCATCTCCGACGTGCCCTTTGCCGGGCCTATCGGGGCGGTCATCGTCGGCCGGGTGGACGGCGAGTTCGTCCTCAACCCCACTCTGGCCCAGGCCGAGCGGTCCGACCTCCACCTGGTGGTGGCGGGTACCGGGGACACCGTCGTCATGGTGGAGGCCGGGGCCCGGCAGGTCGCCGAGACGGTCATCCTGGACGCCATCGAGTTCGCCCGGCCCAGCCTGGCGGCACTCGTCGAGTTCCAGGGCCGGGTGGTGGAAGCCGAGGGCAAGGCCAAGCGGGAGGCCGCCCCGGCCGATATCGATAACGACCTGGAGAGCCGGGTGCGAGCCGAGGCCACGGAGGCCCTTCGCCGGGCCATCCGCGACGCCGACAAGCTCAACCGGGAGAAGGCCACCCGGGAGGTGTTCGCCGCCGTGGCCGCCCGCCTGGAGGAGGAGTTCGAAGGACGGGGGCGGGAGATCGGGGCCCGGCTGGACGTGTTGCTCCGCGAGGAAGTCCGGGCGGTCCTGATGGAGGAAGGGGTTCGGGTGGACGGCCGCGCCCCCGACGAGATAAGGCCGATCACCTCCGAGGTGGGGCTCTTGCCGCGGGTTCACGGTTCCGGGCTCTTCACCCGGGGCCAGACTCAGGTGTTGACGGCGGCCACCCTGGGCACGGTGGGAGACGTCCAGACCCTGGACACCCTGTCGGCCGAGGAGTTCAAGCGTTACATGCACCACTACAACTTCCCGCCCTACAGCGTGGGCGAAGTGCGGATGTTGCGCGGCCCCGGCCGCCGCGACATCGGCCACGGCGCCCTGGCCGAGAGGGCCCTGGAGCCGGTGCTTCCTCCCGAGTCGGAGTTCCCCTACACCATCCGGCTGGTCTCGGAGGTCCTGGAATCCAATGGGTCAACCTCCATGGGCAGCGTGTGCGGGAGCACCCTGGCCCTCATGGACGCCGGCGTGCCCATCCGGGCTCCGGTCAGCGGGGTGGCCATGGGCATGGTCAAGGAGGGCGACCGGGTGGTCGTCCTGAGCGACATCCAGGGCGTCGAGGACGCCCTGGGCGACATGGACTTCAAGGTGGCGGGAACCCGGGAGGGGATCACCGCCCTGCAGCTGGACGTCAAGGTCCAGGGGATCGAGCCGGCGATCCTCAAGCAAGCCCTGGAACAGGCGCGGCGGGGCCGCCTGCACATCCTGGAGCGGATGCTGGAGGCCATCCCCGGGCCCCGGCAGGAACTCTCGCCCTGGGCGCCGCGCATCGTGACCCTGCAGATCGACCCCGAGAAGATCCGTGAGGTCATCGGGCCGGGCGGCAAGATCATCAACAAGATCATCGCCGAGACTAACACCAAGATCGACATCGAGGACGATGGCCGCATCTTCATCGCCTCCACCGACCAGGAGGGAGGCGAGCGGGCGGTCCGGATGATCCAGCAGTTGACCAAGGAAGTGAAACCGGGCGAGGTCTACGCGGGCCGGGTCACCCGCATCATGAACTTCGGCGCCTTCGTGGAGGTCCTTCCCGGCAAGGAGGGACTTGTCCACATCTCCGAACTGGCGGAGGAACGGGTGAACCGGGTTGAGGACGTGGTGCAGGTGGGCGATCAGGTTCTGGTGAAGGTCAGCGAGATCGACCGGCTGGGCCGCATCAACCTCTCCCGTAAGGCCGCCCTGAGGGAGGAACGCCGCGGCCAGCCCGCACACAAGAAGGACTAGGACGTGCGGCTGGGAGCGCACCTCTCGGTGGCCCCGGGTCTCCCCGCCATGGCGGCCATGGCGGTGACCCTGGGTTGTGAGACGGTCCAGATCTTCTCCCGCAGCCCCCGGGGAGGCAAGCCCCGGGAGCTGCGGGTGGAGGAGATCGCCGGCATGCGGGCGGTCCTGGACGGCGCCGGCATCAGTCCCCTGGCCATCCATGTCCCCTACTTCGTGAACCTCGCCAGCCCCGACCCCCGGCTCTACGAGTACGCCGTGGCGACGGTGGCGCTGGACCTCGAGCGGGGGCGGGACCTGGGGGCCGGGTACGTGATCACCCACCCCGGCAGCCCCGGCCGGGGCGAGTCCCCCGACGCCGGGCTGGAGCGGGTGGCGGCCGCCCTGTTGCGCCTGCTCGAGGATGCCGCCGACGCTCCGGGCCTGCTGGTCGAACAGACGGCCGGCGGCGGCCGCCAGTTGGGGGGAAGCCTTGAGGAACTAGCCTTCTTGCTCCGGGCGGCGCCGGTAGGACTCTGCCTGGATACCTGTCACGCGTTCAGTTCCGGCTATGATCTCAGCCGGGAAGACGGCCGGCAGGCTTTCCTCGGCGACGTCGAGGAGAAGATTGGGCTGGACCGGGTGAAGGTGGTCCACCTCAACGACTCCCTCGACCCACCCGGCTCCCGCAAGGACGTCCATGTCCGGGTGGGCGACGGGCTACTGGGCGAGGACGCCTTTCGCGGCCTGCTACAGGACCCCAGGCTGCGGGGGCTGCCGGGCGTCCTGGAGACGCCCCGGACCGAGGACGGCGACTTGGCGGAGGAACTCGGGCGCTTGCGGCGGTGGCGGGCCGAATAGGCTTCTGTCGCCGCCTGTAAACTACGGCTGACCGGAGGGGGGAGCAGAGCTTGCGGAGCGCCATCGGGATCGGCGTCTTGCTGCTAGCTTTTCTTGTCCTGGCCGGTCCCGCCCGGGCCGGCGATCTGCGGATCGGGGTCCGGGTGGGGGAGACCGGCGTCGCCCTCCGCGGCGGCCAGATCACGGCGCTGACCTCCTCCGACGGATCTCCAGCCGGTCCCACCCTCGCCGGGGAATCCTGGGGGGTGGAACTGGCCGCCTACCGGGCCCGGGCCGGCCAGTACACCAGCTCCTGGCTGGCCCGGGCTGCGGCCAGGGCCCTGGGCGAGACCGGCTACCCGGCCCTGGTCTCCCGGGAAGGGGAAACCTGGGTGGTGGCCACGCCACCCCAGCCCAGAGCGGAAGCCGCGGCGGAACTGGCAGCCGCCCTGGCCCAGGCCGGCTTCGCGACCCGGGTCGACCTCGGCCGGTACCCGGACGCCGGCGCCCCCGGCTTCCGGCTGCTCACCGCCGAGGGTGCGGGCCTCGTGCTGCTCTCCAAGTTGGACGTCACCGGGGCGGAGGTGGAGGGACGGGCCTACCGGGGATCGCTGGAGATCGCCCGATCGCCGGCAACTGGCCTCTTACAGGCGGTCAACGCCGTGGCCGGGGAGGATTACCTCCGGGGGGTGGTCCCCCACGAGATGCCGGCCGGCTGGCCCCTGGAGGCCCTCAAGGCCCAGGCGGTGGCCGCCCGCACCTACGCCGCCGCCAACCGGGGCCGCCACGCGGCCGCCGGCTTTGACCTCTGCGCCGGCGTTCACTGTCAGGTCTACGGGGGGCGGGCGGTGGAGCACGAGCGCACCGACCGGGCGGTGGCGGCGACGGCGGGACTGATCCTCACCTACGGGGGGACGCCCATCAACGCGGTCTTCCACGCCCATGCCGGCGGGCACACCGACTCCAGCCAGGCGATATGGGGATGGTCGGCTCCCTACCTGCCGGGAGTGTCCACGACCGGCGAGAAGCCGCTTCCCTGGCGTCTTTATGTCACCCGGGCGGGGCTTGAGGCGGCCCTGGAGTCCCGCCTGCGGGCGGCGGCGCCGGCCCTGGCCGGGGGCTCGGGAGGCATCAGGGGCCTCCTGCCGGCCCTTCATACCGCCGCCGGTCGCGTCAAGGAACTGGAGATCCAGGCGGCGCGAGGGGTGGCCCGGCTGTCCGGCAACGCCCTGCGCGAGGCACTGGGGGTCGGCGTCTTCCGCAGCACTCTGTTCCAGCCGGTGGCCTTGCTCGAGACGAGGTTCGGTCCTCCGGGGGCGCCGGTGCTGACCTATGCCCGCTGGCCCTCGGCGGCCGAAGCTACCCTGGAGCTGATCAGCCTCCCGCTGGGCGACTCCTCACCGGTCCCCTTCGGGTTGACCCCCGGCTGGGCGTGGCCGGCGGGGTTCTTCTTCCTGGGGGACGGTTTCGGGCACGGAGTCGGCATGAGCCAGTGGGGGGCCAGGGAGATGGCCCTCGCCGGCCGGTCGGCGGAGTTGATCTTGGCCAGCTTTTACCCGGGTGCCGTGCTCACGGCGGCCCGCTAGGGGGCGATGGAGGCGTTCGCAAGAGAGACGCTGCCCAACGGTTTGAGGGTGGTCGTGGAGCCGATCCCGCACGTGCGATCGGTGTCGGTAGGCCTCTGGTACGGGGTAGGCTCCCGCCACGAGGATAGTGCCACCAGCGGGCTCTCCCACTTCATGGAGCACATGTTCTTCAAGGGGACGGCCCGTCGCTCGGCCCGTGAGATCGCGGAGACCATGGACCGGGTGGGCGGCCAGTTGAACGCGGTCACCACCAAGGAGTACACCTGTATCTACACCCGGGTCCTGGATGAGCACTTCTCCCTGGGCCTGGACGTGATCTCCGACATGGCCCTGCGCCCCCGGCTGGACGAGGGCGACCTGGAGAAGGAGAAGGGGATCGTCCTGGAGGAGATCAAGCTCTACGAGGATACTCCCGACGAGCTGATCCACGACTTCCTGGCCCGGACCATGTGGGACGGGCACTCCCTGGGGCGCAGTGTCCTCGGCGTGGCTGCGGCCGTCAAGCAGTTCGACCGCGAGCGCCTGCTGGGGTTCTACAATGCTTATTACCGGCCCGCCAACATGGTGCTGGCGGTGGCCGGGCACGTGGATCCGGCCGCCATCCGGGAAGCGGCCGCGGCCGCCTTCGCCGGCCTGACGGGAGGATCGTCGCCGCCTGCCGGCGGCACGCCGCAGCGGGTTTCCCGGCGGGAAGTGCGGCGCAAGGATACCGAGCAGGTGCATCTGGCGGTCGGCGCGCCGGGGGTTCCCCTGGAGCATCCCGACATGTACACCCTGCAACTGCTCAGCATGACGCTCGGCGGGGGCACCAGTTCCCGCCTGTTCCAGCAGATCCGCGAGGAGCGGGGCTTGGCCTACTCGGTCTTCTCCTACACCGGTTCGTACTGCGATACCGGCTTGCTCGGGATCTACGCCGGCGTTAGCCCCGAGCAGGCGGCGCCCGTCCTGGATCTGATCCGGGAAGAGCTGGCGTCGGTGGCCCGGCAGGGTGTCTCTGAGGAAGAACTGGAGCGCGCCAAGGATCAGGTCAAGGCCAGCATTGTGCTTGCCCTGGAGTCTACCAGTTCCCGCATGTCGCGCCTGGGCCGGGGGGAGCTCCTTCTGGGCCGGATCCTGGAGACCGACGAGGTTGTGGCCCGGGTCGACGCCGTCACCCTCGAAGACGCGCTCCGGGTGGCCAGGGCTTGCCTGGATCCCGAAGGGCTGACGGTCTGCGCCATCGGCCCGGTCGACAGCGACCTGGCTCCCACCTGACCCTGTCAACAAGTACCAGCATGGCCGACCCCGGTGGGTACCAACACTATCCATGACTCTAAAGTCAAGGGGGTCGGCAAATGGA
The DNA here is from genome assembly GCA_031082145.1 of bacterium. Lineage (GTDB taxonomy): Bacteria > Bacillota > Sulfobacillia > UBA995 > UBA995 > Ess09-15. Next base: position 59,989 of record JAVHLP010000009.1, on the reverse strand, counting down.
AGGTACAGTAGTCGGCGTGTTCAAGTCTGAGGGCCAGGCCGAGAAGGCCGTCGGGGAACTCAAGGATCGTGGATTCCGTACTGATGACGTCTCCCTTATCGCCCGCGAGGGCCGCCAGGAGGGTGGCCGGGGCGGCGAAGGCGGGGCCGGCGGCCGCGAGGGCGGCATCCGGATGGGCCGCCAGGACGTGGGTGAGGGCGTCGCCACGGGAGGTGTTCTGGGCGGTGCGGCGGGACTCCTGGCCGGGGCGGGCGCCCTGGCCATCCCCGGGATCGGTCCCGTGCTCGCGGCCGGACCCATCGCCGCCGCCCTGTCGGGCGCGGTGACCGGCGGCATCGCCGGGGGCCTGGTGGACTACGGGATCCCCGCCGAGCGCGGGCGCCAGTACGAGGATGAGGTCAAGCGGGGCAACATCGTGGCCGTAGTTCGCTGCAAGCGGGACAAGACTGAGGAAGCGGCCCAGATCTTCCGTCGCAACGGGGCCGTCGAGGTGGAGACCCACTGACGGCAGGAGGAGAGCGCGACCGGGTTCGGGAATAGTACTAGGCACCAGGGAGTCAAAACCGGGCGGCTGGCGGGGGTGGTCCCCGCCGCCGCCCGCCTGTCCAGGGAGGTGGTTGGGATGGCCGGCGAGCCGATCACGGTTGTCCTGACGGGAGCGGGGGGGCGGATGGGCCGGGTGGTCGCCCCGGTCCTGGACCAGGAGCCGGACATCGACCTGGTGGCCATGGTGAGCAGCCAGTACCCTCGCCGCCCGGCGCCCGGCGTCCCCGTGCGCTGCTCCGACCTGCCAGAGGTCCTCGCCATCGTCTCGCCGCGGGTGGTGGTGGACTTCAGCGTGCCCGCCCACTCGCTCCAGGTCATCGCCGCCGCCCACGCCCACGGCTCCGTCCCGGTGGTGGGGACGACCGGCTTCAAGGCCGGGGAGCTGGAGACCATCGCCGCCGGTTGCGTCCGGTCCGGCCTGCCGGCATTGGTCATCCCCAATTTCTCGCTGGGTGCTACCGTTCTGGCCCGCCTGGCCCGGGAAGCCGTCCGCCACCTGCCGGCGCTTGAGATCATCGAATGCCACCACCAGGGCAAGCGGGACGCTCCCTCCGGCACCGCCCTCCGGCTGGCGGCAATCCTCGGTGAGGGGCGGACGGCGGGAATCCCCGTGCACAGCGTCCGGCTGCCAGGCATGGTGGCCCACCACGAGATCATCCTGGGCGGGCGAGGTGAGTACCTCACCCTCAGGCATGACAGCACCAGCCGGGAGTGTTTCATCCCCGGCCTACTGCTGGCCATCAGGCGGGCCCGGCAGTGCCGAGGCCTGGTGCAGGACCTCGACGATCTGCTACGGCCCGGGCCAGGAACCGGGGAAGGGGACGGGTCATAAACTACAAGGCGTTGCCCCCTGGCTGACGGCAGGGGGCGGCAGTCCTACCCCCGGAGGTACGACCCATGGCCGGAGGTCCCCTCTCGCACCTCACCGTCGCCGTCCTGGGCGGTGACCGGCGGGAAGCGGAGGTCATCCGTGAGTTGCTCGGGCTGGGCGCCGCGGTCGTCACCGCCGGGCGGGAACTGGCCCCGGATCCGGAGGGAGCGCGCCGGGCGGCCTTGGCCGCCGAGGCCCTCCAATCCGCCGCCGCCGTGCTCGGACCCATGCCCGGGGTGGGCGAGGACGGCCGGGTATGGGCACCGATGGCCGCCCGGCCGCCGCTCTACCTGACCGGCCCGGATCTGGCCCGGCTGGAGCCGGGGGCCCTCGTCCTGGTGGGAAGGGCCAACGCTCACCTTCGCGGCCTCGAGCGGGAGGGAGCCATCGGCCTCGTTGAGCTGGCCGATGACGACGAGATGGCCATCCTGAACTCCGTTCCCACGGCCGAAGGCGCCCTGCAGCTGGCCATGGAGCTCTCGCCGCTGACCATTCACGGATCGACTTCGGCGGTCCTGGGGATGGGACGGACAGGCCTGACCCTGGCCCGCCTGCTGGCCGCGCTGGGCTCGCGGACGCTGGCCCTGGCCCGCAAGGCGGCCGACCGGGCCCGCGCCTTCGCCCTGGGACACGAGCCGCTGCCCTTCTCCCAGCTGGCCGCCATCGCCGGCCGGCTGGACTTCCTGTTCAACACGGTGCCGGCCCCGGTGGTCGGCCGGGGGATTCTGGCCTCCCTGCCGGACGCCGCCGTCGTCATCGACCTCGCCTCGGCCCCCGGCGGCGTCGACTTCGCGGCCGCGACGGACCTGGGCCGGACGGCCGTGCTGGCGCCGGGCCTCCCGGGCAAAGTGGCCCCCGTGAGCGCGGGGCGCCTGCTGGCCGGGGTGGTGACGCGCCACCTGGCCGAATACTCGGGGGAAGGGGGGGTCGGCGAATGGTCCTCGCGGGAAGGCGCATTGGTTTCGCCCTGACCGGGTCCCACTGCACCCTGGCCCGGATCGTGCCCGAGATGGGGCGGCTGGTCGACGAGGGGGCGGAGGTGGTGCCCATTCTCTCGCCGGCCGTGGCGACCGTGGACACCAGGTACGGCACTGCCGCCTGCTGGCGGGAGGAGGTGGAGAAGATCGCCGGCCGGCGGTCCCTGACTTCGTTTCCGGAGGTGGAACCGATCGGTCCCGAGCGCCTGTTAGATATCCTGGTGATCGCTCCCTGCACCGGGAATACCCTGGCCAAGCTGGCCAACGCGATCACCGACACCCCGGTGCTGATGGCCGCCAAGGCCCACCTGCGTAACGGCCGGCCGCTGGTGCTGAGCATCTCCACCAACGACGGCCTCGGCCTCAATGCCCGCAACCTGGGAGTGCTTTTGGCCACCCGGAACATCTACTTTGTTCCCTTCGGCCAGGATAACCCCAAGGTCAAGCCGAACTCCTTGGATGCCGACGAGGGGCAGCTACTGCCCACGGTACTGGCGGCCCTGGAGGGCAGGCAACTGCAGCCACTCTTGATCTGCCGGGCTTGAGCCCGGGGGGGGAATGGCCATTGGGTCACGAGATGCGGGTGGGCGTTCTTGGCGCCGCCGGCATGGTGGGGGGGCAATTGCTCCGGCTGCTCGAGGAGAAGGCCTTGCCACTGGCCGAGCTGCGCCTGTTCGCCACCGCCCGCTCGGCCGGCCTGGCCATCCCCTTTGCCGGCGAGAAGCTGACGGTGGAAGAGGTCGGTCCCGGCTCCTTCCGGGGGCTCGACTTCGCGTTCTTCTGCGCCACGGCGGAGGCCGCCCGCGAGCACGCTCCCATGGCGGCCGACGCCGGCTGCGTCGTCATCGACAAGTCGCGGGCCTTCCGCATGGATCCGGATGTCCCCCTGGCCGTCCCCGAGGTGAACCCCCAGGCCCTCCGGCGCCACCGGGGAATCATCGCCAGCCCCAATTGCTCGACGATCCAGCTCGTCATGGCGCTTAACCCCCTGCACCGGGCGGCCGGTATCCGGCGGGTGGTGGTGGCCACCTACCAGTCGGTGTCCGGCACGGGGCGGGAGGCGGTGGCCGAACTCCGCCGCCAGGCGGAGGCGTTCCTGGCCGGGCGGGAGGGCGCCGCCGAGGTCTACCCGCAGCCCATCGCCTTCAACCTCTTTCCCCATATCGACGAGTTCGGCCCCCACGGCTACTCCGGCGAGGAGGTCAAGCTGGTGGAGGAGACGCGCAAGATCCTGGAAGCGCCCGGCCTGCGGCTGACCGCCACCACGGTGCGGGTGCCGGTCTTCGTGGGCCACGCCGAGGCGGTCAACGTGGAACTCGACCGCCGGGTAACCCGGCAGGAGGCCCTGGATCTCCTCCGGGCCCAGCCGGGCCTGGTCCTGGTGGAGGAGGGCTACCCGACTCCCCTGGCCGTGGCGGGGTCGGACGACGTTTTCGTGGGCCGGGTCCGGGAGGACGCCTCGGCCGAGAACGCCCTGGATCTCTGGGTGGTGGCCGACAACCTGCGGAAGGGGGCGGCCACCAACGCCGTCCAGATCGCCCAGTTCCTGTGGAAGGGGAGTCCACAGAGTTGCGGCTGATCGTGCAGAAGTTCGGCGGGACCTCGCTGGCCACACCACGGCAGCGCTCGCGGGTGGTGGAGCTGGTCCGCCAGGCCGTCGCCGGCGGGTACCATCCGGTGCTGGTGGTATCGGCCATGGGCCGGGCCGGCGACCCGTACGCCACCGATACCTTTATCCAGCTGGCCCTGCAGATCTACCCCGACACGGCGCCCCGGGAGATGGATCTCCTCCTGTCCTGCGGCGAGATCATCTCCGCCGTGCTGGTCGCCAATACGCTGCGAGCGGCCGGCCTGGACGCCATGGCCTTGGCCGGGGGTCAGGCCGGCATCGTCACCGACGAGAACTTCTGCGACGCCCGCATCGTCCGCGTGGAGCCGGAGCACCTGCTGCGCCACATCAATCAGGGCCGCCTGGTGGTGGTGGCTGGCTTCCAGGGGGCCACCGAGATGGGCGACGTGACCACCCTCGGCCGGGGAGGCTCGGATACCACCGCCGCCGCCCTGGCGGCGGCCCTGGGGGCCGAGCGCCTGGAGATCTACACCGACGTGGACGGGGTCATGACCGCCGATCCGGACGTGGTGCCGGAAGCCCGGACCCTCCGGGTCATGAACTACCAGGAAATCGCCCAGATGGCCAGGGAGGGAGCGCGGGTGGTGCACCCCCGGGCGGTGGACATCAGCATGCGGAGGGGAGTGCCGGTGAGCGTCCGCTCACTGGCCGGCGGCTCGGGAACCCTCATCGCCAGCCCCCGCGGCGAGATCCGCGACGACCGGGCGGTCACCGGGGTAACCCACCTCCCCGGCATGGCCCAGATCGTTGTCACCCCCGGTCCCGCCGGGGCCTCTCCCCGCATGACTCTAGACGTGTTCCGCTCCCTCGCTGAGAACGGCATCAGCGTCGACCTCATCAACGCCTCGCCCGATCGGCAGAGCTTCATCGTCGCCCAGGGCTCAGCCGACCGGGCCGCTGCCATCCTCCAGGACTGCGGGTTCGAGGTCACGCTGCGCAAGGACTGTGCCAAGGTGTCGGTGGTGGGCATGGGCATGCGCGGGCGCCCCGGGGTAATGGCCCGGGTAGTGGAAGGCCTGTACGGGGCGGGGGTGGGCATTCTCCAGACCTCCGACTCCCACCTGACCATCTCGTGCCTGGTGAAACAGGAGGATCTGGTCCGGGCGGCCCGCGCCCTGCACGAGACGTTCGGCCTGTCGGCCGAGCCCGACGAGAGTCCCGAGGACAGGAGTTGAGGGCGATGAACGGTCCCCGCCTCTTCACGGCGATGGTGACTCCCTACGACGGCGACTTGGCCGTCGATTACCGGCGGGCCGCCGAACTGGCCGGCCGGCTGGTGGAGCAGGGTTCGGACGGGCTGGTGGTGAGCGGCACGACCGGCGAGGGGCCGGTGCTCAGCACAGAGGAGAAACTGCGGCTCGCCGAGTCGGTGCTGGCGGCCGCCGGCGACCGGGCCACGGTGATCGCCTCCACCGGCTCCAACTCCACCCCGGCCACGGTCGAGCTCACGCGGCAGATGGAAGCCGCCGGGGTTCACGGTGTCATGGTGGTGACTCCTTATTACAACAAGCCCTCCCAGGAAGGCCTTTACCGGCACTTCGCCGAGGCCGTGGCCGCCACCCGGCTGCCCCTCATGCTCTACAACGTCCCCGGCCGCACCGGGGTTAACCTGCTGCCGGCCACGGTCGGCCGGCTGGCCGGGCTGGGCAACGTTCGCTGGCTGAAAGAGGCCAGCGGCAACCTGGACCAGGTGACAGAGGCGGTCCAGGCGGTGGCCGGACAAGGCGTCGACGTACTCTCGGGCGACGATAGCCTGACCTTGCCCATCCTGGCGGTGGGGGGCCGGGGGGTAGTCAGCGTGGCCGCCCACCTGGCCGGCCGCCAGATCCGGGCCATGCTGGACGCCTACCAGGCCGGGCGGGTGGCCGAGGCGGCGGCCATCCACCGGCGCCTGTACCCCCTGTTCCGGGGCATCTTCATGACCACCAACCCGGTGCCGGTGAAGGCGGCCCTGGCCCTGTCGGGCTTCGATCCCGGGCCTCCCCGGCTGCCCCTGGTCGAGGCGACGGAAGCCGAGCGCGAGGCGCTCAGGGCCATACTGGCCGGGGTGGAAGAGAGCTAGCGGCCGCCCTTCTCCAGCAGGCTCCGGCCCCCGCCCAGCTTCAGGAAGAAGAAGGTGGTGGCCAGGACCCAGATCACGCTCTGCAGGAGCAGGATCAGGGTCGTACGCAGGTCCGTCGACAGGTAAGGGGACACGTTCAGGAGCTGGCGCAGGATACCGACGGCGGCGAACCAGGCCACGGCGGCGTAGGCCAGGGCCTTTACCCACAGCCAGCCGGCGCCGGTCCACTCGATGATCAGCTTCAGCGGCAGGGCCAGGGTGCCGCCGACGATCATCCCCGTCACGGCCCCGGTCAGCAGTCCGGGAAGGGTCCGGGCGATGTCCGGGGTGACGAACATCTCAATGGTGAAGATCAGGTAGATGGCCTTGGCGACGTTAAGCAGGAACAGGGGTATGCCGACGCTGTACATGACCAGGGTGCCCAGGACGCCCGCGATCAGGCTGAGCACGATCTTGTCCCGCAAGGGCAGAAGCGATGACAATGGCTTGCCTCCCGGCGGCCGGCGATGGCCTTCCGGGTATAGCCTGAATCCAATACCGCCCGATTATGCCGTCAAACGGCCGGGAGTATGAAGCCGGCGCCCAGGACCAGCAACCAGGCCAGGAGGACGGCCCCCGTCCCGCGCCGGCGGGTGGCCTCGCCCACGGCCAGCGAGGCGGCGACGGCGAAGACCACCGCCCAGCGGCCGGTAGCCGGGCCCAGGAGGGCGGTGGCGGTGGCGATCACTACTAGCTGCACCAGCCCCTGCAGGGGACCGGCGATGGCGTAGCCGGACCTTCCGGCGGCCAGGGTGGTCAGGCTCCCGGCCAGGATGAGGGCCTCGACGGCCGCCCCGACCTCCCCCGGGTGAGCCAGCAGCCAGCCGGCAAAGGTCCCCGCTGCCGTGAGCAGACCGTACATCCAGCTTCCGGCGATCATGGTACCTGCCTTCCCCCAATACCGTCTACGACGCGGGATGGAGGCCGGGGGTTTCAGATCCCGGGCCGCCGGGTCCCGCAAGACTTCCTTGACCAAGGAGAGTAGTGACTACTATAATGGTTACCGGAGGCCGCCATGGACATCCTGTCCGCACTGCAGGAACTCGGCTTCACCGAGTACGAGGCCAAGGTCTACTGCGCCCTGGTCCGCCACCCGGGGATTACCGGCTACGAGGCCGGCCGGCACTCCGGGGTGCCCCGGGCCCGGGTCTACGAGGTCTTGGAGGGGTTGGTCCACCGGGGCGCCGCCCTGGTCCAGACGGCGGACGGTAAGCAGATCTACCACCCCGTGGAGCACCGCCTTCTCCTGGCCGGTCATCGCGAGCGGCTGCAGCAGTTGATGACCGGCCTGGCGACCCGCCTGGACCGGCTGGCCGCCCGCAGTGACGACCCCCAGTTCCTGGTCATCCGGGACCGGGAGGCGATCATCTCCCGCTGCCGGCACCTTTGCGCCCAGCCCGGGTCCCGGCTCTTCGTGAGCGGCTGGCCGGAAGATCTCGCGCTGCTGGGTCCCGACTTCTGCTTGGCCGAGGAGCGGGGAGTGGGGGTCTGGGTCCTCGCCTACGGCGACGTCGACCTTCCCGTGAAGCGGCTCTTCCGCCACAGTGTCTCCCCGCTGCAGTACGTGCAGGTGGCGGCCTGGGGACGGTGGCTCACCCTGGTCGCCGGCCTCGACCAGGGCCTGGTCGCCCAGTTCAGCGGTCCCGGCCGCACGGTGGGGATGTGGACGACGGCGCCGGCCCTGGTCTTCGCCCTGGCGGCGGGGATCCAGCACGACATGTACGCGCACGCCGTCCTGGAGGAAGTCGGCCCGGGGGCCCTGGCCGCCCTGTCCCCCGGCACCAGGCAGCTGCTGGCCGAGCTCTGGACGTGGGAGCCGGCCGCTGCCGGCGCGGCCGTCCCCGCCGGCCTCACCGTGACCTCCTTCTTCGAGGATCTCCGGCAACGCCTGCAATTGGATCCCACCCTGGCCCGCGACATCGGGGGCTGCTACGAGTTCCGGCTGGCAAGTGACCAGACCTATCACGTCGACCTCCGGGGCGGCCGGATCGACGTCGGCCCCGGACCGGCCCCCGACCCCGGCCTGGTGGTCCGGATGAGCGCTGCCGATCTCTTGGCGTTGGCCGGGGGAACCCTGCCCCCCGGGGCCGTCTACGAGCGTGACCGGATACAGGTGACGGGCGCCATAGAGCAGGCCGCCCGTCTCCAGACCCTGTTGGGAGGTTAGCGCCGTGCATGCTTACCGGGTACGGGGCCTCGTCAGGCGTTACCGCAGCGGGGTGGTGGCCAACGACGGGCTCGACTTTGACATCGAGCAAGGGGAGATCTTCGGCTTGCTGGGCCCCAACGGCGCCGGCAAGACCACCCTGGTGAAGCAACTCATCGGCCTCTTGGCCCCCACTTCCGGCTCCATCCAACTCTTCGGGCATGACGTCGTTGCCACCCGGGAAGTCGTAACCCGCTACGTCAGCTACATACCCCAGCGGGCGGGCGCCCTGGCCGATCTCACCGCCGGCGAGGCCCTGGCCTTGACCGGGCGCCTGCGGGGGATGGCCAGGCGGGAGGCGGCCCTCCAGGCGGGTGAACTGGCGGAGGAGTTCGGGTTGACCGCCTTCGGCCGCCGGCCGCTGGGCAAGCTTTCCGGGGGCGAGCAGCGCCTGGTCGCCTTCTACCTGGCCCTCATGAACCGTCCCCCCATCCTGGTCATGGACGAGCCCACCAACGACCTTGACCCGTCCCACCGCCGGCAGGTGTGGGAGAAGCTCCGGCAGCTGAACCGGGAACAGGCGACCACCGTCATCCTGGTCACCCACAACGTGGTGGAGGCCGAGAAGGTGTTGGAGCGGGTGGGCATTATCAACCGCGGCCGCATCACCGCCCTGGGGACGGTCGGTGAGCTGAAAGCTCGGGTCGACCGGAGGGTGCGGTTGGAACTCCGGCTCAACGCGGAAGAGGCGGAAGCCCGGCTGGCCGAGTTCACCTGCGCGGAAGTCCGCCCCCTGGGCCGGGGGCACTGGCTCCTGCTCGTGGAGCGCAACTCGGCCCGGGACGCCATCGACCGGGTCATGGGCGACCTGGGACTGGCTTCCCTGGACGACTTCCGCATCCTGACGCCGACCCTGGAAGACGTGTACCTGCAACTGGGAGGGGGGGAGCGGCTTGCTCGGGAGAACTAGGCGCTGGATAGGTGTTTACCTGGACATGTGCTTCATCCGCTGGGCCAACGTGCGTAACGAGTGGTACTGGTACGTCATCCTGGGCCCGCTGTTCCCCACCGCCTTGCTGGCTTTCCTGAAGCTCACCGGGGCCGCCACCGACCCGGCCAGCGGCCTGTACGTGACCGCCGGCAACTGCATCCTCGGCATCATCCTGGGCCCCATGCAGGGCCTGGCCAACGACCTGGCCTGGGGGCGGCAGCGTCATGACCTGGAGTACTACGACTCCCTGCCCGTGTCCAAGCTCCAGCTGACCCTGGCTTTCGCCTCCGTCTCGACCGTCTTTATCCTGCCCGGTATGGTCTACACGCTGGCCCTCGGGCGCTGGTGGTTCGGCTTTCCGCTGCGTCCCAGCCTCCTGGTGTTGCCCGTCATGCTGGCAGCCGCCCTCTCCATGGTGGGCTTCGGCATCCTGGCCGGGGTGTACGCGCGCAACATCCACCATGCCAACATGATCAACAACCTGACCATGCTGGTGGTGATGTTCCTGTCGCCGGTCCTGATCCCCTATGAGAACCTGCCCCGCATCCTGCAGGTGACTTCGAAGTTCCTGCCGACCAGCTACGCGGCAGACGCTTTCCGGGCCACGCTGGCCGGGCGGAGCGATCCAGCCGTCTGGACCAGTCTCGGTGTCCTGGCGGCCTTCGGCGCCGTGACCCTCTACCTGGCCACCCGGCGCCTGGACTGGCGGACGGAGTAGGAGGGAGGGAACCGGCGCCCGGGGAAGAACCAGGAGGGGAGCGCCGCCAGGAGGGAGGGCCGCCGGTGAGCCAGGAGGCGATCGCCCCGGCCCTCAGGCCGCCCCTGAAGTGGGCCGGGGGCAAGCGCTGGCTGGTTCCCTACCTCCGGTCCTACTGGCGAGCCCACTGCCATCGCCCGCTGGTGGAGCCCTTCTGCGGCGGCCTGGCGGTAGCCCTCGGCCTCCTGCCGGAGCGGGCCTACCTGAACGACGCCAACCCCCACCTGATCAACTTCTACCGCTGGCTGCAGGGGGACTTGCGCTTCACCATCCCCATGCGCAACGAGGAGGAACTGTACTACTCCCACCGGCGCCGCTTCAACGAGCTAATCGCCGGCGGTCAGGCCGGCAGCGGGGAGGCCGCCCAGCTCTTCTACTACCTGAACCGCACCGGCTACAACGGGCTCTGCCGCTTCAACGCCGGCGGGGAGTTCAACGTGCCCTTCGGGCGCTACCGGCGGATCAACTACCCGGCCGGCCTGGCGCCGTACGGCGCCGCCCTGCGGGGGTGGGTCTTCCTCTGCCAGGACTTCGAAGTCCTGCCGGTTGGACCGGACGCCTTTCTTTACGCCGACCCTCCCTACGACGTCGAGTTCCGCCAGTACGCCAGGGAGGGCTTCCGCTGGGAGGACCAGGTGCGCCTGGCCAACTGGCTGGCCCGCCACCCCGGGCCGGTCATCGCCTCTAACCAGGCCACCGACCGGGTGGTCGCCCTCTACCGCGATCTCGGCTTCACGCTGAGCTTCCTCTCCGCGCCTCGCATGATCAGCTGCACCGGCGACCGCACCCCGGCCAGGGAAATCCTGGCTCTCAGGGGGGTCTAGCAGCATGTGATTACCGACAGCAACGGTTTCCTGGCCCAGGATGTCACGCACTCAAACACGGGAGATGCCGATCCCGTTCTCAAGCTGCTCGCTGAGGCTCCTGTGCCAGAGAGGCTCTTCACCGCGGACACAGGCTATACCTCGGGCGCGTTGCGTCACTACCTTGAGCGTCGGGAAGTGGAGGCCCACATCCCCCTTCACACCCGACACTTGCAGGACCGCAACTCGCGGAAGGGCTTCTACCTGAGACACCAGGATGCGCTGCCCTGCCCTGCCGGCAAGGTGCTCAGACGAGTTACCTACTACGAGAAGGATGAGACATGGACTCATGCCGCCGCGACCAGCGACTGCCAACAGTGCTGCCGAAAGGACCAGTGCCTGCCTCCACTCCGGAAGCGGCGGGTTATCCAGCTATCGAAGTGCGAACCAGAGTTCCTGAGGGCCGAATCCCGCAACCGGACTCGGTGGCGCCAGTGCCTGCGGAAACGAAGGCAAGCAGTAGTCGAAGGGGCTCTTGCCCACTTGACGGATCTCGGGTTCCGGCGAGTACGTCGCTTCGGCCTGCCAGCAGTTAGATGTGAGGGCTGCCTCTCGTGGCTCTCGCCCACAACGTCCTCAAGGCCATCGGGAGACCGATTGGCCCTGCGGGGGCTTCACTACGGATATCTGATTGCTCTCTTCAACCAGCATAGCCTGGCCAAATGCAAGCACCAATGGGCCCGGCTTCTTCAGCAGCCCCGATACCTTGAATTCCTATTCCCACGCTTTCTCCGCCGCCATCCCGATCGAACCCATAACGTGTCGTCGGCTAATCCCAAGTGGCCCGCAGAAGACTGGGCTACGTTGGCCGGTCGGCCAGTTACGGCAGGCGTGAACATGCCATTCCATGCTCTTCCACCACTTCCCATGCTATCAACTGTGACCTCCAGGTCAGCCTTAACCAGTCTGCTTTCAAGACGTGCTCGCGCCCTCTTGATGGCGTCGAGCCGTGAGGCGGACCCGCCGAGTTCCTCTGCCGGAACCCGCAGCAACGTCTTCCCCAGCTTGCTGCGCGGCCTGCCGTAGCGGCGCTCAGTCCTTCCATGGCGCACGCGGAAGAGGCCGGGCGGCAGTGAGATCACTCGAGGCTTGCCAGAGCCAACTCACTCCTGAGTTGCAACTCCGTCGTGCGAGCTACAGGACAAGACGCGGACGACGACCTGGAACTGGCAGGATTCGACGGGGGTGGGGGCAAATGGATGCGACAGGCCCTGTGAGGTTTCGGGTCTGAGCTAATGGAGGACCATGCTCAACCGCGGCCCGCAGGGGATCGCAGCCCTGGGATGAGCTATGAAGTAGTGGGAAGCTGTTACGCGTATCCCGATAAGATGCCGATGATGCTTCAGATGGGGCACAGTATCGCTGTTAAGAGAGCAGTGGCCGTCTGCTGGCTGCGTGATATGCGGGCAGAGGGGTCAGTGTCTGGTGTCTTATACGGATCAGCATGGTCATTGCTGGACACCGGAGGAGGAGGATGTAGTGCCGGATGAGATATCCGAAGTCACACGGCGCGCCATAGTGGACTTCCTGACTACATCCGGTACGCACTGGGCAGGCCGCCTTCAAGAGGACGACTTTCTGGCACGCCTATATGACCTGACATCTCTGCCCTCTAACGATTCACGTATGCGAACGGCCGCATCAGATATCCATCAGCACCGCGTCAACTGGCGGGACTGGGACGAAGATTGGGTGTTCTACGATAGTCGTTTCAACCTTATCCACGCGCCGGATAGTGAGTTCCTACGGTTTCTCTGTGAAACGGTTCATCCCGTCGTTCGCCCGTCTACCGCCGAAGCAAGAGACCTAGTCGCAGCCTACAATAGAGAAATCGCGGCTGACGGATGGTCGCTTGTTGAGGCGAAGCAGATATCGGGCAAGCCGGTGTTCGCCGCCCAGAGACTTGGGCACAGAGCGGAGGTATTCGAGGATCCCACTGGTTGGAAGAAGGTGGATCGTCAGCTTCAGGAAGTGCGGCTCCGTCTGGACACAGCCGGAACCGAGGAGCAGTATCAAGCTGTTGGTCTTCTTTGCCGAGAGGTCTTAATCACCGTTTCACAGGAAGTTTTCGATCCGCGTCGTCACCCAACGTTGGATGGCGTAGCTCCGAGTGCTACGGATGCAGGACGTATGCTGGAAGCGTTCTTTGATGTCGAACTTGGTGGGGGTGCGAACGAAGAAGTACGCATACACGCAAGAGCTGCTCTCCGTCTAGCAGTTGCTCTGCAGCATAAGCGGACCGCAGACTTCCGAATGGCTGCACTGTGTGCAGAGGCGACATCCACCGTTGTCAACATCCTGGCCGTGTTGGCCGGACGGCGCGGTAGGTCATTTTGATGCTCTGGCTCGGTGTGGTGTCCAACAACGGCGTCCACCGGACTCGCTTCGCTGCCGGTGACGCCGCGGACGTCATATGAACTGTGGGAGGTGGTCTTGCTGGCTGCTATTCCGCCTATTGGAGGCGCCGAGCTTGAGGCCATTTGTGCTGTGCTAGCCGATACACACACGGGGCTCACCGGAAGTGAGATAGGCCGCCTTCTATCGCAGGCTGGAATCGCAGACCTATCGCCCACTATGACCAAGCGCGATCGTTTGTACGGAGCGCTCTTCATGAGGCAGCAAGCCGATCGATGTGCTAACAACGTCCTTGCGTTCATCCAAGCGGCTATGAAGCCGGTCAGGTACGTCGACAATCGTGCGTCCTTTGAGATACGCCGCACAAGTCTAAATCAGACTCTGGCGTTCTGTGGTCTCGAGTTGCGCGAAGATGGTACTCTGATCAAAGTGCAGCAAGTACACACCCTCTCAGAGGCCGACCAGAGGGCCACCAAGCTGAAGTCAGCTCTCATAGAGCGGCGAGTCCATCCCGATGTCCTGAAGTTCTGCCGGGCTGAGCTATTGCAGGATAACTACTTCCATGCAGTGTTTGAGGCCGCGAAGAGTGTGGCCCAGAAGATCCGTGAGAAGTCTGAACTCGATGGCGATGGTTCCCAGCTAGTCGATTCCGCCTTCGCGTTTGGGGCTTCGGAGTACCCGCTTCTTGCTTTCAACCCACTCCGCTCAGAGACTGAACGGGGGGAGCACAGGGGCTTGATGAACCTGCTCAAGGGTCTCTTTGGGACTTTCCGGAACACACTGGCGCACGCTCCGAAGATAAGCTGGCCTATGGGCGAACAAGATGCGCTCGACATACTATCTCTGTGCTCACTACTGCATCGTCGTCTAGATCAAGCCGTGCGCACCGGCCTCGAATAGGCCCCAGCTAGCCAGCGGTTCAGCCTGACGTCGGCTGTGCTGGGGCCCCGTCCGGTTCATACCACCCGGCGCAGGTTGACCGCTCATCGTATGGCGCACGGCATGTGCTGGGCTGTCCACACTCGGATGACGGCCTGCTTCCCCGAGCCCTAGTCCCACTTACTCCTTCTTCCCTGCCCCGTTTAGCCTAGGATACGCTAGCTCAAGGGCTTCTTGATGTGAGGTCGACATGCGGCTCTCCAGGCCCGCTAGGCGCCCGAGGAAACTGCCCAGGGTCTTGGCCGAGAAGAACTGAGTTCCGCAGAACTTCTCCAGGTTCACAGGTGTCCCGCTGGACAGTGACCTCATGAAGTCGTCTACGAACACTGCGTCGCAATACGGTGCATACCTAGAGATGACTAGGACGTCGTAGGAGTCGCTAGCACTCAACACCCGCCCGCCCTTCACGTGGCTGGCCATGCCAGCGTACAGCCTTGCTTGCAGAATAGCGAAGGGAGTCTGTTTGAAGTGGTCGGAATGATAGAACTTGGCGACTACCTCAAGGGCGTTTCCGTCCGGGTGTTGCTTCCGAACGAGGGCTACAAGGTGCTCGGTTAGGAGAACGGAGTGCCCGGCCTCCCAATAGAGCCTCCGTCGCTCAGAGTTATCAGCGGCAGAGGCTAGCCTCTTGTAGTAGGCACTCGCGTGGAGCCAAACAGCAGGCCCGATGCAATCCAGTTCCTCTCTGTAGACCTCATCGAAGTGGATGCGCTGTCTGACCATCCAGTCCTTGAGCACTTCCTGCATGACAGCATGAGCCTTATCTTTACCGCTACGCCGCCGTACCACGTCTTCGGGAGCTGGCTCTGACCTGACCCATAGGGACGTATAGTCGGTCCATGCATGTGGGCTAGTCCGGAATGCATCCCTCCAACCCAGCTCACCCCACGCCGGGTCAGGCGGATCACCTTTGAGGAACCGGGCAAGTGATCTGCCCAACTGGCTCGCCTCAACTTCGAGATACCCGCCCATTCTCACACCCTGGCTTAGGAGCTGCCCGGAGGTGACGATGCTTGACCCGCTAGAGGCCGAAAGATCTGCCTCATGTTCATGAAGTTCTGAGAGGGGACACACTATCAACTGCCTTCGCGAGAGGTGCTGAAGTCGGTCGTAGAGATCAAGCCACTTCTTGTCACCGCGACCTGTGGTCTGGTACATGGTCGCCAGGCTGAGGACCAACTGATCGACGTAGACGATCTCCTTGGTGAGTGCTGGTAGTTGGTAAGTCTGTTGGAAGCTGCATCGAGAACACCCATACAGGACGCTATCCTTCCGGATCAGAACACCCCCGTACTTGCCCTCTCCACAAGCAGGGCAAACGCCAACGGGTCTGGAAACCAGAGCCATCATGACCACCCAGGTCCAATATACCAGACCGCACCCCGGCCAGGGAAATCCTGGCCCCTGAGGTGCCTCCAGGGGACCGGCAGGTATGGCCGGGCCGGCGCCGAAGCGGTCGCCATGAAGCTGGGCGACTTTGAGTTCAACCTCCGGGAGTTGTCGGGTTCCCTCGGCGACCTCGGGACTCTTTTCCCCCTGGCCGTGGGCTACGTCACCCTGTGTGGGCTCCACCCGGCGGGCCTTCTGGTCACCATGGGTCTCATGAACATCGCCACCGGGCTCATCTACCGGCTGCCCATGCCGGTGGAGCCCATGAAGGTGATCGCCGTCACCGCCATCGCCCAGCGCTGGCCGCCTTCACTGGTCTATGGCGCCGCCTTCGGGGCCGGGGTGGTGTGGCTGGTGCTCTCGGTGAGTGGCGTCGTGAGGGCGTTGGCCCGCCTGACCCCGCCCGGCGTTGCCGCGGGGCTGCAGCTCGCGCTCGGGTTCCTCCTGGCCCGGACGGGTTTGGCCCTGGCCCTCGGCAACTGGCCCCTGGCCCTGGTGGCCCTGGGCATGATCCTGGGCTTGAGGCGTAACCGCCAGGCGCCGGCAGCCCTCCTATTGGTCGGCCTCGGCCTGGGCGTCGCCGCCGCCCGGGGAGAACTGTGCGCCGGCCTGCGGTGGGGGTTCGCGCTCCCGTCCTTGACCGGGTTTACCCTGGCCGAGGTGTGGCAGGGGATGGTCCTGGCGGGTTTCGCCCAGGTGCTGCTCACCCTGAGCAACGCCGTGATCGCCACCGCCGCCCTGATCGAGCGTTACTGGCCCGGCCGGCGGGTCCCCGAGGAGAAGCTCGGCTTGAACATGGGCGTGGCGAACCTGGTGATCCCCTTCTTCGGGGGGATGCCCCTGTGTCACGGTGCGGGTGGCCTGGCCGGCCAGTACTTCTTCGGCGCCCGCACCGGGGGGGCCAATATCATGGAGGGTCTCCTCGAGGTATTCCTGGGCCTGTTCCTGGCCGGGTCGGTGGCGTACATCTTCGGCGTGTTCCCCACCGGCATCGTCGGCGCCATGATGCTGGTGGTGGGAGTGGAACTGGCCCGTTTTGGCCTGCGCCTCCGGGGCAGCGAGCTGGCCCTGGCAGCGGTGACGGCGGCGGTGGCCCTGGCCGTCAACATGGCGGCCGGGTTCGGCGCCGGTCTGGTGGCCGGCCACCTCTTCAGGCGCTGGGGCCGCCCAGGACCCGGGCTAGCTCCGCCGGCTCGGTGACCGGGGCCCGGCAGGCGTAATCCTCGCACACGTAGGCGGCGGGCTGCCCGTCGCGGGGGCGCAGGTCCTTCACGAACGGGGCCAGTGTCTCGAGCTTGGCGCGGCCGGGCCCGTCGGGCACAAGCACCAGGACGGCGTTGGGCAGGAAAGCCCGCTGGAGGACATCGAGCAGCCGCTTGGTGTCCGGGGCGCCCCCCTTCCCGGCCACGGCCACCTCCATCGGCGGTCCCAGGCTGAACTGCAGGGCCATCAGGAAGTGGGGCGAGGCGGCGGGGATCTCCGCCACCTGGCCGGCGAAAGCCTCCAGCTGGCGGTCGGCGGCCTCCTTCAGGTCCTCCCGGCCGGTCAGCCGGGCCAGCCGGTACAGGTTCAACGCGGCCACCGAGTTGCCGGCCGGCAAGGCGCCGTCCTGCAGCTCCTTGGGCCGGGCGATCAGCGTCTCGGCGTCCTGGCCGTAGAAGAAGAGGCCCCCATTGTCGTCGCCGAAGAGCTCCAGGGTGTCCTGGTTGACCTGCAGGGCCCGCTCCAGGTAGGCGGGGTCGAACACCGCCTCGTACATCTCCAGGAGGGCCCAGGTCAGGAAGGCGTGGTCGTCCAGGTAGGCCGGGAAGGCGGCCTCGCCGTCCCGGTACCGGGCCAGCAGGCGCCCGTCGGCGCGGCGGAGCCGGGTCTCAATGAAGTCAAGGGCCCGCTCGGCGGCCCGGGCGTAGGAGGGATCCTTCAGCACACGATGGCCCCTCGCCAGGGCCACTACCATCAGGGCGTTCCAGCCGGTGAGGACCTTGTCGTCCTTGAGCGGCCTCTCCCGGCGGCTCCTGGCCTCCAGGAGGCGGGCCCGCGCTCCCTCCAGGACCCCCGCGATGTCGCCGCCGGGCTGCCAGGGCGAGCGGAGGCGGTTGGGGATGTTCTTGCCCTCGAAGTTGCCGGCCTCCGTGATGTCCAGGAACCGGCAGTACAGGTGGGCCAACTCCTCGCCCAGGACCTGCCGGACCTCGGCGGGTGTCCACAGGTAGAACTTGCCTTCCTCTCCCTCCGAGTCGGCGTCCTCGGACGAGTAGAAGCCACCTTCGGGACCGGTCATGTCCCGGAGCACGTAGGTGAAGATATCCCTGGCCACCCCGGCGTACTCCCGGTCGCCGGTCACCTGGTAAGCCTCCAGGTAGACGGTTGCCAGGAGTGCGTTGTCGTACAGCATCTTCTCGAAGTGGGGGACCAGCCACTGGCGGTCGGTCGAGTAGCGGGCGAACCCGAAGCCCACGTGGTCCCAGATGCCTCCCTGCCGCATGGCCCGGAGGGTGGTCTCCACCATGGCCAGGGCCCGGGCCTCGCCCGCCTGCCGGTGGTACCGCAGGAGGAAGGTCAGGTTGGAGGGAGTGGGGAACTTGGGGGCCCGCCCGAACCCGCCGTACTCCGGGTCGAACTGGGACTCCAGGCGGCGGTAAGCCTTGGGGATGACGTCGGCGGTGATCTGGCCGCCGGTGGTGCGGGACAGATGCGTCTGGAGGAGCGCGGTGATCCGCTCACCCGCCTCCAGCAGGCCCTCCCGGTCTTCCCGCCACAGCTTGGCCACTCGCTCGAGGAGGTCCAGGAGGCCGGGCTTGCCCCACTTGCTCCGCTTGGGGAAGTAGGTGCCGGCGAAGAAGGGCCGGTGGTCGGGGTCCAGGATGACGGTCAGGGGCCAGCCGCCCTGGCCGGTCAGGGCTTGGCAGGCCGTCATGTAGACGTGGTCCAGGTCCGGGCGCTCTTCCCGGTCCACCTTGACCGGCACGTAGTGCCGGTTCAGGATCGCCGCCACCTCTTCATCCTCGAAGGACTCCCGCTCCATGACGTGGCACCAGTGGCAGGCCGCATAGCCGATGCTGAGGAAGATGGGGCGGTCTTCCCGCCTTGCCTTCTCCAGGGCTTCCGGCCCCCAGGGATACCAGTCAACCGGGTTGTGGGCATGTTGCAGGAGGTAGGGGGATTTCTCCCCAGCCAGCCGGTTCAGCTCAACTCCCCCTCACCAGGCGGTTCTCTCGCCCTCAGAATACCCTGACGCGGAGTGTCCGACACCCCTTGGGGTGGCTGCCTAGCGGGGGAACTGAACGCCGGTGGAGTCCGGGCCGAGGGTCCGGAACGCGAAGCCATCGGCCAGCAGGGCCTCCAGGATCACCGGCAGCGCGGTGACCGTGGTGGCGCGGCTATAGCTGTCGTGAAAGAGGATCACCGCCTCGTCCAGGCCCCGCACCCCGTCCAGCACCCGCCGGATGATCACCTCCGGGTCCTGGCCCAGCACGGCCGAGTCGCCGGAACAGACGTTCCAGTCGAAGTAGCGGATGCCCCGTTCCTCGAGGCCGGCCAGGAGTTCGTCCATGAGCTCCCGCCGGGCGAACCGGTTGTTGCTCCCGCCGGGGAAGCGCATGATCGGCGGCCGGTCCCCGGTGGCCTCCTCCAGGAGATGCTGCAGGCGGTCGAAGTCGGCCCAGAAGGCCGCGGCCGAGGCGTAGATGCGGGTGAGGTTATGGGTGTAGCTGTGATTGCCTATCGCGTGGCCCTCGTCCAGCATCCGGCGGTAAGCGTTCCTCCCGAAGTCCCAGTGGTTGCCGCAGACGAAGAAGGTGGCCGGCACCCCGAAGTCCCCCAGGATGTCCAGTATGTCCAGGGTTACCTCGCTGGGCCCGTCGTCAAAGGTCAGGTAGGCGGTCTTCACCGGCCCCGCCGGGGCCTCATGCTCGTGGGGGCAGCAGGCGGCGGGCGGGGCTTCTGCCGGGCCGGGCTCGGGGAGGCTCGCCGGTTCGGCGGGAGCGGGGGCGCCGGCGGGGGCGGGGAAGAGGCCGGGGGCCACCAGAAGGGTGGCCAGGATTCCCACCACCATGGCCAGCCGGACCTTATCCTTCATCTGCCAGGCCTCCTACCCGTCATTTCTCACGGTATCCGGCAAATCCCTGCCGTCAAGGCAACACACGCGGGTGGCGAAGAGCGGCCCGCAGATCAGTAGCAGGAATTTCCGCTTCAGCGGCGTATTCACTATTCCGACTATTCCACTGTCGGGACTTTCCTCTGTCGCCGGGTACCCAGCCGAGCCTGAAGAAGGAGTGGGTTGGCATGCGAAGGGTGACATGTCTCCTGTTAGTCGCTGTCCTGGTGGGGAGCTTGTTCGGGGCTTCCGGGTGCCG
Organism: bacterium; assembly: GCA_031082145.1. Lineage (GTDB taxonomy): Bacteria > Bacillota > Sulfobacillia > UBA995 > UBA995 > Ess09-15. Next base: position 40,069 of record JAVHLP010000009.1, on the reverse strand, counting down.
CAAGCAGGCGGTGGGGCCGCCTACCATCAAGATCGGCATCGCCGGCCCGATGGCCTTCATCCAGGGCGAGCACCACTGGGCGGGAGCCACCATGGCCATGGAGGAGATCAACGCGGCCGGGGGCGTCCAGGTGGGCGGCGAGAAGTGGCTGATCGAGCTGGTCAAGATCGACACCAACGAGATCTTGAGCCCGGAGGATGCCGCGACCGCCGTGGAACGGGCCATCACCGTGGACAAGGTGGACTTCCTGATCGGGGGCTTCCGCACCGAGGGGGTCTTCCCCATGACCGAGGTGGCCATGGACCACCAGAAGATCTTCATGATCGCCGGGGCGGCCACCAACGAGCTCCTGGTGGGCCGGGTGGACACCAACTATGACCGTTACAAGTACCTGTTCCGGGTGACCCCCATCCGATCCACCGACCTGGCCAAGATCTGCTTTGAGATGCTGGGCTACACGGGGGCCATCCTCCGCCAGGTCCTGGGGGCGCAGCGCCTCCGGGTGGCCATCCTGGCTGAGCAGCTGCAGTGGAACGAGGCCCTCATCGCCGGCGCCCAGCAGATGCTGCCGGCCCTCCTGGGCATGGACGTCGTGGGCGTCTGGCGTCCCTCGGCCACCGCCACCGACGTGACCGCCGAGCTCACCGCCATCAAGGCGGCGGGGGCGCATATCATCTTCCAGATCAACTCCGGCCCGGTCGGCATCACCTGCGCCCGGCAGTGGGGTGAGCTGGAGATCCCGGCGGTCATGCAGGGCATCAACGTGGAAGCCCAGAAGCTCGGCTTCTGGCAGGCCACCCGGGGTTACGGCAACTACGAGACGACCCTCAACACCTACGGGCGGGTCTCCATCAACGAGACCACCATGCCCTTCTACAACGCCTTCGTGGAGCGGTTCGGGGAAGCCCCGGCCTACACCGCCGGCGCCCACCAGGCCATCGAGATCCTGGTGGCGGCCATCGAGCGGGCGGGGACGCTGGATTCCGACGCCGTTGTCGCCGAACTCGAGAAGACCGACGTCATCGGCCCCACCGGGCGGCTGGTCTTCGACGCCCTCCACGACGTCACCTGGGGTCCGGCCCACGTGACGGGCATCGTGACCCAGTGGCAGGACGGCGAGATGGTCGTGGTGTGGCCCTTCCCCGGCTGGCAGGGCCTCAACTACGAGGGCATCAAGCCCTACGCCATACCGCCACGGGTCATCCAGTACTGGATGAGTAGGTAACGTCTGTCGGGGGGCCCCTCGCGGGGCCCCCCGGGGAGGCTCCCGTTGCTCGCCAATATCCTGGTTACCGGGCTCATGAACGCCGGCGTCTACGCCCTGCTGGCGGTAGGGTTTTCCTTGATCTTCGGGGCGGCCCGGATCATCAACCTGTCCCATACTGCCTTCTACATGGCCGCCGCCTTCGCCATGTTCTATCTCACGGTCACCCGGGGCCTCAACGTGTACCTGGCGATCCCCATCGCCCTGGCCATCGTCGCCGTCCTGGGCACGATCGTCTATAAGCTCATCATCGATCCCCTCCGCGAGCACGAGGCCACCGTCCTCATCGTCACCCTGGCCACCGCCATCCTGTTCCAGGAAGGGCTGCTGCTGGGCTTCGGCGGCCACTACCGGGGCGTGCCCAGCCTCTGGGCGGGTTACACCACGTTGCTGGGAGTGCGGGTCACCTACCAGTACCTCCTGACCCTGGCCGTCGTCATCGTCGCCTCCACCTGCCTGTGGGCCTTGCTCCAGCACAGCCGGCTGGGGATCGCCATCCGCGCCACCGCCCAGGACCGGGAGGTGGCCAACCTCATGGGCATGGACGTGTCCCGGGTGGCGACGGTGGCCATGGTCATCGGGGTGGTCCTGGCCGGCGTGGCGGGGGTCATGGTGGCGCCCATCTACGTCCTGGAGCCGCACATGTGGCAGCCGCCGATGGTGACCATCCTGGCGGTGGTGGTCCTGGGCGGGCTGGGTAGCATCAAGGGCAGCTTCATCGGCGCCGTGATCCTGGCCCTGGCCGAGGTGCTGGTGGTCTTCCTGGTGCCCCAGGGGGCCTTCCTCAAGGCCGCCCTGGCCCTCACCCTCATGCTGGCCATCCTCCTGATCCGGCCCGAGGGCCTCTTCGGGGTCCTCTTCGAGGGGGAGCGATAGCGGTGGCGGCCGTGAAGTGGGTCTGGCGCTACCTGACGGGGGAGATCCTGGTGCTGCCCACCCGTCTGGCCGCCGTCCTGATCTGCCTGGGCCTCCTCCTCCTGCCTCTCTTGACCCAGGACCCCTATCTCCTCCGGGTGGCCGCCCTGGCCAGCCTGCTGGCCGTCTTCGCCGCCAGCTGGGACCTGCTGTCCGGCTTCGCCGGCCAGGTCAACCTGGGGCACGCCCTCTTCTTCGGGGTCGCCGCCTACACCTCGGCCCTGCTTAACCTGAAGCTGGGCCTGACCCCCTGGCTCACCATCCCCGCCGGGGCCCTGACGGCGGTCCTGACGGCCTTGCTAGTAGGTGTGCCCTGCCTGCGCCTGAAGGGGCCTTACCTGGCCCTGGCCACGCTGGCCTTTCCCATCATGCTGACCGGCCTCATCTTCGCCTTTCCCAGCTTCTTCGGGGGGGAGCTGGGGGTCTCCGGTCTCACCCGGCTGGGCCGGACCCGGGTCCGGGAGTACTACCTGACCCTGGGGGCGATGCTGGTCCTGACGACGGCGATGTGGAAGATCACCGAGTCCCGCCTGGGCATCATCTTCCACGCCATCCGGGAGGACGAGGTGGCGGTGCGGGCCTCCGGCATCAACACCACCCGCTACAAGCTGCTGGCCTTCTCCCTCAGCGGCTTCTTCGCCGGCCTGGCGGGGGGGATGTACGCGCACTTCCTCCGCATCGCCGGGCCCTCCCTGCTGGCCATGTTCTTCTCTTTCCAGGCCATCATCTGGACCATCTTCGGCGGTGCGGCCACCATCTACGGTCCGGTGGTGGGGGTCTTCGTCCTCTACCCGGCCTTGGAGATCCTGCGGGTGGTCAAGGAGATCCGCATGCTCGGCTTCGCCCTCCTGGTCCTGGTGCTGCTCCGCTTCATGCCGGAGGGACTGGTGCCCTGGCTCGAGCACCGCCTGGAGCCGGAGTGCCCCCGCTGCCGCGCCCGCAACGCCTTCACCCGGCGGGCCTGCCGAGTCTGCGGCACCGCTGTCCGGCGGCTAGCCCGCCGCCAGGAAGTGGCCCCCCCGCTCTAGAGGCCGAGGTAGGACCGGCGAACGGCCTCGTCCCGCAAGAGGTCCCGGCTGGCCCCTTCGCCGACGATCCGGCCGTGGGAGAGGATGTAACTGCGGCTGGACAGGGAGAAAGCCAGGGCCACGTCCTGCTCCACCAGGAGCACGGTGATCCCGATCGCCGCCTGGATCTCCCCGATCCGCTCGAAGAGGGCTTGCTTGACCAGCGGGGCAAGTCCCGTCGAGGGCTCGTCGATGCAGAGCAGGGCCGGCTCCAGCATCAAGGCCCGGCCGATGGCCAGCATCTGGCCCTCGCCCCCGGACAGGGTCCCGGCCAGCTGCCGGGCCCGGTCCCGCAGGACGGGGAAGAGGTGGTAGACCACCTCCCGCCGCCGCCGTTCCTCCCCCGCGTCCTTGACCAGGTAGGCGCCTGCCCGCAGGTTCTCCCCGACCGTCATCTCGGCGAAGGGTCGCCTCCGCTCCGGGCACAGCACCAGCCCCCGCCTGGCGATCTGGTGCGCCGGCAGCCGGCCGATGCGCTCCCCGTTGAAGCTGACCTGGCCCTCGAGGGTGATGTCGCCCCGCCGGCTCCCCCGCAAGGCGGCCCGCTCCCACCGGATGAGCCCGCTCACGGCCCGGAGCAAGGTGGTCTTGCCGGCGCCGTTGGGACCCACCAGGCTGACCAGTTCTCCCCGTTCCACGCCGAGGCTGACCTCGTTGAGAACCATCGCCGTGTCGTAGGCCACCGTGAGCCGGTCGACTTCCAGGAGCATCAGCCGACCTCCTTGCCGATGTAGGCTTCCAGCACCCGGGGGTCCCGCACGACCTCCGCCGGCGGCCCGTCGGCGATGATCTCCCCGAAGTGCATCACCACCACCCGGTCCACGATCTTCATGAGCTCGGACAGCTTGTGCTCGATGATGACCATGGCCGCTCCCTCGCTGTGCAGGCGGCCGAAGCGCCCGCCGCGGTGCAACCGCCGGATCGACTTGGCCAAGAGCTCGGTCTCGGCGGGGTTCAAACCCCCGAAGGGTTCGTCCAGGATCAACAGGTCGGGCTCGGTCGCGATGGCCCGGGCCAACTCCAGCCGCTTGAGGTCGCCGTGGGAGAGCCTCGACGCGGGCTCCCGGGCCAGGTCGGAGATGCCCACGAACTCCAGCGCATCCATGGCCCGGGCCTCGACCGTCTTCACCCACTCGCCCCGCCTCGCCGCCCGGGGACCCAGGCAGGGGACCATGACGTTGGCGATGATGGGCAGCCGCCGGAAGGGCCGGGTGTTCTGGAAGGTGCCGGCGATCCCCCGCTGCACGATGTCCCAGGTCTTCAGCCGGGTGATGTCCTCCCCCCGGAAGCGGACGGTCCCCGCGTTGGGCCGGAGGATGCCCAGGATCAGCCGGACCAGGGTGGTCTTGCCGGCCCCGTTGGGGCCGATCAGGCCCACCACCTCGTCCCGCTTCACCCGGAAGCTGATCTGGTTCACCGCGGTGACGCCCCCGAACCGCTTGGTCAGCCCGTCGACCTCGAAGAAGATCATTCGAGCTCCTCCCTCAACTCCCGGCGGGAGATCTTGCCCACGTCGGTCTTGGGCAGCTCGCCCCGGAACTCAACCACCCGGGGCACCTTGTAGTGGGCCAGCTTCCCCCGGCAGAACTCGATCATCTCCTCCGGGGTCACCTTGCCCCTCGCCTCCGGCTGCAGCACGATGTGGGCCTTGATGGTCTGGCCCACCCGGGGGTCGGGCACGCCGATGACGCCCACCGCCTTGACCTGGGGGTGCTGGTACAGGATCTCCTCGATCTCCCGGGGGAACACGGAGTAACCCCGGTGCTTGATCAGGTCTTTCTTGCGGTCGTAGAAGTGGAAGTAGCCCTCCTCGTCCATGGAGCACAGGTCGCCGGTCTTCAGCCAGGTCAGCCCCTCCATCTCCACCAGCGTGGCCCGTGTCTCCTCGGGCCGGTTCCAGTACCCCCGCATGATGTTCGGGCCCGCCACCACCAGCTCCCCGGTCTCGCCCACGTCCAGGAAGGCGTTGCTCTCCGGGTCGACCACCCCCGCCGTCATGTTGGGCAGGGGGACTCCGAAGGAGCCGGTCTTGGGCCGCCCCGGCGGGTTGACGTGGCTGACCCCGGAGGTCTCGGTCATGCCGTAGCCCTCCAGGATTCTCGACCCGGTCCGCCGCTCCCAGTCCTTCACCGTCGCCTCGTGCAGGGTGTCCGCCCCGCAGGTGATGACCTTGAGCCGCTTCCAGTCGACCCTTCCCGTCCGCTCGTACTCCTTCAGGAACTCGTACAGGGTGGGCACACCGTAGAAAGTGGTGGCCCGGTACTTCTCCAACGCGTACAGGACCTGGTCCATGTCGGGGGTGGTGAAGAGGACCATGGTGCTGCCGGTGAAGAGGGTCCCCAGCATGACCACCACCTGGCCGTAGATGTGATAGAAGGGCAGGAAGGCCAGGCCGGTCTCCTTGCCCTCCTCCAGGAAGGAGTAGTGGGCGAACACCTCGGTATGGCAGGCCAAGAGGTTCTGATGGGTCAGCATGACGCCCTTGGGGGCGGCGGTGGTCCCCCCGGTGTACGGCAAGGAGGCCAGGGCCCGCGCCGGGTCCACCTTGACCTCCGGCGCATGGGCGGGGTAACGGGCCAACAGCTCGGAGAAGCGGAGCAGCCCGGTGATGCTCCCCCGGGGGGCGGCCATACCCTGGAAGGCGCTCCGCATGACGCTCTTGCCCAGTAGCCTGGCCACCGGCGGCAGGTACTCGTCGATGGCGGTCACGATGATGCGGTCGAGTTCCAGGCCCGTCCGGGCCACGTTCTCGTACAGGATGTCCTGGCAGATCACGCTCCGGGCCCCGCTGTCGGCCAGTTGGTGCCGCACCTCGCCGCTGGTGTACACGGGGCTGATGGGGGTGATCGTGGCCCCCGCTTTCAGAGCCGCGAAGTAGGCGATGACGAACTGGGGGCTGTTCAGAAGGTAAAGGGCCACCCGGTCGCCCGGCTCGACCCCCAGGTCAACCAGGGCCGTGGCCAGCCGGTCGACCTGATCCCGGAGCTCCCGGTAGCGGATCCGGTTGCCGTAGAAGATGATGGCGGTCTGGCCGGCGAACCTCCCCGTGACCTCGTCGAAGACCTCCACCAGGCTCCGCTCGGGCACTTCCACGTTGGGGGAAACTCCCTCGTAATGCTGGAGCCAGGGCTTCCCGGCATAGGCCGTCCACGCCATGACAACCGCCTCCCGGCATCGCTTGTCGGTCTTTTCTATGTTTTCAATCGGATACCTGCCGGACATGGGCGATGAGGTAACCGCCCTCCGGGCATGGCTGGGGAGTCCTTGGGCAGGATCGCAGCCCGCGTTCGAAGGAGCCCATCCGCTATCAGCCCCGGACCCAGCCTGCTACTTCCTGCCCGACTCGCCCCTGTTCTCCTACTTCACCTGTGGCAAACCCCTTGGGCCTTATGAAACACGAGACCATAGGCATAGATATTGCCCGGCAACCCGATACAGAATGTGGTAATGTGGATGCTTTAGGTACAATCGAATAGCGAGGGAGGAGTATTCAGGGAGTATAGCGAATGAAGCCGAGGTTTCTGATGACAAGGGTCTGCGGGGTGACGAGGCCGTGGTAATGCAGTACATCATAGGTGGCCTGGCTATTGGCAGTGTGTACGCGCTGGTCGCCGTAGGTTACAGCATGATCTGGGCGGCCCTCGGGTTTCTGAACTTTGCTCAGGGCTACGTGGTCATGTTCGGGGGCTTCATCGGCCTGGCGGCCTGGCGGGTCCTGGGCCGGTACCTGGGAGGGGTGCCCCTGGTGCTGGCCGTTTTCGTGATCACGGCAGTGACCATGGCCGGTCTGGCTGTCCTGATCCAGACCGCAGTGCACCGCCCGGTCATCCGGCGTTCTAGTCCCTCCTTCCTGCGCGTGAACATGTTAATCACCACTCTCTCGTTGGGTATCATCCTGGAGAATGTGGCCCGGATCGTCTGGTTGACGGAACCCATCTTCTTCCCCCTCTTTCCACGGGGTCTGGTTAAGTTCTGGGGCCTGTCGGTGCCCGGTCTCTATGTCTGGATGCTGATCGCCACCGGGGTGATGGTACTCCTGCTCCAGGCCTTGCTCTACTACACCCGGGTGGGGTTGGCCATGCGGGCCGTGGCTCAGGACCGGCAGGTGGCGGCGATGATGGGGATCGACGTGCAACGCTCCATCTACTCAACTTTCTGTGTGGCCTATGTCACCGGAGCGGTGGCCGGGCTGCTGGTGGGCCCGCTCCTCTACGTTGCTTTCAATTCCGGGCTGTTCTACGGACTGCAGGGGTTCGCCGCCGCCGTGCTGGGCGGCATCGGCAACGTCCCCGCCGCCATCGCGGGCGGCCTGCTGCTGGGAGTCCTGGAGAACCTCGGGGCGGGTCTGCTCCACGCCGGCTACCGCAGTGCGATAGCGTTCTTCGTGGTGATCGTGATCCTCCTGGTCAAGCCGGCCGGGCTGTTAGGAACCACCCCCATGGAGAAAGTGTAGGTGCTGACCATGCGGCGGTCTGAGGTTCGGAGGGTCCTGGTTGGGGCCGGCTGGCTGGGCGTCGCCTGGCTGGTGACCCTCCCCATGACGGGCGTGAGCCGCTACGTGACCCACATGGCGGTCATAGCGGGGATATACGCCATCCTGGCGCTGGGGTTGTTCGTGGTCACCGGCCTTACCGGCCAGTTGAGTCTGGGCCAGGCGGGGGCCTGGGGGGTGGGGGCCTACACTTCGGCCTTGCTGACCACGCGGCTGGGATGGGACTTCTGGTACTGCCTGCCGGCCGTGGTGCTCGTGTCCTTGCTGGTCGGCATCGGCCTCGGTTTGCCGTCCTTGAAGGTGTCCGGCCTCTACCTGGCGATGATCACGGTCGGGTTTGTCGAGATAGCACGTCTCGTCTTCCTGAACTGGATCTCGCTTACGGGGGGACCGATGGGAGTTATCAACATCCCCCCTCCGTCGGTGCTGGGGCAGCACCTTTACGGGCCCAGAGCTTACTACCCGCTTGTAGTCGTGTTCCTGGCCCTTACGATCCTGTTCGTCTGGCGCCTTACTAACTCCAGGGTGGGGGTGGTGTTGAGGACGGTAGCGGACAGCGAGGTGGCAGCCAGATCGGTCGGCATCAACACCGTCTACTACAAAGTGCTTGCTTTCGCCATTAGCACTTGCCTGGGAGGGATTGCGGGCAGCCTCTACGCTCACTACGTCACCTACATCGACCCGCCGGCCTTCAGCCTGGCGGAGTCGATCTTCCTCCTGATCGTCATCATCGTGGGCGGCAAGAGCAGTCTCCTAGGAGTCGTGGGGGCCGCCATCCTGTTGACCTTCGGATTGGAGTACCTCAAAGCCCTCAGAGAGTACCGGATGATCGTCTACGGACTGATGTTGCTGGGTTGCATCATCTTCCTCCCCAAGGGCGTCGGTGGGTACCTGGAAGAGCTCTGGCAACGGTTGTTCGCCGGGGCCGATCGGGCGGGGAGACAGACCGTGAGGACGGGGTGAAGCCACCCCGGCTCGGAAACAGAGCACGAGGAGGCATGAGGCATGAGTAGGAGAGCACACCGGTGGTATCTGGTACTGGCAATTGGGCTGGCGCTCGTGCTGGCGGTGGGAGGCTGTGTTTTCAAGAAGGCGGCCCAGGGGGAGAAGACCCCGATCATCATCGGCATCGCCACCAGCCTGACCGGCGGCGGGGCGGGATCGGGCAACCACATCTGGTGGGGCGCCCAGCTGGCGGTGGATGACCTGAATGCTGCCGGCGGAGTCGGCGGTCGCGAAGTCAAACTGGTGGTGGAAGACGACGCGACTTCTCCGGCTCAGGCCGTCAGCGCCGTCAACGCCCTGATCATGCAGCAGAAGGTAGATGCGATCATCGGCGGTAACTGGTCCTCGCTGGCAATGCCGGTTATCCCCGTCGTGGAGCGGGAAGGGGTTCCCTTCATCGTGACCAGCGCTTCCACTCCCGCCATAACCGCTCCCGGCCGGCAGTGGACCTTCCGGCTGCACCAGAGTGACGCCACCGCCGCTTCGCAGGCGGCCAACTTCATCATCAACACCCTGAAGCTGACCGAGATAGCCGTGATGCATGACACCGGCGACTACGGGACCGGCTGCAAGGATTTCTTTGTCGCCGCCGGACGGATGTTTGGGGTCAAGCCGCTGACCGTGGAGCCCTACAACACCGGCGATAAGGACTTCACCGCCCAGTTGGTCAAGATCCGGGCTAGCGGCGCCAAGGCCTTGGGGCTGTTCGGCGTCTACCCCGAGGTTTCCCTGATCACCCTGCAAGCGCGCGATCTGGGGATGAACGACCTCAAGATCGTCATGACCGGTATCTCGCAGCAGGCCTACATCGACTTAGCTCCCGGGGCCAGCGAGGGCGTGTACGCTGTGACACCGTTCAACGCCGAGGTGGACGACCCCGAGGTGCGCGACTTTGCCCAGCGGTACCGGGCGCGCTTCCAGCTTGATCCCCCACATCAGGCCAGCAACACCTATCAGGCTATCGTCAGGGTACTGGCCCCGATCTGGGCGGAAGTGGGCACCGCGGACAAGACGGCGGTCCGGGATGCCATCAGGAAGAGTACCTGGGATGCCTTTGGCCAGACGGGCATTCACTTCGGCGCCGACCACCAGGTGAGCATGAAGTCGATCATCATCCAGGTCACAAACGGTCGCTTCGTGGTCACACCGCACTAGATCCAGGTCCGGACAGGGGGGCAAGGGGCTTGCCGGCCACCGCCCCCCGTTCCGGCCCGATCCCTGGCAGGGGTGGTGTCTGCGTGCTCCAGGTAAACGGCGTCGGCATCACTTTCGGAGGCCTGGTCGCCCTCGACAGCGTGTCGCTGGAGGTTAGACCACAGGCCCTGTTCTCCGTCATCGGTCCCAACGGGTCGGGCAAGACAACCCTGTTCAACATCATCAGCGGTTTCTACCGGCCCCGGGCAGGGCAAGTGCTGTTTGACGGTAACGACATCACCGGCTTGCCGCCTCACCTGGTAGCCCGCCGGGGCATCTACCGCACCTTTCAGAACATCAACCTGTTCGCCAACATGACCGTGCTTGAGAACGTCCTGGCCGGGCAGCATTGCCAGGCCGAGACCCGGCTCGCCCGCTGCATCCTCCCGTTTGGCCGCAACTGGGCATTCGAGCAGCAGGAGGCCCGGGAATGCCTGGACCGGGTGGGCCTGCACACCCGGGCCTCGGAACTCGCGGGCAATCTGAGCTACGGGGATCAGCGGCGGCTGGAGATCGCCCGGGTGCTGGCGGGCAAGCCCCAGCTGATCTTGCTGGATGAACCCACTGCCGGGCTCAATCCCAGCGAGAAGACGGGGGCCTCGAAACTCATCCAGGGCCTAGTCAAGGACCTGAAGATCACCGTTGTCCTGGTGGAGCACGACATGAGCGTGGTCATGGGCATATCCGAGGAGATCCTGGTGCTCAACCATGGCCGCGTCATCGCGAGGGGGAGTACGGAGGAGGTTCGCAATCATCCCCAGGTCATTGAGGCGTACCTGGGCCGGCGGAAGGGAGCCTGACCGGGCAGTCCACCGGCAGGAGAGATGGCATTGGGTCAAGGTGAACTGGTGTTGAAGGCGGACGTGACGGTACTGGGGGCCGGAGCGGCCGGGTTGTGGAGCGCGCTGACGGCCGCGCGGGCGGGAGCGACGGTTGTCATCCTGTCCCGGGCGCCATTGGGTGCGGGGACAAATACCTCTCTGGCCGGAGGCGGTCTCCTGGCTGCCGGGGATGGTTTCAGTTCCCGCGATCACGCGCGGGCCACTCTTGCATCTGGACAGGGACTGGCCGATCCCGGGTTGGCCGTCAACTTGGCCGCCCAGGCCGGAACGGAACTCCGCGCGCTGACCCGGGAGACGGGGATTGAACTGATCTATCTCGGCCGGGGGCATTACCGGCTGCCGTCCGGGCCGGACTTCGGACTCCCCGGGCATGCGCTCACGGTGGCCCTGGTGAAGCTAGTTCGCGCGGCCGGGATCCGGGTCCTGGCCGGCGCGTCGGTGCTCGGCTTGCTGACCAGGACTGGCCGGGTGTGGGGGGCCCACGGAGTTCTGCCGGACGGGAGTGCCTTTCGGGTGATCGCCGCCGCCACCATCCTGGCTACCGGCGGGTACGCGGGCTGCCTGTCGCCCAACGACAACTCGCCTTGTGTCGCCGGCGCCGGCCAGGTCTGGGCCTTGGAGGCGGGCGCGGCCCTCCGCGACTTGGAGTTCATCCAGTTCTTCCCGGTCGGCTTGGACGCTCCCGACTTGCCCAGCTATCCGCTGCCGTATCCCTACCCGGCGGGAACGGCGCTGGAAGACGAGGCCGGCGGTGACCTCCTGGCCTCCCACTTCCCCGGTCGGACCCTGGAGGACGTCTGCACTCGGGACCGGGACCGGCTGGCGATCGTGCTGGCGAACGAGAGAGAGGCCGGCAGGCCGGCCTGGGTGCGCTTCGGCCGTGGCGGCAGCGACCTGCTATGCCTCCAGCTCCTCGACCGCTACGGGTGGAGACGAGAGCGAGTGAGGGTGCGTCCCCTGGCCCACTTCACGATGGGTGGGGTGGCGGTGGATGAGAATCTGCAGGCTCTTCCGGGCTTGTTCGCGGCCGGCGAGGTGGTCGGCGGCCAGCATGGGGCCAATCGCTGCGGCGGCAACGCCCTGACCGCCTGCCTGGTGCATGGCCGGGCGGCCGGCCAGGGTGCTGCCGGGCTGGCAGCGAGGACGAAGACCCGCCCACCGGTGTTCCCACCCGAGTCCTCGCGGTTGCTGCTGGCCGCGGCCCGGCAGCCTCCCGCGGCCACGAGTCCCGATCTGGCGGAACTCAGGCGGCGAGCGATGGCCATCGGTGGTTGTCACCTGGGGCCTGTTCGCGGCCGTCCCCAGCTGCGCGAGGGCATCGCCGGTGTGGCCGGGTTGAGCCGCGCGCTCAGCGGCCTTCCCGCCGGCGCTAGCCTGGTCGCCCGGCATCAGGAACTGCGGTGGATGCTGACTTTGCTCGGACTGGCGATGGAATCGGCGATGGCCCGAACCGAGAGCCGGGGGGCTCATTGCCGGGAGGACTACCCGCAGCCGGAGTCCGGGCAAGCGAGACCGATAGTGGTGCGCCTGGATCCTCGGGGCGGAGGGGCGATGGCCGGATGACGGTGGCCAAGCCGGTGTGTCCCGGACTGTGTACGGCCTGCGGGCAGTGCGCCCAACGCTGCCCGGCCGGCGCCGTCGCCTTGGCGTTGCGGGGGCCGGAGATAGATCATCTCTGTGTGGCCTGCGGTACCTGCATCGAGAACTGCCCCGAGGAGGCACTGGCATGGCCGGCGGAAGGGAGCGAGGGCTGATGGAGATCAGGCACTACACTGAGGTTTTGCTGGAGGAGGCCGAAGCGGGCAGCCGGGGACTTAAGGTCCGCTGGGTGCTGGGACCGCGGACAGGCCCCAAACGATGCTACATGCGCATCTTCGAGCTGCAGCCGGGCGGCAACAGCCCCAGGCACGAACACCCCGGCGAGCACGCCGTGTATGTACTGCAGGGGAGCGGTCTGGCCGTCGGCGCCGCCGGTGAGACACCTATCTCCGCCGGCACCTGCATTCACATTCCCGGTGGCCAGCGGCACCAGCTGAAGAACAACGGGTCGGAGACGCTCATCTTCTTGTGCGTCCTGTCCGCTCCCGACTGACGGGGGAAGCGATGGGGCGGGGATAGGAGGCCGGCAGTGACCAGTAGCGACGCCTTGCTAAAGGTATCGGATTTGACCGTCTACTATGGGCAGGTGCGGGCCCTGGAAGGCATATCGCTGGAGATCCGGCCAGGGGAAGTGGTTAGCCTCCTGGGGGCGAACGGCGCCGGAAAGTCAACGACCTTGATGACCATCAGCGGCCTGGTGCGGGCGCGCCAGGGGACGGTGAGCTTTGGTGGCCGGCGCACGGACGCCCTGGAGCCCCATCACATCGCCCGGCTGGGGCTGGTTCAGGTGCCGGAAGGCCGGAGGGTGTTCCCCCGCCTCTCGGTGCAGGTCAACCTCCGGCTGGGGGCCTTCAACCGCCCCCCCGCAGACCTGAGCGACTCCTATGACCGGGTATTCGCGCTCTTCCCGGTCCTGAAGGAGCGACGCGGTCAGATGGCCGGCACCCTGAGCGGCGGGGAGCAGCAGATGCTGTCCATCGGCCGGGCGTTAATGGCCGACCCCAAGTTGCTGCTGATGGACGAGCCATCCATGGGCCTGGCTCCCCTGCTCGTGGAGCAGGTGTTCGGCAAGATAGCCGAGATCAACCGCCAGGGGGTCTGCATCCTGCTGGTGGAGCAGAATGCATCCATGGCCCTGGAGGTAGCCAGTCGGGGCTACGTGCTGCAGGCGGGCCGCATCGTCCATGAGGGGCCAGCCGAAGTCTTGAAGGAGGATGCTCGTGTCCAGGCCGCCTACCTGGGCGGGTAAGACACCAGACAGGAGGAGACGCGCATGAAGCTACTGAACGCGGAACGAGCCAGAGGCTACATGACCGATCTGGGGCTGGATGCGCTGGTGGCGACGACGGTCGAGAATCTCGCCTATTTCGCCGAGTTCACCGCCCGCACACTGCACGGCTGGAAGGATTCGCTGGCCTTTGCCGTCCTGCCCCGGGAGGATCTGGCCGCGGCGACCCTGCTGCTCCCTATCGTGAACGCCCCCGAAGCACTGGACCGGCCGTCCTGGATCAAGGACGTCCGCTTCTACGGCAGCTTCGGCATCGCCCTGCCGGACGGGACGGCCAGGGGCTTTGACCGGGCGCTGGCCGAGGTGGTGAAGGAGCCAGGCCAGTATGCCAATGGCGTCGAGGCTCTGGTCAGCCTGGTCAAGGAACGGGGCTGGAGGAAGATCGGCATTGACGAGATGCGGATCTCACCGGTGGTGTGGCAGCAGGTGGCCGACGGCCTGACCGGCGTCGAACTGGTCCCCGCCTACGACACCATCAAGCGTATCCGCACGGTCAAGACCCCGGAGGAGATCGACCGCCTGCACCGGTCGGTGACGATTGCCGAGGCGGGTATCAAGCGGTCTATGGACTGCGCCCGGGTGGGCATGACGGAAGCCGACTTGCTCGACACCTACCTTGAGACGATCGGCCGCGAAGGCGCCGTCCCCGGCTGCTTCTACGTCAACGCCGGCACCCGCTCGGGAGCGGCCCTGCTGGCCTCCAGCCCCGACTACATTCTCAAGCCCGGCGACTGCTTGAAGTACGACGTGGGCTGCGTCAAGGACTTCTACTGGTCGGACACCGCCCGTACGGCGGTGATGGGCAGGCCCTCAGCCAAGCTGACGCTGTACTACAACGCCATGCGCGAAGGCCAGCAGGCCTTGATCGAAGCCATCCGGCCGGGAGTCAAGGCGTCGGCGCTCTTCGACCTGGCCGTGAACACCATCCGGAAGGCGGGCATCCCCCACTTCCAGCGCCCCCACTGCGGGCACGGGATAGGGCTGGAGTTCTACGATCATCCGTCCATCCGGCCGGCGGCCACTCCCGCCCTCGACCCGGCCATCGAGGAAGGCATGGTGATCAACATAGAGTGTCCCTACTACGAGATCGGGTTCGCCGGCATACAGCTTGAGGACACGATAGTGGTCACCGGAACCGGCGTTCGCTATCTGACCCGGCTGGACCGCGATATGCGCGAACTCTAGTCCGCTGAGGAGGGTGCCAGGTGCAACTCAAGGGGCGGGTGGCGGTCGTGACCGGCGGGGCCTCGGGCATGGGCGAGTCCATTTGCAGGCTGTTCGCCCGCGAAGGGGCCAAGGTGGTCATTTTCGACGCTAACGCCGGGCGGGCCCGGCAGGTACAGGCGTCCATAACCGCTGACGGAGGCTCGGCGCTGGCGCTTCCGGGCGATGTCGCCCGGGACGACGACAACCGCCGGGCGGTGGCACTGGCCGAGGAGGAGCTCGGCGGCCTCGACGTTTTCGTCAGCTGCGCCTCCTTCGCGCCGGTGACGGCGATGGAGGACATGACCGAGCCGGAGTGGGACCGGGTGATGGATGTCTGCCTCAAGGGCGTGTTCTGGGGCAGCCGGGCGGCCGCCCTGTCGATGCGGAAACGCAAGCGTGGCCGCATCGTCCACATCGCTTCCATGGTCGGCAAGGCCGGCGCCATCGTGGCCGGCATGCACTACTCGGCCGCCAAGGCCGGGGTGATCGTGTTGACCAAGTGCTTCGCCAAGCTCCTGGCCGCCGACGGCATCAACGTCACCTGCGTGGCCCCCGGCCCCACCATGACGCCGATGCTCGCTGCCTTCACACCCGACCAGCAAGAGCAGATGCGAAAGGCGATCCCACTGGGCCGCTTCGGCCGTCCTGAGGACGTCGCCCGGGCGGTGCTGTTCCTGGTGGGGGAGAGCGGGGACTACATCACCGGTGAGGTCCTGGACGTTAACGGCGGCTTGATAATGGACTGAAAGGAGTCACTCATGAGACTCAAGGGGAAAGTAGCGGTTGTGACCGGGGGTGGTTCCGGCAACGGCCGGGGCATATCCCTCGGCTTGGCCCGGGAAGGGGCGATGGTGGCCGTCCCCGACCTCAATCTGACCGGCGCCCAGGAGACCTGCCGGCTCATCCGCCGGGCAGGCGGGAAGGCCCAGGCCTACCAGGCCGACGTTACCGCCAAGGATGCAGTGCAGGCCCTCTTCCAGCAGATCAAGACGGAGTTGGGCGAGGTCGACGTCTTGGTGAACAACGTCGGCGTGGCTCTGTTCTCTCCCTTCCTGGAGACTACCGAGGAGACCTGGCAGATCACGGTGGACGTCAACCTGAAGAGCACCTTCCTTTGCACCCAGACGGTGGCGGCGGCCATGATCGCCCGCGGCCACAAGGGTTCCATCGTCAACATCGCTTCCATCGCCGGCTTTATCGGTATGCGGGGACTCGCTCACTACGCGGCCGTCAAGGCGGGAGTGATCCTGCTCACCAAGTCGGCCGCCTTGGAACTGGCTCCCCACGGCATCCGGGTGAACGCCATCGCCCCCGGCATCATCCACACTCCCGCCACCCACGGCCGGGTGACCGACCCCGACCGGCTGAAACTGTACCTGTCCAACATACCGCTGGGCCGGGTGGGTGACCCCGAAGATCTGGCGGGAGCCGCGGTCTACCTCGGCTCGGAAGAGTCCAGCTACGCCACCGGCACGGTCATAACCCTGGACGGCGGCTGGATTGCGCAGTAGTTGGTAAGGAGCGTCCGGGGTTTCCCCGGATGCTCCTTACATCATCCTGGCCAGAGCCTCGGCCCCCGTTATCCCGGCCACGATGCCCAGCTCCTGGGCTTTACGGGTGGAGGACTCCACCCTCCCCGCCAGCAAGTCCTCCAGCGTCCGGACCTTGAAGATCCGGGCCGCGATCACGTCCCGCTCGGGGTGAACCCTGTCCACCACCTGTACGTCCAGGGCGCCGCAGGTGATGTAGCCGCGGGCGGTGTTGATGCTCAGCAGCCGGGTCTGGGGCAGGTCAACCACCACCCCGATGACGGTCCCGCACTCCAACTGCATGGGTCTGACCTCCACCAACTTGCGTTCCTCCCCTCAGTAGCTCTTCCGTTGCCTCTGTTCCGGGTCTAACCGGGAGTCACGTTGCCAGGCGGCGACGGGCGGGGTGAAGCCGGTCATGCACCCGGTCATCACTTCCACAAACGCCGGCGCGTCCGAGGCCACCGCCCGCCGGAGTTCCTCCTCCAGCTCGGGGCCTGATCCCGGCCGTGCGGCGTGAATGCCGCAAGCCCGGGCCACCTCGGAGTAGTCGGCGTGCACGCCCAGGTCGACCCCGAAGTAGCCCTCGTTGTAGTACAGCTTCTGCAGGCACTTGATCCAGCTGTAGCAGCCGTTGCGGAAGGAGATCAGGATCAACGGCAACCGGCGTCTCCCGATCGTCTCCAGCTCCCCGCACGCCATGCCAAAGCTGCCATCGCCAAACAGAGCCGCCACGGTACGATCGGGAGCGCCGATCTTCGCCCCTATGGCGGCCGGCAGGGCGTAACCGAGCGAGCCGTGGGCCCTGCCGGCGATGAAGGTCCGCCCGGCCGTGGCCGGCCGGTAGTAGGCGGCCACGTACGGAGTCGGCGTCCCCGCGTCACACAGCAGGATGCTGTCTCCGGGCAGTGTCCGCTCCAGGGCCCGCACCACAAGGTGAGGCAGGAAGGGGGAGCAGTCGGCGGCCGCGCACTGCTCGTAGGCGTCCAGCTCCTGCCGCACGGCTTCCCGGCACCCCCGGGCCCAATGCCGCCGATCATCACCCGGCGGACGGCTCAGGACCGCCAGAGCGGCCAGAACCGGCCGGGCGTCGCCGGCCAATCCCACTTCCAGCCGGTAGTTGTTGCCGATCTGGGCCGGGTCGAGGTCCACCTGCACCAGACGGGCCCCGTCGTTGAAGATGGACCCGCCCGCGGTGCTGGTGGAGTTGAGCCGGCTGCCCACGATCAGTACCACGTCGGCGTTCCTCACCGCCTCGTTGGTGGCCTGCTTGGCCCCGTTGCCGCCACAGACTCCCAGCGAGAGGGGGTGGACCTCCTCGAGCGAACCCTTGCCGTTCAGGGTGGTGACCACCGGCGTCGAGGTCTCCTCGGCCAGTTGCCGGAGCTCGTCCCCGGCCCCCGAGAGGTGAAGACCGCCCCCGCACAGGATGATAGGGCGGGATGCCCTCGCCAGCAACGCCGCCGCCGCCTCGACCTCAGCCGCCGGCGGCGAGTAGCGATAAGCGGGGAAGCTGGCATGCCGTTCCTCGGCGTACAGGTCGGCCACGCCGCCGGCGCAGACCGGCCCCGACAGCACATCTTCGGGCAATATGACCTGCGTGGCCCCTTGCCGTGGCGCCGTCGCGTACCTGAAGGCCCGCCGCATGCTCTCCGGCACCTTCGCCGGCTGCAGGACCCGGGCGGCCAGCCGGCACACCGGCCCGAACAGCTCCACCTGATCCAGGCTGGTCAGTGAGCCACGGCCGTCGCTGCTCAGGGGGGTGTCGGTGGTGAGCGATACCAGGGGAACCCGAGAGCCGTCGCTCTCCGATACGCCGGGGATCAGGTACAGCGCTCCTCCTCCGCTGGGCCCCTCGCACACGCCCACGGCGCCGGTGATCTTGGCGTAAGCGTCGGCCATGTAGGCCGATGACCGCTCGTCCCGGGTCAGCACGTGCTCGACCTTCCGGCTCCTCCGGAATGCCTCGTAAAGAGCCACGCTGGTGTCACCGGGTAGGCCGAACACGTACCGGACTCCGTACTCCTCCAGCATCTTGACAACCAGGTCGGCGCCAGTCATGGCGCCTTCTCCGGCGAGAAGACGATACGGTCGCCCACCCGCAGCCCTTGGGCTGCCCCAGTGATGGGACGAGGGCTCTTGAGTACGAGGTTCATGTGGTTGGGAGCGTGGGTGAGGTCGAAGCCGGCCAGGGCGCCGACCATCCGGTCGCCGATCCTGACTTCGTCCCCGCACAGCAGTACGCCCCCCTCCTTGATCTCCAGGAAGCCCAGACCCCAGCAGTCCTCGACCACGTCGCCGGGTTCGCTGGCCTCACCGGCGACCAGTAACTCGTGGATCTCCCCCCGGCAGACGCAGCGGGACCGGATGACGATCAGTTCCAGCTTCCGCCCCGACACTGCCGAGTCGAGCACCGCCACCAGCTTCCCGGTAACGTCGGACTTGCTGGCGTACGGGTTTCCGGTCAGTAGCCGGTTGGAGTAAGGATCGCGTGGCATGCCACACCTCCGTCCTGCCCAGTCGACGGCATGAGGGGTTTCAACAGTGTGAACTGCAACTCCTTCCAGGCTCGAAGCGCGTGCATGTCTTGAGTGACCATCAAACAATTCGCTGGCGACTGGCAGGAGGATCTCTAGCCCCCGCTGAATCCAAATCCAGAAGGATCTCCCGGTTGTAGTGGCCCTTGAGCGCAGACGAATCTGAGGAGGGGTACTCGGTGCACAGGTTCAAGCTCTACCAGAAGCTGTTTGACAGGAAGAACGCGTACTACGAGGATTGCCGCAAGGCGGCGGAAGGGTTCGGTCCCCGCCCGCCCGGACCGTTCGGCCTCACCGGAGCGGTGTCGGGCTGCCACGGTCTGCTGACCAAGTACGTGGAGGATGCGATGGCCCAAGGCGCCCGCCAGGTCATCCCCAACTCGGTCCTGAATGACAAGGTGCGAGACGTGGTCAAGGACGTCTACGGCGACGACTGGGACGCCGCCGCCATCAACACCTGCGAAGCGGCCTTATGGGTCACCTATGACGTGCTCTTCAGTCCTCCCCTGCAGGGCCGCGGGGACGTCTACCGCAGCCGCTACATCGCTCCCTACGAGCGCCACATGCATCACCAGGCGGGCTACGGCCGGCCGTTTCCACCGCGCTACAAGGACCTCTACGCCGACCGCGGGGTGACCGCCGGCGAACTCGGCTTCTACGGCAAGCGGCTGACCAATCTGGAAGTCGCCATCCAGCCTCTGGCCGGCGCTCGCTACGAGGTGCACGGGTTCAAGCAAGCGGCCGCGGTGCTCCTGGCCGCGGTCAACGCCCGGGCCTCCCAGCCCCTGCTGGCCCGTCTGGCCGAGCGCCACTGCGGTCAGCTGGCAGGTTTCGCTTCCTTGGGCTATGACACTCCCGGCTACGGCTACGCCGAGAAAGACGCCCAGGGTACTCCACTCCTCCAGAAGCTCATAGCCGAGCTGGCCCGGACCTACAACGTCCCCTACGTGGTGGACAACGCCTGGGGCACTCCTTTCGTGGGCACCGATCCCCGCGCCAACGGCGCCGACGTGATGCTCTACAGCATGGACAAGGCGGCCGGGGCGCCCACGGTGGGCCTGATCATCGGCCGCGAAGAGGTGATGGTGCCCATCCGCCGGGCTCTGGGCATCCACGGTGAGCGTTCAGGCAACCCCACTTCCCACGGCAAGGCTGCCTACGTGACTAACGACCCCGGCAAGGAGGCTTTGCTCGGCGTCATCGCCAGCCTGCGTTTCATCAAGGAGCACGCCGACGAGTTCCTCCGGCCCCTCGATGAGACCTTGGCTCTGGTCCAGGCGGAGTTCGCCGCTTCCACTCTCCCCCGGGAGATCAAGGACAAGATGATCATCACCCGGTCCGCCAACTCCAACACGGTGGAGATCAACTACGAGCAGACGGGCCTGCCCATCTTCACCATCGAGGACATGTATGCCGGCTGCAACCTCATCCAGGAAGGGTGGAAGGCCATGGGCCTCATCCCCACCATCGGCTATGACGCCAACATCATGCTCTCGCCCGGCCTGGGTACGACCAACGAGGACGGCTCACTCATCAAGGACGCCATGCGGTTCTGTGCCAAAGCGGTCATGAAGTCACTGGAACTGCTCCATCGCTACGCGGAAGAAGCCAGATAATCCCGCACTGGCCGGCCGGGCGAGCCTTCTCTCCCGGCCGGCCCCTCCTCAGAAAGGAGTCTGCCAATGGTAGAGAAGAAGCTGGCCGAACTCGGCCTTCAGCTCCCCGGCACCCCCAAGCCGGTGGCCACCTATGTCCCGGCCATGAAGGTGGGTGACCTGGTCTACACCTCGGGTCAGATCCCCCGGGTGGACGGGCAGATGAAGTACCTCGGCCGGGTAGGGGAGCAGGTAACCGTCGAGCAGGGGAGAGAGTGCGCGCAGACCTGCATGCTCAACTGCCTGGCCGCAATCAAGAGCGTCGTCGACCTCGACCGGGTGGTCCACGTAGTCCGGGTAGCCGGCTTCGTCGCCAGTGCCCCCGGTTTCACCGATCAGCCTTCGGTGGTCAACGGCGCCTCAGAGCTGTTGATCCAGGTCTTCGGGGAGAAGGGGGCGCATGTCCGGGTGGCCGTTGGCGTCAACGAGCTGCCCCTCAACGCGCCGGTGGAGATTGAGCTGCTGGTCAGGGTGAGGGAGTAAGGTCAGACATCCTTTCCCAAGGGGAGGCCCCCCGGCTGAGACCGGAGGGCCTCCCGATGCTTCTCAGCCGGCCTGCCGCCGGCGGAGAACCCACGCCGACCCGAGAACGAGCATGGCCGCGGCCACCAGGTTCAGCAGCCAGGACCGGGGGGCCGGTTCGGCGGCTTCTTCTGCCTCCTCGGCCGTGCTCACCACGGTCCCGAGGCCCTCGGTGTCGCTCACCTCAACCCAGTACTCGACCTGTGCTCCGGGGGGGATCTCGCCCAGGTAGTACGCGTGGGAGGTGCGGTAGGTGTCCTGTCCCACCGGCGTCTGCTCGTCGATGGCCATCACCCGGTCGCCGTCGGTGACGAGCCAGGCGACGGCCCGGATGCTGACCATGTCGGCATCGGGGTCTTCGGCTTCCACATGCAACCACCAGTGGCCGGAGTGGGGGTCGGGGCGGATTTCGGCCGCACCCAGGGGGGCGCTGCGGGAGATGCTCGCCGCCGGCAGCAGGGTCTCCACCCACCGCTGCACAACCAGGCTGGCCCGGGCCTCCCGGATCTGGCGGTAGAGCTTCTCCAGCCGGTTCCGGTCACCCGCCGCGTGGGCCTGCGTGACGAGGTAGTAGAAGATCTCGGCTCGAGCGTCGGCCGCTACTAGGTACTCCTGGGCGGTCTCGCCGGCCCTGGGGGCCATCTCCAGGAGCCGCTCCCAGGCCTGGACGGCCTCAGCCGTCCGCCCGAGTCCCTGGTGGGCGCGGGCCTCGTACAGAAGCAAGGTGGGACCTTGCTCGGGGGTGGCCCGGGTCTGGAGCGCCCGTACCCAGGCCAGCAGGGCTGCGTAATCACCTTGCCGGCAGAGGTCCTCCAGCTCGCCCGCCTGCTCGGGTAGGTACCCGTGGGCCACGGCGAGCATGCCGCGGGCGTCGATGACCAGGCGGATGTCCTCGACCGGCTCGAAGTCGGTCCACTCCCAGACCAGGCTGGTGCCTTCGAAGCGGTAGTCGCCGGGGCTGACCGTGGACAGCTGGTAGGGGAGGATGCCATCGAATTCGAAGGTGACCGTGGCCCGGTCGATCTTACCGTACCAGGTGGCTCCGGTGACCAGGATGTAGCCGGTGCCTACCTCGCCGTTGGACCGGAAGGTGGGGTGGCACCAGTAGGTGTTGCGTACCTCCCGGGTCTGGCCCGCCGCGAAGGGGACCTCCCAGGTGTGCCAGGCGGGGAAGTCCCGCTCCCGAAGGAGCGAGCCGGAGTCGTCGGACCCGGTGACCTTCGGTACCAGGCCGGGCTCGCGCTTGGCGGGGGTGCTCACGCCGTCCACCCAGGTGCGGAAGTCGCGAAGGTGGGGGTCGCCGGGGAAGCCCTCGTCTTCCAGCTGGTGCTCGGGGAAGCCCATGAGGACGGTAGTTGCGAACTCGGTGTTGCGGAAGGTGAAGGTGGCCTCGACGTAGGTCCGCTCCCGGGTCACGTGGACCCGGACCTCCTCCGCCATCATCTGGATCTGGGTGTCCTGGATGGGCCGGATGGTCTCGCCGATGCGGCCCACGCTGGCGTCGTTGGCGTGGGCGGGGAGGGGGAGGAGGAGCAGGGAGAGCAGCAGGGGGAGGAGGAACCTGGGCATGGCGATACCTCCCGGGAGGGGGTTCTGGGTATATGGACGGGGGAGGGGGCGGGAAGTTCCGGGTCCCACGGCACACTGCCGGTTGTCATCCGTGCCCGGGGCATACTCGATCTCGGCTGCGGGGGGCGCCGACGATGGAGTGATAGGGGCTGAGGGTGTAACTCTCCGGCGATGGGTCGCCATGTCCCCGATCGAGTCCCGGTGTCCGTCCGCCACCCGCCACACGGTGGTCCGGCTCCAGACCATACCGCCCGGGTCCTCCGCCGTCGCCTGTAGCTGCCACCAGCGATGGCTGATGACCTCGGCCCGGATGGTGGACGCCGTCGGCAGCAGTGACTCTGCAGCGGTGCCCCAGCATGTGGACCATCTCCTGCCTCGACCCTCGGCAGACGGCTTCGACTCCCGGGTCGCCGGCCCGGTAGAGCCGCCGCAGTTCGGGGTCTCCGGGAGCAGGTCGGTGAAGCCTTACGAGTCACTGTTCAGGGAGACCATGATGTCCCCGGTGGGCGCGGCGTCAGCCCACTCCCAGAGCAGGCCGGAACTGCCGGTTGCTAGCCGGAGCTGGGGGAGCAATGCACATTCTTTGCGCCACAGACATCCAGGTGGTGACCTTCCTACCGACACCAGGTAACAGACAGAAGGAGAATCCTGGGAACCTGTCGAATCCCGCAATGCATGACGTGCCATCCATTCTCACGGAGGTCAGTCAGTGGGGCCTTCCCTCGAACAGCTCCTCGAATGCGCAGATCGGACGATTGAGGAGCTCGCTGCATCCTTGACCAGGCATACACGCGAGGTCACGCCTCATCTACTAATTAACCTCGTCTTCCTCAGCAGGACCCGGACGAGCTTCCGCGCTATTAAGCTTCTCTGCAAACACGGACTAGACGCCGATGCAGTCATAGTAATGCGCTCAATGGTAGAGAACGTCATTAGTTTGCTCTACATTAACGCCGAACCGTCGTCCCGAGCCGGACTATACGCTGATCATCTTTGGGTGGAGGAGCATAAGCGCATGAACGCTCTCCGGGACGTGTATCCACCTGAGACGTTCGCCCACCGTTATCCGGAGGACCAGGTTCGTCTTATAGAACGCAACTATAGAAGAGTCAACGCCCAGGGATGGAGTGACCTCAGTCTTGAGGCGAAAGCCAGGGAAGTCGATGTCCTCCATCTCTACGCTCTGCCTTACAGGTTCGGATCCGGCTATGCCCACGGATCGCCTATTACCGCGAGGAGCTATGCCAAGTGGACTGATACTGGCATCCTATTACGAGACGGCCGTGCTCTCACTGAGTCTGACAGCGTTGCTCCCTTGGTGCTCAAGACAGCTGTCCTCCTAGTCGGTATAGCTGTTGAAGAGCTATGCAAGGTGCGAGGCGTCACAATCCCGTCCGCCTACCAGGGTCTTCATAGTGGAGTTCGATCATGTCTCGCGACAAGCGGTCCCGACTGCTCAGCGAAAGGACTTGCTGGTAATGATTAGGAGCGAGACCGGCGGTGAAGAACACCACTATTCACGGGGGTTCTGGTCCTATGTTCGTCGCGATGATGAGATCGAAGGCGGGCGCATTTCCGCCCTGGCAGCTTTAGTCCAAGACCAATACGAACTCCTCACGGGTGGCGAGAAGCTCCCCCTGTTCCTTGATCGTGATGCGATCGAGTGGGGCCAGCACTGGAAAACCGTCATTGACAAAAGCCTAGCTTCGACTACGTTCTTCATCCCAGTCCTTACCCCTGCGTACTTCGAGAGCCCCGAGTGCCGACGTGAATTGCAGGAGTTCATCCGAAAGGCGAAGCGATTGGGTTACGAAGACCTCCTCATGCCTTTGCTCTATGTCAACGTTCCCGGTTTTCCCAATGAGTTGAGTCAGGACCCCCTCATCCGGTCTCTCAGGCAATTCCAGTACGAGGACTGGACAGAACTGAGCCTTGCCGATCCCTCGTCCCCCCAACATCGGAAGGGTGTCCGGCGGCTTGCTTTACGACTCAGGCAGGCGAATCAAGACGCAGGGCTAGCGGAGGGGGTCTCAACCACCCCCCAGATCGACCTGCGTCTTGAGGAAGGTATGACTAATGACTCACCCGGCCTTCTGGACCGTCTCGCAAAGGCTGAGGAGGCGCTACCGAAGTCCAATGATATCCTGCGTCTCATCAGCCAAGACATCAACTTGATTGGGCAGATTATGACCGAAGGGACTGCTTGCATCAAACGAGCAGACCAACAGGGAAAGGGGTTCGCCGCCAGGTTGGTCACCGTTCGCAGGGTCGCTAGCCAATTGGACTGTCCGACCCAACGCATCTGGGAGTGGAGTAACGAATACGCTTCCCACCTGCATGATATCAACACAGGATTCCGCGATCTGATTGAGCGAGCGCCAGCTGAGGTACAAGAGAACCCTGACTCCCAAGCAGGTTTCTGTGATTTCTTCAGGTCCGTCACCAGAGTCTCTGCAGCGGCGAGCGCTGCGCTCGAGTCGATCCAGAAGATGATTGATGCATGTGCCCCCCTCAAGGGGATGTCGAGAGACCTGCGCCCCCCTTTGCGCCGCCTTGAGAAGGGACTCACCATCATGGTTGAGGGTGGTCAGGTGATGAACGAGTGGGTTCAGTTGATACAGGCTTCGGGCATCATCTGTTCCGAGACTGACGACTAGCGGCTTTGCAGCCCTGCCGGCGCATAGTCTCGTGCCACTTGGACTCCTCCTCCTAGGCCTTGGCCCTGTTCGCGATGGTCTCCCGTCAGAGTTGCTCACCAGGAGCTTGCCATCAAAGGCGGCCTCCGGCCGGATAAGGGCCCGGTTCAGGGCGGTCCTGCGTTGTATCGCCCGTAGCTCGAGTGGGCCCGTATAGCACATGCCGCCTTGTTGTGCGGCTCCCCTGCAAGCAGCTCGAGTTCGGCCAGCCTGCGTTTCACCTCAGCGATAATGTCTGCCCGCTCGTGCCGATCACATTCTCCCCCTTCGGGTTGTAGACCACCAAAGCGCTGGCGGGTGACGCTGTCTTCTCCCGTGACGACCTCCTTGAGCTCCAGGCCACTCTCGAGCTTGCGGTAACGACCCGGTCGGCTAATGTGCTGCGCGGTCCTCATAGAGTTCATGCATGACCGCCTAAGAAGAGAGCCATTGTTTCTTAACAGCTACACTCGAAGCGATAAGGGCGGGGGAGAACCCCGTACGGAACGTCCCGGCGGGCAAACTCCGGGCTAGTGGTGAGATGACAGCGGCTCTGCCTGGCGCAGCTGCTCAGTGCAACCTGACAGCCCGCGTGATAGTCGCTCATACGGCATTATGAGGCTGATACCAGACGGCGAACCCACGGCCAGCGGTTTCGAAGCATAACAGTTCCGTTCCCGTCTCATCCTATAGCGCGACAACGGGCAGGGCCGTAGTTGTCGAGGGTCTCCAAGAAGCTCCGAGTGGATGCCTTCGGCGATCAACGGGCTGGTACGGCAATGTGTCGGCCATCTGTTGCGGGGATGAACAACCCTATGCTATGTCGCCCTAGCGAGGCTTTCGCAGCATGACTACGCTTTCCCTCAGTGGTTCCCGCCCGAAGCGCCCCATCTGCTGTGCACTATTCCCGCGAAGCCGGATCACCCATGTGCGGTGGTGGCAGAACCCGACCTGCTCTCCCAGGGTTTGGAGCAACTCATCCACGGGTATCAGGACTCCTGCATGTCTAACATTGCCCACCACGAAAGCTGCCCGGCCACCGGGCTTCAGAACTCGATAGCTTTCCCTGAGCGTGAGGTACAAGTCCTCGAAGTATCCCCAAAGCATCCGCTGAACCCGTTTCCGAGTGCAGGAAGATAACTGCGTCAGCAGACTATTGAGGGAGTGCGGCACCGTGAAGCTTTCCAAGCCCGAGCTCAGAGCGGCCAACGGTCTGGCCTCAACATGTGATCTCAATGATCGGTACCTGAGTTCTGTAATCTCATGTTCGCTGAGGCCAAGCAACAGCAGTTCAATGTGGAACACCCGGGTGTAGTCATGGCGGTTCGGGTATGGCGGGGAGGTGATCACCGCGTCAACCCTATTGGGTCTTACGTCTAAGGCTCGTGCATCCCCGATCCTGACCTCCAGGACCCCAGTTTGGCTTGGGGGAGTCGTACCTGCCAGGTCCTGCAGCATCAAACTCGCCTGAGACGTAAAAGCGGCAAGTATTGTGTGACTGCGATCCGGCCCCTCTGTCCAGCGGAACCAGCCGCCGTCAGCAAGAGCGCGGCTAAGCGTGCACGCAGTCCGCAACCAGGCGACAGTGAGGAACCCCCTGACAGCGTTGGGCTGTCTCGAGATCGCCTGACCGAGGGCCCAGAGCCTAGCGAGTTCTCGAACTGTAAAGGCCCTCTTCAGTCGGGGAGATGACCAAGCCGGTATTGCGTCAGCACCTCGCGAGTCACGACACGCGCTCTGAACACAGACCCGGAGTTCAGCAGGATCATGCTCAGCGATCTTGACACTGGCAACGAGGGTAGCAAGAGGTGAGAGATCAAAGCCTAGTCCGCCAATGTATCGCTCCCTACACACTAGCAGAGTTGTTCCTGCCCCCACAAAGGGGTCCAAGACTAGAGGGTACCCCGTGAGCTGCCAGCTATCCAGAACTTCGTGAACCAACAAGGGCGAGTAGCTGTGGGCGAAATGGAACCACCGGTGTCTAGGAGCCAGTCTCAGATCCCGCGAAGTAGCAGCGCGGGCCAGGTCTAGTCGATACTCAAAGCTCGTCGGGATGATCGGTAGTGAACCCGCGTTCGTCGAACCGTTCATGTTCTGGCCCGTCCCTGGCGAAATGCCAGCCGCGGGAATCTAATCTTGACGGGCTGTCTGTATATCGGATGCGCTAGGACGAGTTCCCCCTGAGTCAACTGCGTCAAGTGGGTTCTTACGTCCTGGTTCAGGCGACGGTATGGGGCCTCTGCAATCTCAGTGCTATCAGTCCTCCCGAAAACTCTCGTGGCCGCGTTGCCCGTCACCCTCGGGTGGACAGCACTAAGGAACTGCTGAGCCGAGAAGAGGATGATGCCAAAGGACCTGCCCCTCTCCGCGATATCAAGAACCTGGTCAAGAATGGGTGTCTCCTGACCCCGCGAAGAAGACGGTGCGTACTTATTCAGCTCGTCCACGAACACGATCACCTTCTCGGGCAGTTCCTCAGCAGTCTCTAGTCCGCTTTCGCCCGAGTACAGTTCGTAGATGGTGCGAAGCACATCGCCAAACACCAAGGTCTGTTCATCTGGTTGAAGTCGGGCTATATCCACGACATACGTGTGCCCGCCCTTGAGGTCACCAATCTCACTATGTAGAGCCACCATCCTAGTGGATAGCTGAGGAACAAAAACGCCAGACTGGCGAGTCTTGATTACTCTCCTCAACAGCCTCACGAACCGCCCCACGCTGGATGGCCTAACCTGCAGAACTTGTTGGGGAACACCTCCATCCATCAACGGAGGCTTGGTCAAGAGGTCATCCCACGTGACGATGTTGCGGAAGCGGGACTCGTTGTTCTGAATACCGACCATCACCTCGCCCAGCAGGGCTCCGACAGTGTCCCATGGATCGGGAACTTGCGCGAACAGCAGGTCCAATTTATCTGCGGTTTCCCTCAGGGAATAGGCATACATCTTGTGCGGAAGCGGAGGGTCCCCGAAGCTGTTGGGGCGGCCTGTAGTCTGGGAACCTCTCCCCCATGGTAGCAAGTAGTGAACCCTGTCTTTGGGAAACGGCTCCGCGCGCAGGCCTAAGTGCTCCCACATTTCGTGTTCCTCTGGTGCCAGTGCGCGTGGCTCCTCGATGTGCAGGAGGTCGTCGTACTTCACATTCAACAGGATGGTAGCGATTCTCGAGGCGTCTAAGGTCTGAAGGATCGACTGTATAAGGAAAATGATGTACGACGTCTTTGTGGCTAGCCCCGAGATGCCAGACACGTTCACGTGCGCCGCCTCGGGGCCAAGAACGTAGTCCGCATCAAGGTAGGCGACAGCTTTAGCACCGTTGCTCATTCGGATAATTCCTGCAGGTACGCAAACAGCTCTCTGCTCGCGAGCCTCCTTCAGCTTCACCACATCAATCCCGAGGGCGCCGTGAACGCCAGTCTCATCCGCAAATCGTACCCGGGCTTCACTCTGAACAGGCATGTAAATGTCCTTGTTGTTGGATAAGACTGCAACCTCGGCCACATTGGTTCCTTGGCGGGGCGTATTCGGTTCGTCGAGCATTTCCCCGAAGTCATTCGAGATATAATTCGAGAGGTGGCTGCTTGCATCCGTCAAGTGCCGGATGTTGGTCACTAAGCCGTAGGTGTGGCTGTCCTCTCCCTGTTCGGCGGCAACGATGTCGAAGGGGTTCACCCTATAACAAGGACGCAGCCAGAACGAGAACTGCGAGGCACTGTTAGAGTCTCTCTCTGTTGCTGAAGCTCGACCGACTACAGTTTCGGACTCAAACGCCTCTGCCTCCGATACTTCGGTCTCCAACACATCTGGTTGGTCGGTCGGCATCCCTTGCGAATCCTTCGCTTCCATCTCATGACCCCCCGACTGCTGAGGACAGGGGCAACTGAGGCCAGCGAATGGCCGCTTTCAGCACCTCTCCGGAGTAGAACTGATCTCTTATGACTCGCTCGGCGATAGAGATGGGATAGAGATGTGCATGCCAGCGGCTGTCTCGCCCGTGCGGGGCAACACAACGCTCAGCAATGACGGCACCGCTCACCATGTCGACTAGGTCGGAGTCCACGACTTCTCGGCTGCGATTGGGCATGTCAACCTTCACAACGCCCATCAGGGGATAGTCCAGCCCTCGTTGCGGCCTGATACGGACGTACCAGAAGGCGATCTTCCCCTCCCGAGCCTCTCCTGCCCAACGAGGAAAAACGGCGGTGCGGTTGCCTTCCTCCAGACCGGCCAGGAGACCGTACAAGTTCAGACTGCGACCCCGGGGCCCAGACCCCAGTCTGAAATGAAGGTCCTTCTGAAATGACTTGGCGACGCCGATCACGGGTGGTCCTTGCCAGTCCATGTATTCATTCCCCAACCCGCCGTCGACCGCTAGCCATTCATCTCCAGACCGTTCCCCCAAGTCATCGTTGGCCAGAGCGATTTCCTCCTCCCGCATGGCCCAATTGGCCTTGTGGGCTCCCCGCGTACGCTTCTCCCGCACACCCTTTCCGTAGGGATCCTCCTCTGAAGTCGTACGAAGGGTGCAGCTGGGAACCTGGGCTGTTGTCCGTGCCACTTTGAGCCATAGTTCCTGCGAGAGGGATGACCTGTCTAGGAGGAGAACGAGCTTACGGCGCACCTTGACCACCCGTATGCGTCCGTCCTCTTCTCGCTGCACACCAGCCGCCCCGACCTGGGCAAACTGTACCGGACTCGACCGATCATGTTCAAGGACGGTTCCCACAAAGTATGTGCGGGTAGAGCCGTCCAGGAAGTACTGGAGGCAATGACGTTCGTAGCGGGGTACTGGACGAACGGGATGATAGAGGCTCCGCCGAGTCTCCCACACGGTTCCCACCGAGGTTGTTTCTGAGATCGCCCGATCATAACTTTCGTCAAGGTCGTTGCCTGCCAAGTCAATGATGGCCTGGCCTGTAGCGGGCAAGATTCTCCCATCTGTTGCTAGCACGGCTAGGACCGGAGTGATGGCCGCAAAAGGGTTAGGCATCTTCGTCTGCAGGTGTCCCCGCGGTAGGTTCGGTCATCTCGGACAGACTCCTCTCGATACGCCTAGTCTCGCTCTCGGTGATCCCCCATAGCCTGCCGGTAGCTTCGGCTATGGCCTCCTCAACAGGTAGTGGGTGGATCCCGCTGCGTACGGCAGCATGTGCCCTCATGGAAAGCTCAGACAACTCCACGCACACCGGATCACAGGGGTCAAAGCCCGGTATGGCCAGCTTTGCCAAAGCTCCCGCCGTGAAACCAGTGCTCAGCATCACAGCCTTCGCGAATAGCTGACTGATGGTGGAGTTCAATACTGCTGACAGGTAATGGGCTTCCTCATGGCTCTGGACGGCAACGCACAGCAGCTTGTGTGTTGGGAGCGCTCTCTTCCGACCGAGAACGAGGTCATCCACTTCGCCCACCACCGCAGCCTGCATGCTCTCGGTTATCTGTCGAATAGCGACTGCGTACGGGGCGAAGGTGTACTCCCCTACGTTGAACATGGAGTAAAAAGGGGCAGTATCGCTGCCCTCGCGAGTGAAATAACGCCTGAAAGCAGCTCTCTTCCGCAGCACTGTCTCGAAGTGCCTTAAGTACACATAGGTCTTGGGGCAAGATGCCTGCAGTTCTGCTTCGTCAAACCCCTGGCGCTTCACCGGGTCCTGTATCATCAGAATGTGAGCCGAGGGAAGCGCTTGCCACCGGTGAACATCTCGACCCCGCAGAAGCGGGTAGACAAATGTCGCCTCGATCTCAGCAGTAGTCTCCTCAACATCCTTCCTGCTGCCCTCGGTCATATTGCGCACAACAAGGAGATCGTCTGGCCGTCGAGTGACGACCTCCAGCCAGTACACTCCGTTCGCACCACCCGAGTACACGCCCGCATGAGCGTAGTAAGGGGAACTGCCGAGAACCCTTGACAGGACCGCCAAAGCACCTCTCCGGGCTGTAAGCCATGGGGATGTAGCGTCATCGATGTCAATCGGCACTGCCTGGAACTGCATGCGACGCACCATCGCCAAGACGTCGGCCAACGTACTGTCGTAGTTCACCCCCTTGCCCTTTACGGTCTTCTGCCAGCGTGTATACGGCACGGGATATTTGTTGGCTTGACCCTTCTGTATCACCACTACAGAGGTCCGGTTGGTGGCTCCCTCAAACGGTTGAAGATCGCTTAGATCGTCCACGTGAAGTACGCGAAGCGGGGTGCCATCGGGAAGCCCAAACCTTCGAAAGCCCTGGGCTGCCCCCGAGGTCTTGAAAACTGTCTGAGTAATGACGAACCCCAGTTTGCCATTAGCTCGCAGGTATCGGTCCATGGCGACGTAGGCCATCAAAGTAGAAATGTCCTTCTTGCCCTTCCCCAGAATGGTGTCCATCCCAGAGTGGACGAACAACCCGTACTTCTTCCACAGAGGCACGATTTGCTGTCTGTACCTGTCAGGCAGGCTCTCCCAGTTGACCCACGGGGGATTGCCGACCACATAGCCGAACTGGCCGAGGAACAGCGGCATGAAAGCGTTCTTCAGAACCCTGGCCCAGACACCATCCAGTCCCTGAGCTCTCAAGTCCAGCAGCTTGCCATAGAGCTCCCTCAGAGTGGCCTCATCCGGACCGCCCGGAGATATGCTCAGTTCTTTGTTGGCTCTCGCCACGAACGCCTGTGGGGTGAACAAGTTGGAGACACACTCGTCGAGGAGGTCGGTCAGCTTGGAGATGGCACCGGCAGTGTCGATGCTTTGCGGCACCGGCAGGCTCCCGACCACAGTGTTCAGGCGCCGCTCCGATCGCTCAAAGAGAGTGGTCCCCTCTGTGGGAGTCACAATGGAGTCAGCCAGGTAGACAGGGATCACAAGGGGGCCGCGCCTGTAGGGAACGAGATCAGCGACTGCTAACAGGTAGTTAACCCGGGCAGCCATGACTGCAAGCGGGTTTAGGTCAACACCGACCACGTTCTCCAGTATGTACTCGAGGGCATCTGCCTCGGCTAGCCCCTGGCGTAGGCAGTGCTCTTTGATTGAGCGTATTGCCAGTATCAGAAAAGTACCTGACCCGCAGGCCGGGTCAAGCACCCTTCGCGCAGGGAAAAGCCTGACAGCAGGCCGCTTAGCTCGCGGCGCCACTAAGAGAGGCTCGTTGAGTTGCATGAGAACTCTCTCCGCCAGCCAGTCAGGGGTGTAGTACTCACCGAGATCATGGCGGAGTTCCCTCGGCAGCAGATAATGGTACAGTTTCTTAAGCAGATCCCTGGCGGCAAACGGGTCTTCCTCTATAGTGGCGGGGTTGTACTCGGCCAACCGGGAGAGTGTGAGGCGCAGCGCGTCTTCGACTTCAGTGGACCAAGCCTCAAGATACCACGAGAAAAGATCTCCCTCAAGTAGGTTAACGAGTCCCAGAGTTCGGAAGATCCCACCGTCTTCCAATCGCACTAGTTCTCGCTTCAGAGCAACGCCCTCTAAGGTAGCTAGCCCAGTTAGAGGTGTGGTCCCCAAGTGGCCGCCAGCGTAACGCTCCAGAACAAGGCGGGCAATCGACTTCAGCAAGAAGGAGAAGTATGTGTGTATGGCATAGAACAGCCGGGATGGGTCGGTGGTCTCAGGCTGGAGCCCCATGCCGCGAGCTAGTCGCCGCAGTTCCCTCTTGTTCTGTAGTCGGAGAGAGGCCTCCTCGTACCCGCTAACCTGGCCGAAGAAGCGCTGCCACTGAAGGAAGAGCTTAGCCGGAAGGCCGTCTGTAGCTCGCTCTGAAGCATTGTACAGTGCCCTGGTGATCCTCTGGCTATACATATTCTGAGCTCCGAAATCCTCAACAAGGTTCTTAGGGATAAGGGCGCGCCCTGAGGACAGGGACACAAGGGAGCGAAGGAAACGGGAAATGGAGTGCCTGTTCACTTCTAATGGGGGCTCCTCGTACCAATGGCCGTCTCTGTATCGAGCAAAAACCATGACCCTTCCGTCCCACGCCATGCCGAGAAGCCGGTCCCGATCATGGTGCTCTCGGGTTGCCACCTCCGCTATGTACTGCTTCACCTGCATAACAGCGTGTCTTGTGTGGGAGTGTCCTAGGTCAAGGCGCATGGAACCGGGGCGCTCATACTCAATGACAAGCCGGTTGTAGACGGCATCCGCCCGGCCCGTAGCTAAGGTATACTCCTCCCGGAGGAGGAGGCTCACGCCGATGCTATCAGCGAATCCCTGTATGTGCCGAGTGATGCTCGTCTGGAACTCCCGCTCGTTGCGGGCTGAGTTGGCAGCCTCAGCAACAACCTCGAGGAAGGTGGGAGCCGCCTGCTCCACCAGTCTGTAGAGGCTCTCCAGGTTGCCCGTAGCCATTGGTCACCTCTATTGGGAATTACAGTAATGATGGGACGGGATTCGACACCCATGGGCACCCAACCTCCTGACAGCCGAGGCTCAGATCTTAGCCAATGCCCGGTTGGCGTCTGCAGTACCGGGAAGCACCAGGTACACGAGGTGCCCTTGGAAGTACCTTCGAGTCACGGGTTTTCCGCCCGGTTTCTCACCTGCGTGTGGCGCAGTCACCGACGAGGGCGCACTCGCGGGCCCGTAGACTTGGCCGGGATGCGAACGGGGCCTGGTTGACTGACCCATGGCGACTCATAGTTGCGTCGGCCACTGTGCATCCACCGCCCCCAACATCGCCCTCACGAACCGGTAGTTCCTCTCCATTACTTTCGGGTCCATCTTGTCCACCGTATCCGTCGCCAGGTGCCAGTACGGCGCCTTGCCCTCTGGCGTCAACCCGATGATCGTCATCGCCCTCACCCCCGCCGCCAGGGCATCTGCCATCTCCCCGACCCCGCCCTGCAGGCTCCCCGGATACGCCCCCAGCTCCGGGTGCTCCGCCGCCACCCGCATGGCCACCTCTCTGAGCCCCCGGTCACTGTAGATGGGCAAGAGCACTCCCTCTTTCACCATCCAGGCCGGCCCACTGCACCCCAGCATCTCGAAAGCGATCGCCCTCGGGTTGACCAGGGCCTGCTTGTGCACCCGGAAGAACGTCTTGGCCCCCTCGTGCAAGGCCTCCTCGCAGCCGGTGCATACACACCACACCCGTGTGCGGCGGAGCGGCTTGGCCTTCAGTTCCTCGGCCAAGGTCAGCACCAGGCCGGCGGCCGTCGCGTTGTCGTTGGCCCCCGGGGTGAACGGGCTGCGGTCCGCCTCCACCGTCAGGGCCAACAGGCCGAGCCCCATGAAAGCCGACACCGCGGAGGCTGGCCACACCCAGGCCCAGCCGAAGGCCGCTCCTAGAAAGTAGGTGAACACCATCCAGACGAACGAGACGAAGGCCACCGTGGAGAAGGTCCGGTAGGCCAGGAACCATCCCGGCGAGCTGAAGATCTTCGCCGTGCGCTGGGTGTCGACGTGCCCGATCAGGACCAGGTCTTGCTCGGCGGGTCCCGAGGGGTCCACCGTGGCGTAGACGTTGCGGCTAGGCGCCTTGGGCAGCACCCACTGCAGGGGATTCGGGCGCTGGAGGAGCTCCAGGACCTCCGAGACCAGTACTGCCAGGGCCAGGATGGCCGCCAGCCAGGGAGTGAGCGGGGGAGAGAGCGGGTAGATGACGAAGGCGGCCAGGAAGCCGAGGGCCGCTACCAGGTGGGGCCGGAAGACCGAGCCGGCGCTCAGGAAGTGATCCTCGCCGGTGGGAAGGCCGAGGGTGACCAGGGTGCGGCCGCAGTAGTCCAGGGCCTTCTTCTCCTCCGGGGTCGTTGGCCCCCGGGGACCGATGGTCCCGGCGAGGTAACGGATGTGTTCAAGCCAGCGCTGGACAGGGTTGCTCATGGCCGGCCCTCCTCTCGGATAGAACTGGGAATTCGGCGGAAGAGCGCTCCATACCTCCACATAAGTCCCATCCCAGCATGCTTTGCCAAGCTCGTCCCCTAGCGTTATAATGTACACGTGGGCGACGGGTCCGGCGAGCCGCCGGCCCGTTTGTGTGAGATGGACATAGTCCAGGGCCGGGACGGCCCTTTGTACATGGAGGCTGGATGGCGAAAAAGCAGGCCCTGACCGTCACTTTCATCGGCGGTCTGGGCGAAGTCGGCAAGAACATGATGGTGTTCGGCTGCGGCGAGGACATGTTGATCGTCGACGCCGGCATCACCTTTCCCCGGGACGAGGACCCGGGCGTGGACATCATCCTCCCCGACTTCTCGTTCCTTCACGAGAACCGGGACCGGTTGCGGGGACTGGTGATCACCCACGGCCACGAGGATCACCTGGGAGCCGTGCCTTACCTCTTGAAAGAGGTGCGGCTGCCGGTGTACGGGACCAGTTTGGCCCTTGGTCTGCTGGAGGACAAGCTCCGGGAGCAAGGGGTCAAGCTGCCGAGAGGGTCCCGGACGGTGACGCCGGGGGAGAAGTTCCGGGCCGCTTGCTTCGAGGTGGAGACCTTCCGGGTCAACCACAGCATAGCGGATACGGTGGGCCTGGCCATCGACTCCCCGGCGGGGCTGGTCGTGCACTCCGGCGACTTCAAGTTCGACCAGACCCCGGTGGACGGGAAGGTGACCGACCTCGGCCGCTTGGCCGGGTACGCCGAGCGGGGAGTGCTGGCCCTGCTGTCGGACAGCACCAACGCCGAGCGGCCGGGCTACACCCCGTCGGAGCGGACCGTGGGAAGGGCCCTGGACGAGATCTGCCGGCATGCCCAGGGGCGGGTCCTGGTCACCACCTTCGCGTCCAACGTGCACCGCATCCAGCAGGTGCTGTGGGCCGCCGGCAAGGCGGATAGGAAAGTCGCGGTGGTGGGGCGCAGCATCGAGCGGACGGTGGAGGTCGCCTCCCGGCTGGGCTACCTCGAGGTCCCCGACGGCCTCATGGTGGAGGTCGAGCAGGCCAACCGGCTGCCGGCAGCGGGGGTCGTGCTGATGACCACCGGCAGCCAGGGCGAGCCCTTGTCCGCCTTGTCGCGGATGGCCAGCGGGGACCACCGGCGGGCCGAGGTGCGGCAGGGAGACACGGTGGTCATCGCCGCCACGCCTGTGCCGGGGAACGAGCGGCTGGTGGCCCGGACCGTAGACCAGCTGTTCCGGCGGGGAGCCGAGGTCGTGTACGAGGCCCACCGGGGCGTGCACGTTTCCGGCCACGGCAGCCGGGAAGAACTGAAACTCATGATCAACCTGGTGCGGCCCAAGTTCTTCGTGCCCATCCACGGCGCCTACCGGCACCTGGTGCGGCACGCCGAGCTCGCCTGCGAGCTGGGGATACCGGAGCGGAACGTGCAGGTGGCCGAGAACGGGGCCGTCCTGGAGTTCACCGGCGATAGGGTGCGGGAAGCGGGCCGGGTGCCGGCCGAGAACGTCATGGTGGACGGCCTGGGCGTGGGCGACGTGGGGGGAGTGGTCATCCGCGATCGCCTGCAGCTGGCGCAGGAAGGCGTGGTGGTGGTCTTCCTGGTGCTGGACCGCAAGACGGGGACCCTGGCGGCGGGCCCGGACATCATCTCCCGTGGCTTCGTGTACATGAGAGAGTCCGAGGAACTGATCGGCGAAGCCCGCCAGAAGGTGGCCGAACTACTGGCCAGGCTGGACGGGCGGGACTGGGCCGCGGTCAAGGGCGCGGTCCGGGAGGGGCTGGGCAGGTTCCTCTTCGAGCGCACGGGCCGGCGGCCGGTCCTCCTGCCCGTCATCCTCGAGGTGGGGGACGGCCAATAGTCCCACTAGTGCGGCAAGGACTCGGGGCAAAATGGCTAGAAAACTCGGTTGTAACCCCTGGACGGGGCGGTGAGCAGGTTTGCTGAAGGAAGCCCTGGCGAAGATCGAGGAAGCGGAAGCGGCTTGCCGGGACGGCGTCGCGAGAGCGCGGGCGGAGGCGGAGGCCATCGTGGCCGAGGCCGAGCAGGCGGCCCGGGATGTGAAGGAACGGGCCGCGGCGGAGGCCGAGCGGGAAGCCCGGGAGGCGGTGGCCCGGACCGAGGCCGCGGCCGGGAACGAGGCCGGAGCCCTGGTCGAACAGGCCCGGGTGGAGGCCGAGGCGGTGTTGGCGAGGGCCCGGGAGCGGGCGCCGCGGGCGGTAGCGCTGGTCAAGGAGAGGGTTGGCAGAGCCTATGGCCGTCGCTAGGATGAAGCGGGTCTCGGTGCTCTTCCCGCGGGAGCGGCGGGACGAGATCCTGGCTTCCTTGCAGGGGGCCGGGGTGGTCCAGTTGGAGACCCCGGAAGAGGTGCGCCTGGAGGAGGAGCCGGTGGCGGGCCCGGCCGGCGACATGGTCGAGCGCCTGGCCCACGCGCTGTCTTACCTCGATCGCTTCGTGCCCGAGAAGAAGGGCCTGTTGGGCTCGTTCGTGACCTTGAAGCAGGACCTCCGGCCGGAGGAGGTCGAGGCCTTCCGGCGGCGGCTGAACGCCGAGGAAGTGTGCGCCCGGGTGGGGCGCGACGACCTGCGGTGGGGCCAGATCGCGGTCCGGCTGGGCGAGCTGGGGCAGGAAGAGGCCTTGCTGGAGCCATGGCGGGGCCTGGGGGTCAGGCTGGGCGACCTCGACGACATGCCGGCGACCATGGTGCGCGCTTACGTGGCGGCGGCGGAAGCTTTCGAGACTATCGAGGAACAGGCCGGGGAGCTTTCCCTGTTCCTGTGGAAGGCGCCCCGATCGGGACGTCAGGTCTCCTTCGTGGCGGTCTGGCCCCGGAGCGAGGGGCTGGAGGAGGAACTGACCGGGCGGGGAGCCCGGCGGGTCGTCTTCGGCGACTTCGCCGGGGAGCCGGAGGAGGAACTCGAGCGGCTGGCCGGGGAGCGGCGGGCCCTGGAGGAGGAGCGGGAAACCCTGCGGGAGCGGGCGAGGAGCCTGGAGGGCCTGCGACCGGGGCTGAAGGCCTTGCACGACCACTACTACGTGGCCGCCGAGCGGGCCGGGCTGGTCCTGGGGAGGACCGAGAAGGTGGGCCTGGCCACCGGCTGGGTGGCCGCGGCCCGGGCCGAGGGCCTGCGGGAGAGCCTGGAGGGGCTGGGCGTGGCCGCGGTGGTGGAGGATCCCCGGGAGGGCGAGGAGCCCCCGGTGGCCCTGGACAACCCCCGCTGGCTGAAGCCGTTCGAGGTGGTCACCACCTTGTACGGTTATCCCCGCTACAACGAGGTGGACCCGACGCCCTTGCTGGCGCCCTTCTTCTTCGTCTTCTTCGGCGTGGCTCTGGCCGACGCCGGTTACGGGCTGGCCTTGATGGGCCTGGCCTACATGTTGATTCGGCAGCTCCGGTTGCGGCCGGGCGAGGACAGCCTGCCGAGGCTGCTCATGCTGGGAGGAGCGGCGGCGGTCCTCTTCGGGGCCATCGGCGGGAGCTGGTTCGGGGATAGCCTGCAGCTGTTGCCGGGGTGGGGCCCGGTGGTGTTCGCCCGGGACGTGCTGGCCAAACTCGACCCGGTGACCGATCCCCTGACCATGCTGGGCATATCCTTGGGCCTGGGGGTCCTGCAGGTCTGGACCGGGATCGCCATCAAGCTGACCCTGCAGGTGAAGGCGGGGCAGGCGGCGGACGGTATCTGGGAGCAGGGGACCTGGCTGTTGTTCCTCCCCAGCCTGGTGCTGATGGGTGTGGGCGGGAGCCTGGGCCTGGCCGAGGTTGCTCCCAAGCTGGCCATGGTTACCGGCCTGGGGGTGGCCCTGGGGGCCGCCAGGAAGCAGCGGAACTGGCTCCTGAAGCCCTTCTCGGGGTTGCTGGGGCTCTACGGGGTCATGGGGTACCTGGGCGACGTGCTGTCGTATGCCAGGCTCTTGGCCCTGGGGTTGGCCTCGACGATCATCGGCATCGTCGTCAACCAGATCGCCGTCCTGGTGGGGGGCATCCCCCTGGTCGGCGTGGTGGCGGGGGCGGGCGTGATGGCCGGGGGGCACGTGTTCAACCTTTTGATCAGCACCCTGGGCAGCTTCGTGCACGCGGGCAGGTTGCAGTTCGTGGAGTTCTTCACCAAGTTCTTCGAAGGCGGAGGCAAGCCGTTCCGGCCCTTCCGGCGGGAGGGGCGGTACACGGTGGTGCGGGGGTAACCCCGGACCGATAGATACGGAGGGATGGACGTGGCACTCTTTATCACCGTGCTGGCATCGGTCTTCATGGGCGCGGGCGTGATCGGGGCCTTCTTCGGCATCGGCATCGGCGGTGGGCTTGGCCTGGCCATCATGGGCGCCGCGGCGGCGGTGGCCCTGGCCGGGACCGGTTCCGCCCTCGGCGTCGGCATCGCCGGCGAGGCGGCGGCGGGGGTGACGGCGGAGGATCCCGAGAAGTTCGGCCGCTTGCTGCTCCTGCAGGCCTTGCCGGGAACCCAGGGCTTCTACGGCCTCATCGGCGGCTTCCTGGTCATGAACAAGCTCGGCTTCTTCACCGGGGCCATACCCGACCTCTCCATCGAGGTGGGCCGGCAGTTCCTGTTCGCCTGCTTGCCGGTGGCCATCGCCGGCTTCCTGTCGGCGTACTTCCAGGGCCGGGTGGCGGTGGCGGGCATCAACCTGACCGCCAAGCGGCCGGACCAGAGCGGTAAGGCCCTCATCATGACGGCCATGGTCGAGACCTACGCCGTGCTGGGCCTGCTGGCGACTCTCCTCCTGATCAACGCCATTCCGGTCTAGGGGGGCTTCCGGTGACCGTCGAGCGTATCGTCGACAAGCTGGCGGCGGACGCCGCCGCGGAGGCCGAGGGCGTACGGGAAGAGGCCGGGCGGCGGGCGGTGGAGATCGCCCGGCGGGCGGAGGCCGAGGCCGGCGAGATCCGGCAG
>JAVHLP010000008.1 GCA_031082145.1 bacterium | reverse complement strand
TAAGCACACGCGTATGCCTTCTCGAACACCCGAAACAGCCCGTTGCGACGGGCTTTGTCGCTGCTTTGTGTGACCTGCGTTTGTCAAACTCCAGCCAGAAACCGCGTGCTAGATCTCTGGACGCCCGGTTGTCACGTAAGCCTCGCCTGTTAGTCACCCTGAAAACCGGTGCCCGCGGCTCAAGCCGGCCCACCCCTTGCTCGAGGGTTCCGGCGGTCATCCCTGCCCCGGCGATGGGGCGACCCCGGGGCTTCGCCGCGAAGTTCGAATGCGGCCGGGTGGGCAAGGCAAAGGAGGGCCTGACCCTCAGGCCTCAGGGGCCACACCTTCACCCTCCCGCCGGTCACTCTCCGGCGCATCTCGGTAGGTGGAGTGCTGGGAGTTGTACTGGTTGACCTGCTGGTAACGGTTCAGAAGCTCGTCATTGGAGTACTTGGCGACCTGGTCACGGATGACCGCGATGTGCTTCTCCTCCGCCTTGGCCAGGTCGGC
Organism: bacterium; assembly: GCA_031082145.1. Taxonomy (GTDB): domain Bacteria; phylum Bacillota; class Sulfobacillia; order UBA995; family UBA995; genus Ess09-15. Next base: position 84,671 of record JAVHLP010000008.1, on the reverse strand, counting down.
AAAGAGGGCCGCCATCTCCTCGTTCTCGCTGTCCTGGGACTCACGCATATACCGGATGTACTGGATCAGGGCCTGCTCCTTCTGCCGGAGCGCCTCCTCCAGGTGACTGAGGGTATGCATGGCTCTACCTCCTGGGTACGCACGATCACCGCTAACATGCCCTCGGGGTCCTGCGGTCAACCAAGGATCCCGAACCGGGTCCCCGCGCGATTACTCCCTGCCCAGGAGAGGCGGTCTCTGGGAGGACTGGAGGTTCAGGGGGGCGAATCGACCGAAAGCGGTCAGTCCTTCAGACCAGGATCAAGTCCTTGCTGAGGGTGAATGGATGATAGATTCCCGTCCGTCAGCGAGCGCGGATCGGCACAGGAGCCATGCCGGTTCATGCCGTCCCGCCGCCCCGGTGGACGCAAGAACCCTTACGCCAGGAAACTGAAGAAGCAGGTGACTATCCGCTTGGGTGAAGATGTCATCGCCTACCTCAAGTCGCTGGCGGAAGAGACCGGGATTCCGTACCAGAGCCTCATAAACCTCTACCTCCGAGACTGCGTCGTCCAAAAGCGTAAGCTATCCATGAAGTGGCAGTAGGCCGCCTAACCAGCGGCTCGAGCGGACGGGTACCCTTTCCACGCAACCCGGCACCGCCGCTCAGCCGCCAACCGGTAGACGCTTGGGAGGGTCGGAAGATCGTGCAAGTCCGTGAAGCAATCGAGCTTGATCTGCCCGTACTAGTGGCAATCTACTCGGGGTCGGTCCGAGTGATCGGCCCGGAGAAGTACAGTGCGGCCCAGGTAGAAACGTGGGCGGGTTTCGCTGGGGATAGAGAGAGGTTTCACACTAAGGTCCTCAACTCAACGTGTCTCGTTGCTGAGGAAGACGGGGAAGTAGTGGGCTTCGTCACTCTCGAGAGTCCAGGGGTTGTGGGCTTGCTGTACGTGCGCGCCGATCGCACGCGACAGGGGATTGGGTCTGCACTAGTTCGTGCCGTTGTCGATCTAGCCCGAAGACTTCGGCTCTGTGAGGTGCGGACTCTTGCGAGTGAGTTTAGCCGAGGGCTGTTCGAGCGCGCGGGATTCGCCGTCCTCGGCGTTGAGGAGAGTCACTACAACGGCGAGGTGTTCGTTCGCTACCGCATGGCACGAGGCGTCTAACAAGATTATCGAGCGGACGCACGCTTGGTCGATGGGAACGAAAACAACACGGTGCGGCGCTCATACGCAAGACCGTTAGACGGGGCAGATTGCAGTTGGCGCGGGAGGGTTAGCCCTTGTTCGCTGTCGGAGCCTGTGCAGTGATACTGGATGCCGCGGGCCGCGTTCTTCTTTGCCATCGACGCGATATGGACGTCTGGAACCTTCCCGGTGGCGCGCTGGAGGCCGGAGAACTCCCGACTGAGGCTGCCGTCAGGGAAACCATCGAGGAGACTGGGCTGGATGTGGCAGTGGATCGTCTGATCGGCGTCTACGGAAAGACCCGGAAGAACGAGTTAGTCTTCGCGTTCCTGTGCCGGATCGTGGGCGGCCAACTGCGGGAGACGGATGAAGCCGACTCCCTGAGGTTCTTTGACCCCGACCACCTCCCGCGCCACATCAGCCCCAAGCAGGTTGAGCGAATCCAAGATGCCATGCATGGGGGCTCCCGTCCGGTCTTCCGCAAGCAGAGCCAACCTGAGACCCGGGAGCTCGTCCGGCAGTGGCAGGACGAGGCCAGGTGAGCCCATTCGCCCGTCTAACCAGTGGTCTGACGGACGCCGTGGAGCCGGCGTTCGGTGAGTGTTGTCCGAAGCTACATAGCCGAGACGAGGGAGGTAGTGGCGTGCCTCTAAGGTCTCGGGACGTGGAGGTGATGGTCGCTTGGTGAGCAAGAAGCCGTTTCTCTGGGCTGCCGCTGGTGGAACCATAGTCACTGGAGTCTGGGTCGGCCTGGGTAGACTGGTGTTGGGTGACATCTCCTGGGGTCCTGCACTCGCTGGTGGTGTGGCCTTCTTTGTCACCGCCCTCATCCTGTTCTCCCGCAAGGAGCGGACCGGCAAGACCGACGCTGGAAGGGACTGACCAGCGGCTCGGGCGGACGTATGGAGTCGGGATTCGGTGGTCTTCCGTACCCTCAGGACCTTGTGCCGGTGGCTGACCAACGTCGCTCAGCCGCAGGCATCAGCAGACGCGGCCCACAGAAGGCTGAGCCGAGGTGGATTCACGCATGGCGAGAGACTTCGCCAGTCTAACCAGAATCGGGAGGATCAGGCGCATCGGCCAGCTGGCCTCAGCAGCGCTGAGTGAGTACGACATGAGAGTGCGTAGCCTGCGCTTTCACTCCTTCGCGACAAACCTGTTGTACAGAGTCCGGTCGGACACAGGAGAGCGCTTCATGATGAGGATGGCGTATCCGGGCTGGCGTACCCTCGAGGATCTTTGTGCTGAAGCTGCATGGCTGGATGCGCTCCACGGGGACACCGACATCGGTGCGCCGCTCGTTATCCGCTCGTCGGATGGTCGTTCAGTGCTCCCACTGAGCGGTCCCGGAGTGCCTGAGACTTGGCACGCAACTCTGATGACGTGGGTCGATGGGAGACTTCTCGCGCACCATCTCACCTGTGCCAACTTGGAGCGCATGGGCGAACTCTCCGCCCGGTTGCACCTGCACGGCAAGGCCTGGAAGCCGCCCTGTGGCTTCTCCACAAAGCGCTTCGAGGCATTCCTGTCCCGGGGGGAGCCGGATGTGATCTTTGGTGACGGGTTGATCCAGACCTTCCATGATGACGACAGGCAGGCGTTTCTTCTCGCGCGGGAGTGGGTTGAGAGGGAGTTCGGCAACCTCGACCGCAGCGATCTTCGCGTCATCCACTGCGATCTCTGGCACGAGAACATCAAGCTTGACGGCGGCAGGCTTCGTCCTTTCGACTTCGAGGACACCATCTGGGGCTACAGGCTACACGATATCGCGATGGGCATGCTTGACCTTCTTGAGACAGTCGGGGCTGCAAGATACGAGGAACTACTTGTATCGTTTCGGTCCGGCTACGAGAGGCTCCTCGATTGGCCGAAGGGCGATCTCGGAGTGTTGCAGCTAGGCAGGCTACTGTGGATAGCCAACTACGTTGCCCGTGTCGCGCCGCGGGAATCCCTGCGCTCCCTGAGCGAGCGGGGACGTTTTCCGGCGGTTCGAACGCACCGGAGAGGTGTGTCTGCCTGACCAACGCAGGCCGCCGTCCGCCTGATCAAGAGCCTTGCAGTGCCGCGTGCGCTAGAATAGCCGAACGCATAGAGGAGGTAGGGGATGGCCTTCAGGTATCGCCCAGGAGCTGTTCTTTCGCGGAACTCTCCTGCCAGCCCTCGAGCGGGTGAATCCCGCTCGGCCGCTCATGGCGCTCCTTGCCCACTGTGCGCTCTTCGTAGCGTGGCATCTGCGCACGTTCACGCTCTTGCCGACGCCTGCCCTCCAACCGTGCTCTTCCTGGCCGGTCTCGCGTGGGGTCGCCAGGTGCAGCGTGATGGGACGATCATCTGGGCTGCCGCCAGCACAGCCTCTTTCTCCTGGTGATGTCGATGTTCGACTGGGCCTAGGATATCCGGGCGTGCCTGCTGACCCGGGGTGTCAACCCCACAGCGCCGTGTGAGGTAGGCGAGGGTTGTGAGGACGACGGGCGTTGGCGGGTTACGCCCATACCGCAGCCTCACCCTGCTGTCGGTCTGCCGCGGCGTCAGGGGGTAGCCAGTGCATGCAGTGGCGGTGGCTGTGGGGTAGAGACGATGACCGAAGAGGGGGGTCTCCGATGGCAGAGGAGATGATCGGCTACTGCGGGTACAGCTGCCATCTCTGCGCGGCGCGATCGGCTGATCCCGCCATCCGGCAGCGGTTGGTGGACGGATGGCGAAGGGTCTTCGGCCATCAGCACTACACCGCCGAGAATGTCCAGTGCGACGGGTGTCTGAAGGATGGCCGGCTGGCTGACCAGGAGTGCAAGGCGAGGCCGTGTGCGCGGGAGCGGGGCGTGGAGAACTGCGCGTACTGCGAGGAGTTTGTGTGCGAGAAGGTGGGGAAGTTGCTGGCCAGCCGCGAGGGGATGCTGCTCTTCTGCCGGCCAGAGGCAGGGCCGGTGACTGAGGAGGAGTACGCGCTGTGCATGCGCCAGTTCGAGAGCATGCCGACGATGATCCGGTTGCTGGCCCAAGCGGGGAAGCTAGGGGCGGGGCTGGGGAGAGAAGGCCCGACGGAGGAGCAGAAGGAGTGAGCAGTGGATCCAGCAGCCGGTGAAGGGTCGGCGCTCCACTGAAGGCTCAGGGACACCGGTTGATTGCTGATCGGCGGCGCCGCTGAGATGCAAGCTGTCAAGCAGACAGGGAGGTGGTAAACCTCGGTGGTGCGGGTCCTATCTCGTAACCCCTCACGCTCGATCTATGAACAGATGGGTGGGCGCAAGTGGGGGCAGACGGGCCGACCCGGAAGAGGTGGCCTATGGATGGAGCGACTTGAGCCAGAGCGGGCTAACAGACCGCCCAACCAGACACCGGCGTTCCAGGGCCCGTCCGGCCGCCAGTCGGTCCGGGCAGGTTCGGGGTTAAGCGTTAGCCCTACAAGGGATGAGAGCAAGGTGGCGGCGATGATAACCGTGCGGGCGGGGAAACCGGCGGATCTGACGGGGCTGATCGCACTCGATGCGGTTGCCCGTCGTGAACCGAGGCGAGTCGACTTCATCAGGCGTTCGATCGAGCAAGCGACGTGTTTCGTCGCTGAGCAGCACAGTGCTACGATCGGATACGGGGTACTGACGCATTCCTTCTACGGGAATGCGATGATCGAGATGGTATACGTGGGTAAGCGGTTTCGGAGGTCAGTGGTGGGAAGTGCCCTGGTTAGATTCGCAGAGTCGCTTGCGAAGACGCCAAAGGTGTTCACATCCACGAATCTCTCGAACAAACCGATGCAGCTGCTGCTCGGGCGCCACGGCTATGTACTGACTGGCTACATCGACAACCTCGATGAGGGCGATCCTGAACTCGTGTACTTCAGGCGGCTAGGTGACAAGCAGGGCTAACAGGCCGCTGCACCCGATGGCGGCCTGCCGCGAGGCATTACTGACGTGCAACGTCTTCCGAACGGCCGCCACGGGTGAACGGGCGGACGTTGGGCGGGCGTGCGAAGGAGTGAGTGGCTTGCCTGGGAACAGTGGGGACATATCCAGGTTCACCCTTGTTTCGCTTGACGATCGCCACTTGCGTCGGAGGGCTGAGTTCGCCAATGACCCCGAACTGCGGAGGCTGTTCGGCTTCTCTATCGATGGCCCCCGAGAAACGCTTGATAGCGAGAGACGTTGGTTTTCGGCCAGGATTGCGGCCGGCGATGTGCTCCTTGCCATCGAGGTAGACGGCCAGTATGTTGGGGACATCGACGTCTTTTTCCCCCGCGGTGGCTCTTCGGCTGAGTTCACCCTGGTCATTGGGGACGCTCGCTTCCGCGGAGTAGGAATCGGGACCGAAGTGGTGCAGCGGGTCTTGCAGTGGCTCTTCGTCGGGGAACCGCAGTCGCTTGGGACTCCTCCACATCCGGTGTCACATGTTGATGTGGACACGGAGCCCGGCCGCAATCCGCTAGCCCACCGGTTCTGGCTCAAGCAGGGCTTTGAGTTCGATCATATGGAAGATAACCTGCAATGGTTGCGGCTCACCCGAGAAGCCTGGCTGGCCCGGCGGGTACACGTGGCAGGCTGATAAAGGGGCTTCGAGATGAGACTGATGATCTGTCTTAGCGGAGAAGCCGAGCAGCTCGGTTACTTGCCGGCCCTCTCAGTGCTTAGTGCCGGAGTTGAACTCGGCAGCTACGGCAGGGTTGGGGTGCTGTCCCGACGACGCTGGGAAGAACGGCTGGTACTCCACAAGGCTCTCCGCAGTCGGTTTGATGGCCCTATCGCCCTGCACGGTCCCTTCATCGGGATTCAGTATGGTCACGTGGACCACCTGATTCAGGATGCGGTTGCTCAACGCTTGGACATGACCCTGGCTGCGGCCGTAGAACTCGAAGCGGAGCGGGTCGTGCTGCACAGCGGCTATACAACCGAGATTGGCACGTTCGGCCTTGAGCGAGAGTGGCTCGAGAGGTCAACCTGCTTCTGGCAGCAGGAGATACGCCGTTGGACTGACGCCGGCATAGAAGTCGTCATCGAGAACGACGTTGAGGCGACCCCGGACTTGCTCATCCAGTTGGTGACCGGAGTCAGCAGCCCCTATCTGGGTCTGTGCCTGGACGTTGGGCACCAGCACCTCTTCTCGGAGCTTGCTGGGCCCGAATGGATCCAGAGAATGGGCGGGTGGCTCAAGCACGTCCACCTTCATGACAACGACCGGACCAGCGATAGCCACTCGCCGATCGGCCAAGGGACGGTGGACTTCGGGCCGATATGCTCGGCGCTTGCCAACGAAGCACCCAATGCTACGGTCTCGCTCGAGGTTGAGGCCCCGATGGATATGAGGATGTCCAGCTTTCGCACGCTGGCTGCCCACTTCCGTGACGCCTAACAAGCGGCTTCCTGCTCATTGGGACGGGCACAGGCTGTGCGGATCAGATGGGCCATGGCACGACCTAACGAGCCTTTTCCACCGGACGGATTGGCAGACTTGCTCATCGGCCAACACGCGGCCGCTCCGCCGGTGATGCGCAACAGCCGCCGGCCCCCCTCTTGATCAGCCCATGGCTATGAAGGGCGCTCTGGAGGACCCATCGGTGGCCACCGAATGTGGCAACGGACAAGCCCCGGGGGGGTGAGCAGGTGGACGTCGCCAAACCAGTCAGGGCAGTCGTCGAGAAAGGACCGAATTACATCTTTCATCTCATGGCTGTCTCGGGCGTGGGTTTCCAGAACGACTACGGGGAACGATACCGCTCCACCATCTCCACCGATGACAGAGTGTGGCTGCATGCACAGCGCGAGCTCCTGTCCTTCAGGGATGACCGATCAGGACCGCTAGTCATACCTGCGCTGTTTCTTCCCGCATACATGAACATCGACACGGCTGAGGGCTTTGATGAGTACTTCGAAAGGCTGGCACAGGGCGCGACTGAACCGTCGGTCTTTCTAGATCATTATGGACCCTACCTCAACAGGCTGGGTGACCAGTGGCTTCAGGCCTACGACGAGGACTGGGTATCGATGGGAAGGGGCCTTGAGGAGACCCTCAGTCGGCTCGCGAAGATCTTCGTTCGGAACTACGCGCAGTTCAGCGCTACCGTCTGGGCGACTGAGCTTCCCGGTATGGTTGCTGTGGCGGACCAAGTAGACGCCTACTTCGCCCAGCGTGACATCGTAGGGGACTGGGAGCGTCTCACCGGTGTTCGGTGGAAGGCCTCAGACTACCAGATCGTTCTGGTCGCCGCCATTGAAAACGGTCCGCGAGCCAACTCGCTGGGGTACGACCGCACCGTGTTCTACCCCTACGAGGACTTCAACTTCATGATCAACTTCATCAGCCACGAAACCGGAACGCACATCCTTATAGATGTCATCAAGGCCTTTTCGTACCCCGATGCGAGCCGGCGAGCGTATCTGCTAAGCGGGGGGCCTGAGACCGGATACTACGACTACGGTCTGGTCTATCGCGGATACGAGAACCTGTGCCGGTTCTACAACGGACTGGTTCTTGAGACCGCAGACCTCTACGACATGAGTGAGGACTATCGCTCAGACGAGTTCCAGGGCATCTACCAGCGCCTGCACTCGCATATGCCCGAAATGGCGCCACTGGAGATGCTCATCCGCGCTGTCAGAGAGATCCCTGACGGCTGGACTGCGCGCTGACGGTCGGACTGACCAGCGGTTGAACCTGACGTCGCATGAGCTTCAGCGGGCCAGAGCCCCGGCAGGAACCCGTCCTGTCGGGTGAGAAAGCAGCCCCCAGGGGAGGGAGCCACATGGAGGAACCAACCGGTGCTCCGGCCGTATCCCGGCGGTGGCCCGAAGTCCTGGCCATTGCCCTGGCGGTGGCCATTGCCGGTGACGTGTTGCTGCGTCCGTGGCCTTGGGGGATCGGGGCGGTACTCTGGATGACTCTGGTTCTCGCCGGGCTGGCTGCCGCCACGCGGCGGGCTGGGATCCGGCAAAGGGATGGGGCCTGGTTCATGGCCCTCGCCGCGTTCTTCGCTGGCGCGCTGGCCTGGCGGGACGCCGGGTTTCTCCGCTTCCTGAACGTCCTGGCGTTACTCGTGACACTGGGCTTCGCCGTCTCGCGGAACGGCCGCGTGGCCACCGCTCAGGCCGGAGTCGCCGACCTCGCCGGCGACCTCCTGCGGTCAGGTTGGGCTGCCGCCAGCGGCTGCTTCTCGTTGCTGTCTGACGAGGCCGGTCGTGACTTGAGACGCCGGGCAACGGTCCTGGCGGGGCTGCGCGGGCTGGCCCTGGCGATCCCGCTCCTGGTGGTCTTCGGAGCCGTGCTAGTCTCTGCCGATCCGGTCTTCTCCGCTCTGGTGCTCGGCTCGAACCTCCCCCGGGCGGCCTCCCACCTCCTGGTCGTGATGCTGCTGGCGTGGGGTGGGGCCGGCGCTCTCCGGGAGGCTCTGTCAGGTCGCCCCTGGATCCTGCCCGCAGCGGTCACTGCCCGCCGGCCGTGGCTCGGAGCCGTTGAGTTCGGCGTCATCTTGGGCCTGTTGGACGCCCTCTTCCTTGCTTTCGTGGTTGTCCAGTTCAGGTACTTGTTCGGCGGGGCCTCGCTGATCGCGGTTGTTCCCCATCTGACCTACGCCCAGTACGCCCGCAGAGGGTTCTTCGAGCTGGTAGCCGCAGTCGCCCTGACCCTGGGGGTGTTGTTGCTGGCACACTGGCTCCTCCGGCCCGGCGATAGGGCAGCCGGACGGGTATACCGGGCGCTTGCCGGGGCCATGGTGGGCCTGGTGATGGTGATCGTGGGGTCCGGGTTCTACCGGATGGGGATCTACTTCGCGCACTTCGGCCTGACCCCGGCCCGGCTCTACGCGACCGTCTTCATGGCCGGTCTCGCTGCGACCTTGGTCTGGTTCTCAGCTACCGCTCTGCGGGGGCGCCGGGCGAGCTTCGCGATCGGGGGATTGGTCGCCGGTCTGGCAGTGGTGGTGCTACTGAACTTCCTGAACCCCGATCACCTGGTGACGCGAGTCAACGTCGCCCGCAGCGTAGCCGGCCACCCGGTGGACGCCTGGCACCTCATGTCGCTCAGTGCCGACGCGGTTCCCGGTCTGGTTGCCTCCCTGGACGCGCTGCCCGAGCGGTACCGGCCGATGGTAGCAGCCAGGTTGCTGGGCTGGTGGGGAAGAGGGGCCCAGCCCGACTGGCGTACCTGGAATTGGGGGCGGGCAGCCGCCCGGCGGGTTGTGCAGGTGAACAGGGAAGCGCTGAGCCGCCTGGCACAGGACCACTAGCGGTCTCGCCCGCCGGCGGGCTCTACCTTGTGTATCGAGCAGGAACTCAACGGGGCGCGCCTTCTCCGTCACCCCTAGGATGAAGACGGCAACCCATATGCGGGGGCAGGGCTGGGCACTGTCGAAGTGGCCGCGGATCACAAGAGAGCTCTGCGGAGTTCGTCCGTGATGAACCGCAGCCAGACGTCCCTAACGGGGTGCCCTGCTGCTTCCAGTTTGGCCAGCAGTTGGGGTAGGTCGGGACTCGCGGCTATGACCTGCTTGGTCTGTGGGTTGACGGCAACGAACTGGTCGGGATACTGCGCCAGCAGGGCGGGGAAACGGTCTCGCCAGAAATGATCCTCTTCGGGCGCCGACGCCAGGCCTCTCCGGGCGTCCTCCACCGCCGAGCCCGGGATAGCCATCTCGCGATCCCCCTCATCGCCCCGTCTACGCCTCCACCGTTGCGAGGGCGGCGAAGTCGTCTGTCTGTAGGTTCTGGTCTGCGGCCAATGGGTTGTGCGGCTGAAGGGGAGAATGCGGGACCTCGAGGTGGAGGCGTATCAGCCTGGCTCACCTGCTCACGCCCGGCAACCAGGTGGCGGCGTGGACGGGAAGCGTTCCGGAAGCACCGACGGGACGTGGCGGGACAGGTGGGCGAGACAGCGGGCGGCCTCGGCAACATAGTGGTGGGTGAGCCGGCAACGGGCCGGGGTCGGCGTGCCGATGTCCCCATTCTCGTCCAGGTTGTCTCCCATGCACTCACCCCGGCAGATGTAGCGGGCCCAGCAGTCCGCGCAGGCGGGACGCCGGTCGGCCGCGGCCGCGAAGAACGGCCGGCGAAGGCTCCCGTCGAAACCATCGTCAAGCACACTCCCCAGCCGGTACTCGGGCCGAACGGCGCGGAAGCAGGGATAAAGGTCACCGGCCGGCGTAACGTAGAGCCCGGTCAGCCCGGCCGTGCAGGGGTAGACCCCGACCCGGCGGCGGTACAGGTCGCCGATGAGGTGGTCCAGCGGGCCGAAGAAGAAGTCCCGAAAGCGGCCTTCCTCCACGCCGTGAAGGTACCAGTCACAGAACGCGGTGAAGGGAGCGTGCAGGGCGTCGAAGCCCTCCCGGCCCAACCCGAAGGCCGGGTTGACCGGGCTGGCGGCCGTGATGTGCAGCCGGCGGAAACCGAGGCGCAGGAGACTCTCCGCTATCTCCACATAGCTCGTGCACTGCCCGTTCATGGTTGCCCGGGCCATGAGGGAAGGGTCTCGGGCCAGCGCCCGCCGGGCCCCGTCGGCGGCCGACCGGTAGGAGCCCCTGCCGTTTGCGAAGGGACGGGCGGCGTCGTGGACTTCCCGGGGACCGTCGAGGCTGATGAGGGGGCGAATGCCCAGGTCCCCGAGCATGTCCAGGCGAGCCTGGTCGAGCAGCGTCCCGTTGGTGGTCATGGCGAACTCCACCTGGCGGTTCTCGGCCCGCGCCCGCTCAAGGGCCGCCGTGCCCGTATCCCGGACGACCTCCGGGTTGAGGAGCGGTTCGCCGCCGAAGAAGTTGACGGTGACCACCGGCGCGTCACCGGCGTGCCGGAAGAGGAAGTCCACGGCGGCGAGGGCGACGTGGCGGGGCATGTGCTCCCGGGGCTGGTGGTACAGGACGCCGTCGGGACCGTCATGCTGGCGGCCGAAGCAGTAACGGCAGCGGAGGTTGCAGCGAGTGGAGATGCCAAGGCTGAGAGAGGTCACCGGCTGGGTTGCCGCGTCGGGCGGATGGGGCTCGGGAGTGGGACTCAGCCGGGTGATGTCGCCCTGCTGGAGGAGCCTCACAAGCTCGTCTCGCGCTTCGTCACGCAACGTGGGCGACTCAGTTCCGAGTGGCGGGGGAGCCGATCCGCTCACTCCTCCGGCCTCGGCCAGCAATCCCCACGCCGAGTCGCTCAGCCAGAACAAGGTGGAACTGGGGACATCGAGACCGAGCCACTCCTGACCAGCAGAAAGGCGGACGACTTGCACCCGCTCACCCGGGCCCAGGAGTGGGGCATGGAGGGGGTGGTCGTGGCCCGGCAGGGGGCCGGGCATCAGGCCCCCGAGGGCTCCTTGTTGATGGACAATTGCCCGCAGGGTCCGGGCGTGTAGTAGCTGGAGGTAGGTCCGCAGAGGTTCTGCCGGCAGGACCCGCCGATGTTCATCGCCCCGCCGGTGCAGGTGTGGCGAACGGAACCCGAACACGGCCCCACGTGGCTGGCGCCGGATCCGTGGCAGTTTGAGTGCTGGCTATGGTTCGTGCCACAGAGCTGCCTTACCGTCTCCATCGCCTGCTCCGGGTTGCGGGGGCGGCGTTCCTCCAGGGCCGAGAAGATCTCGGAGTGTTTCACGGGAGACCCCCTCTCACTTTCCGGTGCCCGAGGTGCTACCATTCAGGTTGCTGAGCATGACCTTCCTCGTGCCCCTGAGAATTCCTGCCTCAACCCGGATGGCTTGTAGATCACTCCTCGGCCTCCGGCGCCGAGCAGGATAACGGCGGTCCAGAGGGAAATCCGAGGCTGGACGGAGGGATGCGGCTGATGCCTCTCTTGGAAGTGGAGGAGCTCACCAAGGTATACGGCCAGGGACGGGGTAGCGTTGACGCCCTGCGGGGGGTCAACCTCGCCGTTGATGCCGGCGAGTTCGTCTCCATCATCGGGCCGTCGGGTTCGGGTAAGTCAACTTTGATGCATATCCTGGGGTGTTTGGACCGGCCATCATCGGGCCGGTACCGCTTTGACGGCCAAGACGTGACTGCTCTGACCGGTGATGGTCTGGCCCGGCTGAGGAACCGGCGGCTGGGGTTCGTCTTCCAGACCTTCAACCTGCTGAGCCGCCTGGCCGCGCTGGACAACGTGGTTCTTCCCCTGACCTATGCCGGGGTAGCGCCGCGGGCGGCCCGGCAGCGGGCCGGGGGTGTCCTGGAGCAGGTCGGCTTGGGGGATCGGCTGACCCACCGCCCCGGTGAGCTGTCCGGGGGCGAGCAGCAGCGGGTGGCCATAGCCCGGGCGCTGGTCAACGACCCCGGTCTCATACTGGCCGACGAACCCACGGGCAACCTGGACACCCGTACCGGCCGGGAGATCCTGGACCTGTTCGGCTCACTCAACCGGCAGGGCCGGACGCTGATCCTTGTTACCCACAACCCCGAGATCGCCGCCGCCGCCCCCCGGATTATAGAGGTCCGGGATGGCCGCGTGAGCCGGGACGAGAGGAGGGCGGGCCTATGACCTTGCTGGCTTATGCCAGGCTGGCCCTGGATGGAATGGGGGCCAACAAGCTCCGCTCGGGTCTCACCATGCTGGGCGTCATCATCGGCGTGGCCGCCGTGGTGTCATTGGTGTCCATTGGCCAGGGGGCGAGGGAGGAGGCCACCGGGCGGTTGGGCGATATGTCCCCCGACCACCTGATGGTGACCGGCGGGGGCATGGGGCCGGCGCCCCGCGGCTCCCGGCCCCCGGCCCGGCTCACCCCGGCCGATACCGCTGCCATCTCCCGGCTGGAGGGTGTCCTGGCAGCCTGCTCGGTGGCGGATTCCTCAGGTGAACTGGCGGCCGGGGATTTGCGGGTGACCGGCACCGTGGTGGCGACCGAACCGGCTGCGGAGGCGGCCTTCCGCCTGTCCCTGGCCGACGGCTGCTTCCTGGCAGCCGGTGACCGCCGGGGGATCGTCCTGGGAGCCAGACTGTCGGTCTCCCTGTTCCCCGGTGGGAGCGCCGTCGGCCAGGAGGTACTGCTGGCCGATACCGCCTTCACGGTCCGCGGCGTGCTTGCCCCGCAGCCGTCGGTTCTCATGTACAACTTCGACCGGCGTAGTTATATCAGCCTGGAAGCTGCCGATGAGCTGGGCCTGCGGACCGAGCTAGGCCACATCGCCGTGAGAGCGGAGAGCACGGCCAAGGTCGCCGCGCTGGCGGACGAGATCGAGAGCCTCCTGAAGGAACGCCACAGCGGCGCGGGGGTCGGGGTCCTGCACCAGCAGGCCATGATCGACGCCATCGACTCCGTCCTCACCATCCTGACCGGGGTCCTGACCGGGATAGCCAGCATCTCGCTGATCGTCGGCGGGATCGGGATCATGAATATCATGCTGGCAACCGTCACCGAGCGCACCCACGAGATCGGGATCCGCAAGGCCGTCGGCGCTCGCGACCGGGACGTGCTGTTACAGTTCCTGGTCGAGGCCGCCGTTCTCTCCGTGGTCGGCGGCCTGATCGGGATTGCTGTGGGGATCGGGGGAGCCAGGCTGGCCGCCCGGCTCATCCGCCACCTGCCCGTCGCCACATCGTGGTGGGGGATAGGACTGGCCTTCGGCTTCTCACTGGCGGTGGGGCTGTTCTTCGGTGTGTGGCCGGCCCGGCGGGCCGCGCGCATGGAGCCGGTGGCGGCCCTTCGACACGACTAAGCGGCAGAGGATGGGATAGATTTGTCACGGCAACAGGAGATCGGGCGGCAAGCGGGTCCGCAGCGGACGCGGCGGGCCTCACCCAGGCGTGTCTACCAGCTCAAAGTCACTCTCGGCGGCAGCAAGCCCCCGATCTGGCGGCGGCTCCAGGTGCCGGGTAACATTACCCTGGCCGGGCTGCACATGGCCATTCAGATCGCCATGGGGTGGCTGAACTGCCATCTGTACCGTTTCAGGATTGCCGGCGAGGAGTACGGTGAGGAACTCGAGGACGATCCCTGGTTCGACATGCGCGAGGCCACAAGGGCGGTGCTGCAGCGATTGGTCCCTTTCGAGGGGAGCACGTTCCTGTACGAGTATGACTACGGGGACGGCTGGAGGCACTCGGTCAAGGTGGAGCGGATCCTGCCGGCCCAGGAGAGTGTGACCTGCCCGACCTGCCTGGCCGGGCGGCGAGCCTGCCCGCCCGAGGACTGCGGCGGCATCGGGGGTTATTACCGCCTACTGGAGATCATCGCCGATCCCGCCCGCGAGGAGCACGACGAGATGGTGGCGTGGCTTGGCGGGCCGTGGGACCCTGACCACTTCAGCCTCGATGAGGTGAACGTCGAGCTCCGCTGCTACTCGTGGTAACCTCACCAGCGTCCCTTGCCGGGAAGACGACAGGCTGACATCCGCTCCACCTGACACCGGCCGTCGGTGCCCAGTCCGATGCACTACGGTTGACGCAGGTTAGCGCGGCCAACCGTCGGCCCGCCGCAGTGAACGCTCGATGTCACGGGGCTCACGGGCAGCTGCCACTATCGTGCCCTCGGAACCGACATACTGGCGGGCACTCTCGGTGGGGACTCGGTTCACTCAGACAGCCAACACCGCAGGAGTCGCGGCGGCATGCCCAGGTAGGTTCCAGTCTCCCCTCCCGCCCATGAACCTGGAGGAAGCGACCTCCTTGTTGGCCCATGTCCTTCGCGGGACTCGGGAGCGCGCAGAAGCGTTGACGGTGTCGACCCAACCAGCGGGCTACAAAGAGGAGTCACCGCGTACACGGTGAACCCAGATATTGGCAGCAGGCATGGGCTGCGACGTCGCGGAGCCAGGGTTCGGTGGTTTTCAAGCCGCTCAGAGCGTTTCCTCCGGCAGGTACAGGACAGAAAGGCAAGTGACACTCAATGGCACAGCGCGCTCCGTTGTCGCTGCAACAACTCTCAACCGAGGCTGCACTCCAAGCACGGCTGAGTGAGTGCGTTCGGTACCACGGTAGCGACTCCTGGTTCGTGGTAGGAGACGACCTGTTTGCCATACCTTATCTCGACGGGTATCTGCTGTATTCTCCCCTTCAGGGTTTGCTGGTCCTCATTACCGGCGCGGGTCTCGCCAGCATCTTGCTCAATCCGACCGCCTCAATGTCGACGTGCCTCTCGGAATGTGAGATCAAGCCCGATGAGGACTTGATCCGTCTCCTCGATACGAAGGCAAGACTGCACCCTCGCATGTGCAATGGGCATCAAGAAGATGATTTTCTCCCCACACAGCTTACGCTCTCGCTTACATCGGCTTGCCAAATGGCCTGCATCTACTGCTACATTCACGGTGGCGACAGCCCCCGCGCAATGTCTTGGAAGACGGCAGAAGCGGCCCTGCGCACTGTCTTCGACAATTCGGTTGCCAGATCGAAGGACACGTTTGAGGTCGAGTTTCACGGCCAGGGAGAGCCCACGGCCAATTGGCCCCTTCTCCGCCAATCGGTGCTCTTGGCAGAAGACCTCTGCGATCGAGAGGGGCTAACCCCGCGGTTCTCGTTGGTAACTAATGGCATTCTGAGCACGGCCAAAGCATCATTCCTCGCAGAGCATGGCTTCCGTGTCGGTATCTCAATGGATGGCCTACAAGAGATCATGGACGTCCAGCGGCCATTGCGGAGCGGCGCGAGCAGCTTTGAGACGCTCATGCGCTCACTGAGGCTGCTGGAGGAGCACCATGTGGACTACTGCATCCGCAGCACGGTCACTTCCATCGGCGTACAGAGCATGAAGGACTTTGCCGTGTTTGTCCGCGAGAAGACGAAATGCCGGTACATCAACTTCGAGCCGGTGTGCGAGACCGGGCGTGCTCGTGACGCTGGTCTGGCAGACTCCGATCTCATGTCGAAGTTCTTGATCCATTTCCGAGAAGCCAGTGCGTTTGGACGCCAGAACGGAATGCAGATCGGCCTGTCAAGTTGCCGGTTGGATGGTCTCCGATCGAGCTTCTGTAGCGCCTACGGACCCGACTTGAACTTCTGCGTCTCAACGGACGGATTCGTGTCCTCTTGTTACGAAGTTCTTGACCTATCAGATCCTCGTGGGGACATGTTCATCTATGGGTGCTACGACCCATCGTTGAATGCGTTCGTCCTTGACAACAACAAGGTGCGCCGGCTCAGGAGCCTCGACGTCACAGGGATTGAGCGGTGTCGAGACTGTTTCGTGAAGTGGAACTGCGGCGGCGACTGCATCGCCAAAGCGGCGCTGGGCGGCTTGCAGGCTGTGATAGGCTCCGAGGCACTGCAACGATGCTTCCTCACCCGCAATATCACGGCCGATGAGCTGCTATGCACTCTGTTTGCCCCCAGCCAGACGGGAGGAGGTGATGCTTTGGTGTGACGCGGCTGTGACGGGAAAGGGAGGAGCCTTCGAACGAAAGGAGCTGGCGATGATGTCAGAGGTCCTCAGGACGGAGGAGTTGAGCGCGCTGGCGAAGAGCATTGCTGAGCAGCTATCACTCGCAGTGGTGCCGGCCCTCGCAGCGGCGAAGCTACCCACCTTCGACATATCAGCTGCATCGAAATGCTGTGAGGGTCACTGCCCTTGTGATTCACGGAACGGCAGCCAGTGCCCATGCAACTCCCGTTGTGCATGTGATGGGAAACTTGCCCATCGTGACGACCTTGACATGCTCTCGCGACTCGCTTGTGTCCCGCAGGCAGGACTGAAGAGCATTATGGAAGCTGCGCCACTCTTGCAGAAACTGCGGATGGAAGGGGCGGCGGAGAAGCAGAAGTGAGGTGCCGGGCGCGATCTCGGTGTGCCGAACAAGCGCATGGAGAGCGAGGGGTATGACGCGGCGTCGCGCCATACCCCGCTCCTCAGGTGCCGTTAGGCCGAGGGGTTGGGCCAAGCCCTTCCCACGCGAGAGGAGGGAGATGGTTCTGGTCTCGAAGTCAGCACTAGTAGTCCTCCTGCCCAGCGTCCAGCGTGCGCCGTACGCCGCAGGGGAGACAGATGCTGACATCGTCATCTCTCCCGGGGTTGGTGGTACGTAATGCCGTCGGACCCATCGTGCTCACGGCCGAAGGAGTAACGGCAGCAAAGACTGGAGGCCGCCGTTCTCTCCGTGGCCGGCGGGCTGATCGGGATCGCCGTGGGGATCGGGGGAGCCAGGCTGGCCGCCCGGCTCATCCGCCACCTGCCCGTGGCCACATCGTGGTGGGGGATAGGACTAGCCTTCGGCTTCTCACTGGCGGTGGGGCTGTTCTTCGGGATGTGGCCGGCCCGGCGGGCCGCGCGCATGGAGCCGGTGGCGGCCTTGCGGTATGAGTCGCCGGGTCGAGTACCGGCCTCCCTGACCGTCGAGACCGTTGTGCCCCCGATTCCGTCATATAGTCCCGGGAGGTTGATGCCGTGACCCTGCTTGCCGCAAACTGCTCGCCGGCGCTCTTGGCCCTGCTGGAGAGAGAACCGGACCTGGTTGACCTGGTCAAAATGTACCCCCGGACCTTGCTCGCCCACCAGGACGCTCTTCGAGGGCTCTACCAAGCGGGGAGAATACTGCTTCATGGGCTAGTCCAGACCTCGAGCCCCGGAGATGACCGTTTCGCCGGGGAGTTCGACCCGCATAGCCTGCTGCAAGCTATTAAGCTGGCCGGTTCCCGCTATCTCTCCGTACATCTCGGCTACCCGGCGATGGATCTCGAAGCCGTCGGCGCCGACATCGTCCTAGAGCGGATCGTTGCCGACGTGCGAATCCTGGAGGCGACCACCCTCCTGCCCGTGCACCTGGAGAACGAGCCGGTGGGCGTGCCCGCCCTGGGGCAACCCGCATTCCCCGCCTTCACCGGTGACCCCCGGTTCATCAGCCGGGTGGTGGACGCCGCCGGCTGCCAGTTCCTCTTGGACCTGGCTCATGCGCAGGTCACATCGTGGTACCGGGGCGAAACCGTGGGGGACTACCTCTCCTGGCTGCCGCTGGATCGCGTGGAGGAGATCCATATCTCCGGGCCGGCGGTCGTCGACGGCGTGCTGGATGACTGGCACGAGGAGATCGGCGGCGAAGGCTACGAACTGCTGCGGTGGGCGCTGCATCGGTGCCGGCCGCGGGTGTTGACCCTGGAGTACGGCGGCATGAGAGAGCAGGATCAGATCCGCAGTGATCCCGGGGCACTCCGGCGTCAGATGGGGCGACTGCGCGAGCTGCTGGACTGAGTCCCATCGGCCCGCCCGCTCACCCCTGACAGATGTCCCGCATAGCCTGGAACGCGGCCAGCGGAAGGGGGTGAGGCAGGTGAAGCTGGGCGTGGAGCTCTATACCGAGACCTCGTTGTCGGTGGACGACACTACCCGGTTCGAACTCCACCTGACCCGGTCGGGCGAGCCGGTGGCGGGCAGCCGGGGGTTGGATCGCTACCTGATAAACGGAATGGTCATCCTGGGCAAGCGGGTGGCCGCCTGTGGGCGGGAGGCGGCCTATGGCCACGAGTCAACTGCTGCCGGGCTGGGGTTGGGGCCGCTGGAAGCGTTGCCTGCCGTCAGCAGCGAGATTGGCGACAACTACCGGGGGCTCAAGCTACACGTCGACACCAACGCCGTGCTCGACGTGGGGCTCTTCGGCAGCGAGTTCTCGTTGCGGATCACCGATCCCGAGCAGGGCCGATCGCTGGACATACCCTTGGGGCGACCGGACGTCAGGATAGACTGGGAGTCACGGGGAGCGTTCGTGGTGGATCTCGAGCCCCTGCTGCACTGAGTTCGGAGGAAGACAGAACGCCCCCTCTTGAAGGAGGGGGCGTTCTTGCGTATCCGGCTAGCGGATCATGAGTAGCGGGGTCAGGACCAGGGCCAGCACCACGGCAGTGATCACGCGGAACACGCTGCCGATGACGGCGGCCTCCATGGCCTCCCGCTCGTTGAGATCGGAGTTGGCCGCCCATACGGCCGGGACCTGGCCAAACACGACCTGCAGGGGCAGGCCGGACGCCGCCAGCACGAACGACCCCAGCACCATGGCCGGGGCGAGGTTGGCGGCGTTGTCCTTCAAGATACTCATGGCCAGGGTGGGCGAGGCCAGCACGGACAGAATGCCGGTCTGGGGGTCAATGGACAGTGCCTGCAGCCCGCTGGTCAGCCCGGCCTCGATGGACTTCCAGATCCCGATGAAGTCCAGGGCGCCGATGATGGCGAAGACGACCGTGGCCGCGGGGATGATCAGCAGGAACACAAGCTCGGCCCCTTCCCGGCCGGCGCCAAACAAGGTTGGCAGGGCGCCGGTCTTCGGGGTAAAGGCGGGGAGTTCGGCCAGCTCCACCCGCTTCGTCTTGCGGTAGATGGTCTTGCCGAGAAGCAAGGGTACGATGACGAGAGGACCAAAGATGGCGATGATGACGACCGGGAAGGCCCAGATGCCCGCAGCGGTGAGGGCGATCAGGCCGAGCATGAAAGTGGAGAAGGACTGCTGGGAGTTGACCATGGTAGCGACGGCGATCTTCTGCTCGTCCTTGGTCGCTCCTGCCTTCTTGAGCACCGGAGCCGCGATACGGCCGGCGGCGTTGATGTCACCCAGGATATTGTACACCCCGGGCACGACCACCGTGGGGTTGATGTTCAGCCACGAGGCGACCGGCATGAACACCCGCAGCAAGGCGTCGGTGAGGCCGAGCCGCTCCAGGACCCGGCCCATGATCACGCTAGTGATGATGGCTACGGCCAGCGTGCCCATGAGGTAGATGTCCACCACGACCGCCTTCACCCGGTTCACCATGGCGTTGAAGATGCCGCCCACGAAGCCCGGGTTGAAGAAGAGCCCCAGGAGGACCAGGCCCAGAACACAGAAGCCGACAATCTCAATGTTGGAGAAGGGTCGCTTGGCAGGCTTGCTCACGCACCTTACCTCCTCTGATGAAGGCGTGTTGTGACTCTTTGGGGAATCGGGTTCGCTTGGCATCTCACCTCCCGTCAGGATCGGTCGGGGATCAGGAAGCGCTCCGCAATATCGCGAGCGTAGGTGCGAATTGCCGGCGTCCCGGCCGCAACCAGGGGTACCAGCGTCGCTCTCTCCCGGAGGAGCAGCACTTCTACTCCCGGCAACAGGGCTTCCAGGGCCACCGCCAGGGGCATCCCGTTCTCCAGGATCTCGAGGGCGTGAGTGTTGCCCAGGACAAAGGTCAGGCCCCGCTCGTTTGCCTTCTCGACAAGGGGGTGACCGGGCCGGACGCGGCTGATGGAAGCGACCACGGTGTCGATCTCCGGGTGCTCCTGCAGGGCCTGCTCGAGATGGGCCACGCTGAACCCAGTGTGCGGGAAGATGTGCAGGATGGTCTTCACGGGGCTTGCGGGGCTTCCGTTCAGGATGCAGGCTCCCGTGGCCGCGTTGGTCTCCTGGATGTTGTCGTTGCCCCTGAGTTCCCGCTCCTGTTGGAGCAAGGCATGTTCGACGTCAAAGCCCCCGAAAGACTCCAGCCGGGTCAGGACATCGCCGGCCGTGCTGACACCCTCCAGGGCGGTACCCACATACATGACGTTGCCCGGTATGCCGCCGTAAGCTACGTCAACCCGGAAGCTGCGGTGACCGTGGATGAAGGGGAGGCCTGGGTGCAGCCCGTGGAAAGCCTCGTGGAGCTCAAGGATGGCGATGCTGTAAAGCGAAACGTAGCTCTTGAGGGGGACTCCCCCCGAGTTGGCGGCGTCCGCCACCGGATGGTGGGCCACGATGGCGTCGATGCCGGTGGCACCGGCCAGTTCCAGTTGGGACTCGGTCAGCGTCATGCTGACCGCCAGGCGCCTCACCGCTTGTGCGGGGTCGCCGAAGACCAAGCCTGGAGTCTCGGTGACCGCCTTGCCGGGGATTCCGGACGACTTGGTGACCACAAACCGGTTGGTACCCGAGAACAGATCAGCCGTCTCCGTCACGACGCGGCCACCGGTGATCCGGTCCAGGGCCAGGACCACGTCTGACACCTTGCAGAGCTCAGGCATGAGCAACCCTCCCATCGGCCACCCGTGTTCCCGCTCCTCACCACCACTCATCTCTGATGAGGAAGGGAGGCCAAAAAAGAAACCGCATACCGCGATGTTACTTCGTGCCCGATGCTGCCATTCCTGCCGGGGGAAGGCGAAAAATGCAGAAGAATGCGGCTGTGCGTCGGCAGGGGCAACGTGGGACACCCCGCTAGCCCGGCTTCAGCCTCCGGCCCGAGGACAGTGCGATCCGAGCGGCGAAGTGAGGGACGCCGGCCTGCACCGGGCTTGGGGGGGGCCGGGGGAGGGATCGGGGTGCAGATCTTCCTGAGCATCAAGTATCACGCCGACCACCGCAACCGGGGGCTGGTGGAGGAGATCATCGCTACCCTGGGGGCTCGCGGGCACCGGGTCGTGTGCGTGGCCCGCGACCTGGAAGAATGGGGAGGCCGCCGATACTCCTGTCGGGACCTGATGGCGAGGACGGTTGACCTCATCCAGGCCTCGGATGTCGTCCTGGTCGAGCTCTCCGAGAAGGGGGTGGGGTTAGGCATCGAGGCAGGGTACGGGCATGCTCTCGGCAAGCCGGTCTTCGTTGTGGCGGTGACCGGAGCGGACGTCAGCGACACCTTGCGGGGTATCGCCAGGGTGGTGCGTTTTTACCACCGGACGGCAGATCTTCAGGATCTGTTAGACGGGTTTTCCCTTCCGACCGGCGGCCAGAGAGGGGAAGTGGATGCCGGCTTCTACTACCGGGACCTGTTGTTCCGTCTCCTGGCCGCGCTCCAGCAGGCGGGCGACGACCGCGCGCTGGAAGTCCTGGCCGCCATATACCATCGCCAAGCGGCCGACGCTGCCGAAACGCGCGCCGGCGAGATGGCTGCCCGTGGCGAGGCCAGAGACATGGAGGCTCTCCATCGCTTCCTGTTCAACCCCTCCGATGAGGAGCGGGGCTTCGTCTACCGGACCCTCAGGCTGGACGATGACGGGGTGGAGGTGGAGGTCAGCCGCTGCCCGCTAGCACTACACTTGGCCCAGCGGGGACTGCCCGGGGCAACGGAGCCGCTCTTCTGCGCGGCCGACATCGAGCGGGTGAGGGCCTTCAACGCCGACATGGTCCTGGAACGTCCGGAACTGCTGGCCCGGGGCGATCAACGCTGCCTGTTCCGCTTCCGGTGGCAGGCGGGGGGAGGGTGACGAGAGACGGCTCGCCTCGCCCTACCGGTCGCCCAGGCCGGCTTCCACCATCCTTTGCACCCTTGACGGGTTGAGCCCCAGCGATGTCAGGGAGGCGGAGCCCGGAGTGGTGGCGGGTAGGCCCAGGAGCCCCAGTAGTCTGTCCCCGGGGATCCCGTACCCGGTGGCGATCTCGTCCAACGTCGTACGGCCCCTGAGCCTGACCGGGGCGGGGCCGGCAGGCTCGATGCGGGTGTCGGGGTGTTCCCGGTAGTAGTCGGCCACTATCTGCCGGGCATCCTGCGTTTCAAATCCCAGCCGCTGCTCCAACTCCCGCAGGGGAGTGGTAGGGGAGAGGTCCGGGGGGAGTTGTCCCGCCGCGTAGAGGTGCTCGAGCGGTACGCCGGTGGCCCGCGAGACGTCGGCCAGGGTCATCCAGCCCCGGATATCCTCCGGGGCCAGGCGTTCGCCCGAGGCCAGGGCGGAGTGGTAGGCCTGCCCCATGCCGGAGGTGGCCCAGACCCCGGTAGTGCTGGCGAGGGCGATCACCCCGGCGAAGACGAGAACGGCAGCCAACGGCAGCAGCGGCTGGGCAGGCCGGGGCAACAGCCACGGCCTGCGGCAGGAGAGGGCCAGGGCCTCCGGTCGCGGGCAAGCCCTGACGCACTCCAGGCACGCCAGGCAGGAAGGAGCGGGGCCAGGGGCAGCCTGGGGATCGAGGTTCATGGGGCAGGCCTGCCGGCAGATCCCGCAACCGGTGCAGGCTTCCGGGTTGCACCTGACTCGGGCCAGGCTGAGCCGGGAGACCACGGACAAGACAGCCCCCAGGGGGCAGAGGAAGCGGCACCAGGCCCTGCCCACAAACAGGGCGGCCAGGAGGATGGCGCCGGCCAGGGCGTAGGCCGGCCAGTCCCGCCAAGCCGGCGAAAACAGCCAGGTGGCGCTGAAGATGGCCCGGTAAGGGCAGACCTCGCTGAAGACCAGTTCGGTGGCGTGGATCGTGAGCCCGAGGATCACGGCCAGGGTGAGGAAGCGAAGGTGGGCCAGGCGGCGCTCAACCGCCGGTGCCACCCGGAGAACAGGCAGCCGGAGGCGTCGCCCCAGCCGGGACAGCCAATCCTGGAGCGTCCCCAGGGGGCAGATCCAGCCGCAGAAGGCCGCCCCGGCCAGCAAGACGGAGGCGGCGACGGCTCCGGCCACGACGAGGTTAGAAGGGAAGAGCTTGCCCAGGTACCGGCCATGGGCGATCAGGTGCCAGGCCCCTTCCAGGGCGCCGAAGGGGCAGATGGCGTCCACCGTGGGCAGCCGCCAGCCCAAGTGGCGGCCAATCCCCGCGTAGAGGACCGCGATTAAGAAGCCGAGCTGGGTGAGGTTTCGGGCGATCGGCTGCCAGGGCAGTGGCCTCGGCTTCACCAGCATCCCCCTCCCGAGAGAGTTTAGCGGGGAGATGTGGTCAATCGATGGTGGCGCCGTGGAGAGACTGGGTAAGCGGCCATTGTTCGGGCCCCGGCGCTCTGGGCCGGGCGACCCGGGACTCTCGTCACCCGTTGGCCGCTAGCGGAATATAGTGGTCCAACCCAATGAAAAAGGGGGCCACTCCTCCGTGTCTACCGGGCAGCTTCCCCAACTCGTAGCCAGGGGCGACAGGCTTATGGCAAAGGGCAGTCCCGCCGCGGCGATCAAGGTCTGGCGCGGCTTCCTGGCGAATAATCAGGACCTCGAGTCCCCACTGGTGGACGCGGTCAAGCAGCGCATGGGTAGGGCCTACTACCAGAGAAGCCGAGCCTTCCTGCGGGGAAAGCCCACTGCCCAGGCCATGGCGAGAGCCCTGGCTGCGCTCCAAGAGGCGGTGCAGTGGGACGCCGCGAGCGCTCGCTACGCTCACGAGCTCGGGATGTGCCGCTACCGCATGGGGGACCTGGCGGGCGCCGCGGCCGACCTGGCCCGGGGGTTAGACCTGGATGGAGCCGCCCCGGAGACGCGCTACTACTGCGTCCTTGCTCGCCTCCGGCAGGGAGACCCTTCCGGTGCCCTGGACCTGCTAACGGCCCCCGAAGCGGCGGCGGAGAACTCCATTCCCCGGTGGGGTTGGGCCCGCCTGCGGGCCCTGGCCCTGGCCGCCCTGGGCCGGCCGGAAGAGGCGCTAGAGCCTCTCGATCCGGCCACAACTCCCCCCGAGATCTGGTGGGCCGACGTCCTCGATCTGAGCCGGTCGGTTGAGCCGGCCGCCTGGCTCCGGGACTGGCTGGCTGAGCAGTACCAGGTCCTGGCCGAGAACGGCTTCCCCGGAGAGGCCACCAAGGTTGCGGGCCTGCTGGGCGATGTCTGCGAGGCCCTTGGCCGGATGGAAGAAGCGGACCAGTACCGCCGGGCAGCCGGTGGCGCCAGTGTTGTCAAACTGCTGGCTGCCTACGAAGAGCAGGCTTTGGCCGCCCTCGCCGGTGGTGATCACGCGCCAGCCGTCCGGGCTTGCCGGCAAGCGTTGGAACTCAAGCCCGGAGAGCCGGTGATGACCGATCTCCTGGCCACCGCCGAGCTCCTGGCCGGCAACGCGCAGTGGCAGGAGGGGCGGCGGCAGGAGGCGGGGGATACCTGGAGGCGTTCCTTCGAGACCCGGAAATCCGCCGCCGCCGCCGGCAATCTCGCGCTGGTTCACGAGTCCGCGGAAGAGTGGCGGGAGGCGGGTGAGTGGTGGCGCCAGGCCGGTGAACTGGCGCGGGCGGCGGGAGATGGCCACGTGAGGGCGCTGAGCGCTGTTCACCGGGGGATAGCTCTGGCCCGCCAGGGCAAGGCTGGCGAGGCTGTCAACGCCCTCCGGCAGGTGAGAGAACTGCCGGCCGATGCCACCTTGGGCCGGATCCAGGGTTTCATCTGCCTGTTGGGGGGAGACCTCGAGGGGGCTCGGGCGGCCTTTGAAGCCGCGCACGGCCAGCATCCCGGAGATCCCCAGCTCGCGCTGGGCTGGGCCTTGGCCGTGGACCTGGGCGGCCGGCCCCCCGGCGAGAAGGCCGAAGGCTGGAAGCGGGCAATGGTGCTGCGGCCGGACCCGGAGACCGCCGCCCGGTGGCGGCAGCACTCCCTCGAAGTCGGCATCAATGCCTGGAAGGCCGGCAACTGGAAGGAGGCCATGCAGACCTTCGCCGCGCTGCTGCTTCAGGACCGGGAGGATGCCGATGGTTGGATATGGTGCGGGCTACTACACCTCCAACAGGGCAATGAGGCCGCCGCCAAGGACTGCCTCGACGAAGCGGTCCGGGTGCGGCCGGGTTCTGCTGAGACACTGGTGAAAGTCGGCGGCTGCCAGCTCCTGGTCGGCCGGCGGGAGGAGGCCCGCGCCTACTTCGACCGCGCCCTGGAACTGGATCCCACCGCGGCCACGGAACTGCTGATAGCCGAGACCTGTCTGGAGAACAAATGGCCGGAACTGGCCTTTGAACGCCTTCAGGCCGGCCTGCGTCAATGCGACGCCGGCGCCCGGGAGCTTCCCCTCATCTTGCGGTTGGTCATCCGGATTGGCGATGTCGGCAAGACCTTGACCGTCCTCGATGATGCCCTGGAGGTGACTTCCGGTAGCCCCCGGGTCCACCTCCTGGTGGCCGTCCAGCATATCCGTGCCGGCGCCTGGCGTAGGGCCCAGGAGGCCCTCGATCGCATTCCAGCCGACGGAGGGGGAGATCAGATCCTGGCGACGGCGGCTGTCCAGCTCTCGCAGGCCCTGATCCTCCTGCGAACGGTGGGGTCAACCGATCAACGCCAGTTCGAGGGCGCCGTTGGGAGTATCCTGGACAGCTGGATGCTGGAGAAGTCGCCGCCCGAGCCCGAACCGGCCAGGAAATGGCAAGCCTGGGCACGGGAGGAATTGGAGGCCATCCTGCAAGGGATAGCGGCCACCGAAGTGTCTCCGGCGGGCGCCGAACTGCCGTCCCCGCGCCTGCAGGCGGAGGCGATCCGGTTCGGTCAACCCCTGGATGTTGAGGAGTGGCTGGCTCGAGGCCGCCTGGCCTCGGCCTGAACCCGATTCCTACTTTGTGGCGCGGCGGGTGAAGAGCCGGAGGGCCATGGCCAGAGCCGTGATGGCCGGCTCGGCCTTCACCTGGTCGGGCTTGTACTGGGACCACGCTGCTCCCAGTTCAAGCCGTTCATCCCAGGTCACCCGCCGCTCGATCAGGTCGGGGAGGATCCGGAGGGGACTGCGGAAGCGAGAATACGATGGCGTCGCCCTGAGATCGGCCCAGAGCCTGGGCCAGAGCGGGCGGAGGGTCTCCTTGTCCGCCTGGTAGAACGCTTCCTGCCGTTCAGGGTCTACCAGCAGTCGCCCCCTGAGCCGCCGGTGCTCCAGGACTACCAGGTAGGCCAGGCAGAGGACGGCGGCGGTCACCTCCGGGGACACCAGCCAACTGGGTAGGGTGCGGTACTCGAAGCCGCCGTGCCGCTTGCGGCGGCAATCGCCCAGGAATCCGTAGCGCCTCCGGCGGCTGCTGGCCGGCGAGGCCGCTTCCAGCAGCAGCACAGGCAGGGCGACGTACGTATCCAGGGCCCGCAGGAGGTCGGCGGTCAGAACCACGCCGGAGAAGTGAACGTGGCCGCCGATGTACAAGGACGGGTAAGGACGGCTTCCGGCGACCAGACCGAAATCGCCGCCGACATGGCGCCTCGCCCTCTCGATCTGGACGGCCAGGGTTTCCGTGAGCCGGAGAGGGCACTCGGACGGCGAGGGCCGGAGTTCGCCTAGGGGGAAGCCACGGAACCCCGGGGCCCAGTCGCAACCGATCCCCGCGTGACGGCGGAAGAAGCGGGATGCCGGAACGCGCCTGCCATCCCGCCGGCGGAACACGATGAACTCCGGATCGGCCCCGATCTTGACCGGCCCCCCGTCGCCGGTTTCGCCGGCCAGCCGCGGCAGCATCGCCCTGGCATAGGCTTCGGCCAGGGGAGCATCGACAGCCGGGGCGGGGTCGATGCGCAGGACGGTCGCCGTCAACCGGCGGGGGCGCAGGTCGACGGCGCCGAAATCCAGGCCCAGGCAGTACAGGGCCCGGAGCGCCATTGACACCAGATTCTGCCGGTGGTACCGGCCCCCAGGGGCCCTGACGGAGATGGCCGCGCCGTCGAAGAGGTGTACCCGGCAGAAGCCCCCCCCGAGGGAAGGGGTGGAGGCTTGCCCGAAGCCGGGTAGGGTTCGCAACCCGTTTAGCCGGAGCACTTTCCGGGCCGTCGGCAACGAGGCCAGCCGCTCAAGAGCTGCCGGTGGGTTGAGATGGCGGAGAGCGTTGACGGGCGCGAAGCCTGGAGTCCAGTGGACGGCGACGTCCCACTTGACGGCCGGGTCGGGTGCGGTCGTCACCGTTACCCCGGGCAGGAGCGGCGACAGCTGGTCGGCGAAGGCGCGGTCACGGCAGATGACCACCGAGGTCATGGCAAGGTCTCCCGTGACGGGCTCGCCTCCCCATCGGTCACGGTCGATGCGGGGACGGATCCCAGGGCGGCCAGGGCCTTTAGGCAGTCTCCGTGGTTGCTGGTCGCGGTCCGCCCTTCCACCTGTAGCCACCAGGCCAGCAGGGGCCGCCGTGGCCCCCGGTAATCCCCGGCCGGGGGTTGCGGAGGAGGCTCGGGGCCGGGTTCCGGGGGAGGTACACCCCAGCCGCACCGGGCCTGTTCGCGGAGGATCCCCAGGGCGGCCAGGCTCACCGCCTGTCCGGACGGGATGGTGGCGGCACTGTCGCGAGGGACACCCTCGAGCAGGATGGCCTTGCTGCGGGCGAGGTTCGCCCGATCCGGACTGCCCACGGCACGGCCCAGGATCACCGCCTGGGATAGGAAGGCATGGATTTCGGCCAGCTGGGACGCCGCCTCCCTCGGCCCCGTTCTGGCCCGGTCCAGTGCCCGCTCAGCCGCCGCCCAGTTGTGCTTCTCAATATAGAGAAGGGTCAGCAGCAGCCAGGTACGGGCCGAGAAGACGGACCGGGGAGCCGCCTCCAGGAAGGGAACGGCCCGGTCCAGACAGCCGTTGTCGTGAAGGCTGGCCAGGATCTGGTGAACCGTTCCCACAGGTTCTGCCCCGCCGGCCACCGCCTCGCGGAGCACTTCCAGCGCCCAGTCGTCGGCGCCGGCGGCCAGGCAGAGATGGGCGGCGTCGACGGCGAAGGAAGACGAAGTCTCGCACCGGCGGGCCTGTCGGAGGTAACGACGGGCGGCGCCGGTCTCGCCCGCCCGCAGGAGCCGGTCACAGACCGCCAGGAGCACGCGGGCCGGCCGAGGCGAGTGGCGCACCGCCTCCGAGAAGCAATCCTCGGCCGCCTCGGGGTCTCCTTCCACCAGGTGGGAGACCCCGGTCTGGAACCACGCCTCAGGGTCATCATGGTTCTGAAGCAGAACGCTGGCAAAGTACTTGCGAGCGTCGCCCGGCCGGCCTTCCTCCGCCGCCCGGATGCCCTGCTCCAACATGAGTTCCCGCCACTGACAGAGGGCCCAGGGGTCGGCGGGATCGGCCGTCAGCAGCCCTCCCAGAAGGTTAACGGCCTGGTTAACGTCTCCGGTTGCGCGGGCGGCCAGGACAGCGGCCTTGACGGCCAAGGGTGGGGCGGGATCGCGTTCCAGCAAGGGCGCCAGGCGCCGGACGGCATCGGTCGCCCAGCCCGTTGCGAGCAACAAGAGCACGCACATGGTGTCCACCCGGACGTCTGCCGCACCCTCCCGGGCCAGCCGGAGGGTGTCGGCGGCGGCCGGCTCAACCTCTCCGGACAGGATCAGGGCGCTGGCCCGGAGGAGGTGCAGGTAGACGCCACTCCGCCCGCCGGCAGTTGCCTTTCCCGCCCCTGCCACCCTGGCCGCGGCCTTGCCGTCGCCCAAGGCCAGGTGGGCCAGGGTCACGCCCCGGCGGGCACCCCGGTGGCCGGGGATGAGCTCCCGGGCCCGCTGCCAGTGCAAGAGGGCGGTCCGGGTGTCGCTCGCCTCCCAGGCCCGCCAGGCAAGAAACAAGCGCAGACGCAGGGCCCATCGCCTGGCAGCCCTCCCCGGGGGCCGGATCGGCCGCAGCCGCGCCGCAGCTTCCCACCAGGCCAGGGCCTGCTCGGGATCGCTATCCTGGCAGGCGGCCGCCGCCCGGTGATAGCACAGGCCCAGGGGACCGACCAGGCGGCGGACGCCCAGGGCAACGGCCTTCTCCCACCAGGTGAGGGCGGCCGCCCAGTCCCCCCGGTGCCAGTAGCAGGCACCCAGGCATTCGGCCAGATTCTGCTCCAAGGGCCAGCCCGCCGGCCGTTCCGCACTCTCCAGCCGGGGTCTCACCTCCTCCGGCCGGCCGGCCGCCAGCGCGATCAGGGTATGCTCGACCGCCCACCGGGCCCGATCCAGCCCCGGCGGCGGCCGTTCCGGGTACAGGGCGAGTGCCTCGCCGGCGTTACCGCCGTAGAGTGCGACCACGGCCCTCAGGCGACGGCCGGGTTCGCCTGCTGGTTCTAGCCGCGTCGCCTCTTGGAGTTGGGCCAGGGCTCGCGCCTGCCAACGCCGGCCGGGCCGGCTCCCATACGCGAGGGCCATTGCCAGCCGGAGTTGAAACTGAGCGTGGTCAAGGGCGGGACCGGCGGCTCCCGACCGCTCCCCTTCCCGGGCCAGGAGGCCAAGGGCCGCCTGGTAGCGGCCCGCCCGGATGGCCTGCCCGATCAGCGCCAGCGGCTTCTCCCCGCAGCTCCCGGGCAAGACGGGTACGGCGACTGGCCGGTCCAGGGTCCCAGATGGTTGCCGGGAGAGGAGTTCGGTCACCTCCGCCCAGGGAAAACCCATATCCCTTCCCCCAGACGTGGCGGGAGCTTTCTTCATGTTTATGTAAAGCCGGGGCGCATGGTGCAGCGCGGTTGCCGGCACTGAAGGAGGAGTAGACGCCTGGTCGTTGAAAGTACAGGTGCCGGTCCAGCGAGATCCCGCAAGACCTCCGCGGGTCAAGGCGCCGCGGGGTGGACCATGCCGGTTGAGGAGGGCGCGTATTGGCTGGACTCAACGTCGTCGTGTGCATGAAGCAAGTTCCCGATACCACCGAAGTCAAGATCCATCCCGAGACCAAGACCCTGATTCGCGAGGGAGTACCCAGCATCATCAACCCGTTTGACGCCTACGCCATCGAGGAAGGCATCCGCATCAAGGAACGGCTGGAGGGCAAGGTAACCATCCTCAGTATGGGCCCGCCCCAGGTCAAGGAGGCGCTCAAGGAGGCCATCGCCATGGGGGCGGACGATGCGATCTTGCTCTCCGATAGAGCTTTCGCCGGTTCGGACACCCTGGCCACGTCGTACACCCTGGCCGAGGGGATCCGCAAGATCGGCGAGGTGGACCTGATCATCTGCGGCAAGCAGGCGATCGACGGCGACACCGCCCAGGTCGGTCCCGGCATCGCCGAGCAGCTGGATATTCCCCACATCACGTACGTGCGCAAGGTCGCGGAGTTGGGCCCCGGCCACATCCGCGTGGAACGCATGGTCGAGGGTGGCTACGAGGTCGTGGAGACCACCTTGCCGGTCCTGATCACCGTGGTCAAGGAGATCAACGAGCCGCGGCTGCCATCCATGAAAGGTCTGATGCGGGCCAGGCGGCAGGAGATAACCGTCTGGACCGCCGCCGATCTCAACGTCGACCCCGACCGCATTGGCCTGACCGGATCGCCCACCGAGGTCATCCGCGTGTTCACCCCGGAGGTGAGGGCCGGCGGGGAGATCTTGTCCGGTGAGGTTGCCGAACAGGTGGATGCCTTGGTGGACCGGCTCTTGCGAGCCGGAGTGCTCTGAGGGAGGGGACGCCGGTGGCTGAGATACGGGTCAACCAAGATGATTGCCTGGGCTGTGAAGCTTGCGTCGCGGCGTGTCCCTTCGGCGCCATCCGCATGGAAGCCGGCCTGGCCGTCATAGACCTCGATAGCTGCAACTTCTGCGGGGCGTGTGTCGGCGAGTGCCCGTACGAGGCTATCCTGCTGGAGAAAGAGGAGAAGCGCCCCGAGCAGGCGGGAGCTCCAGCCCGTGGTGTCTGGGTCTTCGGGGAACAACGGGAGGCAGAGTTCGCCACCGTCGTCTATGAGTTGCTGGGAGAAGGCCGCAAGCTGGCCGACACTCTGGGTGACCCGCTGGCGGTGGTGGCGATAGGGCGCGACCTGGAGGAGAAGGTTGGCGTCCTCTTCGAGCACGGGGCGGACATCGTGTACCTGGCCGACCACCCCCAGTTGGCCGATTTCCGGGACGATCCCTATACCCAGGTGTTTGTCGAACTCGTGGCCAGCTACCGGCCTGAAGTCTGCTTGTTCGGGGCGACGTCAACCGGACGCTCACTTGCTCCCCGGATTGCGGCCAGGCTGCGCACCGGTCTCACTGCCGACTGCACCGGGCTGGACATCCTGAAGGAGGAGCGCCTGCTGGTTCAGACCCGGCCCGCCTTCGGCGGCAACATCATGGCCACCATCTACTGCCGCCACGGCAAGCCGCAGATGGCCACCGTGCGGCCCCGGGTGATGAAGAAGGCGGAGCCCCAACCCGGCCGGACGGGCGAACTGGTCCGCCATACGGTGGATCCTTCCCGGATGGTGTTCCGCACCCGGGTCCTGGAGTTCGTCCGGGAGGACGTTGAGACGGTGAACCTGGAGGACGCGGACATCATCGTCTCGGGCGGCCGTGGCCTGGGCGATCCCAAGAACTTCAAGTACGTGTCCGACCTGGCCAAGGCGATGGGAGCGGCCGTCGGAGCGTCCCGGGCCGCGGTGGACGCCGGCTGGATACCTTACTCCCACCAGGTGGGGCAGACCGGGAAGACGGTATCCCCCAAGGTGTACGTGGCCTGCGGGATCTCGGGCGCCATCCAGCACCTGGCCGGCATGAGTTCGTCCGACATCATAGTGGCCATCAACAAGGACCCCGATGCGCCCATCTTCAAGATCTGCACCTACGGCGTGGTGGGTGATCTCTTCCAGGTGCTCCCCGCGCTGTCCGAGGCCGTCAAGCAGGCCAGGAAGGGCTGAATAGGGAGCGGGATCGGGGATCCCCGGGGCCTGGAAGGGCTTCCAGGCCCCGTTGCCTGTGCGGGGGGAGGCGGTTCAGGTGCAGCGGTTGGTCTCATACCGGAGTGAGTTCCCTATCCTGGAGCGGAAGGTGTACCTTAACAGCTGTTCGCTGGGGGCGTTGCCGCGGGCCGGGATGGCCGCCGTCCAGGCCTTTCTGGACGAGTGGGCTATGGACGGCGCCGCCGCCTGGGAACGCTGGCTGAAGAAGCTCACCCGGCTCCGCGAGTTCTACGCCAAGCTTCTGGGCGTCACGCCGCCGGAGATCGCCATTGTCCCCAGCGTGTCCGGGGCCCTGTCGGCGATTGCCTCCTGCCTGGACTACCGGGCCCGGCCCCGGGTGGTCAGCTCCGACCTCGATTTCCCGACACTGCTCTACCAGTGGCAAGCCAAGGCCCCGGCGGTGCAACTGGTGCGGGCGGCCACTCCCGACGGCGTGCGGATCCCGCTGGAGGAGTACGAGCAGTTGATCGATGACCGCACGGCCCTGGTAGCCGTTTCCCACGTGCTCTACTCGTCCCATTGGCTGCAGGATATCTCCGCCCTGGCCCGCATGGCCCATGCCCGAGGGGCCTACCTGCTCGTGGACGTATACCACTCGGCCGGGGTGGTGCCGGTGGATCTCATTGCCATGGGCGCAGACTTCGCCGTCGGCGGCTCCCTGAAGTGGCTCTGCGGGGGCCCGGGAACGGCCTTCCTGTACGTGCGGCGAGATCTGGTGCAGGCGCTGTTCCCCACCGTGACCGGCTGGTTGGCCCACGCGGATCCCTTTGCCTTCTCAACCGAGTTGGACTATGCCCCCGATGCCGCCCGCTTCCACTCCGGATCACCGGCGGTGGGCTCCATCTACGCGGCCCACGCCGGGCTGGAGATCATCCTGGAAGCTGGGGTCGCCGCCATCCGGGACCGGGTGGCCGACCTGACCGACTACTTGACGGCGGAGTGCCTGGACCGGGGCTGGATCTTGCGGTCGCCACTGGATCGCGCCGAAAGGGGAGGGGCGGTCTTCATCCAGTCCGACCGCCCCGCCGCCCTGGCCCAGCGGCTGTTAGAGGACGGCATCGTGGTCGACGCCCGGGGACCTTGCCTGAGGGTCTCGCCGCACTTCTACAATACCCCAGGCGACCTCGAAGCCTTGGTCAACTCGCTGGCCCAGTGAGCTCCGGGTATAGCCACCGGTAAACGAGCAACGTGTCCAGCACCTTGGTCAGGTACTCACGCGTCTCGGTGAAGGTGATGACGGCCGGAAAATCGTGGGGATCCCGGTAGAGAGGGCTCTCGAGCCAGCCGAGCACACTGCCTTCCCCCCCGTTGTAAGCGGCCAGGGTCAGATCTAGCGACCCCTCGAAGCGGCTCAGGAGGTACCCAAGGTACCAGGCGCCCATGCGCACGCTGACGGCGGGCTGGTAGAGATCCTCGGGCCCCACGTAGGCGATCCCCATCCGCCCCGCCAGCCAACTCCCGGTAGCCGGCATAACCTGCATGAGGCCCCGGGCTCCCGCTACCGAGAGGGCGGAGGGTGAGTAGTGGCTCTCCTCCCGCATGACCGCCCACAGCAGGTAGGGCTCGACGCCGAAGGCGACCCCCGCGTCCACCACCAGGTCGCGGTAGGCAAGGGGATAGGCCAGCAAGTACACGTCGCGGGTCGGCAAGCGGGGAAGGAGGGCCATCCCGATCCGGGCGGCCCGGCGGTAGTCGCCCCTCTCCAGGTACCAGTTGCCTACGGCCAGTGCTTCGGGGTCTTCAAGCCGGGGCAGGGCTATCTCCAGTTCCAGGTGGGCTAACTCCAGGGGTGTCCCCGGCCCCGGGGCGCCGGCCGCCAACTGGGAGGCCAGGGTCAGGGCGGCCGGTTCCACCGGCTCCACCGGGGGCGGGGGGGCCGGGTCCTCGCGCCATCCCAGCCGCCAGGCCCAGTGCGAGGTGGGGGCGATCAGCGCCCGAAAAGGTCCTTCGGGTTGCCCAAGACGGCGGGCGACCACGACTCCCCGGAAGGCGGCGTCCCCAGCGAGCCGGCTGCTACCGGACGCCAGATCCCCGTAGATGATGAGGGCTTCCGCTGCCCTCCCGCGGCGCTCCAGGATCAAGGCTGCCTGCCAGTGGGCATTGACATCGGACGAGGACAGGTAGGCCTCGGCCGCTTCCGCCGGCCGCCCGGAGCGCTCCAGCATCCGCCCCAGCCCCAGGCCTCCCGCCGGTCCTGACGCCCGGTACTCCCTCGCGGCGTCCGTAAGGCGGCCTGCTGCCTCCAAGGAGGCGGCATGGGCGAGGAGTACCGCCGCGTCCTCCGGGCTCCCCGCCAGCCAAGCCCGGAAGTGGGGGAGAGCCTCGACGTGCCGGCCCAGCCGGGCCAGGGCCAGGGCTCGCTCGCGGGCCGCGGTGGCCCCTTGTTCGCCGCCCAACTCTGCCAGGGCCTGCGTCGCCAGCCGGCGCTGGTTCAGGTGGCCGGCCCGCTTCACGGGATCCGGCTCCAGGCGGCGGAGGGCTTCAAGCGCCTCGCCCGGGGCCAGGATGCGCAGCCAGGCCATGAGGGCTTCCTCCGACCGCCCCTCGGACTCCAGGGCTCGAGCATACTCAAGCTGGATCGCGGGAGTGTAGCGGAGGTCCAGAGCGCGTTGGAAGTAAGTGGCCTCTGCTCCCGAACGGGCCAGAAGGACGCAGGCATGGTAAGCCAGACCGTCCAGTCCCCCCGCCAACTCCTCCAGCCAGGCCCGGTCCTCGGGGGCGGCGGGATCGGCCAGTCCCAGCCGGGCATACAGCTCGAGGGGATCCGGCGGGACGGGAGCGGCCGCCCCGCCCGCCACCGGGCAGGCCGGGGGATGAGCATCGGGACCGGCTGCCCGCAAGGCAAGGGTCAGCGCCAGGCAGAGAACCAGCAGGGCGACGGTGCGGCGCGAGTCCATCTCCCCCTCGGGAAAGGGAGATTCACCCCTCTAGCTGCCAGTCCTGCCAAGAGCCCCCTGCCAGGTTCAGCCAGCCCTAGAGACCCAGCTCCTCCCCCACCACCAGGACCGTCAGGTCGGTGAGCGTGGGACGGCGCTCGACTATGGTGACAACGCGACAGATCCGTTCCGGCCGGGCGCAGTCCACGCAGTAGCCAAGCTCCGCGCAGGGAGTGGCCACGCCCAGCCTCAAAGCGTTTATGGGCGCGGCCAGGTTGCGGGTCCGGGCCAGCCCCTCCTGGACATCCTTGACCACCTTGTTAGCGCCGGCGACCACTATCACCTTGCCAGGGCCGAAGATCATGGCGCCCACCCGGTTGCCCGCCGCGTCCACGTTGACCAGTTCGCCCTCCAGGGTGATGGCATTGGCACTGGTCAAGAAGACGTCGGCCAGTAGCTGCTCGCGCCGGAGGCGCAAGCTCTCCTCCGAGGAAAGGCCGGTCTGCCAATGCTGGACGATCCGGTCCCCCCGCCGCTCAAGCGCTGCCGGTAGATCCAACTGGCGCAGGGTAAGGCTGCCGCCGAGCCCGACTCGGGCGCCGGCGGGGATCAACTCCAGCACGGCAGCCACGGCGTGCTCGGCGGTGGCCAGGAAGCGGGCATCGAACGCGTTCTCCGCCAGGGCTTTCACCGCCGCCTTGCCCCGGGCGGCGAGGTAACGCTGCCGGGCCTGCGCGAAAGGAGTGACGTCGCTGCTATAGGAAACCACGGACTCCACCTCCCGCCTGCATGCTTTGTCCTCCCGGCTCCGATTCCTGCCGTGGGGATAGCCGTCAGTCCCGAGTGGCACAACAGAGGCGACGGAGGAAGCCCTTTCCGCCCCGCCGAAGCTACCCGCACCGGAGGTGGAGCCCATGGACTTGGCCAGGCGGGAGGTGCGGCTGCTCCGGCCGCTGGAGGAGAGATGGAAGGAATGCGGGTGAGAGAGATCGTCACCGTGCTGGACGAACTTGCCCCACCGGCCCTGGCCGATCCGGAGGATAACGTGGGGTTGCAGCTCGGCCACCCCGAGGGTGAGGTCCTGCGGCTTGTGGTGGCCCTGGAGGTCGACCGCCGGGTGCTTGACCGGGCTGCGGAAGGCGTGCTCCTGGTGGTCCATCATCCCCCGATCTACCGGCCGCTTGCCTCCTTGCGGGCGGATTCTCCTCCCGGCCGGGCGATCGCCGCTCTGGCCCGCACGGGCGCGGCCGTGTTCGCTTGCCACACCAACTATGACGTGGCTCGCGGCGGCCTGGCCGACTGGCTGGCCGGGACCCTGGGGTTGGAAGAGGTAGAGGTGTTGGGCCCCGGCCGCCCTCGCCACTTACTGAAACTGGTGGTGTTCGTGCCCCGGGGACACGAGGAGGCCATCCGTGATGCCTGGGCGGCCGCCGGCGCGGGCTGCATCGGCCGCTACAGCCACTGTACCTTCCAAGTGGCGGGTACCGGCACTTTTCTGCCCCGAGAGGGCGCCCAGCCCTATGCCGGCAGGGTGGGGGAGTTGGAACGCGCCCGCGAGCTCCGGCTGGAGACCGTTGTGCCCGAGGACCTGGCGGGCAGGGCTGTCAGCGCCATGCTGCGGGTGCATCCCTACGAGGAGGTCGCCTACGATCTGTATCCCCTGGCCAACCCACCCGCGCCCTGGGCTGGACCGGGCCGGCTGGGCCGGCTCAGTGGCCCCCGGTCACTGGAGTCCTTCGCCGGGGCAGTGGCCCAGGCTCTTGGAACCGAGGTTCGGGTCGCGGCGGGGTCGACCGGCAGTCTGACCCGGGTGGCCGCAGTGCCCGGGTCCGGCGGCCGCTTCTGGCCTGAGGCTCTGGCCGCGGGAGCCGAGGTCCTGGTGACCGGGGACGTAGACCATCACCGGGCCCTCGCGGCCGTCGAGGCGGGGCTGTCCGTGGTGGACCCGGGCCATGCCGCCAGCGAGGCCGGCTTTGTCCCCCGGGTCGCCGCCGCCCTGCGCAGCCGCTTGGGCGGGAGGCTGGAGGTAGAAGAGGTTCCCCCGGCGAAGCTGTTCGTGACGAGGGGGGTAGGCTGTTGACCCAAGGCAACGGGGGCTGCGACGTTCTCCTGCGGCTGCAGGAAGTGGACTCGGAACAGGCGGCCCTGGAGCGGGAGCTGGCGTCCCTGCGGGAAGCTCCTGAAGTAGACGAGCCCCGCCGCCGCGTCGAGTCCCGGCAGGAGAGAGTGAGACAGCTCCTTGAGCGACAGGTCGTACTCACCCGCGAACTCGGTTGGGCCGAGAAAGAGGCGGCCGAACTCAAACGCAAGCAGGGCGAATTGGACCGGAAGTTGTACAGCGGCGAGATCGGCAACCCCAAGGAACTGGATCAGATGCGCCGGAAGCTGGAGTCAGTCGCCGGCACCATTGGATCCCTGGACGACCAGGCCCTGACGGCCATGGAAGAGCTGGAGACGCTCAAGCCCGCTCTGGCGGAGGCGAACCGGACCCTGGAGGAGGAGCGCGCCGCCCTGCGACTGGCGGAGCAGGCCAACGCCGAGCGGCGGGCGGCCGTCGAAGAGGCCCTGGAAACCATCCCCGAGCGGCGCCAGGCCCTGGCCGGCTCGATCGCCCCCCCGTTGCTGGCGGAGTATGAGCGAATCCGCCCTCGCCGCGGGGGTGTGGCGGCGGTACGGCTGGCCCGGGGCATCTGCGAGGGCTGCCGGGTGGCAGTGCCCCCAGTCCTCCTGGGCCAGGCACGGCAAGGCCGGCTTGTGAAGTGCGAGAGTTGCGGGCGCATACTCTGCTGGGTCGAAGGCTAGGCCATCCCGGCCCGTCGCAGGATCCGTACTGTCGTGCGGAAGTGGAGCTTCGCGACTTGTTCGAGCCCCTCGCGCCCTCTTTCCCTGGCTATTAGCAGGGCCGCGGCTTCCACCGCGGGGCCGGCCCCTTTGGGCAGGACCGTTCCCGCCCGCCCGGCCAACCTCTCCAGGCGGTCCAGGAAACCGGCCCGGGCGACCACCGACGCGGCCGCCACCGCCAGGTCGGCCTCCGCTCCCGGGAACTGCCTGAGCTCTACCTGCCGGCCGCGGGCCATCAAGGCCGCCCGGACGTAGCGCTCATCCCCGAACTGATCGGTCACCACCAGGTGGCACTGGGTCCTGGCCAGCAAGTTCTCAATGGCCCGGGCGTGGGCCCACGCCAGCAGCCGGTTGAGGTTGCCCAGGCGTTCGTACAGCTCGTTGTACTTCACCGGCCCGATGGCCACGACCTCGCTGGGGCAAGAACTACGTATCCGGCCGGCCAGATCCCGGGCCGAGCGGTCGGAGAGGCGCTTGGAATCCCGCACTCCTGCCTGCCGGAGGGATTCCGCCGACGGCTCGTCGATCGCCACTGCGGCGACCACCAGGGGCCCGAAGTAGTCGCCCTTGCCCGACTCGTCGGTGCCGGCCCGGGGGAAGACCTCGCCACTGCTCACCGCCATCACCCCGGGGGGGATTGGCCACGGCAGGGGAGTTCACCTTTGCCAACGGCATGCCGGCCCGGTCGGACGCGGGAGGTAACGCGGCCAGGCCCGGCGAACGCGAGACCGGGGTGATGGCCGGTGAGCGTCGCCAGGGGAGTAAGGGTGCCGGTGGACATCGTCATATGGTGGAGAAGCGGGGAGAGTGTGAGTATGAACTGGGGCAGACCTTCGAGTGGACGGGGAGACCTCCGCCGGGGATGTGCGGGGCCCTGATCCAATCCATCATGGTCCCTGCCATCCTGTGCTCGTTAGGAGCGCCATCCTGGGAGACTGACAAGCGGGTCTGGTTGATCTCCTGTCCCTCCAAGCGGGGTACGGTCTGGCGGCTGGAAGCCAGGGAGGCCGGCCGCTGAAGTCGCGACGAGGGACTACCTTGCCGTCCCGTCGCCGGGTCCATCGGGTGACCGCGCCTTCTGTGCCCGGGCCCAGTCGTCGCGCAGGCTGACTATGCGGTTGAAGACGGGGTGGCCTTCCCGGGAGTCCTCAGGATCGGCATGGAAGTAGGCCTGCCGTAGGAACTGGTAGCGGCTCCCGGCGGTGGCGTGGGCCACCGCGGGTTCCACCCGGCACTGGTTGAGGACCTCGATCGATTCCGGGTTGAGGTTGGCCGTGAAGTCCTGGTCCTCCGGGCCCGCCTCGGCGTCCGCGGTCAGAAACAGCTTGTCATAGAGGCGGACCGTGGCGGGAAGGCTGTGCGTCGCCGACACCCAGTGGATGGTGGCTTTGACCTTTCGGTCGCTGCCGGGCCCCCCGCTCCTGGTCTCCGGGTCATGGGTACACTGCAACTCGATGATCGCCCCGGTGGACGGATCCTTCAGGGCGCGCTCGCATTTGATGATGTACGCGCCCTTGAGGCGAACCTCGCGGCCGGGCGCCAGGCGGAAGAATTTGGGAGGCGGATCCTCCCGGAAGTCATCCTGCTCGACGTACAACTCCCGGGCCAGCGGTACCCGGCGGCTGCCGCCGGCGGGATCCTCCGGGTTGTTCTCGACCTCCAACCACTCCGTCTGGCCCTCGGGGTAGTTGACGATGGTCAGCTTCAGGGGCCGGAGGACGGCCATCACCCGCGGGGCCTTTCGGTTCAGGTCCTCCCGGACGCAGTGCTCCAGGAAGGCCAGGTCCACCACGCTATCGCTCTTGGCCACCCCGATCTGATCGCAGAAGGAGCGGATGGCCTCGGGAGTATACCCTCGCCGGCGGATACCGGCAATGGTGGGCATGCGGGGGTCGTCCCACCCGCTCACGTGGCCCTCCTCAACCAGCCGCCGGAGCTTGCGTTTGCTCATGACGGTGTAGTTGGTGTTCAGCCGGGCGAACTCGATTTGCTTGGGCCGTCCTCGAACGCCCGGCACCAGCTGATAATCCACGTTGTCGAGCACCCAGTCATAGAGCGGCCGGTGGTCGCAGTATTCCAGGGTACAGATGGAATGGGTGATGCTCTCCAGGGCATCGCCCAGGGGATGGGCGTAGTCATACATCGGGTAGATGCACCAGCGGTCCCCGGTCCGGTGGTGACGCGCGTGCAGGATGCGGTAGAGCACGGGGTCCCGCAGGTTCATGTTGGCCGAGGCCATGTCGATCTTCGCCCTCAAGGTTCGTGAGCCGGCTGCGAACTCACCGGCTCGCATCCGTTTGAACAGGTCGAGGTTCTCCTCAATCGGGCGATCGCGGTGAGGGCTCTCCCGCCCCGGCCGGGTGAGAGTCCCCCGGTGCTCGCGCATCTCGTCCTGGCTCAGGTCACAGACGTAGGCTTTCCCTTTCTCAATCAGCTGAACGGCAAAGTCATAGAACTGATCGAAGTAGTCGGAGGCGAAGAACAACCGATCGCCCCAGTCCGCTCCCAGCCACTTGACATCGCGGATGATCGACTCCACGAACTCCTCGTTCTCGGTTGCAGGGTTGGTATCGTCAAAGCGCAGGTTGAACAGACCGTTGTTCCTTACGGCCAGCCCGTAATTGAGGATGACGGCCTTGGCATGACCGATATGCAGGTACCCATTTGGTTCAGGAGGGAACCGGGTATGCACCCGGCCGTCATTCCAGCCCTCGGCCCGGTCCTTGTCAATGATGCTCTGGATGAAGTTGATCGCGCTGCCGCAACCTACATCTTCCACCGGCCTGCCTCCTGACCCCTGGGTTCGTTTAGACGGCCGCGGGCCCATTGCCTATTGTGGGCCTTTCCCGGCCACCGTACGCGGCCTCCCTTTCGCCGGATCGGCTCTCCCATCCTGCTTCGCCAGGGTCCTCCCGGGCGGGGGCGGGGTTGCGGCAGTTCCGCGGCATTACCGCCGCTGCTTTTCGGAGCTTCCCACCCCCGTTCCCGGTTAGAATCAAGGTGAGAAGGCCGCCAGGGCGAGGAAGCGAGGTGGCGCCGAGTGACCAACCTGGCGTATCGGAACGAGTTCAAACACATCATCACCGTGGCCGACGCGGCAGTTCTCAGGAGCAGGCTGTCCTGCGTCCTGCGCCTGGACCCCCATGCCCGGCCGGAAGGCAGCTATCATGTCCGGAGCCTGTATTTCGACACCCCCGAGGACCGTGCACTCCGGGACAAGATCGACGGGGCGCCCATGAAGGAGAAATTCCGCATCCGCTTGTACAATCACGACCATAGCTTCATCCGGCTGGAGAAGAAGGTCAAGCACTACGGCAAGGCCGCGAAGCTCGGAGCCAGAGTGACCAGGGAAGAGGTGCAGGACATCTGCAGGGGTGAGGTCGCCTTCCTGAGAGACTCGGATCAGGTGCTATTGAGGGAGTTCTACCTGAAGGTCAGGACGGAACGCTGGCTCCCCAGAACGGTTGTGGATTACTTGCGGGAGGCCTACCTCCACCGCCCCGGCAACGTGCGGGTGACCCTGGACAGTGACGTCAGGGCGTCGATAAACGCCACCGACCTGTTTGATGCCGATCTCCCAACCGCACCGGCCCTGGAACCCGGCATCTGCATCCTGGAGGTGAAGTTCGACGGGTTCCTGCCGGAAGTGGTCCAGGACATCATCCAGCTGGGAAAATGCTCGCCGGTGGCAGTCTCGAAGTACGCCGCCTGCCGAGTCTACACGTAGTCTGCGAGAGGAGCCGATCCAATGCGGTTCACGTTCAACGACATCTTCAAGTCCAGCTTCCTGGAGAAGGTGACCGGGTTCTCCTTCACCGACGCCGTGCTGGCCCTGGTGGCCGCGTTCCTCGTGGGCATGTTTGTCTATCTGATCTACAAGAAGACTTTCTCGGGCGTCATGTACTCGCGTCCCTTCAACGTCTCGCTGGTGGCTCTGACCATGCTCACGACGCTCATCATCCTGGCCGTGACCTCCAACGTCGTTCTCTCTCTGGGGATGGTGGGCGCGTTGTCCATCATCCGCTTCCGCACCGCCATAAGAGACCCCATGGACCTGGTGTTCCTCTTCTGGTCCATCGGCGCGGGAATCGTCCTGGGCGCGGGGCTGATCCCGCTGGCCGTGCTGGGTTCGGTGATCATCGGCATTATCCTCATCGCCTTTGTCAGCCAGAACGTGATCGAGACTCCCTACATCGTGATCATCAACTGCGCGGACGAGGGGGCGGAAGGCGATGCCGTGGATCTGATGAGGAGGAACGTCTCCCGGTACCGCGTCAAGTCCAAGACGGTCTCGGCGGCGAGAGGCATTGAACTCGTCTTCGAGATACGCCTGAAAACCGGTGAGACCAGGTTTGTGAACGAGCTGTCGATAATCCCGGGGGTCACCAACGCGGCCCTGATGAGCTTCAGTGGTGAATATGCATCCTGAGCGAACGGTCGACGTGAAGATCGCGGCCCTGTCCCTGGTGATGGCCGGGCTGGTGACCCTCTTCATCGCCGGCTTCAGGATGTTCGGCACCGGTGTCGTCACCGTTTACGGTGACGAGTACGTGACCCGGTATTTCCAGCGCGACGAGGTCATGGACATCCGCATTGAGATGAGCGAAGCCGATTGGGCGTACATGATAGAAAATGCTCGCCAGGAGGAGTTCCGGATCGCGACGGTTACCGTCAACGGCGACGTCTACCCGTTCGTGAAGATCCGGCCCAAGGGCAATTCCAGCCTCATGACGGTCGCCCGCAGCGGCGGCAACCGCTACAGCTTCAAGCTCAACTTCAACGGCCTAATAGAGAACCAGACCCTGGCGGGGTTGACCCAGTTGAACCTGAACAACGGCTTCTCCGATCCCTCCTACATGCGGGAGTATCTCTCCTACCAGATATTCGAGGAGATGGGGGTGGCCGTGCCGGCCTTCGCCCCTGCCGCCGTATATGTGAACGGCGAGTACTTCGGGCTCTACCTCGCGGTTGAGAGCATACTTGAGCCCTATCTCGAGCGGAACTTCGGGGACCTTACCGGAGATCTGTACAAGTCGGTGGGGAATACCTTGAAGTACAACGGCACCGATCCGGCAGGCTATTCGAGCCTCGAGGTGAAGAGTACGCTGAAGAAGGCCGACTGGTCCAAGCTCACGAGGATGCTGGACGCGCTGAACAACGGTGGCGACATCGAGAGGTACCTGGACGTCGACGCGGCCCTGAGGTACATTGCCGTCAGCACGGCCCTCGTCAACTTCGACAGCTACCAGGGCAACTTTGCCCACAACTACTACTTGTACGAGCGAAGCGGGGTGTTCACCATCCTGCCATGGGACCTGAACATGGCCTTCGGTGGTTTCGGCTTCAACGGCGATGCTCAGAGCGTGTACATCGACGAGCCGACCCAGGGGCCACTGGCCGATAGACCCCTCATCGCCGAACTCCTAAAGGATGAGCGACGTCTTGAGACCTATCATGCCTACCTCGAATGGGTCGCCACCGAGTACCTGAGCGGGGGCTATCTGGAAGCGGAAACCGCGCGGCTCTTTGAACTCATCTCGGAATACGTCAGGACCGATCCCACCGCCTTCTACACCTACGAGCAGTTTGTGATGAGCATCTCCGGCACCGTTGCCGGCGGCGCCATGGGTGACGCAGATCAAGCAGGAGTGTTGCCGCAGCTGCCAGGGGTGGCCGCCCAACCGGGCCGCCAGGGCTTCCAGATAGGCGGAGTGCCGGGCCTGGGCGGAAACGTCCCCGGGCTGCTTGAACTCGCTGCCGCAATGTCCACGTCAATTCACCGGCAGCTCAGCGGGGAATTGCCCTCCACCAACGCCGGTAGCGGCATGGGAATGGCCGGAGGTAGAGTGCCGAACCTGGGTGGGGGTGGGCCCCTCGCGCCGCAGCTTCCCCGTGGCGACGCGGTGAGGCCTCCCGGGGAGGGTGCCGGCCGCCAACCCGGGGCCGTGCTGCCGCCGGGACCTCTCCCGGGTGGCCGCGGTGAGCCCGCACCCGGCATCCGGCCGGGAGAAGAGCCCGGCCTCACGGCGACCGGCGAAGGCAACTCGGCGGCTCCCTTGCTGGCATGGGGCCTTGTCATGACTGCCGGCGTCATCCTGGCCGCGTCTTTCAAGGGCCGGAGACACGTGGCAGCCGGTGGTCCCTGAGGAGAGCCCTGCCTTCCCCGGGGTGAAGCTGGCTGCCGGCTGGGCAACGATAGAAGGGGAGGTGGACAAGGGCATGAACGAGCGCATCTACATTGCCGACGACGAGCAGAACATACGCGAGGTGGTCAAGTCTTTCTTGGAGAGTGAGGGGTATTGCGTCAGCGCCTTCGAGGACGGCGACCAGTTGCTCGCCGCCTTCCGGGAGAGGCCAAGCGACCTGGTGATCCTCGACGTGATGATGCCGGGGTCCAGTGGGTTTGCCGTATGCTCGGAATTGCGCAAGATCAGCACCGTTCCCATCATCATGCTCACGGCTCGTGAGGGTGAGCTGGAATATGCCACCGGGATAAACCTCGGCAGCGACGACTACTTCACCAAGCCATTCTCGGCCATATCGCTTGTCATGAGAGTGAAGGCGATATTCCGCCGGATGGAATTCGATACGAAGGAGAAGAAGACTCCGCTGCCGCTTGTTCTTGAGCATGCCGGTGTTCGAGTGGACCTTAACAACAAGACCGCAGTGCTTGAGGGCGCTCCCTTGGAGCTCACGCCGAATGAGTACAATCTCTTGTGTTATCTCATCCAGCACAAAGACAGAGCCATATCCCGGGAGGAACTGTTGAACAAGATATGGGGGTACAATAGCGAAGTGGAAACGCGAGCCGCCGACGACACCGTGCGGCGGCTGCGGAAGAAACTATCGGGCAGCAGGACTCTC
Source organism: bacterium (assembly GCA_031082145.1). Classification (GTDB taxonomy): domain Bacteria; phylum Bacillota; class Sulfobacillia; order UBA995; family UBA995; genus Ess09-15. The sequence continues at coordinate 39,897 of JAVHLP010000008.1, read as the reverse complement.
ATTGAGACGGTGTGGGGCTTTGGTTTTCGCCTTAAGGAACGCCCGGCCGGTGAGTAAGACCCGCACGCTTAAGATCAGCATCCGCACCCGGATTCTGGTCATGGTGCTGTCTCTGATCGCCGCCATCTTCCTGGTTGTCCTGGCGGTCTTCAACCTGCTGGTCGGCGAGTACATCAAGGCCAGCGTGAACGAACAGCTGAGAGAGGCCCTCCAAGTGCTAAGTGACATGGGGAACGTCCAAGGCCCCCCACCCGTGAGCCAGCCTCCGCCGGACCACAGGCCGGAGTTCATCCCCGACATGAGAAGGCTGCCGAGGGGCCCGATCGGCAGGGCCGAGGCGGTAATCGTGTCCGAAGACTACGAACTCCTGTTCCCCGATCCCGGCCTGAACTTCATCCCCAATCATGATGAGATAAGCGCCGTCGTGGCGCAGTTGGAGGCCGAGGGGGTGGATCTGCGGAAGGCCGAGATCCTGCGGCTCAAGGTCTCCGACAGGGAGTATTACCTGGTCTCGGTGCCGATGCCGGGGGGGCTGTCCTACCTGGTATACTACATCGACATGACGGCCATCACCTCCTTCTCCGATCGCCTAAACACCGTGCTCTCGGTGGTCATGGGTGTGGCCGGGGTTCTGGCCTTCGGCATCGCCATGTTTCTGTCGGACAGGATCGCGGCACCGGTCAGAGAGCTCAAACGGCTTGCAGTGAGAATAGGGAAGGGAGACTTCGCGACCAGCGCCTTGAACTACAGGGATAGGGAACTCGCAGAGCTTGCCGAGAGCATGAACAAAGCGGCCGCTCAGCTTGATGCCTACGACAAGGAGCAGAAGACCTTCTTCCAAAACGTGTCCCATGAGCTCAGGACTCCGCTGCAGACTATCAGGTGCAACGCCGAAGGCATCGCACACGGGATTCTGGACCCCAGGCGATCGAGCCGGGTGATAATGGGCGAAACCGATCGGCTCAGCGAGATGGTTGAGGACTTGCTTTACCTCTCGCGGATTGATAGCATAACCCCGAGCGGCAGAACTGAACAGCATGACCTGCGCGAACTCCTCTCAAACTGCGCCGAGCGTCAGAGAAGCCTGGCGGCGGAGCGGAATCTCCAGTTCATCTTCGAGTTTGATGGCGAGCCGGTAAACCTGCTATGCGATGAAAAGCGCATGTCCCGTGCCTTCTCAAACCTCATCTCAAACGCGCTCAGGTACGCAAGAAGCACCATCACCCTTGCCTGCCGTCAGGAGAACGGCAGGACAACCGTCTCGGTGATCGACGACGGTGACGGCATAGCAGGCGAAGACCTTCCCCGCATTTTTGATCGCTTCTACAAAGGCAGCGGGGGCAAGCACGGCATCGGGCTTTCCATTGTGGAGTCCATCATTGAGCAGCACAACGGCAAGATTGAGGCCGGCAACACCGGAAAGGGAGCCGTCTTCACGATCATCTTCTGAGCTCTTCCCCGGGGCAACGTTCCCCGGGCCGAGCTGACCCAAAGGACCCGCCGGGGTCAAGTTGATGCCTCCCCACGGCCGGCCGAGTTGCGACCAAGGCGATTTGTTGACGGGTCGCTTTAGCCATGCTAACATGAAGGGGCGAGTATAAGCCGATCGGCTGACCAGATCAGGTGGTCGCGGGCACAAGCGCCGCGAGGCCGTGCCCGAGGAAAGTCCGAGCTCCGCAGGGCAGGGTGCTGGGTAACACCCAGTGGGGGCGACCCCAAGGAAAGTGCCACAGAAAACGTACCGCCCGTCCCTGACGGGCAAGGGTGCAACGGTGAGGTAAGAGCTCACCAGCGGTCCGGTGACGGGCCGGCTAGGCAAACCCCACCCGGAGCAAGACCAAATAGGAGGGGAATGACGCGGCCCGCCGACCCCTCGGGTTGGTCGCATGAGGCCATGGGGCAACCCTGGTCCCAGAGAGATGACCATCCTCGACTGAACTCGGCTTATCGATCTGGTCGCCACGAGGGCGGATCCGGCAAGGTTGCCGGGTCCGCCCGCCGTTCCAGGCTCTTTCATCGCCCGCCGGGCAACCATGAGCGTGACCGCCCCACGAAGGTCTGGTGGGTGATCGCGGTCCCCCAGTGACCACAGGACGGGAGTCCGGCCCCGGCCCGGCGGTCCTGCCGGCGCCGGGGAGCACCCCTTGAGCTTTCCCGCCCGGCGCACTAAACTCTTTTCAGAGGGAGGAACGCGCTTGCCCGACCTCCGGCCGCTTGTGTTCCCGCTCATGCTGGTGCTGGCCTTGTCCGGCTGCGGCAGCCCGACCGTCACTCCTGCTCCCCGGCCACCGGGCCCCCCGCCGGCGCTGTCTCCGGCCGGAGACCTGGAGTTGGCCGACCGGCCGCCACCGGCCATCTCGCCCGGCGGCGGGTTCCTGCTGGGAGTGGCCGGGGATCGCCTCCGGCTGCTGGGACTGCCCGGACTGGAGGAGCGGGCCTGCTTCGACACCGGTGCAGCCGGGCCCTGGGAGTTGCTCTGGAGCCCCCGGGGAGACGCTTTCGCGGTGGTGATGGAGGACCCCCCCGGCGTCTACCGGGGCGGTATCGACGGGAGCCTGGTACGCCTGGCCGAAGGCCGGGTCGGCCCCCTGGCCTGGTCGGATGACGGGGTCTGGCTGGTCCTCGGCCGCCCGCTGGCCACGCTCAATCCCCTGACCGGCGAGACCTGGATCGCCCCCCTGGCCGAGACGGCGGAGGTGAGAAGCCCGCTGTTCTCGCCCGACGGGGGGCGGGTGTACTTCACGCTGTTTGATGACGACCTGGAAGAAGACCTTTGGGTCTGGGACTGGCGGGCGGGGGGACTCGAGCGGCTGACCGCCGATGGACGGGGCTACTACCCCTGGGGCTGGTGGACTCCCGACCGGCTGGTGGTCGAGTTGGGCGCCATCGGGACCGGCGGGGGGCACACCCACGGCTTCGGGGTGCTGGACGCCGGCACCGGGACGGTGACCATCCTGGAGACCGATCCTCTACAGGGTTGGCGTCTGCTGTCCCTCTTGCCGGGCACCAGCCTTGTACTCGGCCAGGTAGCGCACGCCTTCACCGGCGAGGGGCGGCGGATTCTGGTGAGGGATCTCTTCTCCGGTTCCGCCCGCATCATTGCCGAAGGAGTGTGGGCCGCGACCGCCATGGCCGGCCCGCCGGGATGCCTGATCCTGGCCTTGCGAGGCGACGAGGGCAACTGCCGCCTGGTCTGCTGCCAGGTGGAGACCGGTAGCCTGACCGAGGTGGCGGTCTCGGAGCGCCCGCTGTGCCTGCTTGGCCTGGTGGGCCGCGAGGTCTACTACCTGGAGTGGGCGGAGAGCGGCTGGCGCTTTCGCCGGGTGGAGCTCCCGGGCACGGGCGGCTGAGACTCTCGCCGGACCGGCTCCAGACTCCTTTTCCGGGACGCAAGGGGGGCGACCTTGACCATCCGGGCGGTCGTCTTCGACTGGGGGCCGCGGGTAGAGGCGATGGAGGGAGCAGCCGCGGTCCTGCCCGTCTTCCAACGGCCGGTGACCGCCATTGGGGCGCCGGCGGAAGCGACGGTCAGTGTGGGGGACGACTACCGGGCCGACGTGGCCGGGGCGCGGCGGGCCGGCCTGAAGGCGATATGGCTGCGGCCAGGAGGAGGGGGCGGCCCCCGGGAGATCGCCTCGCTAGCGGAACTGCCCCGGGTGCTGCGCCAGCTCGAAGGGGGAGAGCCATGAACGAGGTTCTGGCCTGGCTGGCCGAGCCGGCCGACCCCGCCGTGCGCTACCGCACCCTGGCCGACCTGCTGGGCGATCCAAATGCCGCTGGGGCACGGGACGACCTGCTCCGTTCGCTGGCCGTGACCAGACTGCGGCACAGCCAGGCGGCGGACGGATCCTGGCACGGGCCAGGATATTACGTACCCAAACATAGAGCCACCTTCTTCGTGTTGCTGCTGCTGGCCGACTGGGGGCTGGACCGGACCCAGTCTTGGGTGGAGCGGGCGGCGGAGTTCGCGTTGGCCTTCCAGGGACCGGAGGGGGAGTTCTACCAGATGCGGCGCCCCGCCGGCCGCCGCCGCCCCGGACGCTGGCCGGTGCCCTGTGTCACCGCGCGTTCCGCCTGGGCCCTGGCCCGGCTGGGCTACGCCGGGGACTCCCGGGTCCTCGGCTCGGCCGGCTGGCTGGAGAGCTTGCAGCGGCCGGATGGCGCCTGGTCCTGCGAGGGGGTTGCCGGACCGCCCGGCTACCGGAGCGCCAGGGGGTGCCTGGGTTGCGCCATCTGGAGCCTGGCCGCCCTGGGGGAGATCCCGGCCTTTCGCGGCGGTTCCGCCCACCGGCGGGCGGCCGGCTTCGTCCTCGGCCGGCTCGGCCTGCCGGCCGCGGGCTACCACATGGAGACCCTGTGGGACGTCTTCACCTACCCCCGTTACGCCTACGACGCCGGCATGGCGGTAGAGGCCCTGCTGGCGGCAGGGGAGCCGGCCGGCGACCACCGCCTGCGGCAGGCCATCGATCGTCTGGCCGGGCGTCGGCGGGCCGACGGCCGCTGGATTCTGGACCGCGTCCCCCGGCGCCCGCCGGTCAACCCGGGCCGGCGAGGCCGGCCAAGCAAGTGGGCCACCTTCTACGCCCTGCGGGCGCTGGGGCAGGGGAGGGGAGGAGGGGCAGGGGCCGTTCCCGGCGGGACGGCGTCCGCGCGTCGCGTCTCGCCGGGCTAGGCCGTCCCCGGCCGGATCCGGCAGGAGGCGCTGACTCCCCTTCCCCGCCGCCGGCAGGCGAACCGGGCCCGGGTGGAGTAATCAGGAAGCGAGGAGACGCCGATGGAGGGAGTGAAGTACTTGCCGCACCAAGTGCGCTGGCTGGGTCACGCGTCCTTTGCGATCAGCACCGCGGCCGGCAAGACGGTCCTCATCGACCCCTGGCTCACCGGCAACCCCAGTTGCCCCGTGGTGGCAGCCGAACTCAAGGGGCCTGATGCCATCCTGGTCACCCACGACCACGGTGACCACCTCGGAACCGACATTCCGACCCTGGTCAAGGGGGAGGGCACCATCGTCGCCGTTCAGCCCGAGGTTGCCACCGTGTTAAAGCGGTCCGGGGTGGAGGACCGCAACATCGTCAACATGAACATCGGGGGCACGGTGGCCATCGGTGACCTCAAGGTGACCATGACCCAAGCCGCCCACTCGGCGGCGGCCGGATCGCCCTGTGGTTTTGTGCTCACCCTGGAGGACGGCAAGACGATCTACCACGCCGGCGATACTGGGCTGTTCGAGAGCATGACCCTGGTGGGTGAGATCTACCACTTGGACCTGGCGCTGCTTCCGATCGGTAGCGTCTTCACCATGGACCCCCTGCAGGCGGCGGTGGCCCTGACTCTCCTCCGGCCGGCCAAGGTCATCCCCATGCACTATGGGACTTTTCCCACGCTGGTGCCGGCGGCGGACGGGTTCGTCCGGCTGGCCCGGGAGAAGGCTCCGGGGGTGGAGGTTGTCGTCCTCCGCCCGGGCGGGTCGCTGTCGCTCTAGGGCCGGGGCCGCAGGAAGGACCCGGGCACCCGGGTCCCCGTGAGGGCCGTGGGGAAGCGGCGCCCCCGCACGGCGGCCAGGAGATGGCGGAGGGCGCAAGCCGCCATGCGGCGCCGGTCTGCCGGGATCCAGCCCCCGCGTACCGCCTCCCCGTACTCGTCGCGGTCAAGGACTCGGGCCTGGACTTCCCCGGGAAACACCCAGAGATCCAGGAGCAGATCGGTGCAATGGGCGGCGCCGCCCTCCAGGCGGAGCGGGGTCTGCAGGTCGCAGTAGTAGCCGGCGAGGCGCCCCCGAGGGGCGAAGAACAGGCACAGGTTGTACCACTGGTCAAGGAAGTCGTGGCGAAGAACGTAGTGCCCCTGGTCGAGGACGACCCGGCCGTCTATGCGGACCGGGTGGGCCAGGCCTTGCACGATGTCCCCAGTGACCAGGGCAGGCCCGGTGGGGGACGGGTAGACACCGTAGACATCGTGCAGGAAACGGAAGGACGGCCCCGGCTTGGCTATGATGAAGGGAAGCTGGCTTCCGGGGAGGAGTTCACCCCAGTTCATCTCGTGGCCCCCTCCCCCACCGGACCCATCGCTCGGAGGCGACGGACATGAAACGGAGGGAGTTCATAGGCGAGCCGATCGAGGTGGTCCTGCCGCCCGAGGCCCACCCTGCTCGCAGTCCCCCGGCGCCGGAGGAGTTCCACTGGCGCCGGCGGGTCTACCGGGTTGAGGCCGTGTTCCAGCAGTGGTGGGACTTCGACCGCCAGTCCCGCCGGCAGCAGTCCTACGGCGAGGAGTACCAGCGGACGGCGTCGCGACGAGGTTCTTACGGCATGGGCCGCTGCTACTACCTGGTTCGGGCCGCGGGCGAGATCTTCCTCATTTACTACGACCGGCGTCCCAGCAGCGGCAGCCCGGGGGGGAGTTGGGTCCTGCTGCATCGCCTGTGGCCATGAGCGGGAGAGCCGGCGGGAAGAGCCGGTTCTCCCGCCGCCGTCAGGCCGTGATGGCCGGAGGGACACGCCGGTCCTCCCTCCCGGCCAGCCGCAAAGCCACGAAGCACCAGGGCGCCAAAAAGACGCCCCAGAGGGCCATGGCGGAGTAACGCAGGAAGTGGAAGAAGGCAAGGTCGGGGAAGATCGCCTTCAAGGCCGTACGCAAGGCAAAGAGGACCACCAGGCCGAGTATCGCCCGCGCTACTTGCTGGGGGATGGTCCCCCGGACGCTCTGGCGCACCAGGTGCAGTTCGAGCACCCGGCCGACCGCCGCGCCCACCAGGAACCCGGTCAGCTTGATCCCGTCCGGTCCCACGAAGATCAGCAGGAGAACCAAGGGAAGAACGACGGCGCAGGCCAGTTGACCGGCGAAGCCGAGCTTGCCGGGAAGTCCCTGAAGGTCCGCCCGGCGGCCGACGGTGAGAAAGGCGGCCAGCAGCAGGAGACCCACGAAGATGCCCCCCACCACGTCGACGGGGTAGTGAACCCCCAGGTAAGGCCGGGACAGAGCCACGAGGAGGACCACCCCCGCCGCCAGTCCGGCGAACCGGGGGCGGCGGAATCCCAGCGCCAGGCAGCCCCAGAAGACGGTCGTGTTCTGGGCGTGACCGCTGGGGAAGGACAGACCCGGCTCAGGACGGATGATCCGTACGATGGCCGGATCGGGACGGGGCACGCCGAAGACGTCCTTGAGCCAACCGTTCAGCCAGGCGGATACGATGACCATGAAGACTGCCCAGAATCCGGTCCGCTTGTCGACCAGCCACAGGACCAGGGCTCCCGCCACCATGAAGAACTCTTCATCACCGAAGGCCGTGATGGTGGCAAAAATGCGGTCGAGCAGGGGTGTGCTGAAAGACTGGAGCCAGAGGATGAACTCCAAGCGATCCGACCTCCCCGGGGACGAGTTTGGAGGCTCAATTCGACGCCCGGTGTCGCTTGCCTGCCGGGACTAGATCACGGCCAGTTCCCGCCCCACCTCCTGGAACGCCTCCAGGGCCGAGTCGAGATCCTGGCGGGAGTGGACGGCGGAGATCATGGCCCGGATCCTGGCCATCCCCCGGGGCACGGTGGGGAAGCCGATGGCCTGGGCGAAGACGCCCCGCGCGAAGAGCGACCGGGAGAATCCTTGTGCCTTGCCGGCCTCGCCGATCATCACCGGGGTGATCGGGGTCTGGCTCCTGCCGGTGTCAAAACCCAGCCGCCGGAGTCCGGCCTTGAAGTAGTCCGTGTTCTCCCACAGTTGCCGGACCAGGCTGTCATCTCCGTCCAGGAGGTCTACGGCGGCGATGGCGGCTGCCGTATCGGCGGGCGTGAGGGCGCTGGAGAAGATGAAGGGCCGGCCCCGCTGGCGGATGAAGTCGATCAAGGCCCGGGGGCCGGCGATGAACCCACCCATCACGCCAAAGGCCTTGGACAAGGTGCCAACCTCGACCTCGACCTGGCCGGTGAGCCCGAAGTGGTGGACAATACCCCGCCCGTGGTCGCCCAAGACACCCTCGCCGTGGGCGTCATCGACCATCACGGCTGCGCCGTGCCGCCGGGCCACCGCCACGATGTCGGGGAGCGGGGCCAGATCGCCGTCCATGCTGAAGACGCCGTCGGTTATCACCAGCCGGCGGGCCGCCGGGGCCTGGGCTGATTCCCGGACCAGGGCAGAGTCCAGGCCCGCCGGGTCGCAGTGCGGGTAGCGGAAAACCCGCGCCCGGCTCAGCCGGCAGCCGTCGATTATGCTGGCGTGGTTCAGCTCGTCGCTGAAGATGAGGTCGCCCTCGCCCGCCAAGACCGGTATCACCGCAAGGTTGGCGGTGAACCCGGACTGCAGGCTGACCGTGGCCTCGGCCCCTTTGAAGGCGGCCAGGCGTTCTTCCAGTTCCACGTGCAGCGACATGGTGCCGGCGATGCTGCGTACGGCCCCCGGACCCACCCCCAACCGGTCAACGGCGTCCTTGGCCGCCCGGATCAGGGCCGGGTGGTTGGCAAGACCCAGGTAGTTGTTGGAACAGAGGTTGAGCACCTGCCGGCCGTCTACCACGAAGTGGGCTCCCTGGGGGCTGGAGATGGTACGAATGGTGGTCAAGAGCCCCTCGTCGCCTAGCCGGTCGAGTTCGTCCCGCAAGAACTCAAGAGCGATCGCCCCTCACCTCCCATGGTCGGCTCATAGCTGCTTCCATTATAGCAGACGCCGCCGGGCCGGGGGAGGAGAAGGCGGCGCGGGCACGAAGTCGTCTGCCAGGGAAGAAGGTGCAAGCGTGCGTTCGAGCCGCGGGTCCGACCTGGCGACCATCCTGGTCAGGGGCCTCATTCTGATTGGCTTCTTCTTCGTGTTGGCTTATGGCTATGCTTTGATCATCGAAGCCCGGCTGGGCGTGGCTCCCTGGGTAACCCTGCACATCGGGCTGACCAACCACCTCCCGCTCACCGTGGGCCGGGCTACCCAGTTGGTGGGCCTGGCCGTGATCCTGCTGGCTCTGGCCCTGGGGGTCCGCCCCCGGATCGGCACCTGGCTTAACATGATCCTGGTGGGCTACTTCCTGGACCTGGTGATGGCCGCCGGGTTGCTCCCGCCTGCATCGGGACCGGCCCGGAGTTGGCTCTACCTGTTCCTGGGTAGCGTGGTCATGGGTCTAGGCGTGGCCGGCTACCTGTCGGCCGGCTTCGGGGCCGGCCCCCGCGATTCGTTGATGCTGGGGTTAACCCGCATCACCGGCCGGCCGGTGGGGGGAGTGAGGACAGGCCTCGAGCTCGCCGCGCTGGGGACCGGCTACCTCCTGGGTGGCCCGGTGGGGGCCGGCACGGTGATCAGCGCCCTGCTGGGGGGGCCGGCGCTGCAGTTCTGGCTGGCTCTCCTCGGCCCGGTTGCCCGCACCCGGCTCGGTGGCCGCCTGCTCAGCCCCCCCGCTGCGCGGGGGTTCAGGCCGTTCGCGCCGCCCGTGCCTGGCGGAAGGCCAGGCGGTTGAGGTCACGGTGGGCTGGAGGCACCAGCCCTTCCAGCACATCGACCCAGGTCTCTTCGGCCACCGCCTGGCCCAGGACACCGGCCCCCGAGAGCCACCCCAACAGGTAGACGCCGGCCACGGCGGGATTTCCCAGCCGCAGCGCCTCCTCCTGGGCCGGCACCCACTCCAGGGCGGCCCCGCGGGACTGAATGGCAGCGGCCACCTGGTCGTCGGCGGGATAGACGGCCTCCCCGGCGGTTACGGCCGGTGGCGGCAGCCGGTAGCGGTTTACGACTGCCAGCCCTCCCGGTCGCAGGTAGGAGGCGGCACGGGCCGCTTCCAGGGCCTCGAAGCCGACCAGGAAACCCACTCTGCCTGGCTCGGCTAGCGGCGAGCGGACTCGCCGCCCCCAGCGGACGTGGCTGGTGACCACACCGCCACGCTGGGCCATACCGTGGACCTCGGACTTCTTGACGTCGGACCCGGCTTGCAGGCCCACTCCGGCCAGGATGTCGCCGGCCAGGATGATCCCCTGGCCTCCCACTCCCGCCAGGATGAAGTCGGCTTCCATCACGAGGGGATCGCTCCTTCCGCCAGCAGGGCGCTCCGGGGGCACACGGCTGCGCAGACGCCACAGCCGGTGCATAGCGCCGCCTCAACCCGCACCACACTGCCCTCCCGGACCAGTGGGGGGCAGCCCAATCGCAGGCAGACGCCGCAACCGTTGCAGGCTTCGGCGACCGCGGTGACCGCCGGCCGGCGCTCCCGGGCCTGGAGGACACAGCGGTGGCGAGCCACGATGACCGCCGGCCGGCCGGAGGTCATGTACCCCCGGGCCACGGCGACGAAGCCCTCCAGGTCATAGGGGTCCAGCGTGGTCACCTGTTCTACTCCCAGGCTGCGGGCTACACTGGCGGCATCCAGGGCCGGCCCCGGCTCTCCGGCCAGGGTCCGACCGGTCCCCGGGTGATCCTGGTGGCCGGTCATGGCCGTCGTCCGGTTGTCCAGGATCACCACCAGCCCCCCGCCCTGATTGTAAGCCAGGTTGGCCAGGGCGGGGAGTCCGGCGTGGAAGAACGTGGAGTCGCCGATCACGGCCACCGGCCGGCCGCGGGTACCCTCCATCTCCCCCTCTTCCTCCCCGGCCAGCGCTTTCAGCGCCCCCTGAAGGTTACCCAGGCCGGCCCCCATGCACCCGCAGGTATGCAACGCCGACAGGGGGGGCAGGGCGCCCAGGGTGTAGCAGCCGATGTCGCCGAAGACCACCGCTCCCAGGCGGCGCAGGGCATAGAAGACCGGGCGGTGGCCGCAGCCGGGGCACAGCACGGGGGGACGGGGAGGTAAGCCGGGGACCGCTTCTGGCTCTCCCTCGGAAGTCAGCAGACCTGCCTGAGCGGCGCCGCGGCGCACGGTCGCCGGGTCGAGCTCGCCGGCGAGCGGGAAATAGCGTTTCCCCTCCACCTTCAATCCCATCAGGGACAGGGCTTCTTCCAGGAAGGGGTCGAGTTCTTCGACTACCAGCAACCGGTCCACACCGGCGGCAAATGCCCGCAGCAGACCCGTGGCCAGGGGCCACACAACGCCCAGCTTCAGGAAGGACGCGTCGTCCAGGACTTCCCGGGCGTACTGGTAGGCCACTCCCGCCGAGACCACGCCCAGGGACCCGCCGCCGGATTCCACCCGATTCAGGGAACACGTCTCCGCCCACTCGGCTATCCGGGCCAACCTGTTCTCCACTACCGGGTGGCGGCCGCGGGCGTTGCCGGGTATCATCACGTACTTGCCGGGATCGTTCGCCAGTGCTGCCAGGGCCTCCCGGGCCGAACGGTGGTGGGGATCGGGCACCGGCCGGGGGTCGCGCACGGCGGGACGCCCTCGCCCGCCCAGCGGTGATGGGTCTTCTACCCGCACCGGTCCCCGGGAGTGGGCGATGCGAGTGGTGAGACGCAGGAGTACCGGGGTGTCAAACCGCTCGCCGAGGCGGAAGGCTTCCTCCACGTAGCCGCGGGCCTCGGCGCTATCGGCGGGCTCCAGAAGCGGTACCCGGGCGAACCGGGCGTACTGGCGGGTGTCCTGCTCGTTCTGAGAGCTATGCATACCCGGGTCGTCGGCCACCGCCACCACCAGCCCGCCTCCCCCCAGGCCGGTGTAGGCCGCGTAGAACAGGGAATCGGCAGCCACGTTGAGCCCCACATGCTTCATGACGGCCAGGGCCCGCCGCCCGGCGTAGGCGGCCCCGATGGCCACGTCCAGGGCCACTTTCTCGTTGCTGGACCACTCGCAATCAACACCGGGGTAAGCGGCCAGATTCTCCAGTATCTCCGTACTGGGCGTGCCCGGGTAGGCCGCCGCCACCCGGACTCCCGCCTCGAAGGCCCCGAGGGCCACGGCCTCGTTGCCCGAGAGCAGTACCTTGCTCGCATCACTCAATGCCCCAACCCCCGCTCCGATGCTCGCCCTGCCGAGACGCCTGTTTCGCCCGGCTCCACCCGTTATCCTCCGATGGAGGGGTAGCCCGGCGAGAGTAGCTTCCCTACCAGGGCGGCAGGGATGACCGCCGGTTCCGCAGCTATCAGACGGGCCAGCAATAAGGTGAGGCAAGTTTCCTCCAGGGCGTGGGTGCGGTCGGCAGCCTGCCTGAGATCCGCCCCGACCACCACGGCACCGTGGTTACGCAACAGGGCGGCCGGTTCGTCCCCCAGGGCCTCCGTTGCCCGGCGGGCCAGTGCCGGCGTGCCGGGGAGCAGGAACTCCACGACGGGCAGGTTCCGGAACAGAACCGCGCCGGCTGTTACCGGCTTCACCGGCAGGTCAAAAAGGCCGAAGGTGATGGCCAGGGGCGGGTGGGAGTGGATGATGGCGCCCACGTCCGGCCGGGCGGCATAGATGGACATGTGCAAGGGGGTCTCCCGCGAGGGCGGATGGCGGCCCTGCCGGACCCGCCCGTCACCATCTACCAGGATGAGGTCCTCCTCCCGCAGGCCGCCCTTGAAGAGACCCCGGGGCGTTATCCAGATCACGTCGGGTTCCGCCCGCAGGCTGATGTTGCCGCCGGTGGGCGTCAGTAGCCGGGCCTGGTAGAGCTCAGCCGCAGTCTCCAGCAGCGCCTTCCTGGCCGTAGCCGGCTCAAGCTTCAAGCTCAACCCCTCCCCTCCCGCCGCCGCCGGCCACCAAACTCCCGCCAGCGCCGGTAGAGGTCTTCGTACGCACCTGATTCGTGGTCGGGGGGGATCGGTGGACCCGGGGCGGTCATAACCCCGATGGCCGCAGCCACCGAGCAGTGCCACCCCAGGCCCGTCGCCGCGCAGGCGGCGGCCCCCACGGCCGCTGTCTCCGGGGTGGGGGCGGGGATCACGGACCGGCCGGTGATCCCTGCCACGATGCTGACGAGCAGCCGGCTGCGGAGCATCCCCCCGCCAACCCGCACGGTTTTCACCACCTCGCCGGTCGCCTCCTCCAACTGCTCCAGGTTTCCCCGGACGGCGCAGGCGATGCTCTCCAGGATGGCCCGGGCGAAGGCCCCGCGGCTCACCGGCGGGGGCGGGCCATCGGGGAAGACCAGAGCCAGGCGATCCGACCGCCTCTCGCCCCAGACGGTCGGCCCCAGGTGAGCGAGGGCCTTACCGGGGGGGCTCTGGCCGGCCTCGCGTTCCAGCCACTGGTGGTCCGAGAGCCCCGATCGCCAGGCCAGGTCGCCGCTGGAAGGGCCGAAGGCCTCGTTGAACCACTCCCAGACCAGGCCGGCCGGACCCGCCGGGCTATCCAGAGCCCAGCGTCCCGGCTCCAGGTGGTGGCCGGCGGGGAGGTGCCGGCGGGGTGCGGTGACCGGGTGATCCAGAGCCACCTGAACGACGGCGGTGGCTCCCAGGATGGCAGCCGCCTCGTTCTCCGGCGGCCCGCCGCACCCCGCGGCCGCGCACCGGGATCCGGCTCCGGCCACCACCACCGGCGTGCCTGCGGCGATCCCCAGGTGACGGGCAGCACCCGGCCTGAGGGCGAGGCGGTGGCCCGCACGCACCAGCGGGGGGGCGATCCGGGGCGGGAGCCCCAGTTCGTCGAACATGCCGGTGGACCAGGCGGGACGGGAGAGCTCCACGAGACCCGAGGACGAAGCCAGCGAGGGCTCTTCCAGTGGCTCGCCGGCCAGCCGGAACACCACCCAAGAGGGGAGAGTTAGAAAACAGGCGGCTCGCTTCAGGACATCAGGACGCTCCCGTCCCAGCCACCATAGCCGCTCCCTGGCGGCGCTGGACCGGTGCCCGGTGAGCCGGTAAGCTCGGGCGCTCACCTCCGGGGGAACACGGGGTGAGCCCGGGTCGGGTACCTGCGGGATCTCCCGGCCCCGCCCGTCCAGCAGGACGTGGCCGTCCGGACGGCCGGTGACGGTGATCGCCGCGACTCGATCGACACCTGCCCGGTCCAGTACCTCGCGGGTGGCCGAGCACAGGTAGCGCCAGATGAGCCCGGGCGATGATCCGGGGAGGCTGCCGGCCCAGGGCCGTGACACGGGGTGGCCCGCCCGCCCCCTGGAGTCCACCAGCACTGCCCGTAAGCTGGCGGTACCCAGGTCGAGGACGAGCACGGGCGGGTCCGGCGCGGCCGCTTGGGCCGTCGCCGCCGGGAGGGTGCGAGGACGTTTGGCCTTCATGGGTTCACCCGCCTCCAGGAGCCAGTCTCGCTTCTGCGCTCGCCCGCGGTTTCCCTTGCCCGGGTTCCGCATACGGCGATGCCTAGCTGTCTTGCATAATCTACCTGCCTTCGGAGACAGGAGATGCCAGCCTTGCCGCCGAATGGGCGATTCACCAAAACAGCCCCAAGCTGGGCGTATGTACGCCCGCCGGGGGCGAGTCGAGGCGGAGGTGGATTTGTGTCCAGCCCAGTAGTCAGCCCCAGGGCCAGCCTGATGGTGGTCTCCCTGCTGGCGTTGACCCTGCTCCTGCCGGTCCCGTCGGCCGCTCGGGCGGGGAGCACGGTGGAAGTCAGGTACCTGGCCGCTGGCTCCATCTACGAGACTCCCATGTACATCATCCGGGGCCTCGCCCCCGGTCCCGTGTTCCTGATCACCGGAGGAGTGCACGGCAGCGAGCTCGCCGGCTGGATGGCGGCCGGGCGATTCGCTGACCGCGAGATCCAGGCTGGCACCTTCATCGTCATTCCCGAGGCGAACCGGCCGGCGGTGGGAGCTCGGACTCGACTGTGCCCGGACGGACGCTTTGATCTGAACCGGGCTTTTCCCACCCGTCCTAACGCCAGCCCCACCCGCCTCATCGCCCGCGAGATCTGGAGCGTGTTCACCGACTACCGGGTCGAGTGGTTCGTGGACCTGCACGAGGCGGTGTACTTCTACAACGATCCGAAGCGGGATTCCATCGGCCAGACCCTGATCCATTACCCCGGCCCCACCGCCACCCGGATGGGCAACCTGGCCGTTCAGGAGCTGAACCAGGGGATCAGCCGCCGGCTACACAAGTTCACCCTGCTGAACTACCCGGTTCCGGGCAGCATTGCCCGGGCCGCAGGCGACTATCTCGGGGTGAACTCCTACATCATGGAGACCTCGCGCGAACTGCCCCTGGCCACCCGCATTAACTACCAGGTGCAGGTGGTGGAGATCTTCTTGCGCGAACTGGGCATGTCGGGCCGCTAACCCCCCGCACCTGCCCTTTTCCTCTCCGGCCGCGCCCTTAAGGCGCGGCTTCTTCTTTGAGTCGGTGCAACCCCTTCTGGCAAGCGGATCCGCAGCTATGCTGCCATAAGTGCCACAAAATACCTGCTAGAGCAGGCAGGAGATGCCAAGCCTGCCGGCGAATGGGCGGTCCACCATAATCATCCCGAGCTGGGCGTTTGACCTCATAACGCCTTGTCTTGGGGCGAGAAGAAAGAGGTGGACCCGTGCCCAACTCCATCCTCCGGCGCAGGCTAAGCCAGTTACTGGTTTGCCTGCTGGTACTCGCTCCTCTGGTGTCCGTGTGCCTGCCATCGCCGACCCGGGCAGAGAGCACGGTAGAAATCAGGTACCTGGCCAAAGGTACCCGCTACGAGACCCCCCTGTACATCATCCGGGGCCCCGACCCCGGCCCCGTCTTCATGGTCACCGGGGGAGTGCATGGCAACGAGACTGCGGGCTGGAGGGCAGCTTGGACGTTTGTCGACCGCGATATCAGGGCTGGGACCTTCATCGTCATCCCGGAGGCCAACCGGCCGGCGGTGGCCGCCCGGAAGCGTACCTGCCCGGTCCTGGGTTTCGATCTGAACCGGCAGTTCCCCCAGAGCGCCAACACCGATCCCACCCGGCCCATCGCCCTCGAGATCTGGAACGTCTTCAAGGAGTTCAACGTGGATTGGTACCTCGACCTGCACGAGGCCGCGGACTTCTACAAGAACCCCAAGACCAGTTCAGTGGGGCAGACCCTCATTCACTATCCCCGGACGGTGAACACCGAGCTGGGTCGCTTGGCCGTGCGCGAGATCAACCAGGGCATAAGCGTCAACCTGCACAAGTTCACCCTGATCAGTTATCCGGTGCCGGGCAGCATCGCCCGGGCCACAGGGGCGTATCTCGGCGTGAACTCCGCCATCTTCGAGACATCGCAGCGGCTGGCCCTGTCCACCCGCATCGGCTACCAGATACAGATGGTAGAGATCTACCTCCGCGAGCTCGGCATGGCGGGCGCGGGAGGGCCGCCGACGTCTGTTCCTCCCGGTGACGACCCACCCGCATGGGACGACGACGATGACTGGGGGGCCGATTTCCCCGACCTGGGACCGGGTTTGAACCTGGTCACCCTGCTCGAGGAGCACCCTGATCAGACCACCCTTTTCGCCTACGATAGCGGGGTGGAGGGTCCCGTGGTGATGGTGGTCGGCGGCCTGCGGGGCAACGAACCCGGCGGGGTGGCGGCGGCCGGACTCGTGCGGCAGTTCGCGGTCACCTCGGGGACGCTGCTGGTGTTGCCGGAGGCTAATCCCCAGGCCATCGCGGCTGCCAGCCACACCGCGCCCGGCGAGGCGGACCTGAACCGGGCTTTCCCCCGGACTACCGCCAACCGGCCCGAAGGGGCCCTGGCGACTGTCATCTGGCAGGTTGTCCGGCGCTACCAGGTGAACCACCTGGTCACCTTCGTGGAGGGAGCCGACTACTACCTGGCGCGGACCGGTGAGTGCGGACAGACTGTGATCTACTACCCCGTCCCCGGGGCCAGCGTGCTGGCCGACGGGATGGCGCTTGACCTGAACCTGGGCTATGACCGCAACCTGGCGGCCTTCAGTGTGCTGCTGAACCCGGTGCCGACCAGCCTGGCCCGCGCCGCCGGTGAACTCCTCGGCATACGGGCTTTCCTGATCGAGCTGTCGGCCCGGGAGCCACTGGACGGCCGGGCCGTCGACGGGGCCCGGGCGGTCGACTCGCTGCTGGCCCGGCTGGGTATGAGGGAAAGGGTCTACCTGCCGCCACCACCCCCCGACCTTGGCCCGGGGATGACCCGCCAGGTTCTGCTGGCCGGGACCCCTCTGGCGACGCCCCTGTACATCCAGGACAGCGGGCAGCCCGGTCCCACGGTCATGATCGCCGGTGGGCTCCGGGGAGACGCGCCGGCGACCGTGCTGGCCGCCCTGGCAACTCGTGACCTGCGAGTGGACAAGGGACGGCTGCTGGTGCTGCCGGGAGCCAACCGGCTGGCCCTGGACCTGGGTCAGCGGGCGTTTCCCGGTGGCGAAGACCTGAACCGCTTGTTCCCCCGCGAGCCCGGACGCCCGGCCGACGAACTGGCCGGGGCGATCTGGGGGGCCATGCAGGACCAGGCGGTCCAGTACGTGCTCACTTTCACCGAAGACCCCGACTACTACCTGAGGAAGACCGGACACTTCGGGCACACCCTGATCCATGCCGGTCCGTCCGGAGTGGCCGGGCTGGCTGCCGGCATGGCGGCCGACCTCAACTCCGTCATCCTGGCCGAGGTGGCCCGTTTCACCACCTTGCGGAACCCGGCGCCGGGGAGCCTGGCCCGGGCGGCGGGGGACTTCTTGGGGGCCCAGGCCATACTGATGGATCTGTGCTCCCGGGAGCCGGTGGAGACCCGGGTTGACCTGGCCCTGCGGGCCGCCGACTCTCTTCTCGTCCAGTTGGGCATGAAGCCGAAGAGCTCAGGCCCGTCTCCCCGGGAGACCCACACCCTGCTACCGGGTACTTCGCAGGCCACCCCCCTCCACGTGTACAATGGGAGCCAGCCCGGCCCCACCGTGCTGGTGGTGGGCGGCTTACGAGGTGATGAGCCGGGCGGGGTGGAAGCTGCCCGCCTGATTGCCGACTGCGAGGTAAGCAAGGGCCGGCTGTTGGTGCTGCCGGAGGCTAACCGCCCGGCGCTGGCGGCCGGCACCCGGTCGGCGCCGGGGGGATCCGACCTCAACCGGGCTTTCCCCCGGGCGGCCGGCGAGACTCCTTCCACCGCCCTGGCCCGGGCCATCTGGGACCTGGCCCGGGCGGCGGACGTCGTGGTCAGCTTTGTGGAAGGGAACGACTACTACCTGGCCCGGACCGGTGAGTTCGGCCAGACTCTGATCTACTTCCCCGTAACCAAGGCCGAACCCCTGGCCGGTGCCATGGTCGTCGCAGCCAACCAGATCATCGAGAAGTCCTTGCCCCGCTTCACCACCCTGCGCAATCCCGTCCCGACCAGCCTGGCGCGGGCCGCGGGGGAGGTGGCGGGGATTCCCGCCTTCCTGGTGGAACTCTGCCGGAAAGAGAGTTTGGCCGGCCGGGCCGAGCAGGGAGCCCGGGCGGTGGACGGCTTGCTGGTTGCCCTGGGCATGGCCGCGCCCGCCTACCCGGCTCCCCCTCCGCCGTCTTTGCCCCCCGGAGTCACCGTCGAATGGCTGGCCGCCGGGACCAAGGACGCCACTCCGCTTTACCGGCTGGACAGTGGCAAGCCGGGTCCGGTGCTGATGCTGGCCGGCGGCATCCGGGGGGATGAGAAATGGAGCCCTACGGCTGTCGGGTCACTACTGGAAGCCGCTCAGCTACCGGCCAAGGGGGTCATCTTGCTGCTGCCCCAGGCCAACCGCTTGGCGGTAGAGCTCGGGAGCCGTACCGCCCCCGGCGAAGGTGACCTCAACCGGGCCTTCCCGCAGGCCAAGGGGGAGACTCCCAGCGAAGCCCTGGCCACAGCTATCTGGCAGAGTCTCGGGAGGCACAAGGTGACCCATCTCATCACATTCATCGAGGGAGCCGACTACTACAAGGCGGGGAAGGGCGAGTTCGGCCAGACCGTGATCTACCACGCCAACACGGGTACGGCCCAGCTCGCCAACGCCATGGTCACCGATCTCAACGGCTGGGCCAGCAAGCCTCTGGCCGGCTGGACGGCGCTTCGCCCGCCGGTGCGGGGGAGCCTGGCCCGGGCCGCCGGGGAGTTCCTGGGCGTCCACGCTTTTCTGGTGGAGGTATCGGCCAAGGAGGCTCTTGCCGAGCGGGTGAACTGGGCCCTGCGGGCCGCCGACTCGCTGGGGCGGCACGCGGGGCTTCGCTAGCGACGGCGACGACGGCGGCGGGAGCGGGTGGAGGCGGCCGGCATCAGGCCCCAGGTGCGGCGAAGGTCGCTCCGCTCCCCCCACTCCCAGCCGCTCTCGATAAGGGTTCGGAAGGTCTCCAGTTCCTGGCGATACAGGGGGTAGGAGGGGGCCAGGGTGAGGTCCCGCCACAGCGAGGGCACAACCCGGCCCAGGATTGCCTTGTCGCACTGGTAGAAGGCCCTTACCAGGGCGGGGTCACGCAAGGGAGCCGCCTTCAGGCAGTCGTGGTCGTCGGCGATCACCTTGGCCAGGCAGAGTGCCCCGTTGGCAACGTCCTGGGACACCAGCCAGCTGCCGGGGGTCCGGTACTCGAAGCCGTGCCGCTTGGACCGCAGATCGGCCAGGTAACCGTAGCGGCGCCGCCGGCGGCGAGCGGTATGCGCGTTCTCCACCATCAGGAGTAAGAGCGCCAGGTAGTTGTCCAGGGCTCGGAGGAACCGGCTGCCCAGACGGCAGCGGGAGAAGTGAATGTGGCCGCCGGTTGGGAACCCCCGGACGGGCATGTTCCCCGCCACTCCCATGACCCGCCGCCGGGCGGTCCGGCGCAGGGCCCGGCGAAGACCATCCCGGATGGCTCCCGCCAGTTCCCGCGGATCAGCCCGCGGCCGCGGCCGGATCTCGGCCAGGGCGCGGCGCATACGAGGGGTCCAGACCGCCCGCTCGTCGCAACCCACGAAGCCGAAACGTGGGAAGAAGATCGAGGCCGGGACCATGCGCCCTGTCCGCCGGCTGATCAGCATGAACTCGGGGTCGGCCCCCAGCACGGCCGACCGGCGGTGGTCACCCGCCCGGCGAGCCTGGGCCAGTTTCTCCAGTTCGTTCGCCATGTCGGCCAGGGCCCGGGCAAAGGGGCCAGCCAGGTCGGATGGAAGCGAGGGGGAGGGATCCACGCCGCAGACGTAGCCCCCGGCGGTAAGATCCACGGCCCCGAAGTCAAGTCCCAGGAAGTGCAGGGACCGGACGGCGCGGCGGCGTATGCGCGCGAGCCGGCGGCGCAGCCGGGCATAGCCCCGAGCCGTGCGCCGGTACACGGCCAGGGATCGGAGGTTACAGGCAAATACCCGGTAGCGGCCCCTCCCGCCCATCGCCGAAGTGACTCGCACCCGGTTTGCTCGTAGGCAGGCCGGGACACGGGAGGAGAGGTCCTCGAGAGCCTGGCGCTCGTTCAGCACCAGGGGGTAGTTGTCCTCGCCTCCCAGGTGGCCCCAGCGTACGAGGACGTCCCACCGGGCGTCTCCGGGCCGGGTGCCGGTGGCGAAGCCCAGCTGGCTGAGCCGGCCGGCGAGTTCCTCGCCACCCGGGTCGTCTTCGGCATGTAAGAAGAGCTTGCCCATGGTCCCCCCTCAGGTCTGCCGGGCCAGGTGCCGGGCGTAGGCCAGGGGATAGCGGAAGGTCGGCCCGGAACCCCAGCCCCAGGTCTCGCGGTAGGGCTTGGCGTTAACCTCGATGATGAAGACCCGCCCATCCCGGGTTACTCCCAGGTCGACGCCCAGTTCTCCCAGGGGTTGGCCCAGAGCCGCCTCCAGCGCCGGGGGGACATCCTGGCCGAGTTGCAGGATGGTCTGCCGGGCGCCCGCGTCTCGAACTACTCGCCAGGTTCCCAGCCCGGTCCCTCCTCGCGAGATATTGGAGACCACCCTTCCCCGGCGCGCGACCCGGGCGTAGTGGCGGGTGACGCGCCAGCGCCCCTGGCTATTCTTCTGGGCCAAGACCCGGACATCGTAGACGCGGCCGCCACAGGTGGCCACCGGGACACCTTGTTGGATGAGGTAAGGCCGCTGGCCGAGGGTTTTCAAGCGGTTGGCCAGGGCCTGGGGCGACCGGGCCCTCCCCCCGCCTCTCCGGGCGAAGCGGAAGGCCACCCGCCCGCCGGGCAACCGCCGCACCCGGATGATACCTCGTCCCAGGCTGCCGCCATCCGGCTTCAGGTAGACCACCCGGTACTGGCTGAGCATCCGTTCCAGGTTATCGACACTGAACGGCTCGGTGGCCGGCAAGTAGGGAGCCAACCGGGGGCTGCTCGCAAGCAGGTTATGGGCTTCGAGCTTGCCCAGGAAAGATGGGGGGAAATAACCCGCCGGCACGACCTCGGCCAGCCGGCGCCGGGCCTCCGCCACCTCCGGCAGGCCTTCGTGACGGCGACTGGATACGCGGTCGTAGACCACGTCGGGCAGGGGTAGAACGGCCCCCCGCCAGCGGCCCCGCTGCCGGTAGGTACCCCGCGCGGTGAGGTTCTCCCAGTCGATCCGCCCTGGCATGAGAAGATAAGCCACCACCCCGGCGGAACCGCCCCGCCTAGTCACCGCCAGGACGAATGGGGTCTGGGGCCCCCAGCGCCACCCGCTGGTGCCGCGGAAGGTCAGGACTGCTACCAGCGGGCCCAGGCGCAGGACGCCTTCCCGGTTCCGCCAGAGGTTCAGGCGAAGACCCACCGGCAGCGCGAGTGCCTGCCGGACGTCGGGGGCGAGCAAAATATGCCCCGGCCGGGCGCCGGCCCGGATCCGGGCTTCGGTCGTCTTCACGCCTGCCCGCAGGCGCACCGGAGAGCCGGGGGAGAAGTCGAGCCGCCGGCAGGCCAACCGGGAGAGCGAGATCTCGCCTTCCGCGCCGCGGAGCAAGCCCACCCTCAACCGGGCCATCTGAAGCTCGCCTCCCGTTCGTCCTCGGGTACGGCGAACCCGCTGCGTCGGGCCGCCCACAGCAAGGGGCGTTCGATCGACCGGCGGCGGGTCTCGGTCTCTCCTAGCTGCAGGAAGATGCTCCTAGCCAGCTTGGAATTGGTCTCGAGGAACCACACCCGGCCTTCGCGGTCCAGGGCCAGGTCGACCCCCATCTCACCCGATGGTCCGCTGGCCCGTTCCACCGCCCGGGCAACTCCGGTGGCCACCCGGGAGATGAGGTCGGCGGTGGCGGCGTAGCCTCCTTCACCCACCACCGCCCGGACGGCGGCGTCCAGCGGTTCGGCATGGCCACCGCGGTGGATATTGGAGGTAATGTGACCGGTGGCCGCCACTCGCATTGCCCCCCCGGTCACGCTCCAGTTGCCGGCGCCATCCTTTTGGACCACCAGGCGAAGATCGCCGATTGGGCCGAAAGGCCGCGCGAGGTCGATGCCCTGTTGGACCAGGTAGCCGCGGCGACGGGCGATGGCGGCCAGGCGGGATAGACTCCCGCCGCGCGAGCGGGTGCCGGCCCGCAGCCGGAAACGGCCCTGCCCCACGCGTTCCAGGCGCATGATCCCGCGGCCCTTCAGACCGCCGGCCGGTTTCAGGTAGACTGTGCCGTGGCGGCGAGCCATGGCGGCGACGACTCGCCCGCTGCTGGCCCGTCGCGTTTCGGGGAGGTGGGGCCGCACCTCGGGGCTGCGGAGCAGGACGCGATGGACGCGCCACTTGTTACCGTAGATGGCGTTGATAAACCTCATACGGCGGTGGGCCCGGGCCAGGCCCATGCGGGTCCCCCAGTAGCGGCGCTGGGCGGCTCCCCGGAAAAAGCCACGGTCCCACAGGACGTCCGGGTAAGGGTACAGGCCGCGCGTCCAGACGCCTTGGCCGCGATAACGGTAACCTCTGACCCGACGGCGGCCCCAGCTGACGTCACCCGGACCGAAAGCGTACAGGAAGACTCCCAGCTGGCCGGCGGCGTCCATTAGTTCCCGGATGAAACCGGCCTGAGGGCCGAAAGGCCCGTACTGGCTCCGGGCCTTGCGCACTAGGATGCCGACTACCGGCCCGATCCGCAATGTACGCCGGTCCGGGTGCCAGCGAGCACGGAGGCGGGCGGGAAGGGATAGCCCCAACCGGCGGGCGGCTCCAGTCCCCATGGCAGCGCCGGTGGCCGGCCCGGCGGTGGTTCGAGCCGTCACCCGCGCCGTGCCCAGCCTCAAGATCAGCGTTTTGCCGGGGGACACCCCCACCGTAGAGGGCAGGCAGATCTCACTTGCGCCGGGCGCCGGCTCGAACTCGAAGATCACCTGAGGGCACCCCCGCCGGGGAAGGATTCTGTCCACACATTATGTTGGACACAGCGGGCGCGCCTCTCTAGCAGGACAATTGTCCCGGATGGTTACCAGGTGGCCTGGCACGTGGTATCATCACTCCAAGGACACACAGTGAGATGACGGGCAAGAGCCATAGGCAACAGGCCCGGTGGTGCCGGGAAGGGAGCAGGAGATGACCGAGCAGCTGACAGAAAAGCAGGCCACCGTCCTCGGGGCGATCCGGGAGCGGCGCAGCGTCAGGTGCTACCAGGATCAGGCCGTTCCCCAGGCGATCCTCCGCGAGGCGCTGGACGCCGCCAGGTGGGCTCCGAGTGCCGCCAACAACCAGCCATGGCAGTTCCTGGTGGTCACCCGGCCGGATCTACGCCGCGCCCTCGGCCGGCATGCCCGCTGGCACTTCATCCGCTGGCGGCACGTGGCGCAAGCACCGGTGGTGGTGGTCATCCTGGGCAACCCGGCGGCGAACCGGTGGCACCTCGTAGATTGCGCTATGGCGGGGCAGAACCTGATGCTAGCCGCCCATGCCCTCGGGTTAGGGACCTGCTGGATCGGGGCCTTCGATCCCCGGGGAGTCCGGCAAGTCCTGGCGATACCCGAACGGTTGGCGGTCGTGGGGCTGGTGACTCTGGGTTATCCCGCTGAGCGGCCCGCGCCCCCGCCCCGACTGGATCTGGACGAAGTGGTCTTCGCGGAAACCTACCCCGCGCGGGGCGGGCCCGGGCTCACCCGGCGCCTCCGCCAGACCGGTCTGCTGTCCCTGGGCCGGCGAATACGCCGCAGTTAGTCGCGGTAATCCACGACTTCCGCCAGTGGTCGCCGATCGGGGGAACGAGGCTGGCCGGCGGGCACTCCGACCGGCACGATGGCGACCGGGCGCAGTCCCGGCGGCAGTTCCAGGGACCGGGCCGCCTGGCCTTCGTCGAACGCACCCACCCAGCAGGTGGCGTAGCCCAGGGACACAGCTGTGAGCAGCAGGTTCTCGATGGCGGCGGCCGTGTCCTGGAGGGCGTAGAGCTCGGTGCCCCGCTGGCCGTAGCGGCTCTCGGTCCTCGCGAGATCGGCCAATACCACGATCGCCACCGGAGCGGTGGCCACTGAGCTCTGGCCGCCGGCGGCCTGGGCCAGCTGAAGCCGCAGCCCCGGGTTCCTGACCACGATGAAGCGCCAGGGCTGGCGATTGCCGGCGCTGGGGGCAGAGATGGCTGCTTCCAGCAGGATACGGAGGTGCTCGTCAGGCACCGGTGTGGACTCGAACTGCCGGACGCTGCGGCGGTTGGCGATGGCAGCCGCCAGGGGGTAGGTCTCGCGTTCCATGGGGGAGATCCCTCCTCGAGCCAAGTTTTCCCCGGCCCCCGGCAAAACCCTGCCATGGCAGGAATGGCAACTGCGGGGGCCGAAAGGGGCCCCACCGAGGAGGGATTGGAGTGAAACGGGTACAGAAGATCGCCTACAGTGCCGGTTCGCTGGCAGCCGCCCTCTCCTACCAGGCTTTCGGCACCTACGTGATGTTCTTCTACGTGGACGTCATGAGGCTAAGCACCACTCTGTTCGGCCTGGGCTTCTTCTTGTACGGGATATGGAATGCCGTCAACGACCCCCTGTTTGGGCAGATCTCCGACCGTACCCGTACCCGCTGGGGCCGCCGGACGCCTTACATTGCGTTGGGCGCAGTGCCCCTGGCCGTCTCCTTCTTCCTGGTGTGGTCGCCGCCGGTGGGCCCGGAGCGGATGATGCTCCTGTTTGCCTACTGTCTGGGGAGCATCTTCCTGTTCGACACCCTGTTCACGCTGGTGATCCTCAACTGGACGGCCCTCTTCCCGGAGATCGCCCCCACCCTGCCCGAACGGGCCGAGGTCGCAGCCTGGCGTGAAGCCTTCTCCATCGTCGGCCTGATCCTGGGCATCGCCCTGCCGCCCATCATCTACGGAGCTTGGGGTTGGCGGGCGCTGGGGGCGCTGTTCGGGATCCTGACCGCCTTGTCGCTGGCGGTGGCGGTCTGGGGAGGTCGCGAACGCCGGGAGTTCTCGCTGGATCAACCGCTGGGACTCCGGGAGGCGCTCGGGCACACTTTCCGCAATCGTTCTTTTCTCACCCTGGTCCTGGCCAACACCTTCATCCAGTTCACCTTTGTGATACTGACGGCCACCGTACCCTTCTACGTGAAATACGTTCTGGGCGGTACCGAGCTCCATACCACGGTGATGCTGGGGGTTACCTTCGTCGTCGCCCTGCCCATGGTCTACGGTTGGGCGGCGGTGGCCGTCCGCCGGGGTGCGCGGTGGGCCCTGATGGTTTCGACGGTCCTGTTCTCGCTGGCCCTGTTCCCCTTCGGCTTCATCCGCACCTTCCTCGCCGGGGTGGTCACCACCGGCCTCATCGGGATCGGCCTGGCCGGGTTGATCGTCCTGGTCAACATCTTGCTGGCCGACGTCTGCGACGAGGACGAACTCCGCACGGGGACCCGCCGCGAGGGCATGTACTTCGGGGTGAACGGCTTTTTCATCCGCCTGGCCATATCGCTACAGGCCCTGGTCATGACGGGGCTGTTGACCCTGGGAAGATATGACGCCGGTCTGGCCGTCCAGCCGGGAAGCGCCATCGCCGTGTTCCGGCTGCTGCTGACGGCAGTGCCACTGGCCGCGCTGGGGATCGCCTATGCTTGCTTGTGGCTATACCCCCTGCACGGCGAGCGGCTGGCCCAGGTCAAGCGGGAGGTGGAGGAACTCCACGCCGGAAAGGCGATCCGGGCTCGCAGCGCCTGAGGTTCTAACTCGTCCCCGGCCACCGTAGGCTCGGTGGTGGGGGTGACCCCATTGGTGCGGGTTCTCCGCCGCCGGTCGGTGGTCATGACGGGGCTGGCCCTGCTCGCCCTCGCCTTCTCCCTCGCCGACGCCGGCACCCGGGCCGGAATGCAGCACGCCCTCGCCGCCAGTGCCGGGGTGAACCGCCGGCTGCCCATCTACGCCGTGGCCACCGACGAGCAGGTGCTGGCCATCTCCTTCGACGCCGCCTGGGGCTCCGAACGCACCCCGGAGATACTCGAGGTGCTGGCAAGGTACGACGTAAGGACCACGTTCTTCCTGGTTGGGTTCTGGATCGACCGTTACCCGGAGGTCTTGCGGCAGATAGTGGATGCCGGCCATGAGGTGGGCAACCACACGGCCAGTCATCCCCACCTGAACTCCCTGTCCCGGGAGCAGATCGCACGCGAACTGGAGATCGTTCACCGCCAGTTGGAGGAGGCCACCGGCAAGGCGCCCTACCTGTTCCGGCCCCCCTTCGGCGAGTACTCGAACAAGGTCATCGAGGTGGCGGAGGAACTGGGCTACCTGACCATCCAGTGGAGCGTGGACTCCCTGGACTGGAAAGACGTGACCGCCCGGCAGATCGCGGCCCGGGTGCTGGATCGGGCTCACCCCGGCGCCATCATCCTCTTTCACAACAACGCCGAGAACACCCCGGTCGCCCTGCCGGCCATCATCGAGACCCTCCAGACCCGGGGGTACCGCGTTGTCCCCATCTCCGAACTCGTGCGCAGGGAGGACTTCTACATTGACCACCGGGGATTCCAACATCCCCGCCGGGATCCGCGGTAAACCGATGGTCGCAACAGAACTTCTCGGGGCACAGGCTCGTCTTAGGGCTTGAGCGGCAGGGGCCCCCGGGAGGTGGCCAGATGCTTGAGGTCAAGCGGGTTCAGTTCCTGCACTTCGGGGCCCAGTGTCCCTGGCAGGCATGGATGAAGGAACAGGCTCGCGAGGCGGCCGGCCTGCTGGGTGCGGACTTCGAGACAGTCGACGTCACCGGACGCCCTGAACTGGCCGCGCGTCACAACATGTTCTTCCCTTTTCTCACCGTCATCAACGGACTCCTCCGCTTTCCCGCTCCGGCCACCGCCAGGCGCCTGGTTGAACTGGCCCGCGACGGCGTCTCCCACTGCGTGCAACTACCGGAGCGCATGTCCCGGGCCGTTCAGGGCGATCGCCTGCGGCGCTTGACACCTCGGGCCGTGGCCCAGGCCTGCAGTGTCTGCGTGCCGGCCGGCTTCCCCCCCGACGGCCAGCGCCTGAAGCAGGCGTGGGCGGAAGCGATGGCCCTGCGGGTCAAGGGGGGTGACCTGGGTCTCCTGCTCTTCGACGGTGGCCGGCCGGTGGCGGCCCTGGAACACCTGCCCTCCGGGCTGGTCCCCTACCCGCTGCCCCGGAAAGAACCGTCCCTCGGCTTCATCACCTGCGTCTACTCGCGCGGCAACGGTCTCGACTACCGTCCACAGGTGATGGAGACCTTTCTCCGGCAGGCTCATCGCCACGGCTACGGCGAGGTGCAGGTGGTGGCTGGACGGACTGCCCCCCACCCCAACGGACCGGCAGCCTTCTTTATCCGCCATGGGTTCCGGGAACTCGCCAGCCTGGGTCCGATCGTCCTCGAGGACGGTTATGACCAGATGGTACTCCTGGGACGGGAGACGGGCAGGCGCCGCTGACCGTCACCAGGCGGTGTAACCGCCGTCGACGAACAGGTTCTCCCCGGTCACGAAGGTGGAGGCGTCGGAGGCCAGGAAGATGACGGCGCCCACGATCTCCTCCGGCCGGCCGAAGCGGCCCAGCGCGTGCCGCCGCTCCAGGAGTTCCTCCAGTTTGGGCTGCTCGTGGATGGGTGCGGTCATGTCGGTGACGATGAAACCGGGGCCGATGCTGTTGACGAGGATCCGGTGCTTCGCCCACTCGCAAGCCAGAGCCCGGGTGAGGTTGATCACCGCTCCCTTCGAGGCATGGTAGACGCTGGCCCCCAGTTCGCTGCCCACGATCCCGAAAATGCTGGTGATGTTGATAATCCGGCCGCCCCGGCCGCGCCGGATCATGCTCCGACCGGCAGCCTGGCTGGCGAAGAAAGTCCCTCGGAGGTTGACCCCCAGCACCCGGTGCCATAGATCCATGGTGACGTCCTCCGCCGGATCGGTCACACCCACGCCGGCGTTGTTAACCAGGATGTCTGGACCGCCCAAGATCCGCTCCGCCTCCGCCATCCCCTGCTTGACCTGCTCCACGTCCGCCACGTCGACCTTCAGGAACAAGCTCCGGCGCCCGAGCTCTTCGATCGCCCGGACCGTTTCCGTCGTCTCCGGGCTGATGCCCAGGATGCCGACATCGGCCCCGAAAGCCGCCAGCCCCAGGCAGATCGCCTTGCCGATGCCCCGGCTACCGCCGGTCACCACTGCTACCTTGCCGTCCAGCCGGAACAGCCGGTCGTTGATCTCCACGGTCCAACCCCCTCCTCTGCAAAGCATGAACTCGCGCGGGGGACACTATTCCCCGGGGAAGGTGAGGACCTTGGGCGAGACCTATGCGAAGGTCAGAGACTTCGTGCGCGAACACGGCACCGTGCAGGTGCGCGGCCGGATGGCCGGTAACCTCGAAGCACGGTTCAGCATGGAGGTGGACCGGATCACGAGCGGGCCCGGCGGGGCGACCGACTCTCTGACCACCTTCATCCTGTCTTCCACCCGTGCGGCCAACACCTTCGGTTTGGGCGAGGAAGCCGTCCGCGAGGTGCACAGTGACGGGAAGGAACTCATGCTGGTGCTGGATGACGGGACGGAGGTGGTCCTGGATCCGGCCGGAGGCGAGGGGATCACACCCCTCAGCGCGGAGCGAGACCGGGCTCACCCGCACACGCGGGATCCGGAACCACGGGGACGG
This sequence comes from bacterium, assembly GCA_031082145.1. Classification (GTDB taxonomy): domain Bacteria; phylum Bacillota; class Sulfobacillia; order UBA995; family UBA995; genus Ess09-15. The sequence continues at coordinate 11,222 of JAVHLP010000008.1, read as the reverse complement.
TGAGGGCAGCAGCCCGCATCAGGTAGGTCAGGGGCCGATCACCGGAGAGTTCCCGGGCCTGATCGATCGCGTCCCGGGGAGAGACCGCCGGCCGCAGGCCGAACTCGCGGACGACGGCCGGGTCGAGTCCGGATAGCAGGATCACGGACACCTGCGAGGCGATCCGGGCCAGGCTCCATGCCTTGTGGCCGCCCAACTCGAACCGGCGGGCCAGGGCGGCCGAGAGTTCGGGGAGCGACCGGTGATCGCCGGCCCAGCGCCGAAAGGCAGCGCTACCGACGCCATCCCGGCACGCCGCCACCAGGACCACGACCCCGCCCGGTCGCACGGCCCGCGCCGCGTTCTCAAGTGCCTTCTGGCTCTGGTAGAAGTCGATGTCCCGGGGGTGCCCACCGGCGCTGGCCACCACCAGGTCGGCCAGGCCGGCCAGCGGCATCTCTCGGGTTCGGGCCATCACGCAGGCTGCCCGGTGTGCCGCCACCATCCCGCCGGCGAAGACCCCGGCCAGCCTGCCCCCTGGGTCCGTAACCGTGTTCAGCAGGAAGCTGGGTCTGGCAAGGGCTGCCGCTTCGGCCAGGTCCTCGTGCACCGGGTTGCCTTCCAGAGCGCCGCCGGCGGCTCCTGGCTCCAGGAGCAGGCGGTGGTTGGCCTCGATAGAAGCCACAGCTGCCAGGCCGGGAAAGACCGCCTTGGGGCCCCCCCCGAATCCCGCGAAGGAATGGTGTACCACGCTGCCGGTCAGGATGAGGTGATCGGCCTCCAGGGCCCGCCGGTTGATGAGGACCGGCGTTCCCCGGGCGGTGTCCCCCAGCCACTCGCAGGCCCCGGTCGCGGTGTGAGCCTGAAAACGAACCCGGCCTGCTACACGGCCAAGCGCGGCTCTCATCTCGGGGGCGGGCATCGGCCGGTGGGCGCCGGATGCGAAGATCACCTCGGGCACGGCCGAGCCGGCACGTGTCAGTTCTCCTAGCAGGACGGGGAGGAATACCTGGTGGCCCGTCACCCGCGTCCGGTCACTGAGGACGATGCAGACCCGGCCGCCCGGCCGCACGATCTCAACCAGGGGGGGTGAACCCAATGGCCTCTGGAGCGCCTGGCGCACGGCCGCGGCCGGCTCGGGAAGCCTGGGAAGCCGTGGTGGCTCCAACAGGCTAACCTCAGCGCCTGGTGGCAGCGTGAACTCCACCTGCCCCGGGCCATAAGGGAGGCGCCAGCGTCTGGCCACGCTACCAGGCTATGAGACGAGGTTCAGGGTGGTCCCCCGGCGGGGGCCGGCCCCCGGACCGGATTCGGCCAGTTGCCCGCCGTTCTGGCGGAGGAGGGACGCCGATTTCTGGAAGTACTCAAGCGCCTCCTCTTTCCGGTCCTGCACGACCAGCAGCTCGCCCAGCTCGTAGTAGCAGTTGGCCAACTCCCGGGGCCGGTCCAGACTCGCGTAAACCTCGACGCTGGCCAGAAGGTGGGTGAGAGCGTCCGCGCCGGCCCCGTTGTGGCGGCAGACGCCACCGAGGACGAAGTGGGCCCGGGCCTGATCGGCCCGAGACTCCAGTTCGGAGGCGATCGCCAGCGCCTTCTGACCTTGTTCCATCGCCAGCCCAGGTTCGCCTCGTTGCTGGTGGTACCGGGCCAGCTCGGTCAGGGCCTGGGCCTCGCCCCAGCGGTCACCGATACCCCGGTTCAGGTCCAGCGAGCGGGCAAAGTGACCGCCCGCCTCCTGCCAGCGTCCTTGTTCGGCCGCCACCATCCCCATGTTGGCCTGCAGGGCGGCTCCCGTCCGGGCGAGGTCCAGAGCCTCGAGAATCTGCGAGGCCCGGCGCGATTCCGGTAAGGCGCGCTCCAGTTCGCCACCGGTCCACAGGGCCAAAGCCCGGCGGAGGCAATCCCGTCCCAGCGACGCCAGATCGGCCACCCCTTCCGCCAGACCGGCGGCCTCAGAGACGAGGGTCGCACCCTGCTCGTACTCCTCCAGAGCGAAGTGGGCAGCTCCCAGATTGCCCCGCACCTTGATCGCCAGCACCGGATCGTCAACCTGCTCCAGGGCCTCCAATGCCTGCTGGTAGGCCTGGATCGCCCGCTTCAGGTTGCCTCCCTGCTGGTGGAGTAGTCCGAGCTGAAAGTCAACCGCCGCCAGGCCTGCGGGATCGTCTGCCTGCCGGAACGCCTCCCGGGCGGCCTCAAGTTCTTCCCGGGCCCGCTGCCGGTCCCCGCCGCGGGCGTAGACCAGTCCCATCTGGTGCCTGACCCCGGCCATTCGCCGGCTGTCCCCCAGATCGTGGGCGAGTCTCATGGCGTCCCTCAAGTGGGCCAGGGCTTCTTCCGGCTCTCCCAGCACCAGCAGCCCTTGTCCGATGTTGAGCAGGACCTCGACGCCGTCTCGATCAGTCTCGGCCTTGCCCTCCAGGAAATAGCCTGGCGCATACCCCAGTCGATTAGCCAGGATTACAAGTGCTCGGAGCGAAGGTACGGTCAGGCCCTTTTCTACCTGGCTAATGAAAGGGGCGGTGAAATCCTTGCCCGCCAGTTCGCGCTGAGTCAGCTTGCGCTCCTGGCGCACTCGCCGCAGCTTCTCCCCTAGCCTCACCTTGCCATCACTTCCCTCGGCCACTATGGCCTGCTCGGAGCGCCCTGATCGGTCCTTGACCCCTATTCCCCTTCGTTACGGCAACTCCTTCCGCTCATGAGCGAAACTAAAGCCACTCACATGCGATGACCCGTGTTGCCGGGCCGTCCTCAGCTATTGTCGAAATGTAGCTTCTAGTCGCAATGCGGGAGTCCATCTCCTCTCTGGCATAAGTCAGGGCCGGGAGGGGCGGGAGACTCGCTAGCGGTTGATCGCTACATCAGCTACCAGTCGTGATGCAGGATTCCAGCTTCTCTCCGGCAAAAGCTAGGGCCGGGAGGGGGCCACGGCCTTGCGGGAGAGCGCTTTCGACACCGATCACTACATCGCTGCCCAGACCGAAGCGATTGTCCGGCGGATGGAGGTCTTCTCGGGGAAGCTCTACCTGGAGTTCGGCGGGAAACTGCTGCTGGACTACCACGCGGCCCGCGTCTTGCCCGGCTACCACCCCGACGCCAAGCTCCGCATCTTGCAGTCGCTCGAACGCCACATGGAGATCATCTTCTGCGTGTCTGCCCTCGACATCCAGCGGGGACGGGTCCGGGGGGATTTCGGACTCACCTATGACAACGCCACCCTGAAGTCGCTAGAGGATCTGCTCGGTCACCAACTGCAGGTTTCCGCCGTAGTCATCACCCGCTACGGCGGCGAGGAGGGAGCCGCCCGCCTCGGCCGCTACCTTGAAGGCCGGGGCATCCGCGTGTTCCTGCAGCCCGAGCTGGAAGGCTACCCCGAGGACGTCGACCGCATCGTCAGTGAGAAGGGCTATGGCCAGTACCAGCCCATCGCCACGACGGCGCCCCTGGTGGTGGTGACGGGAGCGGGACCCGGCAGCGGCAAGATGGCTACCTGTCTGGCGCAGGTGTACCACCACCGCCGGGAGGGGCAGGACGCGGGGTTCGCCAAGTTCGAGACCTTCCCGATCTGGGGCTTGCCGGTGGACCACCCGGTAAACTTGGCTTACGAGGCCGCCACCGCCGACCTCGGCGACCAGGTCCTGGTGGACCCCTTTCACCTCCAGGCCTACGGGGTGACCGCCGCGACTTACAACCGGGACGTGGAGAACTTCTACATCATGAAGCGGATCATGGAACGGTTGTGGGACGGCGTGCCCTACCGCTCGCCCACCGATATGGGAGTCAACATGGTGGAGCGTGGCATTCAGGATGACGCGGCGATCCGAGAAGCCGGCCGCCAGGAGATCATCCGCCGCTACTTTCGCTACCAGTGGGAAGTCCTCAGGCGGGTGGAACGGCCGGAGACGGTGGATCGGGTGCGGATGCTGATGGCCCGGCTCGGGGCGACCGTGGGGGACCGCAAGGTCGTCGAGCCGGCCCGGCTGGCGGCGGAGGAGGCCTGCCGCACCGGCAAGGGGCACAAGGGTGTGTACTGCGGGGCAGCCATTGAGCTGCCCGACGGCTCCATCGTGACCGGCAAGAACTCGCCCCTATTGCACGCCGAAGCGGCAATGGTGCTCAACGCGAGCAAGCACCTGGCCGAGGTGCCGGACGGCATCCACCTCCTGTCCCCGGCCATCATCACCAACATCAACGACCTCAAGAAGGGAGTGCTGGGCGGGCGGTCGGAGAGCCTGGACCTCTCGGAGACCTTGATCGCGCTGGCCATCAGCGCCGCCACCAATCCCACCGCCCAGGTCTGCCTGGACCGGCTCAGCGAGCTGAAGGGCTGCGACATGCACACCACCCACGCTCCCAGCCACGGCGACGAGGACGCTCTACGCAAGCTGGGGGTCAACGTGACCACTGATGCCCGTCCGATCCTGCACCGATTCCTGGTCAGCTAGGCGGCGGCTCGGGGAGTCCTGCCCGGCCGGAGAACGGCCGGTGAGGCCGCCGGCAACGGGGTGGGCCGAAGATCTCGGCCAGGACCACACCGTGGAGGGCCACCCGGGGGTCGGTCAACTCGCCCCATCCCGGCAACAGAACCGGCTTCTCCGTGGCGGCCGGGGGCGCCGCCGGGACTGCCGGCGCCGGCCGAATCCCGGCGGGGGTGGCCCGGCGGCGCGGCACTACAGAGGTGACGCCCGGTCGAGGCTCGACCGGGGCCAGGACATCTTCCTCGAGGTCCAGAGGCTCCGGCGGTCCGGGAAGCGGTCCCCGCGGGAGGCCGCCTACCCGCTGCAGGCCCCCCGTGAGGATCCTCATGACCAGGTAAACCACGATCAGGAAGACTAATCCTTCCACATCAGTTCACCGCCTTACCGCCGGCGCTCGTCCTCGTCAAGCGGCCCCGTAGTGGCGGGCTTCTCCCCACCCCGGGAGATGGCTTCCCGCATCTGGGTGTCGGCCATCAGGTTTCTCATGCTGTAATAGTCCATGACGCCCAGCTTGCCCTCGCGGAAGGCCTGGGCTATGGCCCTGGGCACCTCGGCCTCGGCTTCTACCACCCGGGCCCGCATCTCCTGGGTGGCCGCCTTCATCTCCTGCTCCCGGGCTACCGCCATGGCCCGCCGCTCCTCGGCCTTGGCCTGGGCTATGCGCTTGTCGGCCTCGGCCCGGTCCGTCTCCAGCTGGGCGCCTATGTTGCGGCCCACGTCCACGTCGGCGATATCGATGGACAGGATCTCAAAGGCGGTGCCGGCGTCAAGGCCCCGGCCCAGCACCGTCCGTGAGATGGAGTCGGGATTCTCCAGGACCAACTTGTGGTTCTCGGCGGAGCCGATGGTGCTGACCACACCCTCGCCCACCCGGGCGATGACGGTCTCCTCGCCGGCCCCACCCACCAGGCGATCGATGTTGGCGCGGACGGTGACCCGGGCCCGGGCCTTGAGCTCGATGCCGTCCTTGGCCACCGCCGCTACCACCGGCGTCTCGATGACCTTGGGGTTCACGCTCATCTGGACCGCCTGCAGCACTTCCCGGCCGGCCAGGTCGATGGCGGCGGCCCGTTCGAAGGCGAGGGGAATGTTGGCCCGCTGGGCCGCGATCAGAGCGTTGACCACCCGGTCCACGTTGCCTCCGGCCAGGTAGTGAGCTTCCAGCTTGTTGATGTTGATCTCGATCCCACCCTTGGTGGCCTTGATCAAGGGCTCGATGATGCGAATGGGGGGCACCCGCCGCAACCGCATGCCGATCAGGGTGAAGATGCCGATCCTTACCCCGGCGGCCAGGGCCGAGATCCACAGTCCCACGGGGATGAAGTGAAGCAGGATCGCCAGCCCGATGATGATCAGGACAACGATGATCAGGAAGACGGTGAACTCCATCACTTGCCTTACCTCCCCTCAATCTGGCGGACGACTACCCGGGCTCCCTCAACCCCGACTACCTGGACGGTAGTGCCGGCGGCGATGAAGCCCCCTTCGGAGACGGCATCCACCCGCCGGCCGCCCACCTCCGCGATTCCGGCGGGCCGGAAGGGGGTCACCGCCGTCCCCTCCTGATCGAGCAATTCCGAGGGTTCGATCCGGGCGAGGTAGCCTTCTTCCCGGCCCAGCCGGAGGGGCAGGGTCAGGCGGTCCAGCAGGCCTCTTCGGGACGCGAAGCGGAATACTAGCATCCCTCCACCGACGGTCACCACCAGGGCGATCGACATGGCCGTCAGAGCGCTGGGCCCGCCCCCGGTGAAGAGGTACACGCTGCCCAGCAGCGATATGATGCCCCCGATACCGAAGACGCCGAACCCGGGTAGGAGCGCCTCAATTCCCAGCAGGCCTAGCCCCAACACAAAGAGGGCTGCCGCCTCCCAGCCACCCACCCCGGCCAGGAGATGTCCCCCGACGAACAGGGCCAGGCACACCAGGCCCACCGTGCCGGGCAGGCCAAAGCCGGGGGTCAACAACTCGGCGACCACGCCGATCACCCCGAAAGTCAGCAACAGACCGGTGACCACCGGATCCGTGACCAGGCGGGCCAGGGCCTCGCCAGGGGTCGGGCGGACGATGACCAGGCGGGCTCCTCCCAGCCCCTGGAGTTCCAGGGCTTCCTGGAGATCGCGGGCCATGCCGTCGGCCAGGCCGAGTTCGACGGCCCGGCCGGCGGTGAGGGTGAGCAGCCGGTCTCGCTCGATGACGTCCTCGATCACCACCGCCGCGTCCACCATGGCCGCCGCCAGCCGGGGATCACGGCCCTTGCGTTCGGCGGTGGTCTCGAACTCCGTCCGTAGGGCGGACACGGTCTTCTCGTCGGCGGGGATGGGCTGGGCCGCCCCCAGGCTGCTGCCCGGCTGCACCAGTAACGTGTCGGCGGAGAGGGCGATCAACGCCCCGGCGGACCAGGCCCGGTCCTTCACCAGCGCAAGGGTAGGCACCGGGGAGGCGAGCACGGCGTCCCGTATCTCCAGGGCGGCGTCAACCCGGCCGCCCAGGGTGCTGATCTCCAGTACGAGCAGATCGGCATGGGCCTCCTGGGCCTGCCGCACCGCTCGCGCTACCGTACGCGCCAGTCCCCGATCGATGGTGCCGTGCACCCGCACCACGTGCACCGGGCCTGTCGCTCCTCCCAGCGCTGCGGGGGCAGGGAGTGCGGCCAGGATCAGTGCTCCCAGCAGGACCAGTAGTACCAGGCGGACCCGGGTGAGCATTCAGGCTTCCTCCTCCACATAAAGCTATTTCGGTGGGGGCCAGAAAAACCCCTTCCCATTGACGAGCCGGCCAGGCGAGGGGGTGAAGACCGTGCCCGGATGCCGGTGGCGCTCCTGCCTTGCCCTGTTTCTCCTGCTGGCCGCCGGGTGCGGGGGTCCCGGCGGCCTCGAGACCATAACCGTGGCCGGATCGACTTCCGTGCTGCCCTATGTTGAGTACCTGGCCGAGGAGTACATGGCGGCCAACCCGCAGGTCCGGGTCAACGTACAGGGAGGGGGCTCGACCGCCGGCCTTCAGGCGGTTATGGCCGGGGCGGCCGACCTGGGGATGGCCTCTCGCCCTCTCCACCCCACCGAGGCCGGACTCACGGCGATCACCATCGCCTGGGACGCCATCGCGGTGGTGGTCCATCCGTCCAATGAGGTGGTTTCGCTGTCCGGCGAACAAATCCGGGCCGTCTTTGCCGGGCTGGTCCGGGATTGGTCGGAGCTGGGCGGCCCCCATCGCCCGGTGACGGTGGTGAGCCGCGAGGAGGGCTCGGGCACCCGGGAGGCCTTCACGGCACTGGTCATGGGCGGCCTGCCCACAACCGATCGGGCCCTGGTCCAGGACTCCAACGGCGCCGTGCGGGAGGTGGTGGCGGCCGATCCCGCGGCCGTCGGTTACCTGTCCTTGGGGCTGGTGGACGGCCGCATCCGGGCCCTCGCCGTTGACGGTGAACGGCCCACGGCTAGGGCGGTCCTGGCCGGCGAGTACCGCCTGGCCCGTCCTTTCCTGCTCGTGCGGCCGGCCGAGACCGGGCCCGTCCCCCGGGAGTTCCTGGACTTTGTCCTCGGCCCCCGGGGCCAGTCCCTGCTGGCCGAGGAGGGGCTGGTGCCGGTGGCCGGCACCGGCGATCGCTGATGGCAGCGCTGCGCCTGGCCGCCCTGTCCACCCTCCTGGCCCTCGTCCTGATCGCCATCTTCATCCTCGCCGAGGGACTACCCCTGATCCTCCATGAGGGACCGGCCAGATTCATCCTCGGCCGCCGCTGGGCTCCGGGCGATGGTGACTACGGGATCGGGAACCTGCTCGCCGGCACGGCCTGGGTTACGGCCGGCGCCCTCCTCATCGGGGTGCCCCTGGGCCTGTCCATCGCGGTCTTCCTCTGCGAGGTGGCCCCACCCCCGCTGGCCCCCTTCCTCAAGCCGGCGGTGGAACTGCTGGCCGCCATCCCTTCGGTGGTCTACGGTTTCGTGGGCCTGGTGACGCTGGTCCCGTTGATCCGCACCCACCTGGGCGGGCCCGGCTTCTCCGTGCTGGCTTGCTCGCTGGTCCTGGGGGTCATGATCCTGCCTACGATCGCCAGCGTGACCTATGACTCGCTGCGAGCGGTGCCCAGCGCCTACCGCGAGGGCTCGCTGGCCTTGGGGGCGGCGCGCTGGCAGACCATCACCCGGGTGCTTATCCCGGCCGCCCGGCCGGGCATCCTGGCCGGCATCATCCTGGGGACGGGCAGGGCCCTGGGGGAGACCATGGCCGTCCTCATGGTGGCGGGAAACGCACTCCGTGCCCCCACCTCGCCCCTCGACCCGGTGCGCACGCTGACCGGCAACATCGCCCTGGAGATGGGTTACGCGGCCGGCGAGCACCGCCAGGCCCTGTTCGCCACCGGCGTGGTGCTCTTCCTGGTCATCTTCTCGGTCAACGTAGTCGCCCGGGCTCTCGTGAGGGGGCCTTCCGGTGCGAGGTGACCGGCTGGCCGCTGTGCTGCTCTGGGGTGCCGCCCTGCTCACCCTGGGTGTTCTCCTGGCCCTGGTCGGCCACGTCCTGGCTCGGGGCCTGCCGGTGGTCGACCGGGAGTTCCTGATGGCGCGGCCGTCCAGCATGGGCCGGGCCGGAGGCATTTTCCCCACCGTAGTGGGCACGGTCGCCCTGGCCGCCCTGGCGGTCGCGGTGGCAGCCCCGCTGGGCGTGGGAACTGCGATCTACCTCGCCGAGTACACCCGGCGAGGCCGGCTGGTGGAGATGATCCGCTTCGCCACCGACTCGCTGGCGGGGGTTCCCTCGATCCTCTTCGGGCTCTTCGGCTTCCTGCTCTTCGTGGTCCGCCTGGGCCTGGGTTGGTCGGTGCTCTCCGGGGGTCTGACCCTGGCGGTCATGATCCTGCCCACCATCATCCGCACCGCCGAGGAGGCTATCCGGGCCGTGCCGGAAAGCTATCGTGAAGTCAGCTACGCCCTGGGCGGCACCACCGGGCAGACGGTGGTGCGGGTTGTGCTGCCCAGCGCTCTGCCCGGCATCCTGACAGGCATCCTGCTGGGAGTGGGGCGGAGCGCGGGTGAGACGGCGGCGGTCATCTTCACCGCCGGAACCGCCCTCCGGCTGCCTCGCTCCCTCCTGGACCCGGCTCGGAGCATGTCGGTGCATTTCTTCATCCTGGCCCGGGAAGGCATTTCGCCGGACAACGCCTACGGGACGGCGGCGGTCCTGGTGCTGGCCATCACGGCGGTCAACCTCACGGCCTACTGGCTGCTCCAGCGTTTCCAGGCTCGCCGTCACTGACTTCCAGGAGGCCACGCCTTGACCATCCGGGTGGAAGACTACAGCTTCTGGTATGGCGGCTTACGGGCCTTGAGCCGGGTTAACCTGACCATCGCCCCCGGCGAACCCCTGGTGGTCCTGGGGCCGGCCGGCAGCGGTAAGACTACCCTGCTCCGGTGTCTCAACCGGCTCTCCGAACGGGCGGGGGATACCCGGCAAGCCGGCCGCATCCTGCTCGACGGCGAGGACATCCGCGACCTGGATCCCCCCGTCCTGCGCCGCCGGGTGGGCATGGTGTTCGCCCTTCCCACACCGCTCCCGCTGTCGGTGTACGAGAACGTGGCTTACGGTCCCCGCCTGGCCGGGATCGGCCGCCACGAGCTTGACGCCCGGGTGGAATGGAGCTTGCGGGCCGCCGCCCTGTGGCCGGAGGTCGAGGGCCGGTTGGGCGAGCCCGCCGGCCGTCTCTCCGGCGGGCAGCAGCAGCGCCTGGCCATCGCCCGGGCCCTGGCCGTGGGGCCGGAGGTGCTCCTGCTGGACGAGCCCACGGCGCACCTCGACCCCCTATCCGCCCGGCGCATCGCCGAACTGCTGTGGGATCTCAGCCGCCAGCAGGCCGTTGTCATGGCCACCCACGACCCGCGGCCGGCGACCGGCCCCAGGGCCCGGGTGGCCTTTCTGTACCTGGGCCGGGTAGTGGAGCAGGGTCCCGCGGCGGAGATCCTCGCCCGCCCCCGGGATTCCCTCACCCGGGACTTCCTAGCCGGGCGGGTGGGCTAGAGTGGTCCCCAAGCTCGCGACGATCGACCTCAGCCTCGCCTACGGCCGGGTCCCGGCCCTCGCCGAGGTGACCTCCGTCTTTCCGGAAGGCCTGATCACCGCCCTGATCGGCCCCTCCGGCGGCGGCAAGACATCTCTCCTGCGTTGCCTCAACCGCATGAATGACCACCTGCCGGGGGTCCGCCGCCGGGGGCGGGTTCTCCTCGACGGCGAGGACATCTACCGGCGGGGAGTCGATCCGGCCCTCATCCGGCGGCGGGTGGGGATGGTTTTCCAGCGGCCCAACCCCTTCCCCCTCTCCGTGTTCGCCAACGTCGCCTACGGGCCCCGGGTCCACGGGATAACCGACCGGGTGCGCCTGCGGGCGATCGTGGAGCGGGTCCTCGGCGAGACGGGGCTGTGGGGGGAACTGCGGGGGAAGCTCGACCGGCCGGCCCTGGACCTCCCCCTGGGCCAGCAGCAGCTCCTGTGCCTGGCCCGGTTGCTGGCGGTGAGACCGGAGGTGATCCTCCTGGACGAGCCCTGCTCGGCCCTGGACCCCGAGGCCACCCGGCGCCTGGAGGACCTGGTCCGCCGGCTAGTACCGTCCTACACCGTGATCATCGTCACCCACAGCCTGGCCCAGGCGGCCCGCCTCTCCGACCACACCCTCTTCCTGCTCGACGGCCGGTTGGTGGAAGCCGGGCCGACCGCGCAAGTATTTGGTGCTCCCGGGGACCGGCGGACCGGGGACTACCTCGCCGGCAGGCTGGGCGC
>JAVHLP010000007.1 GCA_031082145.1 bacterium | reverse complement strand
ACTCGGCGGGTAACCGCCCGGGAGAGTAGGTCGCCGCCGGAAAGCTCTTTCTTTTTCTGCCGCCAACCGCTGCGAATGGTACCCGGGGACGGGGGCACAATTGCCTCGAGGGGGCACCGCAGCATCGCGAGAAAGGACATCTCTATGAGCCAGGGCAGGCTCAACTGGCGGACGGTGGTCGTCATCCTTATCATCCTTGCCGGCGCCGCTCTCCTCGGGTGGCGCCAGTTCTCCGGGCGCGAGCAGCCGGCCCCCGAGCCGGGCTTCGCCGAGGCGTTGGCCGCTTACCGGGAGGCGATCCGCACCAACGCTCCAGGGCGCGTTCAGGACATCCCCGACGGGACCATAGTGCACCCGGTCACCGACGAATCCGTGCCGTTCCGCGAGAATGCGGCCCATTTCTTCGCCGTCAGCCGGGGCCGGGCGGTCACCGGGGTCTCGACGGTGGGGAACGTGTTCGCCGCCCTCGAATCCCCGGCCGCCGGTGAGGCGGTCGGAACCCCGCTGATGCTCGTCATCTGGCACAACACAAACCACTACACGGGGGTAGGCCTGACCCTCGTCGATGACCAGGGTGCCACCCTGGCCGAAGTGGGACTGCCGGAGATCTCCCACTGGAACATTCTCCTGCAGCGGCAGGAACTCGAGTTGGAGTACGAGCAGCCGGACGCTGCCGGTGGCTCGGTCCGTGTCTATGCCCTCGGCATCTACGAGGGCGAGGGCTCACAGCTGTTGTTCGAAGTGCCCGTCGTCTTCGGCAACAACCGGTAGCCTACCGGCTCTCTGAGCGCCGGTAAGCCACGTATATGTCCGCCTCCAGCATCTCACCGGTGGCGCTGAAGAAGTGGTGTGCGAAGTACAGGTTCCCCCGGTCATCCAGGGTGGGCTCGGCGGCGAAGCGAGAGACGATGAGTTCCGGCTCCGACCATGAGCCGGCGACCCTGGTCGACCTGAATATCGCCGGTGCGCCGAGGTGATTTCTCGTGAACCAGAGCTCGCCGCCGTCACGAGTGACGAAGGGATAACCGTCCATCCCCTCCAAGTTCACGGCGTCGAGGTTGACCGGATCCGTCCACTCGTCGCCGACCCTGGTTGTGAACCAGATGTCGTAGTGGCCTTTCCCCCCGGGGCGGGCGGAGTGGAAGTAGAGATCGTCCCCGTGCAGGTGCACCTCGCCGATCTCAAGCTCTCGCATCAGCCGGTCGCCCACGTAGCTCCAGTTGGTCCATTGCCCGGCGACCAGTTCGGCCCGGAACATGTTGACCCCCACATAGCCCTCGCGGGTGGAGGCGAACCACATCTCCTCACCTTGCACGCAGGCTGCCCCGTCCAAGGCCAGGCGGCCCGGGTCCTGGAGCCAGACCCTCATCGGGACGCTCCAGTGCCCGCCCGTTCGGTAGGAGACGTAGATCCCGCTGACGCCGTCCAGCACCTGACGGTGAGGCGGCACGGTGACATCGGGGGTGAAGAAGAAATAGAGGGTGTTCCCGTCGGGAAGAACGAAGGGGGAGTCCTCCGCACCGGCCGTGTTGACGGGAGGAGGCAGGGGTACCGGTGGTTCGTATTCGGCGGAGTGGAGAACGGGAGGGAACAGATCCGCCTCCGGACTGATCTTGACCGCGCCGGCGGGCAGGCTTTCCTCCCTGGTCACCGGCGGCGGCAATGCCCCCCGGGTGTGAGTGCAGCCGCCAGGGATTCCTCCCAGGATTGCGAGCAGCAGGGCCAGGACTAGCGTCCGGTGCGTGGGAGATACACCCGCCCTTCCCGTCACCTTATTTCCCCTGGCTACTGGCTTCTCCTGCAGGAGTGCAGGCCCGGCCCCATTGACAGGGCGCAGTGGAGGGCTGTATTCTTGACAATGGTCGAAGCACTTCCACCGCCATCGAAAGGATGAGCCTCAGGATGCCCGTCTTCTCGCAGCCCAGGGTGATCCGGCTGAGCCGGGTCGAGTTCGTCCCCTGCGCCGGTTACGCCTTTCTGGAGAGCCTACTCGCCGCCCAGCGCCGGCTGGCAGTGCGGTTGCCGGCCGGCTGGGAGGAGTTGGCTCCCGCAGCCGTTCTCGAGGACATGGGACCGGAGCGCCGGGCCTGGCTGGAAACCCTGTTTGGCGGGGTGGCCTGGGGAATGGGAACCGCCTCGATGGTTGACCCGGCGGCCGGGTCCGGGGCCGCATCCCTCTTGCGGCGGACGGTGGTCCGGACGGCGCCGGAACAGCTGTGGCGGCAGGCTGCCACCACCCTGGGGGAGACGGCCGGACCGCCGGGGGACGCTGCCGGCCTGGCCGGCCTTCTGGTCAAACTGCTGGCTTGGCATGCGGCCCGGTTTGAGCGGCTGGCGGGAGAGATCCAGGCGGCGCTGGAAGAACTGGCCCGGGCCGAATGCCGGGAGCGGGAGGGCGACCCCTCCACCTGGCTGACGGGCCGGATCGCCGAGCAGTTTCCCGTGGCCGGGCTGTTGCGAGCCCACCCGTCACCTTTCTTGGGGCCGCTGGCCGTCCTGCTCGCCCCGCCCGCTTCGGGGGAAGCGGCACTGCTGTTCTACGGCGCTGAGGCCGCCCCGCCGGACCGGGCGGCCCGGATGGAGGAGCTGGTGGCCTACCATCGCGCGCTGGCCGACCCCAGCCGCATGCACATAGTGGCCATGCTCTACCGGGGAGCCAGGTCCGCCGGCGATCTGGGAAGGGAACTGGGGCTGGCGCCCGCCACCATCTCCCATCACCTGGCCCGGCTACGGGCGCTGGGGCTGGTGTCGGCCACCGCCCGGGGAGGAACGCAAGTTCTCTGGCAACTGGAGACCGGGCGGATGAGGGACTACGGCCGGTTGGCAGCCGGCGACGCCGCATCCCTTCCCCGGCCGCCGCGGGAGGACGAGCGCGCGCGGACGATGGCCGCGTACTTCCGGGGCGGCCGGCTGGTGGAGATCCCCCGCAAGAGGTCCCGCCGGGAGCACATCCTGCGCGAGGTGGCGCGCGTCTTCGAGAGGGGAACAGATTACAGCGAGGCCGAGGTTAATGCGAAGCTGGGGAAATTCCATGACGACTTCGCGCGCCTCCGGCGGGAGCTCGTGGAAGCGGGCTTGTTGTACCGGTCGGAGGGCGTCTACCGGTTGGCGGGGGAGGGAGCGACTGGTGATTGACTGCGGGGGCAGGGTGAAGCTACGGGCGCTGGAGAGAGGAGATCTTGAGGCTGTTGCCGGATGGTTGGAGCAACAGCCGGATGGAGTATTCGTCGGTAACCACGAGTTCCCCGTGCCCCGGGGGAAGCTCGAGCGCTGGTACGAAGCGGCACTGGCGGGTGAGCAAGAACACCCCATGGCCATTGAGCACCAGGGGGCTCTGGCCGGGTACCTGACGTTCCGGGTGGACTGGCGACACCGGGAGGCTCAACTGGGGGCGGTACTGGTTGCCGAGGCCTACCGGGGCCGGGGAGTGGCCCAAGCGGCTCTGGGGGGGTTGCTGGGGGCGCTGTTTGGCCGCTGGGAGTTGAACCGGGTCTCGTTGGCGGTCCACGCCGCCAACCAGACCGCCGCGAACCTGTACCGTAAGCTGGGGATGAAGGAGGAGGGGCGGCTACGGCGGAAGTTCCACCTGGATGGGCACTGGCACGATCTGCTAATCCTGGCACGGCTCGCGGACGACCCGCCACCCTGAGCCCGGAGGTGGGCCTGGATGACCCGGGTGGGCATCGTTACCGACAGCACCGCCTGCATCCCGCAGCCGGCTGCCCAGTCGCTGGGCATTGAGATCGTCCCCATGACGGTCATCCTGCAAGGCCGGCAGTACCTGGACGGCGTGGATCTAGACGCTGACGAGTTCTACTCGATGCTAACGCAAGCTCAGACTCACCCCACCACTTCCCATCCTCCCCCCGGCCGCTATGTCCAAGCGTACCGCCGGGCGCTGGCATCCCACGACGCGGTAGTCTGCTTCACGTTGGCTGCCGGTCTCAGCGGGGTCTTCAACTCGGCGGTGATGGCCCGGGACATGCTGCCTGAGGCCACCGTCATCGTGGAGGACACGGGTACGGCCGCGGGGGCGCAAGGACTCCTTACCCTGGCGGCGGCCCGGGCCGCGGCCGGCGGGGCAGGCCCGGAGGAGGTGGTCCGCCTGGCCCGGGCCCTGGCGCCGCGGCTGCGCATCTACGCCGCCCTGAGCACCCTGGAGTACCTGGCCCGCGGCGGACGCCTGGGTAAGGCCGCCGCGCTCCTGGGAAGAACGCTGAACCTCAAGCCCATCCTCACCCTGCGGGACGGCATGGTGTACCCGGCGGGGCAGGCCAGGTCCATGGGTCGGGTGCTGGAGCGCTTGGTGGAGTTGATGGGCGAGGAGATCCCGGCCGAATGCCGGGTCCGCTGCATTGTGATGCACGCCGCCGAGCCGGCGGCCGCGACCGAACTGGCCGACCGCCTGCGGGCGGCCTACGACTGCGCCGAAGTCCACATCACCGGCTTCACGCCGGTCATGGGCGCCCACATTGGCCCTGGGCTGATCGGGGTGGCTTTCTACGGCGAACCCCCAGGGAGCGAGGCCGGAGAGTTTTGCCTGGTCCTCTGAGCAGAGGGGGCTCTGCCGGAAGGAGCGCCCCGTACGGGCGGAGAATAGGACCGGCAGCCATGTCAAGTCGGGGTGCCGGGTAAGGAGGTGAAATACAGGTGGCCTACAAGATCACCGAGGACTGCGCCAACTGCGGTGTCTGCGAGCCGGAATGCCCCAACCAGGCCATCTCCGAAGGACCGGAGACTTACGTCATCGACCCGGACAAGTGCACGGAGTGTGTCGGCTTTTACGATGAGGCGCAGTGCGCCGCCGTCTGCCCGGTTGACGCTTGCGTGCCCGACCCGGAGCATCGCGAGACGAAAGAAGAACTCCTGGCCAAGAAAGAGCGCACACAGGGCAACTGAGTCTTGACGAGGACGGGAGGATTCCCGAGGATCCCCTCGTCCTCGTCTCGTTAGCGGAGGATCTCGAAGCCGGCCAGCGGTTGCTCTGGTTCCTCCCAGGCAACCTGGAGATCGCGCACCCGCGCCGAGCGGGGGCCGCGGCGGCACCAGGCGATGGCCTTCTCCACTGCTCTCCGGTCACCCTGGAACACCGCCTCGACCGAGCCATCGGAGCAGTTGCGGACCGTTCCCGTCAGACCGAGAGCAAGCGCCTTGACGCGCGTATGGTACCGGAAGTTCACTCCCTGCACCCGGCCTTGGACCACCAGACGGGCTCGGGCCATCTACTCCCCCTCCTCTCTCCGAGTCTAACACCTCCCCTGCGGGCTGCCAAGGAGGCGCAAGGCTCTGCCTCAGGCCCGGCTGATGCGCCCGGCGACGCGGGGAGGGCGGCGGCGGGCAGGACACTGGAGGATATCCCGCCCCCTCGTCGAAAACCCCCCAGGGGTGCCGGGGTTCTATGGGAAGACTGGTGAGCTTGGAGGGTGGGGATCGTTCCGGCAAGAGCACCCAGGTAAGGCTCCTCTGCGAGCACCTGGTGGCGGCGGGAGAACCTCACGTGTTCCTCCGGGAGCCGGGCGGCACGGCGGTGGGGGAGAGCCTGCGGGCCTTGTTGCTGGACCCGGCCCGGAGCGAACTCGATCCCCTCACCGAACTCCTCCTGTTTGCGGCGGCCCGGGCCCAACTCGTCAGCGAGGTCATCCGTCCCTCCCTGGAAGCCGGGGCACTGGTGGTGGTCGATCGCTACCTGGACTCCACCGTAGCCTACCAGGGAAGTGGGCTGGGGCTGGACCGTACGATGGTCGACCAGGTCAACCAGTGGGCCACGGGCGGGCTGCTTCCCGACCGGACCATTCTCTTTGACGCTGACCCGGCGGCTCTGGGCTCGCGGGCTAGAGAAGGGAGCCCCGACCGGATTGAGCGGCGGGGGCTGGACTTCCACCGGCGGGTAAGAGAAGGTTATCTGAGCTGCGCGGCCCGAGATACCCGTCGGATCAAGGTCATCGACGGTTCGCGAGACCCGATGACCATTCACCGGGAAGTTTTGGAGCAGTTGGGGTCCCTTCTTGAGCGGAAGTAGGTGATTGGCGTGAAGCTGGTAGTAGCCGTAGTACAGGACAAAGATGCTCCCAAGCTCCTTCAGGTGCTGGTGGACAAAGACTACCGGGCGACTAAGCTCGCCAGCACCGGCGGGTTCCTGAAGGAGGGCAACACCACCCTCCTCCTCGGGGTAGCGGACGACGCGGTGGACGACGTGGTCGGCCTCATCAAGGCGACCTGCAAATCCCGCGACCAACTAGTGACCCCGCTAACGCCGGTCGGGGGCCCGGTTGACTCCTACGTCCCTTACCCGGTGGAGGTGCTGGTGGGGGGAGCGACCATTTTTGTCCTCTCCGTCGAACGACACGAAAAGGCCTGAGCCGGCCGGTTGGATCCCACCGGCAACCATGCTCAGCCGGTGGGTAGCGGGGGGCCGTCTGGCTCACGCCTATCTGTTCTGCGGACCGCCGGGCATGGGGAAACTCGGGGCGGCCCGGGAACTGGCCAAGCTCCTAAACTGCGAGCGTTCCGCTCCAGGCGCGTTCTGCGGCTGTTGCCCGTCCTGCCTGAGGATTGACCGCGGGAACCACCCCGAGGTTCGGGTGGTTGCGGCCGAGGGGGCCACAACCAAGCTCGGGCAGGTACGTGAGGTATGCCGGGAGCTGCACCTGAGACCGGCGTTCGGCCACCGGCGAGTCTACATCTTGGAGGATGCCGACCGGCTGACCACCGAGGCCGCCAACGCGTTGCTGGCCGTCTTGGAGGAGCCCCCCGGCCATGCCGTGCTGGTGCTGCTGGCGTCCCACGCCCAGGCGCTGCTCCCCACCATCGTCTCGCGCTGCCAGACGCTGTCTTTCCGCCCCTGGCCCCAGGAATCCCTGGCCAGGCTGCTGGAAGCTGAGGACGGCGCGGCCCCGGGGCCGGCCCGCCTGGCCGCCGCACTTGCCCAGGGCAATCCGGGGCTGGCCCGGAGCCGGTTGGCCGACGACCAGCTCGGCGCCGGGCGCGAACAGGCGGAGAGGATGTTGGAGCGGCTGCTTGAGGATCCTGAAGGGACCGGGGCGCATATCCTGGCCGGCGACCTGGAAGCATACACCAGGGACCGGGCGGGAACGCTAGCTTTCCTGGACGTGCTCCTCCTCTACCTCAGGGACTTCCTGACCTTGAAAGTGGCCGGCCGGCCGGAACTCCTCATCAACCAGGATCGGGCCGGCTGGATCGGGGCCCGGGTGGCGGAGTTGTCGCCCGATCAGCTACTGGACGCTCTGGGCGCGGCCGCTTTTGTCCGGGACGCCGTCAGGCAGAACGCGCACCGGCGGATGTGCCTGGACCTTCTTGTTCTGCGGTTGACCCGGGGTCGGAGGAGGGGTCGGATTTGCCCAGGGTTGTAGGGGTCAGGTTTCGGCGAGCGGGCAAGGTCTACTACTTCGCCCCGGGTGACCTGGAGCTGGCGGCAGGCGACCGGGTGCTGGTGGAGACCGTCCGAGGAGTGGAACTGGGGCAGGTGGTGGGTCCGGCTCGCGACGTGGCGGAGGCGGACATCACGACACCCCTGAAAGCCGTGATCCGCAGAGCAACCGGCGAGGACCTGGCAAGCATCCAGGACAACCGGGCCAAGGAGCGGGATGCCCTCCGCGTCGCCAAGGAGAAGGTCGAGGCCCGGGGCCTGGACATGAACTTGGTGGACGTGGAGTACGGTTTTGACGGCGGGCGGATCATCTTCTATTTCACGGCCGACGGGCGGGTGGACTTCCGCGAGCTCGTCAAGGACCTCGCGGCGGTGTTCCGGACCCGCATTGAGTTGCGGCAGATCGGGGTACGCGATGAGGCCAAGCTGCTCGGAGGGTTGGGCGCCTGCGGCCGGGAGTTGTGTTGTTGTTCGTTCCTGACCGACTTCCAGCCGGTATCCATCCGCATGGCCAAGGACCAGAATCTTAGCTTGAACCCGGCCAAGATCTCCGGCCTCTGCGGGAGGCTCATGTGTTGCTTGCGATATGAAAGTGATCATTACGAGAGAGGTCGCTCGGCCCTCCCCGAGGTCGGCAGCCGGGTGGCGACCCCGGAGGGTCACGGAAAGGTGACTGCGGTCAACCCCCTGCGGGGGACGGTGACGGTGGAGTTAGAGGGAGGGCCGGGAGCCCGGACTTACTGCGCACAGCAGGTGCAGGAGCAGGGTAACGGATGAGTGGCACCCTGTACCTGGTGGGAACGCCCATCGGCAACTTGGAGGACATCACCCTGAGGGCCCTGCGGGTCCTCCGCGAGGTCGACCTGGTAGCCGCCGAGGACACCCGGCGGACTCGCAAGCTGCTAGAGAGACATTCAGTACGGGTTCCGGTCACCAGTTACGGGCGGCACAACGCGGCGGCCAAGGCCCCCCTCATCCTGGACGAGCTCATCCGCGGGCGCGATGTTGCCCTGGTCGCCGACGCGGGCATGCCGGGGGTCTCCGATGCCGGGGCCGAACTGGTCGGCCTGGCCCGGAAGAGCGGTCTGGCGGTGGCCTGCGTGCCAGGCCCCAGCGCGGCAGTAGCCGCCCTGACCATGTCCGGGATCCCCGCACCGGCTTGGTGCTTCCTGGGGTTCCCGCCCCGGCGCCCCGGGCCGAGGCGCCGGCAGTTGGCCCAAGGGCTAGCCCTTGGCTGGCCACTGGTGCTCTTCGAAGCACCCCACCGGGTGCTGGGGACTCTCGGCGACCTGGCCGGCCTGGCTCCCGAGGCAAGGGCGGTGGTGGCCCGTGAACTCACCAAGGTGCACGAGGAAGTCCTGGAGGGAACTCCGGAAGACCTGCGGCGGCAACTCGAAGCGCGGTTCCCCGACAGGTCCCCCCGGGGTGAGTACACGCTGATCGTGGTGCCCTCAAGGGACCTGGATCAGCCTGGCCCCTCACCGGCTGAACTGGTCGACCAAGTGAGGGCGCGACTGGCGGCCGGGGATTCTACCAGCCAGGCAGTGCGAGCGGTAGCCCGGGCCGCCAGCGTACCGAGACAACAAGTGTACCGTGCTCTGCAGAAGGCGGGAGCCGCGGAAGAGAGCTAGCCCACCCTGGCCTGCATGGCCTCCAGGCAGTCGTGGCAGACCCGCTTGCCCCGGAAATGGTCCACGTTCTCCGCGTTCCCGCAGAAGATGCAGGCCGGTTCGTACTTGCGGAGGATTATCTTCTCGCCATCCACGTAGATCTCCAGTGCGTCTTTCTCCTCGATATCGAGGGTGCGACGCAGCTCGATCGGGATAACCACCCGTCCGAGTTCATCGACCTTGCGTACGATCCCTGTCGATTTCATTGTAACCGCTGTTCCCCTTTCCAGACAGGATTCGACATCTTCGCCAATATGCTACCAGAGTAAACTGCACCAGTCAATACCTGGAAAACCTTATTCTGGTGGAAATCTTCTTTAAGGTATCCTATAGATTCCAATATCCATCATTCCGGACAACTGGCGGGATTCGGGCCCGGGGAGGGCGGGGCTACGGGCGACTGTCCCTGCCCCGGACAGCAGCTTGACAGCCCACCGGGTACGGGCTATAGTATGGCTAAGCGTTGAAGGGCGAGGAAGGGAGAGAGTAGGGCCGAGAGGCGGCACCAGAGAAGCCGGTGATAGGTGAGAGCCGGCGCCGGTCGAACGGCCCGAACATGGTCCCGGAGCCGCCGGGCCCAGAGGGGAGCACGCCCCTGGTAGGTCCGGCCGGTCATCGGCCACCGTTAGCCGGCCGGGGTATACGAAGGCGCCGGCCTTCCGTACCCGTGGAGGCCCCGCTCGTGAGGGTGGGGCGAACAAGGGTGGTACCGCGGATCAACACCCGCCCCTTAGGATTATTACGGGGGCGGGTTTGCCGTCTGCCCGCTCCCCTCGAGGAGGCAGTTCATATGGCCCGGACGTTTTACGTCACCACCCCCATCTACTACCCCGACTCCGACCTCCACATCGGACACGCTTACACCACGGTGGCCGCCGATGCCATCGCCCGCTGGCACCGTCTGCACGGGGCGAAGACCTTCTTTCTGACCGGCACCGACGAGCATGCCCAGAAGATAGAACGGCGGGCGCGGGAGCGAGGGCAGGAGCCGGCAGAGTTCGTGGCCGAGATGGCGGCCCGGATCCGGAGACTCTGGGACCGGCTGGAGATCGACTACGACGATTTCATCCGGACCTCCGAACCGCGGCACCAGCGGGTGGTCCAGGAGATCTTCGAGCGGGTGTACCGGCAAGGAGACATTTACAAGGCACACTACCGGGGATGGTACTGCACTCCCTGTGAGACCTTCTGGTTGGAGCGACGGCTGGAGGAGGGATGCTGTCCGGACTGCCGACGGCAGGTGGAGTTCCTGGAAGAGGAGGCCTACTTCTTCCGGCTGTCGGGGTACGCCGGGCGGCTGCTCGAGCACATTGAAGCTAATCCCGACTTCATCCAGCCGCCTTCTCGCCGTAACGAGATGGTCAGCTTCATCCGCGGCGGGCTGGAGGACTTGTGCGTGTCCCGCACTACCCTGACTTGGGGTGTGCCGGTGCCGTTCGATCCCCGGCACGTGGTCTACGTATGGTTTGACGCCCTCACCAACTACCTGTCGGCCCTGGGTTACGGATCGGCGGATCCGGCCGACCAGGAACGCTACGAGACCTTCTGGCCGGCCGACCTTCACCTGGTGGGCAAGGAGATAGTCCGCTTCCACGCCATCATCTGGCCCATCATCCTGATGGCGGCCGGCATCCCGTTGCCCAGGAAGGTCTACGGGCACGGCTGGCTGATCCTCAAGGAAGGGAAGATCTCCAAGTCCACCGGCAACGTCATTGACCCCCTGGTGCTAGTCGACCGTTACGGCGTGGACGCCGTCCGTTACTACTTGCTCCGGGAAATACCGTTCGGCGCCGACGGCCAGTACTCCGAGGAAGCCCTGGTGGCACGGACCGATGCCGACCTGGCCAATGACATCGGTAACCTCCTGTCAAGGACCACCGCCATGATCGAGCGCTTCACCGGCGGTCGCATACCGCCCCCGGGTACGGGCGACCGGGTCCTGGCCGACGCGGCAGCCGATGCCCGGGAGGAGTGTACCCGGGCCATGGATGGCTTGCAGCTGTCGGTGGCGCTGGGAGCTATACTCGGGGCGGCGCGCCGAGGCAACAAGTACATTGAGGAGCAGGCTCCCTGGGAGTTGGCTAAGGCTGGGGCGACGGCCCGGCTCGACTCCGTGCTCTACGATCTGGCCGAGCTGCAGCGGGTCTTGGCCGTATTGCTGAAGCCGTTTCTGGTACAGGCCTCCGCCGTCATCTGGGAGCAGCTGGGGGTCGGCGACATTACCGTTGCCACCCACCAGGACCTGGAGTGGGGGCGACTGGTGGCGGGGACTCCCATCAAGCGCGGAAAGCCGTTGTTCCCCCGCATAGTGTCCAAGGGGGCGGATCGGTGAAAGCAGCACTTCTGGTTGACACCCATGCCCATGCCAGCGGTGGCCGGCGGGGCTTCCGGAAGGCCCTGGAGAGGGCCTTTGCCGCCGGCTTGGGGGCGATCGTCGTGGTGGGGATCGACCTCGCTTCATCCGCGGCCGCCGTGGACCTGGCCGAAGGGGAGCCGCGAGTGAAGGCCGCAGTAGGCGTCCATCCCCATTACGCTGACCGCTGGGACGCCGGCTTGGAGGCTGCCATCCGGAGATTGGCGGCGCGGCCGGAAGTGGTAGCGGTAGGTGAGTGCGGCCTGGACCACTACCGGGATCTGTCCCCGCGATCGGCGCAGGCAGAGGTCTTACGGAGGCACATCGCGCTGGCTCGCGAAGTGGGGAAGCCCCTGATCGTCCATGACCGCGAGGCCCACCGGGAGGTGCTGGCGATCCTCCGGCAGGAGGAGGCCGGGGAAGCGGTCATGCATTGCTTCTCCGGGGACTGGGCGCATGCCCGCCTGTGCCTGGATCTGGGGTTCCACATCGGGATTGCCGGGCCGGTCACCTATCGGGGGTCGCAAGCCTTGCAAGAAGTCGTGCGGAGCGCCCCCCCTGACCGCTTGCTCCTGGAGACGGACTGCCCCTACCTGACGCCGGAGCCCCGGCGCGGGCAGCCCAACGAGCCGGCCCACGTGAACCTGGTGGCGGGGAGAGTGGCCGAGCTGCGCCGGACGAGTCCGGAGGAAGTGGCCCGGGTGACCACGGTCAACGCGTCCCGGCTCTTCAGGATGGAGGTGACCACCTGCCCTCCTGCCTGACCTCCGCGGCGACCGTGAAGGACCTCCTGAGCCGTCACGGCCTAGCACCGCTCACCCGTCTAGGCCAGCACTTTCTGGTTGACCCGGGTGTGCTGCGCAAGATCGTAAACGCCCTCGACCCGGGGCCCGACGATACGATCCTGGAGATCGGCCCCGGGCTGGGAACGGTGACCCGGGCTCTGGCCTCCCGCGCCGGCCAGATCGTGGCGGTTGAAGTGGATCGTGGGCTCCTCAAGGCCATGGCCGAGACCCTGGACGGTCTCGCCAATGTGCGGGTGGTGGAGGGAGATGCCCTCAAGCTGGATCTGGCCGCTCTGGTGGAGGATTCGGGGGCGGTCAAGGTGGTCAGCAACCTCCCCTATTACATCACCACCCCGCTGATCTTCCGGTTGCTGGAGGCCCGGCCGTTTCCCCGCCTGGTGATCATGGTGCAGGAGGAAGTCGCCCGCCGCCTGGCTGCCGGCCCGGGCGAGGCGGCCTACGGGGCCTTGACGGTGGCCGTGGCGGCTCGCTACCAGGTGCGCGTGGTCACCGGGGTCGGCCGGCACGCCTTCTACCCTGTACCCGGAGTTGACTCCAGCCTGCTCTTGATGCTGCCCCGGCCCCCCCGGGATCCGGATCCCGCCCGGTGGGCCCTGGAAGCCGTGGTGCGGGCTGCCTTCGGCCAGCGCCGCAAGATGCTGGTGGGGGCGTTGGCAGGCGGCGAGCTGGGTCTGGACCGGCCGGGGGCCCGCCGGGTCCTGGAGGCGGCCGGGATAAGCGGTACCCGGCGGGGAGAGACCCTCAGCCTCGAGGAGTTCGAGGATCTGGCCCGGGCGTTGGAGACCTCTCCCGGTGTCCGGCCCATTTGAACGCGGGGCACGGATGAACTATAATCTCAGCGGGACGGCAACCTAGCGGAGGGCCCCAATGCCGTTTGTGAGCCCCAGCAAGGGACCTTTGAGCTTCGACCGCGTGTACGAGGACATCTTGGCCTATATCGGCGAGATGCCCGAAGCCGGTTATCGCCTGATCGTGGGTACCGACTCCCACTCCCGCGACGACGTTCACTTCGTCACGGCGATTATTATCCACCGCCGGGGCAAGGGTGCCCGGTACTACTACGAGCGCCGCCGGCACGCCCCCATGGCGGGACTGCGCCAGCGTCTCTACCACGAGACGGCTCTGAGCCTCCAGGTCGGCAGCCAGCTAGCCGAGCGGCTGGCCCGGGGACACCTTGACGTCGAACTGGAGATCCATTTGGACGTGGGTCAGAACGGGGCGACCCGCGAGCTGATCCGGGAGATTGTGGGATGGGTGGCCGGCAGCGGTTTCGACGCCAAGATCAAGCCGGAAGCGTACGGGGCCAGCAAAGTGGCAGACAAGCATACCAAGTAGCCTCCCCCCGGTTGACCTCCCTCTCACCCGGCGCCACGGGGGGACATAGGCTGGGGGCGGGGAGGAGTTGCCTTGCCCGCCTCCGGGTGGCGCCTCAGCGCGTGTGGTCGGCGACTCTGGAAACTGCCCAACGTCGCGGGATTCGGCTGGGGACGGCGCCGGGTCGGGGGTCGCGGCACGGGCGAGCCCTGCATTGCCGTCCTGGTGACCCGCAAGGTACCCCTGACGGCCCTTCTGCTCAACGAGCGGGTGCCCCCACGCCTGGAAGGATGCCGCACCGATGTTGTCCAAGTGGGCCACCTGCAACTGCTCGGGGTGGACCGGACGGCGCGCCTCCGTCCCGCCCGTCCCGGCGTGAGCGTGGGGCACTTCCGGACAACGGCGGGAACACTGGGAGCAGTCGTCTACGCCCGGGCGGGGGCCGAACCGCTCATCCTCTCCAACAACCACGTGCTGGCTAACCTGGCCGACCGCCGCAACCGCCGGGCGGCGCCGGGCGACCCCATCCTGCAGCCCGGTCCCCACGATGGCGGGCGGGAGAACGACACACTGGCCAGGCTGCTCCGCCTTGTACCCGTCGACACGTTGCCCGGGTTCTCTGCGGTGGGTGAACGGGGCGAGACCCTGACTGGAGTCGGCCCCGACGCGCCCCGGAACCGGGTCGATGCGGCAGTTGCCCGGCCGGTCAACCGGCGGCTGGTGAACGGCCGGGTCCTGGGACTGGGGCGGGTGCGGGGAGTGAGGCGACCCCGGCTCGGCCTGCGGGTACGCATGAGCGGACGGTCCAGCGCCGTGACCCGGGGGAGGATCCAGGCCGTCGACGTCACGGTGAGCGTCGGTGTGGGCGACTTGGGGTACGCCCTGTTCTCAGAACAAGTGCTCACGACGCCGTTGGCCCGCCCGGGGGACAGCGGGTCGCTCCTGCTCGATCGCCGGAACCGCGCTGTCGGTCTGGTCTTCGCCGGGTCGACGGATGCCGCGGTGGCCAACGACATCTCAACGGTCCTCCGATTGCTTGCCGTAACCCTCCGCCGCCGCCCCGCATAGCCGGCTCTCGGCCCGGCCACAATTACCCTGAGCCAGGGCGGACGGGCCCGTGCTCAACCCGACCATGAGCCCTAGGACTAAGCGAAAGCTGCTCATCATCGGTGGCGCCGAGGATCATTCGGACGACTGTGTGATCCTGCGACGATTCGTCGAGTTGGCGGGCGACGGTGACGCCCGTATCCTGGTGGTGGCCGCCGCCGCTCAGCGTCAGGCGGACGCCGGGGATCGCTATCGGCGGCTCTTCCGCGACCTTGGGGCGGGACGGGTGAGCGTGGTAGCGATACCGTGCCGCGGCGCAGCCGAGGACCCCTCTGCCGCCCGGGAAGCCGGCGCCGCAACCGGGGTCTTCTTCACCGGTGGCGACCAGTTACGTCTCACCACGCTGCTGGGGGGTACCCGGCTGTTCGCTGCCCTGCAGGCCGCCCACCAGTCCGGAATGGTGGTGGCGGGCACGAGCGCGGGAGCGGCGGCGATGTCGGACACCATGATCGTGGAGGGCGATAGTGACGACGCTCCCAAGAAGTGCACGGTCAAGATGGCTCCCGGTATGGGATTTCTGGCGAAGGTGGTGGTCGATCAGCATTTCGCCCAACGCGGGAGGATCGGCCGCCTGCTCTCGGCGATCGCCCAGAACCCGTCCGTGCTTGGCCTCGGCCTCGACGAGGACACGGCCGTCGAGATCGAACCGGACCAACCCCTGTGGGTGGTGGGCTCGCGAACGGCCACGGTGGTCGACGGCCAGACCATAGCCCACACCAACACTTCCCAATCCAAGCCGGAGGAGGCCCTGGCCATCACCGGCGTCACCCTGCATGTGCTGCCTTCAGGCTACGGTTACCACCTGGACAAGAGGGAGGTGGCCCTCCCCGACGGGAGGATGCCTTGAAGGAGGTCGCCCCTTGCGCATAGAGGATATACGGGCCTACGAAGGGCCCAACATCCACGGGCATTTCCCGGTGACCACGGTTAGCCTCAACCTCGGCATCCATGATGGCAGGAAGACGTCCGAGTACTGCGGCTTCGTTCCCCGGTTGATGGCCGTCCTCCCCGGGTTGCGGGACCACTTTTGCTCCCTGGGTCGGGCCGGAGGGTTCCAAGAACGACTGCGGGAGGGCACTTACCTCGGGCATGTGGTCGAGCACGTGGCCCTGGAACTCCAGAAGCTGGCCGGGCTGGACGTCATCTACGGCAAGACCCGCAAGGGCGAACAGCCGGGAATGTACACCGTGATATTCGAGAGCCGCGGTGCGCGGGCCGGCGCCATGGCCGGACGAATGGCCCTGGAGTTGGTGCTCGCCCTGCTCGAGGGCCGGGCTCTGGAGTTGGACGGGAATCTGAGGGTCCTCCGAGCAGTGGTGGCCCAAGACGAACTGGGCCCCACCACCGCGGCGATCGCCGCCGCGGCTCGCCGGCGGGGCATACCCTTCCTGCGGCTGGACGGGCAGAGCTTGCTGCAACTCGGTCAGGGTGCCCGGGGCCGGCGGCTGCGGGCCAGCCTCACCGACCGCACGTCCTGCCTGGCGGTCGACCTGGCCAAGGACAAGTTCCTGAGCAAGCGATTTCTCCAGGAAGCGGGCATTCCCGTGCCGCGAGGCCTGGTGGCCGCCGACGAGCGAGCCGCCCTTACCATCGCCGGCGAACTCCGGCAGCCGGTGGTGATGAAACCCCTCGACGGCAACCAGGGCAAGGGGGTCACCCTTGACCTGAGGGGAGAGAAGGAGTTCAGGGTCGCCTACCGACTGGCCGCCGCTTACAGCCGCCTGGTTCTGGTGGAGAAGTTCATACCCGGCCGCCACTACCGGCTGCTGGTTGTCGGGGATCGTCTGGTGGCCGCAGCGGAACGCTTCCCTGCCCGGGTTCGAGGCGACGGGCGCCATACCATAAGCGAGTTGATCGAGCTGGCCAACCAGGATCCGAGGCGAGGAGAAGCCCACGAGAAGCCCCTGACCCGGATCCGGGTGGATGCAGTGGTACTGCTGTGCCTGGCCCGAAGTGGGCTGACCCTGGATAGCGTGCTGGAACCAGGGCGTTGGGTGAACCTCCGTGACAACGCCAACCTCAGCACAGGAGGCAGTGCGGCCGACGTGACCGACGAGGTTCACCCCCTGAACGCCCAACTGGCGGTGGACGTTGCCCGCATAGTGGGCCTCGACGTGGCCGGCGTCGACCTGGTGGCCATGGACATATCCCGTCCGGTCACCCCCGGCCAGGGGGCTGTGATAGAGGTCAACGCTTCCCCGGGGTTGCGGATGCACCTCTACCCATCGGCAGGCCGTCCCCGTGATGTCGCTGGGGCCATCGTGGAATGGCTCTTCCCTCCGGGCGCACCGTCCCGCATCCCCGTGGTGGCGGTGACCGGCACCAACGGCAAGACGACGATCTGCCGGCTGGTGGCCCACCTCCTCCGGGAGACCGGCCTGAGGGTCGGCCTGAGTTGCACCGACGGAATCTTCCTGGACCGGCACCAGCTCTTGAAGGCCGATGCCAGTGGACCTCGCAGCGCCAGGACCTTGCTGACCGACTCGCGGGTGGAGGCGGCGGTTCTCGAGACGGCCCGGGGAGGAATCCTCCGCCATGGCCTTGGCTACGACGAGAGCGACGTCGGGGTGGTGACCAACATAAGCCCCGACCACGAAGGGCAAGACGGCGCCGGTTCGCTGGAGGACATCGCCTACGCCAAGGCCCTGGTAGTGGAGAGGGTACGCCGGGACGGCCATTCGGTACTTAACGCCGACGACCCCTTCGTCCTGGACATGGCCCGCCGGGCCCGGGGCGAGGTGATCCTCGTCTCCAGCCAGGAAGAGAACCTGGTACTGCGCAAGCACGTTGCGGGCGGGGGCAAAGCGGCCGGGCTCAAGGGCGGCCGCCTGGTCCTCTGGCACGGTTCGCGCGATGTTGATCTGCTGGCCGCGACCCAGCTTCCCTTTGCCCATCACGGCAAGTCACTTCCTAACCTGGCCAATGCCCTCATGGCGGCCGCGGCGGCGTGGGCCCTCGGTGTGGGGCCGGAGGCGATCGCGCGTGGCTTGCGCGGATTCGGGCCGGGACTGCCGGATAACCCCGGTCGGTTCAACCTCCACAACATGGGGGCCGTGAGGGTGATGGTGGACTATGGCCACAACCGGGCTGCCTGGCAGGCGGCGATCGACCTGGCCCGGGCTCTGAACCCCCGTCGCCTGTGGGGGGTGGTGGGTGCGCCTGGCGATCGCCTGGACCAGAACTACGTGGAGCTCGGCCGGGTGGCCGGCGGTGGCTTCGACCGGATCATCATCAAGGAAGACCTTGATCTGCGGGGCAGGTCCACCGGAGAAGTGGCCGGCCTGATCCTGCGCGGCGTGCTGGAGGCCGGCGTTCCCGACCAGAACGTCGAGATCATCCTGGACGAGGCCGATGCCCTGGCCAGGGCCATCCGCGGGGCCGGGGCTGGCGACCTGGTGGTGGTGTTCTTCGAGCGCCATGATCGGGTGCTGCAAACGTTAGAACAGGTGGGGGGTTCGGCCGTGGCCTGGGAGGAGGGAACGGTAGCCCTGCCCGGGGGGTGAGCAGCTCGCAGGGAAAAGCCTCACGGGAGGGAAATCTCTCCCTATGACCTGCGTTGCGGCTCCGGCCAAGTTGAACCTGACCCTGGACGTGCTGGGGGTCCGGCCAGACGGGTACCACGAACTGGAGTCCATCTTCGCGTCCATAACCCTGTACGACCGGCTGGCCGTGCGTTCCCAGGGGCCGGCGGGCCGCCTGGGCTTGATCACCCGGGGGCTCACAGTGCCCGGCGGCTTGGACAACATCTGTCTGCGAGCGGCTTCCCGCCTGGCAAGGGGGCGGCCGGGCCTGCCCGGGGTCGACCTGGTACTCACCAAGCGGATCCCGGTGGCCTCGGGTCTCGGCGGCGGGAGCGCGGACGCGGCTGCGACCCTGGTCGCGCTGGATGCCCACTGGGACCTGGGGATAGATCCAGACGAGCTCCGGGGCATCGGTGCCGAAGTGGGGGCGGACGTGCCCTTCTGCCTGAAGGGTGGCCTCGCCCTGGTGGGAGGCAAGGGCGAACTCGTGCAACCCCTGCCCCGCCCGCCCCGGCCACTCTGGCTGGTTCTCGTGCGGCCCCCGGGAGCCAAGTCCACCGGTCTGGTGTACCGGTCCTATGACCGTCTTCGGGAGGAGGCCCTGCCGGTTCACCGCCCGGCCACTGCTGCGGCGATGCGGGCTCTCGCCGCCGGGGACTGGGAATCCCTGGCCGGAGCGCTCGGAAACGTGCTGGAGCCAGCTTTGGGCGACCCCCGCACAGCTCTCGCCCGGGCCCTACTTGAGCAGGCAGGCGCTCTCGGCGCGGCCATGACCGGGAGCGGTCCAACGGTCTTTGGGATCGCCCGTAGCCGAGACCATGCCCGGGCCGTGGCGGCCCGGGTCGCCCGGCAACTGCCCCGTCGGGGGTGGTGGCTGGGCCGGGCCCAACTGGCGCCGTGCGGGGAGGAGTTGGCCCGGGGGTAAGGGAATACCGACCGGTGGTCCCGGGGAGGTGGGGAAGCATGGTAGACGCAGTCGTGTTGGCCGGGCGAGCCAATACGGGGAAGCTGGCCGGAGTGAGCACCGCGGCGAACGAGGCCTTGATCCCGATCGCGGGCAAGCCCATGCTTCACTACGTTCTGGAGGCCCTGGATCAAGCGGCCGGGGTCGGCCGCGTGGCCGTGGTGGGGCCTCGGGCACTCCTCGCTCCCGGGTCGGGTAGCTTTGGCGCGAAGGTCGTCTTCGTCGAGCCCGCTGGCGACGTCATAGCGAACTTGCTGGCCGGGGTGGATGCCCTGGACCCTGACGGCATGGTATTGGCCGTCACCTCGGACATCCCCTTGTTGAGGGCCCGGGTCGTTGACGGTTTCCTGGCCGAGTGCGCGGCCAGGCCGGCCGATCTACACTATCCGTTCGTGACCCGCGAACTGGCCGAGGCCCGTTTTCCGGGGATGCGCCGCACCTATGCTTGTCTGAGGGATGGAATGGTGACCGGTGGCAACCTCGTCCTCTTCGATCCGGCCGTGCTGCGGGCCCGGGCTGGCGAGGCCCGAGCCTTCTACGCCGCCCGCAAGAACCCCCTTCGCCTGGCGGGCTTGCTGGGACCCACCTTCATAATCCAACTGGTCCTGAGACGGCTCTCCGTGGCCGGACTCGAGGCCACCGCCTGCCGCCTCTTCGGCCTGCGGGCGGTGCACGCGGTGCGGACGGCTTTCCCGGAGATCGTGGTCGATGTGGATAAACCCGACGATTACTCTCTGGTCGGAGGTTTCCTTGGTGAGCGGGAGGGCTGCCCGGCAGGCGCCTCCGACGAGCGGTGACGTGCCTGTGAGCGGATCCGAAACCAGGCCCAGGCGCGGCCACCGGATTGCCGCGCTGGTGAAGACCCTCGCCGACAGCCCTGGCGCTGTCTTCTCCTTGGCCCGTTTCGCAGGGTGCTTCGGCGCGGCCCGCTCGACCATCAGCGAGGATCTGGCCATCGTCAAGGACAGCCTGCGAGCTTTTGACCTGGGGATTCTGGAGACCCAAGCTGGCCCCGGGGGCGGCGTCCGTTATCTACCCACCCGCTCGGGGGAGGGCATCCGCCGGGCGGTCAACACCTTGTGCGAGCAGTTGACGGCTCCCGAGCGGATCCTGCCCGGAGGGTTTCTGTATACCTCGGACATCATCTTCTCGCCGGTTTGGGCCTCGACCATTGGAGAGGTGTTCGCCACCTTGTTCGCCCGGAGGACAGAAGCGGTGGACAGCGTGGTCACGGTGGAGACCAAGGGGATCCCCATCGCCCTGATGACCGCCCGGGCCCTGGGCCTGCCGTTGGTCATCATCAGGCGTGATGCCCGCGTGACCGAGGGGCCTTCGGTCAGTATAAGCTACCTGTCCGGCTCCACCGGCCACATCCAGGCGATGTCGCTCCCCCGTCGCGCCCTGGCCCAGGGGGCCCAGGTGCTGATGGTTGACGACTTCATGCGGGCCGGCGGGACCGCCCGGGCGGCGCGGGAGCTAATGGCGGAGTTCGACGCTACCGTGGTGGGCACCGGCGTGCTGACCGAGACTTCTGTGCCGGCCCGGAAGCTGGTTGACAACTACCTATCGCTGACCGTTCTGGATAGGGTTGATGATGGGGCGGTGGCGATCCGTCCGGGATCTGCCGTCGTGGACTTGCCATGAGTCGACAAAGGAGAAGGCCTGTTCTCACCCGAAGCAGGTCAGCCACCCACACTAGCGATCTTCGGAGGTGGCTGGCTTGCGAATCACGGACGTTCGGCTGCGCAGGATGAACACCGGCGAGGGGAAGATGAAGGCTGTGGCCTCGATCACTCTTGACGAGGAGTTCGTCGTCCATGACGTGAGGGTGGTGGAGGGTCAGAACGGGCTATTCGTGGCCATGCCGAGCAAGAAGACGCCCGAGGGTGAGTTCCGGGATATCGCCCACCCCATTACTTCGGATGCCAGGGAACGCATACAAGCGGCGGTGTTGAAAGTCTATCAAGATCAGCGGGAAGCCCGCGGAGTAGGCTGACAGCAACCCCCCAGGCCCTGAGGTGAAGGAGATCCCGGGAGGAACCTCCCGGGATCTCCCCTTCGCTGCAGGTTCATTGGTGGCCGTCGCGAACGAGACAGAGAGCGGACCAACAGGTTGGGGGAGGCTACGCCCATGTCAGGCCCGGTTACCATCATTCTCGCCGCCGGCAAGGCCAAGCGCATGAAGTCCGACACGGTCAAGGTCCTGCACCCTGTGGCGGGGCGGGCCATGGTTGATCATGTGCTGGACGCGGTGCGGAACCTGGCTCCTGAGCGAACGATCATCGTTGTGGGCGAACAGGGCGACCGCATCCGGGAGGCCCTCGGCCGAGGGCCCATTTATGTCCGGCAGGACGAGCCGCTGGGCACCGGCCATGCCGTCCTGCAGGCCCGCGAAGCCGCTGTCGCCAGTACCGCTCCGGACGTCCTGGTCGTCTATGGAGACATCCCCACCGTGACCGCCGAACCCCTGCACGAATTGGTGTCAGCACACCGGCGGGACCGACCTGCGGCTACCGTGCTCAGCGCCCGGGTTCACGACCCCCGCGGCCTGGGACGGGTGATCCGGGACCAGGCCGGCGGCCTGAAGGCCATCATCGAGGAAGCTGACGCCTCTCCCCAGGAGCGTGCCGTTGACGAGGTCAACACGGGGATCTACTGCTTCCAGCGGGACGACCTGTTTGCGGCGCTGTCCTCACTCACCCGGGATAACGCCCAGGGCGAATACTACCTGACCGACGTGCTGGCCATTCTCCGAGGCCAGGGCAAGGCGGTGGCCGCTCACCGGGTAGACGATCCGGCTCTGGTCCGCGCCGTCAACGATCGGATGGAACTGGCCGAGGCGGAGAGGGTCCTCCGTCGCCGCGCACTGGACCGGCTTATGGAGCAAGGAGTCACCGTTCTGGACCCCGCCAGCACCTTCGTGGACGCGGGGGTACGGGTGGGCCCGGACACGGTGCTCTACCCCTTCACCCTGCTAGAGGGTGACACCGTGGTCGGCAAGGGGTGCCGGGTGGGTCCCGGCGCCCGGCTGGTGGATTCCCTGGCCGAAGACGGGGCCGTGGTATCCTACTCGGTGGTGGAGGGATGCCGGCTAGGCAAGGGCGCCCAAGTCGGGCCGTTCGCCCACCTCCGGCAGGGGACGATACTGGCCGAAGGGGCCCGCATAGGCAACTTTGCCGAGATCAAGAACTCCAGCGTTGGCGAGGGAACTAAGATTCCCCACCACTGTTACGTGGGCGATTCCTCGATCGGCGGCGGGGTCAACATCGGAGCCGGGGTGGTCGTGGTCAACTACGACGGCCGGCAGAAACACCGTACGGTCATAGCCGACCGGGCCTTCGTGGGCTGCAATGCCAACCTGGTGGCACCGGTGACGGTACATCCGGGTGGGTACGTTGCGGCCGGCTCGACCATCACCCGGGATGTGCCGGCCGGGGCCCTGGGAGTAGGGCGCGCTCGCCAGGTGAACGTGGAGGGCTGGACGGCCCGTAAGGGACTCGGCCCCCCGCCGGAGGAGAGAGAACCTTCGAAGCCGAAGTAGCTCCGGGAGCAGCAGACTCTTGTCTCCGGGGGGAGCAGCCATGACGGATCGGGAAGGCCTCAAGCTGTTCACCGGCAGCGCCAATCCGGATCTGGCCCAGGACATAGCCACCCGGCTGGGTACCGGCCTGGGTGCCATTGAGCTGGGACGTTTCTCCAACGGGGAGATTCAGGTGCTCATCAGGGAGAGCGTTCGGGGGACCGACGCCTACGTGATCCAGCCCACCGGCGCTCCGGTCAACGACAGCCTTATGGAACTCCTGATTATCATAGACGCGCTGCGCAGAGCCTCGGCCCGGCGGGTCACGGCAGTGGTCCCGTACTTCGGCTACGCCCGGCAGGACCGGAAGACCCAAGGGCGGGAGCCGATCACCGCCAAGCTGGTCGCCAACTTGATCGTGACCGCCCGGGCCAGCAGAGTGCTCACGATGGACCTCCACGCCGGTCAGATCCAGGGATTCTTTGACATACCGGTTGATCACCTGTCGGCCGCCCCCATCCTGGCCCGTCACTTCCGAGAGCGAGAGATGGGGAAGACGGTAGTTGTCTCACCCGACGTGGGCGGGGTGCCACGGGCTCGCGACATGGCCGCCCGGCTGGGGGCAAGCCTGGCCTTCCTGGACAAGCGACACCCCCGTCGGGGCGAGTCGGAGATCTACCACGTCATCGGCGACGTACGGGGGAAGCGGGCGATCCTGGTGGACGACATGATCGACACCGCCGGTACGATCACCAAGGGGGCGGCGGCCCTGGTCGAAAAAGGGGGGGCTATCGAGGTCTACGCCGCCTGCACTCATCCCGTACTCTCGGGAGCCGCCTTGGACCGGCTGGAGGCTTCGGCCATTCGGGAGGTGGTGGTCACCAATACCCTTCCTCTGGGCCGCAGCCTGCCCCGCATAACCGTGCTTTCAGTGGCTCCGCTGCTGGCCGAAGCCATCCTGCGGATCCATGGGGATCTCTCGGTCAGCGAGCTGTTTCTGTAGCCAGGCGGGGTTTGACAGCCGGCGGCGGTTGTTCTAGGATGATGTACGTGGCCAGCGTGCATGCGGGGAGGTCTTGTGTCTATGCAACCGGTAAGCCTTCAGGCTGAGTTCCGGAACACCGGCAAGGGTTCCGCCCGGCGGCTACGCCAGGCGGGGCTGATGCCGGCCGTCCTGTACGGTCAGGGCAAGGCGGCCCTGTCCATCGCGGTCAAGGCCCGCGACCTGGAGCGCGCTCTCCAGGTGGGAGGGAGAAACGCCCTGTTCTCTATAGAGTTGCCGGACGGCGCCGACCGCACCCGGACCGTCGTTCTCAAGGAGTTGCAGCGCCACCCGGCTCGCCGGGGACTCCTGCATGTCGATTTCATCGAGGTCTCGCTGACCCATCGTATCAGCGTCCGGGTGCCCTTGTTGGTTGAGGGCGCCGAAGACGTGGAACGAGAGGGCTTGCTGGTACGCCACCAGACGCGTGATCTCGAGGTAGAGTGTCTCCCGATGGAGATCCCCGATCACCTCACGGTGTCGGTGACCGGCATGACGGCCGGAGATCAGGTCGTCGCCGGCGATGTCGCCATGCCCGGCGATGCCCGCCTGGTTTCTCCCCCCGGCGAGGTGGTCCTCAGCGTTGTGACGGCCCGGGCCGCGGCCGAGGAACCGGCGGAAGCTCCCGTCGAGGGGCCGGACGAGGGAGCCGGTGAAGGCGAGGCGGACGACTAGTCCGACCCCCCGAGTTGTCCGTCGGGATGCATCCCCAGTGTCGGGGAGGTAGCCCGATCCCCGTCTTGGCCCCGACCCCGCCTCCGAGAGAGAGGAACGGTGTTGGCAACTGAAGCTTGTCGTGGGCCTGGGCAACCCCGGCCGGATATACCGGAATACCTGGCACAACGCGGGCTTTCAGGTGGTAGACCGCCTTCTGGCCGAGTACCCCTTCGCTGCTGGATCTGGTCTCAGGCTTGGCCGCATCCACCATGAAGCGGTTGCTCTCCTCAAGCCCCGCTCGTTCATGAACTCGAGCGGCGAGCCGGTCCGGCGATCCCTCGGCCGTCTGGGGTTAGGGCCCGGAGATCTGCTGCTCGTACATGACGACCTGGACCTGCCCCTGGGGCGGCTCCGGTTCAGGCAGGCGGGTGGCGCCGGTGGTCACCGTGGGGTGGCGTCGGTCATCGCTGCCCTGGGCACCGACAGGTTCTCGCGGCTGAAATTGGGCATTGGGCGGCCGTCAGACAACCTTGAACCCCGTCAGTTTGTTCTTAGCCCACCGCCACCGGCGGCACGGCCTGCCCGGGAAGCTTTGGTGACGATGGCAGCCCGGGCCGTCGTAGCCTGGATCATCGAGGGACCCGAGGCGGCCATGCAGGCGTTCCACAGCCGGGAGGACCAGCCGTGCGGGCAGTCCTAGATCTCGTTCTGGCCTGTCCGGAGTGCCGTCAGTTGACCGACCGCCTTGCCTCAGGGGCCGCCGCTCAGGCGGTTATCGGCCTGGACGGGGCCCAAGCCGCCCTCCTGGCCGCAGCCCTGGCGAACCAGGCGGGTGTCCCCTGCCTCTATGTTACGGCCGACCAAGCCCACGCTGAGCGGGCACGCGACGACCTTGCCGTCTGGCTGGGGGAAGAACAGGCCCTGCTGTTCCCTCCCGCCGGGCGGGTCCCGCTGGAACTGGTGGCCCAAAGCGCCGACATTGGCGCCCAGCGACTGGCTGCCCTGCAGCATTTGCTCCGGGGTGGGCCAGGGGTCATCGTCACCACCGGAGAGGGGATACTCGAGCGCTTGCCGGAGCCGGCGCAACTAGCCCGGGAGGCCTGGGAGATCCGCCGCGGGGAGTCGCTGGATCGAGACGCTCTCTTGGCGGGGCTGGTCCGGGCCGGCTACGAGCCGGTTGACCCGGTGGAAGTGCGGGGGCAGTTCGCCGCCCGCGGTGGCCTGGTTGACGTCTACCCGTTCACGGCCGACGACCCCGTCCGTATCGAGTTGAGCGGCGATGAAGTAGATTCCATTCGCGTCTTCGACCCGGCCAGCCAGCGCTCCCAGCACCCGGTGGAGATGGTGTCGATCTTCCCCGCCCGCGAGATGGTGCTCGGCGAAGCCGAGTCCCGCAACTTGGAGGCGGCCGTACGCCGTGAACTCGAGGCCGCCGTTGAGAAGCTCCGGGGGGCGGGCAAAGGCACGGCCGCCGCCCGGTTGCGGGATCGGGTCGAGGCCCACCTGCAGGCTCCCGGCCGGGAGGGCCGCCGGAGTTACCTGCCCTATGCGGCTGAAACCGTTCACCTGGTGGACTACCTGGGAACCGGGGGCCTGCTCATGGTAGAGGAGCCGGCCCGGGTAGGCGAGCATGTCCGCAAAGCGGAGCAGTTGGCCCTGGAAGGGATGGCCCGCCTGATGGAGGACGGGTATCTCCTGCCGCGCGAGGTCGAGACCCACGCCGCCGCGACGCAGCTGCCGGCCATCCTGACCCGCCGCCGGCGGATCGGTTTCTCCAGGCTGCCGCGGGGGGGCAGTGAACCCCGGGTGAGCATGCGGGGACGGCCGATGACCGGTTTTCGCGGCCGCTGGCCGGCTTTTCTTGAGGAGCTAGGGCGCTGGCGCGACCAGCAGTACGCCATCTGCCTGGTGGCGCGCGATCAGGCTCGGGTTCAGGCAATAACGTCTACCCTACGGGAGGCGGGAGTCGCGGCGGGCACCGGCTCGGTGGCCCCCGGCCGGGTGCTGGTCGTAGCCGGTTGGCTCAGGCAGGGTTTCGAGCTGAGCAGCGTCCGCCTGGTGGTGGTGACTGAGAGCGACATCACCGGCCGCCCGCCGGGTCTCCGGCCGGTCCGGGCCCCCCGGGAAGGGGCTCGGCTCGGCGACTTCCGGGATCTCAAGGTCGGCGACTACGTGGTCCACGCCAACCACGGGATAGGGGTCTACCAGGGAATCCAGACCCTGACGGTCGACGGTGTGGCCCGCGACTACCTGTTCATCCGCTACTCAGGTGCGGATCGCCTGTACGTGCCGGTGGAGCAGATCGACGTGGTTAACCGGTATGTGGGAGCCGAGGGCCATGAGCCACGCATCAACCGGTTGGGGGGAACCGAGTGGGCGCGGGCCAAGCGGAAAGCCCGGGAGTCTGTACGGGCCCTGGCTTTCGACCTTCTCTCGCTGTATGCGAGACGGCAGGCGTTACCTGGGCATGCAGCCATGCCCGACGGGCCCTGGCAGGCGGACATGGAAGCTTCCTTCCCTTACGAGGAGACGCCGGATCAGCTGCGATCCATCGCGGAGATAAAAGCCGATCTCGAGTCCCCCCGGCCGATGGAACGCCTGCTGCTGGGAGACGTTGGCTACGGCAAGACCGAAGTGGCCATGCGGGCGGCCTTCAAGATCGCTGCCGCGGGCCGGCAGGCGGCCGTGCTGGTGCCCACGACCGTTCTGGCGCAGCAGCACTACCAGAGCTTCACCGACCGCCTGCGGGAGTTCCCGGTCCAGGTTGACCTCCTCTCCCGCCTCCGGGGTCCGGGGGAGCAGGCGCGCACGGTGGAGAGCCTGCGGCGGGGGACTACTGACATCGTCATCGGGACCCACCGGCTACTCCAGGAAGACGTGGTCTTCCGCGACCTTGGCCTGCTGATCGTGGACGAGGAACACCGCTTTGGGGTTGCCCACAAGGAGCGGTTGAAGCTGCTCAAGCAGGGGGTGGACGTGTTGACCCTGTCCGCCACCCCCATACCTCGCACCCTCCACCTGGCCCTGGCCCGCGTGCGGGATACCAGCTTTATCGATACCCCCCCGGAGAATCGCCACCCGGTGCAGACCTACGTGTGCGAGTACACCGAGCACCTCGTTCGCGAAGCGGTGCTGCGTGAGCTGGCCCGGGGTGGCCAGGTCTTCTACGTCCACAATCGGGTCGAAACTATCTTTCGAGCCGCAGCCGCCCTGGCCGCCCTGATCCCCGAGGCCCGGTTGCTGGTCGCTCACGGTCAGATGCGGGAACGGGAACTCGAGGAAGTGTTCCTCCGGTTTGTGGCGGGTGATAGCGACGTCCTGGTCTGCACCACGATCATCGAGGCCGGGCTGGACCTGCCCAACGTGAACACGCTCATCGTGGAAGATGCCGACCGCCTGGGACTGGCTCAACTGTACCAACTGCGGGGCAGGGTGGGTCGCTCCAGCCGGCTGGCCTATGCCTACTTGACCTACCGGCGGGGCCGAGTGCTGACGGAGTTGGCCGAGAAGCGCCTGGCGACGCTCGAGGAGTTCACCGAGCTGGGCTCCGGTTACCGCGTGGCCTTGAGAGATCTTGAGCTCAGGGGGGCCGGCAGTATCCTGGGGGCCGAACAGCACGGGTTCATGGCCGCGGTGGGCTTTGATCTCTACTGCCGGCTGTTGGAGGAGGCGGTTCGGGAAGTCAGGGGCGAGGCCCTCCCGTCCCGCCCTGAGACACAGGTGGAGGTGGCCGTCAGCGCTTTCCTGCCTTCCCATTACGTCCCCGATGAGCGGCAGCGGATGGAGGCCTACCGGAGGATGGCTGACGCCGCTGACGAGGCCGCTCTGGGCGACGTGGAGGAGGAGCTCCGGGACCGCTTCGGCGAGCCTCCCCCGCCGGCCTGCGACCTCGTAGCCATCGCCCGGCTCCGGATTGTTGCCGGCCGAGCCGGTTTCGCCGGCGTGGTGCAGCAGGGCCGCCGGCTCCTCTTCCGTCTGGCACCGGGCAAGCCGGCTGACCCCCAGGCAGTGGCGCAGGTGATCGCCTGGGGCCGGGGCAGGGTGTTGGCCGCCCCGTCACGAAGCAACAGCCTGCTTGCGGTCAAACTCGATGCTTTGCAGGGGCGGGAACTGCTGGAATACGCGGAAGCAGTGATTCGCCAGTATGCCGCGAGAGAGGGGGAAGGGTAAGTGCGGGACAGAGACCCCGCGGGCCGGCGCGTCTCCACCGCCCGTGCCCAGCGCAGAAGAGCCGACCGTCAGAAGGCCAGGCAGGTCCGGCGCGCGAAGAGCAGGATCAAGCCCTGGCAGCAGGCACTCGTTGCCGTCTTGGCGGCGGGCATGATACTTGGAGCGATCGGCTGGAGCAGCTGGGGATATGTGGATGACCGGTGGTTTAGTGGCACCCGCGTGCTGGCCACCGTGGGGGATCTGCGGATCACGGCGGCCGAGGTCGGGGCCAGGGGAAGACTCTGGGGCCTGCTGGCCATGTGGAGGGGCCCTGTCGGCCAAGAGGAGCTCTTGGAGGAGATGATCGAAGAGCGCCTGGTCAGCCTGGAGGCTGCGGCCAGGGATCTCCTGCCGGCCGACGCCGCGGTGAAGAGCTACACCGACCAGGTCTTGGGCAGCCTGGAGGACTGGTTTGAGACGGCTGCCGGCGTCACGCGGGCCATGCGTTCGGCCCGGGTCACCCGGGCCCACCTGGAGGAGATGGTCCGGGGCTGGCTGGCCGCCGGAGCCTTGTTCGAGGAGATCACCGGCGCGGTCACCGTCACCCCGGAGGAAGTTGCCGCCCACTACCAGGAGCATATGGAAGACTACGCCGTGCCTCGGGAGGTAACCGTGAGGCACATCCTGGTAGAGACAGAGGCGCAGGCTCGCGAAATCCTCGAACTGCTGGAGGGGGGAACGGACTTCTCCAGCCTGGCCGCATCCCGATCACTGGATCCGGGCACCCGAGACCAGGGTGGGCTGCTACCTTGGACCATCACTCCTGGTGACCCCTATCTGGCACCGGAGTTCGTCGCGGCGGCTGTCGAGTTGGCCGAGGGAGAGACCAGTTCGCCGGTCAAGACCCAGTTCGGCGTGCACCTGATCCGGGCGGAAACGGTAACCCCCGGCCGCCAGCCGAGTTTCGAAGAGGTGGAGTCGGAGGTGGCGCAGGACCTGCTGGCCAGCCGGCGGCAAGCGATCTTCGACGCCTGGTTCGAGGAGCATAAGGGAAAGATGCCGGTAACCTATGGGCCCTGATAGCGTTGTCCCCCTGGAAAATCAGAGAATAAATGTCCTGGACCCTCTATATACTAGCTCTGGGTCGGGACCGGCCGACGGCCCCAGGCCAGAGGAGGGGTGACATGAAGGCTACCGGCATTGTCAGACGCATAGATGATCTCGGCCGCGTGGTCATTCCCAAGGAAATCCGGCGGACCCTCAGGATCCGGGAAGGCGATCCGCTGGAAATATTCGTTGATCGAGATGGAGAGGTGATCCTGAAGAAGTATTCCCCCATTGGTGAACTGGGGGACTTCGCCAAGGAGTACGCCGACTCTCTCAACGAAGCGATCGGCCACATTGCCCTGATCGCCGACCGGGACCAGATCATCGCCGTGGCCGGGGCGCCCAAGAAGGAGTTCCTCGGCAAGGCAATTGCCCCCGCGGTGGAGCAGGCAATGGAGGAACGGCGCACTCTCATAACCCGGCCGGGAGAGGAGAGGGTCACTGAGTGCGTGGTCCTGGCCGGTGAGGATGAGTGCCGTTTCTCGGTAGTTGTGGCGGCGCCCATCATCGCCGCCGGCGACCCCATCGGCGCGGTGATCATCTGCTCCAAGGAGACCAACGCGGAGATGGGGGATCTGGAACTCAAGCTGGCGGAGACGGCCGCCAGCTTCCTGGCCAAGCAGATGGAGCAGTAGGGCGTCAGGAACAAGAGGCGACCGGCTTTCCGAGCGGCTCGCTATTTTTTTGTTCCGATGGTATAATGCGGTGGTGATTACGGGTCCTGCACCCGTCTGGACGCCCATTCCCTCCCCGGGGACCGAAGGGAAGGGTCTGACGTGAAGAAGCAGTCCTTCCTCCAGGGGGCCATGATCCTCGCCATCGCCGGCGTGATCTCCCGGGTTCTCGGAGCCGTCTACCGGATTCCACTCACCCGTATCATAGGCGATGAAGGCATTGGCTTGTACCAGATCGCCTACCCGGTCTACACGACGGTTCTCACCGTCTCCACTATTGGCATCAACGTGGCCATCTCCAAGCTCGTCGCCGAGCATCTGGCGCGAGGGCGCCCTGATATGGCCCACCGCGTCTTCCGCATCTCCCTGGTCCTGATGGGTGGACTGGGCCTGCTGTTCTCCGTCCTCATGTTCTTGGGAGCCCGGGGCATTGCCGAGGGTATCGCCCACAATCCGGCGGCCTACTACGCCATCGTGGCCCTGGCCCCGGCCATCTTTGTCGTCTCCCTGGTATCATCGCTGCGCGGCTACTTCCAGGGCCAGCAGATCATGACCCCCACCGCAGTTTCCCAGGTAGTTGAGCAACTGGTGCGGGTTGCCATCGTGCTCTTCCTGGCCTACTACCTGCTGCCCGGGGGCGTGGCGTTGGCGGCCGGAGGAGCCACCTTCGGCGCGGCCGTGGGTGGGGTCGCCGCCCTCTTGGTGTTGCTCGTGATCTACTGGCGCCACCGGGCCGAGACGGCAGCGTTGGTTCGCGGTGGGAAGGCTACCGGCGGCCCGCCCACCACGAGCGTGGTGGCCTCCATCCTGAGGCTGGCCCTGCCGATCTCTCTGGGCGGGATTGTGGTGCCGCTCATGAACCTCATCGATCTGGTGGTGGTCCCGAGCCGCCTCATCGGCCTCGGCTATACCTTCGCCGAGGCGACCCGCCTCTACGGGCACCTTACCGGCATGGCCCTTACCCTGGTGAACATGCCGACCGTCGTCACCTACGCTCTCCAGGCCAGCCTGGTCCCGGCCGTGTCCGAGGCCCAGGCGGTGGGCGATCGGGTCGCGATCCGGTCCCGGGCCGCCGCCGGCATTCGCATCACCCTCTTGATGGCCATCCCCGCCGTCGCCGGCCTCTACCTGTTGGCCACGCCTATCGCCGACCTGCTCTTTGGGTTCCCCGAGGCCGGGGTTCCGATCGCCGCCATGTCCGCCGGGCTTCTCTTCCTCACCCTGCAGCAGGCCACCAGCGGCGTCCTGCAGGGACTGGGCCGCACCGACCTGCCGGTCCGCAACCTCCTGGTGGGGGCTATAGTCAAGCTGGTGACCAGCTGGGTGCTAACCGGGATCCCGGCCTTCGGTATCCGGGGGGCGGCCTTGGGCACCGCGGCTGGCTTCATGGTGGCGGCCAGCCTGAACCTGGCCGCAGTGAAGAACCTGACCGGCGCCGGCATCTCCATTCGGGAAGGCGTACTCAAGCCGGTGATTGCCACTGCTCTCATGGGCTTGGCCACGGTGGCCCTATACCGCCAGGGCCTGTCCCTCCTTGGCCGAAACGGGCCCGCCACCTTGCTGGCCATTGCCGGAGGCATCGGCGTCTACGGGATGGTCCTCCTGCTGCTGGGAGGCCTCCGGGAGCGGGACTTCGAGCTGCTGCCCGGGGTTGGGCCACGGCTGATGCGGTGGCTCAGGTCACTGGGGGTTCTCAGGCGGTGAGCGGCGAGGCGACTGTCACCGTAGTCGGGCTCGGGCCCGGAGACCCTCAGGATGTCCCCCCGGCGGCCCTGGAGCGCATGCGAGAGGCCGTGGCCGTGTTCGTCCGCACCAGCCGCCACCCGTCCGTCACCCGGCTGGATGCCGAGGGTATCGCCTATGAGACCTTTGACTACCTCTACGAGCAGGCCCACACTCTGGAGCACGTCTACCGCTCCATTGCCGACCGCCTGCTGCGAGTGGCCGGCGCCGGGGGCCCGGTGGTCTATGCCGTTCCCGGCCACCCCGGGGTGGCCGAGGCGAGCGTGCGGGAGCTGATGGCCCGGACAGACAGGGTGGAGCTAGTAGGGGCGATGAGCGGCCTGGATGCCGTGTTTGCGTTGGCCCCTCTGGATCCTGCCCGGGGTCTGGTCATCATGGATCCGGAAGGCCTGCATCGCCATGGACCTTGCCCCGATCGGGACCTCCTGATCCTGCAAGTGGATGATCGGCTGCTCGCCGGGCAGGTCAAGTTGGACCTGCTCGAACACTACCCTCCCGCCCACCTGGTCACCATCATCCGGCTGGCCGGCGTTCCCGGCCACCAGGAGACCGTCGGCGTTCCCCTCAGTGCCCTCGACCACCAGACCTTTGATCATCTCACCAGCATTCACGTCCCGGCCCAGCGCGCGCCGGCCCCCCGCCGGGACTGCCGTTTCCCCCTCGACCCGCTGGTCGACATCATGCTGCGTCTCCGCTCACCGGCTGGCTGTCCCTGGGATCGCCAGCAGACCCATCAGAGCCTGAAGAGCTACCTCTTGGAGGAAGCCTACGAACTGGCCGAAGCCCTGGACCTGGGAGACGCGAATAAACTGGTCGAGGAACTGGGAGACTTACTGCTGCAGGTGGTTTTCCATGGCGTCCTCGCCATGGAAGAAGGGGCCTTCGACCTGAACCAGGTCGTGCGGGGGATCGCCGAGAAACTGCGCCGGCGCCACCCCCACGTGTTCGGCGGCGCCTCCCTGAGTACGAGCGAGGAGGTGCTGGGGCAGTGGGGTCGCCTCAAAGCGCGGGAGGGTGGAGGTAAGCTGGGGAGCATTCCCCGGACCCTACCCGCCCTACTGCGGGCGGCGCGCGTCCAGGCCCGGGCTGAGGCCGCGGGATACCGGCTGGAAGAGGCGGTGGTCCCGAGCCGGTGGCCACCTGCCGCCGGGGAAGAGCCGGCCGAAGCGGTGGGCCAGTTCCTCCTCGCGGTCGTGCAGGGCGCTGCGGCCAGGGGTGTGGACCCCGAAGCGGCCCTGCAAGATGCCACCGATCGTCTTCTGCTCAGGTTGGAAGGACAAGTCGGTTCGGGGGGGAAACGTGTTGAACAAGGCCGACCTGGTGAGCAGTGTGGCCGGCAGGGCGGGGATGACTAAGAAAGACGCTGAGCGGGCGGTAAACGCTGTATTCGAGAGCATTGAGGCCGCGCTGGCGGCAGGTGAGAAGGTCGCCTTGGTGGGATTCGGGACCTTCGAGGTTCGCGACCGGGCCGCCCGGACCGGCCGCAACCCACAGACCGGCGAGGAGATCCGCATCGAGGCCGCCCGGGTGCCGGTGTTCAAGCCCGGACAGCCTCTGAAGGACCGGGTCGCCAGGTAGGGCAAGGCGGGATCTGAGGAGGCGGGGCCATGCGGCTCGACAAGTTCCTCAAGGTGTCGGGAC
The DNA here is from genome assembly GCA_031082145.1 of bacterium. Classification (GTDB taxonomy): domain Bacteria; phylum Bacillota; class Sulfobacillia; order UBA995; family UBA995; genus Ess09-15. Next base: position 51,931 of record JAVHLP010000007.1, on the reverse strand, counting down.
TTGTCCGCCGCCGGACGGTGGCCCGCGAGGTAGCCGACCGGGGCCGGGTGCTTGTAAACGGCCGGGTAGCCAAGCCGGCCACGACCCTGCGGGTAGGAGACCTGATCGTACTGGCGTTGGGCCGGCGTCAGCTGGAAGTTGAGGTGCTGTCCCTCCGGCCCGTGGCGCCAGACCCCCGCACCCTATACCGGGTTGTCCGCGAGATCCGCGCCGACCCCCAGCACACCGGCCTTCAATTGGGGTGACCGGCGAGCGAAGCCCCTCCCTCAGGGGATACTACCGGGGGAGGGGATTTCCATGCGCAAGTGGCTTGCCCTTATGCTTATCGCCGGGTACCTGTCGCCGGTTGCCGGCTGCCGCCCCGCGTTTCTCCTGAACCAGCGATGGGTTAACGTCCGCGAGGAGCCCACGCTCCTGGTCTTCCTGGAGGCGGAAGGTGAAAAGCGGCGGATGCATTTCGAGGAGTACCTGGCGGGCGTGGTTGCCGGCGAGGTGTTCGGCGACTGGCCCCGGGCCGCCCTTGAAGCCCAGGCCATCATCGCCCGCACCTTCACCCTGGAAGCCCTGCAGCGCAGAGGTGGGACCCGGGAGCTTCACGGCACCGACGTCTGCACCAACGAGGAGCACTTCCAGGCCTACGATGCCACCGCCATCAACGACGCTATCCGGGAAGCGGTGAACGCAACCCGGGGGATGGTGATCACCCACCGCGGCCGTCCGGTTCGTGCCTGGTTCCATGCCGACGCCGGCGGACGAACGGCCACACCGGCGGAGGGCCTCGGCTTCCGGGGAGAGCGAACACCTTACCTCCGCAGTGCCCGCGTCCCAACCGATGAAGACGAGAACGACTGGACCGCCACGTTCACCCGGGCCGAGATCAGAAGAGCGGCCGAGCAGGTCGGGGCCAGTGTGCAGACCGTCAACCGCATGCGGGTGGCCGAGCGGGGTCCTTCGGGCCGGGCCACCGTCATCCAGATCGATGACACCCATGTTTCCGCGCCGGCCTTCCGCCTTGCCCTGGGTGCGACCGAGGTCCGCTCCACCCTGATCCTGGGTCTCAGGATCGACGGCGACCAGGTGATCATCAGCGGTCGCGGCTTCGGCCACGGGGTGGGCATGTCCCAGGAAGCTGCCCGCATTCTCGCCGAGCAGGGCAGGACCGCCAAGGAGATCATCCAGACCTTCTACCGCCGGGTGGAAATCAGGCAGCAGTGGGATTAGCCATGGCCATCCGGCATACCCGGCCCCGCCTGGCATAGGGATCTCTGGGATAGATTCCCCAAGGAGGCGATGGTATGCCAGAGCGGGAGGAGATGGGCTACCAGAACCATGTCGTGCACATGGTCAACCGCGAGAGCCTTTCACTGACCGGCGTCATGCACGTGGACGCCTTTGACGATCAGGAAGTCGCGGTAGACACCGAACTGGGTGGCGTGACCGTCCGGGGCGAGAACCTCCACATCAAGCACCTTAACCTTGAGGACGGCAAGATGGAGCTTGAGGGTATGGTGGACGGTTTGGTCTACGGTCCTCGCGCTCGCGCCAAGGGGCCCCGGGCCCGGGGCAGGGGGTGGCTCGACCGCTTGCTCAGGTGAGAGCGGACAGGAGAAGACGGTCGGGGGACAGAATCCCGGACACCGGGAACCGGCACGCCGGAAAGGAGTCCCCACCCTTGCCGCGACCTCCTGACGGGGCAAGCCTTCGTTCTGTGCCCTGGCTGCAGGTGATCGTCCTGCCCCTGCTGGGGCTCCAGGCCCTGGCCATGGGTCTTGTCTTCTTTCTGGGCAGTCCCGTTGCGTTGCTGATCGACCTGATCAGCCCCCGGCGCCGCTTTTCCGCCGGCTGGGTGGTCGGGTTCATGCTTCTGGCCCTGCTCGTCACAGCCGCCGCTTGGGGTCTGGCCCGGCACACAGACGAGCCCGATTTCACTTGGGCGGGAGGGATCATCCCTACCTACTACCAGGTGCGGGATGAACTGGAGGACCTTCCCTACAGCGACCTCATCCGCATCTACGCCGCCCGCAATGACCTGGACCCGGCCCTCTTGGCCGCCCTGGTGCGGTTGGAGAGCAATTTCAACGCCAACGCGGTGTCTCCCGCCGGCGCCCGGGGGCTCATGCAGATCCTCCCGTCGACCTGGCGTTACCTCTATCCCGACTCGACCTGCGACGGCGAGCATCCTCCTCCCTCCCGGGGCTCGGACTGCATCTTCGAGCCCTCCGCCAGCCTGAGGATAGGCGCGATGTACTTCCGCCGCATGCTGACCGAGTTCGAGGGAGACGTCGTGCTCGCCGTGGCTGCCTACAATGCGGGTCCATCAGCGGTCCGCCGGCTGGGCGATAGCCAAACCACCGGCATTCCCCCCTTCCGCGAGACCCGCCAGTACGTCGGGGATGTACTCCACTGGTGGGCCTCGCTCCGGGGCGAGCCCGACGATATCGAGATCACGGCAGGACTGGACTGGGTCCGCCGCGCCGCCGCCTCGGCCCCCGTGGTAAGCACCGGCCTCTGGGTCCTCTTCTGCCTGTGGACCATACGCCGCCTGCCCTGGACCCTTCAGCGCGATTCCTCCCGCAGCATTTCCGAACCCCCGGCATAGGATTGACCCGGGCAGGGGATCCCCGTTGGTCACCATCAGCCAAGAGTTCGCCATGTTCCTGGGCACCGTCTTCACCGGGGCCATGCTGGGCCTACTGTTTGATGTCCACCGGGCCTTGACGCGCCCGCCCCGCCGCCTGCGTAAGCGGCTCACTCCTGCCCGTTTGGCTCTTGACCTGGCCTTCTGGCTGATCGTCACCCCCCTCGTGTTCATACTCCTGGCTGCCGCCAACCTGGCCGAACTCCGGGGCTACGTTTACCTCGGCCTCGCCCTTGGGTTCGGTCTATACGGGTGGCTGGCCAGCCCCCTATTGCTAGGCTGCCTGCGATGGGTTTTGGGGCGCCTGGGAGCCGCCCGGCGCGCGGTCACCCGGGCCGCATCCATCGCCGCAGCATGGCTGAAATCCCACACGAGGCGCCTGACGGGGAGGACTTGACGGGCTACCGGCGAACCGCCTTCTACGAGCAGAGCTAACTTAGGGGGGTGGCAGCGTGGTCGGGGGCCGTTCGGCCGAGAGACCGAGCGGGGGGCGAGTGATCGCCTTACCCGCCGGCAGGCCGCGGGCGATCCCCCGGTCGTCCAGGCTCCGCCTGAACCTGCCTCGCGTCGCCCTCCTGGTGGCTGCCGTTTACCTGGCGGTGCTGGTGGGATCCAAGGTGTCCCTCCTGGTCAGCCTCCGCCTGGATCTCCACCGTACCCGCCAGCGGACTCAGCAGGTTGAGAGCTTGAACGCCGCCTTGCGGGATCAGATCGCCGACGCGTCAACGGACGCCTACGTAGAACAGGCAGCCAGACAACTCGGTCTGACCAGGCCGGGCGAGATCCTGTTCTCGACATCGCCGGACAGGCGGCCGCCCGCGGATTGACTGCCGTTGCCCGGAACTCCGCCGGCCGGTTGACCCGGGTCAGCGCCGTGTACTATAATGATGGTTGCACTGTCAGGGTTGACGGCGGCGTAGCTCAGGGGCTAGAGCATGCGGTTCATACCCGCAGAGTCGCTGGTTCAAATCCAGCCGCCGCTACCAAGGATTTCGGGTCTAGTGGGCCATTAGCTCAACTGGTAGAGCATCCGACTCTTAATCGGACGGTTCGGGGTTCGAGTCCCTGATGGCCCACCAGGTTTGGCAGGGAGTTGGCGAGATAAAGCCGCGTTACAGGCTTGGCTGATAGCCGCCTACTGGCGGAACGAGGGGGCGCAGGCTTCGAGCCTGTGCCCATGTGCTAGATCCGCCCGGGGCGCCCTTGCAGCAGCAGGGGTCTCTTGCAGTCAAAGCGCAGACACGGACTTGTCATCTGCAGCATCGTCTACTGGGCGGGCTCCGTGGTCCCTTCTTCAAGGATATCGAACAGCTTCCGATATCCCCAGACCCTGCCCCGTTGCCTCCCGGTGATCTCTGCGACTATGCCCTGTCCTTCAAGAGCGTTTACCCACTTGTTAGCGGAAGGCTTGGTCACGTCAAGAGCTCTTGCAACATCGTTCACTGTGAACACCGGGTTTGCAGATATGTAGCGGTGGAGCCGGACCATGTTGGGAGACTCCGAAAGAGACTGTATTCTAAGGGAGTCCGCTCTTTCGAGGTCAATAAGCCTCTTCGCAGTACTTATGGCCTGTCGTGATACTTCGATAATACCCGTCAAGAAGAACTCCAGCCAGCCTTCCCAATCTCCATCTGTCCTGATCCGCATCAGCGATTGATAGTACTGCTGACGGTGCTTCTTGAAGTAGTAGCTCAGGTATAGGAGCGGGCGAATGAGAACCTGTTGCTCCCGCAAGAAGAAAGTTATCAGCAACCGCCCGATTCTTCCGTTGCCATCAAGGAACGGATGAATGGTCTCGAACTGGGCGTGTAGCAGGGCGCACTTTGTGAGAGGGTGCTCACGACCTTCGTGGTAGTACTTCTCCAAGTCCGACAAGGCAACCGGGACCATATGGGCAGGAGGGGGGACGAACTCCGCGTCCTCAATAGATGTACCGGTTCTGCCGATCCAGTTTTGGGTGGACCGGAACTCGCCCCGGTTACGGTGGTGGCCACGCACATCCTCAAGCAGAATCGAGTGAGTTTCTTTCAAAAGCCTCAACGAGAACGGGAGCTGCTGAACTCGATCAAGGCTGAAGTTGAGAGCTCTCACGTAGTTGATGACTTCTCTTATCTCGAAGCTGCGGAAGACCTGATCTGCTTCTCAGCTGCAAAAACCTCGACCAGAGAAGCTTGCGTACCCTCAATCTGTGAACTCAACAAGGCCTCTTTACGAACGTACATGGCAATGAAATACTCGGGGTTCGGTATGACTTCAGACAGACCCTCCAGCTTGCCGAGAGCACCTCTGGCTTCGGCCAACAGGTGGATGGTCCGGTCGTCCATCAACAAGGGGGGATCACATGGCGGAAGCGGTTTGGGGACAAAAGCCTGATACGCTCCTTGTTGACTTAAGACGCCTGCACGGTTCAAGGGCAATCCTTCCCACGCGTAAGAAAGATGGCTTCACTAAGCAATCGGTTAGTTAAATTCTAGGGCTTCAGTTTTCGTTAGTCAAGTCCTCCCCCTGACACCGTTTCAAGAGTCCCTGTGCCGCCTGTGAGCGCAGTCCATCAATGACGTTTGGCTTCGTTCCGAGGTCTTGGACTACTTCCGCAAGCTCACGGACTTCGACGGGCTCATGCCGTCCGTTGACCTGCGGAAGATCCTTATGTAGCCGTGCCGCTCTTGGGAAGGGGGGAAGGACGAAAGGCAAGAAGGAGCGGAAGAGACCGCGCTATCCCAAGGGCGAGATAGGGTTGGGGGAGTCCGAATGGAGACACTACCGACGCTGGATGCTCACGCCCACCTTGCTCCGTCCCGTACGCCAACCGAGCTTGCTTCCTCAGGCGCCGTCCTCGCCATGACCGTCTCTCTGGACGAGGCTAACTTGGGTGTGGCCCGCCGCGAACCCTGGGTTGCCTGGGGTGTGGGCTGCCACCCGCGCAATCTACGGGCCCAGCAGGCCTTTGACCCGGACCGCTTCGGGGAGCTGGTGGAGCGGGCCGCCTTTGCCGGTGAGATCGGGCTGGACAAGGGCTCCAGGGTGCCGCTTGAGCTCCAGCTCCGTACCTTCCGGCGGGCGCTGAGAGTCCTAGCCGGTCGACCCCGGATGGTGAGCATTCACAGCTACGATGCGACCGGGTTGGTGCTGGAAGAGCTCAAGCGCACCCGGGTAGCAGTACCCGTCCTTCACTGGTGGACCGGTAACGTGACGGAGACGTGGGAGGCCGTGGCCCTGGGGGCACGCTTCTCCATCCACTCGGCGGTCGCCCGGCAGTCGAAGTTCCGCACCTCCGTCCCGCTTGACCGCCTGCTCATTGAGAGCGATCACGGCTACAGCGATCCCCCGGCCGCCATTCCGTGCCGGGTCGAGTGGGTAGAGCATCTGGTCGCTCAGCAGCGGGGGCTCTCCGTGGAGCAGATCCGCTTGCTGGTCTGGCGTAACCTGGGGAGGACTCTGGGCGAGGCCGGCGCCCTGGGTCTGCTGCCACCACTTGTGGCCGCGGCCGCGAGGGAAGTCTGCTCAGACGCCAGTGCGGCGCCCGCCTCGCCGTTCACCCGGGAGACCGGGCGCGGGTGAAGGAGCGGGCGTGGAGCTCACCGGCCCTGGCGAGGAATCCAGTACTCGGGGTGTTCTTCCGCAAAGACAGGCGGGGGCACCCGCCCCAGGCGGCGGGCGGCCACGTAGAGTTGGCCGCGGTGGTGAAGCTCGTCCTGGTAGGGGTGATGCAGCAGCAACCAGCCGCGCATCCCTTTATGCCAGGGGTTGTCGGGACGTAGCTTGACGAGCGCCGATTCGTCCGCAGCGTCAATCCACTCGTGCAGTCTGCTCTGAGTGCCGGCGAGCCAGTCGTGAAGGCCGGAGACTGAACGGGCGACCCGTTCCTGGTGGGCCGTCCAGTCCGCATCGGGGTCGCCGGGGTCCGGGCGCCAGCGGCGCGTCAGCACCCCGCGGGCGACGAAGAACTGGTGCCCGCCGATGTGGTGAAAAACCTTGCCCACACTCCGGCCTCCGGTCACCACGGGCTGAGCAAGGTCGCCGTCCTCAAAGCTCTCCAGTAGCTTGAGGGTAACCAGCCGCACGCCGTTCCAGTGGTCCAGGAATGCCCCGACCGCCGTGTACGCCGTGTCCGCCTTCACTTGCCCGCTCCCTCCTTCCCCAGTACGCGGGAACGCGCCGGAGGATCTCGGCGAGCCGTTCCCGATGGAGTGGTTCTAGGGGCAGGGCGGCTTTGCCTCCCGCCGGGCCGTCTGGGTGGCAGGAGCGGCTCCGGGACGGTTCAGCGCTCCTTCCCGCCCAACGACTGCATGTACCGCAGCAACGCCTCAAGGAAGCTCTGCCCGCCGGCGATGGCGAAGACGATGACCACCGGCCGGAACACCAGCGGCAGGTAGACGTAGCCCAAGAACAAGGCCAGGGACACCCAGAAGCCGCTGCACCAGAAACAGGTTATGAGCGGCCCCAGGGGACGCCGCAGCGCTTCCCGGACCGGAGCCGTGATGGTGTCGAAGACGATTAGGTGGGTCACCCTGAAGCTGGCCAGGATCAGGAGAGCCAGGTCGGGGGCCGTCACCACCGCGATGCTCCTGCCGTGGAGTCTCGTCTGACGGCCGCTGTCATCCCTTGCTCTCCTGAGCGAGGTCAAAGGTGTGGCAGTTGGTGTCCTGGGATTCGTCGGCTCCCTCGCCGGTAACCTGGATCTCGTCCGCTTGGCAGAGGTTGCCTGCCCCCCAGTAGCGGCAGCTATTCACGGTGCAGGTGACGGAGGGCGATATCGCCCCGCCGGGCTGGAACGCGGCAGAGGCCAGGCCTCCCCAGTTGACGTTGTCCATCGAACCTAGCAGGTTGGCTACTCCTCGACGCTGGTAGAACGTCTTGCACTGGGTCTGCTGGGCACTCCTGGACATCTGGCTCTCCTCTTCATGCAGGACATCAACGTTGCCGGCGCCGCACCGCTCGCCCGGGAGCCAGTGGGTGCAGGTGTTGACCTCGCACTTCACGGTGGGACTCACTGCGCTCACCTCCCACTTCTATTCTGACGCGTGGCCACCGGCTCGATTCGGCCTTCGGCGGGTGGTGGCACCGGGGGAAAGCGCGAAGGCTGGGAGGCGGGCTGGGCCGGAGCCGCCCCAGTCCGACAGGTAGCCGCCGCGGTTGCCCTTACAATGGGGGGGAGGCAGCCAGGCGAGCCACATGGCGTTCATGCGATATCCGTCAATACAGCGGGTCAGGTCGAGGGGGCGGCTGCGCGCGCGAGTCAGGCCGGAGCGACCTCCGGTCCGGGATTGGCTCAGGTCAAGCGTGGCCCGCCTGGTCAGCCTGGCCACGCCCGGGAACACTGTGGCCGCCGGCCTGGGCTTTCTCCTGGCCCGGGTCGTGTTGCTCGGTGAGTTGTCGCCCTTCGCGGTACCCTTCCTGGCGGTCATCCGTGCCCGGCGGCCCCGCGCCGTCGCCGGTGCAGCCGTGGGAGCGGCCCTCGGCATGGTCACCATCCGCGAGCCCCTGGGCTGGCTCGAAGGCCTGCTGTGCCTACTTCTGGTGTTGGGGCTGCTATCGCTGCCGGGGTGGCGAGTCCCCCGGACCGCCTGGTGGACGGCAGCTGTGGCGGGCACCGTCTTGGTGGCCTACCTGGCCACCGGGGCAGCCGGACTACTTCTGTCCGGCGTCACGCCGTATGGCCTGGCCAGAGTCGCCTTGGGGGCCGGGCTGGCGGCCCTCTTTACCCTGGTGGTCATGGATGCGATGCCGTTTCTGCTACCCCCGAGGGCGGATGCCGGTGAGGGGCGGCTATCCGCCCTGGTCCTGCTGGTCCTGGCGGTGGAGGGGCTGCGCAGTTGGGGGGTGGCTTTTTTCCGCGCCCAACGGGTGGCCGGGGCGGCTGCGGTGATGGCGGCGGGGTTGGTTGGTGGCGCCCCCGGGGGAGCCGCCGCCGGGGTGCTGGTGGGGATGATCGACATGCTATGCGGCACCCGGCCGGATGCCGCAGCGGCGGCCCTGCCCGGCGTGGCCGGGCTGCTTGCTGGGGCTCTGAGTCCCGCCGGCCGGCTGGGGGCTGGTCTGGGCTACCTGCTGGGCACTACCCTGCTGGGCCCCCTGGCCCCCGATCCCACGGGGGTCTTAATGGCGTTGGCGCAGGCGGTCGCGGGATTCGTGATCTTCCTCATTATCCCCCGCCGGGCCCTCGAGTGGGCCGGGCGCCTGCTGGGATCCCCGGCCTCCTCTCCCCGGGTGGAGACCCGGGCCCCGGTTAACGCATCGGTAGAGGTGAGCGAAGCCTTGGCCGAGCTCTCGGCGTCCGCCGCCCGGATCCTGTCTGTCCCGCACGGTAAGACTGCTGAGTCGGCGGGCGCGGTCTTCGCGGCCATCGCCGCCCGACTGTGTGAGACCTGCCCCTCCCGAGCCGGTTGCTGGGGCAAGGATTTCTGCCGGACGCACCAGGCTTTCTTTGAGCTGTTGGCCAGAGCCGAGGAGAAGGGAGAACTGGCCGACGAGGATCTACCGGCCGTCCTGCGACGGCGGTGTTCGCGGCCGGGCGAACTGGCCCGGACCCTGGGGTTGGTTCTGGAACTCAAGCGTCAGGAGGACTACTGGCGCCGGCGTTCGGCCGAGAGCGGGGACCTCATAAGTGCTATGCTTGAGGGGATGGCAGAGGTGACCGCCGCTGCGGCAGGCCGTCCAGGCGCGGACGAGGGCCATGGTCCGGAGATGGAGGAGCGCCTGGTCCACGTTCTCGAGCAGGCCGGGTTCCCGGCCGTTCAAGTCCGAGCGGCCCCCCGATTCCCCGAGGTGCGGGTGGTCGCAGCGCGCTGCCCGGGCTTCGATCGCTGCCGGGCCGCCGCCGTCCCGGCGGCCGGGGCCGTCCTGGGACGCCAGGTGATCGCACGCCGGGAATGCGAGTGGGCGGGGGATGGCCTGCGCTGCCGGTTCGTGCTCAGCCCGGCGCCGAAACTGGGCTTCCGGGTGGGGGTGGCCCGGTTACCGAAGGAAGCGGGCGAGGTGGCGGGGGACTCCTTCACAGCCTGCCAACTGGATTCCGGCCGCCTGCTGCTGGGCCTGAGCAACGGGATGGGGGCCGGTGCCCGGGCGGCCGGCGAGAGCCAGGCGGCGCTCAAGTTCCTGGAGCAGATCCTGAGAGCCGGGTTCACCACCGCGACCGCCGTGCGGGTGCTGAACAGCTTCATGCTCTGCCGCAACCAGGACGAGAGCTTTGCCACGCTGGATCTGGCCGTGGTCGATCTCCACTCCGGCGAAGCTGACCTGGTCAAGGTCGGGGCCTGTCCCAGCCTGCTGCGCCGCCCCCATGGCGAGGTCTCCCAGGTGGCCGGCGGGGCCCTTCCCCTCGGCATCCTGAGGCGGGTGGACCCGCAGCGAGCGCGAGGGAGCATCCGGGACGGGGATATCCTGGTGATGGTCACCGATGGCGTGGCCGATCCAGGCCGGCGCGGGCGCCGTCCCGACTGGATCGCCCGCCTCCTGGAGCGGCCGCCCGCGATGGAACCCCAGGCTCTCGCCCAGCACATCCTGGAAGCCGGCCGGTCGCTGGGTGGGGCGGCCGACGACATGACGGTCATGGTGGCGGGTTTCTACGGGCGATCGGAGGGAGAGGGGAAAGCTGGCGGTGGCGCCGAAACGTAGAGCAGATGCCAGCGGGGAGGGCGCCGGTGAAGGGCGAGTGGTTCGTCAAGCGCATCGCCACCGCCATTGAACGTCTCGCGTTGGTGGAGGCGGGGCAGGGAGTGCTGATCGGAGTCTCCGGTGGGCCGGACTCGGTGGCCCTGCTCCACGCCATGTCCGCACTGGCCTCCAGCCACGGCTGGCGCCTCTGGGTGGGGCATCTGGACCATGCCCTGCGCCACCATGAAGCGGCGGCCGACGCCGAGTACGTGCGCGAGCTGGCTGCCCGCCTGGGCCTGGAGCATGTGGCCGGCCGGACTGACGTTGCCGCGCTGGCTCGCCAGGAGGGGCTCTCCCTGGAGAGTGCCGGCCGGCAGGCCCGCTACGCTTTTTTCCGCGAGCAGGCGCGACGACACGGCCTGGCCCGGGTTGCCCTTGGCCACACGCTGGACGATCAGGCCGAGACGGTGCTTCTCCGCCTGATCAGAGGAGCGGGCGTGGAGGGCTTGGCGGCCATGCCCTGGATGCGGCCCTTGGCCGGAGAAGCGGAGCCGGCCGTGATCCGCCCGCTGCTGGGCATGAGCCGTGACGACATACTGGAGTACTGCGCCGAGCTCGATCTCCGGCCTCGCGTGGACACCAGCAATGAGAGCCTGGAGTTCTGGCGCAACCGGGTGCGACACTCCCTCATTCCCTTGCTCGAGCAGGAGTTCGCCCCCAACATCAAGGAGATCCTGGCCCGAACGGCCGCCATCTGCCGGGAAGAGGCCACCTTGCTGGCGAGGGACACAGAACAGGCCATGGCGGGGACCCTCCTGGAGATGGGCGAGGGGAGGGTTGTCTTCGACCGTGACCGGCTGGGGCGCCAACACCGGGCCAGAGCGCGACGGATCCTTCGCCGGGCCCTGGCCGTCGCCGGGGTCGCGCCCGGACTGGAATACGGGCACGTGGAGGCCTTGCTGGGAATGGTGTCCTCGGGGGCGGCCGGAGCCGCCCTGGACCTGCCCGGGGGTTTCGCGGCCGTGCTGGAGACGGGAGACCGGATGGTGGTGGCACGAGAATGGCGCGTGGCGGGGCCTTCCTGGAAGGCAGGGAGAGTGCTGGCCGTACCCGGGGACACCGACGTGCCCGAGCTGGGTGTGCGTATCCGGACGGGCTGGCTGACGGGTGACGCGGCCCGGCGAGCGGTCGAAGAAGGTTTGTCACCGCGGCAAGCGATCTGCGACGCCGGCGCCCTTGATTTTCCGTTGCTGGTGCGTTCCCGGCGGGAAGGAGACCGCTTCCGCCCCCTGGGCATGCAGGGGACTCGGAAGCTGAAGGATTTCTTCATGTCGGCCGGGGTGCCCCGGACCGATCGCGACCGCGTACCCCTCGTGGTCTCGGCGGGTCAGATCGTGTGGGTGGCCGGCCACCGGCCCGACGACCGTTTCCGGGTTACCGGCCGGACCAGCTCGGCCTTGAGCCTGGAATGCCGGCCTATCGAGATAGCTGAAGGCAGGCGTTGATTGCGACACCCAGGTGGGTGTGGTACAATAAGTGCGCTCCTCGCGGAGGAGCTATCGGCTTTTACTGAGGGTCATCACCGGGGAAGGAGGGAGGCGGCAGCGTGCATCGCATGCTCAGGAGCATTACCTTCTATCTCCTGATCCTCCTTCTCTCCGTGTCCATCGTGAACTACTTCTCGTCTGACGTGGCGCGTAAGCAGGAGATCGACTACACGACTTTCCTCCGCTTCCTGGAGGAGGACCGGGTTCGGGAGGTTGTGATAACCGAGAACCGTGTCAGCGGGAAACTGGACGACGGCACCGAGTTCACAACCGTCATCTTCTCGGGCGACCAGCGCGTGGCCAGCTTGCTAGAGGAGAAAGGAGTTCAGGTCAAGATCCAGCCGCCGGCCGCGACTCCCTGGTGGAACAGCCTACTCCTGACGCTGCTGCCGGTGGTCCTAGTGGTCGCGGCCTTCTTCTTCATCATGCAGCAATCGCAAGGTGGGGGCAACCGGGTCATGCAGTTCGGCCGGAGCCGTGCCAAGCTGTACGGGCCGGACGACAAGCGCCGGGTCACGTTCGCAGACGTGGCCGGCTGCGCTGAGGTCAAGGAAGAACTGCAGGAGTTTGTGGACTACCTCAAGCACCCCAAGCGTTACCTTGAGCTCGGGGCCCGCATCCCCAAGGGAGTCCTGCTGATGGGCGCCCCCGGGACGGGGAAGACCCTGGTGGCTCGGGCCGTGGCAGGTGAAGCGGGGGTGCCCTTCTTCACCATATCCGGCTCGGACTTCGTCGAGATGTTCGTTGGCGTCGGCGCGTCGAGGGTTCGTGACCTGTTCGACCAGGCCAAGAAGAGCTCGCCGGCCATCGTTTTCATAGACGAGATCGACGCCGTGGGCCGCCAGCGGGGAGCCGGGTATGGCGGGGGCCACGACGAGCGGGAACAGACGCTTAACCAGTTGCTCGTGGAGATGGATGGCTTCAGCGTGAACGAGGGCATCATCGTCATGGCGGCCACCAACCGCCCCGACGTTCTGGACCCGGCTCTGCTACGCCCGGGCAGGTTCGACCGCCAGATAGTGATCGACCGGCCGGACCTCAAGGGGCGGGAGGAGATCCTGGCCGTTCACGCCCGGGGCAAGCCGTTGGAGCGGGATGTCGACATGAGCTTGCTGGCCCGGCGCACCCCCGGCTTCACCGGGGCCGACTTGGAGAACGTGATGAACGAGGCGGCCTTGCTGGCCGCCCGCCGGCGCAGCAAGAAGGTGGGCATGCAGGACCTTGGGGAAGCGGTGGACCGGGTCTTGGCCGGCCCCGAGCGCCGGTCGCGGGTCATCAGTGACAAGGAGAAACGGATCGTGGCCTACCACGAGGCGGGCCACGCGCTGGTGGCCAGGTTGATGCCGAACGCCGATCAGGTCCGAAAAGTGTCGATCATCCCCCGCGGAATGGCCCTCGGTTACACCATGCCGTTGCCCATGGAAGACCGCTACCTGGTCACCAAGCCGGAGATCCTGGACCGGGTGGCGGTCGCCTTGGCCGGGCGGGCGGCAGAGGAACTCGTTTTCAACGAGATCAGCTCCGGAGCCCATGACGATCTTGAGAAAGCCACCCGGTTGGTCCGGAAGATGATCACCGAGCTGGGCATGAGCGAGCAGTTGGGGCCGCTGACCTATGGGCAGAAGTACGATTCCCCCTTCCTCGGCCGGGACATGGCCCGGGACCGCGACTACTCGGAGGAGGTCGCTTCCGCCATCGACCGCGAGGTCCGCTCCATCATCCACCAGTGCTACGGACGGGCCACGGAGATTCTTCGCAAGCATCGTGACCGTCTTGATCAGCTTGCCGAGGCCTTGCTGGAGAAGGAAACCATCGAGGACGACGAGCTCGAGGAAGTGCTGGGCAAGGCTGAGCTCAAGCTGGCCAAGAGCCAGTAGCCGGCGGGATGTTCCCGTGTTGCCGGCCAAGTTGAGACTAAGAAGACGGGTGCCCCGGCCGACCGCCGGGGTCCTGGTGTCCCTGGAAGCCGCCGGACACCCAGCCTACCTGGTAGGGGGGTGCGTGAGAGACATCCTCCAGGGCCGACCTCCCCTGGACTGGGACATAGCCACCGGCGCCCTCCCCGAGCAGGTGATGCACCTCTTCGAGCGGACCGTCCCCACCGGACTCAAGTACGGCACAGTAACCGTCATCCAGAGTGGGGTGCCGATCCAGGTAACCACCTTCCGGTCGGAGACCGGCTACCAGGACCATCGCCGTCCGGAGGGGGTGACCTTCATCCCCGATCTCCAGGCCGACCTCTCCCGTCGCGACTTTACCATCAACGCCATGGCCCTGGATGCCAGAGGGTGCCTGTACGACCCTCTTGGCGGGCGGGACGACCTCCGGCGTCGGCTGGTGCGAGCGGTGGGTGACCCCCGGCGGCGTTTCGACGAAGACGGGCTCAGGCTCCTGCGGGGAGTCCGGCTGGTAGCGGAGCTGGGCTTTGAGCTCGAAGCCGAGACCGGCCGGGCCATGGGCGAGAAGGCACACTTGCTGGACCACATCGCACCGGAGCGGATCGGCGCCGAGTTGGCCCGAATTGTCCAGTCCGCCCACCCTGGAAAGGGTCTGGTGCTGCTGGAGCGAACGGGTCTGCTGGACCGTTTCCTGCCTGAACTCCGGGCCGGGGTGGGGTTGATCCAGAACGAGCACCATGTCTTCACCGTCTGGGAGCATACGGTGCTGGCGGTGGAGCACGTCCCGCCCGACCTGACCTTGCGGCTGGCTGCCTTGCTTCACGACGTGGCCAAGCCCTATACGCTCACAGTGGGCGACGATGGTCGCCGCCACTTCTTCGGGCATGAGCTGCTCGGCGCCGACATGGCGGAGGAGATCCTGACCCGGCTCCGTTTTGGACGGCCGGTGGTGGACCGGGTAAGGCACCTGGTGCGCCAGCACATGGCATTGCATCACGCTCCCGACATGAAGGAGGCCGCCGTTCGCCGCCTGTTGGCCCGGATCGGCCAGGACGCAATCAAGCCGCTGCTCCAGCTAAGGCAGGCCGACCGCCTGGCGTCGGGAACCAAGCAGGGGCCGGTCTCGGAGGGCACGGCCCGGCTGCTGGGCCGGATGGAGAGGATCCTGGCCGGGGATTCTGCCCTGGCACTCAGGGACCTGGCAGTCGATGGTCACGACGTGCAGCGAGTAACGGGGTTGCCTCCAGGGCCCGCCGTCGGGCGCATCCTGCGCCGGCTGCTGGATGCGGTGCTTGAGGAACCCGCTCTCAACCGGCGCCAGTGCTTGGAGGATCTGGCCAGGCGGCTGGCGGCGGACGAAGACGGGCGGGTCTGAGGCTATGGGTGAGCCGGTCTCGCTGGCCGAGGGAGTCAATGTGATTCACGGCGAACTGCGAGGGAGGTTTCCCTACGCTCACGCGCTGCTGATACAGGACGACATGACGGTTCTCATTGACACCGGGGCCGGGGACCGGCCCCTCGGCTCGGTCCCCGCCACCCCTGACGTGATCATCAACTCCCATTTCCACGCCGACCACACCCGGGGCAATCGCCTGTTCCCGGACGCCGCCGTATGGGCTGCCGCCGAGGACGCCCCGGCCATCCGGAGTGAAGACGAGTTCGTGACTCGCGCCGGCTATACCCGTATGGGGCCCGGGCGGGCTAGGCTGATGCTGGACTGGATCGAACATGCCGAGTCGAGGGTCGACCGCGAACTGGCCGGGGACGAGGTTCTGGAACTGGGCCGCCGGAAGCTGAGGCTGATCCCGGCTCCCGGTCATACGCCGGGCCACCTCGCTTTTTACCTCGAGCGGGAAGGAATTCTCTTCACCGCCGATGTTGATCTGACCTCCTTTGGGCCCTGGTACGCCAATCCCGGATCCGATCCCGATCAGTTCGAGGACTCGATACGGCGGCTGGCCGAAGTGCCGGCCCGGCTCATCGTGAGCGCCCACAAGGGGATCCTGCGCGAGGAACTGCCCCGGCGGCTGGAGATGTACCGGGCCGTCATCGACGCGCGCGACCAGAGGTGCCTGGAGCTGCTAGCCCGGGGACCGGCCACGCTGGGGCAGCTAGCCCGGCACTGGCCCATTCACGGCCGGCCGCTTCAACCGGGGTGGCTTTACGGCACCTGGGAGCGGATCATGCTGGAGCACCAGTTGGTTCGCCTGCAACGCCGGGGACTCGTGCGCGCGGGCGAGGACGGTCGCATGGAGCGAGTGGCCGGGGCATAGGCTCCCCCGGGGGCTGAGGTCTTGCGCCTGCTGGTGTTCCGGGCCCGGACGCAGGCCGGTAGCGCCGTTGGACTGGTACTTCTGTTCCTGGCTTTCCTGGTCGTGGCCATCGATGGTCAGGCCCTGTCGCCGCTATTCCCCCTGTTGGGCCGGAGGTTTGGCGTGGATCCGGGCCGGGCCGTCCTCGTCACCGGGTCCTTTCAAGTGGCCATGCTGCTGTCCCCCCTTTTGATCCGCGTCCACCGCGGCCGGGCCAAGCGGCTGCTGCTGGCGGGCATGGCCGTCTTCGTGGCCGGCTGCCGGCTGGCCGGGGCGGCGCGCTCCTTCGGCCCTTTCCTGGGCGCCCGCTTCGTGGTCGGCCTGGCCTCCGCCTTGTTCCTCCCGGCCCTCGGGGCCTACGTCGGCGAACGCTTCCCCTACGCCGTGCGGGGGCGGGCCATGGCCTTCGTGCGGTCGGCCTGGAGCCTGGCTGGCGTGGCGGGCATACCGCTGGCGGCCCGGGTGGCGGAGCGGGCCGGTATCGCCACCCTGTTCGGAGGCTTGTCCATCGCCGGCGTCGCGTCCCTGGTTCTCCTGGCCGTCTTCCTGCCATCCACCCCTGGCCCGCCCCAGCTCCCCGTCTCCGCCCGGCCGTCGCCCGCCCATCTTGTCGTGATGGCCATCGCCTTGATGTGGATCATGGGGCCTTGCAGTGTCTTCTTCTTCCTGGCAGCGCACCTTGAGTCTCACTTCGGGCTGGCTACCACGGCTATTGGGTCGGCCTTCAGCCTGTGTGCGGTCGCCGGCCTGGCCGGCAACCTGGCGAGCGGCTGGGCGGCCGATCGCTGGGGGAAGCGAAAGGTGACGGTACTGAGCCTGACCCTCATGGGGGTAGTCCTGGCCGGTCTGCCGATGGCGGCCACCGCCAGCAAGGCGATTCTCCTCGCTGCCGCCATGACCATGGCCCTCGAATGGGGGTGGTCCGCGTTCCAGGCCATTGCCAGCGAGGTCGACCCGGGGGCCAGAGCGGCCACCCTTGCCGCCGCGAACATGGGGTACGGCCTGGGAAACATAGTCGTGGCCTCTCTGGCCCCCTGGCTGTGGCGGGCAGGAGGCTTCGGCGTCGCCCTCACCTTTGGTCTGGGGGCGGCGCTGGGGGCCCTGGTGTTGACGGTTGGACTGCTGCCTCCAGTCTCCGAGGACTCGACGGCATCATAGACTGCCGTAACCCGCCGAGAAACGAGGAGGTTCTCCCATGGCCGAGGGGTTCCGCAGCGAGATTGAGGAACTCCAGGAGGAACTGGAGCGTGTTAGGAGAAAGCGGGAGGAGGCCAGCCACAACCTGGAGAGCAGGCAGTTGCCCCAGCGGCAGGTGCCCGGGCCTGCATCGGAGGCTGGCGTGAGGGCCGAAACACGAGAGTAATAGCTCGATCCGGGGGGCACAGGGTTGTTGGAGGACGGGCGCTGGGATGCGCTGCGAGCCGCCCTTGGGACCAGGCGCGAGGCGCTTGTGCGGCTGGCCGGCTTGATCCACTCCTGCCCCGAACTGGGCGGCCAGGAAGTCAAGGCCGCAGGCTGGCTGGTCGAGTTCTTGGCCGGGGAAGGCTTCTCCGTGCACCGGACCGTGGCCGGCATGGACACCGCATTCCGCGCCGACTGGTCCCGCGACGGCCCCAAGCCGGCCGTGATCTTCCTGGCTGAGTACGACGCCCTACCCGAACTGGGACATGCTTGCGGTCACAACCTCATCGCCGCGGCCGCAGCAGGGGCGGGCGCCGTCCTCCGGCAGGTGATGAACGAAGCCGGGCTGACCGGCACGATCACCGTTCTCGGCACGCCGGCCGAGGAGACCGCCGGGGGAAAGATCGACCTGCTCAAAGCCGGGGTCTTCGCTGATGGTGACGCCGCCCTGATGATGCACCCGGCCACCGCCAGCAGCGTAGGCGGTAAGTCCTTGGCGTTGATCCCGGTTCGTTTCACCTTCCGGGGCCGGGCGGCGCACGCGGCGGCATCTCCCCAGGACGGGATAAACGCGCTGGAAGCGGTCATCCAGACCTTCAATGGCGTGAACGCCCTGCGGCAGCACCTGCCGGAAGACGTGCGAGTCCACGGCATCGTGACCCGCGGGGGGCTTGCCCCCAACGTCGTTCCCGATCTGGCCGAGGCCTACTTCTATGTTCGTGCCGCGACCATGGCCGGGGCCCGGGTCGTACTGCGCCGGTTGACCGGTTGCGCCCGGGCGGGCGCCCTGCGACCGGGGCATCCCTCAGAGTGGAGGAAGAAGCGCCCTTCTGTGAAGTCCTGCCCAATCCTCCCCTGGAACGCTGCCTGGAAGCACTCCTGGCCCGGGCGGGGCTGGAATGCGGGACCACTGGCGGCATGCGGGCATCCACCGACTTCGGCAACGTCACCCATGCTCTCCCGGCCGCCTCCTTCACCCTGGCTATTGCGCCCCCGAGAGTTGCCCTGCACAGCCCGGAGTTCGCCGAAGCGGCGGCCTCACCGCGGGGTGAGCGGGCCGCCCTGGATGGCGCCCTGATCCTGGCGGCGGCGGGGCTCTGCCTGTTGGAGACGACTGACCTGTTACCCGCGGCCCGGGCGGCGTGGCGCCAGCGCATGGGTAGTCCCCCCGGGGAATAAGGATAGGACCGCGGGGGACGGTACATGGTCGTAATCCGCTTGCTGAAAGCCCTGGGGATTCTACTGGCGGTCCTGATCCTCGTTGTCGGAGTCTGCCTGCTGCGGCCGGAGCATGCCGGCATGACACAGGAGCCCCTGGTGACTGGCAGCTGGGCTGACGGCGGGGAAGGACCCTGCTTCGGTTCTGCCGAAGGACCGGATGGACAGCGACACGGTCCCGCCAGTTTTGCCGTCGACACCAAGGGCCGGCTGTTCGTGGCGGATACTTACGGTCACCGCGTGATGGTCTTCGACGCCGCGGGAGAGCCTGCGGGGGAGTTGCCCCTTCCCAAGGGATTTGCCTGCTCCGATCTTACGGTTGATGCCCTCGGCGGGCTCTACCTGGTCGACGGCCAGAACGCGAGGCTGCTGAAGCTGAACCCCGCAGGGGAGGTGCTGTGGGAAGCGCCAATGGCCGATACGCCCGGCGGAGGCTCCAGTCTGACCGCCATCGAGTTCGCCGTGGCGGCTCCCCGCGGCGAACTATACCTGCTAGGACATGTGCTGGACGAGGACCGCTACCGGCGGAAGGTCACCTGTGTGGAGGCTGCCGGCACCGAGACGATGCTTGCCGTGAGGGAGATGACCCCGGCGGGGCGGTCCTCTGCTCCCG
The DNA here is from genome assembly GCA_031082145.1 of bacterium. GTDB lineage: Bacteria > Bacillota > Sulfobacillia > UBA995 > UBA995 > Ess09-15. The sequence continues at coordinate 32,708 of JAVHLP010000007.1, read as the reverse complement.
AGGGGGTTCTGGATGTTTTCGCCAGGGGCTTGGCGGTGGATCCACACGGGCATCTCTACCTGCATGTGCAGGAACCGGGGGAGGACGGTGGGAAGCTACTGGTGCTGTCAGGGAGACGGCAAGTAGGGGAGATCTCCCTTGCCGGCCTGGAGTTGCCGGTTCCCGTCCGCCTGGCCGGGATAGACCGGCAGGGGAGGGTGTACCTGACAACGGTGAACCCGGCCGATCCCCTGAAGCTATGGGTGCTAGACAGGCGGGGCAAGCTGCTGACAACCAGGGAACTGCACAGCCCGGGACCGGTGTTGTTGCGCGTGTCGGTACGGGTCGGCGCTCGGGGGGACGTCTATACCGCCCGCAGCACCCGTCATGGGATGGAATATACGGCCTGGCGCCCCCTGATCCGGCCTCGGCTGTTCCGTGCCTTACTGAACAGGTGATTAACGAGGTGACCACATGCCCCGACGCCTGCAGAGTGTCCCCAACTTCAGCGAAGGTCGCCGGGAGGGAGTCGTTCGAGACATCATCGAGGCCGCCACCACGCCGGGGCTGAAGGTCTTGGACTGGTCTTCCGATCCGGACCACAACCGTTCCGTAGTGACGGTGGTGGGAGAGCCGGAGGCCGTGCTGGCCGGGCTGCGGGCGATGACGGCCCGGGCGGTAAGCCTCATCGACCTGAGAACCCACCGCGGCAGTCACCCCCGCATGGGAGCGATGGACGTCGTCCCCCTGATCCCCCTCCTGGAGATGACCATGGACGAGGCAGTGGCGCTGGCGGACCGCCTGGCCCGCGAACTGGCGGCAGCGCACGACCTGCCGGTCTACCTCTACGGGGAAGCGGCGACCCGGCCCGCCCACCGCGATCTCAGCCGGGTCCGGGAAGGCCAGTTTGAGGGATTGGCCGCCGTCATCGGCCGGCCGGAGCGACGACCCGACTATGGTCCGGCCCGCTTGCACCCTACCGCCGGAGCTACGGCGGTGGGAGCCAGAGGTCCCCTGGTGGCCTTCAACGTCAACTTGTCCACTCCCGACGTCGCCGTCGCCAAGCGGATAGCACGCCAGATCAGGGAGTCCGGCGGTGGCCTGCCGGCGGTCCGGGCCATCGGCCTCGCCCTGGCCGGGCGGGATGAGACCCAAGTATCCATGAATCTGGTTGACTTCCGGCGCACCTCACTGGGAGTGGCTTATCGGGCGGTGGCGGAAGCGGCAGCCGCGGCGGGGGTGGGCGTGACCAGCAGCGAGATCGTCGGCTTGGCGCCGGCGGAGGCTCTGCTGGCGGAGGCCGCCGGTGCCTTGCGTCTGGCCGGATTCTCAAGCGGACAGGTACTGGAACTGCGATTGTTGGAGGAGGACGAGGCACCGGCGGGGCTGGAGGAAGGCAGCCGGCCGCGGTGAATACGGGAGGCGGGCTTGTAATCTCGCCGCCGGGAGAGTGTTAAGCCGTTGACGGGTGACCTGTCGAGCGTTCCTCTCGCGATCCTCCTGGATGATCTGGCTTCCGAGTCCCCCGCGCCCGGCGGGGGCACTGCTTCGGCCCTGGCCGGCGCGATGGCGGCGGCCCTGGTGGCCATGGTGGCCCGGCTGTCGCTGGCCAAAGAGGTTGCCGCTCCTCGGGACGAGCTGAAAAGGCTGCTGATCGAGGCTGAGGAGCGGCGCCGAAGGCTGCTTGCTCTGGCCGGCCAGGATGCCCAGGCCTACCTGGGGGTACTCACCGCCTACCGCCTGCCCAAACAGACTCCGGCGGAAAAGACCCTTCGCAGCGAGGCCGTTGGCGTCGCCCTCTCGCAGGCCGCCCAGGTGCCCCTGGAGGTGGCGGGCATAGCGGTGGAGCTCGTCGATGCCGCCGAATACCTGGGGCGGGAAGGCTATCCGGCGGCGGCCACCGACGCGGAGGTTGCCGTGTGGCTAGCCCGGGCGGCCGCCAGGGGCGCCCTGGCCAACGTGGAGGTGAACCTGAAGTCGATGCGAGCGTCCCCGGAGCGCGAATCGTTGCGCGATCAGGCGCAAGCGTTGACGGCGAGGTGCTGCGCCGATTCTGGACCACCGGGACGGGGGTAGCGCCGACACCGAGAGGGACCTCCGGGCCCCATTCAACGGGCCGGGAAGAGGAGGACGCCTTGGAGCTCAGAACCAGGTGTTTCGGCCGGCCCCTCCTCCATTTCTCGCGGCTCCCCTCCACGAGCACAACCGTGGCCGGCTTCGGCCGGCGGGGAACCCCTGAGGGACTGGCCGTTTGGGCTGACGAGCAATCGGCGGGACGGGGCCGACTGGGCCGGAGTTGGTTCTCACCTCGTGGACAGGGGGTCTGGCTGAGCGTGCTGCTCCGCCCGCCCCTGCCGGCCGAACAGATCCCCCGCACCAGCCTGGCTGCCGGTCTGGCGGTGGCCCGCTCTGTGTTCCGGGCTACCGGAATCCGCTGCGGTCTGAAGTGGCCCAACGATGTGATGCTGCGGGGGCGCAAGGTGGCCGGTGTTCTGGCTGAGGCCTACCAGGTTGACCGCCAGATCGGCTTCGTGGTACTGGGAGTGGGCGTCAACCTGACTGTGGCTGACTGGCCGCCGGAGTTGCTCGGGGTGGGCACCTCGCTGGCTGCCGAGGGCACTCCCGTTCGCCCTGCCCATCTGGTGCCGGTCCTGCTTGAGGAGCTGGAGCGGGACTACTCCCGCTTGCTCGCGGGGCAGTGGGACAAGTTGCGTGCGGAGTGGCGTGCGGCTTCGGTGACGATGGGGCGGCCGGTGATCGCCCGGGGTCCCGCCGGCGAGTTGGCCGGCCGGGCCCGCGACTTGGGCCCCGCGGGTGAGTTGATGCTCGAGCGGGACGACGGGACGCTGGTAGCGGTCGTCGCCGGGGATGTCAGCCTGAGCCAAGGGGTGAGCGTCAATGACGACCATTCTGTGCCTTGATGTAGGCAATACGCGGATCATGGCCGGGGTCTTCAGCGAGGATCGGATGATCGCCCACTGGCGGCTGGCGACCAAGCGGGACTGGACCGCCGATGAGTACGGGGTGATCTTCAGGGGCCTGTTCGCAGAGGAAGGTCTTTCCCCCAGCGACCTGCAATGCTCCGTCCTGGCATCGGTGGTGCCCCTCTTGACGCCGGAGATTGAGCTGATGTGCCACCGGGGTTTCGGTCACCGGTGCTTGGTGGTGGGCCCTGGGGTCAAGACCGGGCTCGACATCCGCTACGACGATCCCCGGGAAGTGGGGGCCGACCGGATCGCCGGCGCCGTGGCGGCCCTTGAGAAGTACGGCGGACCGGTCATCGTGGTGGATCTGGGAACAGCCCTGACGGTGGACGTCGTGTCGGCTGACGGAGCGTACCTGGGCGGGGCCATCGCCCCGGGCATGGGGGTGGCCGCCGATGCCCTGTTCAGCCAGGCGGCCCGGCTCCCTCGAGTAGACTTGATCCGACCACGCTCGACCATTGGCAAGAACACAGCGGCCAGCATCCAGGCCGGGATGCTGTTCGGCTTCGCCGGATTGGTGGACGGCCTGGTGACCCGGATGCGGCGAGAACTTGGAACGGAGGCCAGCGTTGTGGCTACCGGCGACCTGGCCGAGCTACTGGCCTCGGAGTCGCAGGCCATCAACTGTGTCGAGCCGCTCTTGGTCCTGGAAGGCCTGCGCCTCATTTTCCAGCGCAACCAGAGATAACTCCCTTCCGATCGGTGGTCTCTCGGGCTATAATCAACTTGGACCTGATTGAGCTCTCGTTGGTCTATCAAACCGGCCTGGGTTCTCACCTGAGGTTACGCTGGTGCGCAGCCGAGGGTATGATGGCCGGTCCGCGAGCCTGAACCGGAGGGTCTAGCGCCTGACGGGAGAGGGGGAGCGCCGGTGTGGATTGACTGCGGCTCCGCCTGCCCCGTCGCAGGCGGAGCCGCTTCACTTGAATGGGGGGCTGGGCTTTGGAATCGAGGATAGCGGTGATCGGTATACTTGTCTACCGCCCCGCCGAAACGGCCGGGGCGGTGCAGGACGTCCTTAGCCGCCATGCGTCCATCGTGGTCGGCCGCATGGGCATTCCCTACCGGGAACGGGGGCTCTCGGTGATTGCCCTCATCGTCGATGGGACCACCGATCAGATCGGCGCGCTGAGTGGCCAATTGGGCAGACTGGCGGGAGTGCGGGTCAAGACTGCGGTGACTAGTCCGGCCGGCGAGGGCGTGAGCGGACATGTCCCGGAGCTTTGACCGCCTTCTGGAGAAAGTGGTAGCCGAGCCGGGGAAGGCCCATTATCGCAGTGTCCAGCGCTTGCTGGAGGCCGGGCCCGGCGAAGAAGCTAGACTATGCGCTACCGCCGATCGAATCCGGGCCGGCCAGGTGGGCGATGCCGTTCACCTCCGGGGGATCATAGAGCTGTCGAACCACTGCCGGGCCGAATGCCACTATTGCGGCTTGAGGGCGTCCAATGCCGACCTCGTGCGTTACCGCATGACCCCGGAGGAGATCCTGGAATCGGCGCGGTTGGGCGCCGTTCTGGGCGTGGGCACAGTCGTACTCCAGTCTGGGGAGGACTCCTGGTACGATCGGAGCACCCTGGCGGACCTGATCACCCGGATTGTCACCGAGTTACCGGTCGCCGTCACCCTCTCACTGGGAGAACGGAGCTATGACGATCTGCAGGCCTTCCGCCAGGCGGGGGCCGACCGCTACCTACTGAAGCACGAGACGGCCGACCCGCGGCTGCACCGGCGCTTGCGCCCGGGACGGACTCTGGAACGCCGCGTGCGTCAACTCCGGTGGTTAAGATCTCTGGGCTATCAGGTCGGCTCAGGGTGCATCGTGGGGTTGCCCGGGCAGACCTGCGACTCACTGGCTCACGACGTGGTGCTCATGCGGGACCTCGACGTGGATATGGTTGGGATCGGTCCCTTGGTCCCACATCCCGCCACTCCCCTGGGCGAAGCACCCCCCGGTCCGGTCGGGCTGACCTTGAGGGTGATCGCGACGACGCGGCTGTGCCTGCCCCAGGCCCACATCGCTGCCACCACCGCCCTGGCGACCCTGCATCCGCACGGCCGGGAACTTGCGTTGCAGGCAGGCGCCAATGTGGTCATGCCGAATCTCACGCCGCTTAGATACCGGCGGCGATACGAGATATACCCCGGCAAGGTGTGTCTGGATGAACTACCGGGGCATTGCCTGACCTGCCTCAAGGGACGTATCGAGGGCCTGGGGCGCGTAGTGGGCCGGGGCCGGGGTGATAGCCCGAAGTGGTCACGGGAGGTGGGTGAAAGTGTCGGATAGGGGGTTCTTTGACCAGAGAGGGGTTGAGGCGGGGCTGGCCGCAGGCAGGGAAGCTCCCCTTGGCCGGGTGCGGGAGATTGTGGCCAAGGGCCGCCTGGCAGCCGGGCTCAGGCTCGAGGAGGCCGCCTGCCTTCTCGAGATAGACGACCCGGCCGACGAGGCCTTGCTGTTCGAGGCGGCTCGGGAGGTCAAGGAGCGTATCTACGGCAAACGGATGGTTCTCTTTGCCCCGTTGTACATCTCCAATCACTGTGCTAACGACTGTGCCTACTGCGGTTATCGCCACGGAAACAGAGAGATGCGGCGGCGGAGGCTGTCGCCGGATGAGGTAGCCGGCGAAGTGAGGGCCCTGGAAGCTATGGGCCACAAGCGGTTGGTCCTGGAGACGGGCGAGGACCCGGTCAACTGCCCGTTGGACTACGTTCTGGGTGCGATCGAGACAATCTACTCTACCCGTCACGGGGGCGGCAACATCCGCCGGGTCAACGTGAACATCGCGGCTGCCACTGAAGAGGACTACCGGCGGCTGAAAACGGCCGGCATAGGGACCTACATCCTCTTCCAGGAGACTTACCACCGGCCGACTTATGAGCGATTGCACCGGGGCCCCAAGGCCGATTATTGCTGGCATCTGGAAGCCATGGACCGGGCCATGACGGCCGGGATCGACGACGTCGGCATTGGTGTGCTTTTCGGCCTCTACGACTACCGCTTTGAGGTGCTGGCCCTGCTCCATCACGCCCTGCATCTGGAACAGCGGTTCGGAGTGGGTCCGCATACTATATCGGTGCCCCGCCTGCGCCCCGCTCCGGGGACAGACGTATCCTGCCTGGGCCGGCCCCTCTCAGACGGGGAGTTCAAGCGGGTAGTGGCCGTACTCCGACTGGCCGTCCCCTACACCGGCCTGATCCTGTCCACCCGGGAAAGCCCCGCCCTGCGCGACGAGCTTCTTGGCCTGGGCATATCGCAGCTCAGCGCGGGTTCCCGCACCGGCGTGGGGGGATACCGGGAGGGGGATAGCGCCTCGGTCCAGTTCGCAGTGGAGGACAATCGCGCTGCTGACGAGATCGTCCGGAGCTTGGTCCTCTCGGGATACCTTCCGAGCTACTGCACGGCCTGCTACCGTAAAGGCCGCACCGGTGACCGCTTCATGAAGCTGGCCAAACAGGGCTTAATAGGGAATGTCTGCCAGCCCAACGCCATTCTCACTCTCGAGGAGTACCTTCTCGACTACGCGTCACCGGCTACGCTCGACGCAGGCCGAAGGGCTATCGCCAACCACCTGGAGCAGATCGGGTCGCCAGAGGTGAAGGCGGAGACCAACCGCCGGCTTGAGCGGATCCGGGCGGGAGAGCGGGATCTATACTTCTAGACAGGAGGAGTACACTGTTGAGGGGGACGCCGCGATCCAATCGCCTGCGAATAGCCCTTGCGGGGAGGCGCAATACGGGGAAATCCAGCCTGGTCAACGCCTTGACCGGACAGCGGGCGGCCATAGTCTCGGCAGTACCGGGAACCACGACCGACCCGGTGTACAGGGCGATGGAGCTGCAGCCACTGGGGCCGGTGGTCTTCGTTGACACGGCGGGAGTGGACGACGACGGGGTGCTCGGCAAGCTGCGAACTGCCCGCACACAAGCCTCGCTGGCCGGAGCCGACGTGGTCGTGCTGGTGGTGGACGGGTCCGTTGGTTGGGGCCCATGGGAGGACGAGATCTGCCGTCAGGCCGCGGCCCGAAGCCTAGCCCTGGTTGTGGCCTGGAACAAGGCAGATCTGCTGCCGCACGAATCCCGGTTGCCGCCGGTCCTTCCCGGCGATCCACCGATTGTTCCCGTGAGCGCCATGACCGGTCAGGGAGTGGAGGAGTTGCGGCGGGTGCTCATCCAGACGGCGCCGGAAGACTGGGCCGGGCCACCTATTCTGGCCGATCTTCTGGTGCCAGGCGATACGGTGGTACTGGTGACCCCTCAGGACAGCGAGGCTCCCCGCGGGCGGCTGATTCTTCCCCAAGTGCAGACTTTGCGGGAAATCCTCGACGCCGGGGCGATGGCTTGCCTGGTGAAGGAGGACAGCCTGGAAACAGCCTTGGGCCAGTTGTGCCGGCAACCCCGGCTGGTCGTCACCGACTCGCAGGCTTTCCGGGAGACGGATCGCATCACCCCCAAAGGCATACCCTTGACCTCGTTCTCAGTGCTGTTTGCCCGTCACCGGGGCAACATCGCCCAACTGGTGGAAGGGGCAGCCCGAGTGGACCACCTTCGGCCTGGGGACGAGATCCTGGTGGCCGAAGCATGCACTCACCACCCCATCGGTGACGACATCGGCCGGGTAAAGATTCCCCGTCTGTTGCAGGAGCGGGTCGGCGGCGATCTCAGCTTCACCTGGCAGGTAGGAACTGACCTCCCGGAAGACCTCGCGGGCTTCCGGCTGGTGGTACACTGCGGGGGTTGTATGCTCGGGCGCCGGGAGATGCTGGCCCGGCTGGAGCGATTAAGGGCAGCAGGTGTCCCCGTGGTCAACTACGGGGTACTGATCGCCAGCCTCCTCGGCATCCTGGACCGGGCCCTCGGGCCTATCCCCGGCGCAGCCGAAGCATGGGAGCGGGTCAAGGCAGGAGGACGACCTTGCCGCACTCCCCCCGCTTGACCAGCTCAAAGGCTTTCCCAAAGCTGGCCAGATCGAAGCGATGGGTGATCAGCGGAGCGGGGTCAACCTGTCCGCTCGCCAGGAGTTCTCGCGTCTGGTACCAGGTGGCGTACATCCTGCGCCCCGCGATGCCCTGCAGCGTTAAGCCTCTCATCACGACGTCGTTGGACAGGTCGATCTCCAGTGGGCGGGGCGGCAATCCCAGCAGGGAGACCCGGCCCCCGTTGCGGGCCATCCGGAGACCATGCACCACGGCCCCGGGATTGCCCGACATCTCCAGAACCACGTCCGCCCCTTCGCCACCGGTAAGCTCTCGCACCCGGTCTGCGGGGTTGGTGTCCCGCGGGTCGAGTGTCAACGTGGCCCCCAGCCGGGCAGCCAATCCGCGGCGGTAGGCTGACGGCTCCACCGCATACACGGCCGAGGCGCCACAGGCCCGGGCCACAGCCACGCTGAGCAGGCCGATGGGACCGCAACCCAGGACTGCCACCCGCAGACCGGCCACTGCGCCTGCCAGCACGGTGTGGACGGCATTGCCCATGGGTTCCTGGATCGCAGCTACCTCAGGCGACATGTCGGGGGGATTGAGCCAGGCATTCTGCTCGGGGATGGTCACGAACTCCGCGAATGCGCCATCCCGGTCTACGCCCAGAATGGAGACGTCTTGGCAGATGTGGGCTTGGCCGACCCGGCACTGATAGCACCGGTCACAGACGATGTGGGTTTCCGCCGACACGAGATCTCCCGGACGGAAGGAGGTTACCTGCTCGCCCACCGCCTCGACGATCCCGCCGAACTCGTGGCCGAGAACGAGAGGAGGCTTGACTCGCCCGGCCGCCCAGGGGTCCCAGTCGTAGATGTGCACGTCGGTTCCGCAGATGGAGGCAGCCTTCACCCTCACCAGCAACTCGCGGGGAGCCGGCTCCGGTCGGGGCGTCTCAATCAGATCGCCCCCCGGCCCGGATCGCAGCTTGGCAATGGCCTGCATGGGTCCGCCGTCACCTCCGAGCTTACTTCGTCTGAGCCGCCGCTTGTTTCCTCCGGGAGGGGAAGTCTTCCTGCCTGACGATCGCGATGGCCGGACTGCGCAGGGCAAAAGCAACGGGAGCGCGATTGCCAAGCCAGAGGCGGCCATGTTATGCTTGGCATACGGTGGGGCCGGAGGTTCATCCCGTGATACGCCTGAAAATAGATCGCATTGGCATAGATTCCCAGGAGCAATCGGCCCTGATCATCCTCAAGGATGAGTCGGGCGGACGGTACCTCCCGGTGAGCATCGGTGGCTTCGAAGCTCAGTCCATCGCCATGGCAGTGCAGGGCATCCGGCCGGCTCGGCCGCTGACCCATGACCTGCTAAAGGGGATGCTGGACTCACTTGACGTGTCCGTTGCCATGATCATCATTGACGACCTTCGTGATCAAGTCTTCTACGCCCAGATCACCCTCAACGTGGACGGGAGGACGATCGAGGTCGACTCCCGGCCGAGTGATGCCATAGCCCTGGCGGTCAGGGCCAACTGCCCCATCTTCGCCCTGGAGAGAGTGCTGGTCGCGGCCGGTGTCTCCGAGGAGGAGGCTGGGGGTCAGGAGGAAGAACCGCCATTGCACTGAGCCGGCCGGGAGCAGACGGCGCCGTGCGAGGCTTCATGATAGACGGCCTGCGGTTGGAGAACCCCCTGGTACTCGCTCCCATGGCCGGGGTGACCGATCTCCCTTTCCGACGGCTGGCCCGCCGCGATGGTTGCGCTCTCGCCTTCACCGAGATGGTCAAGGACTGTTCCTTGACCCGAGGCAACCCCCGTTCTAACACGATACTGACCCTGGGCGAGGACGACCACCCGGTAGGCGTGCAACTCCTCGGCTCCGATCCGGACCTCCTGGCCGCGGCGGCGCAGCTTGCCGAGGCCAGGGGAGCAGACCTGATCGACCTGAACCTGGGCTGTCCCGCGCCCAAGGTCATGCGGAACGGCGAAGGAGCTGCCTTGCTGCGGGATCCGGGCCGCATCACGCTGCTGGTAGAGTCTTTGGTAAAGGCGGTCGCGATTCCGGTCACGGTCAAGCTGCGCCGCGGGGTCAGGGCCGGGGAAGAAACGGCCCTGGAGGTCGCCCGCCGGGCGGCCGAGGCCGGTGCCGCCGCCGTGACGGTGCACGGTCGCTTCGCGGCCGAATTCTACTCCGGCAAGGCCGACTGGGGGGTAATAGCCCGGGTCTGCGAGGCTATCGAGATCCCCGTCATCGGGAACGGTGACGTCACATCGGGACCAGAGGTCCGAAGACTGCTTGAGACTACCGGTTGCCAGGGGGTCATGATCGGCCGCGTGGCGCTGGGCCGCCCCTGGATCTTCAGGGAGATTCTTGACTATCTCGAAGGACGCCGGCCGGAGCCGCCGTCCCCAGAGGAGAGACTGGCCATGGTCCTGGAGCAGCTGTACGGCCTTGTCGCTCTTCGTGGCCCCCGGCAGGGAGTCTTCGTGATGCGGAAGCACGCCGGGTGGTATGTTAGAGGTCTGCCCGGGGCTGCTTCCCTTCGCACCCGTCTCTTCCAGGCGGCCACTCCCGGTGAGATGGAGAACCTCTTGCGCCAGGCCCTGGGAGGTGAGAGCTCTGACCTTCATTCGCATCGGCGACAAACTCATCCATCGTGAGCGAGTGATCCGGGCTCTGGATGAGATCCTGGCCTTGCGGGAGCAGGGGTGCTCCCAACAGGAGGTGGCCAAACGACTCGGGATCGACCGCAGCTTGGTCTCCCGCCTGGAGAGCCTGGGCGAGGTTCGCAAGGGTGCTTCCATTGCCATTGTGGGGTTCCCCATCGCCAACAAGGAGCAGATTCTCCAAGTGGCCGCGGAAGAAGGTGTCGACTATACGTTTCTGCTCACCAACCAGGAGCGATGGGAATTCCTGGAGCGACCGGGAACGGATCTCTTCAGCGACATAATGGCCCTAAGCGCCGAGATCAGAAAACACCACGCAGTCGTCATCCTGGGCGCCAACCGGCCCGCCCAGTTCATGCAGGCCCTTCTGGCCCGCGAGGTCATCGTCGTCCAGGTCGAGCAGATCGCCGGCACCGAGGGGCGATTCGACGGTGAGGGGTTGAGGAGAGTCATCCGCACCCTCAAATCCTCCTGATGCGGTTTCCCTGTTAACCCAGGAGCCGCTGACGCATCCGATCAGGGCGGTCTTCTCCCGGCGACTCCTGACCGCGCGATAGCGCCGGCTCATCCTGTTGAGGTACTCCCGGCGGCTCGGCATGGCCATTCGCAACGCACATCCCCTCGGGGACATTTCTGGGGGAGTGAGCCGGTACCCGTCGGCTACATTTTAGCTGAGTTGCTGCGGTTTCTTGACAGCAAGTGATTCAGCGCCTTATACTAAGTTGCGGATGGCCCCTGGCGGCCATCCTTGCTCCATTAGCGGTCCGGCCTCCCTCCCGAAGCACATAAACGGGTGCGGCCGGTCATAGATCAAGTGAACCCGTCAGGGCTTGGGCTCATAAAGAGAGGGGCAGAGGGCCATATGCAACCGAACCAGGTTATCCTCTCTGCCGAAGGACTCAAGAAACTCGAGCAGGAACTGGAGCACCTCAAGTCCGTCCGCCGGCGCGAGATCGCCGAACGCATCAAGCAAGCCCGCGAGTTCGGCGACATCACCGAGAACTCCGAGTACGAAAACGTCAAGAATGAGCAGGCTTTCGTCGAAGGCCGCATCCTGACCCTCGAGCGCCTGATCCGGAACGCCGTGCTCCTGGATGAGATCCCTGTGAACTACGACACAGTTGGTGTGGGCTGCCGCGTCCGCCTCGAAGATCTGGATCGGGGCCAGATCCTGGAGTACGCCATCGTCGGCTCGGCCGAGGCCGACCCCCGGGAAAACCGGATCTCCAACGAGTCACCGGTAGCCCGGGCCTTGCTGGGTCATGGGGTGGGTGCCGAGCTTGAGGTCTTGGTACCGGCCGGAACCCTGCGCTACCGCATCCTGGAAGTCCTGCCCCTGAACTCCCCCCGGTCGCCGACCCAAGTCTGACCCGCCGGAGGTCGCCATGACCCGGAAGCCGCCTGAGCCCGGTCATCCTGCCGATTTCCTCGAGGCTCGCCGGGAGAAGCTCAACCGGCTGATAGGCCTAGGTGTCGATCCGTGGGGAAGAGCCTTCCGCCGGACCCACACCCTGGGCCAGGTTGTCGCCGAGTGCGCGTCCCTGGAGGGACAACGCGTATTCGTGGCCGGCCGGATCATGGCTTGGCGAAGTCACGGAAAGGCCGCTTTCGCGGACCTCGAGGATGCGTCCGGCCGCCTCCAGGTGTACCTCAAGCGGGACCGGGTGGGCGCGGACTCTTTCACGCTCCTGGAGCTCGTGGACCTGGGGGACCATGTGGGCGTGGCCGGTGAGGTCTTCCGGACCCGTTCCGGTGAGGTGACGGTGGCGGTCGATGAGTGGTCGTTCCTTGGCAAGGCCTTGCGCCCGCCGCCGGAGAAGTACCACGGCCTGCGGGACGTGGAGAGCCGTTACCGGCAACGGTACCTGGACCTCATTGCCAACCCTGGCACCCGGGAGGTCTTGCGCAACCGCAGCTTGATCGTCAGGACCCTGAGGGACATCCTCGATGAGCGAGGTTACCTGGAGATGGAGACGCCCACCATGAGCGCTGTGGTGGGAGGGGCCAACGCCCGGCCCTTCGTAACTCACCACAACACCCTGGGTATCGACCTCTACTTGCGGATAGCCCTCGAACTCTACCTGAAGCGGCTGGTGATAGGGGGTTACGACAAGGTCTACGAGATAGGACGGGTCTTCCGGAACGAGGGGGTGTCTTTCCGCCACAACCCCGACTTCACAATGCTGGAGTTCTACGAGGCGTACGCCGACTACGAGGACATGATGCGCTTCACCGAATACCTGATCCCCGAGGTTGCCCGGAGAGTGCTGGGCACCACACGCATTATTTTTCGGGGCAACGAGGTCCGCCTCGACCCGCCCTGGCAGCGGCAGACGCTGCGTGAAGCCATCCGGCAGCGAGCCGGGGTGGACTTTGTGGGCCTGACCGACATCGCCGCGGCTCGCCAAGCGGCCCGGGACCGGGGGCTGGAGATCGCCCCCGACGCGACCCGGGGTCAGATCCTGGATCAGGTTCTTGACCGTTTTGTCCAACCCGACCTGATTCAGCCCACCTTCCTCATGGACTACCCGGTGGAGATGTCGCCTCTGGCGAAGCGGCGCCGGGATGATCCTTCGCTCACCTACCGCTTTGAGGCTTGCGTCGGCGGCATCGAGATCGCCAACGCCTTCTCCGAGCTCAACGACCCCATCGATCAGCGCGAGCGGTTCCTGGAGCAAGCCGGCCGGCGCGACCGTGGAGACCAGGAGGCCCACATGATGGACGAGGACTTCCTGACCGCCATGGAGTATGGCTTGCCGCCCACGGGTGGAGAGGGTATTGGCGTCGACCGCCTGGTGATGCTACTCACCGACTCGCCTTCCATCCGCGAGGTTATAGCTTTTCCACTGCTAAGGCCTCGAGCATAGCCCAAGGCTCCGGTGCTTCTTCCCGGCATTGGCGTAATGTTGCGTCCAGCCGGGGGTTGTATGATGCCGGGGACTACAGTATACTTGGGATGCAAAGTAGCGCTGAAGCAGGCAATTGTCGGAATTCACCTGCAGCTATGGCCCAGTCTTTGTGATTGCCCCCGCAAACACGAATATGGCGAGGTCGGAGGGGTGCCCGTGGCCCTGAACGTCCGCGCTCTGACCAGAATCGGTATCCTGCTCGCTTTGACGCTGGCTATCCAGATGCTGCGGCTGCCCCAGCCGATCACCGGCCCCCTGGTCAACGCCATGTTGGTGCTGGCCGCGGTCATGGTGGGCGTGCTCGGCGGCGTCATCATAGGGGTGCTGACGCCATGGATAGCGTTGGCCAACGGGATCCTGAGTCCCGTTCTCGCCCCGGCCATCCCTTTCATCATGGCCGGCAATGCCGCCCTGGTGCTCGTCTTCGGGGCGGCGGCGCGGGTGGGGGCCCATTGTGGCCGTCGCTTTGAGCGGGTCAGCCAGGTCGGGGGGGTCCTGGTCGGAGGCTTCGTGAAATACCTGGTGATCGCCGGCGCCGTGCGCCTCCTGGTCGACGTACCAGCGGCCGTGGCCTTGCAGTTGCCGCAACTGTTCACGGCTTGGGCGGGTGGTGTCCTGGCGTTAGGGGTCATGTGGGGAGCAGGGTTCCTGAGGGGGATGGCGCGATGAAACTCAGTGAAGTGGTCCATCACCTGGAAGCCAGCGTACTGGCGGGCGGGGAACGTCTTGGCCGGGAGGCGATCGGGGCCTATGCCGCCGATCTTCTCAGCGACGTTCTCAAGAAGACCCTGCCTGACGCCGTCCTGCTCACGGGGTTAACGAACCCCCAGGTCGTGCGCACCGCCGAGATAATGGACTTGGCGGCAGTGGTTTTCGTCCGCAACAAGCGGGTGACCCCCGACATCATTGCCCTCGCCGCCGAGAAGGGACTGGTCCTCCTGGGCACCCGCCGGTCGCTCTACGAGAGTTGTGGCCTTCTGTACCGCGCGGGCCTGCCTCCGGTTCCCTCGCCCGGGACGGGCGAGGGCACGGATGATGCAGACGCCTGAGGAGAGAGGCGAGGCCCGGCTCCGGCTGGAGTTCGAGGTGACCGGCCTCGATTTCGCGACGGCGGGTAGCGCCGCCACTCGGGTCAAGCGCGCCCTGGAGCACGTGGGGTTTTCGGCCCGGGCGGTCCGGAGAGCCGCCATAACCGCGTACGAGGCGGAGATGAACATTGTGATTCACGCCCGGCGCGGGCTGCTCAAAGTCTGCGTCGCTCCCGAGGCGGTGGTCATTGTCGCCGCCGATGAGGGGCCGGGCATTGCCGACCTGGAACTGGCCATGCAGGAGGGTTTCTCCACCGCCCCGGAGGATGTTCGGGAGATGGGTTTCGGGGCGGGGATGGGGCTGCCCAACATGCGCCGGTGCTCCGACCACTTTACCATCCAGAGCGTGGTCGGGCGGGGCACCACGGTCCGCGCCGTCATCAAGAATGACCAGGTTGGTGGAAGGGGACGAGGGGTTTGAGCTACTTCCACTCGGTCACCCTGCAACGGGCCAAGTGCAAGGGTTGCACCAACTGCATAAAGCGCTGTCCCACGGAAGCCATCCGCGTCCGCGAGGGCAAGGCCCATATCCTGGAAGAACGTTGCGTTGACTGTGGCGAATGCATTCGCATATGTCCCAACCAAGCCAAGGTGGCGGTGACCGACCGGCTGGAGCGGCTGGAGGAGTTCCGCTACAATGTGGCCCTGCCGGCACCTGCTTTCTTCGGCCAGTTTGGCCGCGACGTGGACCCCGGGCAGGTATTGGGCGGGCTGATCAACCTGGGTTTTGACCATGTGGTGGAGGTGGCCTTGGGCGCCGACGTGGTGACCGCGGCCATCCGACGGTACTTGAGGGAGCATCCTCAGCCCCGCCCCCTGATATCGTCGGCCTGCCCGACGGTGGTGCGGCTGATCCAGGTGCGTTTCCCGAGCCTGGTCGACCACATCATCCCGCTGCACACGCCGATGGACGTTGCCGCTCTGCTAGCCCGCAGGCAAGCCCGTGAGCAGCACGGCCTGGCCGACGGCGACGTGGGGACCTGGTTTATCACGCCCTGCCCGGCCAAGCTTACGGCAGTGCGGCAGCCTGTGGGGATGACCCTCTCCGAGGTGACCGGCGCCTTCAGCATGGCCGAGATCTACGGGATGATGCTCCCGCTCTTGGCCCAGGCTCCGGAAGGCGGGGAGTTGCAGCAGGCATCGGCCCATGGCTTCGGCTGGGGACGGGCGGGCGGTGAGAACCAGGCCATCGGGGCCGGAGCCCTGCTATCGGTGGACGGTATCCATAACGTCATCGCCTTGTTGGAGGAAGTCCTGCGGGACCGGCTGGGCGACCTTGACTACCTGGAATTGCAGGCCTGCGTGGCCGGGTGCGTGGGCGGTTCGCTGGTGGCGGAGAATCCTTTTGTTGGCCGGACCAACTTGCGGATGCTGACCGAGAGGCTGGGAGCGACTGGACCCGGTTTCCCAGAGGAGGCGGCCGTGCGCCTGCTCGCGGAAGCACCGCAAGTGCGGGGACCGGTCGAGCCCCGCCCGGTCATGCGGCTGGACGAGGACCCAGCCCGGGCTATCAGCAAGACCGAGCAGCTCGAGCGCGTGTTGGAGAGCCTCCCCGGGCTAGACTGCGGTTCCTGCGGATCGCCTCATTGCCGCTCCCTGGCCGAGGACATCGTTCGGGGCCGGGCTTTCGAGACGGACTGCGTCTTCAAGCTGCGCGAGCAGGTGCATGCGCTTGCCGCGGAAATGCTGGAGCTCGCGCACAGGCTGCCCCCGGCCATGGGGCAGAGGGATGAGGGAGAGGACGGGGCGGATTCGAATGAGGCTTGAGCAGGTGATCAAGGGACTGGCCCTGGCGGAGGTCTGCCCGGGAACGGGCGTCGAACGGGAGGTGAGCGGTGCCTACTGCTCAGACATGCTGAGTGACGTCATGGCTCATGCCCAGCCCGGCGACGTCTGGATCACGGTTCAGACCCACCAGAACTGCGTGGCCGTGGCGATGATGGCGGAGCTGACCGGCGTGGTACTGACCAGAGGGATGCGTCCCGATCCGGAGATGGCGGAGAAGGCTTCCCGGGAGGGAGTGGCCCTTCTGACCACGGGCCTGACTTCCTTTGAGGTTGCGGGACGGCTGTTCTGTCTTCTGCGGCAGGAGCGCGGTGAATGCTGAGGGAGTTCCGGGTGGACCTGCACGTCCACACCGGGCTGTCGCCCTGCGCGAGCGAGGAGATGAGCCCGCCGGGTATAGTCCGGCAGGCCACCGCCCGGGGCGTTGACATCCTGGCGGTGACTGACCACAACTCGGCGGCAAACGCCCTCGCCGTCATGACTGCGGGGCGGCGGACCGGCCTGACCGTGGTGCCCGGCATGGAGTTGCAGACGAGGGAAGACGTGCACCTCCTGTGCCTGTTCGAGAGCTTCGACGCCGCACTGGAGTGGCAGGAGGAGATTTACCGGCGCCTGCCGGCCAGAGAGAACCGGGAAGACGTGTTCGGTCCGCAGTGGCTGTACGACGATGAAGGAAGGGTGGTGGGGAAGCTGGCTCGGCTGCTGTCCACCGCGGCCGCCATATCGCTGGAGGAAGCGGTCGAAGGGGTGGGTTCCCGGAGCGGCGTGGCCATCCCGGCCCACATCGACCGGCCCGGCTATGGTTTACTGGGTCAGTTGGGATTTGTCCCGCCGGGGCTCGGGGTGAAGGCCTGCGAGGTGTCGCGGCAGGCCGACCTCCAGGCGGTGCGGGCTCGTTCTCCCGGTCTCCAGACCATGGAACTGGTGTGCTTCTCCGATGCCCACCAGTTGTCGGACATCGGCGACTCGCGCACCACCTTATGGCTGGCGGCGCCAACCCTGGGCGAGATCGAGAAGTCGTTGGAGGGAAGCGCCGGAAGGAGGGTCGCCGGGAGATGATTTTCGTTTTCCGTTAATTGTGAAAGTCGGGACTTTCACTGAAGGAGGAATGTCTCTATGACTCATCCGGCCTGCTGTGAAGCCGCACCGCCCGGACTGTCCGGCGACCAACAGGCGGCCCTCGACGATGTGATCGAGAAGTACCGGAACCGGCCCGGCGCTCTTATCTCGGCCTTGCATGAAGCGCAAGAGGCCGTCGGCTACCTACCGCGGGAGGTTCAGGTTCGAGTGGCGGAGGGTCTTGGCGTGCCCCCGAGCGAAGTGTTCGGCGTAGTTACCTTCTACGCTCTGTTCTCGACGAAGCCCAAGGGACGGTTCAAGATCAGTCTGTGCAAGGGTACTGCGTGCTATGTGAGGGGTGCACCCCGGGTTCTGGAACGCCTGGAGAGGGAACTGGGCATCGAGGCGGGCGACACCACCGGCGACGGCTTGTTCTCCCTGGACGTGGTGAGGTGCCTGGGAGCGTGCGGTCTGGGTCCGGTCATCACGGTGAACGAGGACGTTCACGCCCGGCTCAAGCCGAACCGGGTTCGCTCTCTGCTGGAAGCCTACCGCCGTGCCGGTCACGAGGACCGGCGCGGGAGAGGATGAGAGAAGGTGCGCGAGCTTTCCCTGCACGTGCTGGACCTGATCCAGAACTCGGTCGAGGCCGGGGCATCACGGGTGGACATCTATGTAGCCGAGGACTCCGGGGTCAATCGCCTGACCTTGAGGGTTACCGACGACGGGAAAGGCATGGACCCTGAGTTGCTCAGGCAAGTCCTGGACCCGTTCGTCACTACCCGGCAGACCCGTCGCATGGGCTTGGGCCTGCCGCTCCTGGAAGGGGCGGCGCGGCAGACGGGCGGGTCGGTGGCGGTGACATCCGTCCCCGGACAGGGTACGACGGTGACGGCCACTTTCGGCCTGAACCACCTGGACCGGGCTCCGCTGGGCGACATGGCGGCCACCGTAATGGTTGCGCTGGCCGTCAACCCGGAGCTGAAACTGGGTTACCGGCACCGCCGGGAGGGATCGGAGATCGAGTTTGATACCGAGATCATAGAGCGGCAGTTGGGCCGGGTGTCGTGGGGAGACCCCCGCGTGGCGGCTTGGACCAGGGAGACCATTCGTTCCGGGCTCACTCGCCTGTCCGAGCCGGAGGGCACCGGCCCCGCCCACGACAAGGGGAGATTAGGATATGGTACATAGAGCACACGTTCTGGTCTGCGCGGGAGCCGGGTGCATCTCCTCCGGGTGTCGCGCGGTGCAGGAAGCCTTGGTCACCGCCATAGGCGAGCACGGCCTGGCCGAAGAAGTGCAGGTGGTGGAGACCGGCTGCATGGGCCCGTGTGATCTGGGTCCGGTGGTTGTGGTCTACCCCGAGGGCGTCTTCTATCAGAAACTTCGCCCCGAGGACGCCATCAGTATAGTAGACGAACACCTGCTCAAGGGTCGGATCGTGGACCGGTTGGTGCACCGGCTCCCCGGCACGCTGGAGAGCCTGCCCACGTTCGACGAAATCCCATTCTTCAGCCGCCAGACCAGGGTGGCCCTGAGGAACACGGGCCTTATCGACCCCGAGCGCATTGAGGAGTATATCGCCCGTGACGGATATGCGGCTCTAGGAAAGGTCCTCTCCAGCATGTCGCCGGAGGAGGTAGTGGCTGCCGTCAAGGCATCGGGGCTCAGGGGTCGGGGTGGAGCCGGCTTCGCGACCGGCCTGAAGTGGGAATTCACGGCCCGGGCCCAGGGCTCTCCCAAGTACGTGGTCTGCAACGCCGACGAGGGCGACCCGGGGGCCTTCATGGATCGCAGCGTCCTGGAAGGAGACCCTCACAGCGTGCTTGAGGCCATGGCCATCTGCGGCTATGCCGTCGGCTCCAGCCAGGGATACGTGTACGTCAGGGCGGAGTATCCGCTGGCGGTTGACCGCCTGGGCCTGGCGATCAGGCAGGCACGGGAGTATGGATTGCTTGGGAAGAACATCTTTGGGAGCAGCTTCTCCTTCGACGTGGATATCCGGGTGGGGGCCGGAGCTTTCGTCTGCGGCGAGGAGACGGCTCTCCTGGCCTCTATCGAGGGCCGGCGGGGCGAGCCCCGCCCCCGTCCCCCCTTCCCGGCTCAACAAGGGCTGTGGGGAAAGCCCACCGTTCTCAACAATGTGGAGACCTGGGCCAATATCCCGCCCATCATCCTCCAGGGACCGGAGTGGTTCGCCTCCGTGGGAACCGAGAAGGCCCGCGGGACCAAGGTCTTCGCCCTGGCCGGCAAGGTCGTCAACACCGGTCTGGTTGAGGTGCCGCTGGGCACGCCCATCGGCGAGATCATCTATGACATCGGGGGCGGGGTTCCAAAGGGCAAGTCGCTCAAGGCCGCCCAGACGGGCGGGCCGTCCGGCGGTTGCATTCCCCGCCAGTTCCTGAACGTGCCGGTGGATTACGAGTCCCTGACCGAATTGGGTACGATCATGGGTTCCGGGGGCTTGATCGTGGTCGACGAGGATACCTGCATGGTGGACCTCGCCAAGTTCTTCATCGAGTTCTGCCAAGAGGAGTCGTGTGGGAAGTGCGCTCCCTGCCGGCTCGGCATGACCCGCATGCAGGAGATCCTGGACCGGATCACCAAGGGGCGCGGCCGCGAGGGCGACGTGGAACTCCTCGTTGAGCTGGGCGAGCACATCAAGGCTACCGCGCTCTGCGGGCTGGGGCAGACGGCCCCCAACCCCGTGCTCTCAACCATCCGCTACTTCCGGGAGGAGTATGACGCCCACATCAGGGACAGGCGGTGCGCGGCCTCCGTGTGCGCCACCATGTTCGCCTCTCCCTGTCAGAACACTTGCCCGGTTGACATTGACGTTCCGGTCTACCTGGACCACATCGCCAACGGCCGCTACCTCGAGGCCTACCAGGCGGTCATGGCCGACAACCCGTTCCCCAGCATCTGTGGCAGGGTCTGCCACCATCCCTGCGAGGGCAAGTGCCGCCGGGCGCAACTGGATCAGCCGCTGGCGATCCGAGCCCTGAAGCGATTCGCGGCTGACCAGGCCCTCAAGCTTAACGGCGAGCTGCCCCGGCCTAGCCCGTCGATCGCCAAGTCGGAGAAGGTGGCCGTCGTCGGCTCCGGACCGGCGGGCCTGACCGCCGCCTACTATCTGGCCCGCAAAGGCTACCCGGTGACCGTCTTCGAGTCCCTGCCGGTGGCCGGCGGTATGCTCGCGATGGGGATTCCCGACTACCGGCTGCCCCGGGACGTGCTGAAGGCGGAGGTTCACAGGATCGAGAGCGCCGGCGTCAGGATCAAGACCAATACCCGCATAGGGAAGGACATCACCATCGATGGCCTGCACCGGCAGGGTTTCAGCGCCGTCTTCATCGCCGTCGGAGCGCACCGGGGCCAGAAGCTCGGGGTGCCCGGCGAGGAACTGGAGGGGGTGCTCGGTGGTGTCGAGTTCTTGCGGGAGCTCAACCTGGGGCGGTCGGCCGACCTGGGGAGGAAGAAGGTCGCGGTAATCGGCGGCGGTAATGCGGCGGTGGATGCCGCCCGCTCCGCCCTGCGGTTGGGGGCCGGCGAGGTTCACCTGGTGTACCGCCGCACCCGCGAGGAGATGCCGGCCGAACGGGACGAGATCGACGAAGCCGAAAGGGAGGGCGTCCGCCTGCATCTGCTGGTCGCCCCGGCCGAGATCGCCGGCGAGGGCGGCAAGGTGCGGAGGCTCCTTTGCCAGCGGATGAAGCTGGGTGAGTTCGATAGCACCGGCCGCCGGCGACCGATTGCCGACCAGGGCGCGCACCTTGAACTGGATGTGGACATCGTCATCGCAGCTATCGGGCAGGCCGTCGACACCTCGGTGACCGCCGGGCATGAATCCCTGGCCGACGGGGGCCGCATCAAGGTCTTGAACGGTGGTCCGGGCACCGGGCTACCGTGGCTATTCGCCGGCGGTGATTGCGTGACCGGTCCCGATACCGTTGTTGAGGCCATAGCGGCGGGCAAGCGAGCCGCATCGGCGATCGACCGTCACCTGGGTGGTGACGGGGTTATCGTCAAGCGGGCGGCCGTCGCCCGCGTCGCCGGTGAAATCCTGGAAGAGGAGACGCCTCGGGTGCCGGTGCCCATGGTACCGGTGGAGAAGCGGAAGTCGTTCGAACAGGTGGAACTGGGCTACAAGCCCGACCAGGCCGTCGCCGAGGCGCGACGATGCTTGCGGTGTGACGTCCGGGAGGTCGTCGAGGAGGGAGCGGGATGAGTAACATAAGCCTGACCATAGACCGGCAGCGAGTCGAGGTGGAGCGGGGCACGACCCTCCTCCAGGCTGCGGAGAAGCTGGGGATTCACATCCCCACGCTCTGCTACCTCAAGGACATCAACGAGGTTGGCGCCTGCCGGGTGTGCGTGGTGGAGGTAAAGGGCGCCCGCGTGCTGCAAGCAGCTTGCGTGACCCCGGCTGCCGAGGGCATGGAAGTGTCGACCAACAGCCCCCGGGTGCTAAAAGCCAGGCGGCACACCCTGGAGTTGATCCTCTCCGATCATCCCATGGAGTGCCTGACCTGCATCCGTAACCAGAACTGCGAGTTGCAGTCGGTAGCGGAGGCCGTAGGCTTGCGGGAGGTGCGTTACCAGGGGAAGACCACCAGCTACGGTGAGGACACGTCAACGCCGTCGATCGTCCGCAACCCGGCGAAATGCGTGCTGTGCCGGCGCTGCATCTCCGTCTGCCAGAAAGTGCAGGGGGTGAGCGCTATTCAGGCCCAGGAGCGGGGCTTTGACACCGTGGTGGCTCCCGCATTCCACCTGCCCCTGGGTGAGGTGGCCTGCGTGCTCTGCGGGCAGTGCTCACTGGTATGCCCCACCGGGGCCATCCACGAGGTCAACCAGGTCGACGAGGTGTGGGCTGCCCTGGCCGATCCCGCCAGGCATGTGGTGGTGCAGACGGCCCCTGCCACACGGGTCTCGGTGGGTGAGGAGTTCGGACTCCCACCCGGCAGCATAGTGACCGGCAAGATGGTCGCGGCCCTCCGGCGGCTGGGGTTCGACCGCGTCTTTGACACCGATTTCACCGCCGATCTCACCATCATGGAAGAGGGCCATGAGCTGATCCGGCGGGTCAAGGAAGGTGGTCCCCTCCCGCTGTTCACTTCCTGCAGTCCGGGCTGGATCAAGTTCATAGAACACTTCTACCCCGGTCTGTTGCCTCATCTCTCAACCTGCAAGTCGCCCCAGCAGATGTTCGGGGCCCTGGCGAAGACTTACTACGCCGAGAAGGCGGGTATAGACCCGGCGAGCATCTACGTCGTTTCCATCATGCCCTGTACGGCCAAGAAGTTCGAGGCCGCCCGCCCCGAGATGAGTTCAAGCGGGTACCGGGACGTGGACGCGGTGCTCACGACGCGCGAGCTGGGCCGGATGCTCAGAGAGGCCGGCATCGACTTCAACGTCCTGCCGGAGGAGGACTACGACGCGCCGCTCGGCATCTCCACCGGCGCGGCGGCCATCTTCGGGGCAACCGGCGGTGTCATGGAGGCGGCCTTGCGGACGGCCTACGAGGTAATCACCGGCAGACCCCTGGCGGACATCAACATCACCCCCGTCCGCGGGCTGGACGGTATCAAAGAGGCCAGCGTTCCCCTGAACGGTCTGACCCTCAAGGCTGCCGTGAGTCACGGTCTGGGGAACGCCCGCAAGCTGATGGACCTGGCTGTCGAGGGTAAGGCCGACTACCACTTCATCGAGATCATGTGTTGTCCGGGCGGCTGCATCGGGGGTGGCGGGCAGCCGATCCCCACCGACATCGGGATCCGGCGGCGCCGGCTGGAGGCGATCTACGGCGTGGACGAGCGTATGGCCTTGCGCAAGTCCCATGAGAATCCGGCCGTGACAGCCCTCTACCAGGAATTCCTGGGTGAGCCGCTGGGCCACCGGTCCCACGAACTCCTGCACACCCACTACATCGCCAGGGAGAGCGTGCCCCGGAAGGAGGGAGCCGGAAAGTGAAGTCCCTGGAGGAACTGAACCGCATCCGCCAGCAGGCCCGCGAGGCGCTCAAGGTGCGTGAGGGCGAGCAACCCAACCGGATCGTGGTGGCCATGGGTACCTGCGGCATCGCCGCCGGGGCGCGCGAGGTCATGACCGCCATCCTGGAGGAGTTGGCCAAGCGTTCGCTGGGCGACGTGACGGTAACCCAGACCGGGTGCATGGGGCTGTGTGAGCACGAGCCCCTGGTCACCGTGGAGCGATCCGGGCAGCCCGCCGTCACCTACGGGAACATCACCGCCGAGCGGGTCCGCCGCGTCATCACCCAGCATCTGGTGAACAACACAGTCGTCGGGGAGTGGGTAATCGCCACCAAGCGCTAGCCGACAGACCGCCACGCAGGTTGGGGGGCAGGACGTCCCGGTAGCCGGACCGGCCGGGAGGGTTCTGCCCTCCACCTTCTCTCTCACTCGAGGTTGGCCAAGTCGCCCCGGCCACCATACACCTTCTTCTACCCCTATAGGACGGTAGGACAGGCCATGTTCGTTCGCGCGGTGAGCGTCAGGAAGTACCGGTACATGCAGGTCGTGCAGACCGTGGGGAGGGAGGGCAAGACAACTCCGGGGCAAGAGCACCTGTGGGCGATCGGCCGGTACGATGAGCGGGTGTTGGCGGAAGCCCGCCGGCTGCTCAGAGAACTGGTGGGTCCTGGGGTCATTGCCGAACTGGAGGAGGCATCGGGCTCACCACGGGAGAAGGCAACGGATCGGCGTAGCACGAGGTAAGCACATGTATGCAACCGGTCAGGTGAAAGAGGTGTAGTACTAGGCGGGGTTGCGGTCCAGCGGTGCCGGAGCCAGGGCGAGAAAGCGAGGGGGCTCGGGAACCCGAAGTGCCTTGAAGAGCTGAGCCTGTTGCCTCGTGGTTTCCGTACGTTGCAGGACCCGGCCGTCCCTGGACCCGAACTCACCGTCACTATTGGCAAGAGGTCATGAAGGCTGTATAGTTGCCACTACACCACCGCATATCTCCTGCTTACGCGGGCCGTAGTTCTGCAAGTGCCGAAGTTGGGCAAGAGTCACTGAGCCATGAAGCGGGTGCGGCCGGTGGCCAGCACCAACACAACGCCCTGTGCTATCAGGCGCTGGATGGCCTTCAACTCGTCTGGGCGAACTGCCTCGGACCCCATCCGCAGCAGGGTATCATCAATGTCAAGGACCAACCCCTCGTACCGCACCCTGCCCCCCCCGGGCATCAGTCAATGTCCATCGGAGTCGCCGGTACGTTACCGCGCAACAGGTCGCGCACCAGTTCGGCTATGTTGGGCGGTGCAAACTCCTCGTCGGATGCAAGGATCTCGCCAATGTCCCACCACCTGTAATCCCTGAACATGTTCCTCTCGGTGGCCG
The DNA here is from genome assembly GCA_031082145.1 of bacterium. GTDB lineage: Bacteria > Bacillota > Sulfobacillia > UBA995 > UBA995 > Ess09-15. The sequence goes on along the minus strand of JAVHLP010000007.1, from coordinate 7,962 downwards.
TAAAGTCTTGAATACTGACTTCCATATCCCCTGGCTTCACCAAGAAATACCGCTCATAACTGATGAACCTTGGGTCAACCCCCTCAATGGGGATGTCCCGTGTCCAAATCCATGGGCCCACGGTCTTCAACGCAATCCCGGTTTCTTCACGGACTTCCCGCATCAGGGCACCTGCATAATCCTCGCCCGCCTTCAGTCCCCCGCCAGGAGTAATCCAGAGCACCTTCTGTCCGTGACTCCGTTCAAAGACGAATTTGAACAACAAGATCTGTCCTCTTCGGTTGAGCATGACTGCACGCGCCGAGCGTCTCACTTCCATGCTCGTCACCCCTTCTCACAGCGCCGCAAACCCGCCGTCGGCAAACAGGTTGGTCCCGGTTATGAAAGAAGCGTCATCCGAGAGCAGAAACCCCACCACTCTCGCCAGCTCGGATGTCTCAGCGGTCCGTTTCAGCCTACTCCCCCCCATGCCGGCGTCGCGCTGGTAGTGCGGGTAACGCCAGTAACCCGAATTGCGTCCGCCATGGCGGCGTGGGGAGGCACGTTGTGACCGGCAGAAGCCTAGGCTCTGGGGCGGACGCCACGGCCGCTCCGCCCGGCGTCATCCCCTGGAATGCTAGATCGTAGGCTCGGGCAGATGGAACGGCCGATCCTCCCAGACCGCAGGGGCTAGACCGCCCATGAGGGCCTGGAACCGCTCCTCGCCCAGGATGTCGGCGGCGGCCGCCATGGCCGGGCGGAGCAGCGCCGGCCGTGCCAGCACATCGTGGGCATCGGTGGCGACGCCGTGGGCCAAGCCCCGTCGCAGTAGCTCAACGGCTGCGTCCCTGGCCCTCCGTCCGAAGGCGCCGGTCAGGCTACCGGCGCCGACTACCGTGGGGACACCTTGCTCCACCAGTGGCTGCAGCCGGGCGGGCCGCCCGGCGATCTCCCGGTTGCGTTCCGGATGCACGAGTACCGGCACCAGTCCGGCCAGCGACACCTGAAAGAGCACATCACGGCTGAAGATGGGTATTGACTCGAACGGCAACTCCACGGCCAGGTAGCGGGAACCTGCCAGAGTGAGGACTTCACCTCTCTCGACCCGGCCGGCCAGGTCAGGGACGAGTAGGCACTCCATCCCTTGGGCCACTTCCAGTGGAATGCCCTCGTCGCGCAAGGCATCCTGCAACCGGGTGAGAGCTGCCAGGGCATCGGCGGCGCGGCAGTGGTATCGAGGGTTGAAGGCGTGGGGACAGGCGCAAGCCCTGGTTATGCCGTCCTCAGAAGCCTGGCGGCACAGGGCGATCGCCTTGGCGAGGTCGTGCGGCCCGTCATCCACACCCGGCAGGAGATGGGCATGGAGATCGATCAATGCCCGCCGAACTTGCGTCGCCGCCTGCGGGTGCTCTCGTCGCCTTCGCCATAGTAGTAGTACTGGTAGTAGTAGCTGTCGAGCCCGTTCAGGGACATCTGGTCAAGTACCACGCCCAGAACACGGGCTTTCACTTGCTCCAGCATGGCCTTCGCACGCTGAGCCTGTTGGTAGGTGGTCTCGTGGGCCCGGCAGACCAGGACCACCCCATCCACCACCGCCGACAGGACGACCGCGTCGGTCACCGCGATCACCGGAGGGCTGTCGATGACCACCATCTGGGCCTGTTCTCTCAACTCGGCCAACAGGGCGGCCATCCGGGGCGAGCCCAGCATCTCGGCCGGATTGGGCGGTTTGGGGCCGGCCGGCAGCACTCGCAAGTTGGGCACGTTGACTTCCTTGAGGGCGACGTCCAGACCGACCCCTCCGCTCAGGGCGGTGGTCAATCCCACCTGGTTGTCAACGTCAAACACCCGGTGCAGCCTGGACTTGCGCAGGTCGGCATCGACCAGAACTATCCGGTTGCCGGCCTCGGCCAGGCAGATGGCGAGATTGGCGGAGGTCACCGTCTTGCCTTCCTCGGGGACGGCGCTGGTGACCAGGATGGAGCGCAGGGGTTTCTCCACCCCCAGGAAGGTGAGATTGGTGCGCAGGATGCGGTAGGACTCCACCGCCGGCGAGCGGGGGTTCAGATTGGGGATGAGAATCTCACCCGCTACCTGGGGCTTGGGCATGGCTCTGATCACTCCGCCTTCCGGGTGGACTGGCCGGGAACTGCATACTGAGGGCGGAGTCCGGACTCTTGCCCTCGGTTCGGACATCGATGAAGGGGATGGCTCCCAGGAGTGGGAGCGATAGGTAGCGCTGGACGTCTTCCGCCGTCTTCAGGGTATTGTCGAGGTACTCGATGAAGAACACCAGCCCCAGGCCGGTCATCGCGCCGAGGACGCCGGCGATGGCCATGTTGAGCACCGGGCGGGGCCTCACCGGACGCGTGGGCTCGACGGCCTGATCGATGGTGACCACGTTCTCCACCTGCATCAGGCTGACAACATGGTTGATGAAGACGGTGGCCAGGGTATTGGCCATCATGGCGGCCAGGGCAGGGTCCCGGTCCTCGACCGCGATCTCCAGCAGTTCGGTGTCTCGGACCAGTGTGACCCGGATCTTCTTCTCGAACTCGGCGACCGTGAGCGGTAGCCCCAACTCCCGGACGACCTCGGCGGCCACCGTTCGGCTCTTCGCTATCTCGCCGTAGGTCTTGACCAACTGCCGATGGAGGAGGACGGTTGAGTAGTCAACGATCGGGGTCTCCCGCTTGAGTACCATAAGGGTGGTGGACGCGGCGTAGACGCGGGGCAGCACCAGGTAACTGAGAACGCCGCTGGAGATCAGGGCCGCCAGGATGACCGCCACCAGGATCCACAGCCGGCGCCTGACGACTCCCAGGTACTCTCGAAGGTCGATCTCGTAACTCTCTTCCACCGTCGCGCCTCCTCGGTAGTGACGACAGTCCACTAGTTTGACACCACTCGCCGATCTCCTGTCTCTGGCCGGAAGCGCCTGCCCCTACTCGACAAGAGGCAGTGATCGGACCAGGAGATACTCGGGCTGCAAGTGGATAAAGCGGGACCATGGCATACCCCGTACGGGTTCCAGTTTCGAATCCGCTCCCGGCACCCCGGCCTCCAGCATGGCTTCGTAGAGCAGGTAGAACCAGCGGTCGGCCTCGACCGTCAGGGCCAGGCTGCTGTAGGCCAGTTCGAGCATCGCCTCCGCTCCGGCCCAGTCCCGCCTGAAGTACCGGCCCTTGGCCGCCTCGAGAGCCAGACGTGGCGTGAGATCGAGTTGCCGGTGAGCATTCCCCGTCAGAGCTGCCATCGGCATCGCGCCGGCCCGGAGCTCCAGCACGACTTCGGGAATCCCGGCCAACTCCCCGGCTAGGCTGCGGGCCTGGGCCAGATCGCCCTCGGCGAGCGATCTCACCAGCAGCATAGCGAGTGCCTTGGCGAGCCGCTCGTAGTGATCTCCTTTGTATGGTTGAGTGCGGACGGTGTGCCGGGCCTGGACGACCGCGTCTTCCCAGCGCTCCAGGTCCAGGTAGACCTGTGTGACCTGCCCGTTGTGCACGGGGCCAAAGGGATCCAGCCGCCGGAGCCGTGAGGCGGCAGCCAGCGTCTTTAGGGCCAGTTCCTCCCCCGGTTCGTGGTTGTAGAGGGTGCTGTAGAAGAAGAGCTGGCTACTGGCGGCATCGGCGTTCAGCGGATCCAGCCGGCAGGCCAGGCGGAAGCGCGCCTCGGCTGGTTTGAACTCGCCCCTTGCCCAGGCTCGTTCGGCCGAGTTCAACTGGAGGTGACCGGCCAGCAGGACTGCGGTCACCAGCAAGAGGAGCATGCCCGCGGGCAGGCGGAGGGCTCGCCACCGGGCCACACGGCCGGATAGGCGGTCTAGTGCCCGCCCGGCAGCCCCGGGGAAGTCGCCCCCGCCGGCCCAGGTGACCCCAATCCCCCAAAGGGTGCAGGCCACCAGGAACATCGCCATGAAGGAGAGGTTGAAGTCCAGTGCGGAGTGCAGCATGAAGCCCGTCCCGGCGCCGGCCAGGCCGGCGATGAGGGAGCGATCCCGGGAATCGGACCGTCGATAGCCCGCTGCCAGGGCGGCGAAGAAGAATGCCCACAAACCGGTGAAAGCCAGCAGCCCGGGCACGCCCGCCTCGACCCCCACCTGAAGGAAGTGGTTGTGTACCTCGCTGGCTACGTACAGATAAGGTTGGTCTGTACCGTAGAGAGCGGCCCAGCCACCGCCGCCCCATCCCCGCAACGGACGCCGCGCGATCATCCGGGCGGCGTCGGCGAAGTACTGGAAGCGTTGCGCGGCACTGCTTGTCTCCAGGGTGGTCTCGTCCAGCCGGTGGAGCAAGGGTGCCGGGCTCAGCCGCCCGGCGGTGAGAGCCAGATTCTCGCCCAGGGCCGGCAGGGCTCTGAGAACGCCCACGGTCCCGGCGGACAGGATCAGCAGTGCCAGGCCCCCGGCCAGAGCCATCCGGGCGGGACCCAGCCGGCGTGCCGCCCCCTGAAACGCCGCAGTGGCCACCGCCAGCGCCAGGACCGACGCCACCGAGAGAGCGAGGGACAAGCCGAGCCATCGCCCGGCGCTCACCAGGTTGGCAATGGCCAGGTTGGCGCTGATGCCCCGGATGGCCAACAAGGGAGGGAAGGCGAAAGCGGCTCCCAGGGCGAGGGCCCTAGCCTTCAGCCCCCGGGGCTGAAAAGCCCAGGTCACCGCGACGGCAGGGCCCAGCGCGAGGTAGGCGGCTCGCGAGTAGGTCAGCACAAAGGCCAGGAAGAGGAGGTTAGCCAGGACGATACCGGCCAGCCGGAAGATCAGGGATGGGGACCGGGTCAAGAGGGCCCAGCCGGCCATCAGGGCGACGAGCAAGAGGGCGGCCAAGGTGTTGGGGTACTGGAAGGTCGCGGCCAGGCGGGCGCCCATGGCCGCGTCGGTGACCTCAATCACCCCGCACAGGGACAGCGCTCCCACTGCCGTCGCCACCAGGGCGGCCAGGACGATGGCCCCGAGGTAGATCTCGCGGCCGCTCTGGCCACCCGCCGTCTCCAGGACGAGAAAGACAAAGGCCAGGTAGGACAAGCTTTCTAGAAACCTGGCCAGGGCTTGCCCAGGCAGGACGGCTCCGGGAAGGGCCAATGCGTACGAACAGGCGAAAGCCGTCAGGGTGGCCACCAGGATGGTTGACCAGCCGCCGGCAGGCCGGGTGACGGGCTGGCATGAGCTCACGGCTAGCCAAGCAGAGGCCAGGAGCCAGATGGCGGCCTGGGCGGTGAGCCGGGCCAAGGGGAAGAACAGACCCCACCACAAAGGGGAAAGGACAAGGATGGCGACCACGAGTAGGCGCAGGATAATCCTGCCGCGCTCAACCACCTTGACCTTTCCCGGCGATGCGATCGACTCTTCAGCCCGCACTCGTTTCATTCCCGCGGAAAGCCCGTCCTCTACCGCAATGCAGTTTCCTCACGCCTCCCGGCTCAGCGCCGGACGATGGCCAGCGACCGCCTCAGGATGGAGCAGGTCTGGGCCCGCGTCAGGAAATCCTTGGGCTTGAACAGACCGCCGGGGAAACCGCCGAAGATGCCCAGCTTGACCAGTGCCGCCACCCGCCCCCGATAGGCGGCGGAGATCTCCGCGCTGTCGGTGAAGCGGCCGAGGATCTGGTCAGCCTCGGAGGCGGACAAGGCAGCTAGGTTCAGGGCCCGGGCAAGGATGTCGGCCGCATGCTCCCGGGTTATCTTCCGGGTGGCGTCAAACGGGGATACCAGGCCCAGCGCGGCCGCCCTGGCGACGACGGCGGCGGCCCAGGGGCTGGCCGTGAAGCCGGCCGGCAGCTGACCGTGCTCGGCCAGGCCCAGGAAGCGCAGGATCACGGCCAGATACTCCTCACCGGTGATGTGGCCGTCCATGCGGAAAGTGCGGTCGGGGTACCCCCGGAACCACCCGGCATTGTAGCCGAAGGCGACGTCCTGAAACGCCCAGTGATTCGGGTCGATGTCGGTGAAGGCCGTCAACAGCTTCTCCTCGTAGACCGACCTGGTCACCGTCGTCGCGCCGGCCACGCCGCTCATGGCCAGCATCACAACCAGCGTCAGGCACAGAAGATACCTGGTCCTCATCTGTTCTCCCCCCAACTTGTGATCTGTGGGACCGTCCCCCTGAGAGTATCCTCAAATAGTTCTTTCCGAAAGAAGATTTTTCCTTCCCGCCGTACGACTTGATCCCCGTTGATCGACCCCGGGGGCACCGGCCGCCGCGGCCCGGGGCGACTCTGAGCGTGTAACATTGCAGTAGGCACGGAAGAGGATGGCAGCGAATGAGACCTCTCCGAGGTTGTCCCACAGAGGACAGCCACCCCCATCACAAGGAAGGAGAGGTCTCGAGATGGTGGTTCGCGAGGTAGCAGACGTGGTCCTGCTGTTGTTGGAAGGGGTCTACGGGCTATTGGGCTGCAAGGACTTCAGGGAAATGGAGCAAGGAGCGCAACGGCTGGGACAACAAGCCGTGTGCCGGCTGTTAGAGGCAGTACTGGCTGAAGTGGACAAGGAGCTTTGTTCCAAACGGGATACGAAGAACCTGAGGATGGTGCACCTTAAGTCGCGGAGCCTGATGACAACCTTAGGAGAGGTTAGGCTCAACCGTCGGTACTACCGGGATTGCCGGACCGGTGAGGGCAAGTTCCTGCTGGATGAGATGCTGGGACTGGGACAGGGTCAAAGACTGTCGCCCGGGGCTGAAGAGCTGATGGTACGGACAGCCGTGGATCTGCCGTACCACCGCGGGGCGGCGTTACTGGAGGAACTGACCCAGGGGAGGCTTGCGGTCACGCCCATGGCGGTGTGGCACGCGACCCAGCGGGCAGGGCAGAACGCTGCTCGGCTGGCCGGTGAACGCCGAGTGGGGCTGTTCGAGCGGGGAGAGGTGCCACCCGGCCAGCGCCAGGCCGCTCGGTTGGCGGTTGAAGCCGATGAGTTGGTGGTGCGGAGTCGGGATAGCAAGCAGCGGTGGCTTGGGATCAAGCTGGCCATCGCCTACGAAGGGAAGGCCAAAGCGGGAACCGACCGGCGTGCTTTGGTGAACCGGCAGGTGCTCACCGGGGTCATGAGAGCCAATACTTTCTGGCAGGAGGCAGTCGCCGAGATGGGCCACAAGTGGGACCTGGCCCACAGTTGTCCAGTCACCCTGGGTGGCGACGGAGCCAGCTGGATCAAGCAAGGCAGGGCGTATCTGCCTCGGGCAATCTACCGGCTTGACCGCTACCACCTGCGCCGAGCTCTCAGGGAAGCAGTCGGCTCAAACCACGAGATGTATGGCGAGATCTGCGAAGCGATCGCGTCGGGGGAGTGGCAACTGGTAGACCGGGTGTTCCAGGTCAGGGAGCGAATGAGCCGGGGCAAGCAACGCGACCGGCTGCGAGAACTGCGGGGGTACCTCCGGAACAACTGGGAGGGCATTCGCCACAGTGACGAAGCTCAGGTGCTGGGCGCTATGGAGGGGCAGGTCTTCCACCACCTGGCGAGGCGGATGAAGCGTCACGGGGCCCGCTGGAGCCGATCCGGGGCTGACCACCTGGGCCGCCTTCTCGCCGCCCGCGCCAACGGCGAGCTGGTGCACCGCTCAGCAAGGCCAAAGGCCTCGGCTGCCCTTCCCCGGCCGGCAATCAAGACCCCGGACATCCGTCGCCTGCAGAAAGACCCTGCCGAGTGGCTCAGAAGGTCGATGCCGGCTCTTCAGGGTCCCCATGCTTCGAAACCATGGGTCAAATGGGTACTCAGGGAGATTTCCAGAATCCAAGCTCCAGCATGATTCCGACGGGGGTTGCCTACCGGCACTTGACACGCACGGCGACTCTTGTTTCCTTGACAATGCGCAGGCCGCCATGATATTATGAATTTCCGCGAGGAAGGTTCTGGTCCTTGAAAACTGAACAGCGAGAGACGAGCGGGCAAGGGATCGGACCCGTCGGTTCATGTAGAGAAGAAGCCACCGTGAGGTGGGTTCGAGGTAATTGACGGAGAGTTTGATCCTGGCTCAGGACGAAC
>JAVHLP010000006.1 GCA_031082145.1 bacterium | reverse complement strand
GGCATAGTTGGACCCCAATGCAAGCCCTGAGCGACCCGACTTCTTCAACAGTCCCGATATTGTCACCCTGTAAGCGGACAGCGAAGATATCACCCTGGGGAGCGAGAGGGCGCTGTCGCAACCCCCGCCTACTCCCTCTCCGGCGGAGATACGGCTGGGCGACGAGTACGCCGCTTCCACCTACCCAAGGCCAGGCCCAGGATGACGCCGGCAACGGCCAGCACGGCGGCCCCGATGATGAGGGCCGGAGCCATGCCGGCCGCCGCGCTCACCACCAGCACGGTGCAGGTGGCCCGGGGCAGGTAACGGGCAAGAGTGGGACCTATCGCTCCCGGCTCGGATACGAAGTCGTCCGGCGCACGGGAGTAGGCCTGATATGTGGGGATCAGGGTAACACCCGCCAGGTAAGCCTCGTTGTATGGCGGGATCCCCGAGGGGGCGGCCTGTGCCTCTGACGCCCTCTCGACTGCCTCGAGCAACTCCAAGAGTTGGCCTTCGTCCGGACCCCCGGCAGCGAACTCGGCCGCAGCGTTCCGGACCGCATGCGTTGCCTCCTCGGCCAGCCGCTCCAGCCTGGCAGCGGTTAGCGTCGCCGCTCCCTCGAAAGCCACCGCGAGACAAAATGCGCCCTCCAGCCTGAGCGCCACGGTTAGCTCCCGGCGTGGTCTCAACCCGGGGGGCGGGGCGGCCAGTAGCCTGGACAGGGCCAGGTGGAGCCCCAGCGCCAGAAGGGGGCCGTCGTCCTCCTCAATGCCGTCGACCGCCAGACCCACGAGAACAAGCGGCTTGCCGAAACCGGGCAAGCGCAGATGGCCAATGGGCGGCGGGGCGAGGGAGACCTGTCGTCGCGCCGGCGGCGGCCCCACGGGCACCTGATTGAGTGCCGCGTTCAGTTCAGTTACCAGTGTGGCCTCCTCAACGTTCGCCACCACGACGATCATGAGCCGCTGCGGCGAGTACTCCCGGGCCATGAAGCTAGCCACCGCGTCCATCGTCACCGTCGTGACGGGAACGTCAAATAGCCGCTGCTCGTACACTGTGCCACGGTACACCTGCTCGTGAAAGGCGTTCATGGCTGCGGCGACCCGGCTTGTGGTCATGTACTCCAAATCCCGGACCATGCGGGCGTGGATCTCCTCGCGGAAAGCCTGCTCGCAGAGGCAGAGGGGGAACAGCGCTTCCACGAGCCACCGCAGGGCCTCGGGAATCAGCTCGTGCGGCACGGCGACCTCAAACTGGGTATGGAGGGGGCCGGACCATCCGTTGACCCTGCCGCCCGCTTGCCGGACCAACTCGAACAGCGAGCGGCCGCCGGTCAGCGGGTTGCGGAACACCATGTGCTCGGCGACGTGCGCGCAGTGTGTCTCATGCGGCCTTTGGTCGCCGGCCCCGGCCAACATGACGGCGAAGATGGCTCCCATGCCGGGCGAGTGCGGGGCCTTGTGCAGCAGGAGAGCTCCAGCCACCTCCTGCCGGGAGAACCCGATGGGGACCCGGCTGGAGCCCGCAGCGCAAGTCGCGCCGGCGGAAAGAAGCATTAGCGCGACCAGGCAGGGTGCTAGGGAGCGCCGCAGTAGGCGCCCCCCTAACTCCAGCCGCCGCCCCGAGTTGACCCTCATCCCCATCTGCCGCCAACCCTCTCTCCGTTGAGAAGCAGCCAGATGTTGCCAGTGCTGACATTACGACGCGCGGCAGCCATCTCCTGCCTGGCCACCCGGGGCCCTTTCGCGATTCCCTGTAGCGGCGGTACGGGCAAGCGTCACTGCGGTGTGCCTCCGGGCAGGCGGCTAGGCCAGATTCTGGGAGGAGCGGCTAGCCCGTGGCGGCGAATAGAAGAACCGGCGGTCCGGGTAACAGCTCGGGCACCGCGTAAACGGGCATCGGCCCCAAGCATAGACATCGGATAACCGAGTAGACGGTGGGAAGGGAGACCAGCGCGAGTGAGGCCCACCAGGACCCTCCGGACAACAGTGGGACTGCGGCGATCAGACCCAGCAGAGAACCAGGCACGAGGAGTCGCAGGGCCACCGGAACAAGACGTAGTGCCGGCTCCCCATCCACCGACGGGAACCGGCACGCGATGGTCTTGATCACGTCTTGGGCACCCTCTGAAGGGCCACAGGGGCGCGGCCATAGACAGGATATGACGGGGGATGGAGGCGATTGCGGATGCGGGACAGGATGAGATTCTGGGCAGTCGCAGGAGTGGGCGGCAACATTCTGCTAGCGGTGGGTGCGGCACTAGCGCTGCTGGTGCTGCTTCCGCAGGGGTGGTGGCGCAACCTTGGGGCGTTTTTTGGAGTGGCCGCGGGGACGCTCGGAGCAGTCGTGGGGTCTAGTTCGTCTATCCTGAACACAAGAGGGCACCGGGAACGCGCCTTCGTGGTCAAGTTAACGTGGGTGGCGTGGCCGGTAGTGATGTCATTCGTCGCCGTGATGCTCACATCCACGTCTTCCTACCGCTGGCTACTCTGGCTTCCATATGGAGTCGTTCTGTTCACTGCCGGGACGTACGGCAACCGGACCCAGCAGAGAATCAGGGAAGAGGAATCACAGGGCCGAGAAGGGCTGCAGTAACTGCTCTAGACGGGGGTCGACCCCGGCTCCCGATCAAGCAAGCGGGACGTAGGGGGTGGCGGCGGGTTCTCCTGCAGCATGGACAAGGGCGGCATCGCTGGGAGGATTCCACTCCTTGGGATCGAATGGTTGAGCGCAGCCGATGAGGTCTATCCAGCGGCTCGAACGCACCCACTTTGGCGGATCTAAGCTGACCTCGTACCGGCCCAGCTCAGCCGCAGGCCGTTAGCCCGACGGCCCTGCCCCTGAGGGGCCTTGGGAGATAGAGCGGGGCTTCCTTCTGGTTTCCGCGCAGTCTATGATGAGAGCGAGAACTGGCTGGCGACCCCGTGACTTGAGGGGAGGGGGTACTCCATGGGCGAAGTTGAGCAGCTCATCAGACGGATCCAGAACCTGGCACCCCGCGATTTCGCAGAGTTCCGAGCATGGTTTCTTGAGTTTGACGCCCGGATCTGGGATCGACGGATCGAAGCGGACGCGAAGGCGGGAAAACTGGATGACCTCGTTGCTGAAGCTCTTGCTGACTACAGAGACGGGAAAGCACGGGGGCTTTGAACCACTTCGCGTCGCCGCGCTTCTGGTCTTTGTATCAGGCACTACCCGCCGAGGTGCGGAACTTGGCGGACAGAAGCCTGGCCCTGCTCAAGTCGGACCCGCGCCATCCTTCCCTGCACCTCAAGCGTCTCGGTGATCTCTGGTCTGTCCGGATCGGCAACCGCTATCGTGCGCTCGGCACCGACGTGGCGGAAGGCATCCTGTGGATATGGATCGGAACCCACTCGGACTACGACAAGATCGTCTGATAAGGGGGCCGTTCACTCCCCTCCCATTTGACGCTGGCGGTTGTCGTACGCGGTACTCGACCGGACGCAACCAGGCGAAGGCGCGGATGTTCCGGTGGAGGTTCCCGCGGAGCGGGCAGCGAATGACTGAGCGGCCGCCGCCGTCCGGACTCAACTCCCCCCCAGCAGTTCTTGTCCCGAAGACCGGCGGGAGGACACGTCGCTGCACCGTTGCTGGAACGGCGGGACGGCCGCGCCGGGGAGGCTTGTCATGCAGGAGATACTCGCGCGGTGTGGTTATCGCTGTGACTTGTGCCTCGCCTATCGCCCCAATGCGGAGGCGGATCCCGCCAACCGTCAGCTCCTCAGTGACGGCTGGCACAAGTACTTCGGGTTTCGCATTCCCCCGGAGGAGATCCGGTGTGACGGCTGCATGGCCGAGAACCCCAAGCTGATCGATACAGTCTGCCCGGTGAGACCCTGCGTGATCCAGAGGGGACTCCCCAACTGCTCCCCGTGTGCCCAGTACGGCTGCGAGCGGCTGGCCGAGCGGCTGGTGGTGTACGAGGAAATCGCCGATCGCCTTGGCCTCCCGGTGCCGGAAGGGGACCGGGCGAGATTCATCGCGCCATACGAGAACAAGGTCCGCCTCGATGCGCTGAGGGGCGGAGGGCCGGACTCCGGCGGCAACCGACGGCAAGGCGGGCGGGAGCGTTGACATCCCACCGCGACTCGGGCGAGCTATCCTGGCGGGGGTTGGAGCCGGCCAACTGGCTTGAGGTCTGCTCCTGCGGCCACGGCAGAGCCTGTGATCAGTCCCTGGTCGAGAGCCGCCGCCAATACCTCATAGCCCAGGCAGGCGCGGGCCTTGAGATCCTCGTCGCCCACCATGGAGAGCGGCCGCTTGGCTTCGCGCAGACGGCGCCGGTGGAAGGAGTAGCCCGCGACGTGGAGGGCGAGGGAGCAGTCCTGCTTCACTGCGTGAACGTGTTCTCGTCCGGCCGAGGGGTCGGACGGGCTCTTGTCCACGAGGTGCGCCGGCGCGCGGCCAAGCTGGGACGAGGCGTGGTGGTTGATGCCTGCGCCGGTGTCTGGGGGTTCATGCCGGAAGACTTCTTCGCCCGCTTGGGCTTCAGGGTTGCCCAGGCCAAGGGACAGCGCAGGCTGATGTACATAGATCTCCCCACCGGTGCCGGTTTGCCGCGGTACTTCGAACCGCGCTACAGCCCTCCCGATTTGCACCCGGACGGGGGGCCCGGGCACCCGGAAGTGATAGTGGATGTGTTCTTCACTCCACTCTGTTCCGGGCTGCTGAGCGAGGAAGCTGCCGTCGCGAGGCGGGCGGCGGCCTCCTACGGAGACAGGGTACTGGTACGAGAGTGGAACTGCGGTGACGCCGGGGTGCGGGGACGTTTCGGCGTTGCCCGGGCCGTCTTTGTGAACGGGGTCATGCGTCCCAACGGTGACACGATAACCTTGGAGGAGGCCGGCGATCTCATTGCCATGGCTCTGGGCAGGCCGGCGCCGGTGACTGCCGTGTGGGACGACTCCATCTCGCGCCTGTTCTAGGCCGGCTAGCTACATTGCGGTAGACACGGGGGGTGACGGCATGACCCGCCCGCCTGCTTCCCTCACCCTGGCCCGCCTGAGGGAGGCACTGGTCACCGTGCTGGATGAGTTGCCCGGGACCGTGAGGACCGAATACCGCCTGGTTGGCACGGCGGCGGCGCTCCTCCACGGCGTTCAGTTACCGGCTGCCGACGTTGATCTTCTCGTGAGGACAAGAGCTATAGTGGATGCCTTTGGCGCTGCCCTGTCGTCTTTCCCTTGCCTGGACGCCCCCTCGTGGTTGCCCCACACCAGGCAATACTACGCCAACTACGAGGTGGGCGGGGTGGAGGTCGGCATCAGCACCGTCGAAGTGGAGTCGGATCTTGACACCATTGAGACATTCGGGCGCGGGCCCTGGGAGCGTTTCGTACTGCTCCCCTGCGGTCCTCATGCAGTACCGGCGGTGGCGCTTGAGCTGAGGCTGATCACCGAACTGTACCGCAACCGGCCTGACCGCTACCGCCCCCTGATCGAGTTCATGCGTGGGAAAGGCTTTGACCTGGATCTCATCCGCCGGGGGATGATCGTCGCCGGGTTGCCCGGATCAATGCAGGATGAGATAACTGGGCAACTCGGGTAGTATCCTTTCGGGAATGGGGGTGCTCCGGGTGATGAGGGGCCCATCTGGATTGACCCTGCTGCTTGCGGCCGGACTGGCGGCGCTCGCCGTGGCGACGGCCGTCCTCATCGGCTCCCTGCTGACGCCGCCGACCACCGCCGAGGCCCTCCACCATTTCAGCCCGGAGTTCCTGGCCCGCGCCTGGTCCTATCAGCGGACTCGCCAGCTTCTGTTCCTGGCCAGGTTCGCCATGCTGGCAGTACTGCTCACCTGGGTGGCGTTATTCTTCCTGAGGCGCCCCGCCGGACCGGTATCCCTTGCCGGCGCTTTCCTGCAGGTCACGTTGCTCCTCGCCGTGGTCGGCCTCCTGCTCCTGCCGCTTGACTTGTACCGGGGCTTCTTCCTGGAGCGGGCCCATGGCCTGGCGGTCCACTCGGCAGGAGCCTGGCTGGGCGATCACGCCAAGAGCGCCGCCATCTCGATCGGCTTGTCGGCGGTAGGACTGACCGGGTTATACTGGCTCATGCTCCGCTTCCCGGGGAGATGGTGGATCCCGGCGGCATCGGCTTACGCCGCCTTCCTCATCCTGGCGGCTTACCTCTCGCCTCTGCTCGTGGACCCCCTGTTCCACCGTTTCACCCCGCTGGCCGATGAGGCGCTGGGCACCGAGATCATCGACATGTCGCGGCGGGCCGGCGTCGACGTGGGCACCGTCCTGGTCGCCGACGCCAGCCGGAAGACGCAGAAGGTGAACGCCTACTTCACCGGTTTGTCGGGGTCGCGGCGGATCGTGCTCTACGACACCCTCCTGTCCGGGTTCGACCGGGACGAGGTCCTGGCGGTGGTCGCCCACGAGATCGGCCACTGGCGACACCTGCATGTGCCCAGAGGGCTTGCCATGGCCGTCGCCGGCACGTTCGGGGCACTGTTCCTGCTCAAGGTCATCTTCGCCGGGATCGGGCTCGCGTCTGACTTCCGGGCCCTACCCGTGGCCCTCCTATTCGTGACCCTGGTCTCCTTCGCCACCCTTCCCCTCCAGAACACGGTGTCCCGCGTCTTCGAGCGGGAGGCGGACCGTGACGCGGTCCGTCTCACCGGCAAGGCCGAGGTGGTGACCACCCTCCACAAAAACCTAGCCACGGCCAACCTGTCCCTCGTCGACCCCCACCCGCTGCTGAAAATAGTGCTGTACAGCCATCCACCGGCTGTGGAGCGCATCCGGCTGGCTACCGAGGAGGGCGAGCGGATCAGGCGATGATGTCCCAGGAGGGGGAGTACCGGTCCAGCAGCCGGTGGGAGAGTTCGTCCAGGCGGTGGTCGCGCTCGGGTACGGCCACCGGCCGGCACACCCCGAACAGCGGCGACGTGTAGTACTTGTGCCCGGTGTCGAAGAGCACGGTGGCGATCACCCCGATGCGCGGGTAGTGTCCGGCCAGTTTGGCTGCCGCGGCGAGGTTGGCGCCGGTCGAGATGCCCACCAGCAACCCCTGCTCCCGGCACACCTGGCGCGACATCGCTATGGCCTCGTCGGAACTTACCCTGACCACGCCGTCGAGCAGGCTGAGATCTAGATTGCGGGGAACAAACCCGTCGCCGATTCCCTGGATGTCATGGGATCCCCACCGCCGGGAGGACAGGATGGGACATTCCTCAGGCTCCACAGCGTATAGCCGGACCCCGGGGCGACGTTCCTTAAGATAACGGCCGACGCCGGTCAGGGTGCCCCCTGAGCCGACGGCGGCCACGAACAGGTCGATGGTCCCTCCGCATTGCTCCCAGAGTTCGGGGGCGGTGCCGTCGTAGTGCGCCAGCGGGTTGTCGGGATTCTCGAACTGGCAGGGATACCAGTACTTGCCTGGTTCGGCCGCCACTCTTCGCTCGATCTCGCGGAGGGATAGGTCCTGGTCACTCTCGCCGCCGGGGGTGAAGACGATCTCCGCTCCCAAGGCCCGGATGAGCTTCTTGCGCTCCTCGGACATGCCCTCGGGCATGACCACAACCACGCGGTAACCCTTGAGACCGCCCACCATGGCACAGGCAGCCCCCGCGTTCCCGGTGGATCCCTCGATGATCGTGGTGCCGGGTTCCAGTTCGCCCCTCTGCTCGGCATCCTGGATCATGCGGAGGTAGATCCGGTCCTTGTGGCTGCCGGTGGGGTTCATGAACTCCGCCTTGCCCAGGACCACGACGTTCGGGTCGTCCGCCACAGTTACCCTCACCAACGGTGTGTTGCCGATGAGGTCAAAGACGCTTTCCGCCATCGTTTCCCCTCCACCGGGGCATCCTTCTCATCCGGTCGCTCGAGTTCCTTCCGGCCCGGCATGGCCGACCGGGATAACAGGTCCCGCATAACATGGCATCAAATGAGGTCCGGGGGGAGAGGTGACCCGCTGTTGCGGCGACTTCGTCCTCCGCGTAAGGTCCCGGTTCAAACGGTGGCCAGGCTGCTGGTGGCCATCGGGGTGGTGATCGTGCTCCTGGCCATGCCTTTCTGGGCCTTGATAGTGTTCGGCGCGTTGTTGGCCTTGATCGGCTGGTTCATCCTGGCAACGCGGCGGAGGGGTCGCCGGCGCTGGTAGAACCCGGCATGAGCTGAGGCCAAGCCGGGTACTCTACGGGGAACATGCGATCACGGACGAGAGCCGAACTCGCCGCCCTGGCGACCGTTCCCTTTATCATGGTACTGGGCAACTCCATGCTCATCCCCGTGCTGCCGCAGATCGGGCAGACCCTCGACTTGGGGCAAGCAAGGGTGGGTCTGCTGATCACCGCCTTCTCCCTCCCCGCCGGGCTGGTCATCCCCTGGGCCGGGCTGCTATCAGACCGGGTGGGCAGGGTCACGGTGATCGCCCCCGCCCTGATCCTCTACGGCCTCGGGGGGCTGGCCGCCGGCCTGGCGTCGGTCCTGGTGGCCAGCCCCTTCCTCTTCATCCTGGGAGCGAGGGTAATCCAGGGCATCGGGGCCGGCGGAACCTACCAACTGGCCCTGGCGCTGGCGGGCGACATCTTCCAGAGCAAGGAACGTAGCAAGGCCCTGGGGCTCCTGGAAGCTGCTAATGGCCTGGGCAAGGTGGTGAGCCCGGTGGCGGGAGCGGCGGCGGCGTTGGTCTTCTGGTTCGCGCCCTTCTTCGTGTACGGGGTGCTCGCGCTTCCCGCTGCGGCCCTGGTCTGGCTCGTAGTTCGGGAGCCGGAGGCGGCCGGGCGGGCCAGGTCCATGGAGGAGTATGTCCAGTCTCTCCGTCGGGTCGCCCGGGCGAAGGCGGTGCCGCTGGCGGCCTGCTTTCTGGCCGGCATGGCCAGCCTGTTCCTCCTGTTCGGAGTGCTCGCCAATCTCTCCGACGTCCTGGAGCAGAGGTTCAACGTCCCCGTGTTCGGCCGCGGCCTGATCATCGCCCTGCCCGTGCTGGGCTTGGCCATCACCGCCTACGTCAGCGGAACCGTGCTACAGCGTGAGTTCGCCCGCCGGGCCAAGCTCGCGGTTGTCATCGGGCTGATCCTGATCGCCCTGGGCGTTGCCCCCCTGCCCTGGATGGGGAGCATCGTCCTCTGGACCGCCAGCACGGCTGTCGCCGGCATCGGAGTTGGCCTGGCGCTGCCGTCGCTGAACACCCTCATCACCAGTTCGATTTCCTATGCCGGTCGCGGTCTGGTCACCGCCTTGTACGGGGCGGTACGCTTCTTCGGAGTGGCGATCGGGCCGCCCGCCTTCGGGATGGTGGAGACACTGGGCTCGGTTCCCGTCTACCTCGGCGGGGCGGGGGTGGCGGTAATCGCCGTGGTGGTAGTGACCTTCTTGCTGAATCAGGAACGCCTGCTCCCCGAAGGGATGGATGAACAGGAGAAGGCGCCGACTCGGGGCGGAGACGACGGCCGGGAGGAGACGCTCCCGGGGGGATCCCCCCCACCGGCCCGCCTGCATCGCCCCCACCCGGTGCGGAAGCGACTGGACGGCGCCCCGGAGGAGCCGGGAACCTGGTGGAAAGGGGGCGACCCCTTCTGAGGTCGCCCCGATGACGTTTCAGGCTGTCTGGCGCTCAACCTGGGTTTGGACCAGGCCGTACCTCTCGCGGGCGGACTCGAGGATACGGATGACCAACTCGGAGTAGGTCATCCCGGCCACCTCGGCCATGCGGGGCAGGTCGCTGAACCCGGGGCACATCCCGGGAAGTGGGTTGACTTCCAGGACATTGGGTGTTCCCTCGCTATCCAGGCGAAGATCGACCCGGGTCACGTCGAGGCAGCCCAAGGCCCGGCTGGCCCGCAGGGCGGTCGCCCGCAGCAGGGCGGCCTCGGCGTCGGTTACCGGAGCCGGGCAGCGGTAGTACTTCCAGTCATCCCAGTGCTGCTTGAAGTGGTACGAATAGACCCGCCCGTGCTCGGCCGGGCAGGGGTCGAAGTTCACCTCGATGATGGGGAAGAAGTAAGGATCCCGGTTGCCCAGGATGCCAACGGTGAACTCCCTCCCCTCCAGGAACTCCTCAACCAGGGCGGGTTGCCGGTACCAGCGGTGGATGTTGGCTATCGCCGGGGCCAGGGCGAGCTCGTCCCTGACCACCGAACTGGGACCGATCCCCATCGAGGAACCCTCGTGGGCAGGCTTGACGAACAGCGGATAGCTGAGGTGGTCGACCCGCGGGATAGCACCCGGGGGTACGACTTCAAAGGCCGGGGTGGGAACTCCCTCAGCTTGGAACAGCCGCTTAGCCATGGCCTTATCCAGGCTAAGGGCCAGGGTCAGGACTCCCGACCCGGTGTAGGGAATGCCCATCAGGTCGAGCAGGGCCGGGAATTGCGCCTCGCGGCTTGGCCCGTGCCTGCCTTCGGCGAGGTTGAAGACGATGTCCGGCCGGGTCTCCCGCAGGAGGGGCCAGGCCAACTCATCAGCTTCAATGTGGATCACCTGGTGCCCGGCCTGCCTCAGGGCGTCTGCCACCGCGTGGATAGTCTCCTCGCGGTCGAACTCGGCATGAATGTCTGGAGGTTCATCATCTCCGGGGAGTTCATCCTTCCCCAGGTTGTACAGGAGACCTACCGTCAGTCCCATCTCGTGCTCCCTCCCGGGCAGCTTCCCATAGCTTGCGCAGTACCCCACCCGAGCGTTGAGAGCGCCTCCTGGCCTCCAGTCATCGCCTCCCCGGTCCGGCGTGGCCTGAACGCACCGCCTGTACCTGCGGCTGAGCCGCTCATCCCCTGTTACGGCGGCTAGATCCAGCCGATCTCGAATCCATTATACGACGGCAGGGGCAACTGTCAACGGTCTTTTTGGTGCGGTTGTCCCGGGCAGCGGGGAGTGGTATCATGATGGGAGCATGGTCAGGACCCCTGCTAGACCTGTGCCGATTAGAGGCTGGCGAGCGCTCCGGGCCGATGCGGCCCTGCTCGCGGTGGCCGCCATCTGGGGCTTCACCTTCGTCATGGTGAAACTGGCAGTGGCCGCCCTTCCCCCGTTCAACTTCCTGGCCCTGCGTTTCTGGCTGGCTTTCGCGGTGTTGCTGACGATCTTCCCCCGCCGGACTCTCGCCGCCCTGCCCCGAGCCCTGGGGCCAGGCTTCCTGATCGGGGCTTTCCTGTTCGGAGGCTACACCTTTCAGACCTACGGGCTGATGCTGACCAGTGCCTCCAAGGCCGGCTTCATCACCGGGCTGGCCGTGGTGCTGGTACCCTGCATCTCGGCCCTGCTCTTCCGCCGGTGGCCGGCGTGGCCGGTGATGGCCGGAGTGGTGGCCGCCACGGCCGGCCTGGCCTTGCTCACCCTGGAGGGTACCCTGCTGCCCGGATCGGGAGACCTCCTGGTGCTGGTGGGGGCTTGCTTCTACGCCCTCCACATCGTGACCGTCGGGAGGTTCGCCCCCCGGTTCGATCCCCTGGCGCTGGCCACGCTTCAGCTCGGAGGCGTGGCCTTGCTCAGCACGCTAGCGGCCCTGGCCACGGAGGGCTGGCGGCCGGTGCCACCGGGAGTGTGGCCGGCCATCATCCTCACCGGCGTCTTCGCCAGCGCCCTGGCCATGGCCGTACAGAACTGGGCCCAGAGGGACACGACGGCTGCTCACACGGCCATCATCTTTGCGTCGGAGCCGGTGTTCGCCGCCCTGGGCGGCTACCTGCTGGCGGGGGAGGTCCTCGCAGCACGCGGCTGGGTGGGGGGAGCGCTGGTGATCCTGGGTACCGCGGTGGCTGAACTGCCGGCAGGGGTTCCTTCAGCCAGGGTGGCCCTGCGTCAACTCCGGCCGGACGGGGGGTAGGGCTTCTTCGGGGAAAGCCACCGGCTGGGATCCGGCCAAGGCCAGCTCCAGCACCTGATCCATGTGGTCCACGAGCACGAACTCCAGCTTCTGGCGAATGGGCAAGGGGACCTCCTCGAGGTCTTTTTCATTCTCTCGCGGTAGCAGCATGGTCTTCATGCCTGCCCGGTGAGCGCCGAGAGCCTTCTCCTTCACCCCTCCAACCGGCAGCACCCGTCCCCGCAGGGTAATCTCCCCCGTCATGGCAACATCCCGGCGAACCGGCCGGTTGGACAGAGCCGAGGTCACGGCGACGGCCATGGCGATGCCGGCCGACGGCCCTTCCTTGGGCATGGCGCCCTCGGGGATGTGAACGTGCAGGTCATACCGTTCGTGGAAGTTCTCCTCAATGCCGAGCTCACGGGCCCGAGAGCGGATGTAGCTGAAAGCCGCTTGGGCCGACTCCCGCATGACCTCGCCAAGTTTGCCGGTCAACAGCAGGGTCCCCTTCCCCCGCATGACCGTGACTTCAATGGGCATGATGTCGCCCCCGGACTCGGTCACCGCCACCGCGGTGGCCACTCCCACCTCGTCCGATTTCTCGGCCAGGCTCAGGCGGAATCGAGGCGGGCCCAGGAACAGGTGGAGATTGGAGGTGGTGATCCTGGCCGGACCCGGTCTGCCCTCCACGATCTCCTTTGCCGTCTTGCGGCAGGCGGTGGCCAGTTCCCGCTCCAGGTTGCGGACACCCGCCTCCCGGGTGTACTCCCGGATGATCGCGCGCAGGGCGCCCTCTGAGATCTCCAGGTTTGCCTGCTGCAGGCCGTGCTCGGGAACTACCCGCGGCAGGAGGTGGTGCAAGGCAATGGCCACCTTCTCGTCCTCGGTGTAACCGGGCAGGTTGATGACTTCCATCCGGTCCAGCAGAGGCCGGGGGATGGTGTGCGAGGTGTTGGCGGTGGTGATGAAGAGGACCTTGGAGAGGTCAAAGGGCAGCTCCAGGTAGTGGTCGCTGAAGGCGTGGTTCTGCTCTGGATCCAGAACCTCCAGGAGGGCTGCGGCGGGGTCGCCACGGAAGTCGCTGGCCAGTTTGTCGACCTCGTCCATCAGGAACACCGGGTTGCGCGAACCGGCCCGTCGCATACCCTGAAGGATCCGGCCAGGCAAGGCCCCCACGTAGGTCCGGCGGTGACCGCGGATCTCGGCCTCGTCCCTGACCCCACCCAGCGAGATGCGAACGAAACGTCGATCCAGGGCCCGGGCTACCGACCGGGCGACCGAAGTCTTGCCGGTTCCGGGAGGGCCGACAAAGCAGAGGATGGGACCACGGAGCTCCTTGGCCAACTGCCGGATGGCCAGGTACTCCAGGATCCGTTCCTTGGGCTTCTCAAGGCCGTAGTGGTCCTCGTCCAGAATGCCCCGGGCCCCGGTCACGTCCAGCCGGTCTTCCGTCTGCAGGCTCCAGGGAAGGCCGACAATCCAGTCCAGGTAGGTCCGGACCACCACTGCCTCCGCCGCCATGGCCGGCATCTTCTCAAGCCGGTCGAGTTCCCGGAGAGCCCGCTCCTCGACTTCGGGGGGAAGACCGGCGTCGGCGATCTTCTGGCGGTACTCATCCACTTCGCTGGTCCGGTCTTCCTTGTCGCCGAGTTCCTTGTGAATGGCTTTTATCTGCTCGCGCAGGTAGTACTCCTTCTGCGTCTTCTCCATCTGCTTGCGCACCCGGCTGGAGATCCGCCGCTCCAGCTCCAGGATCTCGATCTCCCGGCCGAGGATCTGGCAAGCCAACTCCAGCCGGGCGGCGGGATCCAGGGCTTCCAGAAGATCCTGGCGATCCTCGGGCTTGAGCACCCCGTGCAGGTGGGCGGCCATGATATCGGCCAGCCGGCCGGGCCGATCCTCGGCCGTCACCGAGGCCATGGTCTCGGCCGGGATTCGTTTGGATAGCTTCATGTACTGCTCGTACTGGTGCACGGCAGTCCGCATAAGGGCCCCTGCCTGCGAACTGCCCTCGTCAGGCATGGAAAGCTCTTCCGCCCGAACCCGGAAACAGGGTTCTTCGGCCACGTAGTGGTGCACGCGGACCCGGGCAATACCCTCCACCAGCACCCGGATGGTGCCGCTGGGCAACTTGATCAACTGCTTGACCTCAGCTATCGTGCCTATTTCGTGGATGTCCGACGGATCGGGGCGGTCCTGCCGGGTCTCGCGCTGGCTGGCCAGGACGATCAGGCGGTCGTTGGCCAGAGCCTCCTCAACCGCGGCGACGGACTTCTCCCGGCCGACTTCCAGGTGGACAACCATGTGAGGGAAGACCAGCATTCCCCTCAAGGGGAGGAGAGGAAACAGGCGTACATGGTTTACCGGCTCGGGTCTTGGTCCCAACCCGAAACCCTCTCCATTCTACCTTCTAACTGGGCAAAGACTTACTGTATCGTATTATTCTCCGGTCCGGATGTCAATTCCTTTCCCTACCGTAGGAGGCCAAACGGACGCGCACAGAGCAGCCTGAATGCCGCAAACGGCGCTTGTGGGTCAGTCACCCGGCCTATGGGAATACTTGGGGAACGGAAGGGGAGGCCGCGGCGGCGGCGACCGGGATCTCTGCCCCGCCGGCCCGCAGGGGAGCTGCCAAGGCGGCCTGGAGTACCTCGTCCAGGGAGTCCACCGTGGTGACGGTGAGGTCGGGCAGTTCCCGGAACATCTCCTGCCAGTTCTCTCGCGGGATGAGCACCCGGGTGGCCCCCGCCCGGCGGGCGGCCTCAAGCTTGGCGGCTATGCCGCCTACCGGCTTGACCAGCCCGCGGATGGAGATCTCGCCGGTCATGCAGACCCGGTTGTCGACCGGTATTGACGTCAGAGCGGAGGCGATGGCGACAGCTATGGTCACGCCGGCCGAAGGGCCGTCGATGGGGATCCCTCCCGGCAGGTTCACGTGGATCTCGTAGTCCCGGGGGTCGACTCCGACGTACCGGC
The DNA here is from genome assembly GCA_031082145.1 of bacterium. GTDB lineage: Bacteria > Bacillota > Sulfobacillia > UBA995 > UBA995 > Ess09-15. The sequence goes on along the minus strand of JAVHLP010000006.1, from coordinate 151,037 downwards.
GGAGCACCGTAAGGACGTTCTCCACCGATCCCCGGGCAGTGCTCTTGCGTCTGACCGTACGCTGGCCGCCGCCCATCTCCTCCTCCTCGATGACCCCGGTGACGGTTATGCTCCCCTTGCCGGGAGAGGCCGGAGTGGCGGCCACCTCGATCTCCACGATCATCCCCATGTTAGGCCCGTACACCGCGAGCCCGTGGGCCAGGCCGACTTGCGGCCGGTCGGGCAGGTGGCGCTCGGGGCGGGGGGAGAGTTGCCCGCTGTTCACCACCCACTCCACCTCGGCGGTCTCTATCTCTGTGCGCCGGCCGGACTGGGCTAGACCGGCCGCGATCTGGATGATGTTTACCGCGTCGCGACCGCTCACCGCGTACTTCTTGATGACCTCCAGGGCCCCCGGCGCCAGCCTGACGTCAACCTTGCGGGCGGCATTGAGGGCGATGGCTCCGACCTCATCAGGCAACAGGCCCCGGAAGAAGACTTCCACGCAACGTGACCGGATGGCAGGCGGGATATCCTGGGGCAAGCGAGTCGTCGCTCCCACCAAGCGGAAGTCGGCCGGCAGCCCGTTCTCGAAGATGTCGTGGATGTGCCGGGGGATGTTCTGGTCTTCAGATGAGTAGTAGGCGCTCTCCAGGAAGACCTTGCGATCCTCCAGCACTTTCAAGAGTTTGTTCATCTGGATTGGGTGCAGTTCGCCGATCTCGTCTATGAAGAGCAGGCCACCGTGTGCCTTGGTCACCGCCCCGGGCTTGGGCTGGGGGATGCCCGCGATCCCCAGCGGCCCGGCACCCTGGTAGATAGGATCGTGGACAGACCCGATCAGCGGGTCGGCGATGCCGCGCTCGTCAAAGCGGGCGGTGGTAGCGTCGATCTCCACGAAGCGGGCGAACTCCTTGAAGGGAGAAGCCTCGTTCAGCTTGGCTTCCTCCAGCACCAGGCGGGCGGCCGCGGTCTTGCCCACCCCCGGCGGACCGTAGATGAGCACGTGCTGGGGGTTGGGGCCGCACAATGCGGCTCGCAGGGCCTTGAGGCCCTCTTCCTGACCCACTATTTCCTCGAAGCTGGCCGGACGGGTCTTCTCCGAGAGGGGCTCGGTCAGCGATATCTGCCTCATCTTGTGCAGCCGGTCCAGTTCGCGACGGGACTCCTTGTCAACCGCCGTGCGGGCGCCCTGCTGGCTGCGTAGCAGATTCCAGAAGTAGATGCCGATAATGGCGGCGAAGGCGAACTGAAGCACGTATAACAGGCTTCCTAGCTGCATCGACAGCCCACCCCCGGCGGTTTAGCTTGTCACAGCCGGGGGTGGGTCTATGCTCAGGCCGTCTCCTCGCGCTTGGGGGCCTTACGATCGGCCTTGCGGTCCACGGTCACCAGCAAGGGGTCTTCACGCTTCAGGACGGTCTCCCGGGTGACCATGCACCGGGCCACGTCGGTGCGAGAGGGGAGTTCGTACATCACGTTGAGCATGATGTCTTCCATGATCGCCCTCAGCCCCCTGGCCCCTGTGTTCCGCCGCATGGCCTCGCGGGCGATAGCTTCCAGCGCCTCGGGGGTGAACTCGAGGTCCGTGCCGTCCAACTCAAAGAACTTCTGGTACTGGCGGACCAGCGCGTTCTTGGGTTCGGTCAGAATGCGGATCAGGTCCCGCTCGGTCAGGGAGTCCAGGGTCACGATGACGGGCACGCGCCCCACGAACTCGGGTATCATGCCGTAGCGGAGAAGGTCTTCCGGCATGATCTGGGTCAGGACCTCGCCGATCCGCTGCTGAGCTTCCCGGGTGCGCAGTTCGGCCCCGAACCCCATCCCCTTCTTGCCCACCCGGTTGAGGATGATCTTGTCGACGCCCTCGAAGGCGCCCCCACAGAGGAAGAGGATGTTGGTGGTGTCGATCTGGATGAACTCCTGGTGGGGGTGCTTCCGACCACCCTGGGGGGGGACGCTTGCCACCGTGCCCTCCAAGATCTTGAGCAGGGCTTGCTGCACCCCCTCACCCGAGACATCGCGGGTGATGGATGGGTTCTCCGACTTGCGGGCGATCTTGTCGATCTCATCGATGTAGACGATCCCGCGTTCAGCTTTCTCGACGTCATACTCCGCCGCCTGGATGAGCTTCAGCAGGATATTCTCGACATCTTCCCCCACGTAGCCTGCTTCGGTAAGGGAGGTCGCATCGGCGATGGCGAAGGGGACGCTCAGAATCCGTGCCAGCGTCTGGGCCAGGAGAGTCTTCCCGCACCCGGTGGGACCGAGGAGGACAATGTTGGATTTCTGGAACTCCACCTCGTCACTCTTGCCGCCGAGGTTGACCCGCTTGTAGTGGTTGTACACGGCTACCGACAGGATCCGCTTGGCGCGGTCCTGACCGATCACGTACTGGTCCAGTATGGTCTTGATCTCCCTGGGCTTGGGGAGATCCCTGAGTTCCAGATCGCCCTCTTCAGTGAGCTCATCCTCGATTATCTCGTTGCACAGCTCAATGCATTCGTCGCAAATGTAGACGCCCGGGCCGGCGACCAACCGCTTGACCTGTTCCTGCAGTTTCCCGCAGAAGGAGCACTTCAACTGTCCCTTCTCATCACCGAACTTCAACCCGTTCACCTCGCTCGGGGTCGAGTCCTCACTTCCTCGCCGGACGAACGGTCAGGGTCTCATCCAGTATCCCGTAGGCCCTGGCTTCCTCCGGCGACATGTAGAAGTTCCGGTCCGTGTCCCGGGCTATTCTCTCCATCGGCTGGCCGGTATGCCTGGCCAAGATCTGGTTGGTGAGCTCGCGCAACCTTATGATCTCCCGGGCCTCGATCTCTATCTCCACTGCCTGGCCCCGCGCCCCCCCGGCCGGCTGGTGGATCATGATCCGGGTGTGAGGCAAGGCAAAGCGCTTGCCCTTGGCCCCACCAGCCAGGATTATGGCGGCCGCGCTGGCCGCCAGGCCGACGCAGATCGTCTGCACGTCGGGCCGCACATACTGGATGGTGTCGTAGATGGCCATGCCGGCGTGAATGTAGCCGCCGGGTGAGTTGATGTAGAGCATTATGTCCTTGTCGGGATCCTCGCTCTCAAGGTACAGCATCTGGGCCACGATCAGGTTGGCCACACTATCATCGATGGCCGTTCCCAGAAAGACTATCCGCTCTTTGAGCAGGCGGGAGTATATGTCAAAAGCCCGCTCGCCGCGGCCCGTCTGCTCGACCACCATGGGAACCAGGTACCCGTTACTCAACTGCCCGCCTCCAGTTCGCCCGCACTCTCCAGGCCTATAGTATTGGCCTTGAGCAAGAGGTCTATGGTCTTGCGGCGCACCAGGGCCCGCCCGACCGCTTCCGGGGGGATCTGCTCCCGCAAGGTCCGGGCCGGTCCCCGATGCTGCTCTTCCAGCCGGGCATACTCGGCCTCGATCTCCTCGTCGGCCGCCACCACGCCCTCGGCCCGGGCCACGGCGTCCATCACCAGGTCGCGTTTGACTCCCTGCTCCGCCCCGACCCGGACATCGGCCTCAAACTGCGAGGGTTCGATGTTCGCCGCCTTCAGGTAGGTGTCCAGGTCAAGGCCGCGCCGGGACAGATCTTCCTCGAGGTCGGCCTTCATGCTGGCCTCCCTGCGGCTTACCATGGCCTCGGGAAGCTCCACCCGGGCCTCCTCAACGATCCGGGACAGGATGGACTCGCGAACACCGGCGATGGCCTTCATACGGGCAATCGCAGCCAATCTATTCTTTACCATAGCGGTCAATTCCTCCAAGGAGTCCAGGCCGGCGGCCGTTCGGGCGAACCCGTCGTCCAGCGCCGGCAGCACCTTCTCCTTGACCGCCTTGATGGTCGCCCGTACCCGCACTTCCCGGCCGGCGGCCGGCCCGTAGCCCTCGTCGTCCGGCAGGGTCAGGCTGAACTCCCTGGTCTCTCCCCTCCGGGCTCCCTCCAGAGCGTCACTCATCCCCGGCAGGAGACCGGGCGAGCCTAGTTCCAGAAGTCGATCCTGCTCGGCAACCGAGTCCAGGGACCCCTCGGCAGTCACCGCCCGGTAGCCGATGTGGACGAACCAGTTGGCTCGCAGGGGCTCTTCGCCCCGGTCTTCGAGTTGCGCGTGGGCTTCTCGAATGAACTCCAGCTCACGTTCCACCTGCTCCCCGGTCACCTCGGGCGGCTTGAGCTCCAGGCCGAAGCCACGGTACTCGCCCAATTCCACCTCTGGCCGCACGTCCACCGTGGCCGTGAACCGGAGCGCCTCCCCCTCCCGGAACTCCAGAACCTCCATGGCCGGCACTTCCACCGGTTCCACCTGGCTCTGGCCGAGGGCGCGGGCGTAGGCATCGGGCAAAAGCAGGTCCAGCGCTTCCTGGCGGAAGACGTCCCGCCCCAGGTGGCGTTCTACAAGGCCACGAGGAGCCTTGCCCCGCCGGAAGCCGGGGATCGTCGCCCGGCCCACGACCTGGCGTACCGCGTCTTCCCAGGCTTGCTGAACATCTTCCGCCGCCACGTCTACTTCCAGTCGTACCCTACTGCGCTCCAGTCTCTCCAGGGCAACCCGCAAGATGTCCCCACTCCGCTCGCCATTGTATTCCCCCGCCGGCCGGGGCAACACGGCACCGGGGCCACCCAAGGGCGCCCCGGTATCTGCCTCTCTGGTGCGGGCGGGGAGATTCGAACTCCCACGGGTTAAGCCCCACTAGATCCTAAGTCTAGCGCGTCTGCCGTTCCGCCACGCCCGCGTGATAATATTGTGTCAAGGCCCCTCATGATCGAACTGCGCGCCCGCTCCCCGCGCTCCCAAGATACCACCAGGCATACGCTATCGTCAAGCTGTCCCTTCGTCAGGGCCTTCAACGCGGTTGTGGACTGCCCCCCGGGGCGCGCGGGGTGGGTCACTCCGAGCGGAGGACCTCCAGCGGTGCCCGCCGCAGGTCGCGCCGCAGAAACCAGATCTGAAGAACAAGGGAAATGGTGACTGACACGGCCACCGCCAGCGCGGGGGCGACCCAGTTGGAGGGCAGGCTGACCGCGAAGAACAGGGCAAAGCCTCGAGATACCAGAACATGGGCTATACACCCTGCAACCAGCCCCGATACTACACCCTGGGTTAGGGCTTCGAAGTAAGGCCCCATCACGAGCCGCCAGCCGGTGATACCGAGAACGCGAAGAAGCGCCAGAGAGAACGAGCGCACGATGCGGGCCACGGAAGACGTAGTGATGAATATGACCACGCTTACCATCAGGGCGAAGAGAGCCGTTGCCCACCAAAGGAAGGCGAGTTCCTCCGCCGCGCTTCTGAGCATCACCTCGATGGCCCCGAAGTCATGAACCTCAGCCTCCGGCCAGAAGGATTTCAGCGCAGTCGTCACACTCGGGGTGAATGCAGGGTCTGCCCTGACCCCGAGAAACCGAATGGCCGGAATATCCAGGGTGCCGGCAGGCACGGTCAAAGGCGCGTTTAGACCCACCCTCAGCCCCGGTCGCGGGTCTACGCCCACGACGACCGCTTCAAACGGATCCCCATGCGGACCAGATGTCCAGCTCGAACCCAGGGCCAGGGTCAACCGCCGACCCGTCGCCTTACTCCTTGTGTTCTCCTCCCACAGGGAGCAGGGAACAACGTCCGGGTCGACAGCAGCAGGCATGTTATCGGCGAGAATCGAACCGAACAGGGCGCAGTCCTCAATCTCGACCGCTTTGATAAGCACGGCTCTGGGGCGGAGCTGAGTGGCGGAAGGTCCGAAGAAGGCGTATCCGACGTCGCAGTAAGCTGAGTAGTCCACCCCCTCCATCACGGAGATCTGCTCCGCAATCCCCCGTTCGACCGATGGCGAAAGGGACCCATGCTCCGCGAGAACGCACACACTGAAAGGCACCTGCTTGCGAACAGCCGCCTGAAGCTCCCAGTTGATGGTCTTGTCCAGGACAAGCGCCCCGGTTCCGACTACCAGGGCGAATGCTACGGCGGTGGTGGAAGCTATGATCCGGCCCACCCCGGTTCGGAGGTAGGTAAAGGGCCACCTGAGACTCACCGGGAGTTGGTTGCCGACCAGTCCGATGAGCTTCAAGACGATGACAACCACCAGGAGCACCAGCAATCCCGCACCCAGAACGAGAACCGAACCGAAGGCGGCCGTGTCTGCCGGTCCGGCGTACCAGCGGGTGAGGCCCAGCATGACGGGAACAGCCATCACCAGAGTACTGACGAGAGACCCCACCCCCGCCCTTGTTCTGGCCTCCAGCGGGAAACCCCTCATCTTGCTCCAGAGAACCCGGTGTGGTCTTTCGGCAAGACGCACGAGGAGCGGGAAGCCGCCGAAAGCCAGGATGGCCAGTGTACTAAAGGCCAGGAACTCAAGGGGAAAACCGGACAGCTTCATCAGATCGGCGATGTCAGCCGCCCGGGTACCTGCGGCGGTCATCGTGGCCCTGTTCATCAGAGAGCCCAGTCCGGTGGCGAGAACACCTCCGGCCAATCCGGCAATGACGAGTCTCAGGACCACTACCAGCCCCACGAGCGGCGTCGCGAAGCCCAGGACCTTCAGCATCGCGATTTCGTCGGCCTTGCTGTTGGCGTAGTCCTCGACCCCGAAAGCAAGCCCGAAGGAGCAGATGAAGATAATCAGCAGCGCGCACCAGAGAAACACCTGCTTCAGCCGAGTCATGCCCACCTCGATGACCGGAGCCACGTCCTGGCGAAGGAGGATGTTCTCTCGGCCGAAGGCTTCCACCAGGACCTTCTGGATCATGTCCGAAGCGTCCACGTCTGAGGGTAGGCCGACCGCCAGGATTCCCCCGCCCATCCGCAACAGAGACGCCGCTTCAGGAGACAGCATCTCGCCGGAGACGACCATCGTTCCGGCATCCCCGGAAGACGCTAGCGTCAGCAAGTTCTCCGGAAAACCAGCCGCCACCGGAAGGGCCCTACCGAAGGCTGTTACGATATCGCCCTCTGCGACTCCCAAGGCCCGGCATGCGTTGATCGACAGCGCGACTCCGTGCCGCAACGCCTCTCCCGGATGGCGAGACCAAAGCTCTCCCCCGTACAGGGGGTATTGGCCTTCCAGCACCACCACCGCTCGGACGGCCGCTTCCCGTGACTCGCTCGAGACCGGTGCACCCATTTCGACAATCCAGCTTACCTCCGCCCCCATATCGCGGATGGAGGCGACAAGCAACCCTGTCTGGTCCGCGCCCGGTGACGCTCCAACATTCACCCTGAGGTCCGCCCCGAGGACGCCGGCCGTATACCGATCAAACCCGGTGGCGGCATCGCGGAGAGCCTGCACGGGAACAACTGTCGCCAGTGCGAAGCTGACCGTGATCGCAATGGGCACAAGCCACCGGGCGTCCGACTTGAGGCCGCTGATCACCAGGCGTGCTGTCCACCGCATCATGGCCGGGAGTCCTCCGCCCTGACAGCGACCTGTGAGAGATCGATCACGCGATCTGATACCTCCACAACCTTGGGGTTGTGGGAGGCAATCAGCACCGCCCGCCCTTCCTGAGTCTGGCGGCGTAGGATCGACAGCACGACGTCGGCCGAGGAAGCATCCAGATTGCCCGTCGGTTCATCCGCCATGACGATAGCGGGACTGGAGATGATGGCCCGGGCCAGAGCCACCCTTTGCTGCTCGCCGGCTGAGAGCTGGCGGGGATAGCGGTTAAGCCGGTCGACGAGGCCCAGTTCGCTCGCCAGCTCCGCGGCGCGGGAGAGCACCGTACGCCCCTCGCCGGCGGCTATGAGAGGAAGCGCGATATTCTCCTGAACCGTGAGGTTGGGGAGGAGATAGAAGAACTGAAAGACAAAGCCAATGGCCTTGCGTCGGACGTCGGCAGCCCTGGCTTCCGACATGGTCTCGAGCGAATGCCCCATGAGAGTGACGGTTCCCTCGGTCGGTTTCTCGAGACCTGAGAGAAGAGCCAGCAGAGTGGTCTTACCACAGCCCGACGGCCCAGACAGGCAAACCATCTCGGACGGACGTAGAGTCATATCCAGGTGCCGGAAGATCCAGAAGCCGTCCGACGCCCCTCCGAATCGCTTGCCCAGACCCTTTGCCCGAAGAAGCTCGTTCCCGGCCTCATCCCGGCCGTCCCGGTTCATTCTCCGGCCACCTCCGCTTGCGTCGCACCCCCGGATGACCCGCAAGGATGCTTCAGGGTTTCGGCCGACCTCAACTCGCCGTTCTCAAGAGTGTAGTACTCGTCCATGAGGGCCACCTCGCTCTCCCGATGGGTAACAAGCAGAACGCCCCCCCGATTCCCACGGCAGAAAGTGTCCTTAAGACGCCTGAGTATCATCAAAGCCGTGGCGCTATCCAGTGAACTCAGCGCTTCGTCCAAGATCAGGAGGTCATAGTGCGCTAACGCAGCCCGGGCAAGTAAGAGCTTCTGGGTCTCCCCCGCACTGAGTTCCACGTTGTTGGCTCCCAGACTGGTGTCAATCCCTCCTGGAAAGGACATGACCCTCGCGGTGAGGTCGACTGAATCAAGGGCCTCCATGAGTACCGAGTCCGGTATTCCGGAGTCAAGGCCGAGGGTTAGGACTTCCCTGATGGAACCACTTGGCAACGATGCATCTCATCGACTGCATTCACTCCACAGGCCTGCAGTCCACGCCGCAGTACGGGCAAGGCACGTACACGTAGTTGCAGACATGAGTCCAGCATGGGGCAAGATTTATGCCACAGACAACGCACCCGTTCGGCTCTACTCCACCAGACGATGCTTCACGCCCGTCGAGCTGTCCGTTTAGCAAGGCCACTCTAGCCAGGGTCATCACCCCCCCCAGCAGCAGCCACTTCGGCATCCGGCGCAGTCTCCAAGCTCTCGTTGCAGTAGTGCTGATCGAGGTAAGCATCAAGGGCTGCCTGACAGACACCCTTGGTGAGCAGGCACCTCATTGTCCACGGCTCTCTGATATCCCCGTTCTCAAGGAAGTTCTCCGCCAAGCAGCCGCCTCCACACATATGGCGGAACATGCAGGATGTGCACACTAGTGAAACGTCCACACCCTGCTTGCCCTTGAAGATGTCGACCAACTTCTCTGTGTTCACACCGTCCCGGACATCTCCCACTCTGAACTCAGGCAGCGGGATCAGCCTGTGACAGACGTAGAAGTTCCCGTCAGTAGCTACGGTCAAACCACGCAGTCCAGCTCCGCAGAACTGCTCTGCCCTGGCCCTCCTAGCCACACGCTCCACGCATCCCTTCAGCCATGACACTTTCCTGCTAAGACCGCGCCGGGCCATGATGCGATATCCTTCGACAAATTGAGTCATCTGTGTATCATCAAGTTCGAGGGTTCTGGAGCCGTGAACCGGCTGAAGGCTAACCGAGTCAAATCCAAGGGACATCAGCTGAACCGTTAGATCCAGCGCATCGGGGCAGAGGTTGGTGACGGTTGCCCTACCGTGTATGTTGCCTGCGATCCTCCTTGCAGAGTCCAGATTCCGCGCAACGGCGTTGAATGAGTCGCCGTTGCCTCTCAGAGGTCTGAGGCGGTTCTGGAGTTCACGCGTGCCGTCGACGCTTACCTGTATTGACACATGGTGCCGGCTGAGGAGATCTGTTACCGTTTCTGTGAGCTTCGTGCCGTTCGTAGAAACCATGAAGCCGAGCTTGGTCTTATCTCCGATCACTTCTCGGCCATAGGCCAGGATGAACTCCAGTATAGGTATGTTCATCAGCGGCTCACCGCCAAAGAAGGCGATGTGCTTCATTCCCTCGTACGGAGCAGCCGCCAACAAGTCTATGGCCCGCCGGGCCACCTCCTCAGACATCAGACCGGGAGTCTGGCCATAGCTTCCGCCCTCAGCGAAGCAGTACTGACAGGCCATCGCATTGGCTGGAGATGTTCATCAGGAGGAAGCTCATCACCGGCTGGATCTCGGGAGGAGTCTCATGCTCAAGTAGGATAATCCCGCTCTGGACAAGCCCTTCAAAGGCCTCTTGGGACTCACGTATCTCATCGGTCACAGTGACTCTGTCTGCAACCTCTGGGCTGCCCTGCATCAGCATCTTGGCCGTAAGATCGTCTACCTCAATAAGGGCAAGAGTCTCGTCGTCAAACAGGATGACCGTGTCCGGAGCGAGCCTCCGCCACACGTGCCGGCCCATTGCAAATCCCACCCGGCAGAGGAGTCGTGCATACGTGCCAATTCTCCCCATTCTTCCCATCTCCTGCTTGGGGTCTCGTGTCCCAACTGAGGGCACTACTGCCCACATGCGGAAGGGGGGTAGCGTGGCTATGGACTTCGAGGATCTTCGACGGGTTACGTTCGCGGAGCCCCGGATCGGCGCGATGAAACGCATGTTGGAGGCACTCCTGGGCGTCGTTCAGCTTGAGAGCGATGGTGCTCCGGTCAATATCACCGGCTTCAGACTGCGGAACCTTAGCCACTGGGAATGCCGTCGGCCCCCAGGGTTCAACGCGGGGGCGTTCTTGGACGAACTCGCCGGTTCGTGTAATGCGGCGTGCTCATTCTGCTATCTTAAGGGCAACCCCCCTAACTGGAGGGCAACATCCGGCTCTGCTGCAACCAGCTACACACGTTTCCTGACCCGAGTCAGCCGCTATCGCGAACGCGAGGGGCGGATGCTCTTTCCCATGTTCTCTCAGGTTCATGAAGCCCTCAGCCATCCAAGGAGCTTGGAGGCGCTTCAGGAGATCCGTAGCCGCAGCTCGGAATGGATGATGCTGACGACCAACGGCATTGCTCTGACCGAGAGCGTAGTCCGCAAGCTGGGGTCTCTTAACCCCGTACATATAACGGTCTCGATGAACAGCACCAGGCCAACAACCCGCAGTCAGTTGATGGGAGACCAAAATCCTGAGTTGGCTCTGGGATCTCTTGCTCTCCTTCGCGAAGCCGAGATACCCTTCGCCGTCAGCTGTGTTCCCTGGCCGACCATACCTCTGGAGGAAATCGAAAACTGCCTACGTTATGCAGATGAGTCGGAAGCGGAGAGGCTCATTGTATCCCTTCCGGGCTACACTAAGTACAACGCACCGCAGGCCGGCTCTTTCAATACACTCTCTCACTGGGCCATTGTGACCGCAAGACTGGCGCCTCTTCGATATGAGTTGGAGTCTCCAATCCTTATCCTCCCATCGGCCTTCGAAACAGCGTTGGACAGACAGCCCCTGAGCCGGGCGAAGGTGCTTGGCGTTGGGCGCAACTCGCCGGCATGGATAAGCGGTCTCAGGGTAGGCGACGCGATCACCCGGGTGAACGATGAAATCGTCATCTCGGGGGCACACGCGACAGACCTGGTGAGGAAGGCGTTGCGTAACAGAATAGTGGATATCCCGGTTGGAGTCGATCGGGCCGGCCATAGCCTTGCGCTGGCTCTGCGGCCATGCGGCCCCAACTATCCCTACTTCCCGACCCTCGGGCCAGGCGTTCTGGGCATCTATGTACCATTGCGTTAGGTGCCAGCCTCCTGCAGGCCGAATTATCAAGGGTCAGTCGGGAATCCCGGGTGCTGTATCTCAATGTTCTGCTTTCCGGTCGATGCTCCATCATCGGAGGAAGCCGGAGGCCTTGCGGGCATGTTCCGGATCATCCTCCAAGAGCTTCTCGATGTGGTTGAACTCTATGGAGAAGAAGGACAGGTGCTCGCCCCAACAGCGTTCGCCTTTGTGCGCGACGGCCCGCGAGTCAACGTGTGGCCTATTGTCGGGGAAGACAGAGTGACGGGAGAAGCTGTCTCGGAGCAGGAGACCGCGGGCGCTGAAGACAGACAAACCGGAGCCCCGCTGGTCTCGGCTGAGAGGAGAAGTACCGATGCACGAGCGTAAGGACCTGCGCCTACTGCCCGAAGTGGTCTTCGTGAACACTCCGTTTCTGTCACCCAACAGGCCTGCGTTAGGTGCCAGCCTCCTGCAGGCCGAATTATCAAGGGTCAGTCGGGAATCCCGGGTGCTGTATCTCAACATCATGCTGGCGGCCCGCATCGGAGCCGTTGCCTATAGCTCCGTTGCCGATGACCCGCCGGTCAGGTTGCTGGGTGAGTGGCTCTTCTCGCCGTGGCTATGGACCGATGATCCGGAAGAAGGATCACGTGGGTGCTGGTGGGGCCAACACGAGAACTGCGTATTCTGTGGCCTCAACGGGGCCGAGCTGAAGCACAGACAGAAATCGGTCGGGAGAGCCGTCAGTGAAATCGCCGAGTTGTGGGACAACTATGGCCATCTAACTAGAGAGATCGCAGCTACCGACAACATCATGCCCGCCAATTACCCCGGGTCGGTGTTCCCAAGACTAAAGGAGCGTGGGGTAGACTTCGAGATCCACTATGAAGTCAAGGCAAGCCTTCGGAAGGACGAAGTCCAGGCCCTAGCCGAAGCAGGTGTCAAGGGTCTCCAAGTCGGTGTCGAAAGCCTCTCAACGCAAGTCCTGAGAATCATGCGAAAGGGAACGACGCTGATCACGAACCTGCAATGCCTCAAGTGGATGCTGGAGTATGGCCTTCTGGCTCACTGGAATCTCCTGTGGGGCTTCCCCGGCGAAGCCCCTTCAGAGTCCGTGAAATGCGCTCAGTTGGTGCGCCGGCTTCTCCATCTGCCACCGCCACTCGGCATGCATCCTGTGAGGCTCGACCGTTTCAGCCCTCTCTTCAAGAATGCCGCGGACTTCGGCATACACGCTATCTGCCCAAAACCTGCGTATTCGTTCGTCTATGGCCGGTTGTCTCCGGAGGTTGTGAAAGAACTGGCCTACTTCTTCGACTTCGACTACGTCAATGCGCCTTCTGCCGAGTATGCTGTGGATCTGGTTCACGCGGTCAACACCTGGCGATCACGCCATTCTTCTGCCGGCCTTTTTCACTTCTCTACCGGCCAGGGCGGAGTCATCGTGGATACCCGACACGAACCATTGGTGTATACCCTGGGGGCTACATGTGTGAGGGTGTTAGACGCCATGGACGGTGGCACAAGGACCAACGATCTGCCCCGCATCTTGTCTCTGACTGAAGAGGCCGTCTCGTACTATCTCGAAGCTCTTGACGAGAAGTCGTGGATCGTCCGTGACGGCCCGTCAGCGTTGACACTGTCAACTAGGCTCGGAACCTACCAGCCATCGACCGGTGTCTTGCGCGCGATGGCTCGGTTGATCAGAGGGAATGGAGCGGCTCTCAGCACGAGCGGACGCATCCATGATACTGAGTCAGGAAAGGAGATGGTGTGTCAGGGTCGAGAGCCCTCCCGGGCCGCGTGCTCCAGAGCAGGCAAAGGACCGCGATCGGCTCACCAGACGCATCTGACTCCCGAGATGTTCGCCATTGGTGATGACGGGTCAGTTCTCATTAGGGACGCTCGGTTGAGTGAGACGCTTGAACACTTCTTCCGGGAGCAGAATCGCGTCGAAGGAGCGTCGGAGTGGTGTGAGCTATGTGTGTCGTGGCCCTGCTAGGAGCCCGTCGGGGAGACGAACGGGCAACGCGTCGTAGGGTTCATTCAAGCGCGATCCTCTCTGCCGGAACCCGGCCGAGGACGCCGACCGACAGCTGGCTCGGGCTCCAGCCTCCAGCCATCGCCGGACGCCACCCGCTACGGAACAGCTTGAGGACGCTATAGGTCATGCAGATCACGTCCCATTTCCTTCGGCTATCTCCGCAGGGGTCCGCCCCTGTCCGCCTGCCAAGAATAGCGTCAGGTCCGTGGCAGTCCACACTTTCGGCCCTTGTCCGCTCCCGTTCCCACATGCGACCGTTGTCTGCGCTCCCCCCAAGATACCACCGGTCGCTGGTCCTGCCGAACCCACGCCGCCGTTCCACGCGAGGAGTCGGACCGGCCAAATGTGTGACCTCGACGCCGGGATCTCTCTGGTGGGCCATGAAGGACTCGAACCTTCCGCCCGCGGTTTAAAAGACCGCCGCTCTACCTGATGAGCTAATGGCCCACCCTGACCTGGTTGGGGCGGTTGGACTCGAACCAACGCTCGCGGCTCCAAAGGCCGCTGCCTTACCGCTTGGCTACGCCCCATAAGTTTTGGGGTGAATGAGGGGATTTGAACCCCCGACCCCCAGGGCCACAACCTGGTGCTCTAACCACTGAGCTACATCCACCACAAATCGCATGGTGCGCCTGGCAGGACTCGAACCTGCGGCCCCGGACTTAGAAGGACCGTGCTCTATCCGGCTGAGCTACAGGCGCATCGAACCTGGAGCGGGAGATGGGAATCGAACCCACGTGGCTGCCTTGGAAGGGCAGGGCTCTACCATTGAGCTACTCCCGCTCGAGCCGCCTCTCTGCTGCGCCAATCAGTATAGCATAGCCGCCGGGGATCGTCAAAAGCGCGCCCTGCCGGCGCGCCCAGGTGGCGCTTGACTACGAGTTGGCTCCCATATGGCAACAACTGGTCGGGGCGCCGGGATTTGAACCCGGGACCTCCTGCTCCCAAAGCAGGCGCGCTGCCAAGCTGCGCTACGCCCCGGTGTCAGCGTGTCTTCAGTATAGTACGCGGCCCGGGGCAAGTCAATTTAGCGTGAGTGCGGCTGAAGGCACCAGCCGGGGCCGGGTGTTAGCCCGGTCCCGGCTGTCCATCTTGTGCTAGCGGCAGTCCGGCCGGGCTTCCTCAGTACTGACGGGGACCCCAGCCGACATGCTCCTCGCGCCGGCCGCCGAAGCCCTCGGCGCGAACCGGTACACCGTAGCCGGTGGCGGTGGCGTAGGGGAACCCCCCGACATCCGGCCCAATGCGCTCGCCCTGGCGCACGTCGCCAAAGCGTTCGTGGCCGTGCTGGCCCCGGTGGATGGGATGGTGGTGGTCCAGGAACTGCCCGACCTGGCCCGGTTCCGCGTGCGCCACCTGGTACCAGCCGTGGCGATGACTCAGGCGGAACACATCCTCGCCCATGTCGAGGGTGGAGCGCATCAGGTGGTCCAGGGTCCGGCGCAGCGATGGATCGCTGGCTTCCTCGGTAGCCATGTGATAGAGATGCGAGAGATGCTTGCAGGAATTCAGGCTGTCCATGGCGATGGTGCGGTCAGACAGGTTGCGGCCGCTGAGATTGGGCTGCAATTCGCTCCCTCCTCCTCTAGGAGTGGCGGACGCCCGGTGGGCCGCCTGGGCCCCCGGTCATCCGCTGGACATGGTTGATCAGGGTATTGTAGTTGTCGATGTGCCGGGAAAGATGCTCCTGGCACATCCGCCGGACCTCGGGGTTGTTGCTGTGCTCGGAGAAGAAGGCAAGCTTCTCGGCAACCGTGGTCTCGGCCCGGACGATTTCACCCACGTCGAGCAGTTCCCGCTGGGTGATGTTGGAGTGATGGTGCACCTCGAACCCCCCTCGCTACGAAGTCGGCTTCGACGCTTATTATGGGACGGCCCGGACGGGGTTAGTCGCGGGCGATCAGCCTTTTTTCGCCCGCGCGGGCTCGAGGGGGATAATGTCGACCCTCGGGATCGGCTGCAGGTGGAGGATGGCGTAGGTGCGGCGGACGTCCCGGCCGGCGCCGGCGACCGGGCTGCCGGGGTTCAGGAAGAGGACCCCGCCGTCCCTGAAGCTCACCGGCAGGTGGGTGTGCCCGAAGACCACGATGTCGGCGGCCAGTTCCACCGCCCGGTTGATGAGGAGCTGGTAAGTACGCTTGACCCGGTAGAGGTGGCCGTGAGTGAGCAGAATCCGCCTCCCCTTTAGGCGCAGCATCTCCTCCTCCGGGCCGGCGACCATCAGATCGCAGTTGCCCACAACCGCCTTGGTGGTCACCTTCAGGGCCTGGCCGAGCCGGAATCCGTCCTGGTAGTGGTCACCGGCGTGCAGGAGGAGATCCAGCGGCCCCACCCGTGCCAGGGCGGCCTGTACTGCCCGCAGCTGACCGTGGGTGTCGGAGACCACCCCGATCTTCACCCCGTCCCGCCTCCCCGGCTCAGAATCGTCTCTAACCATTTTCGCAGCAGGGCCAGGGCTTGCCCGCGGTGGCTGACGGCGTCCTTGGCTTCAGGAGCCAGGCCGGCCAAGGTGACACCCTGGCCGGGTACTGAGAAGAGGGGGTCGTAGCCGAACCCCCAACCGCCCGACGGCTGGTCGGCGATGATTCCCTCGCAGCTTCCCTCGAAATACCGCACGCTGCCGTCCGGTCCGGCCAAAGCCAGGCAGCAGCGGAAGGTGGCCCGGCGATCGGCCATGCCCGCCATGGCGTCAAGGAGCTTCCGGTTGTTGTCGGCATCGGAGGCTCCGGGCCCGGCGTAGACGGCGGAGTCGATCCCCGGCGCTCCTCCCAGGGCTGCCACCTCCAGCCCGGAGTCATCCGCCAGCGCGGTGATCCCGGTCCGGCGGGCCCACTCACGGGCCTTGAGGGCCGCGTTCTCACGATAGCTTGAGCCCGTTTCACTGGGGGATGGAG
Source organism: bacterium (assembly GCA_031082145.1). Lineage (GTDB taxonomy): Bacteria > Bacillota > Sulfobacillia > UBA995 > UBA995 > Ess09-15. Next base: position 134,717 of record JAVHLP010000006.1, on the reverse strand, counting down.
CGGCGGGGAAGTCGGCCTCCGTGAGCAACTGCAGGCCCAGCGGCCCGAGTGGAGCAAGAGCCCGTGTTAGCTCGGCGAGCTTGCCCGGGTTGCGAGTGGCCAGCACCAGGGGATGGGACAAGGGTTAGTCCCCTTCCCCGAGGAACTCCCGGGCGCCGGGCAGGCCGGCCAGGGCCTGGCGTTGGGCCTGAACGAGGGCTTGCACGCCCCGGCGGGCAAGCCGCACCAACTCCTCCAGCCGCTCGAACGAGAAAGGACCGCCTTCGCCGGTCCCCTGGACCTCCACCAACTCGCCCCGGCCGGTGAGGACCACATTGAGGTCCACGCCGGCCCGAGAATCCTCCTCGTAAGCCAAGTCCAGCATCGGCGAACCTCCGACGAGACCGGCGCTAACGGCTCCCACGAAGTCCCTGAGCGGCCACTCCTCCAGCTTGCCCTCCTGCCGCAGGCGGGATAAGGTCTCGACCAGGGCAACGCAACCGGCGGTGATGGAGGCGGTGCGGGTGCCACCATCAGCCTGGAGGACATCACAGTCCACCCAAACCGTCCGTTCGCCCAAGCGGTCGAGATCCGTTACCGCCCGCAGGGAGCGGCCGATCAGGCGCTGGATCTCCTGTGTGCGGCCGGCGGGACGGCTGATCTCGCGGGGGTTCCGCTCCGGAGTCGCCCGGGGCAACATGGCATACTCGGCCGTGATCCAGCCCCTGCCGGTCCCCTTCAGGAAAGGTGGCACCCGTTCCTCCACCGAGGCAGTCACCAGGACACGGGTGTCGCCCAGCACGATAAGGGCCGACCCCTCGGGGTACTTGAGCACCCCCCGGATGAGCGAACAGGGCCTCAGCTCGTCGGGAGCCCGGCCGTCACGCCGTCCCGTCGTCTCCCCGCCCATGCCCCGCCTCCCCGCCCGCCCGTCCCCGGTCATCATAGCAGAGCCTTTCCAGCATCGTCAACGCTCAGCAGACGTAGGTCAGGATGGCCTGGGGGAACCGGCGCTTGAGTTCCCTCCGGAAGAACGCCTCGGCGGGACCTCGGACTTCAGGCCGGTAGGCGTACTTGCCTCGCCCTTTGGGCCGCATCCGGGCGGGGTCGTAGGGCTGGCGGATCCGGGGTGAAACCTCCGCCCAGAGCCGGCAATTGGCCACGCCGTAGGTCATGAAGATGATCTCAAAGAAGAGGGTTCGCTTGAGGGATTCGGGTAGCTCGGCCTCCAACCGGTCCAGGAGCTGGCCGTAGTCCCGCTCCCAGCCGTCCTCGAGGACAACCGGGGCCAGGTTCACCCCCACCGGGTAACCAGCCTGGTGGAGCATCCGGGCCGCCTCCAGCCTGCGATCCAGAGGGGCTGTGCCCACTTCGAGCCGGCGGACGATGGGTTCGGGGTTCACGCTGACCCGGAGCCGGGTACGGCGACGGTGGTCCAGCGCCAACAGGGGTTCCACGGCGGCGAACTTGGTCGCCAGGGTCCCCTGGAGCCGGCGCAATCCCGAGAACCGGTCGATGGCCCATTGCAGGCTGCCGGTCAGGGTGTCCTCCAGCACCAGGTCGCTGTTGGAGCCGATCTCAACCACGATGTCCCGGTCGGTGTGGGCTTCCTTCCGGTCCACGGCCCGCCAGATCTCATCCCGGTTCACGAATACCCTCAGGTAGGAGTTGGTGAAGAAAGTGCACAGGAGGTAGCAGTAGACGCACATCGCCGGGCAGCCGGACGAGGTGAACGGCAGTATGTAGTCGGCCGAGAGCCGGTTGGGGACGAGCCGGATGGTCTTCCGCACGCCAAGGATGAGCAAGCGCTTCTTCTGGGGCAGGGTGCGATCGGGCCACGCCCTCAACTCGGGTATCCGGTTGTGGTCGTCGACCCAGTGAACCGGAACGCCGCGCCCGAGGTAGCGCCTGACCAACGTCTCACCCAGGGGATACCTCTCCGCCCCGCGCTCGACGTACAGGGCCTGGGGCTCGAACAACGGGCGCCCGTCCACGGCGCTAGTGTGCCGCTCCCACCGGGAGGGCAGTCAGGCCGGGTCATCGTCTCTCCCGGAGCCGCCAGGCCGTGAAGTAGCGAACCAAACCCACAGACATACCCTCGGCCACGCGATCGCGGAAGGCCGGGTCGGCGGCAAGGGAAGCGTCGGTGGGGCTGGAGAGATAGAGGACCTCCACCATGACGGCGGGCATCTCCGCCTGCACCAACACCGTGAAGTCCTCCCAACGGAGGCCGCGGTCGGGCAGTCCCGTATGCTCCAACACCGCGGCCTGGATGAACTCGGCCAGTTCGGTGCCACCAGCGTTGGCGCGGGCCCGGTAGGTCTCCAGACCCCGGACCGACGGGTCGCGGTAGGAGTTCAGGTGAATGGATACCAGAACATGGGCCCCCACCCGGTTGGCCAGTGCCACCCGCTCCTGGTTGCTGAGGAAGACATCCCGGTCCCGGGTGTGAACAACGGTGGCCCCCACCTCCGCCAGCCGGGCGCCCAGTCGCAAGGCCAGGTCCAGGGTGATGTCCTTCTCCTGGATGCCTCCCCGGCGGGACAGGGCCCCGGGGTCGTAACCACCGTGCCCCGCGTCCACGGCCACTATGAACCCGCGCAGGTCGGGGGGGTGGAACTCTACCATGAGCAAGGTCCCCGGCTGGTTCCAGACCAGGGTGTGGCTGCCGTACAGGCGGAGATCGGCCTCCAGCCTGACCCCGGGGTCACCACCGGGTGAACCGATCACCCGGACCGCCTCCACCATGCCCGACCCGGTCAGCTGCGCCGCGGGGACCTCGTCGAGGAGGAAGGCCTGGGGGAACTCCAGCGTCAGCATCTGGGGGCTAAGCTCCAGCGTCTCCTGGATCACGGCAGGAGCCGAGGTGTGCACCAGCAGCCGGGGAGTTCCCCACACCGAGGTGGCCAGGGCGACCTTACGAATCCGGGGCGCGAAAGAGATCTCCAGCCCCCGGTGGCCGGCCAGGACGTGCGGAGGCGCTCCCTCAAACCCTACCGCAACTCTCACGCCGGTCGCCGATTCGAGAACCCGCAACTCGCGGACCGCGGAGTTGACGACCGGAAGGGACCCCGGAGGCTGGCTTGGGGCCAGGGTCGTCCCCGGCAAGTCCACTACTAGCCGCCCCTCGCTCTCCAGGAGGAGCACCTGGCAGCCGACGGGGCCGTTGGCCTCAACGATGACCCGGGCCCCGGCGCCCTGACCCTCGTGGGCTAGTCTGGTGATCTGATAACCGATGTCGACCAGGACGGCCGAGGCCAGTGGATCGAAGCGGGCCCGGTGGTTCACCGGGCCGTCCAGCTCCAGCGTCACCCTGGTGAACCCGGGGGCTCCCTCATGGTGCCGGACGTGGACCCCGCGGACGCCGCCCTCGCCGGAGGGGACAGGGGCTACCAGCCCGGGCACCGGCCTTGCTCCCAGTATGTCGACGATCAGCGCGTCCTCTTCGCGGGGAGAAACGGCCAAACCGGGTCGCCCGGCCACGTTTATGACCAGGGTGGCCTGTCCCGCGCCGACCTGCCATTGCAGGTCCAACACCCGGGCCGCTGCCAGTGGGGTGGGCGGGGATCCCGCCCCGAGAAGAGCGATGGAGACGAGCACGGCGCCGGTGAAACGCACCATGCCGGGGTCAACCCCCCCGGGCAGGCGCAGCCGAACACTCGCCGCCCTGCGGGGGCCACGGCAGGTCCAGCAGGCGGGCCGCGTTGCCGCCGAATATGTCCTGGATGGCCTGGTCGGGCATGCCGATCAGGCGGCAAGCCCGCATCTGTTCTTGCAGGTAACGGAACACAAAGCCACGGGGGAACCAGCTGGAGTCGGTCCCGAAGAGGAGACGGCGGGGCCCTATCGTCTCGTAGGCCTTTCGGAACAGATCCTCAAGGTCCAAACGGTAAGGAAGCCAGCGGACCCACTGGTTGGAGCCGGACGTATCCACCATTACGTTGGGGCAGGCCCAACACAGGCGAAGTAGTTCCTCCCAGTAGCCGGAGCCGAAGTGGGGGATTATGATGGGCAAACCGGGATGACGGCGGGCCACACCGGCGATGGTTAACGGATCCTGATTGGCGGTATGGCCGCCGCCAAGACCGAGGAAGCCGAAGTGGATCAGGAGGGGGGCCGAGCGTTCTTCGAGCAGGCGCCATACCGGCTGCAGGGCCGGGTCGTCCAGGCTGACTCCCAGGCCGGTGCCGATGACCTTATAACCCCGCAGCCCCAGTTCGCCGAGAGCTCGGGCCAGTTCAGCGGCGGCATCGGGCCGTTCCAGCGAGTGGTGGGCCATGCCCAGCAGCTTGCCGGGGTGACGGCTGACCAGTCTGGCCAGGATATCGTTGTCGCCCCCGGTGACCACCACCACCCGGTCAAGCCCGTGGCGGTCCACCTCACCCGCCCAGCGGTCCGCCACCTCCTCAGGCGATGGGATCTCCTCCGGTTCGGGGAAATCCCACTCCAAGCGCCACCGAGCGCGTCGTTGCCGGGCGTAGTCAGCCTGCGGGTCACGCTTCGCCGCCCGGCCCATGTTCCAGCCTAGGGGGAAATGGATGTGGAAGTCGATGATCGAGAACCCCTGGTAAGGCATACCCAGATGTTCTCCGCCGGCAATGCTCCCTCCTGCCAACGGCGCGGCTCCGGGGGTCTCCCCGGAGCCGCGAACTGGTGGAGGCGCCGCCGAGCTGCCCGGCGGGTCCGCCGGCGCACTGACGGGAGCTTCTACAGGCTTATCCCTTGCTTTGCTTTGGTCGCCCGTCCCGGCTCCCAAGGGAAGGATCCGGTTGGGGCCAGGCCCGTAAGGTTCCCGCCGGGGACCCGGACCGGTTTCCCTGGCGGTATCCCGCTAGTTTGACGCCCCTGGCAGCCCCGCAGGATTGGGCTGGAGGGACGTGGCTGCGCTAGGCAGCCAGAGCGTAGCTCTCGTTGGCGTTTCTACTTGGTCCAGGTTGATTACGGGGTCCTGGTCCCCGGCCTGCTTCTCCCGCCGGCACTGCCGACGTCGAATCTGACTCGCCCCCAAACTCCACCTGACGATGGGGTGGACTTTCATTCTAACAGAGCCTGCCGCCCGCCGCAAGCAGCAAATCGCGGTCGTCCATCCCGCCGAGCTAAGGCTGTCAGGACGGCCCCGGCTCTTGAACGCTCAGTTCTTCCCGCCACAGCCGGGCGTGCTCAGCCTGCCGGTAGGCGCCCAACCGCTCCATCAGGGTGAGCGAGAACTCAACGAAGGCTGGTCCCTGGGCGGTGATGATGTTGCCGTCGGTGACGACCGGGCGCTCGAGCTTGCGAGGCCAGTCAAAGACCCCTCGCCAGTTCTGGCTGGCGCTGGTCGTGAAGGAACGCCCGGCCAGCACGCCGGCCCGGGCCAGGTGGATTGGGGCCATGCAGATGGCGGCGACGATCTTGCCGGCCCGGTCGAAAGAGCGGATCAAGTCCCCGACATCCTGGCGGTCGATCAGGATCTCCGGTGTCCCCCCCGGCACCACCAGCGCCTCATAGTCCTCAACCTTGACCGCGCCGAGCGGGATGTCGGCCACTACCGTCAGGCCCCCCAGGCCGCGCACCCGCATGGCGTCGTCCAGCCCCGCAGTGACGACATCATTGCCTTCCTGCCGGGCGACGAAGCCCAGTAACGTCACCTCGAACTCGGCGAAGTCCTCGTAGACGAGTACCAGCAGCTTCACGGATCGGCTCCTCCCGTCAACGGCGCTCTTTCAAGGCCCGCTCAATAGCTCGCCGGGCGTCCCGTTCGGCTATGTCCCGGCGCCGGTCGTAGGTCTTCTTCCCGCGGGCCAGCGCGATCTCCACCTTGGCCCGCCCCCGGCGGAAGTACACCCGAACCGGCACCAGCGTGTACCCCCGCTGCGACACCTTGCCGGCCAGAGTTCGGATCTCGTCCTTGTTCAGGAGCAGCTTCCGGGTCCGCTTGGGCTCGTGGTTGAAGCGATTGGCCTGCTCGTAAGGGCTAATATGCATGTTGTGGAGGTAGGCCTCCCCCTGATCGACCGTGGCATAGCTGTCGGCCAGGCTGGCCCGGCCCAGGCGAAGCGACTTCACCTCGGAACCGACCAACACCAAGCCGGCCTCGAGAGTGTCCTCGAGGTGGTAGTCATACCTGGCCCTGCGGTTGGTGGCCACCAGTTTCAGATCGTCGCTTCGCATCTGACATCGCTCCCCGGCCGATCATAGGCCCCGAGAGCGGAACCTGTCAACGGGCGCGGGAGATACACTGACGGAGATTTCTAACATCGACGGCGGAACATCATGACAGAAGGGTTACCGGGGCGGCAGTAGAATAGCGAGTTATACACGTAGTTCTCGGTGGGGGAAAAATGCGCATCAACAGGGACACGCTGCGTACCGATCTGATCGCCAAGCTCCAGGAGATCAGCGGCGAGACGGTCGCCCTCTGCTACCAGTGCGGCAAGTGCTCGGCCGGCTGCCCTCTGGAGAGGGAGATGGGGATCCTTCCCCACCGGGTGATCCGGCTACTGCAGCTCGGACAGGTAGAGGAGGCCCTGGCGGCCAACGCCATTTGGCTATGCGCGGCCTGCCACACCTGCGCCGCCCGCTGCCCGCGGGGAGTCGACCTCTCCCGCACCATGGAAGCACTCCGAGTCATCCTGCTGCGGCGCGGCGTTCCCAGGGCCGCCCTGGGCCCGCCGCCGCCGGGAGCGCCCCAGCAGACCATCGTCAGTTTCCTCCGCAAGTATTCAAGCTAGCAGAGGTGGGGGGAACCCTTGGCATACCGTTACTTCCCCGGCTGCACCCTGCACGAGCAGGCTCGCAACTTCGATGTTACCGCGCGGGAGAGCGCCCGGCGACTGGGGCTCGAACTGGCCGAGCTGGATACCTGGCAGTGCTGTGGCGCCGTCTTCCCGCTGGCCACGGACGCCATCATCAACCTGGTCTCCCCTTACCGCGCGCTGGCCGCCGCCGACGGGGCGGGGGCGGACCTGGTCACCCTCTGCTCAGGCTGTCTTAACGTACTGCGCCGGACCAACCGGCTGGTGGCAACCAACCGCGAGATCCAGGAGAAGCTCAAGTCCTTTGTGGAAGCCGACTACTCCGGCGGGCGGCAAGTCCACCACTTGCTGGAGATCCTGAAGCGAGATGTTACCTTTGAGGGTCTGGCCGCGAAGGTGTCGAAAGGCCTGGCCGGCCTGAGGGTGGCACCCTATTACGGTTGCCTGCTGTTGCGGCCACCGGAGGACATGTGCTTTGACGACCCGGAGGCCCCCACCATCCTGGAGGACTTCCTCCGGGCCCTGGGGGCGGAGCCGGTGGATTTCGCCCTCAAGACGGAGTGCTGCGGCGCCTACCTCGCGCTGCGGGATGGGGGCCGGTCGGCCGCCGCCGCAGTGGTCCGGTCGGCCGCCGCAGGCGGGGCCGATCTGGTGGTGACCAGTTGCCCCAGTTGCTCCTACAACCTTGAGCAGGCCGGCACCGCCTTGCCGGTGGTCTACTTCACGCAACTCCTGGCCCTGGCCCTGGGCTTGGACGGGGCTTTCGGCGGTCACGCCGTCGACCCCCGGCCCGTCCTGAGGAAGAAATCGCTGCTTCCCGAGGTGAACTGACTTGCCCAGGATCGGGGTTTTCGTGTGCTGGTGCGGCCTTAACATAGCGGGGACGGTTGATGTGGAACGGGTGGCCGAAGCGGCAAGGGCCATCCCCGGGGTCGTGCACGCCGAGACCTACAAGTACTTCTGCTCGGAGCCGGGGCAGAACCTGATCAAGCAGGCCATCCAGGAGAAGCGGCTGAGCGGCGTGGTTGTGGCGGCCTGCTCGCCCAGCATGCACGAGAGCACTTTCCGGGAGGCCGCCCGGATGGCCGGTCTGAACCCCTACCTGGTGCAGATCGCCAACATTCGCGAGCAGTGCAGTTGGGTGCATACCGATCGCGAGGAGGCCACCGTCAAGGCCAGCGCTATCGTGGCCGCCATGGTGGCCAAGGTCCGCCGGGACGAACCGCTGGAACCCCTGAAGTTCCCGGTCCACCGCAAGGCCCTGGTGATCGGGGGCGGCATTGCCGGCATGCAGGCGGCCACCGACATCGCCGAGGCTGGTTGCCCCGTGATCCTCGTGGAGCAGGGGCCCAACCTGGGAGGGAGAATGGCCCAGTTGTCGGAGACCTTCCCTACCCTGGACTGCGCCTCGTGCATCCTGACCCCCCGGACGGCCGAGGTGGCCCGGCACCCCCTCATTGAGGTTCTCGCCTACAGTGAGGTCCGAGAGGTGACCGGCTACGTCGGCGACTTCACGGTGAAGATCGCCCGCAAGCCAGCCTATGTGGACTGGGACAAGTGCATCGGTTGTATGCTGTGCCAGGAGAAGTGCCCGCGCAAGATACCGAGTGACTTCGAGCGGGGGCTGGGTTCCCGCAAGGCCATTGGCGTCAACTTCCCCCAGGCGGTCCCCAATCGCCCGGTCATCGACCGGGAGCACTGCACCTACTTCGAGAAAGGCAAGTGCGGGGTGTGTGCCAAGATCTGCCCCGTCGGGGCGGTGGACTTCGAACAGACCGAGACGGTGCGAGAGGAGAAGGTGGGCGCCATCGTGGTGGCCACCGGCTTCGACGTTCTACCCCGGGAAGCTTTCGGCGAGTACGGCTACGGCAAGTACCCCGACGTCATCGACAGCCTGGCCTTTGAACGCCTGAACTCCTCCTCGGGCCCGACCGACGGTGTGATCCGGCGGCCCTCGGACGGGAAGATCCCCCGCGAGGTTGTCTTCATCCAGTGCGTCGGTTCTCGGGATCCGGACAAGGGCAAGCCCTACTGCTCCAAGATATGCTGCATGTACACGGCCAAGCACGCTATGTTGTACCGCCACAAGGTCCCTGACGGGCAGGCTTACATCTTCTACATGGACGTACGGGCGGGGGGCAAGGGATACGAGGAGTTTGTCCAGCGGGCAGTGGAGGCCGACGGGGCCTTGTACCTCAGGGGCCGGGTGGCCCGGGTCTACCCCGAGGATGGCCGCCTGCTGGTCAAGGGCGTGGATACTCTCTCCGGGCAGGCGGTAGAGATCGCTGCCGACCTCGTGGTCCTGGCCACGGCCGCCGTGCCCCGGGAGGAAGCCCGCGGCCTGGCCCAGATCTTGAAGGTAGGAACAGATGAGCACGGCTTTTTCAGCGAGGCCCATCCCAAACTGCGGCCGGTGGAGACCATGACTCGTGGCATCTTCCTGGCCGGCTCCGTCCAGGCCCCGAGGGACATCTCGGAGTCGGTCGCCCAGGCTTCCGGCGCCGCCGCTAAGGTGCTGGCGCTCTTCTCGAGGGACGAGCTGGCCGCCGACCCGCTGGTGGCGGCGGTCGACGAGAGCCGGTGCTCCGGTTGCCTGGCCTGTCAGCCGATCTGCCCCTACCACGCCATCGAGCCCAAGGCTCTCAAGGACCGGCAGGTGGCTTCGGTCAACGCCGGCCTCTGCCAGGGCTGCGGGGCCTGCGCGGCGGCCTGCCGCAGCGGCGCCATGAAGCTCAAGGGATTCACCGATGAACAGATCCTGGCGGAGGTGGGCACGCTGTGTCTTTGACCTGGGAACCGCGGATCGTGGGCTTTGCCTGCCGCTGGTGTACGTATGCGGGGGCCGACCTGGCCGGCACCAGCCGGCTGGAGTACCCCGCCGCCATCCGGCTTATCCGCGTGCCCTGCTCGGGCCGGGTGAACCCTTCCTTCGTGCTACGGGCCTTCCAGCGAGGGGCCGACGGTGTGCTGGTGGCCGGGTGCCACCCCGGCGACTGTCACTACACCTCCGGCAACCTCTTCACCCGCCGCCGCTACTCCCTGGTCAAGCGATTCCTCGAGTACCTGGGCATGGAGCCGGAGCGTTTCCGGGTGGAGTGGATCTCCGCCGCCGAGGGACATCGGTTCGCCCAGGTGGTCCGGGAGATGACCGCCGATCTCCGGCGGCTGGGACCTAACCGGAAGATGAGGGAAGAGACGTGAACGAGCGCCAAGCCAAGCTGCGGAGCATCGCCGGCAGCCTCCTGGCCGAGGGCCGGGTGAGCCTGTTCATCGGCTTTGGGCCCGGGCTCGAGCCCTCCCGGCCGGTGCCCTGGTTTGCAAAGAACGCCGACGAGGCCGGCAAGCTGGTCCTCGATCCTTTCTGCGGTCCGGGTCTGGCCCGCTACCTTCTGGACGAGACTGCCGCCGGCCCGGCCGGCATCGTGGCCCGGGGTTGCGATGGCCTGGGCCTGGAACGCCTGGTCGCCGACAAGAGGGTCGGTCGCGACCAGGTCTACGTCGTGGGTGTAGCCTGCCGGGGAGCCGTGGACCCGGACAAGGCCCGCCGCCTCGCCGGCCGGCCGGTGTTCGGGGCCGAGGTCAACGGGGAGACGGTCGCTCTCACGACCGCCGGCGGCCGCCTGAGCTTCCCCCGGTCCGACTGCCTGCTCGACCGGTGCCTGGCTTGCGCCGACCCCAGTCCCCGGACGGCCGATACCTGGCTGGAAGAGCCCCTGCCCGGTGCCCAACGGGAGTTTGAAGGCGTCGAGGCCCTGGAGAAGCTCGGCCCGGATGATCGTTACGCCTTCTGGGCCCGCCACCTCGAGCGTTGCCTTCGCTGCCACGCCTGTCGCAACGCCTGCCCGGCCTGCAACTGCGTTGCCTGTTCGCTGGACAACCCCGAGTGGCTGGAGCGCACCACCGGGCTGGCCGATCACTTCATGTTCCACTTCACCCGCGCCTACCACGTGGCCGGGCGCTGCGTGGCCTGCGGCGAGTGCCAGCGGGCCTGCCCGGTGGGGATTCCCCTGATGTTACTCAATGAGAAGTTCATGAAGGACATCCGGGACCTCTTCGCGGTGCCCGATCCCCACCGGCCGCAGGAGGCGGAACCCTTGGGCCACTTCAGCCCCGACGATCCCGAGGGTTGGCGGGAGGGGGACGAGACACTGTGAAGCTCATGAGGGCCGGTGCCCTGCCCCGCTTGCTGGAGACTTTGGGCCGGCAAGCCCAGGTATACGCCCCGGCGACCGAAGACGGCCTCGTCTTGCTGCGACCGTGGACCGGCCAGGCTATCGCCACCTCCTACGTCAACCCCGTCAACTCGCTCAAGGGTCTGGTGTACCCGCAGACCGAGGCGGTGCTGGAGTTCACGGGCGGTGATGAGAACCTCTCCTTGCGCGAGGCTCCGGCCCCGGCGCCGCAGGTTGTCTTCGGCGGGCGGCCCTGTGACGCCGCCGGCCTGGCTCTTATCGCCCAGGTCCTGCTGGAAGGGACTTTCGTGGACGAGTTATTCCGCCGGCGCCGGGAGGCGACGACGGTCCTGACCGTGGCCTGTCGCGAGCCGGGCCCTTACTGCTTCTGCCGGGCAATGGGAGTATCGCCCGCCGACGAGCGGGGCTCGGACGTCATGTTCTACCCCGCCGATGATGGCTACCTGGTGGAGGCGGTGACGGCCCGGGGCGAGGAGGCCCTGCAGGCAGTGGCCGGTCTTCTGGCCCCCGCTCCCGACACTGGCGCCCGCGATGCCTGCCGCGAGTTGAGGATCCCCCTGGCCGAGAAGCTGACCACCGACAGGTTGGCGGCCCGGCTGGAGGGATTCTTTGAGCATCCCTACTGGGAGCAAGTGGCCCGGCGTTGCCGCAGTTGCGGCACGTGCGCTTATCTGTGCCCCACCTGCTACTGCACGGCCATCTTCGACACTTCTCGGGGCACCCGGGGCCGGCGGTTGCGGGGCTGGGATTCCTGCCAGTTCAAGGACTTCCTCCTGATGGCCGGCGGTCACAACCCCCGGCCGGCCAAGAAGCAGCGGGTGCGTAACCGCTTCCTGCACAAGCTCAGCTACTCACCGGCCAACCACGGCGCCTACGGCTGCGTGGGCTGCGGCCGCTGCGTCGAGAAGTGCCCGGCGGACCTGCACATGGTCGCCGTCCTGACCGATCTGGGGGAGGTACTCCCATGAACCCACTGGTCCCCGAGATAGCCACCATCAAGGACATCATCCCCGAGACGGGCGACGTCAAGACTTTTGTGGTGGAGCCGGACAACACCGGCAGCTTCGCCTACCGCCCGGGGCAGTGCGCCATGGTGTCCGTCTTCGGGGTGGGAGAGGCGATGATCTCCATCACCTCCACCGCCGCCCGGCGGGGACCCCTGGAGTTCAGCGTGAAGCGGGTGGGGCGGGTCAGCGGGGCCCTGCACGAGGCGGAGCCAGGCCACAAGGTGGGTGTCCGCGGTCCCTACGGTAACTGGTTTCCCCTTGAAGACTGGGCGGGCAGAAACCTCCTGTTCGTTGGCGGCGGGATAGGCCTGGCCCCCTTGCGGGCCCTCATAAACCATTGCCTGGACGAGCGCGATCGTTACGGCCGGGTGGACATCGTCTACGGCGCCCGGTCGCCCCAGGATCTCTGCTTCAAGCGGGAGATCATGGAGAACTGGCCCCGGGTTAAGGATGTTGGGGTGCACCTGACGGTGGACGCCGCCAACGGCGACTGGCAGGGTGCGGTAGCCCTGGTCCCCCACTTCCTGGAGCGGCTGGGTCCCTCACCGGAAGGAACGGTCGCCGTCACCTGCGGGCCGCCCATCATGATCAAGTACACCCTGGCGTCTCTGACCAAGCTGGGCTTCGCGGACGACCAGATCGTGACCACGCTCGAGCTGAAGATGCAGTGCGGGGTGGGCAAGTGCGGCCGCTGCAACATCGGCGCCAAGTACGTGTGCCTGGACGGGCCGGTCTTCACCTACGAACAACTCAAGCAGTTGCCCCAGGAATACTGAGGCCTTACGAAGGGGGAAGGGAAGATGGCTCAACCCGAGCCGGAACTCATCACCATATACATCATGGGCAAGGGCTACCAGGTGCCCAAGGGCCTGACCATCATGCGGGCCATGGAGTACGCCGGCTACCGTCTGGTGAGGGGGGCCGGCTGCCGCGGTGGCTTCTGCGGGGCCTGCGGTACGGTGTACCGTACCCGGGGCGACTACCGGCTCAAGGTCGGCCTGGCCTGCCAGACGGTGGTGGAGCCGGAGATGTACCTGACCCAGATCCCCTTCTACCCGGCCAACAAGGCTACCTACGGCCTGACCCAGCTCAAGCCCAACCTGGCCACCCTGCTCCAGCTCTACCCCGAGTTGCCACGCTGCCTGGGGTGCAACACCTGCACCCGGGTCTGCCCGCAGGGCATCGACGTGATGGACTACATGGCCCGGGCCATGCGGGGAGACATCGCCGGGGTGGCCGACAAGTCCTTTGACTGCATAATGTGCGGGCTGTGCGCCTCCCGCTGCCCTGCGGAAGAGGTTCAGCCTAACGTAGGCCTTCTGGCGCGTCGACTCTACGCCCGTTACCTCGCCCGTCCGGCCGCACACCTGGCCGATCGGGTGGCCGAGGTCAAGGCGGGCAAGTTTGATTCGGATCTGGATCGGATCGCCGACATGGATCTGGCCCAGCTCAAGGAACTCTACAACTCCCGCGACATAGAGGCCTGAGGAGGGTAACCCGTGTACAGTGCGTCAATGCGCGAATCCATCGCCAAGGTGGCCGCGACCCGCGAGCGGCGGCTCGAGGAGAAGCACCCCCGGCTCACCCCGGATGAGAAGGACGCCCTCCTCCGCGGCTTCCATCCCGACTTCCGGGAGGACACCCAACGCCCGGTGAAGATCGGCCCCAATGCGGGTGACAGCATGCCCCATGAACTGGTCAACCTTCTGGAAGCGCGTAGCGTGATCGACCCCGTCCGGCCCTTGCCGGAACCCGATCTCGACGTTGACGTCCTGGTCATCGGCGGCGGGGGGGCGGGAGTCGCCGCCGCCCTCACCGCTCACGAACTGGGCAGCCGGGTGCTGCTGGTGACCAAGCTCCGCCTGGGCGACGCCAACACAATGATGGCCCAGGGCGGCATCCAGGCCGCCAGCAAGCCCAATGACTCACCCGTGATTCACTACCTGGACGTCCTGGGCGGCGGCGGCTTCACCAACAAGCCAGAGCTGGTGCGCGCCCTGACCAGCGACGCCCCCCTGGTGATCAAGTGGCTGGAGGACCTGGGCTGCATGTTCTCCAAGCAGCCGGACGGCACCATGATGTCCATTCACGGCGGCGGGACGTCCCGCAAGCGCATGCACTTCGCCCGCGACTACACGGGGGCCGAGATCATGCGGACGCTGCGGGACGAACTCCTGAACCGGGACGTCCCCTTCATCGAGTTCTGCCCGGTGCTGGAGCTTGTCCTCGACCAGGAGGGGAAGTGCGCCGGCGCCCTCATGCAGAACTTCGAGACCGGGCAGTTCCTGGTGGCCCGGGCCCGGACCACCATTCTGGCCACCGGTGGCTTTGGCCGCCTGCACGTCTCCGGCTTCCCGACCTCCAATCACTACGGGGCGACGGCCGACGGCCTGATTATGGCCTACCGGGCCGGAGGCCGGCTGGCCTTCCTGGACGCCACCCAGTTCCACCCCACCGGCGTGGCCTTTCCCGAGCAGATGCTGGGCCAGCTGGTCACCGAGAAGGTCCGCGGGGTCGGGGCTCAGTTGGTCAACGCGGAAGGTGAGCAGTTCGTGTTCCCGCTGGAGACGCGCGACGCCGTGTCGGCGGCCATTATCCGGGAGTGCAGTGATCGGGGCAAGGGCTTCGCCACCGAGACCGGGCAACCCGGGGTCTGGCTGGACAGCCCCATGATCGAACGCATTCACGGCCCGGGAACGGTACGCAAGGAGCTCCCGGCGATGTTCCGGCAGTATGAGCGCTTCGGCATCGACATGAGCCAGGATCCGATCCTGATCTACCCCACCCTGCACTACCAGAACGGTGGCATTGAGATCGACGAGCATGGCCGCTGCCCGCAGGTCGCCAACTTGTACGTCGCCGGCGAGGCAGCCGGCGGCATTCACGGGCGCAACCGGCTGATGGGCAACAGCCTGCTGGACATCCTGGTCTTCGGCCGCCGGGCGGGACGCCACGCGGCCGAGCAGGCCCCCACGGTCAAGGTGGGTACCCCGTCGGTGGAGCACGTGGCCCGCTTCAACCAGGAGGTGGCCGCGGCCGGTCTCGGTCAGGCCTCCGCACCCATCCTGCTGCCCGACTACGTCGGACGCTAGGACAACCGGGCTTCGTCCCCCCGCCCAGGTTGTGGGGCGGGGGTTTTCTCTTCGTGGCGCCGGCTGGCTCGCCACTGGCGAGGGTTTCCAGGTAACGGGGTGGAATATGCTGGGGGCGGGAGGTGACGGCAGCAAATGAGCAGGCCCGGACCAGGTACAGGCAGGCTCCGGGGAAGTCTGGGGCAGTGGTTGGAGGTAACCCTGGTGGTACTGGCGATAGTCTCGGTCCTGGCCCTGTCTGCCGGGCGGCAGCCTCCCTGGCCGGAACACGTGGGTCCCGAGACGGGCACCGCCGAGGAAGCGGTCGCCCGGGTGCTGGATCTGATCGCCGGCGGCGAGTGGGCCGAAGTCACCGATCTGGTTACTACCCGCCACGGCCTGGATCAGCCCGCCATGGCCCGGCTGCTTCAGCTCGCCCTGGAGCCGCCGGGCGACCTCGAACGTTGGGCCATCACCGGGTCTGAGCCGGGAGATCCCGTTCTCGTAACCATCGTCTGTCAGTTCTCCCGCGTACCGCGAGTGACGCTTCAGTTAGAGGCGTTTGCAGCCGCTGAGGGCTGGCGGGTGGGTCATGTGTTCCCGCCGCTCGCCCTCCCTTCCGTAAACTGGCTGGTGGCCGCCACCGAGCGCCTGCAGTTGCGGGTCTGGCCGGGCCACCGGGGAGATCTCGACTCGCTGGTACGGCTGGGAGAGCAAGGCTTCGACCAAGCCCTTGGGCCCCTCCTGGCCGGGGACGAGCCCCTCCCCGGCTGGGCTTCCGTACCGGTGACCGTCTATGTCTTCGAGTCCAAGCAGCAACTGGGGGCCGCCGCCCACCGGCCGCCTTCCGCCAGACTCCTGGGGACCACCTACGCAAACGCCGTACTGATGGTTTCATCCGCCGAACGAAGTGACCAGTCTTTCTATCAGCTCCTCGTGCATGAACTCAACCACCTCCTGCTCTGGCGGTACGCCCGGGCGCGCGACCCGGCGCCGGCAGCCATCCCCGCGTGGCTATCCGAGGGAATGGCCGGTCTGGCTGCGGGACAACTCGAGGGCCGGCGCCGCGAGGACTTCTTCCGTTCCCAGCCGTCGCTCAGCCGGGTCCTGGGTCTCCCGACGCCGGGAGACCTGGCCGAGGCGTTCAACACCAGCCCGGTTGCCGGTCACTGGCGGCAGTGGACCTACGAGTACGCATTCGCGCTGGCGGAGTACCTGACCATGCGGCATGGTCCCGATGCCCTACGCCGGTTGGTGGACATGATCGGCGACGGCCTGAGCAGTGCCGGCGCCCTGGTCGAGTTGACGGGAGTGACCGTGGAGGAACTGACCCTCGACTGGCACGGGTGGCTACTACGGCGGATGCCGGGAAGCTGATGCCGGTTGCCGGTCAGGAGCGTTTGACGGCCCGCCGGGACAACTGGTATGCTCGGCTCAGGACCCGTCCGGACGCTGGAGGGAGTGCTGTGCAGTTCTTTGACCGGGAGGAGTTGGCCCGCTGGTCAGAATGGGCGGCGTACACTCTGGCTTCCGCCCGCCGCGACCTAGAGGCCGGAGACTACTCCTGGGCCTCCTTCAAAGCGCAGCAGAGCGCGGAGTACGCCCTGAAGGGCCTCCTCCGGGGTTGGGGATTGCCGGCCACCGGTCACTCGGTGTTGCGGCTGGCCGAGCAGCTTGAGCAGGCCGGGGCCACCCTCCCCGCCGGTCTCGCCAACCGGGCCCGGACCCTGGACCGTCACTACATCCCCCCCCGCTATCCCGACGCCTACGCATCCGGCACCCCGGCCGAGTTCTACGACCGGCGGACCGCTGACGATGCCGTCTCGGCAGCTCAAGAGGTCATCCAGTACGCGAGGGAGGCTGCCGGCCTTGCAGAAGCTGACTGAAGCCCGCCGCCGGCAGCGGGAGGAACTGCTGGAACAGGCCCGGCGGTACGCCGCCAACCTCCAGACCTTACTGGCCTCCTTGGCCGTGGTCGTGACCGGCTCGGTCGCCCGGGGAGACTTCAACCTCTGGAGCGATCTCGACCTCATCGTGATCGCCGACGACCTGCCCCCGCACCCGCTGGACCGGTCGGAGTTGCTCTACTCGGTAGCCACCGGGGGCGTTGAGCCCAGGGGCTACACGGTGGCCGAGTTCACCCACCTGCTGGAGCGGGGAGTTCCCTGGGCCAAAGAGATCAGGGACCAGGGGGTAGTCGTCACCGGCGACCACGTATGGGACCGGGTAGGCCGGCGCCCACCAAGATAGGAGTCAGCGACCGCTTCTGGACCGCGCTCCTCCCCGCCGCCGGGCCTTGGGCGGGGGGCGATCGGGGGGACCACCGACCAGCATGAACTCCACCTGGCGGGTGGCTATCGAGGCCCGGGCCACCTGCACCTGGACGGCCTGGCCGGGCCGGTAGAGGCGGGCCGACCTCCTGCCCACCAGGGCCTGGCGGGCGGGATCGAACCGGTAGTAGTCGTCGCCCAGGGTGGATACGTGTACCAGGCCTTCCACTGTGTTCTCCAACCCCACGAAGAAGCCGAACGAGGTAACGCCGGTGATCTTACCCGGGTAGACCTCACCCAGTCGCGCGGCCAGGTAGCGCACCTTCTTGACCAGAATTCCCTCCATCTCGGCTTCTGCCGCCCGCCGCTCGCGGGCTGACGCCACGTCTGCCACTTCCCCCAGGGAGGCGGGAGAGCCAGGTTGCTTCCCCGCCATGGCCTCGACCAGTTGACGGTGGACAACCAGATCGGGGTAGCGGCGGATCGGTGACGTGAAGTGGGTGTAGCAGCGGGTGGCCAATCCGAAGTGCCCGGCGTCCTCTGGGCTATAGCGGGCCAGCTTGAGCGAGCGGAGGACGGCCACCCCGGCGACGTCGGCCAGGGGCCCGCCCCGGGCCCGCTCGACGACCGCCTGTAGGCGCCGGTGCAGAGCCCCCCGGGTACCCAACACAAAGCCCAAGGCGCCCAGGAACTCGGCCAGGTCCTCCAGGCGGGAGGGGTCGGGCGGCTCGTGGACGCGGTAGAGCAAGGGGAAACCCCGTTCTTCGAGATGGGCGGCCACCGCCTGGTTGGCCTGCAGCATGAACTCCTCGATGATCTGGTCGGCCACCGATCGCTCGGCCCGTTTGATCGAGACGGGATTGCCCCCCGCGTCCAGTTCAACCTCGGCTTCCGGTAACTCGAAGTCCAGGCTGCCTCGCCGGCGGCGGCCTTCCCGCAGTTGGAGGGCCAGTTCCCGCATCGTCCCCAGGGGCTCCACCAAGGGGGCGTGGTGCCGGCAGAGGACCGGATCGCCGTCCAGAATAGCCTTGACCCGGGGGTAGGTCATGCGCTCGTCGACCCGGATCAGACTGCGGCAGAACTCCTTGCGCCGGAGCGCGCCCCCGGGACCGAAGTCCAGGGTGACCGTGACCGCCAGGCGCTCCACTCCCGGGTTGAGGCTAGCGATACCCTCAGACAGGGCCGGCGGGAACATGGGCAAGACCCGATCCACCAGGTAGACGCTCGTTCCCCGGTCGCCGGCCTCCCGATCCAGTACCCCGCCCTCGGGAACGTAGTGGGCGACGTCGGCCACGTGCACCCACAGGCGGTAGCCGCCGCCGGGCAGGCGGCGGATGGAGACGGCGTCGTCGTGATCGCGGGCATCCTCGCCGTCGATGGTTACCGTGCCGAGATCCCTCAGATCCTCGCGGCCCGCGCGGTCCTCGGGGCGAACCTCGCGGGGCAGGCCGGCGGCTGCCGCCAGCACTTCCGGTGGGAATCCGGGGGGCAACCCGTGACGGTGGAGGACGGCGGGAATGTCGGTGCCGGGGTCCCCCGCCGGTCCGAGATCTGCAACCACCCGGCCCGCAGACGGGCGGCGGCCGTCCCCCCAGTCTTCCCCGGCCGCCACTACCGTGTGCCCCGCCAAGGCCCCGGCCACCTTGGCCGCGGGGATGAGCAGGGGCGGGCCATGCCGGGGATCGTCGGGGATGACCAAGCCCACTCCGGCCCGGAGTTCGAGGGTGCCCACCACCGGCTGCCCGGCTCGCTCAAGCACCCGGATGACCTCGCCGGAAGGGCCGGGAGCCGACCGGCGGCGGTGGCGTGCCGGCGGCAGCAGGCGCACGATCACCCGATCGCCCTGCCGGGCGCCGCCGAGGTCGCCGGGAGCCACATGCACGTCGGGACCCTCCCCGACCACAAAGCCATGACCACCGCGGGTGATCTCCAGCCGGCCGGCGGCCAGGTTCATGTTGCCCGGCAGCCCGTAGCGGCCGGTGCGGGTGCGGACCAGGCTGCCCCGGGCCTCGAGTTCTCCCAGGCGACCGGCCAGGTCTTTGACGTTGGGCAGGCGCCCGGCCAGTTCTTCCAGGGTCAGCGGGCGGCCGGGGCGACGGCCAAGGACCTCCAGGATGGGGTCGGCTTGCCTCCCGCCGCTCACTTCAGGCCTCCTCGAGCAGGTAGACGGGTACCCTTAACTCCTCCTGGCCGTAAAGCTCGTACAGGGCCCGGTCCCCTGCCGCGACCGTCCGGGCCACGCCGTCGAGCAGTCGGAGATCCCGGGCAGAGACCTCGGGTTCTGCCTTCGCCGCCAGGCCCCATCCGTCCCAGGGCAGCACCTCGGCCCGGTTGAGGGCCGCCAGGTCCCGCACCAGGTTGCCCCGTACGAACCACAGGCCCTGTAGGTCCAGGATCCCAAAGTGATCGGGGTCGGCCCGGCCTTCGCGGCACATCAGCCAGGCCGTGGCCCCATCGATGAACTGCCCGGGAGGGAGGTCGAGGGGATCGAAGGCCAGGCCCAGGGCATCCCGCTGCAAGGCGTCAAGCTGGGGGTCCACGGCGACCCAGCGGAGGCCGTCCCAGTACTCGCAGATCCAGTGGTCCTCGAACCGGCCAGGCCGGAAGTAAGTGCTGAAACCGCAGCGCGCCCGGGCCGGCACCCCCCGGCGGCGCAACCAGGCACAGAGGAACACGGATTGATCTCGGCAGTTCCCGAGCAGCCGCCGCTCCGGCGGGCGGGCCGCCGCCAGCGGGCGGGGGTCGAGGTCGTGCAGGCGGCCCGCCATCCGGTGGACGAACCTCAGCTGGAGGTCTTCCCGGTGTGAGTCGGTGAGGATCAGCCCATGGCGGTCTGCCCACAAGGGGTGCACGAACAGGCCGTGGATGGCCGCCACCAGGGCGGCCACCGGTCCCGATACGGCGTCGAGCAGGAAAGCCCGGTCGCGGGGGTCGGTCACCGGGCTCTGCCGGGCATACCAGGCCGGGTTCATATCGCTAGAGGCCGATCTCGCCGGCGATGGCCTGCATGGCCTCCAGCCCCAGGGCCACGAACTCCTCCAAGCCGATGCCCAGCTCGGTCTCGCAAGCCCGGATGACCTCGCGGTTGGCGCCGCGGGCAAAAGCTCTCTCGCCGAACCGGTTCAGCACGAAACCGGCGTCAATGCCGGTCAGGCGGCGGGATGGGCTTATGAGCGCGGCCGCTACGATGAGGCCGGTGAGTGGGTCGGCCGTGTAAAGCGCCCGGGCCATGCGGGTGGCTCGGGACAGCCCGTGGCGCTCGTTGTGGGCCCGCACGGCGTCCACCAGCTCCGTCGGCAAGCCTTGGGCGGCCAGCAGATCGGCTCCCACCTGGCTGTGGCGATCAGGGTCATCCCTGGTCTCATCGTAGTCGATGTCGTGGAGGAGGCCGGCCAGGCCCCAGAAGTCCTCGTCCTCGCCGAAGTGGCGGGCGAGCCGCCGCATCACCGCCTCCACGGCCAGCGTGTGCTTGAACAGGTTCTTGTTGGTGAGCCGGCTCTTGACCAGTGCGAGAGCTTCTTCACGGGTCATGGGACTTGCCCTCCGTTTCCGGTCAGAGGAACAGCGGTGCGAAGACAAGGGCCACGATGGTCATGAGCTTGATCAGGATGTTGAGGGAAGGGCCGGACGTGTCCTTGAAGGGATCCCCGACTGTGTCGCCGACGACGGCGGCGGCATGAGTCGGAGTGCCCTTGCCGCCAAACAGGCCTGCCTCGATCGCTTTCTTGGCGTTGTCCCAGGCCCCGCCGGCGTTGGCCATCATGACCGCGAGCAGGAAGCCGGACACCAGGGTGCCCGCCAGCAGGCCGGCCAGAGCTTCGCGGCCGAGGGTCAGGCCCACGATCAAGGGTGCGGCCACCGCAATCAGCCCGGGCACCAGCATCGCCTTGAGGGCGGCCCGGGCGGCGATATCCACCCCCCGGGCGTAGTCGGGCCGGGCCGTACCTTCCATGAGACCGGGGATCTCCCGCCACTGCCGGCGAACCTCGCCGATCATCTCGAACGCGGTCCGGCCTACCGCCCGCATGGTGAGGGAGGAGAAGAAGTAGGGTAGCATGCCGCCGATGAACAGACCGGCCACCACCTGGGGGGTTAGCAGGTTGACGAGCTCCAGCCGGGCCGCCGTGGCGTAGGCCGAGAACAGGGCCAGGGCGGTCAGGGCGGCGGAACCGATGGCGAAGCCCTTGCCCATGGCGGCGGTGGTGTTCCCCAGGGCATCAAGGTTATCGGTGATCTTACGCACCGCCCGGTCCAGTCCCGCCATCTCGGCGATCCCACCGGCGTTATCGGCGATGGGACCATAAGCGTCCACCGCCACCGTCATCCCCGTGGTGGAGAGCATCCCCACCGCGGCCAGGGCGATCCCGTAGAGACCCGCGAAGTGGTAGGCGACCAGGATGGCGCCGGCCACCACCAGCACCGGCAGCACCGTGCTGTTCATCCCCACCGCCATGCCGGCGATGATGTTGGTGGCGGCTCCCGTCTGGGAAGCCTCGGCGATACCGTCCACCGGGGGCCGTCCGCTGGAGGTGTAGTATTCGGTGAGCAGCCCGATGACCACTCCGGCCAGGAGACCGGCCGCTATCGCGGCGAAGGGGCCGGCGCCGCCGGCCAGCCAACGGGACAGGAAGAAGGCGGCCACCAGAACCAGGCCCGCGCTGGCAAAAGAACCCGACCGCAGGGCGGCGGCGGGGTTGCCCTTCTCGGCCAGCCGGACCGCGAAAGTGCCCAGGATCGCGGCCACCGTTCCGGCCGCCGCCACCAGTACGGGCAAGGCTACCAGGTTGAGGGCGGGGAACCCGAGAGTGCCGGCAGCGGCCGCTCCCACGATCATGGCGGCAATCAGCGAGCCCACGAAGGACTCGAAGAGGTCCGCCCCCATGCCGGCCACGTCCCCCACGTTGTCGCCGACGTTATCGGCGATTACGGCGGGATTGCGGGGATCGTCCTCGGGGATGCCAGCCTCCACTTTGCCCACCAGGTCGGCGCCCACGTCGGCGCCCTTGGTGTAGATACCTCCGCCCACGCGGGCGAACAGAGCGATGGAGCTGGCTCCGAGCGCGAAGCCGTTGACGATTTTGAAACTCTCCGGGTCACCGGGGTCGCCGAACAGGAAGTAGACCAGGCCCAGGCCAGCCAGAGCAAGACCGGCCACCGCCATACCCATGACCGCCCCGCCCGAGAAGGCGACCGACAGGGCCTGGCGCTGTCCCTCGCGGGCGGCGTTGGCCGTGCGGACGTTCGCCCGGGTGGCGACGCTCATCCCGGCGTAACCCGCCAGCACCGAGGCCAGGGCCCCCAGCCCGAAGGCGTACGCCGTTTGAGGCCGCATACCCTCGGCCGGTGTCAGGCTGCCGGCGGCGAAGATGAGGACGGCCAGACCAAGAACGAAGAAGACGAGCACCCTGTATTCGGCGAACAGAAAGGCCCGGGCGCCTTCCTGAATCGCCGTGGCCAGTTCGCGCATCCGGTCGGTCCCCGGATCCCGGCGGCCCACCTGCAAGGCCAAGTAGAGCGCGAAGGCCAGGGCGAGCAGACCGGCCAGGGGCCCCCATAGCATAAGACGGTCCGTCAAGTCAGGCTCCCTCCCATGCGGCAGTTAAAGAAAAGCGGCCGGACCCGGCCGCTATGCCCGGCGGTGCCGTCTAGAGGTGCGCGGCCGCCAGGATGATGGCGGTGATCAGGAAGGAGCCGGCCAGAAGGGCGGCGTACCTCCCCAAGATCTCGTCCATTCCCCGCTTCTTCCCGAAAAGGCGCTCGGCGCCCCCGCCAACGGCCCCGGAGAGGCCGGCGCTGCGGCCCGACATGAGGAGCACGGCGGCGATCAGGCCGAGCGCGGAGAGGATGTGCAGAACCGTGACAATGCCCTTGAACACGCCCGATCCTTCCTTCCCGCCCGGATGCGCCGGGCCACGCGCTCATTCTAACACAGCTAGCCCTCGGCGGGCAAACCGTAGCCCAGTTGACCGCCGGCCTCGGCTTCGATCCGGAGCAAGCGGTTGTATTTCGCCACCCGCTCGCCACGGCAAGGCGCCCCGGTCTTGATCTGGCCGGCGGCGGTGCCGACGGCCAAATCGGCGATGAAGGTGTCCCCGGTCTCACCCGAGCGGTGCGAGATCACCGCCGGGCAGCCCCGCCTCTCGGCCAAGGCCAGAGTGTGGAGGGTCTCGGTCAGGGTCCCGATCTGGTTGACCTTGATCAGGATGGCGTTGGCCGCCCCGCGACGGAGCCCCTGCTCCAGTCGCTCCGGGTCGGTGACGAAGAGGTCGTCCCCCACCAACTGCAGACGACCGCCGAGCCGGGAGGTTAGCTCCACCCAACCCTCCCAGTCGTCTTCCGCCAGGCCATCCTCCAGCGAGATCACCGGGTAGGCGTCGGCCCACGTCCGGTATAGCTCAATCATCTCCCCCGCCGTGAGGCCCTCCGGCCGCCCGGTGGGACGGTAGCGGCCATCCTGGAAGAACTCACTGGCGGCTGCGTCCAACGCGAGGCTGACGTCTCGCCCGGGCGCCAGGCCGGCCGCCTGGATCGACCGCACCAGCACTTCCAGCGCCTCCTCGTCGGTCCGTAAGCCGGGCGCGAAGCCACCCTCATCGCCCACATTCACCGTGTGGCCCCCGCGCCGCAGGAGTTCCCGCAGCGAGTGGTAGACCTCGGCCGCCCAGCGGAGGGCTTCGGCGAACGAGGAAGCCCCACCGGGCATGATCATGAACTCCTGCACCTGCAGGCCGTTGTCGGCGTGACGCCCGCCGTTGATGACGTTGAGCTGGGGCACGGGGAGGATCGGCCTCTCCTTCCCCGCCAGTTCGGCCAGCCTCCGGTACAGGGGAAGACCCTTGGCCCTGGCCCCGGCCCGGGCAGCGGCCAGCGATACTCCCAGCAACGAGTTGGCGCCCAACCGTTCCTTGCGGCGAGTGCCGTCCGCCTCCACCAGAACCCGATCCAGGCCCGGCTGGTCCAGCGCGTCAACGCCCCGCACCGCCCGGGCCAGCTCGCCGGTCACCGCAGCGACCGCCCGGCTCACTCCCCGGCCGCCGTAGCGCGGGCCGCCGTCGCGAAGCTCGCGAGCCTCGTGGCTGCCGGTGGAGGCTCCCGCCGGTACGGCTGCCCTCCCCGTCCAACCTCCCTCCAGCTCCACATCCACTTCCAGGGTTGGGTGGCCCCGGGAGTCCAGGATCTCCAGGGCGTCGACGCGCTTGATCCCGGTTTTCATCCTCAAACCCTCCCTAGCAGGGACTGACCGGTCATCTGGGGAGGAATCGGCAGTCCCATGAGCTCGAGCACGGTCGGGGCCACGTCGGCCAGGATGCCATCGCACAGCGTGACACGATGTTGGGGAGCCACCAGGATGGCCGGCACCGGGTTGGTGGTGTGGGCGGTGTGAGGTTGGCCGGTCAGCTGGTCGATCATCTCCTCCGCGTTGCCGTGATCGGAGACGATCAGGGCCGCCCCGAAGGCGGGGATCACCCGGCCCAGGCAGTCGTCGACCGTCTCCACCGCACGCACCGCCGCCGCCAGCACTCCGGTATGGCCGACCATGTCGGGATTGGCGTAGTTGAGAATGACCAGGTCTGGCGAATCCCTGTCCAGTTCGACCAGGACCGCCTGGGTCACCCCGACGGCGCTCATCTCCGGCCTCAGGTCATAGGTGGCCACCCGGGGTGATGGCACCAGCACCCGCTTCTCTCCTGGATAAGGGGCTTCCCGGCCCCCGCTGAAGAAGTAGGTCACGTGGGCGTACTTCTCCGTCTCGGCAATCCGCAACTGCCTGAGCCCTCTCTCGGATACCCACTCGCCCAGCCCGTTGACCGGACGAGGGGCGGGAGCGAAGGCGTGGGGCAAGGGAAAAGCCTCGTCGTAGCTGGTCATGGTCACCAACTCGCAGGGCGCCCCACCCTCCCGGTCGAAGCCCCCGAAGCGCGGATCGGCAAGAGCGCGGGATAGCTGCCGGCTTCTGTCGGCCCGGAAGTTGAACAGGATGACCGGATCGCCGGGAGCGATGCCGTCCCCGGTGATCACCGCCGGCGCCAGGAACTCGTCCGTCTCGCCCCGGGCGTAGCCCTCCCGGAGGGCTTGCCTGGCCCCAGCGGCCCGGGGTCCCCGCCCTAGCACCATGGCCTGGTAGGCCTGACCCACACGTTCCCAGCGATTGTCCCGGTCCATGGCGTAGTAGCGTCCCATGATGCTGGCGATCTCGCCGGTGCCGGCCAGGGCCCTCTCCAGTCGCTCGAGGTAAGAGCCGGCGCTCTGGGGGGGCACATCCCGCCCGTCCAGGATGGCGTGTACCCTGACCCTGGCCACCCCCCGCCGCCGGGCCAACTCCAGGAGGGCTTCGAGGTGATCCTGGTGACTATGAACGCCGCCGTCGGAGACCAGGCCCACCAGATGGACGACGGAACCGGGCCGGCAGGCCCTGACCAGGACGGGATTGTGGAAGAAAGTGCCTTCTCGGACGGCGTTGGTGATGCGGAGGATGTCCTGGTGGACCACCCGGCCCGCTCCGAGATTCAGGTGCCCCACGTTGGAATTGCCCATCTGGCCGGGCCCCAGGCCAACGGCCTCTCCCGCCGCCAGCAGGCAACTGCGGGGA
The DNA here is from genome assembly GCA_031082145.1 of bacterium. Classification (GTDB taxonomy): domain Bacteria; phylum Bacillota; class Sulfobacillia; order UBA995; family UBA995; genus Ess09-15. Next base: position 108,873 of record JAVHLP010000006.1, on the reverse strand, counting down.
GCGGCCCGCCACCAGCGGTCAAGGTTGGGAGTGGATGCCAGGGCCCAGGCGTTGCCCTCCCGCCGCTGTGAAAGGCCCAGGCCGTCGAGGACGACAAGGGCGACCGGCCGGCGATCAGCCTTCAAAGAACGGTGCCGCCTCCACGATGGCCGAGAAAGTGGTGGCGTCCAGACTGGCCCCGCCCACCAGGGCGCCGTCGATCTCCTCCCGGCCCAGAAAGCCCCCGGCGTTGGTGGCGTTGACGCTGCCGCCGTACAGCACCCGGGTCCGCCCGGCCATCTCCGGCCCCCAGCCGGCGGCCAACCGCTCCCGGACCAGGTCGGCCACTGTCGCCGCCTCGGCCGGGGTCGCCGGCGTTCCCGAACCTATGGCCCAAACCGGCTCGTAGGCTATGACCACCCTGTCTGGCCGCTCGACGCTGGCCAGCGCCGTCTCCAGTTGGCGGGTGATCACCTCCCGGGTCCGGCCCCGATCCTTGGACTTCTCGCCCAGGCAGAGAATGGGTGCCAGGCCGGCCGCGAGCGCTGCCAGGAGCTTGCGGGCGATCGCGGCGTCGGTCTCGCCGAAGTGCTCGCGGCGCTCGGAGTGCCCCACGATGACGTAACGGCATCCCACGTCCCGCAACATGCCGGCCGAGACGGCACCCGTGAAGGCCCCCTTCTCCTCCCCGTGGCAGTCCTGGCCGGCCAGGGCAATGGGTGTCCCGCAGAGCGCTCCCCGCACGGCGTACAAGGCCGTGAACGGCGGGGCAATCGCCACCTCACGCCCGCCGGGATCGCCGATCGCAAGCTTCAGCTTCTCGATCAGGGCGATCGCCTCACCCACCGTCTTGTGTAGCTTCCAGTTCCCCACTATCAGGGGTCGCCTCATCGCTCAGCCCTCCCGCAGAAGACAGGCCACCCCCGGTAGTTCCTTCCCTTCCAGGAACTCCAGCGTGGCCCCTCCACCGGTGGAGACGTGGCCGATGGCCCGAGTCAGGCCCAGCCGCTCGAGGGCGGCCACCGAGTCGCCCCCGCCGACCACGGTGTGCCCGGGGCAGGCGGCCACGGCTCGCGCCATCGCCTCGGTTCCGCCGGCGAAGGGCTCGATCTCGGCTATCCCCAGGGGGCCGTTCCAGAAGACGGTGGCCGCCTCACCGACGGTCTGTCCGAAGCGGCGTTGAGTCTCGGGCCCGATGTCGACGACCACCCAGCCCGCCGGGACTCCGTCCACTCCCACCACTCGGAAGGCGGCGTCGGGAGCGATGGCCTCCGCCACCACCACGTCAACCGGCAGATCCACCCGCTTGCCAGTCTTCGCCGCCGCCGTGAGGAAGCGGGTGGCCTCGCGTGGCGCGTCGGGTTCAACCCGGGAGTCTCCGACCCCATGGCCGGTCACGGCCAGGAAGGCATTGGCCATGCCGCCGCCGACGAGCATTACGTCCACCCGGGCCAGCAGGTTCTTCAGGATCGGCAGCTTGTCGGCCACCTTGGACCCGCCCAGGACGGCGACGTAGGGCCGGGAAGGCTCCCCCAGGAGCTGCTCAAGGGCCTCGATCTCCTTCGCCATCAGCAGGCCGGCCAGGGCGGGCAAGTGCTCGGCCACCCCCGCGGTGGAGGCATGGGCCCGATGGGCGGTCCCGAAGGCATCGTTAACGTATACATCGGCCAACCCGGCCAGGGCCCGGGCGAAAGCGGGATCGTTGGCCTCCTCGCCGGGGTAGAAGCGCAAGTTCTCCAGGAGCACCGCCTGGCCCCGGGCCACTCCGGTGGCGGCCCGGGCCACTTCCGGCTCGATCACCCCGTCCAGCTTAAGTACGTCCTGACCAAGCAACTCGGACAGCCTCCGGGCCACCCGGTCCAGCCTCAACTGGGGATCAGGTCGTCCCCGCGGCCGCCCCAGGTGGCTACCCAGGATTACCCCGGCTCCCCGCTCCAGGAGGTGTCGGATGGTCGGCAGGGACGAGCGGATCCTCGTATCATCGGCGATCTCCCCGTCCGGGCGGAGGGGCACGTTGAAGTCCACCCGCACCAGCACTCTGCGATCCTCGACGGCGAAAGCCGCCAGCCTGACGAGGTTCAAGGCTCAGAGTCCCCTCTCGGCCAGAAAGCGCACCAGATCCACCAGCCGGCGGGCATAGGCTGCCTCATTGTCGTACCAGGCGATTACCTTGGCCAGAGACCCTACGGCCATCGTGGACAGCCCGTCCACCACGGCCGAGGCGGTGTTCCCCTTGAAGTCCACCGAGACCAGGGGCACATCGCTCACCTTGAGGTAGGGGTCCAGCGGCCCCGCCGCCGCCTGGCGGAACGCCCGGTTTATCTCCTCGGCCGTTACCTCTCGCTCGAGTTCGACCACCAGGTCCACGACAGACACGGTGGAGGTAGGAACCCGCATGGCAAACCCGTTCAGCTTACCGGCCAGCCGGGGCAGCACCTTGCCGATCGCCGCCGCCGCCCCGGTGCTGGTAGGAACTATGCTCAAGGCCGCCGCCCGGGCTCGCCTCAGGTCCTGATGGGGGCCGTCCAGTAGCATCTGATCGCTGGTGTAAGCATGCACGGTGGTCATCAGGCCCCGGACGATCCCGAAGCCGTCATCAAGTACTCTGGCCACCGGGGCCAGGCAGTTGGTGGTGCACGAGGCCATCGAGATCACGTGGTGGCACTCGGGGTCATAGGCATCCTCGTTCACCCCCAGCACCAGGCAGGCATCCTCTCCCTTGCCGGGAGCGCTGATGATCACCTTGGCCGCGCCGCCCCCTGTCCGGTGCTTGACGGCGTGCTCGGCGTTGGTGAAGCGGCCGGTGGACTCCACAACAACCTTGACGCCCAGATCCCGCCAGGCGATCCGGCCCGGATCGCGCTCGGCCAGCACCTTGACGGCCTTGCCGTCCACCATCATCTCGCCGTCGCCCGAGCTCACATCGGCCTCCAGGGTCCCGTAGTTGGAGTCGTATACCAGGAGGTGGGCCAGTGTGGCGGGATCGGTCAGGTCGTTGACCGCCACCACCTCAATGCCGGGGAAGTCCCGGGCCGCCCGGTAGAACTGCCGTCCGATCCTGCCGAAGCCGTTGATGCCAACCCGCGTCATCGGATACGCCTCCCGCGCTAGGTTGCCCCCCCGAAGCGAGCCCTCGCCGCGGATGGGGCCAGTCCCAGTTCCTGCCGGTACTTGGAGACGGTTCGCCGGGAGATGCGGATCCCCCTGCGCCCCAGTTCGGATGCAAGATCCTGATCACTGAGGGGCCGGCGCCGGTCCTCGCCGGCCGCCAGGTCCCGGATCAGCCGCTTGACGCTCACCGCCGACAGGGCCTCGCCGCCCCGGCAGGCCATCCCGCCGGCGAAGAAGACCCGCAGCGGGAAGGTGCCGTGGGGTGTCAGCGCATGCTTGTTGGCAACCGCGCGGCTGACCGTAGACTCGTGCACTCCCACCCGGTCGGCGATCTCCCGCATGGTCAGCGGGTGCAGGTGGCGCGTCCCCTTGCGGAAGAAGTCCGCCTGCCGCTCCAGGATCGCCTGGCCCACCCGGAGCAAGGTCACCCTGCGCTGCTCCAAACAGCGGAGTACCCAGACCGCGGCGTTCATTCGGCTCAACAGATATCGCCGGACTTCGGCGTCCTCCGCCGCCTGCCCTTCTTCCAGCCAGCGCCGGTAGCACAGGTTCAGCCTCGCCCGGGGGTTGGGCTCCTCAACCAGCACTACAAAGTCGTCATCGACTCGCTCAAAGCGCAGGTCGGGGACTACTGCCGGGTTGCCGCCAGGAGCTGACCAGGTCCGGCCGGGTCGCGGCTCCAGCTGCCGCAAGCGCTCCAGCGCCAGGCCCACGGCCTCCGCGTCGATCCCCAACCGGTCGGCGACCGCCCGCAGCCGGCCGGCGGCCAACTCACCCAAGTGGTCCCGGACCAAGATCCGCAGCAACGGGTCCTGATCGCCGATCTGCAGGAGCAGGCACTCCCGGAGATCCCTTCCTCCCACCCCCGGCTCCAGGGCTCGGAGCAAGCGGAGGGCGGCCACTACCCTCTCTTCACCCACTCCAAGCGCCCGGGCGGTCTCCCCGGGCGAGATACGGAGGTAGCCGTTGTCATCAAGATTCCCGGCAAGGTAGGCGCCGGCCCGGATGAGCGTCCCGTCCCCCGTCTCCAGCCGGAAGTCCTCGGTCAGCCGGTCGGCCAGGCTGGGCTGGGGGGCTGGGAATTCGGGCGGGTCGAGAGGCTCGTCATCGCCGGCGGGTTGGGGGTCCTCCGGCTCCGGCGCGGCGGGCTCCTCCTCATCGAGCTCCAGGAAGGGGTTCTCCTCTACCTGGGACCTTATGTAGGAGGACAGCTCCAGGCTGTTTAGCTGCAAGGCTTCAATGGCCTGGCGGAGTTGCGGGGTCATGACCAGGCGTTGGGTCGGGCGGACGGTGAGTTCCGGTGATAGCCGCATGGCCGTTGTCCCTTCGCGGGAGGAAACACCTCAGCTTTCGGCCCGCGACGGGTTTTTCCTCTTTGCTCACCAGGACGACTGCCCGCTCCGGTGCTCGTGAGCCCAGGTCATGCGGTCGTCGACGTGCCGGACGAGCGAGTAGCAGACCGGGGCGAAGTAGCGGAGCCAGGAGCGGCCGGCCAGGATGTTGGCGGACCCGAAGTCCACCCCCAGTCGCTCGTACCCGGCTTCCCCGGGCTGCCTCCACCAGGTGGCGCAGCAGGTCACTGCCCACGCCCCTGCCGCCCTACGCTCTCAGGCCAGGCGCATTCCTGGCCCGCCCTCCGCACACAGGCGCTTTACGGTCTGGTAGGCCGATTCGGGCGTATACCACCCGGTCACGCCTCCGGTAGAGCGGCTGGCCACCCGGACCGAGAAATCCACCCCGCCGGCCTTTGCCTCAATGAAGTGCTGCAGCGTCCGGCAGTCGGGATCGGCGATCAAGGTAGAGACCGTGCGGTCAAACCCAATCCCGCAGAGGGCTGCGGCGGCGTGAACGTTCACGTTCCGGGGGTAGGCCCTGCAGGCCTGACGGGCGGGCCCCTCGTAGAAGACCGTCCTGGCTGTATCGGCGCGGCCGAAGGCGTGGGGTGGCTTGGTTGAGGTGACCCGCACCTGGGTCAGAATGGCCCTGGCGTCCCAGAGCCCGTCCAGCCCGACGATAGCCCCATGGGGAATGCGAATCCGGGTCCGGCAGCGCCGGCCAACCTTCAGGATCGCTTCCTCGAACTCGGGATCGGCGAAGGCGGTCAGCGAGAAGGGCAGTAGATCGGTTTCGGCCAGGACGGCCAGGGCGTGCTCCTTCAAGGCGGACGGTTCGGCGGCCTCGACGACGAGGTCAACCGGGTAGGGGCCTCCGGGCCGGGCTGGACGGTAAGGAACTCCCAGCTCCCGGGCTTTCGCCTCGTCGCGTTCTACCACAAAGGCTACCAGAAACGCCTCCTCGGCGAGGGCTCGGCGCACGATGTGCCCACCTATGATCCCGGCACCGATCATGCCCACCCGTTTCAACAAGGTCCCCCCTTGTCAGTGAGCGGTGGCAAGGCCTTGTCCCCCGCCTGAGAATACAATCTCGCTTTTCCGATCGGCTGTCAAGCTTGAGACGTGCCGGGTGTTGGTGCCGGAGCAGGCCGTAGAGTGAGGGGGACGCCTTGACCCCCCGGTGGCTGTGCCGTAGAATGGCAATCGTGGGGGTGGGCTCCATTCTCCTCGACTATCACGTGCACACCACCTTTAGCATTGACGCCCTCTCTTCGGTAACCGAGTGCTGTGTTGCGGCTACCGAGCGAGGCCTCGCCGAGATCTGCTTCACCGATCATCTCGACTTCAGCCCCGCCGATCCAGGCAGCGGCCGACTTGACCCCGAGCGATACCTCGAGGCGGTGAGCCGGGCCAGCGGCGCCCATCGCCTCACCGTGCTCCTGGGAGCCGAAGTCGGTGTCGACCGGGCCAGCCACCCCGCCTGCCTGGCCTTCATGAAGAAGCATCCCCTACCCTTCGATTTCCTGCTCGGATCGGTGCACGTTGTGGAGGGACACCTCATCGATCTCCCCTTCCTGGCCACCCGGACCCGGGAAGCCGCCTACCGGGCCTACTTCGAGGAACTGGAGGCGGCGGTCAGGGTGGCCGCCTCGGAACGTCTCTTCGACGCGGTGGGTCACTTCGATCTCATCAAACGCTACGCCCCGACGGGCTTCGGCCCCTTCCGGCTGGATGACTGCCGCGACCAGGCTGAGACTATACTCCGGCTGGCGGCGGACGGAGGTGTCGGCCTGGAGATAAACACCTCCGGCTTGCGGGGACCCCTCGGGGAGACGTTGCCGGCCCTGGAGATCCTGAGACGGTTCCGGGAACTGGGAGGAGAGGTCCTCACCATCGGGTCAGACAGCCACCGGGCAAAAAGCGTGGGAGCCGGCGTCAGCGAGGCTCTGGACCTGGCTCGCGAGGCGGGTTTCGGGGCCATTACCTCCTTCCGGGGGCGCCACCCCATCTGGGTGAGCATCTAGGTACCGCCAGGCGACCGTTCTACCGCTGTAAAACAACCTTCCCCAGTCCAGGCGGCGGCAGGATTCGGAGGGGGTTCAGCACAAATACTGTTCTGGGGGTGGAATCGCGCCGGCGACCCCACCGGGGCAGGTTGGCCCTGGGCCTGCGAACGCAGGTCAAGGGCTTTCTCTCCGGGGCGCCTCGGGACAAGCCCCCGCCCGGGCGGGCATGTTGGCCGGCCGAGGGGAGATCGGTCATGAGCCTTGCCGTCCAGGTCTTCATCTTCGCGGTTGGAGTGGGCCTGGTAACCAAGGGCGCCGACTGGTTCGTCGACTCCGCCGTCTGGCTGGCCCGGGTTGCCCGGATACCCCGAGTCTTGGTCGGCGCCACCATAGTGAGCCTGGCCACCACCCTCCCCGAGACGGCGGTATCGCTGTATGCGTCCTACTCGGGCCGGCCCGACACCGCGGTGGGCAACGCCGTGGGATCGGTGATCTTCAACACCTGCGTTGTGCTCTCCACAGCGCTGCTGATCCGCCCGGTGAGGATCGAACGCCGCAGCCTGCTTCCCAAGGCGGGGTTCATGGTCCTGGCCGGCGCGGTGGCCTACCTCATGATGAAGGGTGGTTCGATCGGACCAGCCTCGGGGGTTGGCCTCCTGGGCCTGCTGGTTCTCTACATCATCTACAGCATCTGGTCGGGACGGGCCGAGGCGGAAGCGGCGGCTACCACCGCCGTGGCGGTGACCGAGGGAACCTGGCGCCAGCTGGCCGGTTTCGCGGGCGGGGCCGCCATGGTCTTTGTGGGCGGGCGGGCCCTGGTCACGTCAGGGGTGGCTATCGCCCGGGCGGTCGGGGTGCCGGAGGTAGCGATCGCCCTCACGCTGATCGCCGTGGGGACCTCGCTACCGGAACTGGCCACCTCCGTCGCCGCCCTCCTCAAGGGATTCCAGGACCTGTCGGTCGGCAACGTCATGGGGGCCAACTTCCTCAACATGACCCTGGTGTTGGGGGGGGCGGCGGTCATCAACCCCCTCCCGGCAGCCAGGCAGATACTTGTCGTCAGTCTCCCGGTGATGCTGATCGTGATGAGCCTGACCGTGGTGTTCGGTCTCACCCGGCCCTCCTTCGAGCGGGGCCACGGTCTCCTGCTGGTCGCCGTATACGTCGTGTACCTGGCACTGACGTTCTCGGGCGGGTGAGCGGCCTCCCGCCCGTCGCGTCCCCAGTCAACCGGCTTTCAGTCTGCCATCCTCGAGAACCAGGGTCCTGTCCGCTTGCCGGGCCAGTTCGTGATCGTGGGTCACCACCACCACCGTCCGGCCGTGCTCCCGGACCAGCGAGAAGAGGAGCTTCATAATGGTCCGGGACATGGCCGAGTCGAGGTTGCCCGTGGGTTCGTCGGCGAGGATGATGGCCGGCTCGTTGACCAGGGCACGCGCCACCGCGACCCGCTGCTGCTCACCGCCGCTCAGGCGCCCGGGCGGGTGGCGGTGGCGCTCCCGGGGGAGCCCGGCCAGGGTCAGGCACTGGCGCGCCCGCTCCTCCCGCAAGCGGGCGGGAACCCGCCCGAACTCCAGCGGGAGGGCCACGTTCTCCAGCGCGCTGAGGTTAGGGATCAGGTTGTAGAACTGGAAGACGAAGCCCACCTTCTCCCGGCGGAAGCCGGACAGGCGGGACTCGGGAATCTCGTGCACGGGGATGCCGTCCACCCAGATCTCGCCCGCGCTTGGGCTATCAAGGCCGCCCAGCAGGTTGACCAGGGTGGTCTTGCCGCTCCCGCTGGTGCCCACGATGCCGACGAGAGTGGCCCGATCGAGATCGAAGCTGACCTCGCGCAGGGCGTCGACTGTTTGGCCGCCGAAACGAAAGCTCTTGGCGAGCCCACACACTCGTACCACTCGCTCAGTCACGCCGGATCACCTCCGCCGGCTTGAGTCGGGCTGCGACGAGGCTGGGGATTAGCCCGCCTGCCAGCCCCAGTCCCAGGCCGCCGAGGATCGCCTTGGCGGCCAGGCTCCAGGTCAAGGCCACTTCCACCGTGCCCACCGTCATCCCCATCCGACCGCCCCCCATGAAGGCCCTACCGAAGGCTCCATCGCCGAAACGGGAGAGGGCTTCGCCGCCGGAGCCGCCCAGGATCTCGCCGGCCATCCGGGGGACAGCCGGCACCGGAGCGGCGGCCTGCACCACCCGGGAGGCCACCGCGGGGCCCAGGGCGACGAAGAGGGCCAGCCCCAGAAGGGCCCCGGCCAGCGAGAGGGCGATGGCCTCGGTCCCGAACTGAACGACAATATCCCGGGGGCTGGCCCCGACAGCCTTCAGGATGCCGATCTCCCGCGCCCGCTCCCGGACCACCAGGTACATGCTCCCGAAAACCACCACCCCGGCGGCCAGCAGGGAGAGCAGCAGACCCAGCCGGCTGGCCGAGGAGAGACTGGAGAAGGCTTCGTCGAGCCGCCCCATCAAGCTATCCTTCTGGGCAACCACGTCGGCTATCTCCCCGTACTGGCCTTGCAGGGTCTCGCGAAGCGCGTCCACGCGGCCGATGCTGTCCGCCCAGACGTAGATCTGGGTGAGTCCCTCGAGTTCGAATACTTCCAGGGCCACATCATAAGGCATGAAGATGCCCAGGCCGGCCATTCGTAAGGCCGACTGGTGGAGGCCCACGATCCTGAACCACCGGTCCTGTATGAGCAGGCGATCCCCCAGGCCGACCCCTTCTCGCTCGGCGATGGCGGTTCCGATCACCACCACCGGCATGCCCTCGTCACCCGGCTCCAGGCCACGACCGGACACCACTTCCACTTGGCCCCCGCCGAGTACGGTCAGATCACCGCCGGGAGCGACTCCGTAGACCATGCGGCCGCGCGCGAATCGCATGCCGGCGGTGGAGGTCGCCTGGTCACGGGCGATGGTCATGACGTAGGGGGCAACTGTCGTTACCCCTGGCATACCTGCGATCTCCTCCAGCATGGCGGTTGGGAGCCCCGGCGGAGGGTCATCCGCCGGCGTGCCGGGATCGCGGCCCAGGATCCCCAAGCCTCCGAGCGACATCATCCCGTAGACGCCGGCGGGCCGTATCTCGATCATCGTCCCTACGCTGGCCTCCATCGCGCCGACCTGGGAACTCACGCCTTCCTCCAGGGCCAGCATGACCAGGCCCAGGCCGGCCGCCAGGGCCAGAATGCACAGGACCACGACGGTGCGGCTGCGGTTGCGCCAGACGTTCCTGATGCCCCGGTACAAGTTCCTCACCGGAACCCCCCTCTCATACAGCGTCCTAGTTAATATAGCAGGAGACTGTGATGAAAATGTGGCATCAATGGATCGAAAGGGCAAAGGAGGGAGTGCTGGTGGTCGTTCTGGTCATCGGCGGGACCGGCTTTCTGGGGCGCCAGTTGGTGCCCGAGTTGCTGCGGGCCGGACATGAAGTCCTGGTCTACCACCGGGGGCAACGGGAGGGCCTCCCCTTCCCCGGAGTCCGCCACTTGCACGGCGAACGGGGAGACCTCGGCCGGCTGACGGCGCCTGTCCCGGTGGAGGCAGTGATTGACATCCGGCCGATGAACGGGGAGGACTCACGGCCCTTGGTTGAAGCCTTCCGGGGCCGGGTGGCACGGAGCGTACATGTGAGCAGCCTGGACGTCTACCGGGCCTGGGCTGCGGCCCGGGAAGGCCGGGCGACCGATGCCGTTCCATTCCCCGAGGAGGCTCCCCTCCGGGAGAAGCTCCACTTGTACCCGGAGCTGCCGGGCTACGAGAAGATCCTCATGGAGCGGGCGGTGATGGGGGTGGACGGTCTGCCGGCAGCGGTGGTGCGGCTCCCGGTGATCTACGGGCCCCACGACCGGCAGCGCCGGGAGTGGCCCCTCCTCAAACGCCTGCTGGAGGGAAGGCCGGTGCTGATGGGCGGCGGCTCCATCTGGCTCTGGCAGCGGGTGTACGTGCGGGAGGCGGCCCGGGCCATCATCAGGGTGCTGGAGACGCCGGCGGCTATGGGCCACATCTTCAACGCCGGCGAGGCCTCTGCAATGACCTTGTGGCAGTGGGCGGAAGCCATCGGCCGGGCGGCGGGCGTCGCGGCCGATATCCGGGTGCTGCCGGATGCCCTGCTCCCTCCCCACCTGGAACTCTACCGGACATGGTGGCAGCACATCGTGGGCGACACCACCAAGCTGAGGGCGCTGACCGGGTACACTGAGGAGAGAACGCGGGAGGAGGACCTGGCCGAATCGGTGGCCTGGCACCGGGAAAACGCCCCCGAGGAAGATCAGGCGGTCTACCGCGAGCAGATCGCCTTGGAGGAGGCCGCCCTCAGAGCATGCCCCTGAGCAGAGCCGATCGCACTCCTGGCGAGGCAGGGAACCGCGGGGGGCGTCGGATCGCCAGACCCGCCCTGCGATGGGCATTGGTGCTCCTGTGGATGGCCTTGATCTTCTGGCTGTCCTCACGCCCCGATATCCGGACCGTGCCTCTGGGACAGGACCTGGGCATGATCCCTCCCTTGGGGCGGCATGAGGAACGGGTCGTGGAACAGGTCCTGCGCAAGTCGGCCCACGTGGCCTTGTACTCGGTGCTGGCCGTCTTATGCCACCAGGCCGCTTCCATGACCGGGCGCTGGGGGATGAGCCTGCACCCTTGCCGGTGGTCGGCGGCCATCGGTTCGGTCCGGGGCGCCCTTGACGAAGTCCATCAGTCGCTGGTGCCGGGCAGAGACGCGAGGCTGGCGGATGTGGGTGTCAACGGCCTGGGCGTCCTGGCCGGGCTGCTCCTGGTACTGATATTGAGCCGGGAGCGCCGCCATAGATAGGCCCTCAGGCCCGGCGCTTGCCATTTCCTGTGGGCGATGCTAAGATATCGGCAAAGATCAGCTGATGAGCGGACCCTGGGGACGGCGCCTCCAGCGACCCGGTGACCGGTGCGAGGCCGGGATGCGGTCCCTTCCATCCGCGAGGTCCCGGCGAGGAGCCGGGCGGGGAGCCCGTTAACGCCGCCGAAGAGCGGGCGGCAGCTTTCGCCGCCAACCGGGGTGGCACCGCGGAAGCAAGGGTCCTCCGTCCCCGGCCCGGTCGCCGGGAGAGGAGGACCCTTTCTTATCGCGGCCGAGGAGGTGAGCAGAGTGCTGGATCTGGCTTTCATCCGGGAGAACCCCGATCTGGTGCGACGGGCGGCGGTGAAGAAAGGCCTGGCTGTTGACGTCACCCGTCTGCTGGAGCTTGACGGAGAGCGACGCAGCCTGCTGGCGCAGGTGGAAGGAATGCGGGCAGAGCGCAACCGGCGCTCGGACGATATCCCCGGCCTGCACGGGAAAGCCCGGGAGCGAGCCATTCAGGAACTCCGGGCCATGGGAGGAGAGATCGGACGGCTGGAGCCGCTCCTCCAAGGAGTGGAGAGGGAACTTGAGGCCCTCCTGTTGCGGGTACCCAGCCCGCCGGCCGAGGATGTTCCCGAGGGCCGCTCCGATGCTGACAACGTGGAAGTGCGGCGATGGGGTGAACTCCCGCGTCCGGATTTCCCCATCCTTGACCACGCAGCCCTGGGAGAACGCCTGGGCATTATCGATGTGACCCGGGGAGTGCGGTTGGCTGGCTCCCGGCAGTATGTGCTGCGGGGCGACGGCGCCCGGCTGGAGTGGGCAGTGCTCAGCTACGCGCTGGATCATCTGTTAGGCAAGGGGTTTGTGCCGCTGTCGGTGCCCATGCTGGTCCGCGAGGAGGCGATGCGGGGTACCGGTTACTTCCCCGGAGGCGAGGACCAGGCCTACGCGGTCGGCCGCGACGGGCTCTACCTTATTGGCACCTCGGAGGTGCCGGTCACCGCCTATCACGCCGGCGAGGTTCTGGAAGAGGGGGATCTTCCCCGGTACTACGCCGGCTTCTCGGGGTGCTTCCGGCGGGAGGCAGGGGCGTCGGGCCGGGACACGGCCGGGGTCTACCGGGTGCACCAGTTTTACAAGGTGGAGCAGGTCATCGTAGGCCGGGCCAGCCCGGAAGAGTCAGCCAGGCACCTGGAGTTCATCGTCGCCAATGCCGAGGAACTCCTGCAAGGCCTGGAACTGCCCTACCGGGTGTCGATCGTCTGCACCGGGGAGATGGGCCAGGGCCAGGTGAAGAAGTACGACATCGAGACCTGGATGCCGAGCCGGGAGGCTTACGCCGAGACCCACTCCGCCTCCATGTTCCACGACTTCCAGGCGCGGCGGCTCAGACTTCGCTACCGCGACGGGTCGGGGGAGATCCGGCACTGCCATACCCTGAACAACACGGCCCTGGCCAGTCCCCGCATCCTGATCCCCCTGCTCGAGGTGCACCAGCAAGCCGACGGGTCGGTCCGGGTGCCACCTGCCCTCCGGCCGTACCTTGGCGGCCGGGAGCGGATCGGCTAGCCGCGGCCGCGCTTGAGGACCAGGCGGATATCGTCGCCCTCGAGCTTGATCAGCCGGGCCGACCCCATAAGGCGGGAGAAGATGCGGGCGGTGTAGACTTCCTCCAGGGCCTTGGGCGACAGGTTGGTGGAGACCACCAGCGGGCGGCGGTGGTTGATGCGGTGATTGATGAGGGTGAACAACTCCTGCAGGGAGAAGTCGCTTACTTTCTCACCCCCCAGGTCGTCCAGGATGAGCAGGTCGGCCTCCCGCAGCATGGACAGTCCTTCGGCGTCGTCGAGATCGAACTTGCAGCGCCGGATCAGGTCGAAGAGATCGCTCAAGGTCACGTAGACGACGGTCCGACCGGCCTGCAGCACCGTGTTGGCGATGGCGCTGGAGAGAAAGGTCTTACCCAGGCCGACACCACCCAGGAAGACGAGATTCTCCACCTCCAGGCCCCTCGCCACCCGCCGGGCGAATTCTCGGCAGTCGGCCAGCACCTGCTCCATGTAGGGGCGAGCCTCGGCCGGATAAAGATCCACCCGGAAGGTCTCGAAGGTCTGCCGCAGAAGCTCGGGCGGGAGCCTGGATAGGTGGTAGAGGGTGTCTATCTCTGCCTGCAGGAGGCAGTTGCACTTCTCGTCCGCGTGCAGCCAGCCCGAGTCCCGGCAGCGGGGACAGTCCCACCACACCTCGAGGTACTCCGGGGGGATCTGGCCTTCCCGGAACAGGGTTCCCCACTCCTCGTCGAGTTGGGCCGACCTCCGCTCAAGGCCTTCCCCGTCGAGACCGGAGCGCGTCGGCAACGATGCCGCCAAGCGGGCAAAGTCCAGGGCCACCTGGGCCTTCTCCTTCTGAACGGCGGCGAGGCGGGGGAATGCCCTAAAGAGCCTCTCCTCTCTTTGGTCCCTTTCCGCCAGCAGTTGAGCCCGGCGCCGGGTCCTGCTTTCGGCTAGCTCGGTGCTTTTCTGCGCTCTCCACGAACTGCTCATAGAAAGACTCATCCTTGCCCTCGTAGTGAACGTCGAAGTTCGCCCCCCGGGGAGCCTTGCGGGGCCGCCGGGCACGCTTTCCCGTCTGCTCGCGAGCCAACTGGAGCTCGGCGGCGGCGACAGCGGTTACCCCGGCCGCCCGCCAGTTCTCCAGCACCCGGTCAATATAGGCGAAACTGGGGCGGTCGATGTTCACGGTCGTCGCGCAGGCCTTTAGGATGACGTCCAAGGTGAACCCCCAGTCCGTCCACTTGTCCACCATGGCCTGCTCAGCCTCAGTGAGCTTGCGATCCAATCCCAGGTAACGTGCTATGCGGCGGTTCCGGCCGGCCCGCTCGCGGTGGGTCAGTTCCAGCCCCTCGGCATCGGCCAGGCTCCTGACCCCGCGGTCGAACCAGTTCGCGGCTACCTTCTCCAGGTAAGCCAGGCTCTTGTGACCCCGGCGATAGCAGTCCTCCAACAGGGTCACGATCACCTGGGGGCTGAAGCCGTACTCCTCGTTCCAGCGCCGGATGGCCAGGATCTCCGCGTTCCCCAGGGGACGGGCCAGAACGCTCTCCGCGTACTGAAAGACGGGACCGAGGTCAACCGGCGAGCAGGCGCTCGGGCCAGCCAGGTCAACCCGGTAGACCAGGGGTTCGGCGGTGACCAGGCGCAACACGGGGCGGCCGTCGAACGTCAGCTGCAGCAGGTCTTCGAGCCGGGCTGAGGCTTCGGCCGGGTTAACCCCAAGGTCATCGGCCAACCCGGCCAGGTTCACAGCCACGTACTCGCCATCCCCGGTGTGAACCAGCAGGGCGCAGAGGGTCTTCCAGTCCCGGTCGGACAGGGCACGCAGGATTCCCCGGAGATGGGGGCCGAGTAGGCCGGTCACAGGAACGACCCCTCCCCCCCATGACTTCCCTGCCGGGGGCTCAATCCCTTCAGGGTTCCCCCAGCACCGAGTCGGCGATCTGGGCGGCGTGGTCACCCACCCGCTCCAGGTTGGAGATGATGTCCAGGAAGATGATGCCGGATGCGGGGAAGCAGGTTCCCTCGTTGAGCCTTCGGATGTGGTTGGCGCGGAGATCCTTCTCGGTGCGGTCGATGACGTCTTCCTGGCGCACGACGTCCCAGGCCACCCGCGTGTCCTGGTTCTCCAGGGCCTCCAGCGACTGCACGAAGGCCTTGTGCGCCTGCTCGTACATGCGGCGCAGCTCGTCTACGGCCACCGCCGAGAAGGGAAGATCCTGCTCCACCTTGTACTCCGCCAGTTCGGCCAGGTTCTCGGCATGGTCGCCCACCCGCTCCACGTCGTTCACGGCGTTGAGGAGCTGGGTGACCCGGACCGCTTGGCGGTCGGTCAGCGACTTGCGGGCCAGCGCAGCGAGGAAGTCCGTCATCCGCTGCTCTAGATCGTTGACGACCTCCTCCTTCTCGAAAGCCTGCTTGATGAGCCGGGGGTCATTACGGAAGAACCCCTCAATCGCATCACTTACGGTCTCAGCAGCCAGGCGGCCCATACGGGCGATCTCTTTGACCGACTGGCCAATGGCGACGGCGGGGGTGTCCAGCAGGCGGGGATCCACGTACTGGAGGCCGCGCTCGATCCCTTCGTCCACCCCGGGGATCAGGCGGTTGGCCGCGGCCACCAGCAGGCCGATGAAGGGGAGCTGGATGGCTGTATTGGCGACGTTGAACATCGTATGGGCGTTGGCGATCTGCCGCACCGGGTCGGTCGCAGTGTGGATCACCAGCCAGCTGACTAGGGGCAACAGCGCAAGGAAGATCAGGGTGCCCACGGTGTTGAAGAGGAGGTGGATGAGGGCGGCTCGCCGGGCGTTGCGAGAGGTACCCACGCTGGAGAGCATGGCTGTGATGGTGGTACCGATATTGTCACCAAAGAGAAGCGGCAGGAACACCCCGGGTCCGATGAGCCCCTGCATGGCCAAGGCCTGGAGGATGCCGATAGTGGCGCTGGAGGACTGCACCAATCCGGTCAGAACCGCCCCGCACAAGACACCCAGCAGGGGATTGGAGCCCATCACGACCATGGCCTCGGTGAACCAGGCCAACTCGCGCAAAGGCTTCATGGCTTGGGTCATGATGCCGAGACCCAGGAACAGCAGGCCGAATCCGAAGAAGACCTGCCCCAGGTGACGGTACAGGCGACTGCGGGTGAAGAGGCGAAGGCCCATCCCGAGCGCGACCGTCGGTAATGCCAGGTCGGTCAGCTTGAGGGCAACCATCTGAGCGGTGATGGTGGTGCCGATGTTGGCGCCCATGATCACACCGGCCGCCTGGGTGAGCGAGAGCAGGCGAGCGTTCACGAATCCGACCACCATAACCGTGGTTGCGCTGGAAGATTGAACGATGCTGGTGACCAGGACACCGGCCGCCACCGCCAGGATGCGGTGGCTCGTCACAACCTCCAAAAGGCGGCGGAGCCGATCGCCGGCCACCTTCTGGAGACCCTCACCCATGGCATGCATGCCGTGGATGAACAGGCCCAGGCCGCCCAACAACGCGAGTACCATCACGGCCAACGCTCGTCCCCTTCCTCACATCCAGCCTAACCCACGCTCAATCGGGTGTCAAAGGAACGCTCTGGTTCTCAGGCTTCGGGCGGGGGTTCCACATGCACGGACCTGGCCGTCAGGTCTACGGCCAGAACATTGAGGGCGGTCATGTGTTCAACCACTCCCTTGACCCGCCGTTGGGCGGCGGCCAGCACCGCCTCCAAGTCGAAGCCGTAGTTGACGGCAACTTCCAGGGTGATGGCCACCCCTTCCGGCCGGGGGTCGACCCAGACCCGGGACACCCGGGGGAGTCCTTCCCCCGAACGCGCCGCCCGGGCGGCAATGGCCGCGACTACCGTGTCTCTTATGATGAAGCGCCCGAGCGAGCTGAAGGTGGGCCGTACCACCGACTTCTCCACAAAACGGTCATCGCCTCCCCCGCGCCGGGGCCGGAGGAGAAACCGGAGGGGATCGACGAGGTATCCCGAGAAGCTGCGCTTGACCTCGAGGGTCGGCGCGGGGATGACGTGCTTGCCGTGCTCCCGGCGGATCCGGCGGGCCTTGCGGATGTCGGCGGGGCTGGCGACGTCCCCAATGCTCACGTAGCGGGAAGGAGCGGGGAGACGCAGCCGCTCGGCGACCCGTTCAGCCATCCGGGGAGAAGTCCCGAGCAGTAGCACTCGTCGGGGACCGAGTTGAGCCAGGGCCGCCGCGACCTCCGCGGCGTGGTCAGGGTCATGAAAGAGCGCCCGCTTGATGGCCCCAATCCGGGTTTCCTCGCGCTTGGACGAACGTCCAGCCACGATGCGGCCGTCCACAACCAGCAGCCCATCATCCACCACGGCATCGATGGCCAAGTCGTGAGAGACGAGGGACGCCCGGTGGCTCTTTCCGGTACCGCTGGCCCCCACCAGGGCGAACACTTCCACGCGCCCTTCACCCCAACTGGGTGCTTCTCCGCCGGCCTGGCGGTTCCTCCCCGGCCTCGGGGGCCCAGCTCAGCCGGGCCCCCCCCAACCCTCTCTACCTCGGACGGCCGGCCGGGCCGGCTCGATCCGGCCCCGGAGGCTTTGGTCGTCCCCCACGCCTTGAGCGTTCACGCCGCAGGGCCACATCTATCTCCTGGGCCACTTCCTGCTCGAACTGGGCCCGGTTCAGCGGGGCGTTGGGGCGGTCACCAGGCCCCCGTCCGGGCATGCCTCGATCCATGGTCACACCTCCCGCCAGAGCGTCTACGGCTAGTTTGCCCCTCCCGCCGGCGGTCAGTTGCCCAGGAACGAAAGGGAGATCCGGCGCAGCTTTTCCAGGGCCTCGACGGCGGCATCGCCATCCAGGATGGCCGGCCGGTGCTCTTCGATCCGGGCGGGCAGCACCCGGACCTGGCGGATACCAGATGAGGTGAACTCGATTTCGAGGATCATGCTCTCGACCTGGATCGGCTTGCGCTGATCCATGATGAAGTTGCCCAGGCTGTAGGCAATGAATCCACCCTGGTAGAGCTCGAAACCTTGCACCGCGTGGGGATGGGAACCGAGCACGATGTCGGCCCCCGCCTCCACCGCATGCCGCCCCATGCGTAACTGGTCCGCGTTGGGGTAGTTGACGTACTCATCTCCCCAGTGGAAAGCGGCGATTACGAAGTCGGCTTCTTCCTTGGCCAGAGCAATCGCTTGGGCGACCACTACCGGGTCGGCCGGCGCCACGCCCGGCCGGGTCGCGGTAGCGGCGAACGTGCGGGGGTAGCTCACCGACCAGTAGATGTGGGCAAAATCGCTGAAGCCCAGGAAAGCAAGGGTCAAGTCGCCGGCCCGGAAGAGTACCGGCCGCATCGCCTCCTCCAGGTTCCGGCCGGCCCCGGTGTACGCCAGCCCGTGCCTGTCCAGCAGGTCCAGGGTATCCAGGAGCAGTTCGCTGTCGTAGTCAAGGATGTGATTGTTGGCCAGGGTCAGAACACCGAAGCCGGACCGGGCAAGCCCCTCCGCCGCCGCGGGATCGGCCCGGAACCAGATCACCTTACCGGGCAGGGGCTGCCCGGAGGTGCCCAGGGGTGACTCGAGATTGGCAAAGCCTACATCGGCCGCCTGAACGCGGTCCCGGACGAGATCGAACGGGTAGTGAGGGCCTTGTTCAGCCACCAGCCGCCCTACCCCGCGGGCCAGCATGATGTCCCCCACCGCCGCGAGCGTCACCGCCCGCCCTTCTCCGCTCGCCGCCCGGTGGGCCTCGGCCGTGTCCAGGAAACCGAGGAAGGCCTGGAGGGCCTCCAGGTTAGGTTCGTAACGTCGGAGAACCGGCTGGGGCCAGGCCAGGTTCCAGCCCAGCGGGCGGCCGGACGAGCGGACCAGAACGTGCAACGGCCGGCTCAACGGGTAGGCCCCGGTGGCGAGGTTCTCGGTTGTCGGCGCGACCCCACCCACGGCCAGGGCCTGCACGGCGACGTTCAGCTGCTCGGGGGCCAGCAGGCTGATGCCGTCCCAGGCTGGCCCGTCCAGAAAGGCCGCGGCGGTCATCAGGCGCAGCGGGAAGCACGGCTGGGCGCCACCGCCTTCCGGCGCCCGTCCCTCGAGCAGCGCTCGACCCTCGGCGGCGGTCAGTTCCCGCAAGGGATGCAGGAACCGGACCACGGGGACCACGGCCTCCCAGAACGGCTCGCCCGGCACGAGCCAGGCCTCCAGGAGGGCAGGCGGCACGGCCTCGCCCTCCACCTGGTAGGGGCCCACGAGTAGCACCACATCCACGTCACCCCGGTTGAGCAACCGGGCCAGCTGCCGGGGATCAGCCGGCACCTGGATCGCTTCCAGCGAGAGGTCCGGCCGGTCACGGCGGAAGGCCTCCAACAGCCGGGAAGTGGCGGGCCCGGGTTCCCCGGCCAGGGCCACGATCAGCTCCCCGGGGCCACGGGCGATCCGAGAGCTCTCGGCCCTGGCCAGAACACCCGCCCCCAGAACCAGTAGCAGGACCAGACTGGTCACCAGGGCCCGGGGCCGTATACGAACGTGTCTACGTCGCCGTCTCATGACAGGAATCTCCCAACCAGGAGATCGATCAGATCGTTTTCCCGTCCGGGCTCGATCCGCGGCACCCCGGCCGGACCCTCCCCGCTGCCATAGACGGCCAGCAGTTCCCCGGGGAGTGTCGCCGCCGGCGATCCACCACCCGTCACTAGGACCCGGGGGACTTCCTCTTTCTTGAAGCCCTCCGCCAGCACCAGATCGACGGGCGTTGCCATGGCCAGCCGGGCAGCCAGTTGACGCAGCCCCATCGGGGGCAGGCCGGCCAAGACATGAGAGGCGTCGGGAGCGGCCAGGCCGACTGCCGCAGCCCCGGCCTGTCGTAGGCGCCAGGTATCCTTGCCCGGGCAGTCCAGTTCCAGACCCTCCCGGCGAGTACCCTTCAGGGCACCCACCCGGTAGCCCCGGCGGGTCAGGCCGGCCAGCAAGATCTCCAGTAAAGTGGTCTTGCCGGATCCGGAGGGACCGGTAACCGCCACCACCGGTGTCTCCCGCAGGGCCAGGGCACGGCGGTAGTCATCGGGTGTGTTGACGTTGAGGAAGTCCTCCGTCCGGCGCCCCATCTGCTCGAGTTCGGGCGGGCCGACCACGCGGACCCGCGCCTGCCCGAAAAAGCCGGATACCCGCATCCCGCCCGACTCCAGCCAGGCGTCGATCAAGGGCAGACAAGAACGGTGATAGACTGCGTGCAGGGGCTCGAGGTAGTCCGGTTCGCTCTCGGGAACCACGATCTGCCAATCAGCCGCCAGCCGGCAAAGCCCCCGGATCAAGGCGGGGTTCAGGAAGGGCAGGTCACAGCCGGCCACAAAGACGTGGGGGTTTCGCGCCACAGCCAGGGCGACCCGTATCCCTCCCAGCGGCCCCCGGGGAGGATCGGGGTCGGGCACGGCCCGCGCACCGTCGACCTCCGCCCCTACCGCCATCACCTCGGGAAACAGGCGCCCGAGGGAGGTCACGGTGTGGCCCAGTAGCGTGTCATCGCCCCAGGGAAGATCGGCCTTGGCTCGCCCCAGGCGCCGTCCCCGCCCGCCCGCCAGTACCGCCGCCGAGAACCCGTCCAGCATCCTACTCGGAGCCTCCCAGCGCCTGCTGGGCCTTCTCGGCCCAGCCGGGATCGGCCAAGAGGCCTCGACCCACCCCCACCAGGTCGGTCATGCCGGTCCGCACGGCCTGATCGGCCTGGAAGGGGTCGGTGATGCCGCCGGCCACCAGTACGGGGACGGAGACCCGGGCCCGTGCCCGCGCGGCCCAGGGCAGGAAGTAGCCTGCCGCCGACCCGCCGGGACGCGCTCCCCCTAACCCACCCGAGATGTCGAGCAGATCCACCCCCGCTTCCACCAGCCAGCCGGCCACGGTCAGGCCGTCATCCAAGGTCAGCCCCTCGTTCCCGGCAAGCGAGTCGGCCATGCCCAGCCGGTAGAACAGCGGGAAGCTCGCTCCCACGCTCTCGCGGACGGCCCGCACCACTTCCAACGGGAAGCGGGCACGCCCGGTCAGGCTGCCGCCGTAGTCGTCGTCACGGTGGTTGATCAGGGGCGACAGGAACTGGCTGAGTAAGAACCCGTGGGCTCCGTGCACCTCCACCGCGTCAAACCCGGCCTGGCGGGCCCGACCGGCCGCTCGGGCGAAAGCCGCGGCCAGCCCTCCCAACTCCGCCACCGCCAGTGCCCGGGGTACGGTCGCCCCCTGGCGGGGCAGGGGAAGAGCCGAAGGAGCCACCGGGCTATCCCCGGTCAACTGAGGATTGGCCGCCGCCCCGGCGTGGCTGATCTGCAGGGCCACCACTACCCCGGTGGGCCGCAGGGCCTCCACCAGGCGGGCATACGCGGGCATCAGGCTGTCCTGGTGGATGCCCAACTGGCCGGGCGAGTGTCTGCCTCCTGGCGCCACGAAGGCGTGCTCCACCACCACTAGCCCCACCTTCCGGGAGGCCCGGGCGAAGTAGTGGTCTACGTGGCGGTCGGTGGGAGCACCGTCGAGACCGGCTGCCTCCTGCGCCATGGGGGGCATGGCGATGCGGTTGGCCAGCCGAACGGCTCCCACCGTCAGGGGGGAGAACAGGTTCGGCAAGACTTGTACCCCCTTCCGCTCGCGGCTCGGCTCCACAGTCTAGCGGTCGCGGACCAGCACGAAACGGGCGATTTCCTCCAGGCGGTCGCGGCCCGGCCCCGGAGGTAGTGGCGCCAGTGCTTGCCGCGCCTGACCCGCGAACTCCTGGGCCACCCCCCGGGCATAGTCAACAGAGCCGCTACCCTCCAGGATACTGGCGACTGCCTTCAGATCGGCCTCCCCGTCGCCGGCTCGCCCCAGGATTCTCTGTAGCCGGATCCTCCCCTCACCGGAAGTGGTGAGGCCGTGGATTACGGGCAGCGTGACCACGCCCCGCCCGAGGTCGTTCCCGGTGGGCTTGCCCAGAGTCCGCAGGTCCGCGGTGAGGTCCAGCACATCGTCCATGATCTGATAGGCCATGCCGAGGCAATAACCGTAGCGGCCCAAGGCTTCCCGGCACCCGTCGGCGGCATCCGCCGTCATCGCACCCAGCTGCGGGCATTCCGCGATGAACAGGGCCGTTTTCTTCTTGATCCGATCAAGGTAGTCCTGCTCGGTGACGTCGAGGCGACCCCGGGAACTGAGCTCCTGGATCTCGCCCTCCGCCATGGTCCGGACGACGCCGGTCAGGGCCAGCCAGGAGTCGGCAGCAGCCCAGCGCGATACGAACTCGAAGGCGGTGGCAAACAGGTAGTCCCCGACCAGCACGGACGTCTGGCTGTCCCAGCGGACGTTGGCGGTGGGCCGGCCACGACGAACCGCGGATTCGTCAACGACGTCGTCGTGCAGCAAGGTCGCCATGTGAACCAGTTCCACCGCCGCCGCCAGGTGGGCGAGCCGGGCGGCGGGGCGCTCGCCGCCGAACCGGGCGCCCAGCAAGACCAGCTCTGGCCGCAGGCGCTTGCCGCCGGCCCGCAGCAGGTATACCCCAACCTCTCGGAGCAGGCTACCGCCGCCGGCCAGGGTCTCCTCGATCAAGCGCTCAACCGCCCCCAGATCCACCAACGGCTACACCTGACCTTCGCGGGCGACGTCGCGGTGCTCCAGGATGACCCCGTGATCCTTGCGGCGGAGCCAGGCGGCCACCCGGTTGGCCAGTACAACTGAGCGGTGCCGTCCCCCGGTGCATCCCAGGGCTATGGCCAGTTGAGTTCGGCCTTCCTGAAGGTAGTGGGGCAGCAGGAAGTCCAGCAGTCCAAAGAGCCGTTGCAGGAAGCGGCGGGCAACCGGCCAGCCCATCACGTAACCCGCGACTTCCGGGTGGTTACCGTCGTGGATCCGCAAGGCTTCCACGCTATTGGGATTGGGCAGGAACCTGAGGTCGAAAACCAGATCGGCGTCAAGCGGCAGGCCATGCTTGAAGCCGAAGGAGACCACGGTGATCACGAGCCGGCGCAGTTCTCCTTCCAGGTCGAATATCTCCTGCCGGAGACTCTGGGGCTTCAGTATCGAAGTGTCGATCACCGTTGTAGCCCGCTCCCGGAGAGGCTCGAGGCGCTGGCGCTCCTCCCGGATCCCCTCCAGCACCCTCCCATGGGGAGCCAGCGGGTGCAGGCGCCGTGTCTCCTTGAAGCGACGGACCAGGGTCTCATCATCGGCTTCGAGGAAGAGTATGCGATAAGGAAAACCCAGTGATGCCAGATCCTCCAGCGATTGCAGCATTCCCTGGAAGAACTCCCCACCGCGAACGTCCATGCCGAGAGCGACCCGCCGGATGACCCCGCCGGGCTGCGTCACCAGTTCGGCGAACTTGGTGACCAGGCTGGGAGGGAGGTTGTCCACACAGAAGTAACCCAGATCCTCCAGGGCCCGGAGGGCCTGAGTCTTACCGGCGCCCGATAGGCCGGTCACGATGGCGAAGCGAAGGTCGCTCAAACGGCTCCTCTCCCGGATAGCATTGTTCATTTCTCCGGGAAGCGGCCGCGTCCTTCTTTACCTCAGGGGAAGGGAAGCCGGTTGACCAAGCCGCCGACCACGAAAGCGGTCGTGAACGTGGCCAGCCACAGGGCCAGTCCTTCCGGCCAGCCACGCTCCTTGCCGATCACCAGGACCGAGGCGATGCAAGGGACGAAGAGGGTGATGGTGACCATGGCCACGACCGCCTGGTGGGGGGCTAACCCCAGGCCCATCAGGCCGGCGGCGCCGAAGTCGCGGCGGACAAATCCCATGATGAAGGCTTGGGCGGCCCCGGGCGGCAGTCCGAGCCAACTGACGGTCAGCGGTTGGGCCCAATCTTGCAGGCGATCCAGGGCGCCGGTCAGCCGGAGAAGGCCTATGCCCAGGGAGCCATACACGAAGAGCGGTAGGGCATCCCTGATGAAGCCCGCCGCCCGGGACAGGGTCTTCTGGAGCACGTTGGTGGCCACGGGCCAGCGCAGGGGTGGCAGATCGATCAGCAAGAAGCTGGACTGCCCGGGTAGCAGGCAGTTCAACACCGTCCCCGCAGCCACGAAGACAATCAGCACGATCAAGCCATACATAGCGACATAGCGGGCGCCCAATCCCGCCAGCATGGCGGCCACAACCCCCAGTTGAGCGGAGCAGGGGACTGCCAGGGCCAGCAGGAACAAGGCGATCCGCCGCTCGCGGGTCGTGCCGAGAACCCGGGTGGCCAGGGAGGCCATGGTGACGCAGCCGAACCCCAGGATGATTGGGATCACGGCCCGGCCGTTCAGCCCCAAGCCCACGAACAGACGGTCCAGCAGCACGGCCAGGCGGGGCAGGTAACCCGAGTCCTCCATGATGGCCATCGCCAGGTAGAAGGCAACTACCAGGGGCAGCAGTAGGCCCAGAAGGTAGGTGACGGTCATGGTGAGCACGCCGAATTCGCCCAGGAACACCTCCCCCACCGCACTATCCGGAGGGAAGAAGGGTCCCAGCATGCGCCGGACGGCGGGCTCGTAATACCCGCGCATGATAGTCTCCTCCGTGAAGGCGACCACTTCCTGGGCCACCACCACCCCCACCAGCAAGTAGAGGAGGACCAGTACCCCCAGGAGCACGGGAAAGCCCACGGCGGGACGCAGCAGCATCCTCCCAAGAGACTGCCCCGGCCGTTCGCGGCGGGGGTTCCGGGCCACCACCTGACCTACCAGGCGGTCGACCCTGGCTCGTCGCCGGAGGTAGATCTCCTCCCGGCCGGGACCCTCCTCGAGGTCCAGCAGGGCCTGGCGGCCGGACGGCCCCTCTGCCATGCTGGCCAGGGCCGGATCGGGGTGGCCGGGACAGGCCCGGTCCAGTTGAAACTTGAGCCGGTCGAGGCCCCTACCGGCCACGGCCACCGTAGGCACGACGGGGACGCCCAGGAGTTCCGACAGAGCTCGAACGTCGACTACGATGCCGCGGGACTCGGCCTCGTCCATCAGGTTGAGGGCGACGACCATGGGAATGCCGAGATCGGCGAGCTGCAAGGTCAGGAAGAGATCGCGCTCCAGGTGACCGGCGTCCACCACGTTGACGACGACGTCAGCCTCCCCGACGACGTCGCGAGTCACCCGCTCCTCATCGTTAAAGGCCGACAACCCATAGACTCCAGGGGTGTCGACGACCTGGTGGGATCCCATCCTCCCCGAGAGGAGATCCACAGTGGTCCCCGGATAGTTGGAGACGTCCACGTACAGCCGGGTGAGATAGTTGAACACAAGGGACTTCCCGGTATTCGGGTTGCCTACCAGGGCTATTACCCTGCCCCCGGGAGCGGGGCGCCGCCCCCCTCGGTGCCGGTGCCGGTGACCACGGCTCGCCACGCCCGCTCCCCCTAACCCGCTGTCAACAGCTGCACGATGACCTGGCGGGCGATTCCATGACCGATGGCGATCTCCTGGTTTCCGCAGCTGAGAACGACCGGCCCGCGAGGCAACCGGAACTGGCAGCGGACCTCCGCCCCGGCCCCCATGCCAAGCCGGATGGCCATCGCTCTCACCTGCAGATCCCTGATGGTCCGGATCAGAAGCCGCTCCCCGGGGCGGCACTGGTCTAGGGTCACAAGATGTCCCTCCCATCGGAGACTATGAACGACGCCGCCGGAGTAGTCGATAATGAGAATGACTCTCACTGTCTGATCAAATAATACCTTACCTTTGCTTGACCGTCAAGACAGCCAGGCGTGAGCCAGCAGCCCGAGCAGGACGCCCGCGACCGCCCCGAAAGCGGCCCGGTGGCCGGACCCTAGTTCCTGGGCGGCGGGGATCAACTCGTCGAAGACCACGAAGAGCATGGCCCCGGCGGCGAACCCGAGTGACAGCGCCAGGAAGCCCGGGGACAGCTCGCCAAGGCGGTAACCCGCGGCCGCCCCGAGCCCCATGGGCAGGCCGGCCGAGGCCACCAGCGAGACCATGCGGCACCGGCGCATCCCCGCCAGGGCCATGGGTGAACCCATGGCCATGCCTTCCGGTACGTTGTGCAGGGCGATCATCAAGGCGACGGCCAGTCCCAATGATGGCGCAGCTTGCATGCCGGCCCCGATGGCCAGCCCCTCGGGGAAGTTGTGCATCGCAATACCGAGCCCTATCAGCAAGCCCACCCGCATGAAGCGGTTGTTGCCCGAGGCGAGCTGTGCGTGGGGGAGAAACCGGTCCAGCAAGGCGATCAACAGCGCGCCGGACAGCAGTCCGGCCCCGGCATGGAGGGCGCCGCCCAGTTCGACCGCCGCGGGCAGGAGTTCAAGGAAAGCCACGGCCAGCATGATCCCGCCGGAGAAGCCAAGGGCCGGGCTGTAGACACGATTGGACGGCCGCCCCAGCAGGGCGACGATCAGCCCGCCGGCCCCCGTCCCCAGCACGCCGGCGGCGAGTGCGATGAGTGTAACCCGGAGCACGGCAGTCCTCCGCTGAGGAGGATTATCATTCCCTGTCTATTCTTCGCCGTCGCCAGCCCTTTCCCTCTCGGGAGGGGAGGCAGGAGCGGCCGGCGAAGCTTCCGTCCGAGGTGAAGAGCATGCTGGCCAGAGCCCCCACTCGCATCGATCTGGCCGGCGGCACGCTGGACATCTACCCCCTCTACCTCCTGGAGGGAGAAGGACTCACCGTCAACCTGGCCATTGACGTGTGGAGCGAGGCCCAGGTCTTGCCTCGCCCCCAGGGAGGGGTGGAGTTGGTCTCCCTCGACACCGGGTCCTCACTGGAGGCCGCCCGGGCCGAGGATCTCCGCCCCGAGGGAGATCTGGAACTCCTGGTGAGGGCCATCCGCTTGCTGGGAAGAGACCGGAGCCTGTCCATTCGCACCCGCAGCCACGCCCCGCGCGGTTCCGGTCTGGGAGCATCCTCGGCCCTGCTGGTGGTCTTGTTGCAGGCTCTCACCGGAGGGAGTCTCCTCGCCGATGACCTCGTGCGGTTGGCCCAGGATCTGGAGACTCAGACGCTGCGGGTCCCAACCGGTCGCCAGGATCACCACGCCGCCGTACGGGGGGGCGTGAATGCGATCTGGTTTGGGGTGGGACCGGACCGAGTTGAGCCCTTGTCCGAGGATCCCGCCTGGCTGGAGGAGACACTGGTGCTATGCTACACCGGGGTCTCGCGCGCGTCGGCGGCCACCAACTGGCGGATGTTCCGGGCCTACGTGGACGGCCACCCGCGGGCCCGGCAGGCGCTGGGCCGGATCGGACAGGTCGCCCGCGGCATGCGGCAAGCGATCCTGGATCGCGACGTAGCCGCCGTGGGCGACCTTCTCGCCCAGGAGTGGGAGCACCGCCGCCGGCTAGCCCCCGGGGTCAGCAGCCCCCGGGTTGACAGCCTGGTGGGGGCTGCCCGCAACGCCGGCGCCCTCGCCGCCAAGCTATGCGGCGCCGGGGGAGGAGGCTGCCTGGCGGTAGTTGTCCCGCCTGGCCGGCGCCGGGCCGTGGAGTTGGCCCTGGAGGCCGCCGGCGCGGTGGTCATGCCCTTCAGCGTGGCCCGCGAGGGGCTGCGGACCTTGCCTGAGGACGCTCTCCTGCTCTAGCGCCCGCCGAGAGTAGCCTCCAGGGCAGCCGCAGCCCGCAGCAACGTCTCCTCCTCGAACCACCGGCCGGCGAGCTGCAGGCCTACCGGGCGGCCCTCGCTCATCCCGCAGGGAACGCTGATGGCAGGCTGGCCGGTGACGTTGAAAGGGGCCGGCAGCCGGATGAGGGCGTCGGAAGCGGCTTCCCGCCCTTCCGGCCACTCCAGCCAGTCCTCACCTATGTGCGGAGCAGGCACCGGCAGGGTCGGGGTCGCCAGGAGATCAACCTCCCGCATCACCCCCGCCACCTCCCGGCCCAGCTCGCGCCTCAGGCGCTGGCCGGTCAGGTAGTCCACCGCCGGCAACAGCTGCCCTAGCTCCAACCTGGCCCGCACGTCGGTTCCATATAAATGGCGACAGGTCCCCATCCATGGCCGGTGCAGGGCAGCTCCCTCGGCGAGGACGATGAGGCGATTGGCCAGCAGCAACGGGTGGACCGGCGGGAAATCCACCTCCCGCACCCTTGCTCCCAGTTGCTCAAACCGCGCGATGGCTTCCCCGACGGCGGCGGCGACTCCCGGTCGCACCCGGTCCTCCAACCACCGGGAAGGCACACCGATCGTCAGATCGCTGAGGCCCGCGCCCGCCTGTCGCACCGCTTCCCGGTAGTCCCGGAAGCCGCGGGGGGGAGTCGAGCGGCCCCGGCAGCCCCCGCCGGCCAAAACCGTTAGCGCCAGTGCGGCATCGCCCACGGTTCGAGTCAGGGTGCCGGGGTGATCCAGCGACCAGCTGAGCGGGAAGATGCCCTGCTTGTCGATCAACCCATAGGTGGGCTTGAGCCCGACAACGCCGCAGCAGGCGGCCGGAATCCGTACCGAGCCGGCCGTATCCGTACCCAGGGCGAGGTAGCACATGCCGGTGGCCACCGCCACGGCCGACCCGCCGCTGGAACCTCCCGGTACGCAGCCCGGGTTCCATGGATTGCGGCAGATGCCGAAGTGGGGATTGGCGGTTGTGACGCCAAAGGCGAATTCGTGGGTATTGGTCTTGCCCACCATGATGGCGCCGGCCCGGCGGAGCCGGCTCACCACCTCGGCGTCCACTCGCGGGACGCGGCCGGCGAGAACGCGGGACCCGCAGGTGGTCCGCACCTCGGCCGTGTCTATGACGTCCTTCACGGCTACCGGCACCCCGTGCAGAAGTCCCGGCTCGCTCCCGGCGCTCAGGTTCTGCTCGGCCAGGCGTGCCGTCGCTCTGGCCTCGGCGGCGGTCACCGTGATGAAGGCCCGCAAGTCGCCGTCCAGGGCTTCCAGCCGGGAGAGGGCTATCTCCACCGCCTCCACCGGCGAGAGCCGGGACTCCCCGATCTCCCGGGCCACCTCAGCCAGGCTCATGCTCGCCGGCCCGGCACCGATGGGAATGCCTTGCGGTGGCCGGTCGGCGGCAGGAGACGGTGGCGCTCCCGGCGGTGGGGCCCCGTACCCGGTGCCCGCCGGCGGTGATGGCACCGTTCGCCAGGCCGGGAGGGGCGGCGGCGGAGCGGTCCAGGTGGGGTGGGCGGGGTCAAAAACACCGGCCGGCTCGCTGTCCAGCAGCCGCTCTTCAGCCAGCTCGCGGACCCACCCGAGGATCGCGTTGAGCCGCCGGGCGGCGTCCTCGGCATTCCCAAGTTCCATACCCTGGCCGAGAACCTCGAGAGCCAGGCGGATCACCGTATCCGGCCCGACAATCATCTCAGTAACCCCTCTCTCGGTCGACCAGCCCTTCTAACGGCTGGCCGGCGAGCTGACGGCGGAGGTTCCCGAGGAAAAGCCGGACCATTTCCTGCGGCAGACTGGGGGCGGCCACATGAGGAGTGACCACCACATTGTCCATGGTCCATAGAGGGCTCTCCGGGGGCAGAGGCTCTTCTGCGAACACGTCCAGTACCGCCCCCCGGATGACCCCGGCCCGCAGCGCCTTCACGAGGTCCTGCTCCCGGACCACCCTGCCACGACCGATGTTGATCAGCCAAGCTGATGGCTTCATGTAGCTGAACTCGGTCATGCCCACCCGTCCCTGAGTCTGGAGTGTCAAGGGCAGGGCCAGCACTAAGTAGTCGAGCCCGGACAGGAAAGCCGGCAACTGGCTCCCGCACCAGACCTGGCGGACACCCTCCACTCGGCCGGCCGTGCGGCGGTAGCCCACGACCGTCATGCCCAGAGCCCCTGCCGCACGGGCCAGGTCTCGAGTCGAGCCGAGACCGGCCAGACCCAGAACCTTGCCGCGGAGTGTCCCCACCCGGTACGGGTCCCAGTAGGAAGCTTCCTGCTGCCGAACAAGGCGCCGGATGTCCTTCTCCACCATGAGCAGCATCGCCAGCACGTACTCGGCTATCCAGGGGCCGAAGCTGCCGCGGGCACAGGCCACCGGTACGCGAGGGTCGAAGGTTGGATCGGCCAGCAAGTCGTCAGCGCCGGCCCCCATGAGCTGTACAAAGCGCAGGCGCCGGGCCGCGGCCAAGCTGCCGGGCGGCAGCCTCCAGCCGAAGACGACGTCGGCAGCGGGTGCCCTCGCCGCCACCTCGTCTTCTGTGAGGCAGGGCAAGATGGTAAGGTCGAGTTGCCCTCGCAGGAGCACCTCGTATTCAGCCGTCAGATGAGGGTGATAGACCAGTACTCTCATTCCGTTCCGGCATCAGGAGCAGGGGGGCCGGCCCTGACTCCTCCTCCAGTGCAGTTCTCGGCCGCCCAATCCGCCGCGAAGGCCACGAGCCGGCGGCAGCGGTCCCGGCGCCCCCGATCGGCCGCGAAGGCCCGATACTGGCCCGGCAATTCGTAGCCGGTCAGGTGGGAGCAGTTGACCTCGCCGAACTCCGCCCGGAAGGCGTCAATGAGAGCCCGGCCTCGCGCCAGTAGCGCCTCGTTGCGCTCCTTGTCGGCCGTGTCCCGAGGCCCGCCGGCCAGCCCCAGGGCCATCAAGGCACCGGTCAGGGCACCACACGTGGACCCGGTACCGGCCAGCCCCCCGCCGAGGGCGGTGGCCGCGGGAGCCGCCGATTGCGGAGGCAAGCCCAAGGCCTTCTCGGCCGCCAGTACTACCGCCTCGGCGCAGTTGTAGCCCCGGGCGAAGAACGCCAGAGCATCTCCTTCCACTCGCCATCACCTCGCTGAGCAGTACTTCGCTTTTGGGCGGCCGCTCCCCTCCGCGAAGGATCGGGATCGGCCGCCGCCGAAGATCCCGAGGGGGTGAGGATGGGTGGGCGGCCAGACCCCACGAGTTGGCCTGGCTCTGGGTGGCGGGGCGGCAAGAGGCCTGGCCCATCTGGGCGTCCTGGAAGTTCTGGAGGAGAACGGCCTCCGGCCGAGTTTCGTGGCCGGCACAAGCGCCGGGGCCATAGTCGGCGCGGCCTACGCCGCAGGGGTCAGTCCCTCGCGAATGCGGGAGCGGGCCTCGCGCATAACCTGGGCCGACCTTACAGAACCGGTGATCCCCCGGCGCAGCCTACTGGGGACCAAGCGGCTCCAGGCCTGGCTGGAGGACACGTTGGGGGGGCGAGCTTTCGCCGATCTCGTGCTCCCCTTTGTCTGTACCGCAGCCGATATTCTGACCGGCGAGGAGGTCTGGCTGTCCGATCCCGGCCTGCGGGTGAGCCAGGCGGTGCGGGCGAGTTGCGCCATACCCGGGGTATTCCCGCCGGTCCGGGTGGCCGGCCGTCTTCTGGTGGACGGAGGGGTGTTCGGCGCCGTCCCCGTGCGGGCAGCCAAGGCCCTGGGGGGCGGGCCGGTGGTGGCCGTCCATGTGGCCGGGGCTCCTTTCACCGGCCGCGAGCCCCAGACCGTGGTGGCAACGGTTGTGGCCGCCCTGGCCATCATGCAGCGGACTCGCGACTACCAGGAGATGTCCCTGGCGGACGCGGTGATCGCCCCCCCTACCGAGGCGTTCAGCTTGATGGACTTGGGGGCGGCGGAGCGGCTGGCCGAACTGGGCCGCACGGCTGCCCTGGCGGCCCTGCCAGATCTGCTCCGGCTCTGGGCCGGGGAGAATCCTGGCGGGCAGGCCTCGCGGCCTGCCCGCTGACCGGGCGGGCGGTTCGCCCCGCCGCCCAGACTTCCCTCTCTTCTACTTCCGGCGAGCCATGATGGCCGCCTTAGCCTCGCGGACGAACCTCACCAGGGGCCGGTGACCGGGACAGACGTAAGCGCAGACCCCGCATTCCACGCAGTCCAAGGCCCCTTCCGCCTCGGCCCGGGACCAATCCCCATGTTCGGCGGTAGTCCCCAGGAAGTTGGGATACAGCAACTGGGGACACGCCTGCACGCATCGCCCGCATCGCACGCAGACTTCATGGGCGACAGCCACCCCGGTGAGCGATTCGTCCAGTGCCAGTATGCCACTGGTACCCTTCACCACCGGCACGCTCAGGTCGTCCTGGGCCCAGCCGGTCATGGGGCCTCCCATCACGACCCGCGTGACGCCGTCCCTGAGCCCGCCCGCATGGGCGATGACATCGCTGATGGGAGTGCCTATGGCCACCCGCACGTTGGCCGGCCGTACGATGCCCGGTCCCCCCACCGTTAACACCCGCTCGATGAGTGGTTTGCCGCCGGTCACGGCCTCGGCCACGGCGATCGCCGTGCCGACGTTGTGGACCAGCGCTCCCACGTCCATGGGCAGCCCGCCCGGCGGGACCTCGCGGTTCAGCAGGGCTTTGATGAGCTGCTTCTCGGCTCCCTGGGGGTACCGGGTCTCCAGGACCTCCACTGCCATCCCCGGGTGCCCGGAGACGGCCGCTTTCATGGCCTCTATGGCGTCGGGCTTGTTGTCCTCGATGCCGACGATCACCCGCCCGGCCCCGGTCACGTGTTTGAGGATCAGGATCCCCGTCACGATCGCTTCCGTCCGCTCCAGCAGCAGACGGTGGTCGCAGGTCAGAAACGGCTCGCATTCACAGCCGTTGATGATCAGGGTGTCGAAGCGCTTGTCTTTCGGGGACAGCTTCACGTGGGTGGGGAAGGCCGCCCCACCCAGCCCGGCCAGGCCGGCCTCCCGAACGATGCGTACGATGGCCTCCGGCTTGAGTTCCTGCCACTCCAGCACGGCCTCCATGAAGGCCGTCTGGGCCTGGTCGGCGGCCGGGCCGGTGGTGATCGCCACTCCCTCCACCTTGCGGTGGTTGAAGATAAGCCGCTCCTCGACCGCCTTCACCGTTCCGGTAACCGGTGAGTGCACCGGTGCCGTGACAAACGCATCCGCGTCACCTATCTTCTGGCCCTTCAGAACCCGCTGGCCCACCTCCACCAGGCTGCGGCAGGGAGCGCCAGTATGCTGCAACAGAGGCACGAACACCTCCCCGGGCAAGGCCAGATCCTCGATTGGCAGTTGGCCGGTAGCGTCCTTGTGCTCGGGAACATGCACGCCGCCGGCGAATGTTCTCCTGGTCACGTCAGCCACCTCCTCCCCTCACGCCGTCCGGGTCAGGGACACCTGACCGAACTTGCGCCGCCTGGTCACCCGGTCAATGACGGGGACGAAGGCGTTCATGATCAGGATAGAGAAGACAACACTCTCGGTCGAGGCCAGGAACACCCGGAACACGACCACCAGCAGCCCGATGAGCACGCCGAACAGGATCTTGCCCCGATCGGTGATTGGGCTGGTCACCCAGTCGGTGGCCATGAAGAAGGCTCCCAGCAGCAGGCCTCCGGTGAGTACATGGTAGAACGGATCGCTTCCGAACAGGGCGCTGAACACCACTACCGACCCGATCATCGCTGCCGGCACCCGCCAGCAGATGTGCTTTCGGTAGACAAGATACAGACCTCCGGCGAGCAGGGCGATGGCGGAAGTCTCCCCCAGCGCCCCTCCGGGGTAGGCCACGAGCAGTTGGCCGTAGCTCACGTCCAAGAGCCCCCGCTTCAGCAAGGCCAGGGGCGTGGCCCCGGTCACGGCGTCCGCCACCACCGGCGAGACGGGGAAGGTGAGGCGCAAGGTGGCCAGTTGCTGGTTGAGCCAGACGGTCACTTCCCACAGCAGGATGACCCCTGCCCGGCCGAATGCCGCCGGGTTGAAGCGGTTCCAGCCCAGGCCACCCATCCATTCCTTGGCCACCCCCACGGCCAGCGCGGTGGCAAACACGGCCACCCACCAGCCGGCCAGGGGCGGCAAGCAGAGGGCAACCAGGAGGCCGGTGACCAAGACGCTGCCGTCACCGAAGGCGAGCGGTCTGCCCTTGATGCGCTTGGCGATCAGGTCGACGATGACTGCCGTCAGCAAGCTGACACTGATGAGCAGCGCCGCATTCCAGCGGAAGTAGTACAGGGACACCAGGGTCACCAGACCCAGGGCCAGGAGAACGTCAAGCATGGCCCGCCGGACACTCTCCCCCGATGTCAGGTGGGGGGGCTCGGTGACCACCAGTCTGTGGTCGGCCATCAAAGGTCACCTCCTCGTTCCTGCCCCTGGTCCTCAGCTTGCTGCCGGCGAGCCAGGAGCCCCGCCACGACGGCGCCGGCCACGGCCAGCACCCGAACGGGCTTGAAGATGATTCCCCACAGAGTTGCCGTCAACGGCACTTGCGGATCCTGCACCAGACCATAGACTGCGGGCTCTTCGGCCAGCACGTAGAAGACGGCGGTGCCGGCAACCTCGTCCAGGCCGTATATCCTGGCCTCGGTGCGGCCCGCCGCCTTGAGCTCTTCCACCCGTCGCTGGGCCAACCTGACCATTTCCTGCCGGTCACCGAACTGGAGGGCTCCCGTGGGACAGGTCTGGACGCAGGCCGGCTTCAGGCCGTTGGTAATCCGGTCGTAGCAGAAGGTGCACTTCCGGACGGCGTTCCGGGTGGGATCGTAACGGGGAACCTCGAACGGGCAGTTGGCCACGCAGTAGTTGCAGCCGATGCAGCGGTTAGGGTCGACCTTGACCGTCCCCTCGGGAGTCCGGTGGGCCGCCCCCGTGGGGCAGACCGTGATGCAGCTGGCGTCGGTGCAGTGCATGCACTGGGTCTTGGCGAAGAACCACTCGACCTTACCCCGATGCACCCGCTCCCGGAAGAGCACCCGGGTCCAGGTGATGGGCGAGAGGGCCGGTGGATTCTCGTAGGTGCCGCGGAAGCGGGTGGTCTCCGCC
Source organism: bacterium (assembly GCA_031082145.1). Taxonomy (GTDB): domain Bacteria; phylum Bacillota; class Sulfobacillia; order UBA995; family UBA995; genus Ess09-15. The sequence continues at coordinate 74,503 of JAVHLP010000006.1, read as the reverse complement.
GGCAGCTGGTTCCACTGCTTGCACGATACCTGGCAGCCCCGGCACCCTGTGCAGCGGGTGACGTCGATGAGAGTGGTCGCCTTCATGCTAGCTCACCCTCCTTATGTTGCAGAGGAAAGCCTTGTACTCGGGGATGGCGGTATTGGCGTCCCCTGCCTGGGGAGTGAGGTCGTTGGTGACGTCGCCCCGGGACATGCCCGCGTACCCCCAGTGCCATGGCATTCCGACGATCTCCAGTTCCTTGCCGCCGACAAGCAGCGGCTTCACCCGTGGGGTGACGCAGGCTACCGCCTTTATCTCCCCCCGGATGCTGGATACCAGGACCGGTTCCCCGTTCTCCACGCCGATGCGCTCGGCCAGGGTAGGGCTGATCTCCACGAACAAGTTGGGCATCAGCTCGTTCAGCCAGGGCGAGTTGCGGGTCATGATACCGCTCTGCCAGTGCTCGGTCAGCCGGTAGCTGGTAGCCACGTAGGGAAAGTCGGGGCTGGCCACCTCCGCCAGCTTGCTCATCTCCGACAGGTAGATGACGGCGGCCGGGTTGACCTGGGTGGACGACAGGATGTTCCGGATCGGGCTCTCCGCCGGCTCGTAGTGCTCGGGGAAGGGCCCGTCGGCCATGGGAGCGGAGAAGAACCGTCCCTGGAGTTCCGGCAGCATGATGAACGGGCGCCGCGACGAAGCCTCCGGGGTTACCGGCTGCCCGGTCGCGCTCAGCCAGCCGAAGTCGGGCACGTCGCTGCGCTGCCAGGTCTCATTCTGCCACCAAACCACGGGCCGATCGGGGCACCAGGGTCGCCCGGTCTCATCACTGGAACATCGGTTATAGAGAATGCGCCGGTTGAGGGGCCAGGCGAACGCCCAGTCGGGGTGAAGCCCTATCCCCGCCTTCTCGGCGATCCTCTTCTTGCAGGCCGGCAACTCCAGGTTGTTGTAGTAGCCGGAGTAGATCCAGTTACCGCAGGCGGTGGACCCGTTGTCGGCCAGCTGGGTGAAGTTGGGCACCAGGGCACCGGTTGCCGTGTAGTAGCCGTTCATCTCCTGGGCCACCTTGTCGACGCTTGGTCCTTCTCCCCCCGGCACGTCGTAGTTCCAGTTCAACTGCAGGATGGGGTCGGGGAATACCCCGCCCTTCTGGTACTCGGCCCGGATGGCCTTGTAGAGGCGATCGGCGATCCACAGGTCGTCCTTGGCGTCCCCCAACGGGGGAACAGCCTGGTAGCGCCACTGGATCCAGCGCCCGCTGTTGGCGATGGTCCCCGGCTTCTCGTAGCTGACCGCTGCCGGGAGCAGGAAGACCTCCGTCTCCACGGCCGACGGGTCGATGTCCGGCGCCTTCCAGAAGGTGGCCGACTCGGTCTCGAAGATGTCGATGGCCGCCACCCAGTCCAACCGGGACAGGGCTTGCCGGATCTTCCGGCTGTTGGGGCCGGCTACCACCGGGTTCTGGCCCCACAGGAACATGCCCCTGATCTCGCGCCGGTACATGGCCTCGAAGATGGCCATGTGGGAGTAATCGCGACCGTCCAGCTTGGGAAGGTAGTCGTAGCAGAAGTCGTTCTCGGGCTGGGCCGAGTCTCCCCACCAAGCCTTCAGGAGGCTATTCAGGAACTTGGGCCGGTTGGTCCAGTAGCCGCTCTTCGGCGTGGTGGCATGGTAAGCAGCCAGGGTGGGGTGGCTGCCCGCCTGGATCATCGGCAGGTATCCGGGAAGGATGTGGTAGAGCAGGGCCTGGTCGGTCGACCCCTGCACGTTGGACTCGCCGCGCTGGGCGTTGACGCCTCCGCCGGCCAGTCCCATGTTGCCGAGCAGCAACTGCAGCACGCCGATGACCCGGCAGTTCTGCGCCCCGTAGGTGTGCTGGGTCACTCCCATCGAATAGAGGATCGTCCCCGCCTTGCCCGCCGCGCCCGTCCGGCAGAAGGTCTCGGCGGCTTTCAGGTAGACTTCCTGGGGCGTCCCGGTAATGGAACACACGGTGCCCACGTTATAGCGGTCGTAGTGGCGCTTCATCAACTGGAACACGCAGTTGGGATGCTGGAGAGTCTCGTCCTTGAGGACGTTGCCCTCGGCGTCGGTCTGGTAGGACCAGGTCGCCTTGTCATAGGTGAACTTGCCGTTCACCGTGGAGGCGCCCGAGAACATCCCATCCTGGAAGGAATAGTCCGGGTTGACCAGGTAGGATGCGTTGGTGTACATCCTGACGTAGTCCGCGTGGTAGAGCTCCTTCTCCAGGGCGTAGCGGATGAACCCGCCCAGGAAGGCGATGTCCGTGCCGGGCCGCAGAGGGGCGTAGATATCCGCCACGGCGGCCGTCCGGGTTACCCGCGGGTCCACCGCTATCAGCTTGGCGCCCCGCTTCCGGCGCGCATGGTCGATCCAGCGCATGCTCATGGGGTGCATCTCGGCCGTATTGGCGCCGATGGCCATGATGACATCCGCGTTCCGGTAGTCGATGTAGTGGTTGGTCATCGCCCCCCGGCCGAAGGTGTTGGCCAGACCGGCCACGGTGGACGAGTGACAGAGCCGGGCATGGTGGTCCAGGTAGATCAGACCGAGGGCCCGCTGCAGCTTGACCATGAGGTAGTTCTCCTCGTTGTTGATGGCCGCGCTGCCGAGGTGGGCGATGGCCCGGGTCCGGTTGACGGTCACGCCCTTGGCGTCAACCCGCTCGAAGCTGGCATCCCTGGTCTCCCGGACCTTCTGCGCTATCCTGGCTATAGCCCAGTCCCATGTCTTCTCCTCCCACTGGGAGGAGCGGGGGGCTCGGTACAGCACTCGGGTCAGGCGGTTGGGATTGTGACCCAACCGGCCGTTCCTATCCGCCATGTAACGGAGGTTCAGGAGAGAACTCCCCTTGGAGCACAGGGCCCCCTCGTTGACGGGGTGGTCGGGGTCCCCCTCCAGGTTGACCACTTCTCCCCCGCGGACATGGGCGATCAAGCCGCAGCCGCAGGAGCAGTAGGCGCAGACCGTGCTGACTTCCCTGGTGTAGTGTACCTTCAGGGGCTCGCCGGATCCGGCCAGGTGGTGTTCCTGGCCCAGACCCGCGAGTGTGGTCGCCGCAATGCCCGCGCCCGAGCACTTCAGGAACTCTCTTCGGGAGAGCTTCACCGGGGCCTCACCTCTCTTCGCGTATCTCGTCGGTGCTGCCGGTACTCGCAAGGATCAGACCTGAACCAGGCCTGAACCCCTGTTGGACCGCTGCCACATCATGGGCCAGCGTCGCGAAGTTGAGTATCCTCAAGTCCACCTCCACCTCGGCCAAGTGTTGGCTATCATATACCTTGAGATAGCAATCACAACTGCGGCAAAAGCAAACGCGGATCCCGGGTTCCTCGGGAAGGGTGAAGTAACCCAGAGTGTCCTGGCGGCTGTTCTCGCAGTAGGGGCATTGCAGGCGGGGGTAGCGCCACCGGGTTCCACACAGCCAGCACTCCAGCACCCGGGCGGCCTCCTGGCCGGCCAAGAGCCCGTAGTGTGGCCGTCCGCCGCACTGGGGGCAGCGGCCGCCCGTCCACAAGGAAGTGTCCAACGGGCCCGCCGCCAGGGCTCGGGCCTGATAGAACGGGCCGTGGGTATGAACGAGCAAGAACGAAGCCACGTCCAAGCCGAGCCCGGTGGCCGCCGACAGGCGTCCCGCCGTCCCCGCCGGATCCCCCGGCAACCGCCGGTGATGGTCATCCAGATCTTCAGGAGGGATCTCGCGCCAGCCCGGCACACCCGCCAGCAGAGAGGCGAAATCGGCAACCGCCTCCGTCACCTGCTGCCAGCGGCGGCTCAGAGCCTCCGCCGCCACTTCTCCGTCAGCGGACTCGGAAAAGGCGCCCCCGCCATCTACAAGCAGGCGCTCCAAGAGATCGGCCATCAACTTGAAGCCCGGTCGCGTCTCTCGGAGGTGATGGAGTTGGCTTTCCCGGCGGCCCGGTTCCTTCCCCGCCTGATCTATCGGTACCGACCTCCAAGTTCTCTGTGAACGCGCCAAACGGGCATCCCGGAATCGCCACGCTTCCGTCACCGGGGGCCCGTCATCCGGCGGCAGGCAACCCACGGGGGCCAGGCATGGGGCGGGAGTTCGCCGCCGGCTGGCCTATCCCCTGCCTGGGGCGGAAAAAACGCCCCCTCGGGGGCCGGTACATCGCCTCGACTGGGGAGGACGTCAGGCCGGCGACCGCTCCCGCCGCCTGGTCCTCATGATGACGCTGCTTATCAGAATGCTTGCCTCGTAGAGAACCAACAGAGGGGCGGCGAGCAGTAGCTGCGACACCACGTCGGGCGGGGTGAGCAAGGCGGCGACGACGAAGAGGGCGAGGATCACGAATTTGCGGTTGCGGACCATGAGATCGGGGGTCAGTATGCCGAGGCTGGTCAGGAGCACAACGACCAGCGGCAGCTCGAACAAGAAGCCGAACGGGAGAATCGTGCTAAGGACGAATCCCAGATAGCTGCCGGCGGTGATGACCGGGCTGAGTTCCTCGGACGTGAAACCGATGAAGAACCGGAGAAGAAGCGGGAACACCTGCCAGTAGGCAAAGGCAATCCCGCCCAGGAAGAGGAGAAACCCCATGGGCAGGTAGAGAAAAAGCTTCCTCTGCTCCGAGCGGGTCAAGGCGGGGACGATGAAGGCGATGGTGTGGTAGAGCAACACGGGCAGGGCCAGCACCAGGCCTATCGCAAAAGCGATCCTGAGATGCAGGTAGAAAGCTTCCTCAACCGCGAGCACGACCAGCGTGAAGTCGGCCTGGGCCACAAGCAGCCGGTAGGCCTGGCCGGCGAACGGGAATGCGGCCACGGTTCCGGCGCCGAGCACAACAGCCACCATGATCAGGCGCCGGCGCAACTCCGCCAGATGCTCCAGGAAGGTCTGGGAACTCATGACTCGCGCGCTAGGCCGGCTTGTCCTCGCCGCCATCACCGGCCTGGGTGGACTTCTTCAACTCCCGGATAGTCTGGCCGACGGCCCTACCGATCTCCGGCAGCCGCTTGGCCCCGAAGATGAGAAGAACTATCACCAGGATCGCGGCCAGTTCCCAGGGGCCTATCTTCCCCATCACGGTTCATCTCTCCCTCGCCGGCGGTGGCTGGCGAGCTCCCGGGGGCCGGGGACTCGACGGCGCCGGCAACGATGTCGGTGACCTCCTGCGTAGCCTTCCTGAGTTCCCGGAGACCCTTGCCCAGCGAGCGCCCGAAAGCGGGGAGCTTGTCAGGGCCCAGGATCAGGAGGGCCAAGATCACTATGAGGGCTATCTCCCCAGGTCCCAGCTTGGCAAACACGCGCTATACCTCCCGGGCGGGTTCTCCCGCTACATGACCATTCTCCCACCCAACCCCGGATCCTGTCAACTGCCCGGTCTTGGGAATAGCCGTTCACCGGGAGAGCAGGGGGTGGGCGGTTGTGCGGAGAAGCAAGGCTTGTTTGGTCGGGGAGGCGGTGCCAGTGTCGGATCCGCGGGAGCCCACCATCGCTGACATCTACCAGGCCCGCAAGGTGGTCAGCCGCTTTCTCCGGCCCACTCCGCTGCTCGAGCCCTTTGCCCTCTCGCGTGCCCTGGGCTTCGAGGCCTGGCTGAAGTGTGACAACTTGCAGCCGGTGGGAGCCTTCAAGGTCCGGGGGGGCTTGAACCTCGTCTCGCAACTGGACCCGTCCGAGCGACGGAGAGGGGTGATCACGGCTTCGACCGGGAATCACGGGCAGTCGATCGCGTACGCGGCCCGGGCCTTTGGGTGCAAGGCGACCATAGCCGCCCCCGAAGGCGCCAACCCTTTCAAGGTGGCGGCCATGCGCCAACTGGGGGCGGACGTCGTGATTCACGGCCGCGACTTCGACGAAGCCCGGGAGTGGGCCGAGACGACGGCAGGCAGAGAGGGCCTTCGCTACGTTCACGCCTGTGAGCCGCCACTCATAGCCGGGGTGGCCACCGCCTTCTTGGAGGTTCTGGAGGAGGTTCCCGACCTCGACTACTTGTTGGTCCCCATCGGCGGCGGCAGCGGCTGTTGCGCCGCATGTATCGTGGCGACGGCGCTGAATCCCTCCCTGAAGGTGATCGGCGTCCAAGCCGAGCGCGCCCCTGCGGTCTACCGGTCCTGGCGGGAAGGGCGCCTGATGGCAACCGAGAATTGTGACACTTTTGCCGACGGCCTGGCCACCCGGGTGGCTCAGGACCTGCCCTTGCGAATTCTTCGCCGCCTGCTCACCAACATGGTGTTGGTCTCCGAAGAGGAGATGCGGGAAGCGATCGTGCTTCTCCTGGAGACGGCTCACCAGGTAGCCGAGGGGGCTGGGGCCGCCGCCACCGCTGCGGCGATGAAGCTGCGGGGCCAGCTAGAAGGAAGGCGCGTGGGCCTGATGCTCTCCGGCGGTAACATCACCGGTGAGGTTCTGCGCCAGATCCTCGCCGGCAAGTGAGCGGCTCCGCCGGGGGGCGGCCCGGCCGCGCCCCGGCAGCTCTCGGCGCCAGGCTCAGTTCCCGGCCGGGGGGACTTCCCGGCCGGGATCGCTCAGGAAGGCCAGCCGCTCCGGGTCACGCCGGCACGCCTGGTACAGTGGTTCTCCCGGCTCCAGGCCCAAGTGGGCGGGAGACAGCGGTTCGACCAGGCGGGGCCGCGGCGGGTCGGAGTAGTGGCCATTGGGGACGAAGTAGGCCCGGCCCTCGTGTTCCACCTCGTAGTAGGCAGCCCCCCGGCGCCGGCGGAAGGCTTCGTAATCGGCGGTGAACCCCTCCGCCACCCAGTTGGCCAGCACCAGCGGATCCGGCCCGCGGTTGATGGTCAGGTGTGCGTACCCGGGTGGGATGAGGATCAACTGGCCCGGTCCGGCTTCGACCACCACCACCTCATCTGGACGGCCGTCATCCGGTGGGCGCTGCATTAGGCAGTGCGCCGTTCCTAGAACCACCTGGTAAAGCTCGGGGTAGGTCCGGGTGGAGCCGGGCATGGGGGGATGGTGGTGGCCAAAAGTCTTGGGATACTCCCCTCCCACCCGTTCCGGGGTGAGCACCGTCAGATCGTAGCGGAGGCCCAGAGCCCCGGCTCGCCGGGCATCGGCCGGCCATCCCGCGCCGCGATACATCCAGTAGACGATGGCGGGGCTGGGCGCCGTCTGGTTGTAGAGAACCGGACGCAGCTCCTCCAGAGTACGGGGCTGGGGTCTTACCTCGGGGAGGCCCTGGGTGAAGAGCAGGCGCAGATCCGTCTCCAGGCTCACCGGCAGACCGCAGGCCGGGCTGAGATCCATGACCATCCCCCCTTCCGCCTAGATTCCCCCCCTTCATCGGGTTTCCTGCGCGGGAGGAACTGCGAGAACGGGAGACGAAAGCTCAGGCGGGAGGGCTGATTCTCGATGAAGAAGCTGTACCGTTCGACCAAGAGCCGTATGCTGGCCGGGGTGTGTGGAGGCATCGGCGAGTTCCTGGGGATCGACCCCAACATCGTTCGCCTCTTGTGGATTGCGCTGTCCTTGCCCGGCGCCGGAATCCTGTTGTACGCTGCGGCCTGGCTCATCGTCCCCGAGGAGTCAGCGGCGTGATGTCCTTCATCTGGCGCTGGGTGGGGAACGGGCTCGGCCTGGCTGCGGCCGCCGCGCTCGTCCCCGGCGTTGTCATCGACAGCTGGGAGGCCGGTCTCCTGGCGGCGCTGGTGCTCGGATTGGTCAATGCCTTCTTACGGCCGCTGGTATTTCTCCTGACCTGGCCGATCCGGATCCTGACCCTGGGGCTGTTCACCTTGGTGCTCAACGCCGGTCTGCTGCTCCTCGTAGCCTGGGTCGTCCCCGGCTTCACGGTGACCGGTTTTTGGCCCGCCCTGCTGGCCGGTCTGATCCTGTCGGCGGTGAGCCTCCTGATGATCAGAACCACCAGGCGCCGGTGGTGACGAACGCCCCGCCCGACCGTCTGGCCTTGGGTCTGGATTTAGGGGCTTCCCACATGGCGGCCGCCTTGGTGGATGGTGCGGGAACCCTCCAGGGCTGGCGGCAACGCCCGGTCGATCGGGCGCTGGGGCCGCAGGCGATCCTAGGCCAGGCCACCGAACTGCTCCGCAATATCCTGGCCGGGTTCCCGGAGCGGGCCCGGTCTGTGGTTGGCGTGGGCTTGGGGCTTCCGGGGCTGGTCGATCGCGCCCGGAACTGCCTCCTCTTCGCTCCCAACCTCGCTTGGCGGGACTTCCCGGTGGGCGAGTGGATCGCGGCCGCCCTGGGGCTCCCCGTGCGGTCCGATAACGACGTTCGACTGGCCACGCTGGCGGAATGGCTGTTTGGGGCCGGTCGCGGGTGCTCCGACCTCTTGGGTGTCTGGATCGGCACCGGCGTCGGAGGCGGCATGGTGATCGGCGGGCGCCTGTTCCGTGGGCCGGGCGACTCGGCGGGCGAGATCGGCCACCTCACGGTGGCTGAAGACGGCCCCCCCTGCAGTTGCGGGAGCCGAGGCTGCCTGGAAGCGGCGGTTGCCGGGCCGGCGCTGGCCGCGGGGGGCCGGGCGCTGCTGCTGCAGGCTGCTACCGGCGGCTTCGCCAGTCCTCTCGGGGATCTCTGTGGGGGCGACCCCGGGCGGGCGACGGCCAGGCTGCTGGCGATCGCGGCAGCACGGGGGGACCGGGGAGCCCGTGAGGTGCTGGCTCGGGCAGGACGCTACCTGGGCATCGCCCTGGCCGGTTACTGCAACATCTGCAATCCCGAGCGGATCGTAATCGGGGGCGGCGTCGCGGGGGCCGGCGAGTACCTCTTGGAGCCGGCCCGGCGGGAGATAGCGCTGCGGGCAATGCCGGTGCCCCGCCAGATGGTGCGCATCGTACCCTCTCAGTTAGGCGGATCGGCGGTGGTCGTCGGAGCCGGAGCGCTGGTGCTCGGTGAGTACTGAAGGGAGGAGTGCCAGTATGCTCGAGAAGCCGGAACCCAATCCCGTCTACCGGGTCATGATCGGCGTGTGGGTGATCCTCGGCCTGGTGGTGTTGATGGGAGGAAGATGGGTCTGGCCGTGGCTGGTCGTGGTGGCGATCAACCTCTACATCAACTATCAGTACTACGCCGAGGCCCGGGGTATCACTTATCGGCTGCAGGACGGGGCCGTGCACCTCTGCCGGCAAGGCGAGCCCGACCTGACCATCCGGCTGGCCAAGGTGATCTCGCTGGAACCCTATCCCGGTTGGGCGGCAACCCGTCACAAGCTCCGTCAGGCGGGCGTGCGAGGGCCGGTGGCAGCGGTCCCCGCCTACGCCCGAGGGCAGCGCTGGCTCTTGTTGTACGAGGGGCCTGGCGGCCCGGCGGCGGCTAGCTTCTTCCCCTCGGCCGAACTGCGGGCATCGCTTGGGGGTGGGCGTGGTTGAGGGTAGTAGTCGCCCCCGACTCCTTCAAGGGAAGCCTCTCGGCTGCGGAGGCCGCCCGCTGCATCGCGGGAGGTCTGATCGGGGTACTGCCTGACCTCGAAGTTGAGCTGGCGCCGGTGGCCGACGGGGGCGAGGGCACCGTGGAAGCCATCCTGGCATCGGCCGGCGGCGAATGGCGGGAAGCGATAGTCACCGGTCCCCAGGGTGACCGGCTGACGGCCCGCTTCGGCACTCTCCCCGGGGGCGAGACGGCGGTGATCGAGATGGCCGCCGCATCGGGCTTGACCCTGGTCCCCCCCGACCGGAGGGACCCCCTGGGGGCCACGAGTGCGGGAACCGGCGAGTTGATCCGGGCGGCCCTGGACGCGGGCTGTCGCCGGCTGCTGGTCGGCTTGGGCGGAAGCGCCACCGTCGATGGTGGCGCGGGAGCGATGCAAGCCCTGGGCGTCACGCTGGAGGATGAGAACGGCCGGCCGATCGGTCCCGGGGGTCGTGAGTTGCTGCGGCTGCGAAGGATAGACCGCCGGAGTCTGGACCCTCGGCTGGCCGGAGCGGAGATCGTCGCCGCCACCGACGTGGACAATCCCCTCTGTGGGGCGAACGGCGCCGCCGTCATCTACGGCCCTCAAAAGGGAGCCACCCCCGCCGCGGTGGGACAGTTGGACGCCGCTCTGGGTCACTACGCCCTGCTCATCCGCAGACAACTGGGTATTGACGTCGAGCACCTGCCCGGCGCGGGGGCCGCCGGCGGAATGGGGGCGGCCATGGTGGCGATGCTGGGAGCCCGTGTTCGCCCCGGCGCCGAGGTCGTCATAGAGGCCACCGGTTTGGAGCGCCGCGTCAAAGGAGCGGGGCTGGTGATAACCGGTGAGGGGCGCATGGACGGCCAGACGCTGCGGGGGAAAGCTCCCCTGGCGGTCGCCCGGCTGGCCCGGCGGCACCGGGTCCCCGTGGTCGCCCTGGTGGGGGGTATCGGCGCTGAGGAAGAGGCGATTCACATTGAGGGCCCCGAGGCCGTCCTGCCGCTGGTCCCCGGCCCCTTGGGCTTGGATGAGGCCCGGGAACAGGCGCCTGTCCTCCTGACGGGGGCCGCGGCCCGGTTGGCCCGGCTGTTGGCGGTGGGCGCCCGGCTGGGAATGCTACCTCGCAGCCCGGGAGGGAAGCGATGAAGCGGGTCTACCTGACGCGGCGTTTGCCCGAGGAAGCCGGACAGCGCCTGGCCCAGGCGGTCGAACTCGAGATCTGGCCCGGGGAGGTCCCACCGCCGCGCGAGGAACTGGTCCGCGGCCTGGAGCAGGCCGACGGCCTGCTATGCCTACTGACCGACCAGGTGGACGCATCCTTGATGGACGCCGCCCCCCGCTTGAAGGTCATCAGCCTCTGTGCGGTAGGCTACAACAACGTCGACGTGCCGGCAGCCACCCAGAGAGGCATCCTGGTGACCAACACCCCCGGGGTGCTAACCGAGACAACGGCCGACCTCGCCTTTGCCCTCATCCTCGCCGTGGCCCGCCGGCTGGTGGAAGGCGATCGCTTTACCCGATCAGGTGCCTGGCAGGCCTGGGATCCTGGGCTGCTGTTGGGTCAGGACGTGCATGGGGCCTGCCTTGGCCTGGTGGGACTGGGGCGCATCGGCCAGGCGGTCGCCCGGCGGGCTCAGGGGTTCGCCATGGAGGTCATATACGCCAGCACCAGCCGCAAGCCGGCCGTGGAGGAAGCGCTGGGGGTCCGTCCCGCCACCCTGACCGAGCTGCTGGCCCGGGCCGACTTCGTGAGCCTGCACGTGCCGTTGACGGCGGCCACCCGGGGCCTGATCGGGCGAGAGGAGTTGGCCCGCATGAAACCGACCGCGTTCCTCATCAACACCTCCCGGGGTGAGGTCGTGGACGAGGAGGCGCTCTACGCAGCCCTGGCAGCACGTGCCCTACATGGCGCCGGCCTGGACGTGTTCCACCGGGAACCGGTGGACCCCGGTCATCCCCTCCTGACCCTGGACAACGTGGTCGCCCTCCCCCATCTGGGCAGCGCCACCGGGGCAACCCGGACCCGCATGGCCCAACTGGCCGTGGACAACCTGCTCCTGGCGTTGTCCGGGCGGCAGCCGCCACACCCGGTGAACCCCGAGGGCTGGGGTGGGAATCCCGTCGCCCGGAGTGGAGAGCGGCCCTGAGCTTAGGTTGATCCAGCCGGTAGCCAGTGGTATGATGGGCTTGGAAAACGGCCGTTTGGTTGGGAGGTGGACCCCATAGCCAAGGAGGCCGACATCTTGGCCGTCGCCATGCGTGTCTTCCGCGAGAAGGGCTACCACGCGGCTTCTATGCAGGAGATTGCTCACGCCGTTGGCATGCAGAAGGGCAGTCTTTACTACTACATCTCGAGCAAGCAGGAGTTGCTGTTCAAGATCTTTGAGGAAGCCATCGGCTCGATGGCCAGAACGCTGGAGGAGATCTACGCCGGTCCCGGCTCCCCTCGCGAGAAACTGCGCCAGGCGATCGCCGCCCATGTCCACGCCATCTCCCAGCGACTGGATATGCTGACCATCTTCCTGCGGGAGACCAAGGTGCTGTCGCCCACCCAGGAGGAGATCATTGACATCCATCGTCTCCGCTACGAGCGCCTGCTCCAGCGCCTCGTCAGCGAGGGCATGAAAGCCGGCGAACTCCGCCGGATGGACTCCAAGCTGGTGACCTACGCTTTGCTGGGAATGACCAACTGGATCTACCGCTGGTACAACCCCAGCGGTCGTTTCACCCCCGATGAGATAGCCGATATCTTCGCCGAGCTGGTCTTCAACGGCCTGGCGGAACGGGAGGAGTAAGCCGTGCTCTACTGGGAGAAGGCCGGACCGGAAGCCACCCGGCCCACACTGCGGGCAGCTCTCGAGCGAGCGCGCGAATGCGGGCTGCCCCACCTCGTGGTGGCCTCAAACACGGGAGCCACCGTGCGGGCCCTCTTGGCCGAGATGGCCGGTGCAGTTCCTTCCAACATCGTGTGCGTGACCCATCACGTCGGCTTCCGGGAGCCGGGTCTGGACGAGATGGAGGCCGCGGAACGGCAGTACCTTGAGAGCAAGGGCGTCAAGCTCCTGACCACTACGCACCTCTTCGCCAACGTGGAACGGGCGGTCACGAACCAGTTCGGCGGCTTGTACCCGGGAGGTGTCGTGGCGGCCACCTTGCGGCTGTTCGGCCAGGGCATGAAGGTGTGCGTCGAGATCGCGGTGATGGCTCTGGACGCGGGTCTGGTTCCTCACGGCGTGGACGTGCTGGCGGTTGGCGGGACCGGGCGGGGGGCGGACACGGCGGTGGTGATCCGTCCGGCCCATGCCCGCGACTTCTTCAAGACCCAGGTGCTGGAGACCATCTGCCGGCCCCGTGGGTGACCAGACGGGTACCCCGCCCGATCACCCCGGCCCCGGCGTGGTTTTGACACCTCTCCTGTCCCGACATCAGGCTCCCCGCCGTACCCGTACGCCGTTTACCCGCATGGCGGGGTCGCCGAGGAAAGGCAGGATACGGTAGAGGGTCCGATCTAGATCGGCGGCCCGAATGGTCAGGGGCTTGCGCCCGGTCACCTTCAAGGCGCCATTGGCCTCGGTCAGATCCTCCAAGAGCAGCGGCGACAGAACTCCGCCGTAGTCCACCGTAAGCGTACCCTCAAACACCTGTCTCGCCTCCCGTTTCCTTGGTAGTGCCCTGACGCGGTCCTCCCGCGTCAGGCTCCCCGCCGCACCCGGACCACGCTCGCCCGCACGGCGGGGTCGCGCAGGAAAGGCACTGCGCGGCGAAGGGCGCTGTCAGCGTCTTCGGCGGTTCCCCGGTGCCCGTCAGCCAAGTCGGGGTTTCCCTCGGCCACCTTCTCCAGGACCGGTGGGAACAGACCCCCGCCGTAGTCTCCCGTCAGAGCTCCCCCGAACATCGTTCCCTACCTCCCCTCGCCTCAATATCATTGAGGCGATCCTTGATATTTGTGAGGTTCCGGGTTCATATTACAGGGGTGCCCCTAGGATGTCAAGGGGTTCCTTCAAAAAGTTTCAGGTTGATCCTCGCGACTTTCAGGATCAACCTGAGAAGTCTTACCCGGTGCCAGGGTCACGAGGGGTTAGACGGTGGGAGATGCCCCCGGGTTTCGTCCCCGGGAGAGTAAAGATCAGGAAATGTCGCGCATGCCGGGAACCAGGAAGGCGGACCCGCAGACCAAGACTATCAGCACCCCGGATAGGGCCAGGATGTGAGGAGCCGGGTAGCGGTCGGCCAGGACGCCCACCAGCATGATCGCCAACGGCCGCAACCCCTGGTTGAAGGTGCTGAAAGCCGCCATCACCCGGCCCCGCCGGTCATCGGGGATCAGGGTCTGCAGCGCCGTGGCGAACAGCACGTTAGCCACACCAATACAGCAACCCATCGCCACCAGGTTGGCGACCGCCGCCGGCAGGGCGCGGCTCATCCCGAAGCCGGCAAGGCCGAGGCCGCTGGCCGCCACCGCGAACAGGATCACCCTTCCCTTCCGGCGCACCGCGCCGCGGACGGCCATGGTCGCCGCGCCCGCCGTGGCCCCCAGCGACAAGGCCGCCCCCAGAGTCCCGTACGCGGCGGGTCCTCCACCCAGAACTTCCCGGGCCATCACGGGCAGCAGCAGGCCCAAGGGGGCGGCGGCGAAGTTCAGCAAGGCGGTCACCGCGGCCACCGAGAGCAGCACGAGGTGCCGGGCGATGAAGATCAACCCCGCCGCCAACTGCCCGAGCACCGGGGCCCCCTGCCCGGCGCCGACGAGGGGACTGGTCCAGCGGGCCAGGCTGATGCAGGCCCCTGCGGTGAGGAAAATGGCGGCGTTAAGGCCCATGGTTCCCGCCTCCCCCAGGGAGGCCACGCTCATGCCACCCAGGGCGGGACCGAGCACGCCGGAGAGCCCCACCGCCAACTGAAGGAGGGAGTTCGCTCGGACCAGGCCGTCACCGGCGACGAGGTTGGGCAGGGAGGCGCCGACGGCCGGAGAGCTGAAGGTCGCGGCCAACGCCAGGGCCGCCGCGACCAGGTAGGTATGCCAGACCTCCAGCCGCCCGGACGCCAGGAGCAACGCCGGTACCAACATCAGAGAGCCTTGGACCAGCGTGGACGCCACCAGTAGCCGGCGCCGGTCCAGCCGGTCGACGTACACCCCGGCCAGAGGGCCCATCACCAGGGCTGGCACGAGCGAGAAGGTGCTGGCGGTGGCCATCGCGGTCGTGGACCCGGTGACAGCCAACACCCACCACATCAGGGCCACCTGGTAGACCGAGGAGCCCACCAGGGCCAGGGTGTGGCCTACCAGCACCAGCGTGAAGTCCCGCCCCGCGGCCGGTCGGACGCGGACCGTCGCTTCAGTCGACGTCAATCTCAACCCTGACGTCCTCGTCCTCGGCCGTGACGTCCAAGAGCCTGCCCGAGAGCCCGCTACGTACCATCTCCAGTAGCGACTCCACGTCGATCTCGCCCGCCTGACCGAGGCGGAAGACGCCGCCCGGCACGAAGCGCAGGCCGGTCTCAACCAGGTGCAGCGGCACGTTCACGTTGGCCTTGTGCTTGCCGGTGGACAGGTGGCTCACCTTGACCCGGAGCCAGCGCCCCCGTCCCCGAGGGGTCTCCCGGCCGCCCTCGTAGGCTTCCAGCAGCCGTAGCCCCTCTTCGGCCGAGATCTTCCCGCTCTCGATCATCCTGAGCACTTGGAGGCGGTCTTCTTTCATCATGCGTCGACCTCCGCCGGGGGGTGGGTCCCTAGACCCCGCCCCCCTCCTCTTTGTCCGTTGCCTCTTCCTCCGCGGGAGCACCCTCGTCCCCCGCCTCCGAGGGGGCGTCGGACAAGGCTGCCAGCAAGGCCTCGGCTTCGGCCGGGGTGATCTTGCCCTCTTCCACCATTCGCAGTACGCTCAGGGAGGCGTCATCCTGTTCGCTGTCGGGTTCGGCGACCGGCCACAGACCGGCCAGCGGGCCCAGGATTACCGAGCCCGAAGCGGTCTCGACCTGGATCAGGCCACCGCCCCGGTTCAGCACTCCCTTGAGCGAGTGGGGGCCCGTCTCCCTGGCCTCCAGTGGCAGGCGGCAGTCGATGCCGCCGGAACTGGTTCTGACGTCGATGGCGCAGGCCGCCGCTTCCGGTATCGCCAGCAGGACGTCCCCGGAGGCGGTCTCCAGGTTCCAGTGCGCCCCCGGCAGCGGGTAACCCTCCAGCTTCAGATCGCCGGAGGCCAGGTCCACCATCACCCGGCCGGCGGCCAGGTCCCGGATGACCACGTCGCCCTGACTGCCCTCCAGTGCGAGGTCGCCACGCAGCCGGTGCGCCTGCACATCACCGCTGCCGGTCTCAACGCGCAAATTCCCCGTCAACTCGGACAGCGTGATGTCCCCGGACCCGGTTTCGAGTTCAAACGTCCCGCTGGACCGGATGACAGTGACATCACCGCTGCCTGCATTCAGCTGCCCGCCACCCTCGCAATCCTCGACCCGTACCGATCCGCTCCCCGCCTCGAGAGCCAGCGAGCCGGCCAACTTGCGGGCTTCAATACCACCACTACCGCTCTCCACCCGGACCCGGCCCCTGATCCCCTCCACCGTCACCTCACCGCTACCCGAGTTGATGTCGAGGCGGGTGGCCCGGGGAACCCAGAGCTCAATGTCCACTCGCCCTCCCGCCGGCCCCCAGCAACGATGATTCACGCGTTCAACGGTGACCCTCAACCGGCTACCCTGGTGGGTAGCGACCACCCGGGCCTGGCCGGGGGCCCCCCGGGGCGTGGAGACCAGCCGGACGCGATCCTCGGCCCAACCGTGGACCTCCACTCTCCCGCCCGATTGGTCCACGCTCACCTCGCCGCAGGCGGGGAAGAACTCCTCCCGCCGTCCCTCTTCCGTCATCGCCTACCCCCCCGTTCACCGGCAGTGGTGATAGCGCCCGGCCAGGCCGGTCAGAACTTGGACCAACCCCACCCCGGCGACCACCAGGAACAGCGTCACCCAAAACCCCAGGCTGAAGTGGATCCCGTAGGCCACCACGCCGCCCACCACCAGCAGTCGCAGGCCCTCGCGGACCCGGGAATACCTGATCGACCACCCGACAAGGTGCTTGGGCGGCTTGTAGAGGCCCCGGGCCGCCAGTACGGCTACCTGGATCAGGTTGAGCACCCCCAGGGCGAAAACGAGCCCCAGGACGCCAAAGAAGAGCGTCAGTACCAGTGTCCGGTCCACCACCAGGCTGTAGGTCATGAATCAGCACCCTCCCTCTGCGCGGTTACTCGAATGCTCCCGCTCACCGTGACCGCCCGTATCTCAAGCAGGGGTCCCCCGCCCTTCGAGCGGACCTTCAGCTTCCGGCCGACCAGCCCGCGTTCCTGGGCTACCGTCTCCAGGACGGGACCTTCAAGGTGTATGCGGCCGGCCACCGTCGAGGCCTCCAACTCACAGTGGGCCCCGTCGGGCAAGCTCAGCCGGATGGGGCCGTTGACCGTGTGCAGCCGGACCCTGGCCTCGGGCCCGCGCGGGCGGGGGTGTACCTCCAGGCTACCATTGACCGTTCCCGCCCGGAGGTTCGCGGCCAAGCCTGCCACGTGGATGCTTCCGTTGGCCGTCCGGCAGCTGATGCCGTCCGCCTCCACTCCCTCGAGCCGTACGGTTCCGTTGACAGTGGCCGCCCTGAGCTCCGAGAACTCGAGTCCGTCCACCTCGACCTGCCCGTTGGCGGAGAGGAAGGTGGCCGCGTAGACAGCTTCGCGAGGCAGGCGGGCTTCGATGCTGACGGTCGCCCCGTGCCACCTCCGCCTGCGGCGGGAGTGCCCGGCATCCACCGCCAGCGTTCGCCCGTCGCGGGCGACCCGTACCAGATCGGCCGCCTGAGCCTCGGCCTCTTCCCGGCTCGCCGCCCGGATCTCCTTGGTGATGGCGACCCGGTATTCCGGGCCGTCAGCCGCCATCACGGCGATGCGCCCGTTAGCGGTCAGGAGCCGTAGTCGCGGGCGAAGCCCGGGGTCGAAGCGGCCGGTCACCACTTCCTCCAGCGAGAACAGCTCTCCACCCGGCGGGCGGGCCAGTCTGCCGACCATGTCCTCCAGCCGCCAGCGGAAGTGATAGCCTAGCCTGGGCCAAGGGCGGCCGCCGGCATCCCCGCGGCCAGGGTCCTCTCCCAGGGCCGCGAACAACTGGGCCGCCTCTTCGGCAGTGATCTTGCCTTCCTCCAACATCTTGAGGATGAGCAGGCGCTCTTCCTCCACAGCGGTCACCCCCTATCCCTGCCGGAGTTCCTTGATGGCTTGTTCCGGGTTCATCTCGCCCCGGTTCAGCGCGTCCAGGATCTCCTTGCGCCTCCGGTTCCGGTCTTCCAGCTCCGAGCGATCAACCTTGTACCCGAGGGCCTCGATAACGGCGTCAAGTCGCCCCCGAACCGTCGGATAGGAGATGCCGAGCTCCCTCTCGACTTCCTTGATGTTGCCGCGGGACCTGATGAAGATTTCGATGAAGTCCTTCTGGTCCCGGTTCAGGAGGCAGAACTTGCAGGGCTGAAACCGCCCGTCCACCCCAGTCTCGCAGTAGGAGCACTGCAGCCGGGTTACCTCCAGGCCTTCACCGCAGACAGGGCACTTTCCCAGCACCGACCGGCGATGGGTGCGTTCCAAGGGTTTACCCCCCCTTCCCAACATGTTTGAGGTTAGCCTTGATATCGTTAAGGGATCACCTTAAGTTTAGGCTGCATTCCCCCAGATGTCAAGGGGCCCCCTGGGAAAATGTGAGGGGAGCCTCGGGAAAAGGAGGCTCCCCTCCGTGGGCATGGAACGGACCTGCTAGCGGCCCTCGATGGCCAACAGCCGAGCCTTCAGGGCGAGACCGCCACCGAACCCGCCCAGGCCGCCCCCGGCCGCGACTACGCGGTGGCAGGGAATCAGCAGGGGCACCGGGTTGCGGGCCATGACCTGACCCACCGCCCGCGCCGCCCCGGGCCGGCCAGCCCGGGTGGCGAGCCAGCCATAGGTGCGCACCTCGCCGTGGCCTATGCCGCGACACTCCTCCAGGACCCGGGTCTGGAAAGGGGTCATTCCTTCCAGGAGCAACGGAACCGTGAAGGCTACCCGCTGGCCGGCGAAATAACGGTCCAGTTCCCGTTCCAGGTCCACCAGAAAGGCCGGGCAGGGACCGGTGGCCGCGGGCGGCCTGGGTTGTTGCCCCGGCAAGAGCACCCGGGTGACACCGCGTTCCCGGTACTCTACGGTGAAGGAGCCCAGGGGAGTGGGGAAAACTCTCCACGCCGAGTCATGGCTCGCCGGGGCGGACCTCCGGGAACGGCTACGCTTGCGGTGATCCTCCATTGCCGCTTCCCCCTTCGGTTTTCGGATGTAGATAGCGGTACAGCTCTTGTGCCAGCCGGGAGCCCATCCCGGGCGCCCGGGCCAGCTCTTCCGTCGCCGCCTTCCGGATGGCGGCCAGGGATCCGAAGTGGCGCAGCAAGGCCTTGCGCCGGGCGGGGCCGATCCCCGGGGCCCCGTCCAGCCCCGAGCGCGTGGCGCCCCGCCCCCTCAGCCGGCGATGATAGGCGACGGCGAAACGGTGAGCCTCGTCCCGCACCCGCCGGAGCAAGCGCAGGGCCGGTGAGGCGTCACCCAGGGCCAGGGGTTCCTCCCGGCCGGGCACGTACAGGTGCTCCCGTTCCTTGGCCAAGGCCACCGTGGGGAGGTGGCCGAGACCAAGGTGCTCCAGCACCTCTCGGGTGGCTGCGAGGTGTCCACGCCCCCCGTCCACCATCACCAGGTCCGGCAGGGACACCGCCCGCCGGTAGCGCCGGTGAAGAGCCTCTTGCAGCATCCGGTAGTCGTCGCGCCGGTCCGGGCCCCGGATACGGTAACAGCGGTAGCCTTCCTTGCGGGGACGGCCATCCTCGAAGACCACCATCGAGGCCACCACTTCCCTCCCCTGGAAGCCCGAGACGTCAAAAGCCTCGATCCTGGCCGGGGGACGCTCCAGATTCAGTACCCGGCCCAACTCCACCACCGCGCCGGTGGTGAGTTCGTCCTCCCTGCGCCCGGCTGCCCCGGCCTCCTCCAGAGCCAGGCCCGCGTTGCCGGCGGCCAGCTCGACCATGCCCCGTTTGGCCCCTCTCACCGGCCGCGCCACCCGTACCCGGGCGCCGCGGCGGCCGGCCAGCCACTCCTCGATCAGCCGGCGCTCACCCGGGGGCACGTTAACGGGAACCAGAATCAGGGGGGGTACCGAGGAGACCTCCGCATAATGTTGCTTCAGGAAGGCTGCCACGATGTCGGCCGGCGAGGCCCCGCCGGTGCTCAGGAGGAAGTTCTCCCGGCCTACCAGCTTACCATCCCGGACCAGGAAGACCTGGACGCAGGCCTCTTCTCCTTCCTGAGCCACGCCCAAGGCGTCCAGGTCTTCCCCGGCCGGCGATATCATCTTCTGGCGCTCGACCACCTGTTCGGCCGACCGGAGCTGGTCCCTCAACGCGGCCGCCTTCTCGAAGTCCAGTCTCTCCGCCGCCCCCTCCATCCGCTCCCGCAGGCGCTTCAGGACGTGGCCCCCGCGCCCCTCCAGAAACAGGCACAACTCCCTGATGCTGGCCTGGTAGTCCTCGGGGGTGACCGTCCCCCCGCAGGGGGCGGGACACCGGCCCAGATCATAGTGCAGGCAGGGACGGCGGGTGGTGGCCAACCGGTGATCACTGCAGGTTCGAAAGGGAAAGACGCGGCGCACGGCTCGTACCGTCTCCGCCAGGGCCTGCGGGCGGGTGTAGGGACCGAAGTAACGGGCGCCGTCGCGGGCGACGCTCCGGACCACCGAGACTGCCGGCCACTCCTGGTGCAGTCCCACCCTGAGGTAGGGGAAGTGCTTGTCGTCCCGCAGCCGTACGTTGAAGCTGGGCCGGTGCTTCTTGATGAGATTGCATTCCAGGATGAGGGCTTCCGTCTCGGAGTCGGTGGCGATGTAGTCCAGGGCGGCGGCCCGCGACAACATCAGCCGGGTGCGGGCCGCCGCGCCCTTCTGGAAGTAGCTGCGCACACGCTCCCTCAGCGAGGCAGCCTTCCCCACATACAGGGGTTCGCCCGTTTCGTTCAGGAACAGGTAGACTCCGGGCCGATCCGGCAGCCCGGCAGCCTGTTCCCTGAGTTCCCCGTTCACCGCTCGGCCGCCGCCAGGGCCGGCCGGCGGGCCAATCGCTCCCGCAGGAACCGCCCGGTGTGGGATCCCGGCATCTCGGCCACCCGCTCCGGCGATCCCTCGGCCACCACCCGGCCGCCGGCATCGCCCCCCTCGGGCCCGAGATCCACCACCCAGTCGGCACTGGCGATGACCTCCAGGTTGTGTTCGATCACCAGCACCGTGTCGCCGGCTTCGACCAGCCGGTTTAGCACCTCCAGCAGGCGGTGAATGTCGGCCAGGTGCAGCCCGGTTGTGGGCTCGTCCAGGATATAGAGGGTCTTGCCGTTGGACCGGCGAGACAACTCGGTGGCCAGTTTGACGCGCTGGGCCTCGCCTCCCGACAGGGTGGTGGCCGGCTGCCCGAGCCGGATGTAGTCCAATCCGACGTCGTGTAAGGTCTGGAGCTTGCGGCGGATGCGCGGGATGGGCCGGAAGAACTCCAGGGCCTCCTCCACCGTCATCTGGAGAACCTCGGCTATGGTACGGCCCTTGTAGCGGACCTCCAGCGTCTCCCGGTTGTACCGCTGGCCCTTGCAGATCTCGCAAGGGACGTAGACGTCGGGCAGGAAGTGCATTTCGATCTTGATGATGCCGTCGCCCCGGCACGCCTCGCAGCGGCCCCCGCGGACGTTGAAGGAGAAGCGCCCCGGCCGGTAGCCTCGCACCCGCGCCTCCGCCGTCTGGGCGAAGGACTCCCGGATGAAGTCGAAAGCCCCGGTGTAGGTGGCCGGGTTGGATCGGGGGGTCCGGCCGATGGGGGACTGGTCGATGTCGACCACCTTCTCCAGGTGCTCGGTCCCGTCTACTGCCCGGTGATCGCCGGGCCGGCTACGGGCGCCGTTGAGAACCTGCGCCAGCCGGCGGTAGAGGATCTCGTTGACCAGCGTGGACTTCCCGCTGCCGCTGACTCCGGTGACGGCCACCAGCAACCCCAGCGGGAAGCTGACATCGATGTCCTTGAGGTTATGCTGCCGGGCTCCGCGGACCACCAACCGCTTCTCGCCGGCCGGCCGGCGCCGCCCGGGCAGGGGTATCTCCAGCCGGCGGGAGAGATACTGCCCGGTAATAGACTCCGGGCAGGCCAGGATGTCGGGCAGGCTTCCCTGGGCGACCACCCTTCCCCCGTGCTCTCCGGCCCCCGGACCGATGTCCACGATGTGGTCGGCGGACCGGATGGTCTCCTCGTCGTGCTCGACCACAATGACGGTGTTGCCCAGATCGCGCAGCGCCCGCAGGGTGTCCAGCAGCCGCAGGTTGTCGCGCTGGTGCAGACCCACACTGGGCTCGTCGAGGACGTAGAGGACCCCGACCAGGCTGGAACCAATCTGGGTGGCCAGGCGGATGCGCTGGGCCTCGCCTCCGGCCAGGGTGGCGGCCGGCCGGTCCAGAGTGAGGTAGCCCAAGCCCACATTGCCCAGGAAACCCAGCCGGGCATCGATCTCCTTGAGCACCTGGCGGGCTATGAGCCGGTCCCGATCGCCGAGCTCCAGCCGCCGGAAGAACTCCCGCGCCGCCGTGACCGATGATGCTGCCAACTCAGCGATCGACAGCCCGCCGACCCGGACCGCCAGGGTCGCCGGCTTCAGCCGGGCGCCCCGGCAGGACGGGCAAGGGGTGGTGCTCATGTACTCCTCGATCTCCAGCCGCACCCCGTCGCTCTGGGCTTCGCGGTACCGGCGCTCCAGGTTGGGGATGACCCCCTCAAAAGCCACCTTCCACTGCCGCACCCGGCCGTAAGGATTCAAGTAGCGAAACCGGATGCTCTCTCCCCCCGAACCGTGGAGCAGGATCTCGATGTGCCGCCGATCGAGGTCGGCCATCGGGCGGTCGGTAGGGAATCCGTAGTGGGCGGCCACGGCCTCCAGCAGTTGCGGGTAGTACGTATGATTGCCCCTGCTCCAGGGAGCGATGGCGCCGTCGTCAACGGTCTTGCGCCGATCGGGGATGACGAGGTCGGGGTCGATCTCCATCCGGGTGCCCAGACCGTGACAGGTAGGGCAGGCGCCATAGGGGCTATTGAAGGAGAACATTCGCGGGGACAGTTCCTCAAGGCTCACGCCGCACTCGGCACAGGCGAAACGCTGGCTGAAGAGGATCTCCCCCTCGCCGGTGTCGGCCAGGACAAGGCCCCCGGACAGCTTCATGGCCGCCTCGACCGAGTCGGCCAGCCGGCGCGCGATGCCCTCCCGGATCACCAGCCGGTCCACCACCACTTCGATGGTGTGTTTCTTCTGCTTGTCGAGCTGGATCGCGGAGGCTGCCTCCAGCACCTCGCCGTCGACGCGGACGCGAACGTAGCCCGCCCGGCGGGCATCCTCCAGTACCCGCTCGTGCTCGCCCTTGCGCCCCCTCACCAGCGGCGCCAGAAGATGTACCCGGGTGCCGGCGGGCAAGGCCGTCAACTGGTCGACTACCTGGTCCACCGTCTGCTGGCTGATAGGCCGCCCGCACTGGGGGCAATGCGGCCTGCCAATGCGGGCGTACAAGAGCCGCAGGTAATCGTAGATCTCGGTAACCGTAGCCACCGTGGACCGGGGATTGCGCCCGGCGCTGCGCTGGTCGATGCAGATGGCCGGCGACAGACCGCTGATGTAGTCGACGTCGGGCTTGTTCATCTGGCCCAGGAACTGACGGGCATAGGCGGACAGCGATTCCACGTAGCGCCGCTGGCCCTCGGCGTAGATCGTGTCCAGGGCCAACGAGCTCTTGCCCGACCCGGAGAGTCCGGTGATGACCACCAGGCTGTCCCGCGGGAGCTCCAAATCGATGTTCTTGAGGTTGTGTTGCCGCGCTCCGCGGATGATGATGCGGTCGCTCAAGCCCCCGTTCTCCTCTCCGGTCGCCGGGCCAGTTCCTCGAGCTCGAAGATCATGTCCCTGAGATCGGCCGCCCGCTCGAACTCAAGCCGTCGGGAGGCTTCCTTCATCTCCTTGTGCAGCCGCTCGATGAGGCCGGGGATCTCCCGCCGGTTCAGCCGGCTGAGATCCTCCGGCAAGTAGACAGACTTCCGCTCCGCCACCCGGGTGGCCTGGATCACCTCCCGTACCGCCTTGCGGACGGTCTCCGGGGTGATCCCATGCCGCCGGTTGTGCTCGCCCTGGATACTGCGGCGCCGCTCGGTCTCGGCGATGGCCTGCCGCATGGAATCGGTCATCGTATCCGCGTACATGACCACTTTCCCGTTGACGTTGCGGGCGGCCCGGCCGGTAGTCTGGATCAGGGAAGTGGCGGATCTCAGGTAGCCCTCGCGGTCGGCATCCAGGATGGCCACCAGCGAGACTTCGGGAAGGTCCAGACCCTCGCGTAGCAGGTTAATGCCGACCAGAACGTCGAAGCTGCCGAGCCGCAGGTCCCGGAGAATCTCCATCCGTTCCAGGGTGTCCACTTCCGAATGGAGGTAACGGGCCTTGATCCCAACGTCGGTCAGGTAGTCGGTCAGGTCCTCGGCCAGTTTCTTGGTGAGGGTGGTGACCAGGGCCCGTTCGCCCGCCCGGACGCGGCCCCGGAGTTCTCCTACCAGGTCGTCGATCTGCCCGGCGGTGGGCCGGACCTCGACTGCCGGATCGACCAGGCCCGTCGGCCGGACTATCTGTTCCACCACCACTCCCGCCCGTTCCCGTTCGTACGGGCCGGGGGTGGCCGAGATGTACACGACCTGACCCACCTGGGCCTCGAACTCCTCGAAGGTCAGGGGGCGGTTGTCGTAGGCCGAGGGGAGCCGGAAACCGTGTTCCACCAGAGACTCCTTTCGCGATCGATCCCCATGGTACATGGCCCGGATCTGGGGGATGGTCTGGTGCGACTCGTCCACCACCACCAGCAAGTCCCGGGGAAAGAAGTCCATCAGGGTGTAGGGCCGCTCGCCGGGCTGGCGCCCCGTCAAGTACCGGGAGTAGTTCTCAATGCCGGCGCAGTAGCCCGCCTCCCGGATCATCTCCAGGTCATGCCGGGTTCTCGTCTCCAGCCGCTGCGCCTCTACGAGTCGGCCCCGGCCGCGGAGCCAGGCGAGGCGTTCCACCAACTCGACTTCAATGGCCTCGGCGGCCCACCGGAGCTTGTCCTGCATGGTCGCGTAGTGACTGGCGGGGTAGATGGCGACGTGCTCGCGGTACCCCAGCACCTCCCCCGTCAACACGTCGATCTCGGCGATCCGCTCCACTTCATCGCCGAAGAACTCCACCCGCAGGGCTTTCTCACCCGAACCGGCGGGCAAGATCTCCAGGGCGTCGCCCCGGACCCGGAAACTGCCCCGGACCAGGCTGACGTCGTTCCTCTGGTACTGCACTTGTACCAGGTCCCGGAGAACCTGATCGCGGTCCAGCTCCCGGCCGACCCGCAACGAGAGCATGAGCTGGCGATAGTCGGCGGGCGAACCCAGGCCGTAGATACAGGAGACGCTGGCAACCACCAGGACATCCCGCCGCTCCAGCAGCGCTGAGGTGGCGGAATGGCGCAGCTTGTCAATCTCGTCGTTTATCAAGGCCTCCTTCTCGATGAAGGTGTCGGTCTGGGGCAAGTAGGCCTCGGGCTGGTAGTAGTCGTAGTAGGAGACGAAGTACTCCACCGCGCTCTCGGGGAAGAATTCCTTGAACTCCCCGCACAATTGGGCGGCCAGCGTCTTGTTGTGGGATATGACCAGCGTGGGCCGCTTGATCCTGGCCACCAGGTTGGCTACCGTGAAGGTCTTGCCGCTCCCGGTCACCCCCAGCAGCACCACGTGACGATGCCCTTCCTCGACTGCTGCCACCAGCCGCTCGATCGCCGCGGGCTGGTCACCGCTGGGTTTGAAGGGCGCCTTGAGGTCGAACGAGCCCATCGCCGTCACCTTCTCGGGAACCGGGATCAATGAGATTATACCACACCCCGGCGCCAAAGGCGAACATATGTTCAGTGGCAGGAAATATATGGTGTCTGGCGAAAGCAGCTGCCGGGGGGAGAGCAAACCTGCGTTGGGCAGCCGTCTTGCTCGGAGTGGCGCTGCTGGTCGCCGCCTGCCGGGGCCCGGCCGAACCCTTGACGATAGTGGTCTGGGACGGCCCCCGCTGGCCCAACCCCCTTCCGGGACAGCCCGGTCACGACCCCCGGTGGACCCCCGGGGATCGGTTCTCCTGGCTCAAGGGAGTCCTGGCCGAGTTCCAGGCTCTACATCCCGGCGTTCAAGTTCAACTGGTGGAGATGAACTGGCCGGATCTGGCCGGGGCTCTCCAGCGGGCAACCGATCCGGCCGACCTGCCGGATCTGGCCCCCCTGGATACGGGCCTGGGCGACGGGGTCCCCCTCACCTGGTGGGGGAGGGGTCTGCTGGAAGCCGTCGATCGCTTCCTTGAGGACCAGACCGATTTTTACCCGGCCGCGCTGGACGCCGTCCGTATTGGCCGCCGGCTGGTAGGCTTCCCCGTGCACCTGGACCTGCCGGTCATGCTCCTCAACCGGGAGCTCTTTGCCGAGCGGGGCGTGCCGTTGCCCCAGAACGGCCGCTGGACCTGGGAAGAGTTCGTCGAAGCGGCTCGGAAGCTGACCTTCGACCGGGATGGCGACGGCGCCACCGACGTCTGGGGCTTCGCCGTACCCGCCCTGCGTGGCTGCCCTGAACTCTGGCCCTTCCTGTATCTTGACGGCGCCCGGCCGCTGAGCCCGGACCTGTCCAGGTATACGCTGTACCCCACCGCGGTGGAGGCTCTAACCCGTCTGGTGGAGTTGGTGGCGGAGGGAACGGCCCATCCGGACACGGGAACGACGGCCACCGGGCGGCTGTTCCGGGACTTCGCCCTCGGCGACCGCCAGGCAATAGCCATCCAGCCCTTCTCTACCTGGGCCATTCTGACCTGCCAGGGTGGAGACCCCTTTGGGGTCGATCTTGAGGTGGCCGAGTACCCGCTGGGATCGACGGGCTTGCCGGTCACCCTGGGGCGGGTGACCGCGTTCGCCGTCCTCGCCCAGGATCGGGGCCAGGGATTGGCCATGGCCGCCCGCCGCCGTAGGGTGACCATGGAACTGGGCAACTTCCTGGCCTCTGCCCACCAGCAGCACCTGCTGGCGGTGGCTCACTCGGCACTGCCGGCCCGGCCATCGGTGGCCGGCCTGGCGCCCTTTGCCGGCAACCCTGCCCTCGGCCGCGCACTGGAGATGGCCGCCTGGGCTCAGGCGACCCCTGCCCACCCCGAGTGGCCCCGCATCGACACCGCCGTCCAGGTGGAACTCGGCCTGGCCCTGCGCGGGGAGAAGACCCCCGCCGAAGCCTTGCGGGACGCAGGCCAGAAGGTGCGGGCGATCCTGGAGGAGGCGGGGCGGTAGGCCTTACCGGCTGCTCTCCGTCACCACCAACAGCGCGTCCACCGCCTGGCAGCCGTCGGCCGGGACGCCGGCCATTACCGGGTTCAGGTCCAGCTCCAGCACGTCCGTAGCCGATGCCAGGAAGCGGGAGACGACGGCCACCATCCCCGCCAGCGCATCGAGGTCGGCCGGAGGCGTACCCCGGGCCCCCATGAGGACCGGCAAGCCCTGCAGTTCGCCGATCATCGCGCGGGCTCCCGCATGGTCCACCGGCGCTAGCCGGAAAGCGACGTCCCGGAAGTGTTCGGCCAGAACACCGCCCATGCCAACCATCACCACGGGACCAAACTGGGGGTCGCGCAGGCCACCGACGATCATCTCCCGACCGCGGGCCATGCGCTGCAACACTGCGCCCCGCAAGCGCAGCCGGGGGAGGTGGGCGCGGGCGGCCACCTCCGCCTGCCTCCAGGCCCGGCTCACCTCCTCCGGCCGCCGCAATCCGAGGACCACCGCCCCGGCGTCGGACTTGTGGGGGAGGTCCGGCGAGACCAGTTTGAGAGCCACCGGGAAGCCGATCGCGGCCGCCACCCGGGCCGCCGCCGCGGCATCGCCCGCCTCCCGCCAGCGGGCGACGGCAATCCCCTGCTCCTCCAGGCGCCGGTAGGCTTCGGGCTCGGTCAGGACCCGCCGGCCGGTCGGTTCCGGGGTGGCGGCCGGGCGAGGCATCGCCAGGGTGCGCCGGGCGCCCTCGCCCAGCCGGCGGTGGCGCAATAGGTTGACCAGAGCCCGAGCCGCCCGATCGGGAGTCTCAAAGGTGGGTATCCCCGCCTCCTCCAGCAAGCGACGGCCTTGGGCCACCCACTTGCCAGCCATCAGGCAGGGCAGGAAGGGCTTGGGAGCATCCAGCCGGGCCGAGGCCCTCCGGTAGGCTCGGACCAGTCCTGCCGCCAGGTCCTCGGCCGACAGGAAGAGGGTCGGCAGGTCGAGCAGGAGTACCGCGTCCACCCCGTCGTCCGCCAGCAGGGTCTCCAGGGCCCGGGCATGCTGGTCCACGGTGCCCGAGGCGGTCATGTCCAGGTGCCCCTCGGGCCGGCAGATGGAGGAGAAGGGTGGCAGTATGGTTTCCAACTCCCGCCGGGTGGAGTCCGCCACCCGGGCGAACTCGAGTTCCGGTAGGGCCGCCAGGGCGTCGGTGGCGTATACCCCGGGACCGCCGGCATGGGTCATCAGGAACACCCGGTTGCCGCGGGGGGAGGGCAGGGTGTCAAAGGCCTGGAGGGTGTCCATGAGTTCCTCCATCGTCCTGGCCCGCACCAGGCCGTACTGGCGGAAGGCGGCATCATAGAGCTCATCCTCGCCGGCCAGCGCCCCGGTGTGGGACTGGGCCGCCGTCCGGCCGGCGGGCGTGACCCCCACCTTGAGGACCACCACGGGCTTGTCCACCGCGGCGGCGGTCTCCAGGAGGAGGCGCCCGTCGGCGTATCCTTCCAGGTACAGCCCGATCACCGCTGTGGCTGGGTCGCCCCCCAGGTATTCGAGAGCCTGCACCAGGTCAACGCCGACCATGTTGCCCAGGCTGATGAAGCGGTTGAAGCCGGTCGGGCGGGGGCGGGACGACCAGCTCTGGAGTAACCATGCCCCCAACGCCCCGCTCTGGGAGATGAAGCTGATGCCACCGGGGACGTGAGCGGTGCCAAGAAGGAAGGTGGTGTCCACCCGGTTGAGGTTGTCGATGACGCCGATGCAGTTGGGTCCGAGGTGGAGAACACCCCGCTCGCGGCAGAATCGCTCCAGGGTTGCCTGGCGGGTCCGTCCTTCGTTGGTTCCTGTCTCCGCATAGCCCCCCGGCGTGCTAATCAGGGCCCCCAGATCTCCCCGACTAGCCCGCCGGCGAGCGACGTCATCGAGTACGGCGGCGGCGACGGCGGCGGGAACGCAGACGACGGCCAGGTCCACCAGTCCTTCTATGGAGAGCAGATCGGGGTAACAGGGCAGCCCGAGGATCTCCTTCTCCCGGGGGTTCACCGGGTACAGTTGGCCCCGGTAGCCGGCCGCCTGCATGTTGCGGAGGACCTGGTGACCGGGTTTGCCGGGGTCGCGGGAAGCCCCGACCACGGCGCAGCCCCGGGGCATGAAGAAGGCGTCCAAGGGATTCACCTCGCCAGGAAGGTCACCGCCCAAAACGGTGGCGGAGTTTGCGAATGATGCTCAGGAGCATGCCGGCCTGGCCGATCTCCACGTGGGCAGGGTCGCCGGGCTCGGGCGCCAGGATGATACCAAAGGGAAGGTGCTCCTGGGGGCGGGCCAGGGCCAAGACCATGGTCTGCCCCCCGACCCGCTCGATCAGGAGCTCGATGTTGTGGGGGTGGGCCTCCATGGCGGCACGAACCTCCCGCCGGCTGTGCACGGGAAGGCCGCTAATGGCCAGCACCAGGTCCCCCGTGGCCAGACCGGCCCGCCCCGCCGGCGAGTCCGGCAGGACGTCCAGGATGGTGACCCCGCGGTCGCCGGCCGAGACCAGGGGAAGGCCGGAGAGCTCGCGCTTGCCGCTGCGCTGGATCACCAACTCGTGGCCGAGGGGGGAGAAGAGAGCGGCCGCCCACAGGAAGGCCGGTACGCGGCCTCCCAGCAGTGCCAGGGCCAGCA
This sequence comes from bacterium, assembly GCA_031082145.1. Taxonomy (GTDB): domain Bacteria; phylum Bacillota; class Sulfobacillia; order UBA995; family UBA995; genus Ess09-15. The sequence continues at coordinate 45,101 of JAVHLP010000006.1, read as the reverse complement.
GGCCGAGACTGTAGAGGCAGAGATGACCGGCGGTGCGCCGGGTCCGGGTGCGGGGACTGCTGCTGATGGCCACGTCACCGTAGCCCATGATGGCCACTACGGGTAACATCTGGAAGATGACGTTGGGCTCCTCCAGGTAGGAGGCGGCAACCGGGATCAAGGGCCACCAATCCGGCATCTGGATTCCCTGCTCCAGGATCTCCCGGGGAACGGAGAGGAGGAAGAGCACGACCAGAGGTACCGGCCAGAACTTCTGAAGGCTGAAGCCGCCCACGACCTGCCGGTTGCGATTGCGGATGAACAGGGGGGTGGCCGAACGCGCGCCGCTCAGGCGGATGAGGCCGCTCTCCATCAGGTGAAGGATCGCCACCAGGGCCATCAGGGCGGCCACGTTGACCGTGGGGAAGCCGAAAGCCAGGTGGCTCAGTGATACCAGGCCACCAGCGTAGGCCAAGCACACGAACCGGGGGCTGACCAGCATCAGCAGAACCGCCAGGAGGATCAGGTAGCCCAGGTTGGCCTCCGGAGTGAAGGTGACGCCGATGAACACCAGGAGGAAGCTGCCTACCGTTCCGGCCAGGATACCCTGGATGAGAGCATGCACGGTCTGGGTAAAGGCGGGGTTCCTGACCTGCCCGTAGACCCGGCGTTCGTTCTCGGCAATGCGTGCGTACTGAAAGGAGACAACCAGGGCGAAGAGCCAGAACAGGAAGAAACGGGGGGAAACGGGGTTGAACAGCATATCGGGTAGAAAGGTCGCGATAGCCCTGGCTATTTCCATGAACGGGAACAATCAACCGCCCCCTTGGGGCTAACGGCCCAGTTCTTGCCGGAGGATCGCCATGGCTTCTATGAGTTGCCGGTTCCGTGGATCTTCGGCGGCCTCCAACCGGATCGGCGGCTCACCTTCCCGCGGCTCCTCGTTGTCCACCCACACGTCCGGCTCCAGCCCGGTCTGGTCCGGGGTGTCACCGCCCGGCAGGTAGTAGCGGGCGGTTGTGATGCGCAGGGCCGCCCCTCCCCCCACCGAGGGGAGGGACTGCACCGAACCCTTGCCGAAGGTGCGAGTGCCCACCACAGTGCCCGCCTCGCGGTCGCGGATGGCCCCGGCGAGAATCTCGGCTGCGCTCGCCGTGCCGCCGTCGACGAGCACAACCAGGGGCAGACCCAGTCCCTCGCTCCTCGACTCGTAGACCTCGCGCCGGCCGTCCCGGTAGACCACCTCGACGATCTTGCCCCGGGGCACGAATTCACGCGCCACCTCGGCGCATTCCTCCAGGAGTCCCCCTGAGTTGTGGCGGAGGTCAAGCACGAGAGCTTGCAGGCCTTGACTGCGGAGGCTGGCCAGGGCCTGGCGCACGACGGCCGGGGTGCGCTGGTCAAAACCGGTCAGGTGCAGGTAGCCGATGCCCAGAGTGGCGTCCAGGATGGTGGCCCGGGAAGGGTTCAACGGGATCCGGGCCCGGTTGATGGTGAACTCCAGCGTCCGATCGCCCTCAGCCGTGGACCGTTCCACCGTGAGGGTGACGGGAGTCCCCGCCGGGCCCCGGATCAGGTCGACCACGATATCCAGCGGGACGCCGACCACGTCCCGCCCATCCACCTTGACAATGCGGTCTCGCGGCCACATTCCCGCCTCTTCGGCCGGGCTATCGCGGAAGGGATGGACCACTGTGGTATGGGGATCCCGGTATTCCACCACGACGCCGATCCCCTGGTACTCCCCTTCAACGCTATGGGTAACGAAGTCCCGGTAGGACGCCGGGTCCAGGTAATAGGAGTAGGGGTCGTCGAGCGTCCGTACCATCCCGCTGATGGCTCCCTCGATCAGGCGGTCTGGTTGTACCTGCTCCGGGTCGACGAAGCCGGACTCGATAATGGCGTAGGCGCGCAGTAGCCGGTCGAAGTAGGGGGGCAGTTGGTTTCGCAGGCCCAGTCCCAAACCCCACCGGATCCCCAGGATGGGGACATAGCCGGCCGCCAGCGCGAAGGTCGTCAGGTTGGAGAGTACGAGGGCGGCCACCAGGAGCAGAACTAGTTTGCGGCGGGTCATGTCCTTGACGTCATCTCCCCCGGCCCCTGATCTCCCTCCTAATACTATGGCGTGACCCCGGTAACCTTCCCCGGGAGCAGGAAATGGTTTCAGGGAACCAGGTAGGCGCGTGGTTCCACCGGGACACCGTTCACCCGCACTTCCCAGTGGAGGTGGGGGCCGGTGCTGTACCCGGTGCTGCCCACCCGGCCGATGGTCTGTCCCCGGCTGACCTCGGCGCCGAGGACCACCTCCATGCGGGAGAGGTGGGCATACAGGGTGGAGAAGCCGCCACCGTGGTCGATGATAATGGTGTTGCCGTAACCGCCCAGCCAGCCGGCCAGGATCACCAGGCCCAGCTCGGAGGCTACGACCTTCGTGCCGCTGGGCGCGGGGATGTCGATGCCGGTGTGAAGCCGGTCGGCTCGAAGGATGGGGTGGAAGCGCATCCCGAACGGAGACGATATCCGGGTGTATCCGGGAACCGGCCACAAGGCCCGCAACTGACCCTGGTAGGCTCGCCTTTCCCTGGCCAGCAGTTCCTGGATGTAGCGGGTTACCAGCTGGCTCTGCTCTTCCAGGTCGTCCAGGGCCGCGCGATAGGCGTCGATGTTAAGCTCGGTCTGGCTCAGCAGGGTGGTGCGGTCGGCAGTCTGCCGCTCAATACTGGCCTTCTTGGTCTGGGCATCCCGGCGCAGCCCGGCGATCTGCCGGCGCTGCTCTTCCAGGTAGGCCTTTGTCAACGCTATCTGGTGCCGTTCCGAGCGCACCTCGTGGAATAACTCCACGTCCTTGGCCAGGATGAAGCGAAGAAGTTCGAGCCGGGCCAGGAAGTCGGCGAAGTCGGCCGCCCCTAACAAGACCTCCAGGTATGAAACGTGCCCCCGCTGGTAGATGGCGATAACCCGGGTGACCAGGAGCGACGTCCGGTAGGCCACGGCGGCCTCGGCCACCTCCAGCTCGCCGGTAGTCCGGACCACCTCGGCCTCGGTGGCCTGGAGGCGCCGCTCGATCTCGGTGAGCTCCTGCTGGGTGCGCCTGAGCTGCGCGTCCAGGTTCCGGAGTTGAGTCAGCAGGGTCTGCCGCTGGCCTTCGGCCTGGCGGAGTCTTTCCTGCTGCTGCTGGATGCTACGCTGAATCGCCTCCAACTCACGCTGCTTCTCCTGGAGCTCGCTGCCCAGCACCGGGGCAGGCGCCAGCAGGGTCACCGCCAGCACCAGCAATAAGCCCAAGCCGAGCAGCCGCCGCATGTCACACCTCCTCTCAGACCCGCAAGAGCCGCCGCACCGAGATCTGGCTGCCGACCACTCCGACCAGGGCGCCCAGGACCAGCAGCACCAGTGACAGCTTTCCGAGCAGCGGTTCGGGAGCCACCAGGGGCAGGAAGGGCAGGCGCTGGAAGAAGAGAGCGATCAGCCAGCGATAGCCCGCCCCGGCCGCCAGGGCGGCCAGCCCGGCCCCCACCATTCCCAGCAGAGTGCCTTCCAGGAGGAACGGCCACCGGATGTACCAGTCGGCCGCCCCGACCAGCTTCATAATGGTGATCTCGTCCCGGCGAGCGAAGACCGTAATGCGGATGGTGTTGGCGATGATGAACACGGCCACCCCCGTGAGCAGCAGGGCTACCGCCAGGCCACCCAGCCGCAACAGGTTGGTGACGTCGATTAGCCGCCGCACGGTCTCCGCCGGGTAGCTGATACTGGCAATACCCGGCTGTCCCTTCAGCTCATAGGCCACCCGCTCCACCAAGTCGGGGCGTAGGACGTGGATCTCAAAGGAGTCGGGAAGGGCGTCCAGCTCCTCCACCGCCTCGAGGAGACCTTGATCGTCGGCCAGGTATCCCCGGAACCGCTCCAAGGCTTCCTTCCGGTCAACGTAGGCATGGCTCACCACTCCCGGCAGACCGGCGATCCGGGCCTCCAGCTGCCGGAAGTCCTCCTCGGCGAGGCCGTCGGCCAGATACACCCGGAGCTGGATCTGCGACTCCACGACGGTGGCCAGATGATCCAGGTTTACCGCCGCCAGCAGGAACCCGGCCAGGATCAGCATGGTCAGGGCAACCGTGCTTATCGAAGCCAGGCTCATCACCGAGTTGGCGACGACCCCGCCCAGGGCTTCCAGGACCCCGCGCCCCAGCGACCTAAAGAAGGCCATCGTCGTATACCCCGTTCTCGTCGTCGCGGAAGATGCGTCCCCGGTCCAGGGCCACCACCCGCTTGCCCATCCGGTTCACAATGGCCTTGGCGTGGGTGGCCATGATCACGGTGCGGCCGCGCCGGTTGATCTCCCCCAGCAAGCGCACGATCTCCCAGGCCGTCTGGGGGTCGAGGTTGCCGGTGGGCTCATCGGCAATGACCACCGAGGGGTTGTTCACGATGGCCCGGGCCAGGGCCACCCGCTGCTGCTCCCCGCCGGACAGCTCGTGGGGGTAGGCTCTGGCCTTGTCGGCCAGGCCGACCAGTTCCAGGACGGCGGGGACCCGGCGCCGGATCAGGTAGGCACCGGCGCCAGTGACCTCCAGTGCGAAAGCCACGTTGCCCTGGGCCGTCTTGTGCGGCAGGAGCTTGCAGTCCTGAAAGACAACACCCACTCGCCGGCGCAGGTAGGGAACCTGCGAAGCCCGCAAGCCGGTTATGTTGCGGCCGTTGAAGAAGAGGCGACCACGGGTGGGCAGTTCTTCACGGTACAGGAGCTTGACCAGTGTGGACTTGCCGGCCCCGCTTGCCCCGACCAGGAAGACGAACTCTCCCCGCTCGATCCGGAGGGTGACCCCTGACAGGGCCACCACCTGGTTAGGGTAGACCTTGGTGACATTCTGGAGATCGAACACGAGCGTCCACTCCCGGCGGGGGTTCCCCCCCGGCGGATGCTAAGTCTCCGGTGCTTCCCGATGCTCGCCCTGCAGCCCGGAGGGGACGCGTCGGTCCGGTTCGCGGCCCATCTCGAGGCGGGCCTTATGTAACCGGACCGTTTAACCCACCTGGTTCGACATTTGCCGCCTGATTCCTCCTGACCGCACCCGCTTTATGTAAAAGAAAAGTGAAGCTGGTCGGGAAGAGGGGCGCCAGAGGAGGGTGGTGAGCGCGCTAGCGCTTCCGGGCGAGGGCCTGTCGAGCCGCCCGCGCTATCGCCGTCGCGGTCAAGCCGAAGTGCTCCATCAACTCTCCCGGAGGGCCGGACTTGCCAAAGCGATCTTCCACGCCAACCCGGATGACCGGCACCGGGTAGTGTTCGGCCAGGACCTCGGCCACGGCACTACCAAGACCCCCTATCACGCTGTGTTCCTCCGCGGTCACCAGGGCGCCGGTGCGCCGGGCCGCCTCCACCAGCGCGACCGTGTCGAGTGGCTTCAGCGTCGATACGTTCATGACGGCGGCCGACACCCCCTCGGCGGCCAGCTCGGCGGCGGCATCCAGGGCCCGGCTGAGCATGATCCCGCAGGCCGCCAGGGTGACGTCGGCGCCCTCGAGGAGCGTCTGGGCCCGGCCGATGACGAGCCGGTGACCGTCCTCGAACAGCGCCGGTACTGCCGGTCGGCCCAGCCGGAGGTATACCGGGCCGGGCCAGTCCGCCGCGGCCAGGGTAGCCTGGCGGGCCTCCACCGCGTCGGCGGGGACCAGCACGGTCAGGTTGGGCAGGGCGCGGGCCAGGGCCAGGTCCTCCAGGGCCTGGTGCGAGGCGCCGTCCTCACCCACCGTGATCCCGCCATGGGTGGCGACCAGCTTGACAGCCAGATCCTGATAGCAGATGGCGAGTCGAACCTGATCGTAGCAGCGCCCCGGCAGGAACACGGCGAAGCTGCTGGCAAAAGGTAGCTTGCCCGCTAGCGCCAACCCGGCTGCCATGCCGACCATGTTCTGCTCGGCGATGCCGGCGTTGAAGAAGCGCTCGGGGAAAACCCGGGCGAACTTCCGGGTCTGGGTGGAGGCGGAGAGGTCGGCGTCCAGGACCACCACCTCCGGGCGCTCCCGGCCCAGTTCCACCAGGGCGTCGCCGTACGCCTCGCGGGTGGAAGCTCCCATCACCAGCCCCGACTCACCTCCCGGAGGCCTCCAGCCCGCGCTCATGCTCGGAGCTCCGCCAGAGCCTGGGCCAGTTGCCCGGCGTCGGGGGCCTTGCCATGCCACTCCGCCCGTCCCTCCATGTAGGAAACGCCCTTTCCCTTCACCGTCTCGGCGACGATCATGGTGGGACGCCCCCCGGCCGGCGACCGGCAGGCCTCGATGATGGCCGCCGGATCGTGGCCGTCCACCGCCAGCACCCGCCAGCCAAAGGCCTCCCATTTCTCAGCCACCGGCTCCGGCGACAGGACCTCGGTCACCGGTCCGTCGATCTGCAGGCGGTTGTGGTCCAGGAAGGCGGTCAGGTTCTCCAGGCGGTAGTGGGCGGCCGCCATGGCCGCTTCCCAGACCTGTCCCTCCTGGCTCTCTCCATCCCCAAGCAGCGTGAACACGCGCCAGGAAGCGCCGTCCAGCTGTCCGGCCAAGGCCATCCCCACGGCGAGGGAGAGGCCCTGCCCCAGAGAGCCGGTGGACGCCTCCACTCCCGGGGTCAGCGTGCGGTCGGGGTGGCCCTGCAGGCGGGATCCGGTCCGGCGCAAGGTGAGGAGCTCGGCGGGGTCGAAGTAGCCGCGTTCGGCCAGACAGGCGTACAGGGCCGGGGCGGCGTGGCCCTTGCTCAGGATGAAGCGGTCCCGGTCCGACCAGTCCGGCTCCCCGGGCTTCACCCGCAGGACCCGGAAATACAGGGAAACCAGGATCTCCACCGCCGACAGGGACCCTCCGGGGTGGCCCGATCCGGCCTCCCCGATCATCCTCAGGATGTGGATTCTCACCCGGCGACATAAGTCCCGCAGCTCCCCGAGTTCTTCAGCTGTCGTCGCCGTCACCCCCCAGCCCCAGGCGCCGCCCTACCACCGCCAGGATGAAGCGGGGCAGGGCCAACTGGCGCCCAAGCCGCTTTGGTTCGTTGACAAGACGGTAAAGCCACTCCAGGTTGGCCCCGATCATCCAGGCGGGCGCGCGTCGCGACGACCCGGCCAGCACGTCCAGGCTCCCACCCACCCCCATGGCCAGTCCCACGCCGAGCCGCGCGAGGTTCCGGGCCAGCCATTTCTCCTGGCGGGGAGCGCCCAGACCGGCGAACAGGAAGTCCGCACTCGCCCGGCGCACGGCCTCTCGGAGCCCCGGCTCCTCGGCGGGCGAGAAGTAGCCGTGGGCCGTCCCGGCCACCCGCAAGCCCCGGTGGAGCTCAACGGCCCGCCGGGCGGCGCGGTCGGCTACCCCGGGCCGGCCGCCCAGGAAGAAGACACTGAGATCCCGCCGGGCGGCACCGGCCAGTAACTCCCGCATGAGGTCATAGCCGGCCACCCGCTCGGGGACCGGCCGCCCGAGCAGCCGCGACGCCCAGACCACGCCCGCCCCGTCGGCCACCGCCAGCCGGGCGGCGTTCAGCGCCCGCCGCAACTCGGGGTCGCCCTGGGCCGCCCACACCAGTTCGGCGTTGGGGGTGACGGCCAGGCTGCCGGGGTTCTCGCAGGCGAGGCGGATGGCCCGGTCCACCGCCTCCCGCATTGTCAGACGGTCTACCCGGATGCCCAGGACCTCGACGCTACCGCCGCTCATCTGCCCAGTCGCTCCAGGGTCAGCCTGGCGCTGTTCTCAGCCTGTTCTCGCAACTTCTCGACCCTGACCGCCAAGTCCTGTCGGATCTTGATCCTGTCCCGCAGCAGGGACTCCAGGTTGATGAGGAGATCCTCCATCGTGAGGCCCTGCGGATCAAGGGCCGGTAGGCCGATGCTGGCGGCGAAGCCGGGGATCTTGGGGTCATAGGCGATACCAAGGGCCGGTACCCCCATGACGGCGGCGAAGATCAGGGCGTGCAGTCGCACTCCCACCAGTAACTCGGACTCACCCACCAGGCTCATGAGTTCGGCGGGACTGAGGCCTCCCCGTAGCATGGCCGCCGGCTCGCGCATGGCCTCGCCGATGGCTGCCGCCGCCCGATCGTCGCCCGGCGACTGCATGGGCACCAGGAGGATACGGGCCCGCAAGGTCCGGGCCAGGTAGTCACAAGCTCCCGCCATGGCCCGGGTGGCTCCGGAAGCCCCCGCGAACGTTCGCGGGGCCACCACCACCAGGGGACCTCCCTGGGCCAACCCGTAGGCCTCGAGGATCTCCCGTCCCCGGTCGGGTGGGGGAGGAGTCATGGCCAGGGCCGGATCGGCGCTCAGGATGCCGGTCAGGCCCATCGACTCCAGTTCAGCCAGTGACTGCCGGTCCCGTACGGTGATCAGGCGGGCCCGGGCCAGCACCTCGGCCACCGCCCGGCGGCCGCTGCTCGACCGGAGGGGGCCAATGCCGTTGGCATAGACGATGACCGGCTTGCGCAAGGCTTGGGCCAGGCGCATCAGTCCCAGGTAGTAGAAGAGGTTACGCCGGCTGGTCACATCCTGCAGCAGGCTACCGGCGCCGCTGACCAGGGCGTCGGCCGATGCCAGGGCGGCCACAATGCGGGGGAAGGCCAGCCTGCCCACCGCCCGGACGTCATGATTCGCCCTGGTCTTGCCCGGATCGGCCGAGAGCACGGTCAGGCCAACGCCGGGGTCCAGGGACCGGAACGACCGGACCATGGAGGCCAGCATGGCCTCGTCCCCGGCGTTGCCAAATCCGTAGTACCCGGAGATGACGAGACGCGTCACCGGGGTGACCTCCCCGGCAGGCCCCACCTCTCTAGCCGGCGCAAGGCCAGATCGGTCAGGACCAGGAGAGCCGCTCCTACCAGGGCGCCAACGATCAGGCCATTGGCGGTCCTGAGGAGGGAGAGGACGACGGGGGTGCGCAGGTGCTCAAACGAGTTCACCAGGGAGGCCTGCCCGACGGCGGTCAGGACCGCCGCCGGGAGGAGGAAAGCCCTGTAACCGCGGCGGGCAGCGAGACCGCCCAGCAACACCGCGGGGTGGCCGATGAGGAACTCCTTGATGCGGGGGCGGGCGTACAGGGCCCGCTCCAGCCAGGAGCGGAGCTGGACTTCCCAATCCCCCACCGGAATACCGGCTTCGTGCCCTGTGCGGCCCAGGTACAGGAATACAACACCCGCCCCCAGGGCCAGGATGACCAGGTGCTGGATGGTCACCCGTTCCCGGAGCATGGCCCGGATCGACCCGCCCAGCCCCCTCAGCCCGTCCGGCCGGAGTTGCCCGCCCGGCGGGAAGTGCCGGAGGTAAGCCAGCACACCGACGGCCGGCGGCCCTAGAGCAGCCAGCTTGACCCCCCGGAAGTAGTCGAGCTCGAGGAGGAAGCGGATGTCGCCCATAACGCTGGCCACCAGTAACCCTCCCAGGAGGGACAGGCCCGAGGCCAGGGCCAGGTCGACAAGCGCGGGGACTAGGGCGCTCCCCCGTCCGGGCCGGCCGGCCCAGCGGCGGACCAGGACCGCCACCGCCAGCATGGGAAAGACCAGGGCCGATCCCAGGGCAAGGCCCTTGATGGCCAGGCCCGACCTGACGGCGAGGAGCGCGGCCGCCCCGGCGATGCCCAGAAACGCCCCCGCCGGTCCCCACCGGGGGCCTGGGTCGATGAACTCACCGACCAACAAGAGCAGGCCTCCCACCACGCCCACACCGGCCAGGCCGGCCGCCCACGGCGTCACCCGGCGGGGCCTGAAAGGCTCGGCCGGACCAGGCTCAAAACCGGCCATCGACAGCTCCGCCGCCAGCCCACGGAAGTAGGTCTGGTTCAGATCAAGCAAGTCCCAGTCCTCGAAGCCGGCCACCGGCCGGAGGAAGGGTCTCAGGTAAAGAACCCGGATGTTGCGCTCCTTGACCGCCCGCACCCACATCTCGATGGCCCGCGGCGGGTTGAGGTGCTTGTCCATCTCCCGCCGGGCGATGCTGTAGACCCGGGCCACGCCGTACCCAGTCCACGCCGCCAGTTCCTGATGACCATCCTGGCGTATGAAGGCCCGCTGCACCGGTGTTTCCACCAGGCCCAGGGTGATGCCGGCCTGGGTGAGGTTGCGGGCGGTGGCAGCCAGCCGGTCAGGGTAACCCATCACCTCGTAGCCGGTGAAGACGACCGTCTTCACCCGGCCGGCGGCCAGGGCCGTCCGGAAGGCCTCGTCGATATCCTCTGCCGTCACCCCCCGGTAGTTCGCAAACCGGGGCATCAGGGCCAGACCGGCCTGGCGGGCAAGGGCCAGGTCCCTGGCGTCCATCCCCAGCTCCAGCTTTTCCACCCGCTCAGGACCGCCGGCCACGCCCAGCAAGTGGAGGCCTTCACCGGCGTGCCAGGTCACCCGGTCAAGCCTCAGTTCCAGGCTGGCGGCCAGCCAGGCGGCGGTCTCCGCGTCGTCCACCACCAGGTAGGTGTGGGTGGGGAGGATCGCCCCGCCCGCCACCAGGTCCACCAGGAACTCGTGCCGCCACCGCCCGGTCCGCACCCGGCGCGCCAGTTCGGTCCCGCTGACCATGCTGAGCCGGCCTGTCTCGGCCAGGCTCAGCGGGGTCGCCTCCTTGACCGCGAGCGAGGTCAGTCCCGTTCCCGCCAGCTGGGCCAGGAGGTCTTCCACCGCCAGACCCACCGTGCGGGCCAGAACGCGGGCCTCCTCGAGGTCCAGGGCCAGTTCCACCGAGCGGTTGGGTTGCTCCAGGGTCGCCCGGCCGGCCAGGATAGGGCCTGCTGCCAGAAGCGAGACGGCGATCAGACCCCAGGCCAGAGCGCGGGTCATGATCCAACCCCCTTCCTGATCAAGCGGGCCAGGACACCCATGGCCGCCAGGCCCAGGGCCAATCCCAGGAGCAAGCCCAGGCCCGTGCGGATCAGGCTCAACTCCAAGGGGACATGCAGGTGGGCAAAGGAGTTGACCACCGACACCTGACCCACCGTGGCCAGCAGGGCCAGGGCCGCCGTCCAGGCCGGCCCGGCCCGGACGCCCAGGGGCAACAGGAACAAAGCCGGGTGACCGACCAGGAACTCCTTGAACCGCGGCCGCACGGGAAGCCATTGCTCCAGCACGGCCCGCAACTCCAGCTCGTATTCGGTGGGCGCCACCACCGGCTGGTTGCCTGTGCGGACGACGTACAGCACGGCTGCCACCGCCAGGCCAAGCGCCAGGGCGAACTCGCCCGCAGTGAGCGAGCGCCGGCTCAAGGCCCCCATCCGGCCGGCCAGCAAGGCGCCGGCCACGATGACCGGCGGGAGGGCGTGAGCCGCCTTGACTCCCCGGAAGAGCCGGGCCTCCAGGATGTAGCTGCCGTCGCCGAGCAACCCGACGATGAGCAGGCCACCGGCCACGGCGAGAACGGTCGCCGAGAGAGCCCACCCCAGGGCCGTCCGGCTCGGCCGGGGCGACCGCCAACGGCGGTGTCCTTCCACGGCCACCAGGACGGCTCCGGCGGGGAACACAATTGCGGCCAGCCAGGCCAGCCCTTCGCGCCCCGCTCCCGGCCAGAGAACGGCCACTGCCGCCAGGACGCCGGCCGCCGCCGCGAGTCCTGCCCCTCCCGGCAGGGGGCGCCCCCAGTAGCCGGCCAGCAGGCTGGCCAGGGCGAAGGCGGCCGCCCCCACCCCGGCTCCGATCAGGGCCAGCAGGGCCGGGTGGGTCTCATGGTACTCGGCCGGGTGGACCTGCCCCGGCGGATGGCCGGCCCGGGTGAGCGCTGCGGCCAAGTCCGCCAGCTGGCTCCGATTGCCCTCGACGGTTGCCGGGGCCGGCCCGGGAAACAGGGCCGGCACGAAGTACACACCCCGTACGTGGCGCTCGCGAACAGCGTCGGCGTAGTCGGCCAGGGGCCGGTCCTGCCGGAACTCGGTGAACTTCAGGCCCCGGTAGTCAAGGGCGGCGAACAGGCTCTCGAACCCCTTCGGAGAAGCGCCCTTCACCACCGCCGGCAGCAACCCCAGCTCGCGGAAGAGGTCTGCCGTCTCACCCGAACGGGTGGGATGGCCGGGCACTTCACGCACCGCGAGCATGGCCGTCCCCACGCCCTCCTCAGCCACAGGAGAGAGCAACGCCCGGAGGTCCTCGGGGCTCAGGTGAACTTCCTGCCGCAGGACGGCCACCGCGTCGAGGTCCAGCTCGCGGGCAGCCGCCAGATCGCCCGGCCAGAAGCCGAAGCGCAGCGTGGGCTCAAGGCGGGGCGTCTCCGGGTGGCGAGGGTCGGCCCGTTCGGCGGTGGGCACGCCCCGCAGCACCACCGCGTGGAGCCCTCCGGGAAGATCGGCTACCTCGGACCGGCCCGGTCCCAGGTGGCGGCCGGCCCACTCCCCCAGGAAGGCGGCAAAGGTCCGGTCGCCGGTCAGGATGTACGTGTACCACGGCTCCAGGAGACCCTGGGAACGGAGGCTATCCGCCTCGCCGGCCAGTTCGGCGAGCAACTCGTGCCCCTGTAGCACGCTTATACCAGGCCGGTAGCGGAGGTCGTCCAGGCTGACCTCGGAGATCCCGAGCGCCGAAGCCCCTCCCCCGGCGATGCTCTCGATCAGGTCCAGCGGCTCGTAGCCAAGCTTACCGGCCAGGACCAGGCAGGCGGCGTAGTCCAGGACCACCGCCACCTCCCGGGGGCCCTTCAGGCCGCTGGCCCGCCGGCAGGCTGCGACGCCGCCGGCAGCAGCGCCGGCAAGCAACAGCAGCCCCGTGAGGAGCGCCAGCGGTCTCACTCGACGACCTGGCCCTCGATGATTAGCCAGCCGGCATCTACCCGGACAGCGGTGGCCCGCAAGGGCATCGGTGAACGATCGAGATCGATGAATACCTCTGGCCCGCCCAGCATCTCCACCAGCTTGGGCAGGAACGACCCTTCGACCGGTACCCCGTCGAAGCTCAGGCGCTGGATGTCATAGAGCACCCGGGAGGGATCATCCGCGTCGATGCGGAACCCACCCTCCACGCCAAGCCGGACGGCCCGCGGGCGAAGGTCCAGGCGGCCTCGGAGGCTGGCGACGCCGCCCTGCAGCGTCACCTGGTGCTCGTCCAGCCCGGGAACGGCCTCCGCCAGGTAACGCCGCAGACTTTCCTCGGAGAGCCGGAGGGTCACCGTCTGCCGGCTCACTCGCTCCACGACCAGAGTCCGATCGAGGAGCAGGGCCGGCATGTTGATGGCCACGTCCTCCAAGGTGGAAGTGAGGTGGTCGACGAGGAGGCGTCCGGCGGGCACGTTCTGGCTGTCCACGGTGATACGGTCGAACCTACCCAGCAATAGCTTCAGAGCGGGAAAGGAACGCAGTTCGACCTCGGGATCACCCCCGAGCATGTTGGCAAGACCCACTTCCAGGCCGCGCTCCACCGTCCGGGGCAGGAACACCTCGGCCAGCGCGCTGGCCAGCAGGATCAGTAGGAAGAGGACGATCAGCCGCCGTCCCATCGCCTTACCCCCCTCCGTCTACCCGTTCGCCCTGGCCTGTTGCTTCAAGTAGGCATAGATGAACCCGTCCAGGTCCCCATCCAGCACTGCCTGAACGTTGCCCCGTTCCTCGCCGGTGCGGTGGTCCTTGACCAGCGTGTAGGGCTGGAACACGTACGAACGGATCTGGCTGCCCCAGGCGATCTCCCGCTGTTCACCCCGGAGTCGCGCCAGTTCTTCCTCCTGCTCTTCCTGCCGCACTTCCAGGAGACGAGACTTCAGGATACGGAGGGCGGTCTCCCGGTTGGCGTGCTGCGAACGCTCGTTCTGGCAGGTAACCACGATCCCCGTCGGCAAGTGGGTGATCCGGACGGCGGAATCGGTCTTGTTCACGTGCTGGCCTCCGGCCCCACCGGAGCGGAAGGTGTCCACCCGTAGCTCCTCGGGGTCCAGTTCAACCTCCACGTCATCCTCGATCTCAGGGACCACGTCCACGGAAGCGAAGGAAGTATGCCTCCGCCCGGAGGCGTCAAAGGGCGAGATGCGTACGAGCCGGTGGACCCCCTTCTCGGCCTTCAGGAAACCGTAGGCGTTCGGACCCGCCACCTGCAGGGTCAGGCTCTTGAGGCCGCCTTCCTCACCGGGCAGGCAGTCCAGGATGGCCACCTGGTAGTCGTGTTCCTCGGCCCACCTGGAATACATGCGGCCCAGGATCTCCACCCAGTCCTGGGCGTCGGTCCCGCCGGCCCCCGGGTGCAGGGCCAGAATGGCATGGCGGGCGTCGTACTCGCCGTTGAGCAGGGTCGTCAGTTCCAAGTCTTCAATTCCCCGCTCCAGGCCGGCGAGTTCCCTGCCGGTCTCGGCCAGCATGGACTCGTCGCCGGCCTCCTCTCCCAGTTCAAGGAGAGCTTGCAGGTCCCCCGCCACGCGCTCCAAGGTCCGGTAGCGTTCGAGCCCGATCTTGATGATCCGGAGTTCCTGCACCAATCCCTGAGCCCTCGCGCGGTCTTCCCAGAACCCGCTCACGGCCATCGCGGCCTCAATCTCCGCCGCCCGGGTCTCACGCCGGGTCAGGTCAAAGGGAGTCCCCCATTTCTACGAGCTTCCGCCGGGCCGCCTCGACACCCCGTCTTACCTCTTCGTACATGGCTCCTTCATTCTCCTCCACAGCATTTCTTGTACTTCTTACCGCTGCCGCAAGGACAGGGAGCGTTCCGGCCGACTTTCTTGTCCGCCCGCACGCCGGTCGCGGGCCTCGCCTGGTCCTCGCCACCGGCCGCCCGGGCCAGGGGCAGGCCAGCCTCGGGCTTGGCGGCAACCGCCCGGCGCTGCCGGGGCTGCCGCACCACCGAGACCCGGTACAGGTAGCGAACGGTGTCCTCCTGGATGCCCTGGATCATGTCCTGGAACATCTCAAAGGCTTCCCGCTTGTACTCGATAAGCGGGTCCTGCTGGCCGTAGGCCCGCAGGCCGACTCCCTCCCGCAGGTCGGTCATGGCGTCAAGGTGGTCCATCCACTTCTGGTCGACCACCCGCAGCATCACCATGCGCTCCAGCTCGCGCATCATCTCGAGGCCGAGATCCCGCTCCCTGGCCTCATAGAGCTCCATCGCAACCCTGAGGAACTGCTCTCGCAGTTCATCGCGATCCCGCCCCTCGAAATCGCGGGCCTGGTAGCGGCGGGACGGCAGGAAGAAAGTCTCGGCGTATTCGATCAAGCCACGGAGGTCCCAGTCCTCCCGGTGCATTCCCTTGGAGCAGTAAAGATCCAGCATCCGGTCCACCAGGCCGGTGATGAACTCCACCACCGTGGCCCGCAGGTTCTCCCCGGTCAGAACCTCCCGTCGCTGTTCATAGATGACCTCGCGCTGCTTGTTCATGACGTCGTCGTATTCCAGAACGTGGCGGCGGATGCTGAAGTTGCGTCCCTCGACCTTCTTCTGCGCGTTCTCGATGGCCCGGGTGATCAGACCGTGCTCGATCGGCTGGTCTTCTTCAAGGCCCAGCCGCTCCAGGATGCCGCTGATGTTGTCGGAGCCGAACAGCCGCATCAGGTCGTCATCAAGCGCGATGTAGAAGCGGGAGGAGCCCGGATCGCCCTGCCTGCCCGCACGGCCCCGTAACTGGTTGTCAATGCGGCGGGCCTCGTGGCGTTCGGTTCCGATCACGTGCAGGCCGCCCAGGCGCACGACCTCCTCGTGCTCGCGGTCGGTCTCCGCCCTCATCTCCCGCAGGATCGCCCGGTACCGCTCGCGGGCGGCGACGACCTGTTCACCCTCAGCCTCCCCGTCCTCGGCCCCGACCTGGGCCACTACTTCCGCCGGGTAGCCTTCCGCCCGCAGGCGCTGCCTGGCCAGGTACTCGGGGTTGCCCCCCAGCATGATGTCAGTTCCCCGGCCGGCCATGTTGGTGGCAATGGTGACCGATCCTTTACGGCCGGCCTGGGCGATGATCTCGGCCTCGCGGTCGTGGTGCTTGGCGTTGAGCACCTGGTGGGGAGCACCCCGGCGCCGGAGCAGGTCGCTCAGCTCTTCCGATCTCTCGATGGATATGGTGCCCACCAGGACGGGCTGGCCCCGCCGGTGGCAATCGACGATCTCCTCCGCCACTGCCTCGAGCTTGCCGCGGTGGGTCCGGTACACCAGGTCCGGGTTGTCGACCCGGATCATCTCCTCGTTGGTGGGGATGACCACGACATCCATGCCGTAGATGCGGCGGAACTCCTCCTCCTCGGTCGCCGCGGTGCCGGTCATGCCCGCCAGCTTCCGGTACATGCGGAAGTAGTTCTGAAGGGTGATGGTGGCCAGGGTCTGGCTCTCCCTGCGGATCTTGACCCCTTCCTTGGCCTCGATCGCCTGGTGCAGGCCGTCCGAGTAGCGCCGGCCGAGCATGAGGCGCCCGGTGAAGTCGTCAACGATGATGATCTCGTCGTCCTTGACAACGTACTGGTGATCCCGCTTCATCAGCACGTGCGCCTTGAGGGCGTTGTAGAGGTGGTGGAAGAGGTCGGTGTCCTCGGACAAGTTCTCGATCGCCAGCATCTTCTCCACCCTGGCGACGCCTTCTTCGGTGGGGGCGACGCTGTGCGCCTTCTCCTCCACCGTGTAGTCGTCACCTTCCCGCAGCCGGGGGACGATCCGTGCAAACTGGTAGTAAAGGTCGGTCGACTTCTCGGCCTGGCCGGAGATGATGAGCGGCGTCCGCGCCTCGTCCACCAGGATGCTGTCAACCTCGTCAACGATGGCGTAGTTGGGCGGCCGCTGCACCATGTGCTCAACCCGGTCCACCATGTTGTCCCGCAGGTAATCGAACCCGAACTCGTTGTTGGTGCCGTAGGTGATGTCCGCCCGGTAGGAAGCCTGGCGCTCGCCGTAGTCCAGCCCGTGGACGATCAGCCCCACCGAGAGGCCCAGGAAACGGTAGATCTGGCCCATCCACTCGGCGTCCCGCCGGGCCAGGTAGTCGTTGACCGTAACCACGTGGACGCCCTTGCCCTCCAGCGCGTTCAGGTACGCCGGTAAGGTCGCGGCCAGCGTCTTGCCCTCGCCCGTCTTCATCTCGGCGATGTTCCCCTGGTGCAGGACGATACCGCCCAGGAGCTGAACATCGAAGGGCCGCTGGCCCAAGACCCGGACCGACGCCTCGCGGACGGCGGCGAAGGCCTCGGGCAGGAGATCCTCCAGCGTCTCTCCATGCCCGAGCCGCGCCCGGAAGTCGCCGGTGATTGCCCGTAACTGGCCGGCCGGCATTGAACGGAACCGCGGCTCCAATTGGTTGATCCGCTGGATCGCCGGGCTCAGGCGCTTCAGAACCCTCTGGTTGTAGTCGCCCATGACTAGCCGCGACAGTGATTTGAGCATGATCCTCACCTGGCTGGGCCTATAGCGACCCGGAGGAACCGCTTGAGGTTCCTCCGGCCTTTCCATTGTGGATTCTAACACGAACGCGGGCGGGGTTCAATTCGCGGTTTATGTCAACCTCTTCCCGCCGCCGGCCTCCCCCGCGCCAGCATGAGTCGCTGCACCAGGATGAACGCTCCCACCATCAGGGCCACGTCGCCCAGGCTGAAGACGGCCGGTCGCGGGAACGGAGGGGGCAAGGGGAAGACATCGGCCAGGAGAGCGAGCCGCGTCTCCGCTGTTAGCAGGCGGTGGGTCAGCACCGTGTCGGCCACCAGCGCGTCGGCCAGCCTGTCCAGCCCCACTCCCCTCAGCGGGGCTTCGGCCACCGGCATACGCATCCCGTTGAAGGCGATGACGGTGAAGTTCAGGGCGGCGCCGAATCCCATCCACGGCATCCCCGGCAGCCGCCAGTTCACCACGAAGGCCGAGAACAAGAGCAGGTACGAGAGTAAGTGCAGCTTGCCGGCCCAGTCCTCGAGCGGGACCAGGCTGGAGGCGACGGGAAGGTGCAGGGCCAACTGGATGCCAAAGGACAGGAAGATCAAGGGTACGGCGCGGAGAGGCGCTTCCGCCAAGCCACTCAGCCTGCCCCCGCGGAGGAACCCCACCAGCAGGGAGACTAGGACGGCGTAGATCAGCACCCGCTCACTTCCTCTTCCCGGGCAGGTCGAGCCCTGGGGCAACCTGCAGGAAAGCCTCCACGATCTGCGGGTCGAACTGCGCGCCGGTGTTCCTCCGCAGTTCCTCCAGGGCCGCCTGGGCGCTGAGGGCCGGCCGGTAGGGCCGTACGGAAGTCATGGCGTCGAAAGCATCGGCGACGGCGATGACCCGGGCTCCCAGGGGGATGACCTCGCCCTGGAGGCCGTCCGGGTAGCCCCGGCCGTCGTAGCGCTCGTGGTGGTGGCGGATCCAGGGCACGACCCGGCTGAGGAACTTGACGGCCCGGACGATGTCCGCCCCCACCACCGGATGCCGCTTCTGCACCTCGTATTCTTCCGGGGTGAGGCTGTCCTCTTTTTTCAGGATGGCGTCGGGGATGCCGATCTTGCCGATGTCGTGCAACACGCAGGCGTACTGGAGCCGCTCCAGCAGCTCGTGGCTCCAGCCCAGGCGTCGCGCGATGGCCAGCGCGTACTCCATGGTCTGGGTGGAATGGCCGTGGGTATATGGATCCTTGGCCTCAATGGCGGAGACCAGGGCGTTGATGGTCGCCAGGAAGATGTCGCGCAGATCGACGTACTGCTGCAGGGCGTACCTGGCCAGGGCCAGGGGCAGGGTGAAGAGCACCACTCCCAGCGGGCCGGCCGTAGCGTAGACGATGGCGAACAGCACGCCGAGACAGCTCAACCCTACCGCCTGGGGTATGACATGCCGGAAGCTGCTGCGCCAGGTGGCGACGAAAGGCTTGCCCAGGCTCAGGCAGACGACGCCGCAGATCGCGGTCATGTTCACCACCAGATAGGTGGTGGCCGCAAGCAGCGTCGGCAGCACCTGCTGGCCCAGGTCAACCGTGCCCAGCCTGCCCCCCAAGGTGAGATACACCCAGGATGCCAGCCCGGCCGAGATGGCGAGTTGGGCGCGGTTGAAGAGAACCTTCTCGAGCGAGACCTGCCCTTTCAGTTCCCGCCAGCGTATGGTGGCCAGAGTAGCCGACCATACCGCGGCTTGGGGGCCGAACAGAATGATGATGGGGAGATGAGCCGCGAGGCCCACAGAGACGGTTACCGGTTGGTGCGGCAAGGTGACCGGGAAGGCCTCGGCGATGAAGGTGAGCAGCGCGAACAGCGCCATCCCGAGGCACACGCGCTCGGGCAACCCCAAAAACCACAAGAGCAGGGCCCCGGCGAGGATCACGGAGTACACGTAGACGGTTGTGATGCCCCTCCTGCTTGCCGCTAGGGTCATGGCGGGCATAGTGGCCTCCCGAGATGAGGATCCGGACCGGCAGCTCCTGGTTCTACCCCCACTGGAAGTGAGCCCCGCCGGCCAAAACCAAAGCCAGCAAAGCCAGGATCGCCCTCATCAGGCGTGCCATGTTAGAGTCGTCCCCCCGTCTGCGGTGGACTCCGGCCCCTTCCGCTAGGGGTGGCCGGGATGTTCCGCTCCGCTGGGGGCCCGCTCCCGTACGAGTAAGATGATTGCTGCGTGTAGCCGCCGGTCCGGAATACAATCGGTGCCTGGCCGTACTATCCCACCCTTCGCCATCGTGTTTCTACCCGTTGTCACCCTCCCCGGACGGGTTCAGCGTCTCCCGGGCGGGCCGGCAGACCCAGCCGAGGCGCCGGTTTATGGCGTCCAGGGCCGCTCGGACGATCGCTTCTCGCTCGTCCTCCCGTACCGCCGAGGATCCCGTGAGCATCTCCTCACCCTCGCGGGTGAACAGGCTGACCCCGACCAGGGCCACCATGCGGTGACCCAGCGGGCAGAGGTGAACGTCCTCCAGGGCAAAGGCCCCGCCGGTCTGAAAGCACTCCTCCACCGCGTCCAGGGTAGCCTGCGCCAGCAGCCGCTTCCGGTTGCCGCCGGAGGCGTGACCGGCCGCCTCGCCCGTGAAGATCTTCCCGTCCCACTCCAGGTCCACCCTGGCCGCTACCCGGATCCCCTCGGTCCCCAGGTGTATCCCTTTCAGTTTCAACCGGGTTCCCCGGCTTCCTCCTTCGGGGCCACGTACCTGGGCTACGCTGATCTTCTTGTGATCCAGGGCCACGCCGAACTGGGCGGTGCAGGCCGACTCGATGTCGCGGACGATCTGTTTGGCGTGGCGGCCCGGGCCGGCCAGGACGTGAACCTCCTCGATGGCGCCGGAGGGGCCGGTTACCACCCGAGCGGCAAGCACCTCCCGGATGCTGCGGATCACCTCTTCGTAAGCGGCGGCATCTGTCTGCCGGGGCCCCTTCGCCATCGAGGACCTCACCCATTCCCTGCCCGGTGTACGTGCTTCGAGGTCGCCGGGCCATTTCCTTCCAGAGGAGCGGCAGAATCGGTGCCAGTGCGCATCCAGGCTCGGCGAAGCCGTGAACCCGGGAGGGCCAGGGAGGTCACCGCCCGGGGGGTCCTGCCCTTCCCTCCGCCAGAACCGTCTCCGCCAGGGCCCACAAGCCACCGTAGACCAGGGTATGCCCGCCGAGGACGACGGGGATCGGGGCCTCGCCGGCGGCCCGGGTCAGCTCCCGGGCGAAGGGATGCCCGATCCGCTCGTGTTCCCCGAGATCGGAGTAGAAGCGGTCCTCGTCGGTCAGGCCCGGCGCCAGCTGGGCAAAGACAACGCGGGTGTCGAAAAGAGCGCCCTGGCAGACCCGAGACAGATAGGTGATGAAAGCGGCCGGTCCCAGGCGCTCGAGGACCAGGCCGATGAGTGAGATGACCTCGCCCCGGCCGGCCCGGCCCAGGGCCTTCATCCCGCGCTCCTCGGAGAACACCCGCACCCGGGCTTCGAAGTTCTGGTTGATGAAGCTGACCACGGCCGGAGAGACCCTGCCGATCAGGCCGAGCTCGGACCCCTTGATCAGGAGGAGTTTCTTCACCAGTGCCAGCCGGCTGAGGTCAAGGTTGAGGCGGCGGAGCCCCTCGGCGGTCCGCCGGCCCAGTCCGGGCAGGAGCGCCATGACCATGAGGTCGGCCGGGGTGTCCAGGTCGAAATTGATCCAGGCGCTGTTGGGCAGGAGGACGCGCTGGAGGCCGGCCTCCCGGAGCAGATGGCCCAGGAAGTTGTCTTCCGCCGGCAGTTCCACGCGGTCGATGGCCCGGGCGGGAGTAAAAGCGATGATATCGGCCGATTGTACGTTGTTGACCACCACCACGTTCTTGCGTTCCCGGAGCAGGCCGGTCAGGCAGGCGATTTCCTCGGGTCGGATGAGAGGGGCGGCGGCGCCTCCCATGCAGAGGACGTTTTCAAGTCCTCGCGCGTAAATGATGGACTTCAGTGTGCGGCCGAAATGGAAGGGTCCGGGGAGGGGCGCCTCCACCAGCACCCCCAGCTCACGGGCTTGTTGGGCCAGGTCGGGGTAGTTGGTGACCAGGATGGCCTGATCAATGGTTCCCACCCGCGAGAGCTTCTCGAGGTTGTCCAGGACGACCAGCTTGCGGAGGTCGGCCATGACCTGCTCGACGCCGGGGCGGGGCTGACCGCCCTCGAAGATGAGGGCGGTAACGCGCTCGGGGTACATCGCCGGCACCCCCTGGTGCCCCGGGCTAGCGCCACTCGGGCACGATCAAGCCGTAAGCGCCGTCCTTCCGCCGGTAAACCACGTTGATGCGCTCGTCGTCGGAGTTGGCGAACACGAAGAAGTCATGTCCCAGGAGGTTCATCTGCAGCACGGCTTCTTCCACCGGCATGGGTTTGATGGCAAAACGCTTCACCTTTACGACTTGGTCCTCCTCCTCGGGGGCAGGGAGGAGCTCCTCGGGCAGGGCTACCTTGCGCATGTGACGGTTGATCCGGGTCTTGTACTTGCGGATCTGGCGCTCAAGCTTGTCGGTGACGAGATCGATGGAACTGAACATGTCGCCGGCGGCCTCCTGGCCCCTGAGGATCATACCGTTGAGAGCCATGGTGATCTCGATGATGTGCCGGTCCCGCTCCACGGCCAAGGTGACCTGACAGGTGGGGGTTTCGTCGAAGTAGCGGGAGAGCTTGCCGACCTTCTTCTGAACGTACTTGCGGACCTCGGCGGTAACTTCCAGGTTGCGGCTACTGATCCGGATTCGCAAGAAGTTCACCTCTTCCCGGCGCTCACTTGGGGGGACCTGCTACTCAGGATATTCCCCCGCCGCGGGCAGAATCCTGCGCCCAGACAAAACCCCCGGGGGGGTCCCCCGGGGGAATTTGTTCTGCCGTCTCGCAGTGAGCCTAGCTCTGTCCGGGTCGGACAACGTTGGCCGCCTGCGGGCCGCGCGCCCCATCAACTATCTCGAACTCCACCTCGTCTCCCTCGTTGAGGGTCTTGAAACCCTCCATCTGGATGGCCGAGAAGTGGACGAAAACGTCACCGCCCCCGTCTTCCCTCTCGATGAAACCGTACCCCTTCTCCGGGTTGAACCATTTGACTCGGCCGAGCATTGTCTGGCACTCCTCCTAAACTTAAACTCGGACGAACTGAATATACCACGCACCGGAAAGCTTGTCAACGCTCGCTAATGCTCCTCTGGAGTTTCGATATAGAGTGCCGCCGCTTCGTTGTCAGCGATTGGGTACGTGAAATCGGAATCGAAGCTCTCGAGCGGAGTTCTCTGGGCACCGGGGTGGCTGGAGCCTGGGGGTTGGTCTTTGCAGCAGGGTATTCAGGGAGGAGTGAACCTTGCTGACGGCGGGGAGTAGCCATGAGCTTTGAAGCGGCGTTCTTGCGTCAAAGAGATGGGTCGAGGCTCAGGGCGGGGCGTGGGGCGGAGGGATCAGTCGGTTGAGGAGCGCTTCGAGGCTAGCGCAACTGTCGAAAGCCCCTCGACAGGAGTCTCATTTGTGGATCCTCCGCCCTGTGGATAATGGGGACAACTCTGTTGATAAGCCTTGATATCAACCCTTCGCCTGTGGACAAGTCTGTGGAATGTCACAGCCTGTCGGGGGCGGTCGGCTGAGGCGTCGAATCCGCCCGGGGCGGTCTCCGGGAAATGACGGCGGGCCGGATACCTATCCGGCCCGCCGTCGCAACGCCTACCTTGAAGGAAGGGGATAGCGACCGCCGGATTCCTCTGACGCCGGGCCGGAAAGTCCTCTCGGGCCGGGGGCGGTGCCGTCGAGCCCGCCCCGGCCCCGGACGGCCAGGACGGCAACGTAGACCCGGAAGGCCCCGGCCTCGAGGAGGGCGGCGGCGCAGCCGGCGGCGGTCGCGCCGGTGGTCAGGACATCGTCCACCAGGAGCACCGTCCGTCCCCCGACGGCCCCCGGGTCGGCGACGAAGGCGCCGGCGAGGTTGGCCAGGCGACGGCGCCGCGTCAGGCCGGCCTGGGCGGGTGTTGTGCGGACGCGATCAAGACCTCGCCGCGAGCACGGTATGCCCAGGGCCCGGGCTACCGGGGTGGCCAGCAGGGCCGCCTGATTGAACCCCCGGCGGGCCAGGCGGTCGGGGTGCAGAGGAACCGGCACCACAAGCTGGAAGGCACTGCCCGGCCCCAACCCGTAACCCCGGCCGTCCGTGGCCGGGCGGTGCTGCTGGCCCACCACTTCCCGGGCCAGGCGATCTCCAAGGGAGCCGGCCAGGTGCGTCTCGCGGCCGTACTTCAGGCGCCGGATCGCCCGCCGAAGCAGGCCCCGGTAGATACCAAGACTCCTGGCCAGGAAGAACCGTCCGGGAGCAGTGAGGCAGTCGGGGCAGACCGAACGCACCAGGTGGACCGGGCCGCCCCCCGAAGCGGCCGGGGAGGGCAGCGGGCGGCTGCAGCGGGCACAGCGGTCAGGGGGCGTCCAGGCGATGTCCTGCCGGCACAGGAAGCACAACCCGGGAGACGGCCGACCGCACAGCGGGCACCCACCGGGGGGATAGATGAGATCCAGCAGACCATCGAGGAGCTTCACCGCACCTCGGCCACCAGGCGAGTGGCCAGACGCGACCACCTCTGATCGACGCGGGTGTTACGGACGGCTATGGCCAGGGCCTTCGCCGTACCCACCAGGACCACCAGGCGCCGGGCACGGGTGATCCCGGTGTACAGAAGGTTCCGCTGCAGCATCACGTAGTGATGGGTGGACACCGGGATCACCACCGCCGGGTACTCGCTGCCCTGGCTCTTGTGGACGGAGACAGCGTAGGACAGGACCAGTTCATCGAGGTCACGGCGGTCGTACCGCACTCCCCGGGGGCCTGCCGGGTCGGGGAAGGCCACCCCCATCTCCCCCGCCTCCAAGTCAACCGTCTCGACTTGGCCGATGTCGCCGTTGAAGACACCCTTCTCGTAGTTGTTGCGGATCTGCATCACCTTGTCGCCCAGCCGGAAGACGGTGCCGCCGTGCGACAACTCCGGACGGCCGGGCCGGGCGGGATTGAGCACTCGCTGCAGTTCCTGGTTGAGATTGTCAACCCCGATCAAGGTGCGCCGCATCGGGGTCAGCACCTGGATGTCGGCCACCGGGTCCAGGTTGGCCCGCGCCGGCAGCCGGCGCGAGCACAAGGCGATCACCTCCTCCAATATGGCTTCCGGGGTCTCCCGGGGCAGGAAGAAGAAATCGCCTTCCTTCTCGTTCAGCAATGGCATCTGACCGCGGTTTACCCGGTGGGCGTTAAGCACGATGAGGCTCTCCCGGGCTTGCCGGAAGATCTCGTTCAGGGTTGCCACGGGGACGGCGCCCGACCGGATGACGTCCCGCAGCACGTTGCCCGGACCCACGGGGGGAAGCTGGTCCACGTCCCCCACCAGGACAAGCCGGGTTCCGGGGCGCACCGCCAGGAGCAGGTGATGGAACAGGGGCAGGTCAACCATGGAGACCTCGTCGATGATGATGGCATCGGCCTCCAGGGGGTTGTCCTCATCTCGTCCGAAGCTCAGGGCGAACGTTTCTGGCGAGTAGCCATACTCCAACAAGCGGTGGATGGTTCGGGCCGGCCGCCCGCTGGCCTCCGCCAGGCGCTTGGCGGCCCGGCCGGTGGGCGCCGCCAGGGCGGTTTTCAGTCCCCGGCCCTCGAGCAGGCGGATCAGGCAGTTCACGCAAGTGGTCTTGCCGGTACCGGGCCCGCCGGTGATGACGGCCGCCCCCGAGACCATGGCCAGTTCAACCGCGTCCTCCTGTTCAGGACCGAGTTCCAGGCCGGCCTCCGCCGCCGCCCGGCCGATCTCCGCCCGCAACTCGCCGGGGTCGTCGTAGAGGGGGCGCTCGGCCACCAGCGCGGCCAGCCGGCCGGCGACGCCCGTCTCCGCCCGGTATAGATGCGTGAGGTAGACAGCCGGCCCCGGGGCCTCGTCTCCGGTTGGCCAGGGGGACCGGCTCCCCTCCTCGATCGCAAGCTCGCCCTCAGCCGCCAGCCCGTCCAGGGCCCCCTCGACCAGGTCGGGGCTGATGGCCAGGACTTCCGCGGC
Source organism: bacterium (assembly GCA_031082145.1). GTDB lineage: Bacteria > Bacillota > Sulfobacillia > UBA995 > UBA995 > Ess09-15. The sequence continues at coordinate 19,819 of JAVHLP010000006.1, read as the reverse complement.
CTGTTCTACCAGGACCTCCCGGGGCAGGTAGACGTGACCGTCGCCCGAGGCCTCGCCCAGCACGTGGCGGACGCCCGCCCGCACCCGGTAGGGAGAGGCAGGTTCCACACCCAGGCTGGCCGCGATCCGATCGGCGGTCCGGAAGCCGATGCCGAAGACCTCGTCGGCCAACCGGTAGGGATTCTCACGGATCACCGCCACCGTGTCTCGCCCGTAGTGGCGGTGGATGCGGGCGGCGTAGCCCGGGGTAACACCATGGGATTGGAGGAAAATCATGATGTCGCGAATGTCGCGGTGTTCGGCCAGCGAGCGGGCGATAACCTCGGCCCGCACGGCACCGATTCCCTCCACCCCGGTGAGCCGTTCGGGTTCGGTCTCGATCACGTCCAGGGTGGCCACGCCAAAGGCTGCCACCAGCCGGCGAGCGGTGACCGGACCCACCCCCCGGATCGTCCCCGAGCCGAGGTATTTCTCTATCCCGGCGGCGGTGGTGGGCAGGATCAGCTCGTGGGCTTCAGCCTTGAACTGGCGACCGTACTCCGGGTGGACCACCCAGTCGCCCTGGAGGCGGATCGACTCCCCGACGCCGAGAGACGGGAAGTAGCCGACCACCGTGATCAGATCGTGGTCGGGAACCGCCCGCCGTCGCGAGCCTCGCTGCGGGCCGGAGGGGACGAGCCGGGCCACCGTGTAGTGGTTGTCGGCGTTGTGGTAGGTAATACGCTCGACGGTCCCCTGGATCGTCTCGGGCAAGGAACCACCGCCCCGGTCACCGGTTTCTACCGTCCGGGGCGCTTCTCCTCCACCGCCCGGGCCGGGGGTCGCCCCAGCAAGGCATGGACGGTTCGCAGGACCCAGCGCGGCTCGGCTTCTCCCCCGGCCCGGAGGACCAGTACCAGTGGGCTGTGGCAGGCTTCCATCCCCACTTCCAGCGGTGGCTGCCCTCCGGGAGCAGCCGTCAGCACCTTCAGGGAAGCGTACTCCCGCCGCAGGCGTTCCAGGATGAGGGGCGTCTCGTCGGTGGAACCGGCGTCAACGGCAGCTACCTCGAAGCGCAGACGGCCCCCGCCCCAGGCCTCCTCCACCCGGTAGATCTCGCGTACCAGTCCCTCCACCCAGGAGGAAGCGTTGTGGGCGACGACCAGCAGGCTTAGCAAGGGCACTCCGGCCGGCGAGACCAATTCCCTCACCCGGCCGCCCACCCATACCATGAAGTAGGCGGCGGCCAAGACGCCCAACAGCGAGACCAGAAACAGCCAGGGTTCACCCATCATCCGGAACCCCCCACACCATCATATGAGGCGGGGGGTTCCCCGGGCTACCCTCCCGAGGCCACCTCCGACCAGGCGGGGGTGGCGGGTGGGTCGCCGGTCAGCCCGGCGGCCAGCCGCAAGGCCTCCACCCGGTCCAGCCGCTCCCAGGGCAGGTCCAGGTCCGGCCGGCCGAAGTGCCCGTAGCAGGCAGTGGGCCGGTAGATCGGCCGCCACAGGTCGAGCTGGCGGATGATCCCGCCGGGGGTCAGGTCAAAGTGCTCCTCCACCAGTTCGACGATCCGCCAGTCGGCCATCCTGCCGGTTCCGAAGCTGTCTCCCGATACCGAGACCGGCCGGGCGACGCCAATGGCGTAGGCCAGCTTCAGCTCGAAGACATCGGCGAGGCCGGCCGCTACGACGTTCTTGGCCGCCCAACGGGCCGCGTAGGCCCCGGAGCGATCCACCTTGGTGGGATCCTTGCCCGAGAAGCAGCCCCCGCCATGCCGGGCGTAGCCACCGTAAGTGTCCACGATGATCTTGCGCCCGGTCAGGCCGGTGTCGCCGAGCGGCCCGCCGATCACGAACCGCCCCGTCGGGTTGACGAAGTGCCGGGTACCCTCGTCCAGGAGAGGGGCGGGGATCACCGCCTCCACCACCTCCTCCCGGATGTCGGCCCGGATCTTGTCCAGGGAGACGGAGGGCTTGTGCTGCGCGGAAACCACCACCGCGCTCACCCGCGCCGGCCGGCCGTCCCGGTACTCCACGCTCACCTGGGTCTTCCCATCCGGTCGCAGGTAAGGCAAGACCTGCTCTTTCCGCACCTGGGCCAACCGCCGGGCCAGGCGATGGGCCAGGGCGATGGGCAACGGCATTAGCTCGGGAGTCTCCCGGCAGGCGAACCCAAACATCATCCCCTGGTCGCCGGCTCCCAGGCGATCCCCGACGTCTGCCTCTTTGGCCTGGGCTTGCCTGGCTTCCAGGGACTGATCCACCCCGATGGTGATGTCGGGCGACTGGGGGTCGATGGCGGTCAGCACCGAACAGGTGTCGGCGTCAAACCCGTACTTGGCCCGCACGTAGCCAATGTCGGTCACCGTGTCCCGGATGACCCGCCGGATATCAGCGTAACCGCTGGTGGAGATCTCACCGGCCACCAGGACCAGGCCCCGGGTGATCAGGGTCTCGCAGGCAACCCGGGCGTCGGGATCTTGCTGCAGGATCGCGTCCAGTATGGCGTCGGAGATCTGGTCGGCCATCTTGTCGGGGTGGCCTTCGGTCACCGATTCCGAGGTGAAGATGGTGAGGTCAGCCATCATCTAGTCCTCCCTTCCGAGTCCATGTCGCTCCCGCATGATGCCCGCGACCTGGCCGGTCAACTCCAGGGCGCGGGCGGCAGTCGCCTCCTCCAGCGACCCCAGGCCGCAGGAGGGAGTGACCAGGGCCCGCTCCAGCAAGAGACGCCGGTCGAGCCCCCGGGCACTGAAGAGATCGAGGGACTGCTCCAGGCGATCGGCGATCCCCGAGGCGCCCAAGGTCGCCACCTCGGCCGAGGCGGGGACGATGCCCCAGGCCAGCATGCCCCCCCGGTCGAGGAACGCCCCCACCTCGGCCGCGTAGAGGGCCAGTTGGCGGGCGAAGCCCCAGGCGTCGAAGGAGACGATGTGGGCGGGGGTGGCCAGCACGGCCGGCCAGTCGGTGTTAGCGCAGCAGTGAATGCCCCTGAGTCCCGTCAGGGCCTCTAGCACCTCGGTGAGCCAGGCGATCACGGCCGCCCGGTCATAGGCGAAGAAGCCCGAGCCGTAGGTGGCCAGCGACGGCTCGTCGACGAAGATGATGGTCCGTGGGTTGAGCCGGGCCAGGAAACGCTCTTGCCAGCGGGCCCGCATGGCCAGCACCTTGACCACCAGATCCATGGCATCCTCGCGATAGAGCAAGGGCCGGCCCGATCCATCCTCGAGCGAGAGGCCGAGGGTCAGCGGTCCGGTGATCTGCCCCTTGACGGCCACCGCCCGCCCCAGCGGGCCGGAGCCGGCCAGGGCGTAGAGCCCCGCCGCCCGCTCCGGGCCGATGGCCAGGACCGGATCCGCTTCCAGGTAACGGCGGTAGATGGCTTCTCCCGCGGCCGCCAGGTCCGAGCCCCGGTCGCCGTCCGCTAGGCCGGGCAAGCCCTCGCTGAACTGCAGATCCATCTGCTCCCGGCGGTCGCGCCGGGGCAACTGGGGCCAGTACGGACACTCCGGCAGGTGGCGGCGGACAACCGCCATCGCCGCGACCGGATCCCGGTGAGGCAGGCTGCCTATGGCGGTGGGCAGCAAGGCCGGGCGGAAGGGCACCGTCACTCCCCCTCTAACGAACAAGCCCCCTCCAACTCTGGAGGAGGCGCACCGGCTCTCATCTCCCAGAATTGGCGATTCGGGCGCGGGCCCGGATAACCACCTTCTGTCTGGACTTGGCACCGCTGCCCGGGCGGGCCGGTTGCCGGGGGCTCATCAGGCCAGTCCCTCGCCCCGCTCTTGATAAGAGAGTGATCCCTATTCAACTGTCAAGGCAAGGATAGCATCCACTGGCGCCGGCGTCAACCGGCGGGGTGGCCGGGTCAGGCCGGCCGGCGGCACCGTCGCTGTGGGTCAGATCGGCCCCTCTCGCCCGGGAGCCGAAGATGATCGCCACCTGCAGCGGATAACGGGCCTGCCCCCGGGGTCAGGAATCGGTCAAGACCTCCCCCGTCGACGCCGAGATGACCCATTGCCACGTCCTCTCCGCCGCCGCCAACAGGAGTCTGATCTTCGGCTCGTCGTACATCTCGGCCGGGATCCCGGTGGCCGCGTCTGGATAAGCGCGATACTGCGTACTCCGGGTTGAGCAAGCGCAGATCGCTCAGCACCTCCTCGGGTGCGTTGAGTTCCCGCGCCAACTCGAGAAGATTATGCGTCTTCGGCGCCAGCGAGCGTCTGAGTTCGATGAAGGCGGCCCTCATGGCCTTCTTCACTGCTTGGTGGCAGGCGAAAGCGCCCATGTGGTAGTGTCCGGCCCCCAGCGACCGGGCCGCCTCGCGGTCGGCCTCCGCCTGCTTGAGCCAGCGCCTGCTCTCCTCCCGCACCGGGACCCACCTCACGCCTGTTCCCTTGACACCGTCGGGGACCGCCGGGTACCGCCGTCAAACCGGCTGCCCGGCGCGATCGGGCGGGTCGACCAGGGCGAACAGGATCTCCGCCTCCGCCGCCAGTTTCCCATCCACCGTCGCCCGGCCGGTGCCCCGGCCCAGTGGCCCGCGGCGCCGCACCAGCTCTACCTCCAACCGGAGGCAGTCGCCGGGCCGGACCATCCGGCGGAAGCGGACCCGCTCCAGGCCGGTGAGCAGTCCCAGTTTGCCCCGGTTCTCTTCCGGGGCCAGCAGGGCCACCGCTCCCACCTGGGCCAAAGCCTCTACGATAAGGACGCCCGGCATCACCGGATTGCCCGGGAAATGTCCGGAGAAGAACGGCTCGTTCACCGAGACGTTCTTGAGCCCCACCGCTCGCCGGCCGGGCTCCACCTCGAGCACCCGGTCCACCAGGAGGAGAGGGTAGCGGTGGGGTAGGATCTTCATGATGGCCTCGGCTTCCAAGACGACTACCTCCCTAACCGGCGCCTGGCACCCGCCGCTCGACCAGGCTCTGCAAGATCGTCAGCGATTCCAGGGCCTTACCGGTTCCGAGGGCCACGCAGGAGATAGGGTCTTCGGCCACCAGTACCGGGACGCCGACGGATTCGGCCAGGTAGCGGTCGAGGCCGTGCAGCAGGGCGCCGCCTCCGGTCAACATCATGCCCCGGTCGATGATGTCGGCCGCCAACTCGGGCGGGGTCGCTTCCAGGACCTCACGGACGGCCACGAGGACCGCCTGCAGCGGTTCTTCCAGTGCCTGCCGGCACTCCTCGGAGGTCATGATGATGGTACGAGGCAGTCCGGTAACCAGATCGCGGCCACGGACTTCGGCCTGCTCGGCCCGGCCGTCGGGGAAAGCCGTGGCCACCTCAATCTTGACCTCCTCCGCCGTTCGCTCGCCGATCAGCAGGTTGTGCTCCCGGCGGACGTGACGGATGAGGGACTCGTCGAAACGATCTCCTCCCACCCGGATGGAGATGCTGTGCACAATGCCCCCCAGCGACAGGACGGCAATATCGCTGGTGCCGCCGCCGATGTCGACCACCATGGAACCGGAAGGAGGACCGATGTCAATACCCGCGCCCAGGGCGGCGGCGAGGGGTTCCTCTATGAGGTAAGTACGCCTGGCCCCGGCCTGGGTAGCCGCCTCGAGGACGGCCCGCCGTTCGACCGAGGTGACGCCGGACGGGACGCAGATGACGACCCGTGGCCGGAGCAGCATGGCCCGCCCGCAGACGCGGCCGACGTAGTGCTTGAGCATGTGGAGGGCCAGGTCGAAGTGGTCGATGACCCCTTCCCGGAGGGGCCGCAGGGCGACGATGTTGCCGGGGGTCCGCCCCACCATCTCCTTGGCATCGGTGCCGATGGCCACCACCTTGCCCGACTGCTTCTCGATGGCCACCACCGACGGCTCCCGCAGGACAATCCCCTTACCCCGGACGTACACCTTCACGCTGGCCGTCCCCAGGTCGATGCCGATGTCGGCGGTCATCACGAGCAAGGCGCCCCTCCCCTTCCAGAAGAAAAGGCGGTCAACCATGCCCCGGGCAGAGACAGGGATTCAGTGTCGACCGGTTGGGAGTTTCTCCCGATGCTGCGAGTATTCCTGCTACTGGTAGGGCGCCTGATCGCGCAGTTGATACTTTTTCCGCGTAGCGTCGCCTCCGCGGAGGTGCCGCTGGGACCGGTTGTAGGCCAGGATCTCCCGCACCCGCTCGGCGAGACCGGGGTTTACCCGGGGCAGCCGCTCCGTTACGTCCTTGTGCACGGTGCTCTTGGAGATCCCAAAAGTATGCGCCGTGTCCCGCACGGTGGACCCGCGATCGATGATGTGGTTAGAGACCTCGAGCACTCGCCGCCAGATGTACTCCTTCATGAGGGGCTCCTCCCGCCCCTATATATGTGCCGCCGGGACCAAACATGAGTGCCCTGTCACTTCAGGTAGACTCCGGGATCCACCGCCTTGCCCCCCACGTGCAGCTCAAAGTGAAGGTGAATGCCGTCCGCCAGTTCTGCCTCGCCCGGGGGGCCAATCCGGCCTATGACGTGACCGGCCTCGACCCAATCGCCGGCCCGGACCTTCACCTGGCCCAGATGGGCATAGACGGTCCGCAGGTTCTGCCCGTGGTCCAACTCCACCCGGTAGGCCCAGAGGCGGTCCTGGCCGACGTGCCTGACCTCACCCGGCAAGGCCGCCCGGACCTCAGCCCCGTCGGCGACACGATAGTCGACACCCTGATGGAAACGGTAGTCCTGGTAGGTCGGAGACCAGGCCCAGCCGAAGCCCTGCTGCAACTGCCCGGCCACCGGCCAGCGGGCGTCCTCGGGGCGGGGGGCCGCGGCCATCGCCGTCACCGTGGCCGGCTCCACCGCCACCTCGGCGGCGATGGCCACCGGTGCGGCGGGTGGAGGCTCGGGGGTCCGCTCGGTCAGGGCGCCGGGCCAGTCCACACTCTCCCGGCCGGCATACCAGTCAACCCGTCTCCGGAGGCTCCCGTTGTCCCGGGCCAGGTCCACCGTGACCAGGGTCAGGACCACCACCAGGACCAGGCTGAGGTAACCCCAGCGCTCTCTGATGGCGCCGGCGGCGGCCGAGCCGGATCGGTGGACCCGCTCCCCCGCCGCCGCCAAGCGACGGCGCCACCGATCTACCGTCCCTGCCCAGCGCTCCGACACCCGACTACCCCCTCCCGTCCCTCCCTCCAGTTTTCTCCAAGTGCCGGCGGGTTATGCGGGGACAGCACTCAATAGGTCTGCAGGGGCTCGATCTCGACGCCGGTGTAATAGTGGCGGAGGATCGCGCGGTAGTCCTTCCCCGCCCGGGCGAGGCCATCCGCTCCGTACTGGCAAAGCCCCACCGCGTGACCCCAGCCGGTGACCTGGAACCGGGCCTGGTCGCCGGTGAGTTCGACCGTGAAGGCGGTTGAGGGCAGGCCCAGGAGCAGGCGAAAATCGGTGGCCCGCCACATCTGGTCGCCAACCCTCACCGTCCGGGCGCGGCCGGCGGCCGTCACCGCCACCACCTGTAGGAAAGGCCGGTTGCCGGCGGCTACCCGGAGGGCGCCCACTTCGCCCCCCAGGTTAGCCGCGATATCCGTCAGGGAGAAGGTGTAGGCCGTACGGGCGGCGTGCGGGGAGTGCCCGTCGGCCGGGCACAAGACACTCCGCAGGTAGGGAAGGGCTTCCTGCCAGACGTCCTCGGAGTTCTCGGTGCGCCCGCCACACGTGGAGTGGTACAGGGGGTCCACCGGCAGGCCACTGTAGGTCACGATGAGGCCCTGGGTGGCTTGGACCGCCTCCTCGATGCGGGCCCAGTTGGCGTCGAAGTCAACCCGACCCCACCGGTCCAGGAGATCGTCCCGGCTCAGCCAGGCCTGTCCTCCCTGTTCCACCGAGGTGCGGACGTCCGCTCCACCGGGAACCCCGGCGCCTCCCAGCGCCCGCATCCGCCGCACCGAGCAGGTTCGGGCTACCACCGCCTGGGCCTTTAGGGCCTCCAGGTCGAAACTGGCCGGCATTTCGGCGGCCACCACTCCCTTGACGTACTCCTCTAGGGGCAAGCGGAGAGTGGCGCCGGTGGGGTCCACCAGCACCCGGACCCACAGGCCGTCCTCCCCGGCGGGAGGTGAGGGACCCCGGAGCGGGCCCTCGGAGTCGCACGACCGGACGACCAGGGCGGGCAGGACCAGTACCACGAGGATCTGGAAGAGAACAACGGCGGCCAGGAGGTAGCGCAAGGACGACCCCTCCGCCGCATCCTATGAGGCACGGGGCGGGAGCTTGCCTAATCCTCCCGGCGCCGGATGTCCGCCCCCAGCGAGTGGAGTTTGTGCTCCAGGCCGGCATAACCGCGATCAAGGTGGTGGATCGCGCCCACCTCACTCGAGCCCTCCGCGGCCAGGGCGGCCAGGATCAGGGCTGCTCCCGCGCGGATGTCGGTGGCGCGGACGCTTGCCCCGGTCAGTCCCGGCCGTCCCCGCACCAGGGCGCTGCGGCCCTCGATGACGATGTCGGCTCCCATCCGCTTCAACTCGTCCACGTGGGCGAACCGGCTCTCGAACACGGTCTCGGTGATCAAGCTGGTCCCCTCGGCCACCGCCATCAGGGCCATCATGGGCGCCTGCAGGTCGGTGGGGAACCCGGGATAGGGCAGGGTCTTCACGTCCACCGCCCGGGGCCGGCCGGTGGCCCGCACCGTCAGCTGCCCCTCGCCCTCCTCGACGGTGACCCCGGCCTCCCGCAGCTTCGCGGTGGCGCCCTTCAGGTGCTCGGGGATGACTCCGGCGACCTCGATCTCGCCACCGCTGATGGCCGCCGCGATCATGAAGGTGCCGGCCTCGATGCGGTCGGGGATGACGGTGTGTTCGGCCGCCCCGAGTTCGGTCACCCCTTCCACCCGGATCACCCGGGTGCCGGCGCCGCTGATGCGGGCCCCCCGGGCCGCCAGGTAGGCGGCCAAATCGACGATCTCCGGCTCCTCGGCGGCGTTCTCGATGATGGTGGTTCCCTCTGCTAGCGTGGCCGTCACCATGAGGTGCTCGGTGGCGCCCACGCTGGGAAGATCCAGGTAGACGCGGGTTCCCCGCAGGCGGGGGGCCCGGGCCAAGATGGAGCCGTGCCCGCACTCGATGTCCGCCCCCAGCGCGGCCAGCCCCTTGACATGGAGATCGATGGGCCGGCTGCCGATGGCGCAGCCGCCGGGGAGGGAGATGGCGGCCTGACCGGAGCGCGCCAACAAGGGTCCCAGCACCCAGAAGGCAGCCCGCATGCGGCGGACCAGTGCCTCAGGGGCCTGGCGGGAGCCGACCCCACCGGCGTCGACGGCGACCGCCGTGCCTCGCCACTCAACTCGGGCGCCGAGGCTGGTCAGCACTTCGATCACGGTGAAGACGTCGTTGACGGCGGGGACGTTGTGGATCAGGCTAGGTCCGCCCGGCAGGAGCGATGCCGCCAGGATGGGCAGCACCGAGTTCTTGGCACCTTCCACGGCCACCCTGCCCTCGAGGGCGCGCCCGCCCCGCACCACCATCGATCCCATGTCCCGGCCCCCCGACCCCTTACTGTAGTCACCCGCCGGTGGCCGTCCCATGCGGGCCGGGGGAGATCCGGCGGCTGGCAATTACTGGGCGCCAATCCTCGGGGGGCTCGGCCCGCAATCCCAGGAAGTGCTCAAGGCCGTCGACCGTCCGCCGGGCGGCTTGTCCGTCTCCGTACGGGTTCACTGCCCGGGCCATCCGGTCGTGCTCGGCGGCGTCGTCCAGCAAGGTCTCGGCCAGGTCGAGGAGAGCCCCGGCATCCGATCCCACCAGGCGAACGGTACCGGCGTCCCTGGCCTCGGGCCGCTCGGTGTCCTCGCGGCACAGGATGACCGGCACCCCCAGGGCCGGGGCTTCTTCCTGCACGCCGCCGGAGTCGGTGACCAGGAAGTGAGCCTGCCCCAGCAGGGCCGCCCACTCGGGATAAGGCAGGGGGTCGCGCAAGACGACCCGGGGTTGGCCCCCCAGGCGGCGGCCGGCGGTGCCGGCCACCTCGGGGTTGCGGTGAACCGATACTACCAGCCGGATGTCATCGCGCCGCCGCGCCAGTTCGGCCAGGGCCCCGAAGATCCGGTCCAGCGGAGGTCCCCAGTTCTCGCGGCGGTGGCACTCCACCAAAATCAGCCGGGGCTCCCCCGGCTCCGCCGGGCGGCGATCATCCCCGGCCGTCCACAGCAGGGCGTCGATGGCGGTGTTGCCGGTGACGTAGATCCCCCGGGGGCCGATCCCTTCCCGCAGCAGGTTGTCACGGGCGCCGGTGGTGGGAGCGAAGTGCACGTCGGCCAGCACGTCGGCCAGGCGCCGGTTCATCTCCTCGGGGAACGGCGAGTACCGCTTGTGCGTACGGAGCCCGGCCTCAACGTGACCGACCGGTACCCGGTGGTAGAAGGCGGCCAGGCTCCCGAGGAAGGAGGTGGCGGCGTCACCGTGCACCAGGACCAGGTCGAATCGTTCTCCGGCCAGCACCCGGTCCAGCCCGGCCAAACCCCGCAGGGCGATCTCGGTGAGCGTCTGGCGGGGAGTCATGATGTGCAGATCGTGGTCCGGGGTGATGCCGAAGTGCTCCAGTACCTGGTCCAGCATCTCGCGGTGCTGGCCGGTAACCGCCACCACGGTTCGGAAGCGATCGGCCCGGGCCTCGAGTTCTCTCACCACGGGGGCCATCTTGATGGCCTCCGGGCGGGTGCCGAAGGCGACCAGGACGCGTTGTCGATCAGCCACCGTACTCGCGACCGTCGGCCGACTCGTCGAGAGCGCCAACCCTGATCGCCGCGTATAGCAGCAGACCGATTACCAGCAGGAGCAGCCCGGCCCCCTGGCGACGGGGCACCTCGCTCACAATGATGGCGTTGAGGCCAAGCCAGGCGCTTACCCCGTAGAGGACCACCACCGCCTGGCGCTGGCTGAGACCCAGCCGCAGCAGCCGGTGGTGCAGGTGGCCCCGATCAGCCTGGTGGAAGGGGCGGCCGTTGGAGACCCGGCGGACTATGGCGCAGGTGGTATCCACGATGGGTAGCCCCAGGGCGATCACCGGGACCGCCAGGGCGATGGTGGTGGCCTGCTTGAGCGGTCCCCCGATGGCGACCACGGCCAGGGCGAAGCCGAGGAACATGGCCCCCGCATCACCCATGAAGATCTTGGCCGGGTTGAAGTTGTGGGGGAGGAAGCCCAGGGCACTCCCGGCCAGCACTGCGGTGAAGAGGGCGGTCAGCGGCTGGTCGTGCCGCAAGGACACGACCAGCAGGGTGAGGGCCACGATGGAGGCCACTCCGGCAGCCAGACCGTCCAGCCCGTCCATGAGGTTGACGACGTTCATCACGGCCACGATCCACAGGATGGTGACGGGGACGCTCCAGTAACCCAGGAAGATCAGGCCGTCGCCCACGGGATGGGAGAAGAAGCGGATCTGGCACCCCAAGCTGACAACCACGCCGGCCGCCACGATCTGGCCCAGCAGCTTCCAGGCCGGACGGAGGTTGCGGAAGTCGTCCAGGGCGCCCAGGGCCAGCACGAGCAGGCCACCTAACAGGATCGCCCGGACGTCACGATTGGCCGGACCCGCGGTCGCCAGCGCGCCGGCGGCGAAGGCGATGTAGATGGCCAGTCCTCCCAGGTGAGGTACAGCGCGGGTGTGGACGCTGCGGGGCACCGGTTGATCGAACGCTCCTACCCGCACGGCCAAGCGCTTCACGACCGGGGTGACGGACAGGGCGGCGGCCGCCGCTATCAGGAGACCCAGGACATGATCGGGCAACACAGCCTTCCTCCGCTCACTCAAATAGGCGCCCCGCACTTCGACGCCTCGTCCAGCTTCACCTTCTTGAGCTGGCCGGACTAATCCGCTTCCAGGCTCAGGTACCCTTTGTCGAGGAGCTTGGCCAGGTGCCGGTCGAGGGCCCCGGACACGTCGACCCCGTACTGCTCCTCAAGCACATACATCATGGTTATGGCCGTCTGCGCCACGTCCAGGAGGTCGAGGGCCGCCCGGGAGAGGGCGGGACCTTGCTTACCCTCGCCGGCCAGGCTGAGAATGGTCTTGGCCAGCTCCCCCGCTTCCTCCATCAGCTTCAGGGCGGTCGCTTCCAGGGTCGGTTCCAGCCGGTTCAGCCGCGGCAAGGCGATGGTACGAGTGCTGATCGGCCGCAAGCGTCTCCTCTCCCTTCACCAGCTCCACCTGGGCCTCCGCCAGGCACTCCTGCGCCAGCTCGTCAGGGTAGGAGTCCAGGAAAACCACTCTCTTCAGCCCGGCGTTGATGATCATCTTGGCGCAGATCCCGCAGGGCGCGGTGGTGCAATACAGGGTGGCGCCCTGCAGCCCGATCCCGTGCAGGGCCGCCTGCAAGAGGGCATTCTGTTCGGCGTGGAGGCCCCGGCACAGCTCGTGACGCTCTCCCGAGGGGATCCCCAGGCGCTCCCGCAGGCAGCCCTCGTGGCTGCAGTGCTCCAGCCCCGAAGGCGCCCCGTTGTAGCCGGTGGTCAGGATCCGCTTGTCCCGGACCACGATGGCCCCCACCTGTCGCCGCAGGCAGGTGGAGCGGCGGGCAACCGCCAGCGTGATCTCCAGGAAGTAGCTGTCCCAACTGGGACGGGGTTGCCGCCTCACCGCTGATCCCCGCCCGAGTGGCGCTCGATGGCCGCGATCTTGTCCACCCGGATCCGGTGCCGGCCCTCCCGGGGAGCCGCTCCCAGCCACGCCCGCACCACCTCCAGCGCCAACCCCGATCCGACCACCCTGGCCCCCAGGCACAGGATGTTGGCGGCGTTGTGCTCGCGCACCGCCCGGGCGGTGAAGGTCTCGTGAGCCACCGCCGCCCGCACTCCCGGCACCTTGTTGGCGGCGATGGCCATGCCGGCCCCGGTGCCGCAGACCAGGATCCCCAGACCCCCGCCCCGGCGCACTTCCTCGGCCACCGCCAGGGCCAGATCGGGGTAGTCTACCGGCTCCGGGCCGTAGGTACCCAGGTCCTGCCACTGGACGGCGGGCAGTCCCCGCATGATGGCCTGCTTGAGTTCAAGCCCCGCGTGGTCGCAGGCTATGGCCACCCTCACCCCGCCCCACCTCCCAGCCGCCGGCCCACCTCGTCGGCCAGTCGCTCGAGCTCCCCCGCGACGGCCTGGTAGACTTCCAACCCCCGGCCCAGCGGGTCGGAGATGTCCAGTTCCTCGTCAACCGGCGGGTTGACGGGGCAACCGGCATACTCCCTCAAGGTGAAAGTGCGATCGGCGGCTCCCGGAACCAGGTCCAGCACCGCCTGCCGGTGGGCCCGGGTCATGGTCAGGACCAGGTCGGCCTGTTCCACCAGGTCCCGCGAGAGAATCCGGGCCCGGTGGCCGCCGAGATCCAGCCCCCGCTCGCCCATGACCTGGATGGCCAGGGCGGACGCCCCGGAGCCGGGCACCGCCGCCGTGCCGGCCGCCAGTATCTGCCGGCCGGCTCCCAGCCGGGTCGCCAGCAGAGCCGCCGCCATCGGGCTGCGGCAGGTATTGCCGCTACAGACCACCAGGATGTTCTTCACCAAGCAGGAATCCCCACTCTCAACCATTATTGTATACCAGGGGGCGATTGGTTACCAGAATGCGTGCCCGCCGCCCGCCGCAGCCGGTCCCCGATGGCCCGGCCCAACCCCTCCCCGGGAAAGGCGGCCTCGGCCAGGATAACGTCCGCTCCCCCGGCGTCCAGGGCCCTGAGACCGGCGTACAGCCCCGCCGCGACCTCCGCCAGGCTCTCGCCCAGGCTGTGCACGATGTCGACGCCCAGTTGGCCAGGTTCCCAGCTGCCCCGGACCAGGGCCCCCACTCGAGCCCCGCCCCTGCGATGCTCCCCGGCCAGTTCCCGCATGGCCGCGGCCAACTCCCCGCCGCCGGCGGCGACCAGGATCACCCGCGCCCGGGGGGCGTAGTGACGGTAGCGGGTACCCGGCGACGGGAGAGGCTCCCCGAGGGGCGCCCCGGCCACCACCCCGGGGACCAACTGCTGGAGTTCCTCCAGGGTCACCCCGCCCGGCCTCAGTACTCGCGGCGGATCAGAGGTCAGGTCCAGCACCGTGGATTCCAGGCCCAGCCGGGTGGGGCCGCCGTCCAGCACGAGATCCACCCGGCCACGCAGGTCGGCCAGGACGTGCCCGGCGGCGGTGGGGCTCACCCGGCCGGAGCGGTTGGCGCTGGGGGCGGCCACCGGCACCCCGGCCCGGGCGATGAGGCCCAGGGCGACTGGATGGTCCGGCATGCGCACGGCAACCGTCGGCAGGCCGCACCCCACCTCGGCGGCGATGCCCGGCCAGCGGGGCAGCACCAGGCTCAGGGGTCCGGGCCAGAAAGCCTCCACCAGCAGACGGCCCCGGCGGCCGAGCCCGGGCACGTCCCCGGGGGAGGCGACGTGCACGATCAGGGGATTGTCGGCAGGCCGGTCCTTGGCCGTGAACACGCGCCCGACGGCCTCCCCGTTGGTGGCGTCGGCCCCCAGCCCGTAGACCGTCTCGGTGGGGAAGGCCACCAGCCCACCCGCCCGCAGGACCGCCCCTCCCTCGGCCAGGGCGGCGGGATCGGGCTGCCGGGGATCGACCCGCAGCACCCTGGTCATGACCCTAGCTCCGCGAAGACGGCCCGGGGGCGCCCGGCCAGGTCGGGCAACACCCGGGGTCCTCCGAAACCCGCCCCGGCCATGATGGCGGCCACCGCCTGGGCCTGACCGGGGCCCACCTCCAGGCCCAGCCAACCCCCCGGGCCCAGCAGCCGGGCGGCCTCGGCGGCCAGGATGCGATGGGAACGAAGACCGTCGGGGCCGCCGTCCAGGGCCAGGAGAGGCTCAAAGGCGCGGACGTCGACAGGAAGCCGGGCCAGATCGGCGGTTGGCACGTAGGGAGGATTGGAGAGCACGCCGCTGATCCCCGCCACCCCCGCCGCCTGCAATGGCTCAAGATGGTCGCCGGCGTGGAACCGGACCCGGTCCCCCACTCCCAGCCGCCGGGCATTGCGCCGGGCGACCTCGAGGGCCGCTTCCGAGCAATCGGTGGCGTAGACAACGGTCCCCGGACAGTGGTGGGCGAGCGCCACCGCCACGGCGCCAGAGCCGGTGCCGGCGTCGGCCAGGACCGCCCCTCGGCCGGCCACCAGGCGGCACGCCTCTTCCACCAGCACCTCGGTTTCCGGCCGGGGGATGAGCACGGCGGGGTTGACCTCAAAGTCCAGGGACATGAACTCGCGCCGGCCCAGCAGGTAGGCCACCGGCTCGCCCCGGGCCCGGCGGTCCAGGGCTCTGCGGTAGCGGGCCAGTTCCCGAGCGGTCAACCGCTCTTCCCGGTCACCCAGCAACTCGGCCCGGGTGCACCCGCGGGCCCAAGCCAAGAGCACCTCGGCGTCCAGCCGGGGATTGGGGCCTCCGGTCAGGCGGTCGATGCCTTCCCCCAGCGCCCCGGCCACCTTCATCCCGAGGCGGTGGCCCGGGCCAGTCTCTGGGCCTGTTCGTGGGCCATCAGGGCCTCGACCACCGGTCCCAGGTCGCCCTCGAGGATGGCCTCCAGCCGGTGCCAGGTCTGCTTGAGGCGGTGATCGGTGATCCGGCCGTCGGGGAAGTTATAGGTCCTGATCTTCTCCGCCCGCTCGCCGGTCCCCACCTGGGCTCGCCTAGCCTGGGCAACCTCTTCCTCTTGCTGCTCGGTCGCTATCTCCAGGAGGCGGGCCCGCAGCACCCGCAAGGCCCGCTCCCTGTTCTTGTGCTGGGACTTCTCGTCCTGGCAGGTGACCACCAGGCCGGTGGGCAGGTGGGTGATGCGGACAGCCGACTCGGTCTTGTTGACATGCTGGCCTCCCGGCCCGCTGGCACAGAAGGTGTCGACCTGCAGGTCCTCGGTGGCGATGTGGACCTCCACTTCCTCCGCTTCGGGCAGCACGGCCACGGTGGCGGTGGAGGTGTGGATACGGCCGGAGGCCTCGGTCGCCGGGACCCGCTGTACCCGGTGCACCCCCCGCTCGTGCTTCAGGTAGCTGTAGGCGCGGTCGCCGTGGACCATGAAGATGATCTCCTTGAAGCCGCCGATCCCGGTGGGATTGCTGGAGAGCAGCTCCACCCGCCAGCCTCGGCCCTCCGCGAAGCGAGCATACATGCGGTAGAGATCGGCGGCGAAGAGGGCCGCCTCGTCGCCGCCGGTCCCGGCCCGGATCTCGATGATCACATTCTTGTCGTCGGCCGGATCCCGGGGCACCAGGAGTTCCTTGAGCCTCCGCTCGCACGCTGCCGCCCGTTCCTCAAGCCCGGCCACTTCCTCCTCGGCCAGGGCGCGGAGTTCCTCGTCGTTGTCGTCCCTGAGCAGTTGGCGGGCATCCTCCCGCCGCCGCAGGGTTTCCCGGTACTCGCGGTTGATCTCGACCACCGTGGTCAGCCGGCGATGCTCCCTCGCCAGTTTCCTCCACTCTTCCTGGCGGGCGATGACCGCGGGGTCGCTGAGGAGGGCGGTCAACTCCTCGTAGCGAGCTTCCAGATCGGCCAGGGATCGCATCATGGGTTGTCCTCAGCCGGATTATAGCACGGCGGCAGCACGGCTTCCAGGGCCGCCAGGGCCACCTCCACCTGGTCGTCGGACGGCTCGCGGGTGGTCAGGCGTTGCAGGGCCAGGCCGGGCACGGCCATAGCCTTGACCAGCGGATGCCGCGACCGGCCGGACAGGCGTATGGCCTCGTAAGCGATGCCCGCCACCACCGGCAGCAGGACCAGCCGGAGGGCGACGCGCTGCCAGAGGACGGGCCAGCCGAAAAACGCGAAGACGAGGACGCTGATGGCCACCACGAACAGCAGGAAACTTGTCCCGCAGCGGGGATGCAAGAGCGGCCAGGCCCGAGCCTGATCGACGTCCCGCCTGCCGCCCCCCTCGAAGAGGTGGATCACCCGGTGCTCGGCGCCGTGGTAGGCGAAGACCCGCCTCACGTCCGGCAGGCGGGCGATGGTAGCGATGTAGCCGACGAGCAGTCCGAGCCGGACCATGCCTTCCACCAGGTGCCGGACCCCGGCCGGCAGCCAGCGGCCCAGGAACCCGGTGATCACGGTGGGCAGCAGGATGAAGAGGCCGACCGCCAGGGCCACCGCCGTCGCCACGACCAGGACTCCCTGGTGCGGCTCCATCTTCTCCTCCCCGGCCACCTCGGCCGAGATGAGGAGGGCGCGCACGCCCAGGGAAAGGGAGTCGGCCAGGGCGATGACGCCGCGGAGGAATGGCCAGCGCCAGCCCGGCCAGCGGTCGGCCGCAGCCACCAGGGACTCCCGGTGCACCACCACCTGCCCGTCGGGACGGCGCACGGCTATCGCCATGAGCTCCGGTCCGCGCAGCATGACGCCTTCGATGACGGCCTGGCCGCCGTAGAAAGGGGTCTCCGGCACGACCTACCCCCCCGTCGCACAAAAAAGCCGGCCGGGCGGCCGGCGCCGGTCGGTTGAAAGTCCCTACTTCATTCCGTACTTCCGCTTGAAGCGCTCCACGCGCCCCGCCGTGTCCACGATCCGCTGCTGGCTGCCGGTGTAAAAGGGATGGCAGTTAGCGCAGATCTCGACCCGGATGCTCTTCTTGGTGGAGCCCACCCGGTAGGCGGCCCCGCAGGCACAGGTCACCGTTGTCTCATGGTAAGCGGGATGGATCTTCTCCTTCACTGGCCAGCACCTCGCTAGGAAGCCTGAAACGGCGGGTTCATTATAGCATGGTGGGCCGGGCGGGGCAAGAAACCAGGCGCCTGGTGTGGGCGGAGAGCAATGCTGCTCACGGAGCTTCCTGACGACGCCACATGGCGTGAAGTGTGCCGATCAGCACCAGCAGGTAAACTCCGAGGGCGATCATACTTGCGGCCAGCGACGGTTCGGGGCCCGCCGGCGGTGGCTCAAAGATGACCATGGCGGGGAGCTCCCTCTCGACCATCATGGTACTGATGGCGTTCTCCATCTGCACCGTGGCGGGCCGATGCGGTCCGCGGGCGAACTCCGGGAACGCCAGGGCCTGCAAAGCACGTACATGCCATCCGGGGAAAAGCGGCTGCAGCGACGCGGGCAGGGCAGAGTCGGGGAAGGACAGAGTGTACACTAGGCACCGCTATCGCGCCTGCGAGTGCGCTCCGGGCAGCTGCCGCGACGGCGCCTGCGAACAAGGCCATGAACAGGACGATGGCCATGGAGACCGGCAACTGCACCGCGACGCGTCGAGCCAGTTGCCCGAGGGGAGGGAACTCGGCCCCCGGCAGCCACGGGATCGGGTAGAACCAGCGCACGACCGGTGTCAGCAACACTGCGGCAAGGCAGGTGAAGGCCATGGCGGCCAGGATGACCAGGCAGATGCCGCCCACCTTCCCTGCCAGGTGCACCACCCTGGGAGGGCCTTCCGTCCACAGGCGACGGATGGTGCCGAAACCGTACTCGTCGCCAAACAGCCTCGACGCCAGGATCACCATGATGATCGCGGCCGTGGAGGTGAGCAATGCCAGCCCGTGCGACGGAGCAAGTCGAGGGCTCAGGAGCAATGCCATCCCTTTCACCGGGTGCTGGGGTGGCGCCAGTTCGATGAACTCGCGGAGCCGCTCGGCCGAGGTCAGGTTGAAGGCTCGGGACGCGCTCTCGAGCATGTGCGTGTAGTAATTGCCTGCCTGGAACACCAGGATCCACACCAGGAACACAAACCAGAGGGTGACGATCCAGAGCAAGGTTCTTCGGGGCAGCGCCTTCAGGAACTCCCGGACGATCACCCGGCCCATCCCGGCATCCTCCTCCGACTGTCAGCGGTTGTGATCACGCGGGTCAGAGCCTTGAGGCCTCCTGACAGTCACCCGGCGCACGGGTGTTCTCTCCTCGCGAGCAGCTCCTGGTATACCCGCTGCCAGTTCTCGGTGACCGCCAGCGGCCGCCACTCAACGACGGGAATGCCGTTTTCGAGAAGCCGGGACATCACCTCGGAGGCGGCCTCGGCCGCCGGGAGGTCAAGCTCCCAGCGGCCTTCGCCGCGGGCCCGCGCTTCCGTGATGAGAGGGATCCGGAGTTGGGGGGCGGAGATCCGGGGGTCAGTCACCAGCAGGAAGGCACTCCGGCGGGTTTCCTCGCGGGCCCGCAGTTCCCTCTCGAGCTTCCCGTCCAGCAGAATCCCCACCCGATCGCAAGCCTGATTCAGCAGCACCCACTCGTGGCTAGCCACCACCGCCGCCGCTCCGGCCGAGACCAACTCGCGGAGCATGGCTTGCAATTCCCGGGCAGATGGGTGATCAAGGCCGCTTCCAGGTTCATCGAGCAAGAATACCTTAGCCGGTTTTGCCAGGCTGATCGCCAGTCCCACCCGTTGTTGTTGCCCGTAGGACAGGGTTCTGACCTCCCGCCGCAGCTCCGGCGCGGTTATTCCTAGCCGCTCCAGGTTAGCGCGGACCCGTTCCGGAGCGACGGCGAGGAAGCGGATGTTCCGCATGACGGTCTCATTGGGGTACAGCGCCCGCGTCTGGAAGTGGGGACCGATAGCCCTGAGACTAAGGACAGGCGGCTGGCCCAGGATCCAGACGGTGCCCGAACTGGGGCGCAACAGACCGCAGGCCAGGGAGAGGAAGGTCGTCTTCCCCGCGCCGTTCGGCCCGGCCAGACCGTACACCTCGCCGGGCTGGATGGCCAGCGTCAGGCCGTCGAGCGCCTTCTTCCTGCCGTAGCGCCGGGTAAGCTCCTGACACGCCAGCAGGTGCTCGGGCATACGGTCAGATCCTCCAGTGCATCGGACCGGTTACCAGGCCCACGAGTTGCCCCAGCCGTCGACGTTGGTGACTATGGTACTCCGGAAGCTCTGGACGGTCACCCCACTAACCCGAAGCGCGAACGTGACCTCGTCGAGGGCTTGAGCTGTAGTTGCATGCACGAAGTTCCACCACCGGTGGTCGTGGGA
>JAVHLP010000005.1 GCA_031082145.1 bacterium | reverse complement strand
AGGTGCTGCAGTTCCACCCCTTCCACACCAGGCAGAGCCACCGCTTCGTCCAACCACTCCTGGGTCCCCAGCTTGCTCCGCGGCGCCAGGGCCCGGTTGGCCACCATGGCGAACAACGCTCGTTCCACCGGCGCCCGCAGCCCCCGTGCGGTGACCACCTTGCGGATCACCTGGTCCAGCCCAAGCTTCCGCCAAAGACCATGCAAGACCCAGCCGCCGCCCAGGGGCCGGCTGCCCACAAAGCGAAGCGGCATCCCTTCCGTTGCCTGGGCCTGCAGCGCCTGCTCGGGGCTCAGAAACCGGGTGATGCTCCGTACCAGCCGTTCCAGCTGCTGGCGGTCCACTTCCTCTTCCCGGCCGAACGACCATAGCACCTGGGCCCGAGGCCGACGGGTCTGGGGATGACGCACGTTGTGCGCCAGTTGCAGGTACCGCACGACTGAACCGTCCTTGTTCTTCCGCTGCACGGTGCGGATGTACATACTTACCTGATTCCCCGTTGCATCCCCCAATTCCTGCTTCTCACGCAAGATCGTGTGCCTACGGCTTTCCGCGTCTTCCTACTCCTCAGTGCCGAAAAACCCCGCCATTACGGGACCCCCATCTCGCCATGTGCCTCTGATTTGTCAAACTCCAGTCTGGCCTAGCGCAGAAGCTGGATCAAGTTCGATCGCAAGGACGCAGTGAGGCCGCCCGGGTGGGCGGCCTCAGTCGCGTATTCGTGCACCTTGCTATGGTGGGCGGTACTGGATTTGAACCAGTGACCTCCTGAATGGGAGGCGCATCCGGCCAGGAATGCTGGTCTATCCATGTGTGTACGCACATATCTCATCTGGTCCCGCCCTGCTAGGGACTTCACGCTCTCGGACAAGTGTGTTTCTGTTCGCCGGTGTTCTGGCTCAATCGGGGAGCTTGTTTGGAAGGGTTTTGGAAATAGTGGTGCGCCTGCACGGTCCTAACCAGTCGAGATGGAGGTCTCTCAACCATTGCCGTCCGGGGTCTCCCGGCAGGGGAAACGGGACCAGTCAGAGCTGATACTCAGGATCCGCTATTGCCCCTTAATCCTGGCCCACACCTTCTCTCGCAACTCCTTGCGATCCGTGATACCACGAGAGAAAAGCGAGGCAATGGCCTTCTTTGCCTTCTCGTATTGTTCGGAAGTGATCTTCCCCCGATTCCGTAGTTGCCTGAAGTAGGACTGAACTGCACGCTTCTCTCTTGTTCCCAGCACTCTGTACTTGTGGGCCGGGGCAGCGTACTTGGTTCCGTAGGTCGGTAGGCCGCAACCGCAGTGGCAGGAGCCGGTAGGAAGAACCGCCTGAACGGACGCCAATAGCAGCTTCGTGTAAAGATTGCGGGGCTCCAGTCGGGCGGCGAAGTTCTGCGTGACTTTGACTTTGATGTTCCATGCAAGCCACCAGTTGACGTTGATGATGAGCTGCGTCGACCAATACCGCACGATCTCGTCCCTAGTGCTTGGCCACTGGCCGGGCCGGCTGAAAACCGGCCAAGACGTTATGAACCTTGGATCCAGGAGAGCATGGAGAGCATCTCCCACATGCGTGGATACGGGGTAGAAGACATCCACGACAAGGTCCAGGTCCTTCATGTCACCGACAATGGCCCATCCAAAACGCTTCTCGCCAGTGTTGGTTTCGGCGGCATCCTTCAGCCGGTTGAGGTAGTGCTCAAGAAACACCGCGTTGGGCGGCCTGCGTCGGGTGAACCCGTATGCCGCCGACAACATGTAGAGCATCCAGATCTTCTCTGCTGCCCAATCTACCCTTACAGGATTGACGTCGAAAAGAGGAGCATGGCTACTGTAGAAATCGGCTAAGAACTGATCCGCCCCCTTCGCCCGTCTGATCAGCGAAGCAAGGGACTCCATCACCCCCTGAACCGAGCACCTCTCGACCTGCCCCCTCCCCAGCCGGTAACGCAGGATTCCGTCCTCGATCTTCACTCCGACGGCCGGGCGCAGTTCCAGTTCATCGCCGAGTGCAGGCCAACGGAGGATCGTCTGTGTTCTCACCCGTTCTCACCCCCCATCTAAGATTGTCCTTGGTGATCATAACACGTTCCCGAAGGAGGCGAAACCCATGGGTGAGCAGCGATTCGTTCGGATGAGTGAGGCCGCTAGACGGTTGGGATTGAGTCGAACACGGATTTACGAGCTGGCGCAGTGCCAGCGGGTTCCCTTCGTTCGACTCGCGGACCAGACGATGCGAGTACCTGTTGCCTGGCTGGATCGGCTGGAAGACGAGGCTATGCGCAGGCTCAGAGAAACCCAGTGAACCGGACTGGAGCGGTGGCCTGGGACGATCAGAGTGACCCTGATCCGCTGGATAAGGCACGGCCGGCGGGTAGGGACTCGGGTAGAGCACCTTCGTTGCAGGATGTCTTGCGGTGGCTCGAAGGCCCAGCCGAGGTTGCTCGTCACCTTCAGGTTAGCCTGGAGAAGCCATGCGTCGCGGCGTTCTTCACGGGTGCGGTAACGCCGGAGGTCGGCCAGCGGTCTCGGACGGCTTATGCACTAGCAGCTGAGCTCCGGCGCGTCGGAACTTCAGGAGAACAAGCTCTGGCCCACATGGGCCGGTGGTGGGCAAAGCTGCCCGCGGACATCCGTGAGGCGCCGGGCAGGGACGGTCAGGGATTCCGTCAGCGGGAAGTGGAGACGGCCACCCGGGCGGCCTACAGGAGCGAAGCGGTCAAGTCCTCGGGCTGCCACTCCTCTGTCTGGAAAGGTGCCTGCACCGATCAGGATCACTGCCCATTCTACAGGGAGATCACTGGGAACAGAAGGCAATCCCGAACGGCTGCCTTTGACTCCTTCTTGCTGTGGATACCGGCGAGGGACTCACGGGGGAAGAAGATCCTCTCTGAGGGGGATATCCGCATCTACCTGGCCCTATGCCGCGTTGAGCGAAAGCGCGACTGCCCTCCGGGAGCGAGGCTGTATGTGGGCTGGCGGGAGTTGGCGGCAGAAGCCTGCCTTGAGCGGAGCAAACTCGGCGGTATGCTCCAGCGTCTTTGGCATCATGGCTTGATCACCTATGTGCCAGGAGGCGGGAGGAGGCAGGGCGCCAGCGAGATCCGGCGTGTGCTTCCGGTTCCCCGCCCACCGTAGACCCGGTTTCCTCAGGCAACTGGGTGGGCGGTGTCCTCAGGAAGCCGGGTGGTGGTGTCCTTAGGAACCCCATCTCTTATACGTCAGGGTCATAAGTCAAGGGGGGCACCCAGACGCTAGGGCATCAGCAGGCATGTGACAGGAATCCGACCAGCATCAAAGGAGGGATAACGATGAAGCTGTCTCGGGCAGAACAGGAGACCATTATCCGGTTCGACGAGAGCGACCCGGTGGCTTATGCCTACACGGCATCCAGGCGCGTCTTCAACGCCATGACGAAAGCGGGCCTCAAACCAGTAACAACCGAACAGCACGGATGGTTCTTCGAGGTTCCAAGAAACACTGTTCGCCTGAAACCCGGCAGACGGTCGATCTTTGTGGGTGGAACCGAGCGCCCCTCCGGCCTAGCCACTGAGCGCTAAGCCCCCGTCAGCGGGAGCACCAGCTTTTTCTGGGCTGGCGTCTGGGGTAGGCACCATGCAGTTGCAGAACCATAATCGCAGTTACCGCGCTGCTGAAAGCATGTTGCATCATGCTATCATCGTGTATGCCCCACCTCGGCATTGACACCATCGCTGGGAGACCCGGCACACAGCGGACGGAGAACTCGTCCCGGGTGGCCCGCAAGTCGTCGCCCCCCCACCATATCAGGAGGGAACAGGGAGGCTCCACGCAAAGGACAGGGCTAACCCCTCGCCTAGTGAGGGCAGGGCAGGCCGTGCGGCCCTTGAAGGACAATGCCGACCAGTCCTGGAAGTTGCTCCAAGCCCCATTTGATCAGATTGGACTAGAGGGAGGGACCCGATGATCCCGACGCAGTCGGAGTTGGAGCTACCCTTACTGAAGGCACTTGTTAGCCTGGGGGGCTCTGGCCGCCCGCAGGACATCTACCCTGCAGTGATCGGCCAGTTTGATTGCGTCACTGAGGCCGACTTAGCTGAGCGTCTCGAATCCGGGACCCCGAAGCTGACCAATCGCATCCAGTGGGTTCGCCACCGCCTGATTCAGAAGGGCGAGATGGCTAGCCCGCAGCGCGGCGTCTGGTCCATAACACCTAGAGGTCGCCAGCGCCTCGAATCTGACAGCGCTACCCCAGTTTCTGATTCATCCGACCTACTTGCACTGTATGAAGAGTACGAGCGGACCTTCCGACAGGCCGTCTTGTCGAAGCTGTCCGAGATGTCCCCCACTGCGTTTGAGTTCTTTGCCCGAAGACTCATGGAGGCGTACGGCTTCAGCCAAGTGGTGGTGACCGGGAGCAACAGCGATGGCGGAATTGACGGGCACGGAAGATTGAGGGTTGGCTTGTCACTGATGGACGTCGCGTTTCAGTGTAAGCGATGGCAGGGCCATGTGCCCCGACCCGAGATTGACAGATTCCGGGGAGCGATTCAAGGGGAGTTCCAGCAGGGTATCTTCTTCACCACTTCCGACTTCTCCAAGGGTGCGCAGGACGTATCGCTGAAGAGAGGCGCGGTGCCTATCGTATTACTCAACGGTGAGGCAATAGTGGCCTTGATGGTGGAGAAGGAGTTCGGGGTGCGCCGCCGCCCACTAACACGCTATGACGAGGTGCTGAGCGAGATCGAGGGCTTTGGCTAGACGTGCGGGACATGTGGATCGGGGATCAGGTCGAGTCGCCCCGACCGAGCACTCCTGAGTGCCCGCAATTCGTCGCCAGCCCTCCACTACGAGGGAGCGGAGGGTTGCGGTTGGGGCGAGACAGGTTCTACCCTCACCGGGACGAACAGCCCCCCGGAGCCACCCCAAGGGTGCGATCCCGACAGCGATTCGGTCATATCCCCAAGATCTTTGTGGCACTCGGATTTCGGGACCGTCCCTGACCCGTACCCAACCCCGAGAGGTCAGCGCTTCTCAAGCAGAGATGCCGAAGGGTCTAGGTAGGCCCTGGCGAATTGTGGCATTCAGCGGGTCACAGCTTCGCGCCGTGCTTTGCCAAGCCCGACGAGGAGGGGGACCAGCCTTCCGGCTTGCCTCGTCAGAATGGCGATCCGCCTGGTGGAGATGCACCGGGTGCTGAAGCCAACGGGGAGCATCACGGGAGGCAGTCCGCACTTCTGGTTGGCGCGAAGATAAGAGAGGGAGTGAAGCCGCTTGTTCAGGCCGGGCGACCATGAGGATGTGGTACGAGCCTTCGGGGAGAGACTGGCCCGAGAGACCGGCGTTGAGTTTGTGGGACCACCGAGGTGGAGCGAGGGCGGGTTTACGGGCCTCTTTCGCCATGAGAGGAGGAGAAGAGAAGTGATGCTCGCAACGGACAAGGATGTCAAAGACCGCTTGTTCAGGAGGGAGAGCGAGGTCCGGAAGGAGCTTGTCGTCTGGAAGCGGCAGATAGACCGTTG
Organism: bacterium; assembly: GCA_031082145.1. Lineage (GTDB taxonomy): Bacteria > Bacillota > Sulfobacillia > UBA995 > UBA995 > Ess09-15. The sequence continues at coordinate 161,400 of JAVHLP010000005.1, read as the reverse complement.
GTTCTACCCCTCACATGGGCCGAGAGGCCCGTGGAAGAGATGAAGCGCCTAGGGTCCTCTCAGCCCCGAGTCCCGTGGCCACATCAATGCCGTCGGGGCTCCGTAGATGCCAAGGCCTACAGCCCGTACCGACAAGAATCCCACTGCCCTTCCGAGGCCGCAGGGCACTCCTGGTCTTTCCGCCTCCCTTCACCCCTCTGACGGGGGACAAGAGAGAGACTGCGGAGACCCCTTCTTCTCCGTTCTAGGCTGTTGCCCGTAAGGCATGCCCCCCCAAGGCGGATGCCGAACACCCGAATGCCCACAGTTCTCCGCAAGCCCCCCATTACGGGGGAGCGGAGAGGGCAGATCGGGCAAGACAGGTTCTATACCCCTCACCCGGACGGACAGTCCCCTAGGTCGCGCCCACGGCACGTGATCCGGAAGCCGAAGCGCCTACCCCTTCTCCCGATTCGGCAGGCGTCCAAGCGAAGCGGTCTGGGGCAATGCCCGAACCAGTGCCCGCAAGAGACTTCCGGCGTTCCTTCTTCCCAGACCAAAGGCATCGCCTGAGCATCCCTCTATGCCCCAACTGGTTCATCTCCAAGGATTCTCTCTTCGACCTCGGTCTTGGCTTGCTTGGCTCTATGCTCGACTTCAGCCTTCAGCGCCGCGATCCTCTGCCGCTGCGTCATCACCTTCGACACTAGTTCTCGCTGAATGGGTAGAGGGGGAAGGGGCATCGGAAAAGCAGCAATGTCGCTGCCGCCAATTTTCCACATCCCGACGGCGGTCCGCGCGTTCTGCTGGAACCACGCTCGGCCGACCGATGATTGAATGACTTCTCTTGCATACGACGGTTCTATCCGGCTGTTAAGACGCGCCCTGATGATGATATCGGGGAACAATATGTCCGTTCGGTCGTCTTCAACAACTGCGCACTTCGCAATATGATCGAAGCTGCCAATGCTCCTACAGATGAGCAAGTCGCCTCTGGCAAGATGAAACCGCTTGGCGATCTCCTCGGACACGTTCACGAACTTGGACTGCTCCACGTCCAAGCCCCACGCTTGAAGGGCATTCAGCTTCAGCATTCGATGGGGCGTTTCTTTGTTGACAGGGCGGATACAATAGCCGTTCGTTGTCCCTTCCAGGCATTCTTGGAGCGGAACCGCCGCATACCAACCTGCCGTCAAGTCCACACTCACTCTGCCCGATTGGTTGAACATCACGGACCAGCGCTCCAGATGACGCCACTGTACCGCGGACGCTCTGGGCAGCTTGACTCGCTGCGGCTTGGTGAGCCCCAGATCGGCGAGGAACTCAATCTCCATCCGGTGTTCCATTTCTGCGATACGTTGCTGTGTGTCAGCTACTTCCGCCTGGGCCTTCTCCCACGACGCAACAATCCTGAGCTGCACCGGCAGCGGAGGAAGAGGCACCTCAACCGCCTCCAAGTCGGGAGGTTGAACCCGCTTGCGGCCGCTGGCCCCACTAATCATCGCGTTGATCTTGCGGCGAAACGTCACCGTGCGGAACAGCAGTTTGATGTAGCCGGCGTCGGCCACATTTGGGTCCACCTCGTAAACAGGATATTCGCTGGTGACGCAGACCCGGCCTAGGTCATCGGGCACGATACCGATGGCGCCATTTCGAACATCTATCCTCGAGTAGACCACATCGCCGGCGTCGGCCCACCACAGCCGGCCCTTGATCGGTTTGTTGCCGTGCTGCTGGCGTGGCTCGATCACGCCATCAAACCGCAGCGTTATCAGCTTGAGCTTGTCAGTGCTAGTCGTCATGCGATCCACTTCACTCGACTTGCGGACTAGGGCTTCGGCCAGCGGGCGTATCATGTTGCGCGGCCAACGCCAGTCCAAGGCGATGAAGCTTCCCACACTCCACCGCTCAAGGTCCCGAAACCAGACGGCAAAGGCGTTGGACCTTGGACCGGGTGCTGCCGTTGTCGCGGTGATCATCCGTCACCCCCACTGGCCACGATGAACGCTTGGGCATCCGACCGAAACCGCCTATACTGCTCCAGCGCCGTTTCCCCAGCATCCATTCCTGGCGGAAGGCCCAGCATGTCGTCTGGGTAGAGTTCGCAGGTGTCCTGCTCGCCGGTGGCGGTGATACCGACATGTTCAGCGTTATACAGGAAGATAGGGTAGTCGAATCGCTCCTTGAGCAACCGCCGGGCTTTCACGGCCTTCATCGAAGCCATCCGCTTCTCGTACTGCCTCAGTTCTATCTGGGCAGCCTTGCGTCGGTCGGCGTCTTTGGCCTTCTTCGCTGCATCAATCTCCTCCCGGAATCGGGCGGTCTCCGACTCTACCTCGCGCTGGTGTTCCGCGTCAACTTCGTCGATTGCAGCTTGCTGCTTAGCCGCGTAATCGGCGGCTTCTTCCTTGGTGAACTTCTGCATGAACAGCAGGGACGCTTTAACCGACGCCCCGGCGGAGTAGAACGTGTCTTGGGGCAAGCTGACGACGGCCCGGATGAAAGCGCGATCTTCGCAGAACTCGCGGACGTATGCCAGGGACGGGTTGTTGAAGATGCCTTCGGGCAGGACAATGCCCAAGCGGCCGCCGGGGTTGAGCAACGCCAGGCACCGTTCGATGAAGAGGATCTCTGTCTTGACTCTGCCGAGCTTCCGCTTTCCGTCGCCACGCTTTGGGAGCTCAAAGAGGGACGCTATCGGGACCCTATCATCTGCGTGACGCTGTAAGCTGGCCTGGGCGTCTTTGTAGGCTTGGCCGTACCACTCAACATAGCGGCGGTACTCCTCATCGCTTATGCGAACGTCGCTGGAAGTGATGCGGTCGGACGGTTCGACGGTGGCTCCAAAGGGCGGATTGGTCAGGATGATGTCAAAGCGGCCCTCGAAGATGCCATTGACGTTGATGAAGCCGTTGTGGTGATGAACGCCACCGTGTCCGTCACCGTGCATGATCATGTTCATCTTGGACGTTCGAGCCATGCGGTCGTTGGCGTCGCAGCCATAGATACAGCGGTTCGCGAGCCGCCAAAGACGGGAGTCGGACTCGGATTGGTCGATGGTGGCCTGCAATTCGTCATGCTTGGCTCGGAGCAGCCTCGCGTGGTTCTCAGTCATCTCTTCGATGCTCAAGCTATCGACGTACTCCCTATACTGCCGGTCTACGTCTGCAAGGACTTGCTCGCGAACCAGTTCGAAGAACCGAATCAGGAAACCGCCAGAACCGCTGGCCGGATCGCACACGACATCTCCTTCCTGAGGGTCAACCATGCGAACCATGAACTCGACAATGGGTCGGGGCGTGAAGAACTGGCCGATTTCACCGCGAAACGTCCTGCCCAGGAACCGTTCAAAGGCGATCCCCTTCACGTCTTCGCTGGTATCGGATAGGTTATAGCGTTCGAGTTTCGCCACGACTTCCTCTCCGGTGGCGGGTTTCAGGTTGATTCGGTCGGTGGCAGCGAAGATCTCGTCGGCCCTGTATGCCTCTTTGGTGTCTGTGAATAGCAGGTTTAATGGATCGTGGCCCGGCAGGTTCCGCAGGTAATCAACGGTGAAGCGATTCTGACGCTGGCGCTTCGCCTTGAGGTCGCGTTCAACGTGAGTCTTAACGAAGAGGACCTTGGCGATTTCGTCGAAGGCGGCGGCGGGGTCCAGGTGTTCGCGGTTGCGGATAATGTTGTGGCACTGGTGCAGCAGGTCGGCGAACTCGTCTTCTTTGAAGACCTTCAACTTGGCGATTAGGTCTTCGATGTCCTTGTCCGTTGCGTCCGCATGCGGTATGTCCTCGATTTCCTCCAGGTAACCCGGACGGCGATCGGTGCGTACGCGCCAGTAGCGAGTTTCGCGGGTGTTGTGGGTGACGAAGAACTTAGCACCCTCGCGCCGAGCGTAGTTGTCGCCTTGGAAGTAGTCTTCGGGCTGAATCGTGACGTTATCCGATTTGCACTCAACCACGATCAGGGCCGGTCGATTGTCGGATCTATCCTGAACGCTGCGCCAGATAAGGAAGTCGGCACGGGCTTGACCAGCGCCCCGGCCTGTGACGGATTCCTCCTCGGCGATCTGCTCAAGAGCGAAGTCGTATTCATTGACCAGAACAGCCAGGTAGGACTGGCGAACGCGCTCTTCGGGGGTCTCAACAAGCCATTTCTGGCGAACATGCGACCAAATGCTGCCTCTACAGTCAGTCCTGATCTCAAGCATACGCCTTCTTCTCCTTCCGGCAGGATCGGCCCCGCATCTCAGCGTTGTGGTCGGAGCGTAACGACGCGGTGCTTGTGTCACATCCGTACGGTTTGACGGGTTGACTCTCGTGACCTTCCGCGTTTGACTCTGATCGTGTGGGCTTTTGTGGACAGGTCCAACAGCTTCCGCTGGCGTGGCTCTAGGGTTGCTTCTGCTACGTGTTACTCTGTCAGGCGGGGATGACTAGCGCAGGATCATAGCGGCCACCGAGGCACGATGCTACCGAACGGCGATGGATCGAGACTACAGCCGATGGATCACTGTCCCAGAACGCCCCCAATTCGTCGCCAGCCCGCCCACCACGGGGAGTGGAGAGCTATAGTCTGATGACGACAGGTCCTACCGCTTCACTCATTCGGACACACTCCAGGAATGCCCCCTAGTGCATGATCACGTGCACCCTTTTGCGTTGGCTAAGCGTATGGGACAACGTCAATGGCCTAACAGGCCGGGGCCTTCGGAACCACCCCCGGCACCCGCCAGGCCAATGGTCTGACTCATCATGCAACCCCAACCAAGGCCGCCCCTCCCTGCACCTGATGTTGTATCAGGAGGGCAGTCGGTTTGCGCAGGTACATAGGCCGTCCTTCATGCATATCCAAAGACTTTCCAAACTAGTCCGAGTGTGTTATCATTCCGTAGGAAGACTGCTCCAGGAGGGAGGCAACGAGATGAGGGGGCACATCCGCAAGAAGGAGTGGACCACCAAGAAGGGCGAGGAGCGCCACTCCTACGAGGTTATCGTTTACGTGGGGCGCAACCCAACCACCGGAGCGCCAAGGCTCCGGTCCAAGACGGCCAAGACCAAGCGGGAGGCTGAACGGCTGTTGAGGGACTGGCTAAACCAGTTGGAGACCGGGGGCATCACCGCCCCCAGCCGCATGAGGCTTGAGGAGCTACTGCTGACCCACTACCTTGAGGGTTTCGCCCGTCGCAACCTTCGCCCGACTACCCTGGACAGCTATGAACGCACGATCAAGCTCCACATCCTCCCCGTTCTCGGCCACGTGCCAGTCCAGAAGCTGACCCCCGGCCAGATCAACGTGTTCTATGCTGGGCTCCTGGAGAAGGGCGTCAGCCCTCGTGTCACCCGGTACTGCCACGCCGTACTTCACCGGACTTTAGCTCTGGCGGTCAAATGGCGCATTGCAGCCTATAACCCCGCAGCACAGGCAGACCCTCCGAAGGTGCCGAGGAAGGAAATGCAGGCCCTCGGGGCTGAAGGCATCCGCGCCCTTCTGGAGGCAGCTCATCAGGATCGGCTGTACCCGTTGTGGATGTTGGCAGTGAGCACCGGAATGCGGCGGGGTGAGATTTGCGGGCTTCGCTGGGAAGACGTTGACCTCGACTTGGGGACGGTGATGGTGCGCCGCACTCTTGTGATGGTAGCCGGACGGCCCACTCCCCAGGAACCCAAGACGGCGCGCAGCCGGCGGCGCGTGAAGCTACCGGATTCCTCGGTTGAGGCCCTAAGGCAGTGGCGCATCGAACAGAAGAAGGAGCGTTTGGTCCACGGCGAGGGGTACGTGGACAGCGGCAACGTCTTCACTCAAAGAGACGGCAAGCCTCTGCGGCCTGACCTGCTGAGCAAGCGTTACTTCCCACGCTTGCTGAAGGCGGCAGCGTTACCGCCCACTTTACGGTTCCATGACCTTCGCCATTCGCATGCCACAGCGCTCCTGCAGGCTGGCACACCGGCCAAGGTGATCTCCGACCGCCTGGGGCATTTCAGTACAGGGTTTACGATGGACACCTACGCCCATGTTACGCCCTCGCTTGAGCAGGAGGCTGCAGACCGATTTGACGCTCTGGTGTTTGGCGGTGACGAGGCCACGAAGAAGCAACAGGGGTAGGGCAACGGCTCCCTCCCCCAGCATCCTTTCCCTGGCGTACTCCGCAAGCCCTCAGTCCGCTAGGGTCGTATGAACTTATGAAGCGTCACGGCAGAACGAGCCTTCGAATTGTGCTAGAGCCAGGGCACACTCAACAACGAAATCAACAGCGAATGCTGCATCGGCTTCGGAAGGTGCGGCCGAGGGGTCATATCGCCGAGGATAGACGTGCCATCGCCCGTCAGTCAGCCGCACCGCATAAGGAACGAGGTTCTTGAAGCGCAGGTATCTTCCGTAATCCACACCCACAACCACCACCTTCAGGGTCTCCCGCATTTCATCGATGGACTTGGCAGTCGCGTTCACGAAGCGCGCCAACGGGCGGAGAGGATCAACGGGATCAGAGACCCAGGAAAACTCGTCCGCAAACGCTCGTGGCCTATTACTGAAAAAGGACGGTGCCCGGGAGAATCGATCTGCCGTGCGGCCAGCGTAGTGATCAAACACCTGCGCGTACGCCAGGCCGATCTTCCCGAGCGCAGCGGGGATGTCATCGGCCGCTGTCGCGTCTTGAGCCTCCCTCAACAGGGTTCGAGATGTGTCCGGGTTGACGTACTCGATCATGGACACGCTCTCGTAATCGAGCTCAAAGACAAGGGGAGTGTTGTCCAGGAAGAAGCTCGCTGTGCTGGCCCGAAAGGCCTCAATATCTAGGTCCGACGGGAGTGTACCGTGGTGCTTGAGGAGAACCCTGACCTTGTTCAGCCTTCTCATGGTTTCCTTGCCGGCCAATTCGGACGGGAGCTTCTCGTTGAGTATCACCCAATACTCCATGAAGTTCGGATGGGAGGCACCTACATTGTGATACTCGGACGCTAGCTGCAGAAAGAGTTCCACAGCATCGTGAAAGGTTAGAACGGAGGCGCACCTTAGCGGTGCTGGGGCACGGGACTGCGATACGCCCATGCTATGTAGGTACTTGATGAAGGCCAGTCGCCTGAGAAGGTGATGATCCATACCACTGCCCCTCCCCAAGACGGACAATCCGATTCTGTCAGCAGCGGACTGATGTGACCCGTTACGCTGTTTGGAAGACGTTTGGAACAGCGCGTCTCCCTGCCCAGTCCGGGAATGTGCATAGACCCGCGATACCCCGCGGGCCTGCGCTTTTCTATGGTGGGCGGTACTGGATTTGAACCAGTGACCTCCTGAATGTGAGTCGGACGCCCCGGGCTTCTTGAGCGGCACCTCCCCGGCAGCACCCGCCGTTTAGCTGGGCTACCGTGCGGCCTCATGCATACAGATGCCACCCCGTGGTGACAGTTTGGGCACCGATTTGGGCACCGGTTTCCGTCCGATTCGCCCACGCTACCGGTCGCTCACCCCGGACCGCGAAATTCTTTTCGCGCTCAGCTCACCCGCAGCTAGCGGGCTCGCAGATCTTCCCCATGTCACGGATTATCTGTGTTGGCCCTATTGACATACGGTGATGCGTACTGATATAATGAAGACAGAAGAGAGGGGAGGCGGAGAGGGTGGCAACCATAGCGGTGAGGGCAGCCGGGGGCAACAGGGTACGGGTGCTGGTGCGCAACGGCTACGACATCAAGGACGCCCTGAGGGCACGGGGGTTCAAGTTCGACGGGCTGGATAAGGCATGGGTGGCTGTCGTTGACCGCAGCGACCTCGTCGCCCTCGCCAAGGAAATCCGGTTCGCCGAGGGGTTGGGTGCTCGGATGGAGGCCCGACTGGAGCGCGATCCCTGGACGACCCTGATCGTAGCGTTCGAGGACATCCTGACCCGTGCAAACTGGCGCGAGTTCATCGCGGCTCTGGCAGGTATCACTCTCTACGACTACGATCACGACCGCCCCGGGACCGAGTTCGGCCGCACGGTGCCTGCGCCCCTGACTATCGGCCCGGAAGTGCCGGGCAACAACCCGTTCGAGAGATGAGGAGGTGTCCCGAATGGCCGAGTTCACCACCAATGCAGCCGTGATGCGCGACGAGTTGGCCCCGCTTTACCGCCGGTATCCCGGCCAGACCAAACCCCAGCCGGCCTACATCGAGATCGACCCGTCGACTTGGACCGTCACCGCCACCCACGACGGTGAGATCGGCGGGGCGGTGCCGATGGCCGTATGGCACGGTCTGTACCGCCGGATCCCGGTGGACCCGTATCTGCGCGGCCGGGTGGTCGCCGACATGCTGGAGGACCCCGAGCTACAGACCCTCATCGGCCGGATCTGCGCCGGCCACTCCATCGAGTGGGACGGCAACAACAGGGTCGGGCGACTCAGCGAGGACGCCCAGCAGGCCCTCCAGGACGCCATTGAGTGGGTAGACAGCTACATCGACGACCCGACCGACCGGGTGGCCGTCTATGACGCCGGAGAGTGGCTGCGCGGCAGCCCTCCCCCCGTGACTGCTACCTCCACCGACGAGGAGATCACCCAGTGGGACCGCGAGATTGAGGAGGAGGCCCGGCGCGAGGGTGTCATCCTGGAGGGCAGTGTGGCGGAGTACCTGCGCGCACTCAGGGATGAGCTCGGGTACAAGGCCGACATGGAGCGGCCCGAGCCGCCCCCCATGCTCGACGTGGCCACCGTGGCCAGCCGCCTGTCTGTGGATCGGCAGACGGTGCTACGGGAGATCAAGCGCGGACACCTGCGGGCACACAAGATCGGCGTGCAGTGGCGCATCCCGCAGGAGGCGCTGGATGACTACCTAGACCAGACAGCGGTGCGGCCGACAGAGAAGGGGGATCCGGCATGACTCGCTGGGTTTCCCTCTCCGAGACCGTAGAGCAGCTGCGCCGCGTGGCCGGTGGTGCGCCCGTGCCGCCGGCCTGCGAGCTCCGCCAGGCGGCAGGGCTCCTGGCGACCGTCACCCACGGCCCGGAGATGGTGTTCGGCATGCCGGCGATCGTCAACTGCGCCGCCTTGGCTCTCAGCATGCCCCGGCTCGTGGTGCATCGCCTCTCCGCCGGCGCGACCCGAGTGGTGGCCGAGACAGACCTGCACTCCCTCCCCGGGGAGCCGCCGCACCTCCTGCGGGGGCCCTGGCTCCTCGAGGCCCGCCGGCCGGAAGAGCCGTTGTTCGGGCAGACCGCGAGCCTGGGTGGGTACGAGCTGGATGGGGTCATCTACCTCGTGGGCCTCGACCACCCCGACGGGGTCTACGTGGCCCGCTGGGTGCCCCACTGGCGGGAGGAGGACCTGGAGGCCGGCATTCAGCGGGACGACTCGCCTCTGATCGCGGACGTAGACGCCCACCACGCCTGGGCCCGGGATGCGGCACGGTTCGCGGTCGTGCTTGGCCTCCTCCTTGTGGCGGAGGGCAGCCCGCTCCTGGCGGACGAGGAGCAGCTGGCGCCCAGGCGCCGTGGAGCCCGGGCCCCGCGGCAGCCGGCTGGCGACTCCGCTGAGGGATGGCTGGTCCGGCGCATCCACCTTGGCCGGATCACACCCTCTCGGCAGCGGGCTGGCGAGGAGGCTGGGGCTGCGGCAGACCTCTCCGGGCGGCTGCCTCAGACCGTGCCGGTGCGTGGCCACGTCAAGCGGCAGCGGTACGGCCCGGCCAGGGCCGAGGTCAAGTGGATCTACGTCGATGGGTACGAGGCGCGGAGGTGGGTGGCACCGAGACCGCTGAGGATTGATGTGTCGGGATGAATCCCTCGGCATAGACACCAAGAAGGGGAGCAGCCCCTCGCGGGACCGCTCCCCTTCGGCATACCATTCTTCTCTTCCGCCCCTACCTAACCATACAACCCTTCCGCGCGTAATCGCTCGACAACCTTGCCGATGTACTTTGCCGTGGCCGCGGCTGCCGCGACGAAGAACACAGCCTTGAGCTCGGGATGGACCGTGGCCGCCAGGGCCAGGATGAGCAGCGTCCCACCGTCGGGCAAGATGTGCCGGCGCAGGAAATCGGCCACGTGGCTGACCGAGAACTCCCCGTCGATGACCGCCCGGAGGATGGCCAGGGCGGCATTGACGAGGATCAGGACGAGGACGGCCAGCAGCGTGAAGAGAACTTCGGTACTCAGACTCAGCTCCAGCATGAGGGGTTACCTCCTTTCTCCCAATCTCTAACACCCCTGTGCTATAATGGGCATAAGCATGTCAGGGAGTGACGAACAATGAACCCCGGATCCTCGATCCGCAGGATGACAGGAATGGCGTTGCTGGCTTTGATGGCGGCTGTCCTGCTTCTCGGTTGCGCCGGTCAATCGGTTGAGATCCTCGGCCTCGATGAGGAACACGAGTTCAGTGGCACATTCGGCAACGTCAAGTTAACCGGGCTTACTGCCGACACGGCCGACGGACACATCTACATCTGCGGACGACTGGAGAACCGAAGCGGACGAGAATACACATACGTAGCGCTGCAAATGAGGCTGGAGACGCTTGATGAAAGAGTCGTCGCCACGTCAGAGTATGTTCTGGTTACCGATCGCCTGCGTCCTGGCGACGCCACTCCTTTCGAGATCAAAATGCGCGCACCCACCCGGCGACATGGCCAATGTGTATTGCTAACGTGGATCAAGGGAACGCCGACGAACTAGGCGGTCATGAACCTCCAGATCCCCTCGACGATGGCCAGCGCTGCCTTCTCCAGGTACCAGTCCTGCCGCAGTAGCCGCTCCTCCTCGGGGTTGGTGACGAAGGCCGGCTCGATCATCACCGCGGGGATTGGCGCATTGCAGACGGTAAACTGCTTGACCTTGATCCCGCGATCGCATCGGTTGCAGTTAACGGCCAACCGGCGCAGGAGGTGATACGCGAGGGCCCCGGAGTCGTACCGCTCGCCCGGGTAGACAATCGCCTCCATGCCGTGGGCGTCCGGGCTCGTGTGGCCATTGTGGTGGATCGACACGACGAGCTCCGCTCCACCGGCCAGCATGACCTCGCGGCGCTCGCGCTGCAGGGGATTCTGATCACGGGCACAGCTACGGACGACGCGGACCCGCATGCGGGTTAGATACTGCTCCGCCCGCTGGACCACTCCCTCGTTGACATCCGCCTCGCGCAGCCCCGTGGGTCCGATGGCGCCCGGGTCCGGCCCCCCGTGGCCCCGGTCAAGGCCGACGACGTACAGCATGGCCCGCACTACCTCCTCTCCACGAGATCCCATATCACCTTGGCGGCCAGGCCGAGTAGGGCGAAGATCCCGCTCCAGGCTCGCCCGCGCAGGATCTCGATGTCTCTCTCGGCCCGCTGGGCCACGCCGTGGGCCTCGCGTGCGAGGGGAGTGACGGCGCCAAGGTCGCGCTTGAGCTCGTCGATGTCCTGCTTCATTGCCACGGTGCGTTCGTCTATGGCGGCTACTCGCTGGGCCACCTGCAACAGGAGCGCGCCGTTGACCTGAATTTCGCTCACTCCGGACCCCTCCCCCCCTTCGGGCTACCGGTCCTGCTCCTCCAACACAACCGTCTCAGGCGGGTACCAGTCGACGCGACATCCCAGGGCTTCGGCTACCCACCGCACAGGCAGCCAGGTCCGGCCGGCAGAGATGTGCGGAGCCACGTCCATCTCGAGGATCCGGGCGGTGCCGGGTCCTTCAGAAACCCGGGCGTGCCTGGAGCCGATGGTGAGCACCACCCGGCGATTGGCCGGCGGCCGGGCCCGGGCGAGGACAGCGGCCTGCATGAGTCCCCGGATCTCGGGTAGGTCTGCAGCCACGGCCTCGGGGGTGATGCCCCGCTGGGCGTCGAGCATCTTATGCGGTGCCACCCGGGCCTCCGGCGGGCCGAACAGGAGCCGGAAGTCCTCCGCCGGCCACTCGGGCCAGTGGCCACCATAACGCTCTGGTGGGTCCAGCCGTCTCCGGATGCTCCGGTAGGCCAGGCCCCAGGCGGAGTTGCCGAGATAGCGCAGATCGAACAAGTGCCCGAGCTCGTGACAGAGCTGCCAGGCCAGGTCCTCCAGGCGGGTCCGGGGTGACTCGAATGCAGCGCCAATGACTACCGTGCCTGCAGAGGTAAGGCAGGCCGGGGCCCCGTCGAGCACCCCCTGCACCAGGACCACCCGGAATGGCTCCAAGAACCGCACGGGCAGAGCCAGGGCCCCGAGGATGTCCCTGACCTCGCCTTCCGTCCCGGGCCAGGCGGAACCCGTTGACCGTATGGGGGTGCCGTCGACCACGAACGACCCGGCGAGTTGGGAGGTCACTTGCACGGTCATCTCTGCGACTCCTCGACGAACTTGAGCACCTTTGCCTCCCGCTTGACCGGGTCGTACCAGGCCAGGTGAGCATAGTAGATGGGCCTCTGCTGCGACTCCGCCACGAACTCGAGCTCGCCGTCGAGGGTCACGGCGAGGACGTGAATCTCGGTCGCCCGGTCGGGGTTCAGCTGAAGGGCGACCGTTTTTCCCTCCAGGGAGTCCTCCAGCGCCCTATCGCTACGCCCGAGTGCTCGGGAGAGCCCTCGAATGCGGGACACCGTAACAGCCAGGCTCTTCTCGTTGAACTCGAACTCGAACCAAGGCCGAGGGCTATCTTCTGACGGATCGGACCGGATCGTGACTTCCTGCAAGGGGAAGACCTCCCTTCTCACGTTGCCCTTACGGCAATAAAGAGCTTGGGGTCTGTAGCCGTCGCGTTGTCGTGATACCGGACCTGAGCTGTTGCCCCCGTGGTGCTGCGAGAGCGAACCCACGCCATGCGGGACGTGTCATGGTCCACGAAGGGGCTCACGACTACTATCGGAGTAGAAGCGAAGGCCGTCGTCCACGTAACGCTTTCATTGGAGGCCTCTCCCGCCGAGATCTTCGCCTCTACGTGCGGCGGCGCATAAGCACTGGGTAGTTGTCCTCCTAACCGTTCCGAATCCCCCACCCGCCCCGACGAGTTGGTTACCGCCAGCCGGTTGGCCTCGGTGCCGCCGGCGGAAGTCCGGATGCCGGACGCGATTCGCGCCAGGGTGTCAACCGCCCCGTCGGCGATCTTGCCGGCTATGACCGCAAGTGCGCCCAGCTTGCCTGAGGTCACGGCGCCCGAGCCAAGCTTGGCCTCGGTGACCGCACCATCGGCCAGACCGGTGGTCCCCACCTTGGGGCCGTCGGCGGTCCCACCGGTGTGACCGTGACCGGTGGAAGCATGGAACTTGCCCCAGATCGTCCCGAGGGTGGCCGCCGGCGCGTCCCACCAGTTGGTAGTGCCGGTGATGGCCTTGATCCGGTTGGCGAACCAGCTCAGGAGCTGGCGGAGGGTGCCCACGTTGCTGGACGGTGACAGATCGGGGTCCACCGTGCGGTCCCCCAACTCCGTCGCCTGGGCATTGCCCTCTATGCGGTTGATGTCCGCGTCGGCTACGCCGTCAGCCGGCGTCCAGTCGGTCTTCGGTGTCTGCCAACCCTGCGGCTGTGAACTCATCGGCATCGCCTCCTAGCTGTCAGGAATCCTTTGCGCGTCAAGCCAGACCTTAAGTCCGCCGTCCCACTCCACGACCTGGCGGCAGATGTAGTAGTCGGCATAGACCAGGTCGAGGTACTCGGCGGCCCGCACGCGGTCGCCCAGCCTCAGGGCCGGATTGCCCCGTGCCTCTATGGACAGATCGCGACGCGGGATGCTGTACGCGGCCAACAGACCGTCAGCGATGGCCTGGGCGCGCGCAGTGCCCTGGATCCACTCGTGCTCGACGGGCTCCGGCAGAGCCTGGCGGCCCAGTTGCCGGATGGACTCATCGTCCCGTGCCACGGCCAGGGTCCCGCTCGTGCGCTCGAGCCTCCGGCCGGAGATGGTGACCTGGGTGACCTGCTGGTCTTGGGCCCCGGCGTTGGCGTAACGGACGACCATCCGGTCGGCGTAGGCGTGCCAGTCAGCCACCGTCACGTCCGGGCCAGCCTCGATCTCGGGAACCTGAGCTTCGGTTACAGGCTGGGAGTCGAAGGCATGTACCCGCTCGACCTCGCCGCCGGCCGGGACGACGAACGCTTCGGTGCTCGAGTGCACCTGGAGAGGCTCCGAGAGCATCCGTGGCGACGTGCGGACCTCCACGTAGTTGACCACCTGCCACCACGGGACAGGGTGGTCCTTCCGGAACACGTTGGACCGGTCGAACGTGAACTGCGGGTCGGGAGGCGGCTCGTAGACCTGGACCACTATGCGGCCGTCGCGATCGCAGTAGACCCGCCCCGGCGCGGCCGCCGCTATCCGCTGCAGGGCCCCCCGGTGGTTCGTTGCCTCGAACCACGCCCAGGGCACGACGATGGACTCCAGCTGCGAGTCCAGTACGTACTCCTCCGGCTCCAGGCCGGCGTCGGCGAGCACGAGCTCGGCCAGCTCGTAGAGCGAGTGATCCTGGTAAACCCCTCCGTCGAACTCCGATGCGCGCAGGAGCTCCAGCCGGTCCCAGCCGGTGGCCTCCGCGTAGATCTCGGTCTCAGGCGACCGCCAGTGTTGCGTCCAGAAGAGGCCGAGCGGATGCCACTCGATCTCTCCCTCGACGACCTCGACGCCGATCCACGCTCGCAGCCGGCGGTTCGGCCGGAGGAGTCCCCGCAGCGGGCTGTAGGGGTTGCCGGCATCAAAGCGGCGACTCGTGTTGTTGAGTCGCACCACCAGCTCGTTAGCGGAGATGTTGCCGATCGCCAGGGTGGTGGCGCTGTCAGGTTCCATCTCCTCCGTGAGCCGGATCGCGACGAGGTCTGCCCCCTCGTAAGTCTCAACGACCGAGGTGTACAGCTCAACGACTTTGGGCACCGCCAGGGGCCGAGAGATCCGGCGGACGGTGAGCACCATCCGGGCGACGCCCGTCACCGGTGCTGCCAGGGTCTTATGCCAGATCACCTCGGCGTTACCGGTCACGACCTCGCGGTGGAGGAGGTTGTCCTGGTTGTCCAGCAGGTTGATGTCGAAATCCACCGGATACTCGCAAAGCTGCCCGTCGCCCACGACTTGCAGCTCGAACACCGGCCGGGGGAGGAAGCGGATCGTCAACTGCGGAGCTGGGCTGAGTACTCCGGAGGCGTTGGCCAGAGTGGCACCCCACCACCCGACGCTGAAGCGCCGATCCGCCGGCAGCGGGTGAAACGTCCCGTCCAGGACGTTGCGATGCAAGCTGAGCCACTTGTGCGGCGACTCCAGGACGTTGTCGGCCGTCTGGTCCGGGTAGGTGTAGCGGCCCGTCTCGGTAGCCTCAGCCTCAATCGTCTCATCGAGGAAGGGGTCAGTGTAAGTGATCTCGACCTTCCCGTACAGCTGGCGCAACGGCAAGTTCACCACCTCGTGGACACTGCGCCGGGCAGATCGCTCTATGGCCAGTGCCAACAGCGCGTCAAGGGCCGCCAACTCCACGGTGACCGCCCGCGCCTCGCCCATCTGGACCCGGAGCTGGTCCAGCGCACCCAGCAGCCGCGACATCATGCCCTGCTCGCCCAGGGCCACGCGGAGAAGGTCCTCGCGCGTCGGCAGGAGCACGGTCATCGACAGCTGGCCGTCGGCGGTCGTCGGCAACAGGACATCGGCCGCAGTCAAGAGCGCGCTCACCGGCTGTGACAAATCAGCCAGCCAGGGGAGCAGTGCATCGGCCCTGGCGAGCATGGCAGTCAGGGCCTTGCCCTCGCCCACCTGGACCAGCAGCCCGTCCGTGCGTACCGGCAGCTGAGCCTCCACCTGCCCGAGCTCGGTGAGGAGAGGCGCCATGGTGTCGGCTCGGACGGGCAGCACCGCGATCACTGGGATTGAGCTGTCGGCCAGGTGAAGCCCGAGGGCGTCAGCAGTCCCCGCGAGAACCATGACCCACCCAGGGCCCTCTGCGCCATAGATCTTGAGCGAATCGAGACCGGGCATCACCAGGACGGTCATCGTGGACGGCCCATCGACTGTCACGGCCACGAGTGAGTCCGAGCGGGCAACCTGCGCGATGAGCCCCGCGCTCTCGGCCAGCAGAGAGGCCAGCGTATCGGCGCCACCCAGATTGGCCGTTACCGCTCGGGCCGTCTCATCAGTCCTGATTTCAATGGCGTCTGGCCTCAGAATCTGGGCGGTGACCGCTCGCCCTTCGGCCAGGGCTACCGCCAGCGAGTCGAGCGCCGCGAGCAGCGTTGTGATGTAGCCGGCTGCCTCGTCGCCCCGCACAAGCAGGCTGTCCGCCTTGGCCAGGCCGGCGGTTACCTGCCGGCTCTCACTCACGGCCAGCAGCAACAAGTCCGTCCGGGAGGTCTCGACTGTCAGAGCTGCGACCAGGTCGGCCAACAGGAGCTGGAGCGCATCAGACCGGACCAGGGATGCGGTTACGCCCCGTGCCTCGGCCAGCGCGCCCAGGAGGGTATCCGCCGACGCAAGCCCCAGCCCAATGTAGTTGGCGACCTCGGCCACCGTTGGCCGGACCGTGTCGCCGCGGACGATCTCGAATGGATTCAGAGCTTCTACGATCTTCGGCCCGCGCCCGGCGTGGCTCCACCGGCCGATCTCAACCCGGACCTTCGTGGCCTCAACGGTCTGGGCAAGCGCTCGCATCCAGTGGATCTGCGTGTTACCCGTGACCGTCTCGGTATGCAGGAGCGTGTTGGCCAGGTCGTAGAGCCGGACCGCGAAATCTACAGGGTGCTCGCCCAGCAGGCTATCGCCGACGACCTGGAGGGTGTGGACGGGACGTGTCGGCAGTGGCCCCGGATCAGTGTCAAACGGACCCTCCAGGATGTAACCATCGTACTCGATGGCCGTTACCGTGCCGTTGTGGTTCGTATGTCCATAGAGGTATGGACCTACCCAGAGGCTGGCCGCATCGTCCGGCACCCGGAACCGCGCTTCTCTGCGGACCCAGCCCTTGCCCGGGCCGAGGCCGTTTGAACCCCAGGACGCCGTGATGCGCAGCCGCGCCTCCAGCGAGCTGTAGGCCAGGTATACCGACGAGCCCCGGACTTCTTCCTCGCACCGTGCAGCAACACTCGCCCGGTACCACTTGCCAGCCTGCAGCTGATACTCAGTGCGCCTGAAGCAGGCCTTCCAGGTGTGCTCGGGGTCATCCATGATACGGATGTAGCTGCGACCGTATAGCCCGCCCTCATGCCGCACCTCGCAGTAGGCGCTCTCGGCGCTGTAGTGCATGGCAAAGTGCCAGTTGCCGCCGATGTTGAGCACGTTCTGGCCGTTGGACTTGCCGGGGTCGCCAGGCAGGTACCCCTCGCACCCGGTGAAGTCCCACTGCCAGGGGGCCCAGTACGTTACCCCGGCGAACGGTAGCTCGAACTCAAGGACGACAGGCGGGACCAGTGACCCGTCAGGCCCGGACCGGACGATGCTCCACCAGCCAACCTGCTCCTGACGGGTGGCATCCATAGGATGGAACGACCCGTCGAGCCGGTTGTGCTGTAGGCTCAGCCACTTGCGGGTCGGTTCGAGGATGCCGTCTTTGACCTGGTCGACCTGGCTATGGCGGTCCGAGGCTGTAGCCATGACCCGTATCCGGACCAGTCCATCAGCAAGCTGTACCGAGAGGAGATCACTGGCGGGGACGTAGGCGGTCACCTGTCGAATCTCTGCAACCGCTGCCGCCAAGGCGTCCAGCGCGCCGAGCAGAGCCGTGATGCCCCATGTTTCGCCCGTCTGCACGGTGAGGCTGTCTACACGGGTTTCCAGTTCCGCCGTAACCTGCCCGGCATCGCTCACCCGAGGTGCCAGGTTGTCCGTCCGTGTGGGCAACTCGGCCGTGAGCTGCGCCGCTTCTGCAGCGCTGGCGGTCAGCGCGTCATTCCGGCCGATCGCCGCAGTGAGCGATCGAGACTCGGCCCCATGGACTGTCGCGACATCCATGCGGACGGCCAGGGCCACTGTAGCCGCAGCCTGCTCCTGGACACTCGGGGCGAGTGCGTCGGCAGCCGTCAGATGTCGGGTGCAGTGCTCCAGGGCCACCAGGAGCAGCTGGTCGATGCCAGTGAGTTGGGCTGTTGCGTGCGCTGTCTCGGCGAGGCTAGCCTTCGCCTCATCCAGGGCACTCACCAAGGCTGTCAGTGCGCCTTGGTCAGCGAGTACCGGGTGCAGCGCATCCGCGCGCGTGGGGAGCAGCACCACGACGGCACGGGCTTCGGCGAATGCCGGTAGCAGTGCATCCAGTCCGATGAGCGAGGCCGTAATGGGATGGGACTGCTCTGCCAAGGCAATCGCAAGCGCATCGGCACGAGCTACAACGGCGGTGAGGACGCCAGTGTCGCCCATCCGAGCAACGAGTCCATCAGTGCGGACGGGCAGATGGGCGGTCAGCTGCCGACTCTCGCTCATGACCGTCAGCAGTACGTCGGCCCCGGCCGCCTGCACGGTCACGCTCTTGGCCGATTCAAGGCTCTGGGCCAGCTGCAAGGTGTCGACGCGTGCGATGGACGCTGTGAGGCTCCGAGCCTCGGCCAGCTTGACCAGGACAGTGTCCGCCGAGGTGAGACCGATTCCGATGTAGCCTGTGGCTTCGGCAGCGGTAGGCCGGAGAGTGTCCTCCCGGATCACCTCGAACGGGTTCAGGGCCTCGAGGATCTTGGCCACGCTGCCGGCCCGGCTGATGCGGCTGACGGTGACCGTCACCCGGGTCACGCCGTCGATGGTCGGGATGGCCTTGCGCCACACGACCTCGCTGTTGCCGGTGACGGTCTCCGTGTGAAGCAGGGCGCCGCCGACGTCATACAGCCGCACTGCGAAGTCGACCGGATACTCGCCCAGCAGACTGTCGCCGACCACGCGGAGGACATGAACCGACCTGGACTCGTGGGTGAAATCCAGGACCGACACGGGGTCCAGGATGCCGTCGGCCCCGGACAGCCTCGTCCCCCACCAGCCAACCTGTGCCTGCATCGAGGAGTCGAGGGGATGCCACGAGCCGTCCAGGCTGTTGCGATGAAGCGAGAGCCACTTGCGGGCGGGGTCGAGGATGCTGTCCTGGACCTGATCGACGCTCGTGTATCTCCCCTGCTCACTCATCGGCCCGGCCCTAGCTGCCGATGTTGACCGTCAACTGCACCTCGAAGACCCAGGTCTGCCCGCTGAGTTTAGTGCCGTTGTTCTCGACCAGCCGGTTGAGCATGGGGCCGGCTGAGGCGGCGTTGAACACGCCCCACTCCTGCCAGGCGAAGTTCGCCTCCCCCGAAGCAAAGGTCGATTTGAACGTGAGCACGTTGGTGGACCTCGTCGGAAACGTAGCATCCATGCCCTTGCGGAACTTGTTGGTCCCCATGAGGTCGGTCTGGGTCGCGGAAAAGGCCGTGGTCCCGTCCCCCACGCCGATCCGCGCGTTCGCGTTGTTGAACAGGGTGGTCTCGTGACCGGTCAGCGCCCCGGCCATGAAGTTGCATCCTGCATTGGTCAGCGGCACAGCTCGTTCCCTCCTTTGCCGATGCTGCTCGGGTCAATTCCGGCCTGCCGCAGCACCTCGAGTGCCTCGTCGCCCTCGAGCACGTACTCCCGCTCGATGGTCTCGAACGGCTCGGCTCCGTCGGGCGCTTGGCCCTCGCCGTACTTGCTCAGCCGGGTCTTGACCGTCACGCTCAGGCGCATGCCGTCTCCCTGCATCTCACCGTCCCCCTTCCCGCTCGGTCACCGTTCGATCAGGCCTATCCGCACGTCCCGGAAGTACCTCACGCCACCCACCCGCTGCCAGACCCCGTCGGTGATGTCGCCGACGTAAGCCGTGATGGTGCGTTGACCGTCTGGAGCCTGCGGGTCGGGGTAGGCCACCTGGTAGAACACGTCACCCGCGAGCAAGTTCAGGATCTCCTTGTAGCTGGCCTCGGCTATCCGGTTCCAGCGCAGGTCCAGCCTGTGCTTGATGGCAATCAGGTCCATGACCATGGTGCCGTCCGCAGTGCGCTCGGCCTTGGTTATCCGGAACTGGCCTCGCTCTATCTCTGACGCATTGGCGATGGGCTGTCCGTTGATGGTCACCGGCGCCACGGGCTACACCTCCTGCAAGCGCAGCGTCCGGACACCCGTTCTCTGTTCCTCCCGCCGAATCGCGGGGATCAGGAGCCGAGCGAGCCGCTGCCCGTCGACCTGCAGCACCAGCTCGCGGTCTTCGGAGCCGCCCCGGGCCCGCTCGACCAGGAACGCATCCCGGAGGGCGGCATAGACCGCCTGGCCCATAGCGTCGGCGGCGACTTCAGCGCCCCCGCCGACTTCCGCGCCGCCGTCGCGCAGCGGGCGGACCGGCTCCGGCAGGTGGAGGAGTGCCGGACTGGGCATTGGGGTCGTTGGCACCAGGCTCTCGGCTACATCACGGGCCGCGGCCTGGACCCTGCCGAGGTTGGCCAGGATGCCGTCGGTGTACATCCGCATGAGGTTGGGAGCCCACCGGTCGGCGTGGCGGCCCGGGCCCTCTTCTGTCGGTGACCCGAAGCCCAGCCAGCCCTTGATGATATCGGCGACGCCGTTCACGGCGTCCCTGACCGAGGCCATCTTCTCCCTGATCCCGTCCGAGATGTTGTCGACCAGGTTCCTGCCCCAGTTCTTGGCCGAGTCGATCAGGCCGAGGATTGTGGCCTTCGCGTCATCCCACGGCCCGGTGAGCGCACTGAAGAGGTCATCCTTCTTCTCCCGGATCCGGGCCAGCAGCGTGGCCCAGGCCTCGGGAGCCTTGTCCCGCATGCTCTGAGCGGCGGTGATCACGCTCGACTTGGCCTGCTCGAAGCGGGTTGAGATGCTCTGCTTGATGTCCTCCCACAAGACCGGGGCATCTGTCTTCAGGCGCTGCCACCGGGTAGCGATGGTGGACTTGATGCTTTCCCAGACAACCGGCGCGTCGGTCTTCAACGCGTTCCACTTGTCGGCGATGGTAGACCGGACGCCTTCCCATGTCTCTCCGGCGTTCGTCCAAACCCGTTCCCACCATGCGCTCAGGTCACCGGTGATCCCCGCCCACCACGTGGCCACGCCGTCCCTCATCTGAGCCCACTTGCTGCTGATCGCGGCGACCCCGTCTCCGGCTTTGGTCTTGACCGTTTCCCACCATGAGCTCCATGTGGCCAGCACGTCGCCCAGGATCCCCGACCAGATATCCCTCTGCTCAGCCAGGTTGCCGGTGACTCGGTCCCTGAGCCAACCGAAGAAGCCGCTCAAGGTGGCCTTTGCGCCTTCCGTCTGGCCAGTGAGATCTGCGAACAGGTCGGACGTATCCATCGACAGCCCGGGCAACTCCGGTACGCCGAGAGCGGTCATGTCGAGAGAAGGTGCCGCTGCGTCGGCCATCTCGTCCATCAGAGAGTGGACCTCATCAAAGGACTGGAGGTTGCTCTTGGAGGCCTTGCCGAGGTCGCCGAGGGCGTCCGCCTGCGCGTTGGTGCCCGCGGCTGCCTTGTTGACGCTCTCTATGTAAGCCTTTTGCTGCGCGGCCATCTTCTCGATCTGCGCCTTCTGAGCGGCTTGCTGGACGGAGGTGGAGTACTTGTTCCACGCACCGACACCAATGCCGAGCACGGCGCTTATGGCTAAGATGGTCCACCCGATCGGGCCGAGGGCGGTCCAGACCGCGCGGATCGCGGCCTTGAGCACGCTCAATGCTCCCGCGAATGTGAAGCTAGTGATGGCTCCCGCGGCGGCTGATGCGTTGTAGGCTGTTACCACTCGCCTCAAGAAGATGGACGAGATGCTGGTGGCGTCCATCTGCCCCTTGAGGAGCCGCGTCGTCAACAGAAGCGTCCTTGTAGCTGCCTCAACTCCGCGCAGGGCAATCGACACGGCCCTGAAGGTCATGAACGCCCAGACCACGCCAATAGTCAGAGGCCGTACAACGCTCCAGTGTGCGGCTACCGAGCGCGCAAACCCCAGAATCCAGCGCCAGGCCATTGTTACGGCGTTAGCGATGGACTGACCCCATCGTTGCAGCATCGCTTGGTTGGCTTCTGCCCAGGCAATGCCATTCCTAAGCGCGTTGGTGATGCCTTCGACAACCACGCTCACCGCGGGCAGTGCTAACGGTCTGGCGATGGCATTCTTCAGCGTGTCCCAGAACCTGGGCAGAGAGCTAATCTGCTTTCCGACCGCCCCCATGCTGGCCTCGTAGGTCCCGGCAATCTTCTCGCCCTCCGACAGAATGTACGAGAGCATCGCCTGCTTCTTCTGCGCCTCGGTCAGCTGCGCGGCCGTCCTGCCCACAGTTCGCCCATAGTCCGCATAGATATCGTTCATGTTCCGGGTCATGCCGAAGGCGGACAGCAGTTCCGGGCGCTGCTTAGCGATGGCCTCCGTCATCTGCTCCGCCGCCTGGGAGGAATTGAAGCCCGCTATCACGGCGGCATCCTGGGCCACGCGGGCTAGCCTGGCGGCATCGACTGTATCTAGCTGTGCCTGCATGAACCGGGTAAGGATCTGAGTAGCCTCTTGCTCGGCAATGCCCTTCTCCATGACGGCCTGTTTATGCTCACTCAGGGCATCTACCGCATAGCCAGATGAACGGGCCACTGATTGCATCGCGATGTTGAGGACGTCGGTGCGTGCTGCCGTGTTTACAAAGTCCGTCACCGCTCCGGACAGGGAGCGAAAACCCTGGACCAGGCCGAGCCCCAAAGAGAAGCTGAAGGCGTTCTTCATGATGCCGGACAGGGTTCCCCCAAGGCTGGTGACCCGGCTTCTGGCCGTGCGCTCGTCCCGGTCGTACTGGCTGTAGTCCATCGCCAGGCGGACGAAGAGTTCGCCTACGTTCATCGTGTTTCACCTCGCTGCCAGGGGCGTAGGATATGGCAGGGTTTGCTAGCGGTGCGTCGAACCGTGCGTCAAGGAGGTGTCGTCATTGAAAGTTGCATCGGCAGTCATTTCTCTGGTTCTCGGATGCGCGATCACCTTTCAGTCATGTGTAGTCACCGGACTGGGAGCCATCGCGGATCCGGAGTCCAAGGCTGGCCTAATCGGGATGCTCGTCGGACTCTTATTGATGGTGGGCGGAGGCTTCGCTTTCAAGCTGCCGAAGGCCGCGATGGTGATATCTCTGATCTGCGCCGGACTCGCCGCCATTGAAGCCACCAACGATTTTGGCGACATGAAGGTATGGGCCGTGGTCTGCCTAGCTATTGCGGCGATGGAGTTTGCCGCCTCACGCAAGCCCAAACCGCAACCGCCTGCTACCACGGTCCCCTAAGCCCCTTCGCCTTTGCATCCGCGATGAGGGAGTCCCAGTCAGTCGGCCGGGACTCCCCTGTTGCCCTCTCGGCCAGGCGGCGGAAGCGCTTGTCGATGAAGTCGTCGGGCGATGTGAGCTTGGGCTTCCTGCGTGAGAACATGCTGGCGACAATGAGGGCCCCGTTGGTCACTGCGGCCGCCAGGAACGCCCACCGATTCCGGTGCTCGTGGTACTCCTGGGCCGTCTTCTGCCTGCGCAGCTCCCGCATGATCGCTAGCAGTTCGCTGGGACGGTGTGATCTGGTCTGATCAAGCGTCCACCCGAACTCCCTGGCCAGCAGGACTACCGCTTCCGTGTCGAGCCAGTCTGAGCCAAGCCCATCAGCGGCCCGATCAACCGCCTCAGCCCGAAAAAATGCACGTCAACCCACGCCTCAACCAGCGCCTCCAGCTCGCTCGGGTACGCCTGCCTGACATCCTCTTCCGTAAGCTGGGGACACAACAGCGGGATCTTCTCGTAGAACAGGCTCCAGTCGAGCTTGTCAGCGAGCTTGGCCAGGTTGAGCTTGGCGAGGCTGCCGCCGGAGCCGGGGAACAGTTCGGCGACGAGCTGCTCGAGCTCGCCGATCCGCCGCTCCTGGACGGCGACATCCTTGCCGTTGACGGTGACCGTCTTGGTGCGCATGCTTCCCCTCCTACAACCGCGGATAGAGAGGGCCGACCCCCTCAAAGTCGATGCTGTCCTGCACCAGTGCGTCAACGGAGGTCTCAATGCCCTCGGACGTGATCAACGCAAACCCTTCGAAGCATCGCTGCGAGGCACCGGCATCCGCGAATAGCTTGACCACGATGATCTGCCCGAGGGAGTCAAAGAACTGGCGGTCACCCCAGTAGGCCTCGGCGCTCCCCGACCACCCGTTGATCGCCCGCAGGAACTCCTTCCACCCGCCGGACTCAAACGTGGTGGCGTTGCTGTCCTCGCCCTTGGCGTCGAATGACCACTTGAAGAACCCGCCGCCTTGGACCATCGTGAGCGCCGTGCCGCTGACGGTCACGACGTCAAGGGGATCCAGAGCCACGTCGAACACCACGACGCCGCCGGCGCGCTCCAGCGTGAAGCCGGACGTGATCGCGATGTCGTCCACCCGGACGGTGATCGCTGCATCCAGCGACCAGTACCGGTAGTCCGGATCGGTCACCTGATAGCGTCGGCGCTCGGCGTCCGGAGTCGTTGGTTCGTCGATGAAGGGGACGGGGGCGGCATCCACGTCTGACACGTAGACCGCCCCCACCTTGCCGCTAAGAGCCATGCAGGTCCCTCCTTACGTGAGGGTCGGAGTCAGCGCAGCGGTGCCCTGGTAGTCGCAGCTGAAGCTGCCCTCCGCGTCCACGGGCATTTCGATGCCGAAGCTCACCAGCGCGCTGCCGGCGAACTTCTTGGTGGCGTCGATCCGACACTCCAGGGACACCGGAGTGCCGTTGAGCCACGCGTTGATGATCGCCGCCTGACCATTGGTGTCTGTGGGCTTGAAGTTGCCTTCGAACGACCCGCTCCACTCCTTGAGCCCGGCCAGGAACTCCTTCCAGCCTTCGCTGTCAAAGCTGGTCACGTCGATGTTGTCCGCCTTGCAGTCCAGGGACCACTTCGCGATTTCGGCCACCCTGTTGGCGCCGATGTAGACAGTGCCGCTCTTGCCGCTGAGGGCCACGGTCGTATCACCTCTCCTTGAGAACTGTGAAGTTGACCACCAGCTCGCTGCGATTGCTCGCGTCGAGACCCATAGACGCCGGGCTCTGATTGGCCCGGATCAGGAGGTACCGTGTACCTCCGAGGACGAGCTCGGCACAGCCGTGGAGAACGTCCACAACTGCCTCGATCTTGGCTCTGGCTGCCGGATAGGTCCGATTCCGCACGCGTACCTGTAGCCCCGGCCGCTCTATCGTCGGGCTGTCGCACATGGTGAGTCCCATCGCCGAGCCCGCGTACTCGAACAGCGCCACCACGTTGTCGGGTTGGTCGGGCAGGAAGCCCTTGTGGATGTCGGTACCCACGGTCCCGATCCCCTGAGCCTGGAGGTAAGCCGCGATGTCGTCGAGCAGCACACCGACCACCTCACTTGGCGTCGCGGAGCGCCTTCTGTACGCGCAACCGGGCAAGCTTCAGGATCCGGTCCTTCAACCGGTTGAACGGATCTTCGAGGAACTTGGCCTTGCGGCCCGGGGTCGACAGAGGGTTGCGGGGGTCCGGGTGTCGCAGCGTTAGGTCCTCGTGTTGCCGGATCGCGTACGGCGTACTGTAGGACACGTAGACCGCGCCCTCGCGCTCGGCCACGACCACTGTCCCCGTCCGCTGCATGGTACCGGACGCATGTGGAATCTCCGTCTGGCTCTCGGTCAGCACGAACTCACCGCCATCGGCCAGCGCCCTCAGCCCCACCGTCCGGGCCAACGCTCTAGCCGCCCGGCCATCGAAGTGGCTGCGCTTGCTCATACTGCTATCTCCCGGTGTGCCACCGCCCCACCGAGGTCCGTCACCTCGCTCACGGCGATGATCGGCCAGTCCCGGCCGCCGTAGCTGAGCACGTCGCCGGGCTGTACCGCCTCCAAGCAGAACACACGGGCCTCGGACACGACCTCCTGGCCCTGGGCGTTGCGCACGAGGCGCCGCCTGGCCTCCCATCGCACCTTGATCGATGTGCCGGGTGCCTCGGGTTGCGGCGGGTAGCCGTCCGGTGAGATCATCCGCTTCCAGACGGCGGTCTGGTTGAGATATGAGGCCGCGAGGCTCACGCCAGCCTCACCACCCCGCTGTACGGCTGCAGCAAGGCGCGGGTGGCCGGGTGCAGCGCTGGCCGGCGGCCATAGCTCTCGGATATGGAGCCCGCGGAGGCGCTAGCGACGCCCTGGGCCGCCAACCGGGAGCGTACAGCGGCGCTCGTGTCACCCGCCAGGTCCAGCCGCACCAGGGCCTCCACCACCACCGCCAGACGCAGTGCGAGGTCGCCCGTCCGGCCGGCCAGGTTGTGACCCGGTGCGGCCGCCACCGCCTGCCAGGCGGCATCGAGCGCCGCCTGTCGGATCGAGCTGTTCGCGGTGTCCCAGCCGGCTCGAGGCACCCCGACGGTAAGGGCCGCCTGGTTTACGAGCGGCCCTGCCGTCTCCGGGGTCAGGATGGAGCTGGGGAGGGGCATGGACTACCCCTCCCCCCGGCGACTGCGTGAGCTGCGGGACGACCGCTTGCGCGGTCTGGTCTGGGCCCGGGAGGCAGCCGGCTTGGCCGGAGCTTCGGGCGGTCCCCCACCCGCAGCAGGCGGATCCGGATCGTGAGCGGGGGCCGGCTCGGCGGCCCTCCGAGCGTATCCGCGCCCCAGTAGCCACGCGGCCCGGTCGACCGCAACCTCCAGCGGCTGGCCGGGCATCACGGTCCGCCCCCGGACCCGGATCGGTTGTACCGCGATGAGCCGGTCCCACGCCGCCATGCTACAGCACCTCCGCCAGGAAGAGGCGGTCGGCGCCGGGGAACGTCGGGAACGCGATCGCCGCGGCCTTCGTCCACTGCACGGGCGGGTCGGTCTCCCGGTAGATCCCGGCCCAGAGGCCCGGAGCCTCCTCTGTGGAGATCGTGCCGGCCTCGACCATGCCGATGGCCTCAGCGGTGGTCCCCATCAGGAGGTGCCCGAGCGGCTCAGGCGGCAGCATCACGAACTTGTCCGCCGGGAAGAGCCGGATCAGGCTGCGCGCCCCCACTGCGTCCTCGACCCACACCTGGCTGTCGAGGACGGCGAGCTGCGGGAACCCGAACCCGCTGGCCCACATGTTGTACTCCGAGAGGGTCGGGGCCCGGCGGAGCTGGTCTGCGAAGTTCCGGCCCATGATGAGCTCACGGATGGCCTGGTGAGCCAGCAGCGCCCGAACCACTGAGGTGCTGGTGATGGCCCGGGTCGGGGTGAACCCCTGGGCGTCTTCGACAGCCTGCACCCAGCGGGTGATGTCCTCGTAGGGATTGGCCTCCGCGTTGCTCCACGGAGTCTCGAGCACCTCGCGCTGGGTCTCGGGGATGCCGAAATCCACGGTCAGCCGGATGCCGCCCTCGTCGAAGCTGATGGGACCCATAGTCGTGACGGCCTGCAGGCAGAGGTAGGTGATCCGCGCCAGGACGGCATCCCGCATCTGGGTGATGTCGTCGTACCGCCGCTGGACGTAGGCCCGAACCTCTGCCGGCAGAGTGGCGTTGTTGGCGATCCGCAGGAGCAAGAGGCGCTCTTGTTCGCTCAGGCGGAGCTTCCGCTGGATCTTGGGCATGTCGCCCACCTTCCGGTCGCCGATCGGCGGCCGGCTAGCCAGAGGCGCCTCCACGTCGTAGGGAGTTAGCGTGGCCATGATGGGACGGTTGACCTGCCCGATCCAGTACTCATACGTCAGGTCCAGGACGTTCCGAGCCGGGAACAGCTCCTGGACGAGCTGCCACGCCACGGCCAAGGGCCCGTCGTTGACGGTCCCGAGGTCCCGGGCGTAGAACAGGATGGTGCGGGGGCTGAGCTCCCGCAGCTGTACTTCGTTGGGCATCTCTCACACCTCCCTCGCCTACCGGAACTCGATGCGGGCGAGTTGGGTCTTCGCAGCCGCATCGAGACCGGTCAGGCGGACTTCGTACACCACGCCATGGGTAACCGCGGCGGCCGCAGCGTTGCCATAGCGGATGTTGATGGTGTTGAGCAGGATGCAGTCGGCGGTCTCCCGGCCGTCGCTCGCGGCAGAGCCGCCTGCTGTCGTGGTCGCGATCGTGACGGTGGGATCCGTGAGACCTGCGGCGTTGATGGTGATCTCCGGCACGTCCTTGCCGGCATGCCGGCCGCCGAAGGCGATGACGACCGCGGTGCCGGGCAGAGGCCCTCCCGTGACGGTCACGTCGCCGGGGTCGATGTTGCTGAGCGCCTCCAGGGCGGCCCTGACTGCGGCGGCCGTGGCGTTGTAGGCGATGGCCGCCGTGGTCTCGCCGTCGAACGAGATGGTGAATGTGCCGGCGCTGGCCTGCCCGAGGTCGAACTGCTGTACCTCGTTGCTGCGGCCCCCATACGGCCCGTGCAGGCCCGAGGCCGTGATCTTGCCAAGCACGGTACCGGCCCGCAGGATCTTGTCCCCGTTCTCGTCGGCTTCGACCGTGTCGGCGTCAAGCGTGACCGCCTTGGTGGTTATGTGCCGCGAGGCGAGGAACTCTACATCGGTGGCCGGCGTCGCAATGGTTCTGGGCTGAAGCTGCATGGGTCACGTCCCTCCTCGTGGGCCGGGGGGCTACTGCCGCCCGCGGTCCCAGAAGCTCTTGCGCTCGGCAGGGCCCTTGCGGGCCTCCGCGAGTCGCTTGGCGACATCCTCATCCTTCTCCTGACCGCCCCCACCCCCGGCAGGTGCGGTACCCCCCACTCCCCCCGGGGCCCCCTGGGCCCTGAGATGGGGCTTTCGCGCGAGCACGGCGTCCACCAGGTCGGCCATGCTGCGCTGCTTGCCATCCTGGGCCGGCTTGACCTTGATGGTGGCCGTCTCCAGGTCGACCTCCACATCGGCGAGCTCCTGGCCCGCCAGCGCGAAGGCGTCGTCCACGTCAACCGCTTTGCCGGCCGCGGCGGCTGCGAACGCGCCCTTCAAGAGCGCTGTCTTCGCCCGGCCGGTCGTCTGCTCAAGGCCCTGCTGGCCGGCGGTCTTCAGCCCGGCCAGGGCCTTGGCCACATCGTCGGGCAGAGTGGCGCCCTCCGCGAGTCCCAGGGCCTGCCGGACGGCTTGCTCGAAGGTGCGCAGTCGGGTACGATAGCCGGCGGCCTCGCCGCGAAGAGTCTGGACGTAGTCCTCCGTGAAGACCTGGCCTCCAGGAGTCGACTGGGGCGATGGAGACGGTTGCGGGTTCGGCGCGGGTGCCGGCTGCGGCGCCGGTTGCGTGCTGGGTGCCGGTTGTGCACCGGGTGCCGGCGTCGGGTTAGTGGTCCCCTCGGTCATCATGAGCACCTGGCTCCTCTCTGGGGCTCCTGGCCCCTGGAAGTGAAAAGCCCGCGCCTGGCGGGCCATGAATCGTCACAGGAAACAGCATCACCCCCGGAGAACGCTTCCAGGGGTGACGTCTTGGAGTGGTACATGCCTCAGGACAAGCTATCCGTTCACGTGGGCATCAACCAGCGCCTGTGGCTCATCCGCCAACGCGACTTGGTTCCCACGCTGATCCGCCTCGGTAAAGAACACACCCGCCTGTTCTGGCGGGAGTGCGGCTTTTCGTATGTTCCCCGGGCCGGAACTCTCACCCGATTTGGCCGCATCACCTGGGATGAGGTCCGCGGCTGCTGGTGCTACAAGGGCCGCATCCCGGTGCCCATGCGGTTCAACGATCGGGCGATCTACGGGATCGCGGTGGAGGGGGAACCCATCGCAGTCAAAGGAGCTGCCGAGGACTAGCGCAACACACCATCATCCTCGTCCGACGCTCGGACGAGCTTTGAGAACTCCTCGTCTGAGATGACCGGGATGCGTGTCTCAAACTCAGCCTTGCGCTTATCCATCAGCGCTTTCCACTCGCTCACGGCCATACCTTTGGGCTTGTGGCTCTGGTAATCACGGAACCTGTCTTTCACCACTTCATCGCCACCTTCAGCATCTGCCTCCGAGCGTGAGCCTCGACCGGGTACAGCAGATCGTATTCTGCCGTATGAGCATGCGGGTACACGCTGTTAGGATCGACCAGTAGCCTGAAGTCCTCAGCGATGCATTCAGCCAAGCGCCTAACATCAACCCAGTCAGGTGGCCCTCCGTAGGCTACGCCCACTTTGATTATCTCCAGCGTGTAATCCTTGAACGAAAGGTCGATCGTCCGGAGTATGTCCTGGCCAACTCGCTTGTGGACGATGTGACCCAGTTCATGGAGCAAGACCCTTTTCGTGTATTCTACCACATCCGTTGCTCGACGAGTAGCGTCAGCCGACCGCTGAAGCCCCAGAGTTCTGTGAACGAACTCTATGCTTGCCGCCTCCATCTGTGCGAACCGCTTGACGTTGGAGGCGAGAAGGTAGATGCTGTTCGCCTTTTCATCGGGCAATACGAAGGCATTGACCCCTGGGTTCCTACGGTCTATGCGTGGGATGTTTAGGATTCTGACTCCTTCAAAGCTAGCGTGCTGCTCTGCTCGCGCGAGAGCCTCTCCGACCAGTGCTTGCGACTTATGATGGGCTGGCGGTGCCGGGTCAAGCCATATTGGACCGGCCCTGGTATCAATGTGGTCGACGTTGAGGGGCTCTACCTTGGTCCTGAGAACCTCTTGACTCGCCTTGCCGGCTTGATCCTCGCCCAGCTCCTGCTCCAACTGCTCGATCTCGGTGTCCAGGTCGAGGTATAGCCCATAGGCGTGCCTGCAGCGCGGGTGAAAGAGCCCGGCGTCGCGCGCCGTCTCCAGCGTCGGGTACCCCGGCGTCTTCCCCGTCAGGCTGAGGATCCGCCCCTCCCATGGCCGGCACTTCTCGCACGCGCCGGCGTGCTGACTGATCCTAACGAGGTCATGGCCGTGTTCCAGCAGCCGGTTGGCGGTGCCAGTCAGGTGCGCCTCCATGGTCGTGGTCCTGGCCACCATGTCAGCATAGGTCTTCATGTTCCACTCGCGGCCGGCGGCGTCCCGGAACCCGGTGATGCCCTCCGCCCGCAGGTTGTCGCGGAACTCACGGCTGACCTGCTGCCATGACTTGTAGCCGATGATCGACTGCCTGGTGGCCTCCAGTGCGTACTGGCGGTACACGTCCTCCACTCGCCGGCCGATCACCTGGCGCACGTTGTCCAGTCGGTCGAAGGCGTTGTCGGCCAGGACTTTGACGGCCTGCTGATGGATGGCCCCGAATCCTGCGCTCGCCTTGCCTGACAGGCCGTCGGCGAACTCGGCGCCGGCGACGTACACCCGCGGTATCGCCTGCTCGCACCACTGACGGTTACCATCTATGAGGTCTTCGAGGATAGCCTGGACGTTGTCGAGCATCCCGCGCAGGTAGCGGAGGTCGTTGCCGCGGCCCATCGCCCGGTCCACCTGCCGCAGGATTTCAAGCTCGGCCTCCATGTAGAGCTGAGTGAGTCGCTTGGCCTCCGCCTCGCTCAGTCGTACCAGGTCCTCTGGCCGCGTGGCCATCAGATCTCAGCCGCCGGCAGGGTCACCGACGGGCGCTCCGTAGGCGGCGCAGTGGATCCCGCACCCTCTGCCGCGATCGCCTTAGCCTCCTGCTCAGCCTCGGCCTCGCTCAACCCATCGAGCCTCATCAGCGCGCGCTGCGTGGTGGTCAGGCCGGCCTGCTTCCGGGTCGCCTCCGTCTGAGCCGCCTGCTGCGGGTCATGCGGCAGCCCGTCCGGCCAGTCGACGACCGGCCATGTCGGGCGGTACTTCTGGCTACCCAGGGTCACGTCGAGTTGCTGCGCGGCCAGCAGCGCCCGGCGGAGAGCCGGCTCCAGCCTCTCACGCTTGCGGCCGGCCACCTGCAGCGGCCGGGCCAGGCGTAGCCGGAGCGCCGTGCCCGACGGGGCCCCGCCCTCCCTGAAGAGCGAGAACGCCGCCGGCGTGGTGCCCGTCACGGTGTACCAGATGTCGAGCAGCCGGTCCCAGACTTGGAGCTGAGACTCCAACTGGGCGTCCCATGTCAGGTACCCCGGTGCCTTGTCGTCTGGCCCGACCGGGATGTAGCGACCATCAGGCGCGGTCTTGTACACCCACTGACCAGTCGCAGGGTCACGCTCGAGGACGGAGTCCGGCCCGTACATCGTGGGCGCGGTGTACCGATCAAACAGCCGCCCCCACTGCGAGGCCCGCACGTCCATTTCGGAGACCAGGGTGTCGATGGCACGGTAGTCGCTGAGACCGGTGGACCCCTTGGCGCTGGCGATGTTCGGGAACGGCTGGACCAGGAACTCGGTGAGGCCCTGCAACTGCTGATCCGGCTGAACGCCGGCCGGCAACTCGGGCTCAAGCTCCCGGACCAGCTGGCCACCGCCGACCTCGAAGCGACGGTACCGCACCAGGCCCCGGAAGTGCACCTCGACGGCGATCATAGTCCGGCCGCCGGCCGAGGTCTCCCGGAACAGGACGTGCGCCGTGGGTTCGTTGGGATCACCGGTCGCCGACCACGGAATCCACTGGTCGGCCGGGTACGCGACCACCCGGGCCCCCCGGCCGTCTCGCCAGGTGACCACCAGCACGCCGTCGCCGGCCAGGCTCTGCTCGATGACCGCCTCGTGGATCTCGCCGACGAGGTCTCGCGTCAGGCGCTCGATGGCATTGCTCTCCTCGTCGCCCGGGTCGGGCCCGTCCACCGTAGCTCCCGCCCGGAACTTCGGAGGCTGGCCGGCCAGCAGGTCGGCCCAGAGCAGACTCAGGGCCTGCGGCAGGTTGATCTCCTGCTCGTAGGTCCCCCTGGCCGCGGCCAGCCGGGCGAGGAAGTCCAGCAAGGTCACCGGCTCGCGCGTCTCGCTCTCCCGGACATCCTGGAGCCGCTTGTAGTGCTCCTGGTAGACGCGGCTGTGTTCGCCGCTGAACAGGTCCCTCCAGTCGCGAATCTCCCGGAGGCGCTCCGCGTGGTCCTTGGGCGGCCAGGGCTGACCGGGGGCCAGCCAGGGCGGCATCGGGTAGGTCTCAGGCTCGGGCACGGACGCACCTCCTTACCAAGCGGGGTGTTTGGGGACGGCGCCTTTCCTGACCGGCTGTTCAGCTGAGGCTAACATCACGGCGTCGGCCCGGTCGGGGCTCGCCAGGCCGCGCTTCTTCATCTCGTCTTTGCTCTCGATCTCGATCTGTCCGCGGGCGGTGTATCGGTAGCGGAGGCTGGACAGCTGGGCGGCCAGCTCCTCGTCCGCCGGGTCGAGGTCGATATCGCCAGTCTCGAACCGTTCGCGGAGGCCCCAGTACCATTCCGCCCGGGCATTCGCGAATCTCTCTCGGTCTCGCGGTGCAGCACCGGCATTGAGCCCCATCACGGGCTTTCGGGCAGCCTCAAGATTATCAACCACTCCGGCCCCGACCCCTACCTCGTCAACCTGAGCCTGAGCCGCTCCGGTCTCCCGCAGCGCCACCGCCACCCGCCCGGAGGTCTGAACCGTGTTCTCGCGCGTGGCCACCAGGTAGATCCGGAACACCGGGCCCCGGCGATGGCAGATCACCGTCTCGGCATCGCCGTACCGCGCCACGTCCACCCCCAAGACGTTGGGGTTGCCGGGCTCCAGCTGGCGGCGCTGAGCGGCCTCCACCCACGAGAGCGGGATGAGCGTGTTCGCGCCGGCCTCGGGGAACTGGCCCAGGACCCGCGCCAGGTACATCGGCGAGGTCGGGCCCCACCGCCGGTAGCGCTTGGCCACCCAGGCCGGGGTGACGAGCTTCGGGTACGGGAGGGGACCGGTGATCTTCTGCTCCCAGGTCCCTGCCGCGATGTCCGCCTCGGTGATTCCGTAGGTCGTGAAGTTCGGGGTGTCGTAGGCGCTGATCCGGATCGTCTTGACGCCCGGCGTCCGCCAGCTCCGGCCGAACCGGCCCGTCGGGTCGGTCGCGTTGCCGATCATGAGGAGCCGGCAGTGCTCGCCGGACAGGATGCCGTCGATCGCCTCGTAGATCTCTTCCGAGACGCCGGCGGCCTCGTCCACCACCACCAGGACGTGCGCCTCGTGGTAGCCCTGGAACCGGTTGGGGTCGTAGTCGGGAGCCGTGAACCCCCAGGCCCACCAGTCATCCGCGAACCGGAGTTCCTGGGTCAGCGGTCTCCCGCCCAGTGGGTAGGTCGCCCGCTGATGCGCAAGTCGGATCTCCTTCCACAAGATGCCCTTGACCTGGCGGTCGGTCGGCGCGGTGGTGATGACGATGGCTGGCCGGTGGGCGCACAGAAACCACAGAACTACATCGGCCGCCACGAAGCTCTTGCCAGCGCCGTGGCAGCTCGCGACCGCCGCCTCGTCGTGGTCCCGGACGGCCTCGAGGATCTCCACCTGTCTCGACCAGAGGCGAACGCCGAGGACCTCTCGCACCCACCAAGCGGGATCACGCCGGGCCCGTTCCAGGATCGCCTTCGCCTGTTCCGGCGTGGGGCTCAGGGCCGGCTGCAGCATCGTCATCTGCCATCACCGCCAGGTCGGCCCAGGTCTTGACGAGGATGGGGCCGCCGCCGGGGCCAGTAAGCTCGCGACGGTCGACTATCAGGCCCAGGTGGCGAGCCAGGAGCTCCAGAGCCCTCTCCTTGGAGTGCAGCTTGAGCTTGAGGCTGCCGCCGTGCAGGGTCTTGACCTCGGCAACCTCGGCCACGGCCGCCGCGGCGTCATCGCTCAGCTCGCTGGACTCCCGGAGACTCACGCCTTCCGGGCCCCAGGACATGAGCTGCCGCATGTCCGACATGGCCAGGCGGGCGAGCTCCTTGAGCACGCGGTCGGCGGTGACCTCAGTCCGGCGTTCACGCCGCTTGAGGGCCTGCTGAATACCTGCGGCGACCCTAGGATTACCTAGCAACTGCGAGCCGATCTTGTCGGCATTCCTCTGACTGTATCCCGCTCGGATGCAGGCCTGCGTCGCGTTCAGGTCAACCAGGTACTCCTGCACGAATGCCTGCTGCTTGGGGGTGAGTCGCTCGTTCTTGCCCTTACCCACCCCTACCAGCCCCGAAGATCAGCCCGTTATCCCTGAGCACCTGGTGCCACCCCTTGCTGAGGGCCACGATCTGCCGGTGGTTCAGCCCCAAGCCCAGGTAGACGTTCAAGGCCTCCGTGACCTCGTGGACGAAGGCCGCCTCCCCCAAGTCCACCGTCAGCCCTTCGTCCAGCCGGATGAGTCCCTTGACCAAGCAGAACTCGCCGAGCGCATCCCGATCCCGAACCAGGTCCGGTACCCGTTCCACACGGTGAGGCAGGCCAGCGATGCTGACTTCCGTGGCCTCGGATGCCCTGATCAACATGTCGTCCGCCTCCCTCTCCGTAGACTCGAGAGCAGTAGCACCGGCAAGCAACACGAAACCGCCGGCCTCTCTCACCGGCGGCTCTTCGTCGGCAGACCCTGCCCCCTACCATGCTACCACGGCAATCCTGCCCAGGTGTCCGAAAAGTGTCCGAAAATCGTCCCAACTTGCGTGTCTCTCGCCCAGCTACCACCCCCTTTCGAATTGTCTGCGACCCCCTCAAAATCACCCCGCATTGCGCTGAGGCACCAGCCCCGCTACCTGCGCATATGTTGCGAGCGCCTCCTGCCTCATCCGGTAGGCAGTGCTCCGGGCTACGTGCAGCCGCCTGGCAACCACATGGCTCGGCCGACCATCGAAGTACCAGAGCTCCACCAGGCGCCGGTGATGGGAAGAGACCGCCTTCAGGAAGTGGTCGATACGCCGAACCCGCCGCTGGAGCCGGCGACGCTCCCGCCAAAGCCTCTCCCGGGCCTGTGCGGTGGCACAGGTTGGGTCGCTGTGTCCTTGCTGGACGCGGACGCCGAGGATGACGACATCGCCACGACGCTCCGACACGTCAGCCAGTTCCGCCGCGAGCTCGGCCAGGCGGGCCTGCCACCGGCGGTAGTG
Source organism: bacterium (assembly GCA_031082145.1). Lineage (GTDB taxonomy): Bacteria > Bacillota > Sulfobacillia > UBA995 > UBA995 > Ess09-15. The sequence continues at coordinate 125,761 of JAVHLP010000005.1, read as the reverse complement.
CCGGAGGTCGTACTCGATGCCGGCGACGAGCGTCGGGTCTAGCATCATGCGACACGCACCTGCCTGAGCCGCCGCCTGACCCGTCGCCAGGCTGCATGGCGCATGAGCGTGGCCACCCCCGCCGGCAGGTGGTCCTCGACGACCAGGAGCCCCCTCGCCGCCAAGCGCAGAAGGGCCTCCGGTTGCGTCCATGCCAGACGCTCGAAGACGGTTCCTATCTCGGTCGCTCCCCCGGCCACCTCGGCCACCTCCATGCAACGCGAAAGCCGACCCCCTGCGGAGTCGGCCTCGTCTCTTTACGTCGGCCCTTGCCCGCCTAATCCCTAGCTACCAACACGCTCCCGCTCGTACTTGTCCACCCACACGGGCTTACCGGCCTGCATCTTGATGATGATCTCACCGTACTGGACCTCGTCCAGGGCCCTTGCGACCTTTCGGAGGGCGGCTTCTTTGCTCAGTTCGGCCCCCTGCTGGCCAGTTCGACGGCCTTCCAGGGACTCCCTGCTTGACCGCGGGTCACGCACCCTCGGCTACCTCCTGCTTAGTCTGGCCGTCACGTTGCCTGCGCAGTGACTTCCTCCAACAAGACCGACAGCGCCGGTACTCCGGGCGGCTCACGGGAGATCCGCATTCACGGCAGACAGTCGGCGCGCGATTGTTCACCCTCCGTGTGCCTTCATGCCGACACTCATTGGAGCAGTACTTATGCCCAGCTCGCTGACGCCTGAAGCTTTTCCCGCAAGCCAGGCAATTGCCCTCGCCCTGCCTTACATGGCCGCGCCATTTCGTGAGACAGTTCTGAGAGCAGAATCGCATCCTTGTCCGCCAAAAAGGGGCCTTGACCTTGAAGGCTTGACCACACATCTCGCACAAGGCCGCTGTCGAGAGATTGCGGTCCATCGTCGTCTTATGCTCGCCGACAACAAGCAGGGTCCTGGGCCGCTCGGGGTCGTGTTCCAAGATGCCCATGTGCGCTGTTACCTGGCTGTCATCCTCGTATATCACCCCTCTGGCGCTGTCCAACACGTGCTTCATGAGATTGTCCGTATCAATGCGCTGGCGGTTTGACCGAAAGAACACACAGCCAACAGCGAGGTTCTTCAAGAATGGCTCGTTGAAGACGCGTTTCAGTCGGTAGCCCAGTTCTTGTTCTGCGGCTCGCTGCTTGCTGGATGCATATGCCCGCCCGCGCCCGAAACGCGGCCTTGCTTTCGACTGTGGCTCGCCCTCCAGCACCAAGAACCGAAACCAGTCCGAGTCTCTCATAAGCGCATTCTTTATGGCCCATGCGCGCTCCAAATCGCTGCCGCTATCTGCCCGCGTTACGTCCCCCGCGGGCACCGGCCGGCCAGGGATGGTGAACACATACTTCCTGCCGGCGTCCTCAGCGGACATCCCTACCCCTCCCGGGCATGCCCCTCGTACGGGTTCAAGTCGGTTTGCAGTTCCACCCCCTGCGGGTACTGACGCGGCAGATCCGGGAACCCGAGGTTCGCCTTGCAGAACACCGGCACCCCGGCTTCCCGGCACTGCCGGATGATGTCCCGGACCCACACTTCCTCCGGCGTGACAGCTCCGGGTCCGGTCTGCGCGCCCACCACGACCCAGTTCAGCATGAGGTCGTCCTGCACTTGGACGGGGACGGGGCAGTTCCGGCAGGTCCCGTCACAGTCCTCTGCATGCGCGCTTTCCGTATGCCAGGGGTAGAGCCATTCGCCCAGGTCCACCGGTCCCAGCAGCGGCTCCAGGCTGACCCAGCGTATGGCGGCGGGGGTCTCCAGGAGCAGGGGGATGCGCTCCCCAGCTGCGGCCTGGTCCTCGCAGCTCGTGCCGAGCCAGACGTTGGGGAGGGGCCAGACCGGGTCATCCGGTAGCACAGATCCGGGCGGAGCGATGTTCAGTAGGTCCTCCCGGGACTCCCAACCGTTCTCCTGCATCTTCACCCGCACGTTAGAGCCGGTGTCGTCCTGCGTCATGTACCGCCGCGCCTCTTCGGGCCGCTTGGTCAGCACTAGAAACGTGTGGCCGAAGCCGCGCCCAGCACACGCGCCCATGACACCGAGCACCTCGTCGCGCCAGTTGTCAGAGACGCCCAGGCCGAAGAGATCGCCCATCGAGCAGACCAGCACCCGACGAGGCTTCACCGCATTCAGTGGCTCTGCCAGCCGCCCCGGCCAGAACCGGGGCTTGAACCGCTCGCCCTTGGGGAGCCGCCCGTATGCCCCCAGCCCGCGCTCTGCCTGCCGACGCGCGTAGCAGTATGGGCAGCCGTGCAGGCATCCCGTGATCGGATTCCAAGTGTGGGTCACGTAGTCGATCTTGGTTCGGTTCATCCCGCCGCCTCCTCCACCGACATGGCGACATACCCTTTGGGCACCCACGGCTGCTTCCGGAGACAGTAGGTGACACGGAAGATGAGCCCCTCGCCTGTGTACGATTGCGTGCTGGGATCCCATTCCTCAAGCACCAGCCGATCGCCGACCTTGAAGCCCCGGTCATCTCGGCGGATGTCGAACCGCTTACGCCCCCGCTTCATGGCCTTAAAGAACTCTGGCCACGTCTTGAGGCAGTGGACTCGGGTGTTCAACTGCACTCCCTCTCCTCCCCCTGCGCTCGTTCGGCTCGCTCCAGCACATGCCGGAGATCTCGCGCCATAGCCCGAGCGAACCGCTGGACCATCTGCCGGCCATCATTCACGCCCGCAAGCCTCTCGTTCAGGGTCTCTGCAAACCGGTCCTCCGGCCAGGTGGGGATCCCGTGTGTCCGGGCCACCGTCTGGACCTCTTCGAGCCGTGCTTTTGCCTGCTCGGCTCTGCTCAGGTCCCGCTCCAGGTCCTGGACCCGCGCCGCCAGCAACTCCACGTCCTGGGCGAGCCGGGTCCCTAGCCTCTCGCCGATCTGACGCTGAGCTTCCCTACCGCCCCGGAGGTAGGCCTCCGCAAGCTCCCGACGAGTCCGGTAGAACGGGTGACGGTCGGGCTCCAGCCGGCTGATGATGAGGTACCAGAGCAAGCTTGCCGGCAGGTCGACAGGCCGAACAGGTGCAGCTCGACGCGTGCTGAGCCGACTGGTGGCCGGATCGTAGATCCTCAGGCCGACCGCGGGAGGCAACTCGTCGCGGCTGATAACGTCGGGTGGCGCCACGAAGTAGAACCGGTGGCACACCTCGAGGTACTCCACCCACTTCTCGTCCCGCGTGTAGTCACCCCGGCTGACCTTGACCTCAAACCCGGTGATCCAGGGCCGGGTCCAAGAACGTCTCAGCCAGACTGCGTCCAGGACGCGGAGCTGGGTCCCCCCAAGCTGAGTGGGCCCGGTCTTGACCGCCGCGAAGAACACGTGGTCGTCAGGCGTCTCCCGCTGGAGGGCTCCCAGTATCTCATCCGCGCGAACAGGCCTGCTCGTACCCAATGCCTCGCCTCCCTACTGGAACAGCTCGGTCCCCGGCCGTCACGTAGCCTCACGGCGGACCCCTACTTGCGTCGCCCTGGGCGGCCTCTCGTCGCCGGGCCTCCTCCTCCTGGCGGCGCTGGTTGAACTTCTCGGCGCTTTCCTGGAACTGCTCGTACCACGCTTCGTCCTTGCCCTCGTAGTGGACGTTGAAGTTTGCGGCACGCTGGCGACCTGGCCGAGCGTTTGCAGGTCGCCGCATCTGACCCTCCAGCGTCGTGATCTGAGCTCGCAACTTCGCAGGACTCCGGATGTTCGGGGCCCAGAAGTCCGACGTGTCAAACACCCAGTCGACGATCCGCTTAATCTCGTCCCACGAATAGGGTGCCTTGTCACCTCCAGGAGCCCCCAGCCGATTCAGACGGTCCATCTCGGCCGCCCATCGCTGCATCTGGCGGTCACGTGGATCGGGCCGCGGTACCGGAGTCCGTGGATTGTGCTGCAACACCTTCGTCCTCAGATAGATGGCGGCTTCGTACGCCGGGGCCGCCTCGCCGAACTGGGTGGAGGCGGGGGGCTGCCCGTCGGGGTCAGTGGGCGGCGCGTCCGGGCTCGGAGAGTCCGGACATGATGCTCTTGATCCTGAAGGTGAAAGGTGGAAGGGTGGAAGGGTGGAAGGTGTGAGATCCCGCGCATCCTCGCGGGGTGCCGCGGACTCCCGCGCGACCTCGCAGGGTGGAGCCGGATGCCGCGACCCTTCACGCTGCCGCTTCGACTGGTGAATGTGCGTCTGGTACTTAAACCACTTCCCCGGCTCGATGAAGGCGTAGGGCTTGCCGTCCACCTCGTAGAGGGCCAGGAGCCCGTGTCGGTTGAAGAGCGTGACGGCTTCCTGGATGAGCTCGGCGGTGACTACATCGACGGCTGGCCACACCTGAGCCTTCAGCCGCTTCGGCGACACGGATGCCCGCCCCCAGTCGTCGAAGGCAGTCAAGAGCCAGGGCCACAGCAGAGCGGCCAGGGGATTCTCCTCAGCCACCTCCACCAAGCCCTCGTCCTCTGACATATCGCTGGAGATGTAGACCTTGCGCGGCACGCTACTCCTCCTCCGATGCCGAACTTAGAACGGCAGGTCGTCGTCCGACCCCTCAACCTCCTGGCCGAAGCTCCCCGGCCCCTGCTCGGGCGATTGTGCTGGCGAGGGCGCCGGTTTGCCCAGGAACCGAACGTCCTGGGCGATGACCTCCGCCACCCGCCGCTTGCCGCCATCGCGGATCTCGTAACTCCGGATCTGGAGTCGGCCGTCGACGGCCACCAGGCGGCCCTTGCCTAAGTGGGCGTTGCAGGCCTCGGCGAGCTTTCGCCAGGTGATGACCGGGATGAAGTCGACTTCCTTCTTCCCCTCGTCCCCCACCCGGGGCCGGTCTACGGCCAGATCGAAGCTGCACACCTGCACCCCCTGGGGTGTGTAGCGGAGCTCCGGATCCCGGGTCAAGCGGCCGATGAGGACTACGCGGTTGAGCATGTCGTGCTCACCCCCTCTCCGGCTCCGGGAACTGCACCACTAGCGCCTTGCGTCCATCGGCCGTCAGCACCGGTTCCGCCGGATACCGGCCAGGGGCGATGCCCTCACGATCCCGGAGGACTCTGAGTAGAACCGAGTGGGTGATCCGCGGCGAGGCTCGATCGCTCCGGCTCTGCGAGGACACCTTGGGGCACCCGGGGTCCTCGCCCGCCGCTATGATCCATAGCTGGCGGGTGCTGGCTGAATAGCGCAGATCCACTCTGGGCGCTCCGAGGTGCTCGCCGGCAGCCCGCGTAAGAGTTATGTAGCGGGTCGTGCCGATCGTCACCCGGGGCGGTCGGATCTCCCTCTGACGGCCGTACCGAGGCAGGCTCACCGCATCCACCGGCACCGCCCGCTGCCGGTAGGTCGTCACGGGTCCCGCAGCTGCCACCGCCGGGTCGAAGTCGGACGGCATGCGAACACCCCTCACGCGTCGGTCGAACTGTTCTGGGGTCTCGCCCTGGGGCCTGCGAGGCCTCGCCGTTGCCCGGGTGACCCGCTGCACGTCAGTCGGCCTGGCCACATGCATCACCTCCCTGAGTCCGCCGCATGGCCAGTTCCAATGCCCGCGCCGCCACGAGCCCACCCCGCAGCTGGATCCGGTGCCAGGCGTCCCGGAGCTGGCCGCTGCGGATGACCATGTCGGCCGGGACCGTCACGTCGACCACGGTTCGGGCCCGGTCGCGCAACGAGTCGCCGGCGCCACAAACCGGGCACTTGCCCTCGGTCACGTAGGCGCCACACGGGATGCAGTAGTCAACGTCAACCCGCACCTGGGGCATGGGCGGTCGCCTCCAAGATTCCTGTCCTACCTACCGGCCCGGGCGGGGCTCGATGGGGTGCCGCGTCCCTCCCCTCCTGACCCGCCCGGACCGTGCTCCCCCGCCGGGATGGCCCCCGGCCTCTCTCCGGGCTCCCGGACGCGGGGGAAGCCGACAAACCTGTCACGGCCAGTTCCCGCCCCGGAGTGCTGCCAGCTGCTGCCGCAACCGCTGGAGCCTGTGGAGCATGCGGCCTGTCGGCCGACCCGACTCGCACCGGTCCAGGAGGCGATGCTGGAGCTCCACGATCCGGCGTAGCAACCGGAGCTCCCGTCTCGCTGTCGGCAGATCGGGATCCGAACCCCTGTCCACGCGGCCGGTTGTCAGCAAGCTTGACATCACGGCACCCCCTGGAGCCAGTCCCAGGGGTTGGCGGATTCCTGGCCGATGCGGATCTCAAAGTGCAGATGGGGCCCCGTGCTCCGGCCCGTCGAGCCCACGCTACCGATCCCCTGGCCTCGCGTGACCCAGGCGCCCGACTGCACCCGGCACTTGTCCAGGTGCCCGTAGAGGGACTGCACCCCACGCCCATGGTCGATGATGACCGTGTTGCCGTAGGCCTTGAGCCACCCGGCGTATACCACCCGCCCCGGGCCGGCCGCCTGCACCGGCGTCCCCCGGCGAGCGGCGATGTCGATGCCGCCATGCCAGACCTCGTCCGGTCCTCCCATGGGATCCTGGCGTAGCCCGTAGCCGGAGGTCACTCGGCCGCCCGGGATAGGCCAACTGGTGGGCAGCAAGTCGACCACCGCCACGAGGTCCTCCAACCGCGCCTCGAGGCCGACGCCGGCCGCCGCAGGCAGCACTACGCTTGGCTGCCCCACGGACGCGATCCGGGCGGTGGGGCCCCGTGCATCCGATTGGGGACCGGGCAGCCACCCGGGCACCCTGGCCCGGATGGAGGCCTCCAGCACCTCGAGACGGGCAACCTCGACCTCGAGCACTGCCAGCCGGGCCTCCAGGATGGCCAGCTCCGCCTCGAGGGCGGCCACCTCGGCTGTAGCCTCCGCCCGGGCCTCCAGCGAAACCTCCAGCTCAACTACGGCCGCCTGGTGCCTCATGGTCTGATAAGCGAAGCAGCACAAGAGAATGAGGCTGACGGCCAGTAGGAACCGCATCGCGAGCCGGTCCAGCTCGTCACGCACAGGCCCCGCCCCCCTACCCCGCAGCCTTGCGGGCGAACTCGAACTCCAGTTGAGGTGCGGCGGCAGCCACCCGGCCGAATTGGACTGCATCGTGCGTCCAGAGCCCGTGCCGCTTGACGATGGCCGTGAACTCCTCGAGGTCGTGGGGCCAGATGGTCCTCCGCGCACTCCTGGCACACCAGTCGCCGGGGCGGCAGGTACTCGGGCGAGGCGGCAGAGTAGAACCGGGAGCCGCAGTTGGGGCACTCGTACCAGGGCATCAGGCCACCACCTTCACGTGCGACCCGTCCTGATGCCTCGTTACCTCCACCCGCTGGGGGAGGCTGTCCTTGAGCTCATCCAAGTGGGTCACGACCAGACACTTGCCGAACTCGGCGGACACGGCCCGGATGGCGTCCATCACGGCCGCCCGGTTACTGGCATCGCAACACCCGATGCCCTCGTCGAGCACCAGAAGCCGGATCTCGGCCCCGGCACGGTGGGCCAGGAACTTGCTGAGAGCAATTCGGAGCGCCAGGTTGACGAGGAACCGCTCGGCACCGCTGTACGTCTGGTACGGACGCTCCTCGCCGGCGTCCAACACGGTGATCCGGAGGACCTCCTGCATGGTGCCGGTGGTCTTCCCCTCCGCCTGGGTGTCGAGCCGGACGTGGAAGCGGCCCCCGGCCATCCGGTCGAGGAGCTCGTTGGCCAGGCGCTCCAGCTGGGGCACGGCGTTTTCGATCATCAGGGCGGGCACGCCACCCTTGGTGCTACAGGCCTGATCGAGGACGTGGTAGACTAGCTCGTCCCGGCTGGCGGCGTCTAGGGCCTGGAGGGCAGCCGCGAGGGCGTCCGCCGCCTTGCGGGCGTCGGCGACCAGCTGCTCGAGGCGGCCGATGTCCGTGCGCGTGGAGGCCTCCGTGGCCCGGGCCACCCGAAGGCGCTGCCGGGCCACCTCGAGTTGACCGACTGCCTCGGTCAGGCTGGCCAGCTCCTTGCGCGCGGCGTCGGCCCGGTTGTGGGCCATGGCGTAGTCCCCGACGGCGGCCTTCTGACGCTCGTCCTCCTCGTTGATGCGCCGCTTGAGGTCCGCAGTGCGGGCATCGGCGGCCTCGAGGCGAGGCTTCAAAGAGGCGGTGGAACGGGCGTCGCGGAGCACGCTCCGGAGCATCTCGTGGCGGTCACCGTCGTACTCGAGGGTGTTGCGAGCGACCTCGGCCTCGACCAGGGCTGCCCGATGGGGGTTATCGGGCTCCGGCGCCGATAGCCGATCCGCGAGCCGGCCCGCCTCGTCCGCCGCCTTCCGGGCACCGGCCAGCAGGGGGCAGTTGTCGCGGTAGTCGGGGACCTCGGCACACGGGGCCCGGCCCAGAGGCTTGGCCTGGGCAAGGAGGGCCTCGCGGCGGGACTCGAGCCCAGCGCGCTCACTCTGGACCTTGGCATCGTGGCCGGCGACCAGGCGCGTCAGACGGGCGACCTCATCGGTGAGACGGTAAACCTCTGCTGCCTGGCGGTCGAGCTCCGCGATCTTCGGTGTGACCGAGGCCTCGGTGGCCACCGCCTCTTCGATCTCTTGTCGCCTGGCCAGGAGCGCCCGCAGGCCCTCCATCTCGGCCTTAGCCGATGCGATAGCCTTCTCGGCCCGCTGCCCTTCAGCCCATGCAGTGCGGCCCTTGTCCTCGGCTTCCCGTACTCGCCGGCGGAGGTCGGGCTCGCGGGCGGCGGAAACCTCCAGTCGGCTGACTTCTTCCTGGGCCGCCGAGGCCTCCGCTTCCGCCCGGGCCAGCTGCCGGCGGCAGTCCATCAACTCGGCTTCGGTAGCCGCCCGGGCCCCGGCCTTCTGCTCGAGGTCCCGGACTCGGGCTTCGAGCGTCGAGATCTCCTGGCGCACGGCCCGGAGCCGTTCTCGGGCCCGCTCCTGCAGCCGATCCCAGAGGTCCAGGCCTAGGATCCGGGCGAGGACCTCCTTGCGCTCGGCGTCCGTCATGTCGGCGGTGAAGGAGGCTGCGCGCTCCTGGAGGATGATCGAGGACGCGGTGAATGTCCGGTAGTCCATCCGGAGGACGCCCTCAATGGCGGTCTGGGTGTCGGCCAGGGTGCGGCCACCCAGCGGGTGCCAGTCGCCCGCCACCAGCTGGTGGAACTCGAGCATGCTCTTGTTCCGGGCGAGCGACCGGGTCCGGATGACCCGGTAGGTCTGGCCACCGAGCCGGAACTGGAGCTCCACCCGGCAGTCCGACTCGCCCCGGGTCACGTGTTGATCGAGACCGCCCTTGGCGCCACCCTTGGTCGATTCACCAAACAGGGCCCAAAGTAGACAGTCGACGAGACTCGACTTGCCAGCGCCATTGCTGCCTACCAGGGCGGCCATGGTGATCGGTCGGAAATCAACCGTTGCGTCTCGGTAGCAGGCAAAGTTGCTGAGCCTGAGCGTTACGGGGTCCATCAGCCCACCTCCTCGATGACAGCGGCAGCGAGCTCGGCCACCCGCACTCGGATCTCCTCGCTCAGGTCCGACCGCCGGGCCAGGTATGTCCGGAGGGCCTCGTGGGGCGACGTGGTCTCGGTGACAGAGGCCTCGCGGGTACGCTCGGAACGGATGATGTCGGGGAAGATGCCGGCGACCAGGTGGGCTCCCGCCTGCTCGAGGCTACGCAGCATGTGGTCGTGGTCAATGCCCCGGGCCTCCTGCTCGGTCGCCTGGTAGACCACTCGGACAATGGTGTCCTCGACGGGTTCGTTGGCCAGCCAATCGCGGTACTCGAGGGTCACGAACTGTCGGGCCGGCAGCGAAATCCACTCATGCCCGCCCGTCTCCGAGTCCCAGATCCAGCAGCCCCTGGGGTCGTCCTCCTCGCCGAAGTCGCGCCGGAGAAGGCCCCCGGCATAGGCGATGAAGGGCCTCTCCGACAGCACCTGGGGACGGTGGATGTGCCCGAACAGGCAGGCGTCCCACCGCTGGGCCTGGAGTTCGGCCAGGGGGATGGTGGGCTCCGTGGAGGGGAGGATCTGGTGGCTGGAGGTGGTGGCCCCAGCGATCGTCCAGTGGCCCACGAGGATGGCCGGCACAGTCCCCCGGCACTGGGCTCTGAGGCCTCGGGAGATTGTGACCAAGCGGTCAGACACGGCCATGGCCAGCGCCGCCGGGTCGGCCACCTCCTCCGCCAGCAGGCTCGGCTTGGCGGCGGGGAGCACCGCAACGTCGATGTCGACCCAGTCGAGCAGGGTGGGCATGGTGATGCCCCAGGAGGATTGGCCCATAGCGGCGATCAGCTCGCAGGGCCCGCGCTGTCCGGCGCCCCGCAGGTCGTGGTTTCCCGCGCAGCCGACAACGGGCCGGTTGGGCCTGGCAAGCCGCTGGAACAGGCCTGCGACCTCCAGAACTTCCGTTGCCCAGGGGCGCGGGAGCTCGAAGAAGTCCCCCGGGGCGATCACCAGGTCGGCCCGACGATCGAGGGCCCCCTGTACAATGGCCTCGGCACACTGCCGCCACTCGGCCAGCCGGGTCGGAACCCCGTCCGGGCCCTGGCGGTTGTGCGTCGAGGGATAGCACTCGAGGTCGGGTAGCAGCATGACCTTCATGTGGCGCCACCCCCGGCCTGTTCCCGGCGCTCAGCGAGCTCGACCCGCTTCCGGGGGTGTCTGTCGCGCAGGTACGCCAGCACACGCCCGTGATCAACATCAGTCTCGATAACGCCGCGCCGGATCTCGCGGCCACGGGGCGTCAGGATGCGATAGGAGTACTCGTAGACGATCATGCCACGCCACCTCCGATACGGGCTTCCTGGGCGGCGAGCCACTCCCGGATCTTGACCTCGGAGATCTCCCAGCTGTCGCTCCACCTCGCTACAAAGTCGAACTTGAACTGCATGTAGTGTCGGTCGGCCAGTTTGCGGCCGACGCAGTTGATCAGGATCGAGCGGGCAAGGTCAGACGGTCCGGAACCGCCGTAGCCCCATTCCAAGCCGCTGGGACTGTGCCGGACATGATGCCTGAGCGGCCGGACGTGGCCACTGGGCATGGCGACTTGGACCCGCACGTCGCCGTTCTGGAGTCTCTGGCCCCGGTACCACTTGCCCCCGGCGGCCTGGGGAGTCTCCGGCTTGTTCATGCCGCAGCCCCCCGTCCGGTGCGAGGATGCCGGCCCTTGGCACGCCGCGCCTGAACCCGCATGAGCCTGTGGGCCCGGGCATCGGACTGGGGACCGGCCGTGACGGCGGCCGCGTAGGCGACCCGTACATTGGGCGAGCGGGCGAAGATGATCTCCTTCACGTCGCGCTCGCCAACGAACACCGTGAAGCCGTAGGCCTCGAACTGGCCGCCGCGGTAGCGCACCGAGATCCGCATCCACCGTGGGATCTGCAGGGCCACTTTGGGGTCGTGGTCGATGTACCGCCAGTTGGCACCGAGGTCGATCTCGCCGCCCTGCAGGAGTACCGCCTCGCGCCGAGCCCACTCCTGGTCGTCCGCTGTAAGGTCCGACTCGAACACGTTGCCGCCCGAAGCCACCCAGCAGACAGGACCCATCCCCCGACGCACGCTGGTGGAATCCTTGAGGGCTCGTCCGCATCGGGTGCAGCTGCCTGAGCGCTCGCTCATGCCGTCCGACCCCCTTCCTCCTTGAGGGCCTCCTGGCACTTGTAGCAGAGCTCCCGGCCAAAGCGCCGCATGGAGTACTCCACCACCTTGGAGCTGGTGATGCCCGCACCGCACTGGCTGCAGTGGGCCACCACGTTGGCCTGGTTGCTGGTGGATCCCTTGCCCCGGGAGGGCCGACGGGTCGCGTTAGCGGGTTCGGCCTCCGGGGGCGCCGACGGAGGGAACAGTCCCTCCGCGCCGGGCTCCTGGTCGACCGACCCGCCATCCCCTTCTGGCCCCCCACCCTCGTCCGCCGGTGTCCAGTCCGCGTCAATCGGCTCGTTCTCCGGTTCCGGAGAGACATCGATCGCTGGCGGGAGGCTGGGAGGCGCAGTTGCTCCATGTTCCTGTCCGCCCATGAGCTGAGGCGGCAGTGTGTGCCCCCCGAAGAGCTGGTTCATCGCCTGCGCCCCCTGGGCGAGCATCATCCGCCGGACCTCGGGGTCGTTGGGATCGGGCGCGAAGTCCACCCGCGGGACCACAAAGGGTTTCTGAAGCTCAGCAGGCGAGTACTGGTGCTTGATGGCCAGCAAGGCCCGGACCACCCGGAGCATGGCCCCGGTCTCCGCGCGCATCAACTTGTTCTTCCGCCACTGGATCATGGCTGCGGCAACCTGCTTCTCGACCCAGTCCGGCCCCTTGCCCTGCTTCTCGGCCTTCTCCTGGGTCTGCTGGCGCAGCTCGACCTCGATCGTGGGGAGGTCGATCTCCTTGGTCGCCTTGAGCGGGATCCACTCACCCGACGGCTTGCGCATGGCACCGACAGCCTGGTAGAGGACATAGTCCCTGCTGGCTGACAGGACCCGCGTTTCGTTCCAGTTCCAGATGATCCCGGCCGCCGCGGCCAGGCGCATGATGCCGACCTTACTCAGGCTGAGCACGTCGCGCCACTGGCCGGCCACTTGCTGGCTCCCGACCTTGAACACCTCGCCGGCGACCGGGTCGGGGTTGATGCGAACTTCCTCCACCCGCTGCCGGTGCCACGGGCTGATCTGCTGCATGGTGGTGGTCGGCACCAGCACGTTGTACCGGTCCCGCGGGTAACGGGAGAGATCAAGCGCGGTCGTCTGCTCGGTCATCTATGCCACCTCCTGTGTAGCACCGCATCTGATGCTTGTCAGAAGCCGGACCACTGCGTCCAGGGCCCGGAACTCGTTGATGAGCTTACCGAGAGTCGCTCGGCGCTTGGCCAGGAGGGTCTCAGCCTCCGTTACGGCCTGGCGCTCCGCGACCGTGAGCCCACGGAGTTGGGCCGAACGGAACTCGGCGTTCTTGCCGTCGATTCCCCCGCCGAGGAGCAGCTGGGCCTCCCGGTCTGTGAGTCGCTCCTTTGCGTCACTGAGCCGGGCGTGGGAGTCCAGCACGGCCCACTCGGCCTCCTCGATCTCGCCCGGCAAGGCAGCCAGGCGCGTGATAATCAACTGCTTGTCCAACTCACTGCCTCCTTTGAGTCGGGGCCGCCCGGTTGCACCTACGCTTCGCCCATGGTATCCTGTAGGTGGGCCGGACGGCCCCAGTCAGATTCATCCCGCCGAGGCCGCCTCTGCACAGGCGGTCTCACCATTTGTCGCAGCCTTTCTGCAGTTCAGAAGCTCCTGTAGCCGCCCCGCCCAGGTGACCGGGGCATCCGGGCCCGGGGGAGCCTCGTTCCGGACCGAGCGCACGAACTCACTGGCCCGCTTCTCGGTGACGGTCAACACGCAGCCGGCCACGTCGTTCTCGTCGCCCGTGGTAGCGTTGAACGCACTCAGCGCTGCCTGGCGGTCTGCCATGAGCTGCTGGAGTTCCCGCAGGGGGTCGAGGTCGGGTGTCAGGCTCACGCCACTCCACCCCCGCGGCCACCGAGCACCCGCATGGCGTGGTCCCGGCGACGGGCCCGATGTAGCTCTGCCTGCAGCCTGGCCCGGTGGGCTGGGTTACGCAGGCTGTCGCCCCGCATGGCCGCCTTGCGGATGACTCGGGACCCGTAGCGGTCCCAGTCCACCGCCGAGCCCGCAAAGGCCAGGGCCACAACCGGCTGCCCCTGGGTCGCCAGGGGACTGCCAGGGCCTTCGCCCGCCTTCAACCGCTCGCTCTCCTCCCGGATGCGCCCGACGCAGAACCGACACCCCTTGCCCTCGTCGGCCCGCAGGCGCCGGCCGCAACACTCGCACCGGTACTCGCGTTCGGTCATGCTGCCACCCCTTTCTCTCGCCTGACATGGCCCCTCACCCGAGGGGAGTAGCTGAGGTAACCCCGGCTCCGACACTTGGAGTAGAGCCAAGAACTGATCTGGCTGAGGTCGACGGCGTAGCTCTCGGCCAGCACGGCCAGCGTGTGGTAGAGTGCCGGACAGAGGTCCGCGATCTCGTGCTCGAGACCCTCCAGAGCCCTGAGGTCCTCGGCGGTCAGCTGCTCGCGGGAAGCCTTGTTGACAAGGTGCCGGCGGGCTACGTTGACCGCATCCCGGGCCTCCTCGAGCTCCTCGACCATCTTGTGCAACACGGCCTGGGGATGGGTGTCAACCCGGTCCAGCCACGGAACCTGCAGGATGCCGGCCGGGCACTCGAAGCACAACTGCACCTCCAAGCGCGGTGACCGGAGAACCTGGGCGGCCCGGTGGACCACCTCGGCCGGGAGTACTGCCTCCCCGCTCTCGTACCGGCTGAGCGTCGACTGGCTGATGGCGAGCCGGCGAGCAAGGCGATCCTGGCTCAGACTGGCCCGCTCACGCTCAGACCTCAGCAGCGTTGCGGTGTTCAGACGCTTCACCTCCCTTCCCATCATGTGGATCTGGAATCGAGCCCCGGGCCATCTACCCGGCGCCACGATTGAAAGCCGCTGTCCTGATGCCGGGCCTGCCGTTACGGTGGAGCGTGGGTGGGACGTACCCGGGCTCCTGGACTGCATGAGGGCGCTCAAGGTGCTCCCGCAGCTGATCGCGCGGGATCCGGATCAACCGCCCGAGGTGGACATGTGGGACCCGGTGGGTACGCACCAGTTCGTAGGCCGTGTGGGCATCAACGCGCAGGACAGCGGCGGCCATCTCCTGGACAGTCAGCATGAGCGGGAGCGCGTCCCAGTTGACAGGGGGAGCACTGATGGCAGTCTCAGGCACTGCGGGCACCTCCCGCATCGACCGGGTGCCGAGCGGAGGGGCTGGACGGCGCGTCCAGCTCGGAGCCAAAAAAGAGCACGTCCACAGTCGTGCCCAGGACATCCGCGATCTCCTTGCCGAGTTCCATGCTCGGATTCCGCTTGCCCTGCTCGATCTTGTAGTAGTGAGAGCGCGATATGCCCAGCCGTAAGGCCACTTCGGCAACGGTGAGCCTTGCTCTGACCCTGCGTGCTCTGAGGGACTGGCGCATAGGCTAGGATCACCTTCCCTGGACCGTCTGTCCAATCTCATTCTAGTGGACGGGCAGTCCAGATGTCAAGAGGGCGTTTGGCAAGATGTCCAACTGGATCAGGCAGGGAATTGGACTGCCTGTGCTAAATCCGCCGTTGGGAGTGCAGCCATTGGACATCGGGCAGCGCATAAAGCGCCTGCGAGAAGACGCTGGGCTAACGCGTGAAGAGCTGGCCCGGGAGCTGGGGCTGTCGTATTGGGCAGTCTCCAAGTATGAGACCGGTGACCGCGTCCCTCCGTCGGACGTGCTCAAGAAGTTGGGTGCTTTCCTCAGGGTGAGCACGGATTACCTGTTGGGTCTGCCCGAAGCCGACTCCCTGGACCCCACCCTCCGACCCATCCTGAACAACCCGGCCTTCCTCGAGGCAGTCAAACACCCCGCTGTGCGAGATCTGCTCGCATCATCTGAAGTCCAGATATACTTGCGTGCTGCAGCCTCGCTCGAGGAGATGGACGCTGAAAGCCTGATCTCGATCGCCGAGGCCGTCAAGGACGCCAAACAGCGCCTGGCGGCTCGGGACCGGGAGCGCCCGGACTCAACCTGACTCAGCGGGGTGACTGACAGCACGTGCGGCACCGGGACATCGTCTCGCTGGTTCAAGGCGTCCTGCGGGGGTGTGAAATGCCTTTCGCCCCGCGGAACCCGCGCACTGCGGCCCGGCGCCTGGGAGTCCAGGTGGTCGATTGGCACTTCCCTGACCGGATCAGCAGCCTGCTTGTACGGCCCACCATCCACGGGGCTGTCATCTACCTCAACTGCCGCCACCAGCTGACGCGGCAGAACTGGCACCTCGCCCACGAACTGGGGCACTACATCCTCCACCCGGTTGGCGTCTACGCCTCAACTCTCGGGCCGGGCCGGCTGGAGCGGGAGGCGAATATCGCGGCTACCGAGATCCTCATGCCGGAGGAGGCGATCCGGGTGGCGGTGGCCCGGAAGGGGTTTGAGGTGCCGGCGCTCGCCAGGATGTTCGGGGTCTCGAGAGAGGCTTTGAGGCTGAGGCTGGGGGAACTGAGGTCTCGTTCGGATCTGGAGGGAGGCTCCTCGCATGGGGTTTCTCGCATTCCTCGGTCTGATCGGATTTGTGGTGGGTCTAGTCGGGCTGTTCAAGGGCAGCGTCAAGAGACTGAAGATCCGCAACCGTAAGGCGGCAGCCGTCGTTACCTTGGTCGGCCTGCTCCTCCTGAGTTCCGCCGGGACAGGCTTACCATCAGAGAGCACGGTGCAGCAGTACCTGGAAGATGCTCAAGTGGCCTTGGCCACGGGGGACCTGGTGGGCGCTCGCGCGGCAGCCGAGAAGGCTCGCTCCGGAGCCAGAAGCAAGCCTGATATTCTTGCGGAAGCAGAGGCCATCCTGCGAGAGATCGTCGCTGCCGAGGCACTCGCCAAGTCCGCTTGGGCTTTCGAGACTGGGCAGGGCGCACTCAGCTCCGGCCACTACGCCGAGGCATTCAAGGCGTTGCAGGGGGTCTTGCCCGAGGATCCCAACCACGCCGACGCACGAGTACTGCTTAGCCAGGCTGCGGTCAAGGCGGTAGAGGCGTTCTGCGGAACGGCGGAGTTCCAGGCAGCAAGGAATCTGCTGACACAAGCGCAGGATCTCGGCGTGGTAGCCGCCGATGCAGCCGCTCAGCTCGGGAAGGAGATCGACCAGGCAGAAGCGGCGGAGAAGAAGCGGCTGCAGGCCGAGGCGCTGGCAGCTGCCAAGGCACAGATGGCTGTCCTCGAGGGGTCCGGCAGCTGCCGGATAGCGGTGATCGGCGTGCGTGTCACCGAGACCTTCTCCGATGGGTTCACGACCTACAACTTCGAGAACAAGACCTCGTGGTTCGTTTGGGTAGGAGTGGGTGTAGGCAATGTCGGGCGGAGCACCTCCCACGTCAACCCGCTGTTCTTCAGCCTGATCGCCCCGAATGGATACCTGAACGAGGTTAGCATGCATAGCTGGGGCATCTCCAACAGCTTCTCGGCCAAAGATCTTCAGCCCCAGACCCACGCAACAGGGTGGCTGCTGTTCGAGATGCCGAAGGCAGCCCAATACCGCCTCGTATACGAGAGCCTTGACACCAAAGCCGAGAAGGTCGTTGTGATCGATTGACCTGGCGTGCTCCTGTCAATGGTCTACCGTCTGACAAGGAGACCTGCAGGGCTCCGGGCCTGCCGGTAGTAGGGATGCGACAGCCACGACTGATTGGGAGGGAACGCCGGTGGCTGAAGAGGAGTTCTCGGCCAAGGGGATCAATGGGCAGCTGACTGTGAAGCCGCAGTTGGTGGTCATCAGCCGGAGAGGAATCCTGGCCTTCGCAACACAGGGACTGAAGGGTGACAAGGAGATACGGATCGATCAGATCAGCTCGATTCAGCTGAAGAGGGCCGGGATGCTCACCAATGGATACATTCAGTTCTCCTTCCTTGGCGGTGCAGAGACAAAGGGAGGTCTCTTCGACGCCGTCAGTGATGAGAATACCGTCATGTTCAACATCAGCCAGCAGCCCGCCTTTCTCAAAGCCAAGGAGATGATCGAGGCGGGCATCGAGAGGTCCCGGAGGGCCACTTCGGCCCCTCAAGTCTCAGTAGCAGACGAGATCACCAAGCTTGCACAACTAGTGGAACAGGGGTTCTTGACCAGGGAGGAGTTTGAAGCCAAGAAGAAGCAGTTGCTCGGTCTGTAGGTATCAGTGGGACGATTACAGCTTGAATTCGAGCACGCTAGATGCGGCCGGAGTAAGCACGGGGGAGGAGGTGATCTACAGGTGAGAAGCGCCAAGTTGCTCGCGCCGCTGATGCTGGCCCTGTTTCTCCTGGCCGTCTCCTGCAGTACTGCCGCCCTTGAGACCGAATTCGTGATCAGGCTCAGTGGTACCCCTGGGCTTGAGTGGCACGGCGGCTACATGGTTGTAAATGCCCAGGGGCAGAGCGTTTCGACCAGCGTCCAGGGCCGCTTGCCCGCCGAGTACCGAGCTAGGGGCGTGATCGTCTCTGTTTCGTTCCAAAAGCAGGTCGAGAACGGCTTGTTGCGCGTCGAGGTCCTCAGTGGCGGCAAGGTGGTAGTCTCAGGCGAGACTACTGCTGCATACGGAGTGGTTGCGGTTGCGACCCCACGATAACCGAGGAGGCCTAGTCGTCTGCCACATGCAGGCCCGGGTCAACCGGCCGTATGCCACCGCGGTACTGGTCAGGCAACGGGGCCTGTTAGTCCCGTTCTGCCGGGACCATGGTATTCGCGCGGACTGGTGGCATATCCGGACCAAGGGGGCTGTGCCGCACCCGACGCTCGAGGACCGGATCCGGGCCGGCGAGGTCTACGCCGTCATCGCCACCGGGTGGGCCAAGCTCCAGGAGTGCCGGCGCTCTCCAGGATGGTCGGTGTATTGAGAGAGGCGATGCGGCTGAGGCTGGGGGAACTCAAGCTGGCGCGTAACTGCGCAGCAACGTGTCTCTGGCGGAGGAGGACATGGGTCCGAGAAAGGGGCACCCTCAAGGAGGTTCGCGAGGACAATTGTGGAAAGCTCCGACTGAAGCGATGGCCGAGGCATGGGGCCTTCAGCCGCAGCGCCTAGCGGATGAGGCACATGGCAGGCCCCCGTAGAGTGGGGTGACGGCGACATGCGTGACTTGCTTGAGGGCCTCCCAGAGTCAGGGCCAACCCGACCAAACCAGCTGTTCTACGGCGACAATCTCACGATAATGCGGAAGTTGCCTAGTGCCTGCGTTGACCTGCTGTATCTGGATCCCCCATTTAACAGCCAGCGGACCTACAACCTCATCTACCGGAAGGCGACGGGTGCGCCTGTTCCGGAACAGGAAGAGGCATTCTGCGACGCCTGGGAACTCGACGAGGAAAAGCAAGAGATGGTCCGCAGCATGCCTATAGTGCTTCGCAGGCACGGTGTCGACCATGACCTCGTACGGTTCTGGGATGCGTGGATCAGCGCCTTGCGGAACACCCAGCCGCGCATGCTGGCCTACCTCGTCTACATGACTTTTCGCCTGCTCGAGATGCGTAGCCTGCTCAAGCCGACCGGCTCGCTCTATCTGCATTGTGATCCCACCGCCAGCCACTATATGAAAGTCATCCTGGACGGCCTGTTTGGCCACGCCAACTTCCGCAACGAGGTGATCTGGAAGAGAACGTTCTCACATGGCTCGGCACGCCGCTGGGGAGATGTTCATGACGTTCTGCTCTTCTACACGAAGTCGGACAGATACACCTGGAACAGGGTCCTTCAGGCCCATGCCCCTGGCTATGTAGCCGAGAAGTACCGGCAATCGGATGCTCGGGGGCGCTATCAACTCGTCGTGCTGACCGGGCCGGGGACCACGAACGGGCCGTCAGGGCAGCCTTGGCGCGGCTATGACCCAACAACAGCCGGTCGTCACTGGGTCGTGCCGCGAGCTGGCCTTGCAGAGCTCAGGGCAGATGGCATCGATGTTCCTGATGAACTGCATGCCCAGCTGGATTTATTGTACGAGCACGGCTTTATAGTCTTCCCCAGAAAGCGTGGAGGCACCGGGATCCCTCGGTTCAAGCTGCACCTGCCGGAGGGACAGTCCGCCCAGGATGTCATCTTGGACGTACCCCCGATCAACTCCCAAGCCAAAGAACGGCTTGGGTTTCCGACCCAGAAGCCGATTGCTCTCCTCAAGCGGATTATCCAGGCCTCCAGCAACGAGGGCGATTACGTCTTCGACCCGTTCTGCGGATGCGGCAGCGCGATCTATGCGGCGCAGGAGCTTGGGCGTAGATGGATCGGGTGTGACATCGCCATCCTCTCGGTGCAGTTGGTGCGCGATGTATTGCGCAAGAGGTATGGCTTGGAAGAGGGAAGGGATTATGAGATGACGGGCGTGCCGCGAAGCGTGGAGGCAGCCCGCGAGCTGTTCCGGCACGAGCCCCTGCAGTTCCAGCATTGGGCAGTCGAGCTAGCAGGCGGCTTCTGCAGCACCCGGCTGTCTGGAGACAGGGGAGTAGACGGGCGCATCTACTTTGAGACCTCGAGCGGTCTCAAGCACATGGTCCTATCCGTCAAGGGCGGCAAGCTAAGCCCTGCCATTGTGCGTGAACTGGCTGGAACCATTGGCGGCCAGCAGGGGGCGATGCTCGGCGGGCTGGTGTGCCTGAACGAGCCCACGCGGGGCATGAGGGAGGCAGCCGGCAGCGCCGGCATGTGCGACTATCTCGGTATAGCCTATCCCCGACTGCAGATCAGGACCATAGGGGACCTGCTGGGCAAGCAGGCGTTTAGCACCCCGTCTCGGGTCCAGACTCTGGACTGGGAACGACAGATCAGGTTGCCGTTCTAGTCAAGAAGCAGCTACTGGGCCTGTAGGACCTCGCGGGAGGAGGTGAGCTACCGTGCCGACCGGCCACGTCGAGAAGCGCTCGAAGAACGCCTGGAGCATCGTCATCGACCTCGGCAGGGACTCCGCCACCGGCCAGCGTCAGCGGATAAGGCGCACCGTCAAGGGGGCAACGAAGCGTCAGGCGGAAGCGGAACTCCGGCGCCTACTCGCCGAGGTCGAGGCGGGGACCTACGTGGAGCCCACGAAGCTCACTCTGGGCGAGTACCTCCGCAGGTGGCTGGCTGATGGCCCCGGGCAGCGTGTCCGGCCACGTACGCTGGAGGACTACGCGCGGGTGGCGGAGCGCCACATCGTCCCCGCGCTGGGCCACGTCCGGCTGTCGGCGTTGCAGCCGCTGCAGATCCAGGAGCTCTACAGCCGCCTGCTCGAGGATGGCCGGCTTGACGGGACTGGCTCACTCAGCCCCCGGAGCGTCCAGCTCGTCCATGTGGTGCTCCACTCAGCCCTGCGTCAGGCAGTCCGCTGGCTCCTCATCGTGCGCAACCCGGCCGACGCAGTAGACGTGCCGAGGCCTCGACGCCGACAACCGCCGATGCTAAGGCCCGACGCCCTGACCAGGCTGCTCGAGGCGGCCAGGGGGCACCGGGACGAGACTCTCGTCCAGTTCGCGCTCATGACGGGGATGCGTCGGGGGGAGCTCCTGGCCCTGACCTGGGAGGCCGTCGACCTTGAGCGGCGCGTCGTCCAGGTGTACCGGGCCCTGGCCCGGGTGCCTGGGGGATCTGCACCGGCAGAGGCCCCCAAGACAAAGCGCAGCCGGCGGCAGGTGGCATTGCCTGTGGCCGCCGTGCAGCTCCTGCGGGACCTTCGCCGGCGCCAGCTTGAGGACCGCCTGCGGGCCGGACCGACCTATCAGGACCAAGACCTCGTGTTCTGCAACGCAGACGGCTCCCGGATCTACCCGGATGCGGTCAGCCACCGGTTCCGGGCGATCTCCCTGCAGGCTGGCCTCGGTGGCTTCCGCTTCCACGACCTCCGGCACGCTCACGCCACCTGGCTACTCGCTCAAGGAGTCCATCCCAAGGTCGTCCAGGAGCGGCTGGGTCACGAGGCGGTTAGCACCACCCTGGACATCTACTCCCATGTCGTGCCCACGCTCCAGCGGGAGGCGGCGGACGCCATCGACGCGACCATCGGGCACCGATTGGGCACCGAAAGCCGGAGGCGGCCGGACTGACTCGGCCGCCTCACATCTTCCTATCCCTGCTATAAGCTCTGATTCATGGTGGGCGGTACTGGATTTGAACCAGTGACCTCCTGAATGTGAGTCAGGCGCTCTGCCCCTGAGCCAACCGCCCACGCAATCTGGTGGGGCTAACGGGACTCGAACCCGTGATACCACCTTGAAAGGGTGGTGTCCTCACCACTAGACCATAGCCCCGACTTGACCGCTCAGAACCTGGTGCGCCCGGCAGGGTTCGAACCTGCGACCGACCGGTTATGAGCCGGCTGCTCTACCGCTGAGCTACGGACGCACTCGCTACCTCAGGCACCTAGAATTATACCACACCATGCCGGAGTGGCAAGAGAACAGAAAAGGCCGCGAGGCCTGGGTTTTCTGGCTGCGGAGGAGGGACTCGAACCCTCAAAGCCTTCCGGTTAACAGCCGGCTGCTCTACCGTTGAGCTACTCCGCAGCGACATCAACATTATAAGCCATGACCGGACCACGGTCAACGCATGCGGGAAATGCCCTAGTCCAGGTAATCCTTGAGTTTCTTGGACCGGCTGGGATGCCGCAGCTTGCGAAGCGCCTTGGCCTCGATCTGCCGGATGCGCTCCCGGGTGACGCCGAAGACGCAGCCCACCTCTTCCAGGGTGCGGGCCCGGCCGTCATCAAGGCCGAAGCGCAGGCGGAGGACCTTCTCCTCGCGGGGGGTGAGGGTCTCCAGGACTTCTTCCAGCTGTTCCTTGAGCAGCATGAAGGAGGCGGCCTCGGCGGGGGCGGGCGCCTCGTCGTCGGGGATGAAGTCACCCAGATGGCTGTCTTCTTCCTCGCCGATGGGCGTCTCCAGGGAGACCGGCTCCTGGGCTATCTTCTGGATCTCGCGCACCCGGTCCACGGGTGTGCCCATCTCCTGCGCGATCTCCTCCGGGGTGGGCTCGCGGCCGAGTTCCTGCAGGAGTTGGCGGGACACCCGGATCAGCTTGTTGATGGTCTCAACCATGTGTACGGGAATGCGGATGGTGCGGGCCTGGTCGGCAATGGCCCGGGTGATCGCCTGGCGAATCCACCAGGTGGCGTAAGTGCTGAATTTATAGCCCTTGCGGTAGTCGAACTTCTCCACCGCCTTGATCAGCCCGAGGTTGCCCTCCTGGATGAGATCCAGGAAGAGCATGCCGCGACCGACGTAGCGCTTGGCTATGGACACCACCAGCCGGAGGTTGGCCTCGGCCAGCTGCCGCTTGGCGTCTTCGTCGCCGGCCTCGATCCGCTTGGCCAGGTCGACCTCGTTCTGGGCTGTGAGCAGGGGTACCCGGCCGATCTCCTTCAGGTACATCCGGACCGGGTCGTCGATGGCCACCCCTTCGGGAACGGCCAGTTCGGCGTCTTCTACCTCGCCATCGGGCCGGGGGTGGGCGGCGGGCGCCTGCACCTCGGTGGCATCGCTCACGATGTCGATGCCTTCCTCGGCCAGGGTCTCGTAAAGATCGTCTATCTGGTCGGCCGTGAGTTCCTCGCCCTGGAGCGTATCCATGATCTCACCGTACGTAAGCAGGCCCTGCTTCCTGCCCCGCTGGATGAGCTCCTTGACCGAATCACTCTTGAACTCCCGGCTATTCGTCACCCTGGCCATGGCTCCTAACCTGTCTGGTCCCGCTTCCTGCACACCGCGTGGCCCCGTGGAGATCTTATTCCCGGGCGGGGGACCGCCGACCTTCCAAACCTAAAAGGGAGCAGTCATCCGGCCGCGGCGAAACCGCTGGCTTGCCGCGAGGCCGCCTGCCCCTCACCCTTCCGTGAGAAGGTCTTGTAGTTCTTCCAGCAGGGACTTGGGTATTCCTTCCCCGCTCGCTTCCCGTCGACCGATTTCCCGTACGATCTCGTGCTTTCTCTGGTCTCGCCGGTGCCTTCTGAGTTTGCCCAGGCAGTCTTCCACCACCCGGGCCAGAACCTCAGGCGAGTATTCCTGCAATTGGGCGCCGGCAACCACCGACCGCGCTGTCGGGTCGTCCAGGGACTCGAGCAACTCCGCCGGTGTGAGCTCGCCACCCTCGCCGGCCCTCATCAGCCCGGCGGCGATTTCCCGGTGCGCCGGGTCCTCGAAAACATCGAGCCCGGCGCGTTCGGCCACCTTGCGCGCCAGGGCGGGATCGGCTGCCATCGCCCGGAGCAGTTCGTCCGCCGCCCGGCGGGCGACGTCCACCTGCCCGGCCCTTCCAGCATTATCCCCCTGGGCAGCCCTGCTATCCCGCTCCTTGACCGATCGTCGCCGGTAGCGCCGTAATTCGTCCGGGAGGGCGTTGGCGCTGACCCCGAGGGCCAGGGAGAACTTCTCCAAATAGGCGGCCCGCTCCACTTCGTCCTCGATCTGCGCCAGTACGGGAACCAGGGCCCGGGAGACGGCTAGCTTCCCTTCCACCGTGCCGAGGTCGGCTCCCTGGCAAGCCAGCCGGAAGTGGTAGTCGGGCAGGGGCAGGGCCTGGGCCAGCAGTGCCTCGAAGGCCTTGCCGCCCATCTCGCGGAGGCAGTCGTCGGGATCCCTGCCTTCGGGAAGCAAGGCTACCCGGACAGTGCAGCCGACTTCCCGGAGCAGGCCCAGGCCGCGCAGGGTGGCGGTGGTCCCGGCGGCGTCGGCGTCATAGGCCAGTACCGCGTCGCTACAGAGCTGGAGGAGCAGGCGGGCCTGCTCACGGGTGAAAGCGGTGCCGAGGGAAGCCACGGCGTGGCCCAGGCCGGCTTGACGGCAGGCGATCACGTCCATGTAGCCCTCTACCAGCACGGCCTGGCCGCGGGAGCGGATCTCCTCGCGGGCCAGGTGCAGCCCGTAGAGCAGCCTCCCTTTGCTGAAGACGGGCGTCTCCGGCGAGTTCAGGTACTTTGGCTCCTCGTCCCCCAGGGCCCGGGCCCCGAAACCCACAACCCGGCCCCAGGGGCTGGTGATGGGAAATACCAGCCGGTCCCGGAACCGGTCGTAGTGCCGGGCATCCCGGGCCACGACCAGGCCGGCCTTCTCCAGGTCGTCCAGGTTGAAGCCCCGGCGCCGCAGGACGTCGAGCAGGCTGGACCAGCCTGCGGGCGCGTAGCCAAGCCGGAAGAGCGCGGTGGAGCCGGCACCGACACCCCGCCGGTCCAGGTAGCCCCGGGCCACGCCCCCTTCCTTCGTCTTCAGTAGCGAGTGGTGGTAGAAGGTGGCCGCCAGTTCGAGCGCTTCGTGGACCCGTTCCCGCTCCTGGGCTCGGCGCTCCTCCTCGGGGGTCCGCGGCTTCTCGGGAATGGTGATCCCGGCCCGTTCCGCCAGGAGGCGGAGGGCCTCGGGGAAGCTCAGGTTCTCCCGGAGCATGAGGAAGTTGAAGACGCTGCCGCCGGCCTGGCAGCCGAAGCAGTAGAAGATGCCTTTCTCCGGGTTCACCGTGAAAGAGGGAGTCTTCTCGGTGTGAAACGGGCACAGGCCGAGGTAGTTCTTCCCCGTCCGGCGGAGGTTCACGTAGGGGGAGATGACCTGGACAATGTCGGTGCGGGACCGGACTTCTTCTATGACCTCGCGTGGAACCCTCGACACGTCCTCACCTCCTGGGGACTACCGCCGCCAGGGAAGAGGTAGAAAGTGGCGGGTGTAGGTGGCTATGGCATAGCGGTCGGTCATTCCCGCCACGTGATCACAGGCCGCCCTGGCGGGCGAGTCACCTGGCCGACCGGCCATCTCCGCCTCCAAGAGCGACGGCTTGTCTCGGTAGAGGCGATAGAGGGACACTACAACCGCCTTCGCCTTCACTTCCTCCTCCTTGGCCTCGGAATTCGCGTACACCCGCTCGAACAGGAACTCCCTGAGTTCCCGGCAGGCCCGGGCTACGGGATCACTCATTCTCACCTTCCCGTCCTGGGTGGAGTGGATGATGTCCTTGACCATGGTGTGGATCCGCTCCGAGTGCCGGTGGCCCAGAGCCTTGAGCGGAGCCGGGGGAAGTTCGTCCGGCCGGATTATGCCTCCCCGCAGGGCATCGTCGATATCATGGTTGATATAGGCCACCCGATCGCATAACTGCACCAGTCGCCCCTCCGGGGTCAGGGGACTCCCTCCACCGCCGTGGGCCGCTATCCCATCCCGCACCTCGTGGGTCAGGTTGAGGCCGGGCCGCCTCGGATCGCCCTGTTCCAGTAGGTCCACCACCCGGAGACCCTGTTCCGCGTGGCGGAATCCGCCCGGAACCTCGTGGTCAAGGGCGTCCTCGCCGGAGTGGCCGAACGGCGTGTGCCCCAGATCGTGCCCCAGGGCAATGGCTTCGGTCAGATCCTCGTTGAGCCGGAGGGCCTTGGCGATGGTGCGGGCGATCTGGGCCACCTCCAGGGAATGGGTGAGCCGCGTACGGTAGTGGTCGCCGTGAGCCACCAGGAAGACCTGGGTCTTGTCCTTTAGCCGGCGGAAAGCCTTGGAGTGGATGATGCGGTCCCGATCACGCTGGAAAGCGGTGCGGATCTCACACTCCGGCTCGGACCAGACGCGGCCGCAACTGCGGGCCGACAGGGTGGCTGCGGGCGCCAGAACGGCCGCCTCTCGCTTCTCGATCTGGAGGCGGATGCTCACCGCCGACCCCTCCCGGCTATGTATTCCGGCGCCCGGCAGGGTGTTCCTGCCGGGGCGGGGGGCCACCCGGGGATAACCGGCCGGATGAGTTGCCGCGGCCCGGCATAGGACTAGGCACGGGAGGCGGCGGTCACGGGCGAGCGGGAGCACTGGCGGACCTCGGCCGGGTTCATCCTGGCCGCGGTGGGGTCGGCGGTGGGGTTAGGCAATGTGTGGCGCTTCCCCACGGCGGTGGCGACCTCCGGGGGTGGCGCCTTTGTGTTGCTGTACCTGCTTGCCATCGTGTTGCTGGGCCTGCCGCTGATGATGGCCGAGCTGGCCCTGGGCCGGCGCACCCAGCGCGATGTGGTCGGGGCCTTCCTCCGGCTGTCCC
Source organism: bacterium (assembly GCA_031082145.1). GTDB lineage: Bacteria > Bacillota > Sulfobacillia > UBA995 > UBA995 > Ess09-15. The sequence continues at coordinate 99,346 of JAVHLP010000005.1, read as the reverse complement.
CGCGAACACCCTGGTGGCTGACCGGAGTTCTCAGCCTGGTGGCCGTGGTGGTCATCCTGTCCTACTACTCCGTTATCGCCGGTTGGGTCGGAATCTACCTGGTGGCCAGCGTTCTCGGGCGGTTCTCCGGGTTGGGGCCGGAGCAGCTCGCCGGCGTCTTCGCGGCCATCTCCGGCCACCCGGTCCTCCCCCTGGCCGGCCAGGCCAGCTTCCTGGCCGTCACCGGCGCCGTGGTGGCCCTGGGGGTGCGGGACGGAATCGAGCGCTGGAGCCGGGTGCTGATGCCCGGCATCGTGCTGATCCTGCTGATCCTGCTGGGCCGGATCCTGATCCTCCCCGGGGCCCCGGCCGGCTTCGCCTGGTTCCTGCGGCCGCGGCTGGAAGTGATCACTCCGGCTGTGGCGCTGCAAGCGGTGGGGCAGGTCTTCTTCAGTTTCAGCCTGGGTATGGGGGCCACCATAACCTACGGGAGCTACCTGCGGTCCCGGCACAGCATCCCGTCCAGTGCCGTCTACATTAGCCTGGCCGACCTCCTGGTGGCCCTGCTGGCAGGGCTGGTGGTCATACCCGCCCTCTTTGCCTTCAACATCGAACCCGAAGTCGGCCCCGGCCTCATCTTCGTGGCCCTGACCGCCGTCTTCAACGCCATGCCGGTGGGTGCTCTGTGGGGAGGGCTCTTCTTCCTGATGCTGTACGCGGCTGCCCTGACCTCGGCCGTGGCCATGTTGGAGACCTTCATCGCCTACCTCTTAGCAGGGCGGAGGCTGGGCCGGAACCGGGCCGCCGTGCTGGGAGTGGTGATAGTTCTGATCCTGGGGATACCTTCGGCGCTGGCCCCGGGGGTCCTGGCGGCAATTCGCCCGTTGGGCCGGAACGTCCTGGAGTTCGTCGATTTCGCCGCCTCCAACGTCCTGCTGCCCCTGGCCGGCCTCTTCACGGCCGTCTTCGTGGGCTGGATCTGGGGGACGGGGCAGGCACGGGCCGAGCTCGAGCGGGGAGCGGCCAAGTTCCCCGGCGGGAAGGCCTGGGCCCTGGCCGTCGGCTACCTCGCCCCCCTGCTCCTGCTGTACGTATTCCTGGCCGGGCTGCGGCCCTGAGTCAAACCCCGGCCCGCCAAGCTTCTCGCCCCTGAAGGGTCGCCTGCGCGGCGGCCAGCCGGGCGATGGGCACCCGGAAGGGCGAGCAACTCACGTAATCCAGGCCCGCTTGGTGGAAGAAGGCGATGGAGGCGGGGTCTCCCCCGTGCTCACCACACACCCCGATCTTCAGCCCGGGCCGGCCCCGGCGGCCCCCCTCCACCGCCATCCGGACCAGGCTTCCCACACCGTCGGCGTCCAGCACCATGAAGGGGTTGTCCTTCAGGATGCCGGCATTGAGGTAGCAGTGGAGGAACTTGGCCTCGGCGTCGTCGCGGCTGAACCCGAAGGTGGTCTGCGTCAGGTCGTTGGTCCCGAAGGAGAAGAAATCGGCCCGGGCGGCGATGGCGTCTGCCACCAGGCAGGCCCGGGGCACCTCGATCATGGTGCCCACCAGGTACTCAAAGGTGACCCCCCGGGCCGCCATCACCTCGGCCGCCACCTTCTCCACCTGCTCCCGGGTTGAGGCCAGCTCACCTTCCAGGCCCACGAGGGGGATCATGACCTCGGGGCGGGCATCAATGCCGCGTTCGACCAGTGTGACCGTCGCCTCGAAGATGGCCCGGGCCTGCATGGCGTAGATCTCGGGGTGGGAGATGCCCAGCCGCACCCCGCGGTGCCCGAGCATGGGGTTGGCCTCCTGCAGGGCGCGGGCCCGGCGCTTGTCATCGGGTGTCTCGAGTTCGTCGGGGTCAGGCAAGAACTCGTGCAGGGGAGGGTCGAGTAGCCGGATGGTCACCGGCAGCCCCTGCATGGCCTCCAGGATGCCCTCGAAGTCCCCCCGTTGCATCGGTAGCAGCCGATCCAGGGCTTTCCCGCGCTCTTCGGCCGTCTCGGCCAGGATCATGGCCTGCACCACCGGTAGACGGTCCTGGGCCATGAACATATGCTCGGTCCGGCAGAGGCCGATCCCCTGGGCCCCGAACTCCCGGGCCCGGGCAGCGTCCGCAGGCGTATCGGCGTTGGCCCTGACCCCTAGCTCCCGCACGGCGTCGGCCCACTCCAGCAAGGTCCGGAAAGCCGGCGAGAGATCCGGCTGGACCAGCGGCACCTCGCCCCGCATGACCCTGCCGGTGGAGCCGTCGATGGAGAGGAGGTCGCCCTCCCGCACCGGCTCGCCGCCGATCCGGAAGCCCCCACCGTCGGGGTGGAAGTGGATCGCCTCGCACCCCACCACGCACGGCTTGCCCATGCCGCGGGCGACGATGGCGGCGTGGCAGGTCATCCCACCCCGGCTGGTCAACACTCCCTGCGCGGCCACGATGCCGTGGATGTCGTCGGGCGTGGTCTCCGGCCGGACCAGGAGGACCTTCTCACCCGCCTCGGCCAGGGCTTGGGCCGCGTCAGAGTCGAGGGTCACTCGACCGGTGGCCGCGCCGGGGGAAGCCGGAAGGCCGGTGGCAAGCACTTCCAGCCGGGCCCGGGGATCGATGGCGGGATGAAGGAGACGATCGATGCTCTCCGGGTCCACCCGCTGGAGGGCCTCTTCCCGGCTGATGCGGCCCTCCCCGACGAGGTCAACCGCCACCCGGATCGATGCCGCGGCAGTCCGCTTACCGGCTCGGGTCTGCAGGATGTACAGCTTGCCTTGCTCTACGGTGAACTCAATGTCCTGCAGGTCGCGGTAGTGGGCTTCCAGTAGACCGGCGTACCGCTCCAACTCGGCGTAGACTTCCGGCCATTCGCCGGCCAGCTCGGTGATCGGCCGGGGGGTGCGGATGCCGGCCACCACGTCCTCCCCCTGGGCATTCAGCAGGTACTCTCCGTATAGCCCGGTCTCGCCGGTGGACGGATTCCGCGTAAAGAGGACGCCGGTACCGGAATCGGAGCCCCGGTTGCCGAACACCATAGCCTGAACGTTGACCGCCGTCCCCAGGTCGTGAGGGATGCCGTGCAGTTCTCGGTAGATGATGGCCCGCTGATTGTTCCAGGACTCGAAGACCGCTCTCACGGCCAGCCGCAGTTGCTCGCGGGGATCTTCGGGAAACGGGCGACCGGTCTTCTCCCGCACCAGTGAGAGGAACCCCTCGACCACCGCCTGCAGGGCCTCCTCGTCTAACTCGCGATCGTGCTTGACGCCCTCCAGCTCCCGGCGGGCGGCCAGGATCTCCTCAAACAGCTTGTGGGGGATAGAGAGCACCACGTCGGAGAACATCTGCACGAAGCGGCGCTGACAGTCCAAGGCGAAAGCCCGGTCGCCGGCAACCTGCGCCAGACCCTCGCCGGCTCGTGGATTGAGGCCTAGATTCAAGATGGTGTCCATCATGCCCGGCATGGAAGCGGCGGCCCCGGATCGAACCGAGACCAGCAGCGGATCGCGGGCCGCGCCCAGCTTCCGGCCAAGCGTTCCCTCCAGTTCCTCAAGGGCCTGATCAACCTCTTCCTGGAGGCCGGCCGGGAACTGCCGGCCTTCCCGGTAGTAGTCGCGGCAGGCGGCCGTGCTGATGGTGAAGCCGGGGGGAACCGGCAATCCCAGACGGGACATCTCGGCGAGGTTGGCCCCCTTCCCGCCCAGGATCTCGCGCCTGTCTGCCCGGCCGTCCTGGAAGCGGAAGACGTAACGGCTGGTCAAACCGAGTTCTCCCCTTTCCGCAGGAACTCGAGGATGCGGGAGGCCGTCTCCTCGATGGCCATCCGCGTCATGTCGATCACGTGGCAGCCCAGCCGGCGGAACACCTCGTCCGCATACTCCAACTCCTTAAGTATGCGGTCCATCTCGGCGTACGGCGCTCCCGGCCGGAGGCCGATCACCTTTGCCCGCTGGCGCCGGATGTCCAGGATGTACTGGGCATCGGCGGTCAGCCCGATCAGCCGCGAGGAGGGCAAAGACACGATCTCGGGGGGAAGTTCGACCTCGGGGATGAGGGGGAAGTTGGCGGCCTTTACGCCCCGGCGAGCCAGGTACATGCAGACCGGGGTCTTGGAGACGCGCGAGATGCCCAGCAGGACGCAATCGGCGCTCTCCAGCCCCCGCGGGTTCTTCCCGTCATCCTGGTTGACCGCGAATTCCACCGCCTCGACGCGACGGAAGTACTCCTCGTCCAGTCGTCGGGTCAATCCCGGCTCCAAGCGGGGCGCCATCTCGGTAACCCGGGCGATGGCTTCCATGACCGGGCCCATGATGTCCGCGGTAGGAATGCCCAGGGTATGCGCGGCTTCCCGCATGGTGTCCCGTAGACGCGGTTCCACCAGCGTGTAGACGATCACGACGTTGCCGGCACGGGCCTCGTTGATGATCTCCAGCAGCGAGGCCGTGTCCGACACGTAGGGAAATCGCCGGATGGGAAAGCGGCCGCTGTCAAACTGGCTGGCGGCCGCCCTGGTGACCAGCTCCGCCGTCTCGCCGATAGAGTCGGATACGACGAAGATGGAGCCCGGTCGCCCCCGGCCAACTTCGCTATCATGGCTCATGAACCCGTCCTCCCCCGCCTGCCACCGTCCTGTTTCTGCAGGGACGGGACGGTTCCTTCCCGGCTAGCCGTCCCCGGCCAGGCGGCCCAGATCGGCCGCGGTGGTCATGAGCCCGGCGATGTCTCGCAGCAGGGCGAGCCGGTTGTCGCGAAGACCGGCGTCGTCCACCATTACCATGACCCCGTCGAAGAACGCGTCCACCGGCCCCCGCAAGCGGGCCAGGCAAGACCAGAAGTCCTCGTATGCCCCCCGCTCCAGCAGGGGTAGGGCGCCCTGCCGGGCATTCACGAATGCCCGGTGGAGATCCCGCTCCACCCGCTCCGTGAAGGTCGCGGGGTTGACCTCGCGGCCCGCCGGCGCCCGCCGCGCCAGGCCCGAGACTCGAGTGTGGGCGGCGGTCAGATCGACAGAGAGAGGGGAGCTCTGGAAGCGGGTCAAGGCCCGAATCCGGGCCAGGGCCTGGTCGAGAGGGTCGACCCCGGCTGCCAGAACAGCCTCCACTACATCTGGCCGGAATCCCTCCTCGGCCAGGAGCGACTTGAAGCGTACCAGCAGGAAGTCGAGCAGCCGGGCTTCGTGCTCGCCGGCCGGTAGCCGCTGCGCCTCTCCCGCCCGGGCGATCGCCCGCCGTAGGGGCAGTCCCGGCAGGGATGCCGTCAGCAGCCGGATCGCCCCGGCGCCCAGCCGCCGCTGGCCGAGGGGATCCTGGGAGCCGGTAGCTTCGACACCGGAGCCGAAGAAGGCGACTAGGGCGTCGAGACGGTCGGCCAAGCCGACAACGGCCCCGGGCACCGACGCGGGAAGGTCGCCGGTAGCCGTACGGGGGAGGTAGTGCTCGCGTATGGCCTGAGCCACCTCCGCGTCCTCGCCTGACCGTAGCGCGTACTCCCCTCCCATGACCCCTTCCAGCTCCGGGTACTCGTAGACCATGCGGGTGGCCAGGTCGGCCTTGGCGAGTTGGGCGGCCCGCACCGCGACGGCGGTCTCCCGCTCGCCAAGCTCCAGTTCATGGGCCAGGTAGCCGGTTAGGGCCACGATGCGGGCTACCCGGTCGCCCATGGTCCCCAAGCCCTCGGCAAAAACCATCTCGTCCAGCCGGGGCAAGAGCGATTCCAGTGGGGTCTGCAGGTCTTCCCGGAAGAAGAAACGAGCGTCGGCCAACCGGGCCCGCAACACCCCCTCGTTGCCCCGGACCACCCGCTCCCGGCCCCGGCCATCACCGCAGCGGACGGCGACAAAGGCGGGCAGCAACCGGCCCGCCCGGTCCTCCACCGGGAAGCACCGCTGGTGATGCCGCATGACCGTGACCAGCAACTCGCGGGGCAGTTCCAGGTAACCAGCGTCGAAGCGGCCGGTCAGGGCGGTGGGGTATTCGACCAGGCCGGCCACCTCGTCCAATAACCCCGGAACCCAGAAGACAACGCCGTTGGCCTCGCGGCCGGCCTTCTCGACCTGCTCCCGAACCTGGTCCCGCCTTGCCTCGGGATCGACGATCACCCGGGCCCGCCGCATGACCGCCAGGTAATCCCGAGCGCTGTCAACCTCGTGCGGCCCCGGCCCCAGGAAGCGGTGCCCGCCGGTCCAGCGGCTGGAAGCCAGCCCCGCGAACTCGAACTCCACTACCTGGTCACCTAGCAGGGTCAGGAGCCACCGGATGGGGCGGACGAACTTGGTTTCCCCGGTCCCCCAGCGCATCGGCCGGGCGAACTCCAGGCCGGTCACGATGTCAGGCAGCAACCGGGCCAAGACCTCACGAGCCGGCCGCCCCGGTTCCCGGCGGACGGCGTAAACATAGTTGTCGCGGGCCACCAGCTCGGAGACCGCCAGCCCTTGGCCGCGGGCAAACCCCTCGGCCGCCGGGGTGGGCTTCCCTTCGCCGTCGAAGGCGGCACGAACAGGAGGCCCTTTCACCTCGGTCAGGAGGTCCTCCTGGGCAGGAGCCACCCCGTCCACGAGCAGGGCCAGCCGCCGGGGAGTGCCCACGGCCCGCAAGGCGCCGTGGCCCAGTCTGGCCTCCGCCAGTCTCCGAGCGGCCACCTCCGCCAACTGCACCAGCGCCTCGCCCAGCAGGCGAGAGGGAATCTCCTCGGTGCCGATCTCGAAAACCAGGTCCTCGACAGGCACGTCCACAACCCCCTAGGCGTACTGCCGGAGCAGCGGGTAGCCCGCCGCTTCGCGATGCTTGAGATGAACCTGGGCACACTGCCGGGCCAACCGCTGCACCCGGCCGAGCATGGCCGCCCGCTGGGCCACACCCATGACTCCCCGGGCGTCCAGGATGTTGAAGCTATGGGAGCAGCGCAGTACGTGGTCGTAGGCGGGGAGCACCAGCCCGCACTCCAGCGCTCGTCCGGCCTCGACCTCGGCAAGCTCAAAGAGGCGTCCCAGGGCCGCCGGATCGGCTTCCTTTAGGGAGTAGGTCGAGTGCTCGACCTCGGCCCGGTGAAAGAGGTCGCGGTAAGTGAGTCCCTCGGACCAGGTCAGGTCATACACGCTGTCCACTTCCTGCAGGTAGGCAGCAAGCCGCTCCAAACCGTAGGCCAGCTCCACCGGGATGGGACGGCAGTCGTATCCCCCGACCTGCTGGAAATAGGTGAACTGGGTGATCTCCAGGCTGTCCAGCCACACCTCCCAGCCCAGGCCCCATGCGGCCAGGGTGGGAGCCTCCCAGTTGTCCTCCACAAAACGCACGTCATGTTCCCGCAGCCGCAATCCCAGAGCCTCCAGGCTCTCCAGGTACAGTTGCTGAACGTCATCCGGGGATGGCTTGAGGATCACCTGGTACTGGTGGTGCTGGTACAACCGGTTAGGATTGTCGCCGTAGCGACCGTCCGCCGGGCGCCGGCAAGGCTGCACGTAGGCGACCTTCCAGGGCTCGGGCCCGAGCACCCGCAGGAAGGTGGCGGGGTGCATGGTGCCCGCCCCGGTCTCCACATCGTACGCCTGGACCACGGCGCAGCCCTGTTCGGCCCAGAACTGGTGCAACCGGGCGATGATGTCCTGAAAGGTCATCCCGAGCACCTCCCGTGCAAGTCAAATCTCCCGCCCCTTCCAGGGACGGGAGACACCCCGCGGTTCCACCCTGGTTGCCGCCGTGCGGCGGCCCCTCAATTATCCAGGCTTTACTCCCCCGGCAGGCGGGGTTTCCTCCTGGGGCTCGGGAGCGCCTTCACCGGGGGCAACCGGCCGGACTTCCCACCCTCATCTCCGGCTCGCTGAACAGCGCCCTTCCGGCTACTCCTCTCCGTCACCGCCCACGTTCTCTTGCCTAACTGTAGCAGAGGGGAGAAGAGGATGTCAAATCAGGCCCCCGCCCTGCCGCGGCAACTCGCCGGGCGCATCCGATGCCCGGCCTTACACCACCCGGCGCGTGTCCCCGCCGTCAAAGGGCACGGTGAGGCCGGTAAGGTACCCCGCCTGGCGGGAGCAGAGGAAGGCGACGAGGTCGGCTATCTCGGAGGGATCGGCCGGCCGGGGGACGGGGAACCCGTCACACCAGCCCCGCATGGGGTGGTCGGCTCCCACCGGACCGGGGGCGATGCAGTTGACGGTCACCGACGGGGCCAACTCCTCGGCCATAACCTTGGTCAGGGCCGAGACAGAGATCTTGGCCACGACGTTCTCGGCCATCTCGTTCAGCAGCTTTGGGACGCCGGGAGCGAGGTAGAAGGCGCCCATGTTCACAACCCGCCCCCACTCGTCCGCCTTGAGGTGCGGAAGAGCTTCCTGAGTCACCGACACCACGGTGACGACGTTGACCTCAAACCCCCTGCGCCAGTGCTGCGGCTCCACCGAGCTGAAGGGCCCCGGTTTGACGTAGCCGCCGGGGTTGTTGATCAGGATGCCGAGGCCCCCGAAACGGTTCACCACCTCCGCGACGAGACTGCGCACCTGCTCCGGTTCTGACACGTCGGTGACCCTGCCCCAGACGTCGACGCCCTCGGCTCTCAACTTCTCGGTGGCCCTGAGAAGGGCGGTCTCTCCCCGGGCGCAGATCGCGACCTTGGCCCCTTCCAGCCCCAGACGGCGGGCGATGTTGTACCCGATCATCCTGCTGCCACCGGTAACGAGAGCTACCTTGCCCTTGAGTCCCAGGTCCATGGACGCACCTCATCTGGCCGTAGGTGTCGGTCCCCTTTGACGCCGGGGAGGGTAGTCCCTGCCGGGGCGGCCAGACACGAGCTACCGGGCCTTGCGGGGGTGGTGGCCAGGCAGCTGGAGCCGTTCGCGGGGGTACCACCGGGGAAGGACATCCGTCTCCTGCGGCCAATACCGGATATGGAGGGATCATATGGCCTTCCCCGTCACCGACGCCACCGCCCGCGACCTTCTTGATCAGGAGTACGGCATCAGTGGTCAAGTCCGTGTCTCACCACTTCCCGGCAGCGTCATGAACCCTAATTGGGTGCTTGAGGTGGCCGGGTCAGAGCGCCTGGTCGTCCGGTGCTTCCTGCGCAACCGTAACCCCGCCCGCCTGGGCTTCCAGATGGCCTTTCACCAGACTCTGGCCGGGCTTGGCTTCCCGGTGCCGGCGATCCTGGCCAACTGTAGAGGAGACAGCCTCAGTGCCCACGCCGGGTTTCTGTGGGCCGTCTACGCGTGGGTTGACGGAGAGGAGTACGACTACAACTCACAGGGCCAGCTTGACTCGGCAGGAACCCTGCTGGGAACCCTTCATGCCGGTCTTGCGGGAGCCGAGATCCCTGGCTACGTGGAGCCGTCGGGGTTCCCCCGTTATGCCGAGTGGTCCGAACGGGGGGAGGATCTGCTGCGGGGATCGCTTAGCGGGACTGGCTCGTCCCCACTCCCGCCGGAGGACGTTGAGTTCGCCCTTGCCGTCCAGCGCTGGATGGCCGGAACCCTCGGCGCTGCAGGCTACGGCACCCTCCCCAAGCAGTTCGTCTGGGGTGACGTTCACGGCCGGAATCTGAAATTCCGCAACGACCAGATCGTCGGCCTATTGGACTTCGATGTCGTGCGCTGGGAATCGCCCGCCTACGACGTTGGCAGCGCGGTCTACATGCTATGTCGCCGGAGCCGGTCCGATCTCACAATTCGCCTGGACGCGGTCAGCCGGCTAGTCCAGGCCTACGCCCGGAGCCGGCCGCTGTCGGCCGCTGAGGCCAGGGCCGTCCTCCCGCTGCTGATCTACCGCTACATAACCGATCTCCATGTTCCCGGCCCCCTCCCTCTGCGATCGGACCCTGGCGCTGAAGCCCGGAAAGCGATTCGCATCCTCCGAGCCCTGTGGGTGGTCCGCGACGAGCTCGCCGCTCTGCTTGTGGCGGAGTCCGGATGACATGACCTGGAGAGGAGTGTCCCTAGTCCTGCCTGCCTTGGAGTGATGCTCGGGGTTGCCGGCCACCGGAGAGGAAGATCAACTACGGATCCCTGCCTCTGCCGGGAGATCGGTCGTCCGGGGATCTCATCGCTCGCCCCGCCGGAGCGTATCCAGGAAGGCCAGTGACCGCAGGGGCCGGTCCAGGTGATAGGTGAGGTGGGCCCGGAGCAGTCCCTCCATCTCGCCGCGGTCTCGCTCGTCCACGGCCAGCCGCCCGATCTGCCGCAGATCGGCCTCCTGGAGGTATATCAGGGCAGCCAGCACGCTCCGGCGCAGGAGAGCGCCACCGTCGCACTCCCCGCAAAGAACGCCGCCTTCCCCCGGGCTGAAGCTGAGATCGCCCCTCTCCTCCACCGGTCGCCCGCAGCGGGCGCAGTCCCGTAGGGCCGGGCCGAAGCCGGCGGCGGCCAGTAGCCTCAGCTCGAAGGCGCGGCTGACCAGGCCGGGATCCACTCCCGCCGCCAGCAGGTGGAGTCCTCCCAGGAGCAACGGGAAGAGGTCGCCGGCCTCGCGCTCGGGGGCGACCACGTCCACGAGCTCCAGAAAGTGGTTGGCGTAGGTCACCAGGGTCAGATCCCCGCGCACCGAGGGGAAGGACTCGATGAGTTCGACTTGGGTGATGATGTCCAGGGTGCGGGCCCGGGCCAGCTGACAGCGGATATGGGAGAGCGGCTGAAGGGAGCCGGCCAGGCGGCTGGCCGCCCGCCGGGCCCCCCGGGCAACGCCGTTCACCTTGCCCCGCTCCCGGGTGAACAGGGTGACCAGGCGGTCGGCCTCCCCGAGGTCCCGGGTGCGCAGCACCACGGCTTCCTGGTTGTAGGTAGGCAGGGGCGTCTCCCCCTTCGCCTCAGGTGTCGCGGTATCCCAGGGAGCGCAGGACGGTGGCCCGATCACGCCAATCGGGGCTCACCTTGACCCACAACTCGAGGTAGACCCGGGTGCCGAGGAGCGCTTCGATCTCCTGCCGGGCCAACTGGCCCACCTGCTTGAGCAGGCTGCCCCCCTGGCCGATGACGATCTTCTTCTGCGATTCCCGCTCCACGTGGATGGTGGCCCGGATCAGGATCAACCCGCCCGGGCGTTCCGCCCACTCCTCGATCTGGACCGCCACCGCATGGGGGATCTCCTCGCGGGTGAGTAGCATGACCTTTTCTCGTACCAGTTCGCCGACCACGAAACGCTCCGGCTGGTCGGTAACCGTGTCCGGGGGGTAGTAGGCGGGTCCCTCCGGGCATAGATCCAGCACCGCATCCACCAGGGGCTCGAGATCGGGATCGGCCAGGGCGGAGAGCACAAAGGTCCGTCGGAAAGCGCCAAGGCTTGCGTACTGCTCCGCCACCCGAGCGGCGGCGGGAGCGGACACCAGGTCCGCCTTGTTGACCAGGAGCAGCGAGGGGGTGGCGGCCGCCTCGAGTTCGCGGGCCAGGTAGCGGTCACCGGGGCCGGGAGCCGAGGTCGCCTCGACCACCAGCAAGAGGGCTTCCACCTCCCGCATGGCCTGGCGGGCCACCGCCACCATGTACTCGCCGAGCTTGTGGCGGGGGCGGTGCATGCCGGGGGTGTCCACCAAGACCAGTTGGCCCCCGGGGCGGTGGACCACCCCGATGATACGGTTGCGGGTAGTCTGCGGCTTGTCCGACACGATGGCCAGCTTCTGACCGATCAGCCGGTTCAGCAAGGTGGACTTCCCCACGTTGGGACGGCCCAGGATGACGGCAAAGCCGGAACGGAAAGCGGTCAAGGCAGTTTCTCCCGTGACGTGAAGGGCTTGGGGAGAAGGTGGGCCAACTCCAGTGCCCGGGGAGGCCCGCCGGGCTCGGCCAGGATGACCGGCAAGGAGGGAGCGAACTCCGCCAGCGACTGCAGGCAGGCGCCGCAAGGCACGGTGGAGCCCTCGGCAACCACTGCCAGGGCCGCGAACTCACGCTTGCCGGCGGCCACGGCGCCGGCCAGCGCTACCCGTTCGGCACAGAGGGTGAGCCCGTAGGAGGCGTTCTCCACGTTGGCCCCGGTGAAGACGGAGCCATCGGCGGCGAGGAGGGCAGCTCCCACCGCGAACCCGGAGTAGGGAGCGTAGGCACGCTGCCGGGCGTCGGCCGCCTCGCCGACCAGGCGGGCCCAAACGGTGTTCACCGCTGCACCTCTACCACCATGTCGAGGGGCACCACCTGGATCCAGACCGGTCCCGGCGGCAGCACGAGCTCGGAGCCCGCGGCCAGGGTGTAGATGGTCGGACTGGCGCGATCCTTCTTGGACCAGCGGGCCTCTACGGCCATCCCCCGGGCGAACACGGTGGCCTTTCCGTTGCCCACCAGTTGCAGGCTCAGGTAGCCCTCGGGGCTATCCTTGACCGGTGTTGTCCTCACCGGCAGGACGATCACCGTCCCCGCCTTCACCTGTTCCCGGCTATCGGTGGCCGAGGTGTGAGCCAAACCGTTCTGGAATCGCAGGTAGTAGCCGGTGGCCTCATCGTAGCGCCACTCCGCCACGCTGGGGCGGGAGGAGGCTCCATAGGCCAGCCGCACGACGGCCGCCGGCTCTCCCTCCCAGGCTGGGTTGGCATCAAAGCGGAACAACCCGCCGGGAACGCGGGGGGGATCGTACTGGTAGCCGAAGGCGGCGATGGCCTGGCGCAGGCGGGCGGTACTGGAGCGCAGGTTGTAGGGGGCCTTGCGCCCGGTATGCCGCTCGTAGTAAGCCTGCGCCCGTTGCACCTCGTCCAGGCCAGGGATCTTCAGCCGGGCGAGGTCGGTCATCGCGTCCGGAGTCCCGCCGCAGTGGGCCAGGACGGCGTCGAGTTCAGCCACCCAGTCCAGGAAGTAGGGGCGGGCGCTACGGATGGGCAGCAGCACCGGAGCCTCGCCATGGAGGTAGAAGGCCACGAGCCGGGTGATGCCCCCCTCCACCAACACCTCGTAGACCAGGCAGGCTTGGGCCAGACCGGCTTGCGGGCGAGCGGAGGGGTGGTTGTCCATGATCACCGCCAGGATTCGCCGGGAGACCTCGGCCTCGGCTGCGAACTCGCCGTCCAGGGGACAGACGAACTGGGGAGGTGAGGGAGCCGCTTCCACCGCGGGGAAACTCACGGGAGCGTCCTCGCCGGTGACGGGTGGAGGCGGGACCTCCCGGCAACCGGCGACGACCAGCAATAGTGCGGTCACCGCCACCAGTGTGCCGCGTCGCATCCCCTCAGCCCTCCGATCAGGCCGACTCCTCTGCCCTATCCGACGCCACAGCCGGGCGCACGGTTCCGCCGCGAACCCCTCCCGCCGACAGCATGCCGCCCGAGATCACTAGCTTGAGCCCTTCTTCCACCGGCATGCTGAGAAAGACAATCTCTTCCCTGGGCACCATCAGCAGGAATCCGGAGGTCGGGTTGGGAGTCGTGGGGAGAAAGACACTCACCAGGTCGGTCTGTGTCCTGGCCGCGATCTCGCCCCCGGCGGCGCCGGTCGTAAAGGCCACCGCCCAGACTCCCTTACGGGGGTACTCGATCAACGCCACCCGCTTGAAGGTGGCGGTGTCGTGCCGGGCAAAGGCGTCGGTGATCTGTTTGACGGTCTGGTAGACGCTCCTGATGAGAGGCGTACGGGCAATCAGGGTCTCTCCAAAGCTGATGGCCCGGCGGCCGAAGTAGTTGGTGGCGGCGAAGCCGGTCAGGATGATGACGGTCAGGGTGGCCGCCAGTCCAAGCCCTGGTACCGGCCGGCCCAGGGCCAGCGTGACCCAGCGGGCCATCCAGCCGTCGAGCAAGCGGAAGAGCCATGAGACTACCAGCCAGGTCGCCAGAACCGGAACCAGGGTCAGCAACCCGGCCAGGAAAAAGGTCCGTAGCTGTTTCATCGCTCACCTCTTGACCGGCGTCCTACCAGCGCTCCCCAGCCCAGGACGCCCAGAACTAACAGATAGCCTCCCACCGCGACGGGATTCGTGGCGGCCAGGAACTCCAGGCGTTCTACCACCGAGGAGAGCTTCGGGGCAAACAGCAACAGGCCGGCGGCCACCGCGGCTAACGCCGTTACCAGCACCGCTCCGGCAGCCACCTGTTTGGCCTCGCCTACCAGCAAGGAGGGCTCACCCCGGGCTCCCTGGTCTCCCAGCCGCTCCATGGCGGTGTTCACCAGTTCCGCGAAGACGACCACCCCGATCAGGATGATCAGGCAGACCCACTCGAGAATGGAGAGAGGGGCCAGCCAGGCCATCCCCAGGGCTAGCCAGGCGGCAGCGACATGGAAGCGCAGGTTGGGTTCCTTGCGGTAGGCCGCGGCGAGACCGTCCCAGGCTCCCCGGAAGCTCTCAGTCAGGCTGGTGTCACGTTTCAACATGTCCGCTCAACCGCAGCCGGGCTGCCCTCTCTTTCTCCCCCATGAGGGCCTCCCCCTCAGCGTCCAGGTGGTCAAACCCCAGCAAGTGCAGCACGCCATGGATCGCCAGGAAGGTCAGCTCGCTCTCCAGGGTCTCGCCCTGGGTCAGAGCGCGCTCGACGGAGATGACGACATCCCCCAGGTGTGGCGGGAGGCCCTCGGGCCCCGGCCCGCCCAGTTGAGGAAAGGCCAGTACATCGGTAGGCCCATCTTGGCCGCGGTACTGCCGGTTGAGCTCGGCCATGGCCGGGTCGTCCACCAGGCAAAGACTCAACTCCCCGGGGGCACTCCAACCTCCTGCCGCCAGAGCGGCAAGGGCCGCCTCGTGCAGAGCGTCCTCGTGGATCCTCTCCAGTCGCACCCGATCCTGTCGGTTGATCACGTCAACGGAGACGTTCACCGTCCGGAGCCCCCGTCCGGCTCTTTCAAGTCGCCGACCATGCTCTCCGGATACTGTACCCTGGTATGGAAGAACCCGGTCAGGAGGCGGGTGAACTCCTCCGCCACGGCATCCAGGTCCCGCAAGGTCAGATCAGACTGGTTCAGTTGGCCGTCGTCAAGGCGCTCCCGTATGATCCGGCGGACGGTGGCTTCGATCCTCGCCGGATTGGGCCGGTGCAAGGCCCGGACGGCGGCCTCGCAGGCGTCCGCCAGCATGACGATGGCCGTCTCCCGGGTATCGGGAATGGGGCCGTCGTATCTGAAGTCCTGCTCCATAACTGGTTCATCCCGGCCATTCTCTGTCGCCCGGTGGAAGAAGTAAGTCACCAGGCTGGTGCCATGGTGCTGGCGGATGAAGTCGATCAAGGACTCGGGGAGGTTCTCTTCCTGAGCCAGCTCTACCCCATCCCTCACGTGGGAGGTCACGATGAGGGCTGAGAGGTTGGGCGAGAGCTTGTCGTGGGGATTCTCGTCTCCGAACAACTGGTTCTCAACGAAGAAGTAGGCGCGCTTTATCTTGCCGACGTCATGGTAGTAGGCGCCTACTCGAGCCAGGAGGGCCTCGCCGCCGACCCGCTCGGTGGCCGCCTCGGCCAGGTTGGCCACCATGACGCTGTGGTGATGGGTCCCGGGGGCCTCGAGGAGCATCCTGCGGAGCAGGGGCTGGTTGGGGTTGGACAACTCCAGGAGCTTGAGCGGGGTCACGATGCCGAACAGGTTCTCCAGGAAGGGCAGGGAGCCGATGGTCAGGATGGCCGAGAAGATGCCATTGGCGATCCCCCACAGGTGATCGAGCCAGAAGCCCACCTCGGCGATTGATCTTGCCCCCACCAGCGACAGCCCAAAGATCGCGGCCACGTTCGCCCCGGCCACCAACGCCCCTGAACGCATGAGGTCGGAGCGTTGGGCCAGGGTAGCCACACCATACACTCCCGCCAAGCCTCCTAGCAGGGCCACCAGCAGGTGGGTGCCCGGACCCAGACCGGCCAGGAGCGCCAGCAGCACGGCGACTCCGACCCCGGCCGGGGGGCCGAGTAAGATGGTGGTCAACATGGACCCTACGGCCACCGGAACCAGGTACCCGGACAAGCTGCCAGCCGCCCAGACCAGGCCAATCGAACCCGACATGATCACGAACAGCAGCAACACCCTCTGGTTACTGCCGAAGACCAATGGCGAGAACAGCTTGAGATAAAAGGCCAGGCTAGCCACAAGCAGCGCCGCCACCACGAGGACGCCCACCCGGGCGGGGTAGGCGGGAGTGGTCTGCAGGAGCCCGAGATCCCCCAGGATGGCGATCTGGTGCTCGGTTATGACGTCGCCCTCGCGGACGACAACCTGCCCCTGGATGATCCTGAGCGGTTCGATCTCGTCGGCCGCCTCCTGGCCCTTGCGGCGGGTCTCCTGTTCGTCAAAGAACATGTTGGCCTCTAGGACCTGACGGGCCAGTTCGGCGCCAAACAACCTGAGATTGCGTTCAAGGTCGGCGACTCCCAGTTCGGTTGCCGCCTGCTTCCTGGCCGTCTCCACGTACTCCGGCTTGATGCCGGCCTGCAGGAGTTCACCCACCGTCTCCCGGACGCGGGCCTCCAAGTCCTGGCGGGAGCCGGGAGAGGCCTCCAGGACGGCTAACAGGACCGAGTCAGCCAGCTCGCCCCCGACCAGTTGGCGGGCTTGCTCCAGCTTCCTGCCCGCCTCCACACCCTGGGCGGCCAGGCCGGCCAGGCCACTGAAGACACTGGCGATGCTCATGTCGGCTCGCAGCCAGACTCCGGGATCCAGCCGGTAGAAATCGGAGACCTCGGCTCGGGCGGCCGCCCGCAGGCTGTCCGTCCGGTACCGGTCGGCGATGGTGCGGGGAGCCCAGATGTCCTTGGGCGACACCTGCCCCGCTTCCAACTGCAGTTTGGCGGGAACCAGGGCCGGCATGAGGAAGGCGACGATCAGCGCGAAGGTCAGGCCCGCCCAGAGCAGGCGTACCCAACTCGCGGCGCCACGGTCCCGGAAGAGGTAGCGTGCTCCCGGCTCCCGCAGCCAGCGTGCCCTCATTCGACCTCACCGCCCGCATTGGCCGTTGGGCGAGCCTGATCGTATTCCTCATAGGCCTTGATGATCTTCTGCACGAGCTCGTGGCGGACAACGTCCCTTTCCGTGAGGTACACGAACTCGATCCCCTCAACCCCTCGCAGCACCCGGCGGACCTCTTCCAGCCCGGACCAGCGCCCGCGAGGCAGATCAACCTGCGTGATATCGCCGGTGACAACCGCTCGCGAGCCGAGGCCGAGGCGGGTCAGGAACATCTTCATCTGTTCAGGCGTAGTGTTCTGCGCCTCATCCAGCAAGACGAACGAATCGTCCAGGGTGCGTCCCCGCATGTAGGCCAGCGGCGCCACCTCGATGCTGCCCCGTTCCATGTACTTCTGGAAGCTCTCCAGTCCCAGCACGTCGTAGAGGGCGTCGTAGATGGGACGGAGGTAGGGGTGGACCTTATCCTCGAGGGCTCCCGGCAGGAAGCCCAGGCGCTCGCCGGCTTCGACGGCGGGCCGGGTCAGGATGATGCGGTTGACCTCGCGTCGCTTGAAGGCCGCCACCGCCATCGCCACCGCCAGATACGTCTTTCCCGTGCCCGCCGGGCCGATGCCGAAGACCAGGCCGCGGGCCTGGATGGCCTCGGCGTAGACTCTCTGCCCGGAGGTCTTGGCCCGGATAGGCTTTCCCCGGTGGGTGACCACGATAATATCGCCGAAAACGTCGCCGAGGTCGGCCGCCGAGTTCTCCTTGGCCAGGCGGATGGCGTAACGAAGCTCCTGGCTGGAGATGGGGGTCCCCGCCCGGGAAACCTCCAGCAGGCGCCGGAACAGGCCGGCCACTCGCTCGACTTCTTCGCCCGGGCCGGTGATGCTCAGTTCCTCGCCCCGGGCGAGCACCCTCACCCCGAAGTTCTCCTCGATCAGGCGCAGGTGCTGATCGTAACGGCCGAACAAGTTGAGGGCTTCCTCGTTGTCGGCGACGATGACCCGGGCCTCAGCTTGTCCGCCTGCTGCCGGTGACAAAGGCTGTCTGTTCCCTCCCCCATGATCACTGCTTGATCGAAGCCGCGAGCCGGAGAAGGCCGATATCCTCCAGGACCTCGATGGTCACCTTTACCCAAACCTGTCCGGGCAAGTCGATCCGTTCCGCCTGCCGTTCCATCACCCTGGCCGACAAGGGGACCAGAGCTACGGCTTGCGAATGGGCCAGGCGTTCGGCAAGGAGGGCGGCCTCGTCGGGACTGAGCACCCGATGCACGGGCTCGAGTTCATAGTAAGTGTCTCTCAGCAATTCGACAGGGAGGTCGCCGTTCCTCCACCCGGGCGGCCGCCAGGTCTGGCGGTGGCTCTCGTATTGCCCGAACGGAACCGCCTTGCCCCCGAGGACGATCTCCCACCCGGCGAGACAAAGGGCCCACCGCGCATGGACGCGGCCGGTCACCCGGTGGTAGGTCCAGACCAGCGGTACCGCCGCTTCCCCAGTATACCACACCCGCGCCCTTACCAGACCCCCGGCGTGGGGCAACCGGCCCGGCGCCGGCGGGGGGGCTCGGATAACCAGGTCCCCGGACGCGACTGTCTGCCCCGGGGCAACCACCGCTTCACCCTGGAATACCAGCAGGGTGTGGATGACGCCGTCCCTGGCCGCGACCAACTCCCGCGGGGAAGGGTCAGGCGGCAGCGGGGCCGGGGGATCCTTCTCCACAACCTCCACCGTGGCCACGATTCCCCGCACTTCGATGCCCACCCAGGAAAGGTCGTCGATGGCTTGCAGGGTCCGCCTCTCGATGGCGTTGAGATCCAGGCCGTGACGTACGCGACCGGGCCGCAGGCCGGCCCGGTCGACAGCGGCCAGGATCTCCGCCGGCGACAAGCGAGAAGCTCCCTCGACCTGGACGAACCAGACGACGGAGGCCAGACCGTTCAGGGCCAGAACGGCCAGCACGGCCCCGATCAGCAGCCCCCGGTGGGGCCTGAGCTCCCTGAGCACGAAGGGTATTCCCCTCCGGCCCTCCAGGCGCAACCGCACTCCAGCCTCCCTGGCCAGTTCGCGGGCGGATCGGAGCGCGGTTACGGGCAGCCAGAGCCGCAGCGCAGAACCTGATCGCCGGATGCCGGTGACGGCGAACCGCCGCGATACGCAGAGGTTGACAAAACGTTCGGCGTACCGGCCCTCCACCCTGATCCGCACATCCCCGGTGAACCGGGGCCACCAGTTCACCTCCCTGCCGCCTTCCCCGAGGAGGCTTCGAACTGGAGTGAATCGATGCGGCCCATCACCCGGATCTCGTCCGCGCCCACGCTCCCGATCACCAGGTCCTGACCCCGGATGCGGATCTTGCCGATGCGTGTGGCTACCCCGAGTTCCTCGGCCGAGAATCGGTCCAGCCCTTTGTGGTTCTCCAGCGTCAGTTGGAGGTTACCTACCAGGGTGATACGGGGCAGGTCGATGAGAACGTCGGGCGGAAGTCCAAGATGCCGCAGGAGCCCGGCCCCCAGGCGGAGCCGCAGGGAACCGTCGGAGCGCTTCGCGGCCCGGGGTGGCTTCACGGCCCAGACCTCCCGGGGCAATCTATGCCCCGGGAGCAGGGGACTATGCCTGAGGAGGAGGCAGCAACTCCCGCAACCGGAGGTTCACCGCTCCACCGTCGGCCCGGCCGCGCAGCCGGGGCATGAGAACGGCCATCACCCTGCCGAGGTCCCGCTGGGAAGCGGCTCCCGTCTCAACTATGGCCTCCCTGATCATCCCATCCAGCTCGTCCCCGGTGAGCGGCGGCGGCAGGTAAGCGCCGAGGATCGCCGCCTCGCGCTCGAGCCCGGCGGCGGCATCGTCCCGTCCCAGCCGGCGATACTCCTCGGCGGCCTCCCGGCGCTGGCGAATCTCGCGGGCAAGGACGGCGATGGCGTCGGTGTCCTCCAGTTCTGAGCGCTTTTCAATGGCCGCGTTCTGCAAGGCCGCCCGGGCCAATCGCAGGGCCGAAAGGCGAAAGCCATCGCGGGCTCGAAGGGCCTCCCGGGCATCAGCGGCCAGTCGCTCGGTCAACCGCAAGCGGGTCGCCCCCTAAGCGCCGACCGGCCGCCAGGGCCGGTCGGGTTGTTCTTCTCTAGTAGCGGCGCTGGCGTTTCTTCCTGGCCGCCTCGGACTTCTTCTTCTTCCTGACGCTGGGCTTCTCATAGTGCTCCCGCCGACGGGCCTCGGAGAGCACTCCCGTCTTCTGGCACTGGCGCTTGAAGCGACGAAGGGCGCTGTCCAAAGTCTCATTTTTGCCCACCCTGATCTCGGACATCGGCATCCCTCCCCCCGCTTCAGCGTCTCCAGCAAAGCTGTCACATTATAAACTGGGTGTGCTATTATGTCAACCTAATGCTCCCAGACGGCGGCCTCCCAGCACATGAAGATGCAGGTGGCCCACGGTCTGCCCGGCTTCCTCGCCCGTGTTCACCAGCAGCCGGTAGCCATCCGGGCACAACTCCCCGCCCAGCCTGGCCGCAACCAGCAGCAAGTGACCGGCCAAGTCGCCGTCTTCTGGCGTGAGGTCGGCAAGGCTGGCCAGGTGGCGCCGGGGCACCAGCAGCACGTGTACCGGAGCGACGGGTTGGATGTCCTCGAAGGCCACCACCCGGTCGTCTTCGTACACCCGCCGGCTGGACAACTCGCCGGCGACGATGCGGCAGAACAGGCAACTGCCGGCCACCGCCTACACCCCCCGGCGAGATCATTATCCCCGGTGTCAAATTGTTCTACGCCGGGTTCTGATTACCTGCCGGGTTCAGTGGAGCACACCATGGACGAGGCGGCCTCCCACCACGGTGGCGTCGACCCTGGCGGCGAGGATCCTCTCCGGCGGGCCGGTCAGAATGTCCTCGGAGAGCACCACAAAGTCAGCCAGGGCGCCGGGGAACAAGCTCCCTCGCCGGCCCTCCTCCCCCGCAGCCCAGGCGGCTCCCCGAGTATAGCCCTCTACCGCCTCCCGGACGGTCAGGGTTTCCTCCGGGTACCAGGGCTCCTTCCCCGGCTCGTCCTCCCGGCAGCGGGTGACCGCCGCGTAGATACCCCGCAGGGGATCCATTGGCTCCACGGGGACATCCGACCCCATGGCCAGGACGGCCCCCGCTCGTAGCAGGGACCGGAAAGGATAGGCCCAGCGGGCCCGGGCTCCCCAGTGCCGGTCGGCCAGGTAGCGGTCTGAAGTGGCATGCAGGGGCTGCACGGAGGCCACCACTCCCAGACGGGCGAACCGGGGAATATCGGCGGGATGCACGCACTGGGCATGCTCCACCCGGTGGCGCAAGCCAGCCCGGCGGGTGGCGTTCAGGTGCTCGGCGAACACGTCCAAGGCTACACGATTGGCCTTGTCGCCGATGGCGTGCACGGCGCACGGCCAGCCGGCGGTGATCGCCCGGCCAACGAGAACCGACAGGTCCGCCCTGCCCAGCACCGCCACCCCACGGTAGGTGGTCTCTCCCCCATAGGGCTCCAGCATGTCGGCCGTACGCTGCCCCAGGGATCCGTCGAGAAACAGCTTGAGGTTGCTGACCCGCAGCCAGTCATCACCCAGTCCAGTCTCCAGCCCCAGGGCCGCCGCCTCGCCCAACCGGTGTTCGGGCACCATCATGGAGACCCGCAGGGTCAGCTCGCCCCTTCGCCGGAGCAGCTGAAAGGCCCGGAAGGTGTCCCGTCCCTCAGCCACGTGGATGCCGGCCAGACCCAGGCGGTGGGCGATCTCGATGCCCCGGCGCAGCAAGGCGGCGAGGTCGCCGGGTTCCGGGGGAGGCAGTAGGTCGGAGACGGCGGCCGTGGCCTTCTCCAGCAGGAGACCGGTGGGCTCACCGCCGGCCTCCCGGACTATGCGGCCTCCGGGTGGATCGGGGGTGCCAGCGGTGATGCCGGCCATCTGCAGGGCCAGGCAGTTCACCCACAGGCCATGGCCGTCGCGGCTGGCGAGTGCCACCGGGTGGGCGGGGGCAGCCATATCCAGGTACCGGCGGTGAGGGGACCGGCCGGCAGCCCAACGGCCGGAGTCCCAGCCGCCGCCGGTCACCCACCGGCCGGGGGGAATGGCCGCCGCAGCCCGCACCACCTCGAGTCCCACCTCCTCCGGCCCCTCGCAGTTCTCAAGTCGCAGACCGGCCAGGCCACTGGCGAAGCTGGCGAAGTGGGTGTGGCAATCGGTGAAGGCGGGCAGCACACAGCGCCCGCCCAGTTCCACTACCCGGTGGGGGGCGCCCAGCGCGGCCGCTGCTTCCCCGGCCCGACCGGCCGCCACCACCCGGCCGTCCTTGACGGCCAGGACCTCCACTGCCGGCCGTCCCGGCACCATGGTATGGATGGGCCCGCCCCGCAAGAGCATTCCCCGGTGATTGGTGTTCATCAGGTCACGACCTCCCGTCAACCGGGGGGCTGGTGATGGTAGGTGGTATCCAGCCGCAACTTGGCCTCGTGCCGCTCCAAGGCGAGCTCGATCAGGCGGGTTATCAACTCCGGATAGGCCACCCCGCTAGCTTCCCAGAGCTTTGGGTACATGCTGATGGGAGTGAAGCCGGGGATGGTGTTGAGTTCGTTCACGATGATACGGCGGGGCCCTAAGGCCACCAGGAAGTCCACCCGGGCCATTCCCGAAGCCTCCAAGGCCAGGAAGGACGCTACGGCCAGCCGCCGGACCTCCTGGCTGACCTCTGGCGGCAGATCGGCGGGGATGATCAGGCGGGAGCTATTGTCGACGTACTTGGCCTGGTAGTCGTAGAACTCCCGCGACGGCAGGATCTCACCGCACACGGAAGCCTCCGGCTCCTCGTTGCCGAGGACGCTGACCTCGATCTCGCGACCGGCGACGGCTTCCTCGACCAGGGCTTTCCGATCATAGCGGAACGCCAGCTCAATGGCGGCCGGCAAGGCCTCCGGGGCCTTGACCTTGGTGATGCCGATGGACGACCCGAGGTTGGCGGGCTTGACAAAGCAGGGGTAACCCATCCGTGCTGCCACGGCGTCGAGCAGGGGGTCGGGGGCACTGCGCCAGACGCTGTCCCGGACGACGATGTAGTCGGCCACCGGGATCCCCCGGTGGTCCAGCAAGGCCTTCTGCACCGCCTTGTCCATGCCGAGAGCCGATCCCAGCACCCCCGCCCCCACGTAGGGGAGATTGGCCAGCTCCAACAGGCCCTGGATCGTCCCGTCCTCCCCGTGGGGACCGTGCAGTACCGGAAAAACCACGTCCAGCTGCTGGGCGATGCCGCGCCCCTCCAGGGGAACGAGTCCCTGGCAGGCGGGGTCTCCCAGCAGGGCTACCGGCTGCCCGCGGAGGTCGGTGGATCCCGCCTCGAGGGCCTTGAGGGCATCCCCTGCCAGCAGCCAGCGTCCTTCGCGGGTGATGGCAATGGGCACCGCCTCGAAGCGCGAGGGATCCAGGGCTCGCAAGATTGACCGGGCGGAGATGAGCGAGACCTCGTGCTCTCCCGACCGGCCGCCGAAGATCACCCCAACCCGGAGCCTCCCGCACGCCATGCCGCATCCCTCCACCCTACCCTATTCGCCGTCCTTCGCAGCTATCCCTCGGTTCGCCTACGGCCACGCCCCGGACGGTCTCGCCTTCCACTCTCACCACCCGGACGGAGACGAAGCGTCCCCGCCACCCGGAGGGACCGGCGAATCCCAAGCGCACGTAGTTGTCGGAGAGCCCTTCCTGGCAGCCGCTTTGTTTTCCTTCAGCCAGCACTTCCAGTGTCTCACCGATGAAGCGGCGCCTGAAGCTCTCCGCGAGTTCCCGGCCCCGGACCAGGAGGTGACGGGCCCGTTCACTCCGCAGCCGGCCCGGCACCTGCCCCGGCAGGGAGGCGGCAGGCGTGCCGGGCCGGGCGGAGTAACGGAAGACATGCAGCCGGCTAAGACCGACGGTCTCCAACACACCGCAGGTCGCCAGGAAGTCTTCCTCCGTCTCGCCGGGGAAGCCCACCATGACATCGGTGGTGATGGCCAGCCCGGGAACCCGGCGAAAGAGCTCACCCGCCACCCGGGTGTAGTCTTCCGGGGCATAGCCCCGACCCATGGCCTGGAGGATACGCCCGCTCCCGCTCTGCAGGGGCACGGCCAGGTGCCGGCACAGGCGGGGTTCCGTCGCCAGCAAGTTGACCAGCCGGGGGGTGACCTGGGTCACCTCGACCGAGCTCAGTCGCACCCGGTGCCGGCCGTCCGCCTCCAGGCAGGCCTGAACCGCGTCGGCCAACTCCCGGCGGGGTTGGAGGTCGGCTCCGTAGGCCCCTAGGCAGATGCCTACCAGCACGATCTCACGGTGGCCGGCTTGGACAAGGCGGGCTGCCTCCCGCCGTACCCCCTCCGGCTCGCGGCTGCGGGCGGGCCCCCGGGCCCGGGGAATGAGGCAGTAACTGCACTGAAGATCACAGCCATCCTGCACCTTGAGAGTAGCCCGGGTCCGCTCCTGAGTATCGGCCACCGCCATCTCCTGGTAGGGGGTGTGGCGCGGGTAGCCCCGCACCTCAACGCGAACCGGGCCGGAGCCGCGAGTGAGTTCGTGGACCATCTGGGGTAGCCGCGCGTGTCCATCGGTGCCAACCACCAGGTCCGCCCCGTCGCTGCCAGCCTGGTCGGGAGCCACCTGAGGATAGCAGCCGACCGCCGCCACCAGCGCCCCCGGGGCTCGGGCCCGAGCCCGCCGCACCGCCCGGCGTGATTTCGCTTGCCCCTCGGCCGTTACCGCGCAGGTGTTGACGACGTAGACGTCGGCGGGGGCGGTGAAAGGAACCACGCGATAGCCTGAGCGCCGGAAGGACTCCTTGAGGGCCTCGGTGTCATGCTGGTTGACCTTGCACCCCAGGGTCAAAAAAGCGCAAGTCGGCGGCCTGGTCACGTCCATGGCTTCCCCGCCGTGACCAGTCCCCATCCTTCCTCGCTCCGGGTTCCCCGCGGCTCAAGCCCGGCTCCGACCAGCGCGGCGGCGACATCGCGGTTACGCCCGGCCGAGAGCCCGGAGACAATCAGCTGGCCGCCGGGCGCGACCGCCGGCGGGAGAGAATGAGCCAGGCCCAGCAGCGACGCCGTGTCCAGGTTAGCAACCACCAGTTGAGCGGGAAGCTGTCGGCGGAGCCAGTCCCGGGCATCGCCATGGTTCACCTGGATCCGCCCGGCGAGGCCGTTGAGGGTGACCGCCTGGCAGGCCGCCGCCACGGCGACCGGATCGTGATCCACGGCCCGCACCCTTACCGCTCCCAGCAGGGCCGCGGCAATCGCCAGTACCCCCGACCCGGTCCCGCAGTCCAGAACCGTGTCGCCGGGGCTCACCGCGGCTTCGATCTCCTCCAGGCACATGCGAGTCGTGGGATGGTCGCCGGTGCCGAAAGCCAGACCGGGATCCAGCCGCACTGCTACCGCCGCCGGTGGGAGATCGGGCCCCTCCCAGGCGGGAACGATCCAGAGCCGCCGGCCTACGCGGAACGGTCGGAAAGCCCGCCGCGAGGCCGCCTGCCAGTCTTCCAGGGCCAGGAGCTCCACCCAGGCCCGGGGCCTGCCCGGGTTCAGGCCCCATCCGGCCAGGCAGCACAGGAACCGCCGTAAGGCAGGCAACCGGTCCGGACCACCGGCCCCGGGGGGATAGTAACCGACCACCACCGGATCGCCGTCGCCGGTTTCGATGGCCACGCCGGCGGCCCCCAGCGTCCGCAGATGCTCGGCCACCGCCTCGGTGGCTTCCGGCCCCACCTGAACCTTGAGAGCCGCCCAGGGCTCAGCCGTCCGATCCAAAGGCGTCGGCTACCCGCCGGAAGAAACCCTTTCCCGGCTCCCGCGGCTCTTCGCCGGCCAGCCGGGCGAACTCCTCCAGCAGCCGGCGCTGCTCGATGCTAAGGCGGCGGGGGATGTCCACCCGCACCGTGACGTGCAGGTCACCCCGTCCCGAACGGGTGGGCATGCCCTTGCCCCGCAGCCGCAAGGTAACGCCGGGCTGGCTGCCGGCGGGAATGGTCAGGTTAACCTCTCCTTCCAGGGTGGGAACGGCCATCTCACCGCCCAGGGCGGCCGTCACCATGCTCACCGGCAACTCGCAGAAGAGATCGCGTCCCCGCCGCGAGAACACAGGGTGGGGCTTGACCCGTACCAGAACATAGAAGTCCCCGGGGGGACCGCCCTGGGCGCCGGCCTCGCCCTCGCCCGGCAGGCGCAACCGGCTGCCGTTGTCCACGCCGGGCGGCACCTTGACCGCGAGTCGCCGCCGGCGCCGTACGCGCCCTGCGCCGCGGCAGTCCGGACAGGGATCCTCGACCACCCTGCCCTCGCCGCCGCAGCGATCACAGGGCTGCATGGTGACGAAACGGCCGAGCAGGGTGCTCTGAACCGCCTCCACCCGGCCCCGGCCGGCACAACGGGGACAGGTGCGGGGCGGGCTGCCGATCCGCGCCCCGCTCCCGTCGCAGACCGGACAGTTCTCTTCTCGGGCGACCTCAACGTCAACTTCGAGGCCCTTGAAGACATCCTCCAAGTCCAGCTCCAGCTCGTAGCCAAGATCCCGCCCTCGCCGCGGGCCGCGACGGGCACCACCGGTACCCTCGCCAAAGAAGGCCTCGAATAGATCGCCCAAGCCTGAGAAGGGATCAAATCCCGGGCCGCCGTCGCCCATGCCCGGGGATGGGTGGCCAAACTGGTCATAGCGGCGACGCTTCTCGGGATCGCCGAGCACCTCGTACGCCTCGTTGATCGCCTTGAACTTGTCCTCGGCCGTGGGGTCGCCGGGGTTCACGTCGGGGTGATGCTTGCGGGCGAGCTCCCGGAAGGCGCGCTTCACGTCTGCCTGACTGGCGTCCCGGGGAACACCCAGCACCTCGTAGTAGTCTCGCTTCCCCCCGGTGGCCATACCGATCACCCTCAGGACCTGGCTTTGGCTCCATGGTAACAGGTTGGGCGGCCCGGGGCCACCCCGTGACAAGAGCCCGGCTACCGTCGGACTTAGCCCATCCGGCGGCGCCAGAGTTCTTGACCGAGCAGTTCCCGGACCGTGGCCACCAATCCCACCACCCGCGAGTAACGCATGCGGCGGGGACCCAGGATGGCGATCCGCCCCGAGAGGCGACCCCCCACGTAGCAGGCAGCCGTCACCAGGCTGCAGTCGCGCATCTCGGGGTAGCGGTTCTCCTCACCGATGGTAACCACGACGTCTCCCGGGTCCAAGCTCAACTCGGCCAGCAGCTCCCGGATCGCTCGCCCCTGCTCCAGTATGGAGAACAAGGTCTCGACCTTGTCAACATCCCGGAACTCGGGCTGGCGCAGCATGTTGGCAGCTCCACCGAGGCACAGCCCCTCATCGTCGCCTGCCTCCCCGGCCTCGATCATCCCCCGCAGACACTCCAGCACCGTTATCCCACGGGGAAAATCCTGGCGAAGGCGATCCAGGCCCCTGCCGGCCACGACCTCCATGTCGAGGCCGCTGAGCCCCGAGTTGAGGACAATCACCATCCGTTCCAGGTACTCCGGGGACACGTTCTCCGGCCGGTCCAGGAGACGGGTCTGAACGGTACCGTCGCCGGTCAGCAGAACAACCAACAGGCGGTTGCCGTTGACGGGGAGGATCTCCAGCCGCCTGAAACTGGCCCGCTCCAGACCGGGGCCGACCACCAAGGAGGTGTACTGGGTGACTTCGGAGAGCAAGTCGGCGGTGCGCCGGATAAGGACCCGTACCGGCGTCGATCGATCGCGGTAGACCTCGCGCACCGACTCCAACTCAACCCGACCGGGGAGCCCTACAGCCATCAGGTTGTCCACGTAATAACGATAGCCGCGGCTGGATGGAACACGCCCGGCCGAAGTATGGGGTTGTTCGACCATCCCCATCTCCTCGAGGTCGGCCATCTCGTTGCGGACGGTGGCCGGGCTGACTCCGAGCCCGTGCTTCCGGGCGATGGCGCGTGAGCCAACCGGGTGGGCCGTTTCGATGTAGTCCTCCACCAGCAACCTCAGAATCCTCTGCTTCCGGGCGTCCATCTCCGCCGCCTCCGATGAGGGGAGGGCTGGCTTAGCACTCCTGCAACTAGAGTGCTAAGCCTTCTCCCTTAGAATACCACCGGGCCCGGTCCGGTGTCAACGGGCGGAATGGGAGGCAAAGGCGTGTCTAGCAGCTTATTCTCTAGGGACCGCCCCTTCCTTCATCGACCATTCGGGCCACCACAGCGGCCAGCAGGCGGGCGGTATGCAGAGCTTCCGGCAGTGAGTTCTCCTGGCAGCCGACCTCGACCAGCAGCAGCCCCGGGAAAAGGTGCTGGTTGTAGCGGTTCTCCTTGTCACGGATGCCCATGGATAGCCCCGGGTACATCTCCTCCATGAGAGCCACCATCCGCCGGGCCAGCGCGTAGTTTTGGCGCCAATCGGGATGGGCGAGGTTGCGATCGGTGCCAACGACGATCAGCACCCGGGCGGCGGCCTGACCGGCGATCTCGATCGTGGTGTTGGCTCTCCGTCCCTCGTCGCGATGGATGTCCAACATCACCTGCAGGTGAGGGTGGCTCTGCAGCAGGCGAGCCACGCCCAGGGCGGATCGCTCGTAACTGGAGAGTCGCCCCTCGCGGTCGTATACCGTCCGGTCCTGGACCGCACCCACCGCATGAGCGCCCCGGAGTTCCCCTACCAGTTCCAGTCCCACCCGGAGCACTCCGACTTCGGGATCCAGGCTGAAAGCCTCCTGGGGTCGGCGGCCGGCGATGTCGCCGTACATGGCGGGGAGATACGCTTCCTGGGCGTGGGTGTGGTATATCGCCACCCTGATCGGGCCTTCGGCATCCCTCCCGGCGGTGGTGACGACCGGGGGTAGCGGTTGTCCGCTTGCCGGGCCGTCCGGGAGCACCGGGCCGGGGGCCCGGGCAGATGCTGCCGGCAGGTCGGCGTATACCATCAACGGTACCTGAAGACGGAGGAAGGTCCGGGGATCGGCCAGATCCACACCTCCCAACAAGCGCACCAAAGCATCGACCAGCCGGTCAGGGTCGGGGAGCCAGGAGCGAGGCAGTCCCTCATCCTGCAAAGAGAGCAGTGGCAGGGCGGCCCGCAGGTAAGACAGAGCCCGGGAGCTCAGATAACCGGACAGGGAAGACCGACCCGGGCCCGGGGCCACTGCCTGCGGAGGCGGGGCCGTCACCGGCACCGCCTCGCCGGGACCGGCCCGCAAGCCATGGACGGCCAGGGCGGCCACCACCAGGGCGGTGAGGCCCACATACAAGCCAAGGTGAGCCCGCTTCAGAGACGGCCGTCGCGACGAAAAGACATAGACCTTGGGGCCCGGGGGGGTACGGCGGGCCATGGCTGATCCGGCCTCCCCCTCCGGCGGGGCCGGAGAGCAGATGATGCGCAGCGGCACACCTTATCCTACGCTCGCCCCCGGGCCGCTATGTCCTTCAGCGCAGTTCAGTGGGAACTACCGCATCCAGGAGCCCAATGATGACCGACGCCAGAAGCGCGCCGATAACCGTGACCCGCATCAGAGGAACCACGAACTGGGCCGCGTAGATGACGACGGCGGCGGTGATGAAACCGACCACCCCCCGGCTCTGGGGTGATACCCTGCGGCCGAGCAGGGCTTCGGCGATGTAGCCGATGATGGCGATGGCCACGGCGGCGATCAGGGCATTGGTGAAGCCGGCGATCTCAAAACCGGGCAGGAGAAAGCCAACGAACATGAGTACGAGCGCTGACACAACGAATCTGACCGCCAGTCCGATCCAGGACGCCATGGTGACACCTCCTGAGAGAGGAATCTCGCGGATGGTAGGCTGTCCCTAGCCCTCTTCTGTTTATGCACTTGGCTCCCCGGCAAACGGCCTTTTGCCAAGCCAGCCTGGTCATGGTAGAATGGGCTGGGTGTTCTTAGCCCACCGGAGGTGACTACCGCTGGTAAAGGCAACCTCTGTCAAGCGTGCGCGCCAGGCCCGCACGCGCACCGAACGCAACCGTACGGTCAAGGCCCGGGTGAAGACGGCAATCCGCCGTTTCCTGGGAATCACCAAGGAGGATGCGGGTCAGGCAGAACCCGCCCTGCGGCAAGCGTTCAGCCAGTTGGACCGGGCCGCCGCCAAAGGGGTTATTCACCCCAACGCCGCAGCCCGCCGCAAGTCGCGGTTGGCGGCGCAGATGGCGCTGAGATCCGTCGAGCCGGAGCCCGAGCCGGCTTCCGCCGAGCCCCCGGCAGGGAAGCGGCCTTCGCGCAAGCGGGTCGGCACCGGCGGCTAGAGCCTTCCCTTCGCAGTCAATCCGGCCACCAGCAGTTCAACGGCCAGACCACCGTCGCGCCGCCCGGACTTCAGGGCCAGGTCGGCTTCTACAAGGGCTTCGATGGCTTCCTCCAGTTCGTCCTGGCGGAAGCCGGCGGCTTGCTGGAGGTACTTCCGGGCTACCCACGGCGGGACTCCCAACTCCGAGGCGACCCGCTCCTGACCGGCCCCCCGGTCGCGCAGCGCCCGGGCGGCCAGAAGCATGCGGATCTGCCGGCCGAGCAGGGAGATCAGGAGGGCCGGTGGCTCGCCCCCGGTCACGAGGTCGCGGGCGATGGCCAGGGCCCGGCTCAACTGCCTCTCAGCCACGGCATCGGTGAGGTCGAAGACGCCCCACGAAGTGTTCCCGGTGACCACCGCTCGCAGGTGCTCCAGGGTGAGCGACCCCTCGTCGCCGGCGTAAGCCACCGCCTTCTCCAGTTCGTGGCAGAGGCGGTTGAGATCGGTGCCGGCCACCGCCAGTAAGGCCTCGGCCGCCTCGGGAGGCAAGTCCTTGCCGTTCTCCTTGGCCTTCCGGCGCAGCCAGCGTACTATGTCCGCCTCGGGCAGAGCAGAGCAGTTGACCACTCCTCCCTGGGAAGCGATCTCACGGTAGAGCCGCCGGCGCCCGTCGGCGGCCCGCCCCAGCGTGAAGACCAGAACGGCGGGCGAACCCGCGGCCTGCCGGACCACCGTGAGCCAGGCGGCCTCGGCGTCGCCGGGCGGATCGGCGGCCATCGCCCGCGGGGCATCAAACCAGTGAAGGTCGCGGACCACGACCAGCCGCCGGCCACCCAGAACGGGAGCGGTCTGAAGGTGTCCCGCCACCTCGTGGGGCTCCGCCGCATCGCCGTCGAGCAGGAGGTAGTTGAAGGCCTCCATTCCCGGCTGGAGGCAGGACCGACCCAATTCCTGGAGGAGGTCTTCCCGCAGGCGGGCGTCGGTCCCCTGAAGCAAATAGACCGGGCGGAGCCGGCCGGCCCCGATCTCCTCCCGGGCTTCGCGGTACGAACGCCCCCCGACGGACCTGCCCCTGCTCATGGCAGCATCCCTTCGCCGGGACCGGCAGGGGAATAACGCCACAAGCCCGCGCCCGCTGTGCCCACGTACAAGGTGCGCCCTTCCGGGCCCAGACAGAGCCCGGTGATCGCTCGCCGGCCCAGCCCCTCGCTATAGAGAATCCAGCTGGCGCCCCCGTCCGCCGACCGCCACACGCCAACGGCCGTGCCCAGGTACAGCAGGTTGCAGTCGG
The DNA here is from genome assembly GCA_031082145.1 of bacterium. Lineage (GTDB taxonomy): Bacteria > Bacillota > Sulfobacillia > UBA995 > UBA995 > Ess09-15. The sequence continues at coordinate 68,135 of JAVHLP010000005.1, read as the reverse complement.
TGGGATGGGCGATCAGCGCAGTAGGCTCGCCGGGCAAGGCGGACGTATCGGCGGGGCCATCCCAGGTCGCCAAAGAGAGTAGCCGGTCGGCTATCCCCAGCCGCAAGGCCGGGGCGTCCGCGCTGCCGGCAACCAGGAAGCGGACTCCCGCCAGATCCCGGTGGGCCCAGCTCTTTCCCCCGTCGTTGCTGCGGCTCACCCGGGCCGGCGCCGCCGCGTAAAGCACTTGCCCCTCCCGGGGGTGGAATCCGGCCGTAACCAGGGGCCCCGCGGCAACCCGACTCCAGGTCCGGCCGTAGTCAGCTGACCGCCATAGTCCCCCGTCGCGACCGGCGGTCACCAGCAACGCTTCCCGCGATCGCTGAACGTCGAAAGCTGCCAGTTCAACCCGGCCTCCCCCGCCCGCCAACACCTCCGCCCAGGTCCGCCCCCCATCCTCCGAGCGGTAGACAAGGCCGCTCTCCGTACCCAGCAGCAGTAGCTCCGGATCCTGGGTTCCGACCGCCAAGGCGCTGGGGCGCGCGAACCCGGGCGGCCATGGCACTTCGTCCCAGCTCCAACCGCCGTCGGAACTCCGGGCCAAGCCGTCCTCGACAACGCAGAAAAGCACAGGGTCCCGGCGGTGGGCCTTGACCAGGAGGATCGCACGGTCCCTGAAGCCGAGATACTCCCAGCCCGAACCGGCTGGTACCGCGTGCAGGCGCACCAACCGTGAGCGCAGTTGGAAGCCGGCCGCCAGCCCGGCCAGCACCAGAACCAGCATGAGCCCAAGCGGCAGCAGCCACCGCGGGGGGCGGCGGAAGGGCCGGCGCCTCGCTCGCCGCCGGGGCAGCCGCAAGTAGGGCTCAGGCTCCAAGTGGACACCTCCGCGAACAATCTTCTCGACGGCACCAAGCTTTCCCTGCCCCGCTTACCGGCAGGAACAGTGTCGACCAGCGCGAATTCCCTGCATAAGGCCAGTTTATGGAGGAGGTCCGCCTCTGCGCCGCCGCAGCCTCGCCGTTGTCTTGTCCCTGGCCGTTCTGGCGGCCGTCGTGAGCTTTCCCCGGGGTCAGTTCTGGCGCCTGCAGGCTCAGATCGAGATCGAGTCCAATAACCGGCGAGAACGGGCCGCTTACGGGGCTCCGTTCGAAGTACTGGTGATCGGCATGAACATCGGTCGCGCTCACCGCTGGGGTGATCAGACGGTCGTTCCCCTGCGGCCGGTCGCCACGAGTCTGGGCTGGATCGTGCACTGGGAGAAGGGCCTGGACGATCTGCTACTCGCCCGGGACGGCGAGACGATGCGGGTCTCGACCAGGAGTGTCTTCGGCGATGACTACGTGCCTCTGCCTGAACTGGAGACACTGCTGGGCCTGCCACCCTCCCGCCGCGAAGGCGGTTCCCTGCTGATCGGCCCCGACCCTCCCGCCGGTGTCGTCCTCGATCCGGCCACCGTACACCCGGCTGAGCTCTGGGTGGACGGGCGCCGCCTCAGCCGCCAGGCAGTGATCACCACCGACGGCCGGTCCCTCGTCCCCGCCGAGCCCCTGGCCCTGGTCCTGGGCGCCATCTTCCGCCTCCGAGCGCCGGACCAGGAAATCGAAGTCAACTACCACCGCCTGCCCGCCTATCTGCTGGAAGGCAGGGTCCTGGTCGAACTCGAGGCGATGCTACCGGTGGCCGGCAGCCGGGGCCTCCAGGTGGAGGTCAGGCCCGGCCCGGGTTCCGCGTTGCCGTCCGCCCCGCACCCTCTCCGTCACGTGCCGGGGCGGCCGGGCCGGGTCGCGATCACCTTCGACGACTACCTGCTGCCGGTCACCGCCGGGTTACTTGACATTCTGGAACAGCGCCATGCTCGGGCCACCTTCTTCGTGATCGGGAGCGGTATGGAGCAATACCCCGAGCTGGCCAGCCGCATCCTGGCCGGCGGTTCCGAACTGGCCAACCACTCCTGGAGCCACCAGCACCCCTTCGCCTTCACGGAAGACCGCCTCCGGGCGGAGATCTTGGCCGCCGACCTCACCATTCGCGATCACGCCGGTCTGCCCGCCCCCTTCTTCCGGCCGCCCGGCGGCTACCACGATGCGTTCAGCCGGGCCGTGGCGGCCGATCTGGGCCTGACCACCGTACTCTGGTCCGTGCACGGCGGCGACGCCGCCAGCGATGCCACTCCGGAGCGGATCGCCCGGAACGTGCTCACCCGGGCCCACCCCGGCGCGGTGGTGGTCCTGCATATGACCCGTGCGGCCACCGTTGAGGCGCTGCCCGCCATCATCGACGGCCTCCGGGCCGCCGGGCTGGAACCGGTTACGCTCACCGAGCTCCTGGCCCTTTCCCCCTAGCGAAGGCGACCCGGGAGGAGAAGCCGGGGGGAGACCGGAATACCCGCCCGCGAGGTGATCCCGGTGGACGTCCGCTTCACCCCCGACATGTTCCTGGACTACCGCCTGGCCCGGCACGGCCTCACCCGGGAGGATCTGGGAGTTGCCCCCACGGTAGTCGTCAGTTGGTTTCCCGACCTGGTCGATCACCTGGCCGGAGAAGCAGGCGCCACCGTCTGTGAGCACTGGTTGTACCGGCACCGGAACTTCGACCTCTACCGGGCGGTGATCGACGGCATCCCCGTCGGCTTCGCCAGCCTGCCCGTTGGAGCCCCGGGCACCGTGGCCTATCTCGAGGAGTTGATGGCCGTCGGCGCCCGGCGGCTGGTGGGTCTGGGCCTGGCCGGGAGCCTCCAGGAGAGAGCTCCCGTGGGCTCATTCCTGCTGCCGGGATCCTGCATTCGGGAAGAAGGGACCTCCCCCCACTACCTGCCCCTTGACGTTGAGGTCAGACCGGACGCCGCCTTGATGGCTGCTATTGAGGCCGCCGCGGCCCGGGCCGGCCTCGAGACCCATTCCGGGCGGCACTGGACCACCGACGCCCCTTATCGCGAGTTCGTCTGGAAGATCGAGAAGTACCGGGCGGAAGCGGTCCTGGGCGTCGACATGGAGACCTCCGCCATGTACGCTCTGGGCCAGTTCCACGGCGTGCCCGTAGCCAACCTGCTGGTAGTCAGCGACGAACTCTGGCGGGAGTGGAACCCCGCCTTCGGCACCGCCGGGCTCCGGGAGGCCATGCGACGGGCGGCAGCGGCCATTCTGGCCGGCCTGCCCGCCCTTGCCGGAGCCGGTGGCGATGGCCAGGGCTGATCGCTATTCCCCGGACCCGGAAGCTCTCTGGGGGGGTTGCCCCGAGGGCTTGCGATGGGCCGAGGATCTCCTCGACCGGATGGGTCTGCCCCCCGGTGGGCTGGTGCTGGACCTGGGAGCGGGTCCAGGGCTCACCGCCGTCTTCATCGCCAAGGAATACGCCTGCCGGGTGGTCGCCGCTGAGGCCTGGCCGCAGCATTTTCCCCTGGAGGCTATCCTCGCTCGGGCTCGAGAGCACGGCGTCGATGACCGGGTACTTCCGGTGGTGGCGGAGGCACAGCGGCTGCCGTTCGCCGAGGGCAGTTTCGACGCCGTCTTCAGCTACTGTGCTTTTCACTACCTGGCCGGTGACGCCACCGCCTGCCGGGAAGTGGCGCGGGTGCTCAAGCCCGGCGGCGTCCTGGGCATCTGCTCGCCTGCCGCTCGCGTCGCCGAGGTTCCCGCCCACATCCTACCCGTCCTGGCCCACGACCGCTGGGACCTGTTCAAGCCGCCGGAATGGACGGCGGCCCGCCTGGCCGGGGCAGGCCTGGCCATTGTGCTGGCCGAGCATCTGGAGGACGGCTACTCGAACTGGCGCCGCCGGAAGGCCGGGGAGGAACCCTCAGATGAAGCCGGGCGGGTAGCCCGGCAGGCTGTGCTGGAAGACGGCGGTCACTGGCTGTCGGTGGCCAGGGTGATCGCCCGCCAGCGGGGCGATGAGAGGAACCCGCTGCCCGTGGTAGAATGCTCCTGGTGAGGAGGTGACCGGCAGTGAAACTGAAGGGGACCCGCACCGAGGAGAACCTGAGAGCCGCCCTGGCGGGCGAGTCGCAGGCGCGCAACTTGTACACCTACTTCGCCGGCGTCGCCCGGACCGAGGGATACCAGCAAATCATGGGCGTCTTCCTGGAGACGGCGGACAACGAGAAGGAGCACGCGAAGCTCTGGGCTCGCTATCTCGGCCTCATGGGCGACACCAGGGCCAATCTGCTGGCTGCCGCAGCCGGCGAGCATCACGAGTGGAGTCAGATGTATCGCGATTTCGCGAAGACGGCGGATGAGGAAGGCTTCGGTGAGATCGCCCGTCGCTTCCGGGAGGTAGCCGACGTCGAAGAGCAACACGAGATCCGCTACCGGCGCCTCCTGGAGCGGGTTGAAACCGGCACCGTGTTCAAGCGGGACCAACCCATCACCTGGCACTGCAGGAACTGCGGTTACGTGCGCGAGGGCATGCAGCCGCCGGCAACTTGCCCTGCCTGCGACCATCCGCAGGCTTTCTACGAGCCGAGGGCCGACAACTACTGAGACACCTGCCGGAACCGGTCGGTGCCGTCGTGATCGGGAGTCAGCGGCAGCCCAGCCCCGGCCGGGCGCCGACCGCCCGGGTCTCCGGCGCCAGGGTGGCCCGGATCGTCATCCGGCGCCCGTCGCTGGCCACCCGGACGGCGCCGTGGGAGTCGGTTCGCCACACCGCCGCCCCGGCTTCCTCCAGACGCGCCAGCACTCCCGGCGATGGGTGCCCGAAGGGATTGTACTTGCCGCAAGAGATGACGGCATGGACCGCCCCCACGGCGGCCAGGAACTCCCGCGAAGTCCCCCCCTCGCTGCCGTGGTGACCGACCTTGAGCAGGCCTGCTTGGAGGTCCACCCCCGCGGCCAGCAGCGCCCGCTCAACCTCGATCCCGGCGTCGCCGGTCAACAGCAGAGCGGTCTGACCGTAGCGGAGAACCAGCACCACCGAGCGGTCGTTGGCCGGGCGGCCAAGGTCCGCCGGGCCGGGCCACAAGTATTCCAGGATCACCTCGCCCGACCGGCCCCGGCCCAGACTGATCCGGTCGCCCGCCCCCACCAACCGGCGGGGAATCCCCGCCTCTGCCACCGCGGCCAAGAGGTCCAGGTACTCCTCGGCAGCGTCGGGTGCGGGTCCCCCTTCCAGCAGCAGCCCTACCGGGAAAGCGCCAACGACCGCGACCAGACCCCCGGCGTGGTCGGTGTGGGGATGGGTGAGTAACAGGCAGTCGACCCGTCTCACCCCTTCCCTCCGCAGCAGGGCCGTTACCCTCTCCCCGGGATCCCGTGCGCCGGCCTGGATGGCCCCCCGGCTGACCCCACCCCCGTCCACAAGAGCCGTCACGCCGGCGGGTGTTCGGATGAGGATCGCGTCTCCCTGTCCCACATCGATGAAGGTGACCTCCAAGCGATTCACCGGTGCCGCCAGAGCGCCCCACCAGATCAGCAGGATAGTCATCACCAGCACGCCCAGGCGTCTACGGCCGGCGGCTAACCCGGCCAGGCCGAGGTAGTACCCGGCCAGTAGCGCGATCGGGGGTGGGGGCAGGCGGACAGGCCCCGGAGGCAGCCCGGCGCAGAAGCTCACGCCATCCAACAGCACCCCGGCGGGAGCCGATGCTATCAGCAAGGGCCGCCCCAGGAGGTCGCCGATCAGGCCCCCAACGGCGCCAATGGGGATGACCAGACCGGCCACGGGAACCAGGGCGACGTTGGCGAGCAGGGCCAGGGGAGCCACTTCACCGTAGTGATAGAGGAGTAGGGGGAAGACCGCTAGTTGAGCGGCGGTGGCCGGGGCCACCAGCCGCCTCCCCGGCAACCGGCGGGGCAGGCTCTCCCGCAGCGGGCCGGTCAGAGCGACGAGCCCCAGCGTCGCAGCAAAAGACAGCTGGAAGCCCGGATCGTCCACGGCGGCCGGGGTGGCCAGGACGATGACCAGGGCCGCCAGGCCCACCGCAGCCAGGGCATTGTGACGCCGGCCCAGGGGTACGGCCCAGGTAGCAGCGATGGCCATGAGTCCCGCCCGGACGGCCGAAGACCTCGCCCCTGCCAGCAGGACGTACAGGACGGTTACCAGAGTTACCATGAGGTTGGCCCCCACCGGACCCAGCCGGAGATGCCGGGCTAAGGTGGCCGCCCCGGCGGCAGCGAAGCCCACGTGCAGCCCGGAGACGGCCAGCAGATGGGCCACGCCGGCACGGCGGAAGGACTCCGCCGGAACCTCGCCGGCGGAGGGATCGCCCAGGATCACCGTCCGGTAGAAGGCGGCGATCGGGGGCGTGAAGAGAGTCCCGAGGCCCTTCCGAAGCCGTTCTCGCAGCCCGGCCAGCCAACGGGCGAACGAGGGACCTCCCGGCTCGAACGCCAAGAAGCCCCCTCGGGGGTAGAGAAACCAGTGCACCCCCCGGGCGGCGTGGTACCGCCGGGAGTCCAGTTCGCCCGGATTCCCCGCCCGGGCGGGCCGGCGAAGGATCCCCCGCACTACAAGCCGATCCCCGGGAGCCAGAGGAGTGAACTCGGTCTGGAAACGGACCAACCCTCCGGTAGGAGTCCGGCCCCCCTCCCCCAGGACGGCAGTGGCCCGGGCCACGACCGCCAGTTGCCTGCCATGGGGTTCTGGATCCCGGGCCACCATGGCTTCCAGGGTGATCACCCGGTCCTCGTAGGCAGCCAGGGGGCCTGGCGCCAGGCGGGAGTGCAGCCCTCCGTACAAGCATCCCGCCAGTCCGACCACCGCGGCCAGGGAGGCAAGAGCCAGGCGGCCGCCCCGGCCGGCCGCGGCCAGGACACCCAGAACGGCCCCCGCCACAGCCGGCAGGAACCACCCCCAAGGAGTGCAAGAACAGCAGCGAGAGGCCCATACCACCCCGCTCAAGAAAGACAAGGAGAGCACCAGCAGGGCCGGCAACCAGTCCACCCCCAGGGCCGGGACCAGTTCGGCCGGCGGGTCGGTTAGACCTCCGGTGAAACGGGGGAACGACTGTCGAAGAGGTCAGGCCAGCGCGTGGAGGCGCTCGGCCATCGAGCCGATGAGATCGGCGCGGGCCAGCAACGCACGCCAGCGGGTGGGGATGGCCTCTTCCCCGTAGAAGGCTCCGGCCAGTTGTCCGTAGACGGCCCCGGTAGTGTCGGCGTCATCCCCCAGGTTGACCGCCAGCAGGGCGCCGTCGCGGAAGCATGAACTCCGGTTAAAGGCCCACAGGGCCGCCTCCAGACATTCGGCCACGTAACCGGTGCCGCGTATCGCAGGGGGAGCTTTGCTCTTAAAACATCCGCGGGCGATGGCCTCGATACGGGGAGCAAGGGGCTGCTCCCGCCAGAGACCGGGGACGGGATCGAAGCGGTCCCCGAGCAGCTCATCGCGGCCGACGCCGGCGAGAGCGCCCACCAACAGGGCGGCCAGGTAGCGGCAGGCATCCACCGCTTCCGGTGCTCCGTGGGTAGTGCGCGAACTCGCGGCGGCCCGCTCCACCGCTTCGCGGGGCCGGCGAGCATAGAAGAGCGGTACCGGGGCCAGTCGCATGATAGAGCCGTTCCCCGCCCTCCGGGGATCCGGCGGGGCCTCCAGCAGGCCGCTCCGCTCGAAGCGGATCAGGGCTTCGCGGGTGGTGTGGCCGATGTCTGAGCAGTGGCCCGTGCTGCTGAGATGGCCCTCCCTGAACCAACGGCAGTACCGTTCCAGTTGGTCGCGCGGGTCGAAGCCGGCCTCGATCAGACTCTCGGCCAGGCACAGGGCCATGGCGGTATCATCCGTCCACTGGCCCGGCGACAGGCCGGAGGGACCGCCGCCCACCATGTCCTCGAGGGGTGGGAAGCTACCCGGCGGCTGGAACTCCAGGGTCGTGCCCAGCGCATCCCCGGCCGCCAGCCCGAGCAGCGCGCCACGGTAACGGGATAGGTTAATCGGCACCCGCCTCCTTCAGTCGCCCCTCTCAACGTCGGAGCCGGGCGTGGCTTCGCAACGGGCGAACTGGACAAGATCATTCTGTCCGGCTCGAACTCCCTGGCAATCCGGCTGCTCAACTTGTTCCGTCACTGCTGTCACAGGCCCCGCACCTCACACCCCGGGAGTGGGTGCACCGCCATGCTTCACGGTCCCGCCCACCAGTCCTGCCAGGTCTAGGCCTTTGACAGGTACCCGGCGTCCACGCTGACGAAAGAACCGGTGATCCCGCCTGCCGCGTCGGAGGCCAGGAAGGCCACTGTCCGGGCGACCTCCTCCAGCCGGGTCACCCGGCCGAGGGCGAAGCGTTCCAGCCAGCGAACGCACTCCGGGTCGCCGGGGTCGAAGGCATTGTCGGCCCAGGTCACCATCACCCCGCAGCACCGCACCCCCCGGGTGCCGAACTCATTGGCGATGGCGCGAGTGAGGGCCATGGCCCCACCGTTGGTCACGGCGTAACCCGCCTCGCCCTCCCCGCCCCTGACTCCCACGGTGGACAGCACGTTGATGATGACCCCCCGGCCCGCCTGGAGCATGATGGGGAGCACCTGCCGGGTGGTGAGGTAGTAGGCAAGGGACTTGTAGTCGAGCTGCTCCCGCCACTCTTCCGGGCTTATCTCCAGAAACGGCTTCAAGAGTGCGTACACCGCGTTATTCACCAGGATGTCTATGGCGCCCAGGGTGTCGACGGCCTGAGCGGTGAAGCGGTCCACGTCGCCGGCCACCCGGGTATCGCCGAGCACCAGCACCGACCGCCGCCCGAGTTCCTCGATGGCCCTGACCACGGCCAGCCCTTCCTCAACCGACTCCCGGCAGTGAACGGCAACGTCGGCGCCCGCCCGGGCCAGTTCGGTGGCTATCGCCCGGCCCACGCCGCGGCTAGACCCGGTAACCAGCGCCACTCTTCCCCGTAACACGCAAGTCACCCCAATCCACCCCTAGCTGTGCTCACGCTTCACCTTCATCCCGCATGATTCCCAGCGCCCCCGCCCAAGTCCTGCCGGCCTAACCCAGACCCAGCAGGCGGCCCACGAGGTGCAGGATCCAGGTGGCCAGGGAGCCCGCCAGCAGCGATAGACCCACTGCCAAGGCGGTTCGGGCGGTACTGCCCGACTCGCGCCGGATTACCAGCATGGTGTAAGCGCAAGGCGCGGCGAGAGTGAAGAAGACGAGGAACTTCAGGGCAGTAAAGGAGCTCCAGGTCTCCAGCAGGACCCCCAGGGGAACCGCTCCCGTCTCGCCCAGGCTACGGGCCACGCCTCCCGTCAGCGCCAGGGCGCCCAGGACTATCTCCTTGGCGGGAAGGGAGAAGAGAACCGCCGTGAGGATCCGCCCATCGAGCCCCAGTGCGCGGCCTGCCGGCTGGAGGAAAGCGGTCAGAGTGGCGGTGTAGGTGGCGGTTGGGCCCGCGCCCACGGGCAAGTTGCCCAGGAGCCAGACCGCCAGCATCACCGGGGCGGCGATGAGAGACGCCCGGGCCAGCACGTGGACGACCCGGTAGCGCAGGGTGCGCAAGAGAACGCCGGGCAGGTGAGGCCACCGAAGCGGGGGGAGCTCCATCACCGCGTCACCCGGCGACTCCGGCCAGATGCGGGAGAGGGTCGCGCAGGCCAGCATCACCGTCACCAGGCTGAGAGCCAGCAGGCCCAGGACTACCAGGGTGGCCCGCTGGCCGAAAAACAAGACGGCCAGCGGCAGCATGACGCCCAGCCGGCCGTTGCAGGGAATGAGGCTGGCGGTGAGGATGGTGAGCAGCCGGGGGCGGCCGGTCATAGTCCGGGCGGCGTAGACGCCGGGAACGTTACAGCCGAGGGACACCAGGCAAGCCAGGCAGTGACGGCCTTGCGAGCCCACCCGCTGCAGGGGCAGGTCGGCCGCCAGAGCCAGGCGGGGTACCAGTCCGCTCTCCTCAAGCAGGGCCAGGAGCACGAAGAAGATACTCATGGTGGGCAACATGACCGCGATGACCGCCCCCACACCCACGATCAAGCCGTCAACCAGGGGCCCGGCGATCCAGGCGGATACCCCGCGGGCGAAGAGGAACAAGGCGACGGCCCCGCCCAAGCGCGAGAAGAGAGCCTCGAGCAGCGCAGTCAGGGGCTGGGCAGCCGCCAGAGTCAGCCAGAGCGCCAGGGCCACCAGGAGCCCGAACAGCGGATAGGCCAGCAGGCGGTGAGTGAGCAAGCGATCCAGCACGGAGGTGCGATAGGGCGGGGGTGGGGGGCAGAGGGACTCCAGCCAGGCTGCCTGCTCGTATAGGATGGCTGCCAGCCGTTCTCGAACCCGCCCGCCCACGGCCTGCCGCTGTTCATCCGCGCGTTGGAGCAAGTCGTGCCGTCCAGCCCGGGCCAGGGCGGCATCAAGGGTGTCATCCCCTGCCAGCAGGCGAAGAGCCTCCCAGCGGGGAGGCATACCGTTCAGCCCGGATGGCTCACGGGCCAGGTCCCGTACAGGTTTGTCCAGGATCCCTAGGTTCCCTGACGCGGCCGGAGGATGGGCGGCCACCTCGAGCACCGTCTTGACCAGATGGGCAAGGCCCTGGCGGCGGGCGGCGGAGACGGCTACCACAGGCGTCCGCACCGCGGCTTGGAGCCTCTCCAAGTCCACATCGGAGTCCGGGGAGTCCATGAGGTTAAGGACGAGAACCACCGGACCGGCGAACTCCAGCACCTGGAGAGCGAGGTAGAGGTGGCGCTGGAGGGCCCGGGGTTCCAGAACAACCAGTATGACGTCGGCCACGCGGCCCAGGACGAAGTCCCGGGTCAGGATCTCTTCGGGCGAGTTGCCGGCCAGGCCGTAGGTGCCGGGCAGGTCCACCAGACGGAGTTCGGCTTCCCGGCTACGGTGCCACCCTTCGGCGATGTCCACCGTCTTGCCCGGCCAGTTGCCCACATGCTGGCAGAGGCCGGTGAGGGCGTTGAAGAGGGTAGTCTTGCCGACGTTCGGGCTACCGGCAATGGCGACGGTCAACCGGGGTCTCCCCGGTGGCCACGATGATGCCGGCGGCGTCGCGGCGCCGCAGGCTGAGGAGGGTCCCCCTGACGACGATAACCAGGGGATCGCCCAGGGGCGCCTCCAGGACAACGTCGACCGGCGTGCCGGGCAAGAGCCCGAAGTCGAACAGCCGGTCCGATCCCGGGGTGCCGATGACCCGGACAACGGCCCGGCTGCCTCTCCGCAGTTCACTGAGAGGCGTCCCCCCCTCGCCCTGCACCCGTGACCACCTGCCCCGGGGTGTGGGGTTCCGGACCATGCTATGAGCCGAGGGACCGGCCGGTGACCGGCGCGGCTGGCCAAGTCTGAAGGATCCGGGTTGAAGATGGAAGAATGCTGAAGTAGCTAGAGTCACAGGAGGTGCCCCGCCTTGACCGATCTCTGGCTGGCAGCGTTGAGCTATGTCATCGGCTCGTTTCCCTCCGCCTACCTCGCGACCAGGATGCTCTCGGGCCAGGACATACGCCGGGTAGGAAGCGGCAACGTCGGCGGGATGAACGCGGCTCGCAACGTGGGCCTTCCGGCGGGAATCGTCACCGGGATCCTGGACGTGGCAAAGGGAGCCCTGGCGGTCTACCTGGCCCGGAGCCTTTCCGCCGATCCATGGCTGCCGCTGATCTGCGCTGTGGCCGTGGTGGCCGGCCACAACTGGATGCTGTTCCTGGGACTCAAGGGAGGCAAAGGCCTGGGCGCCTCTGCCGGTGCGATGCTGGTGCTTTTGCCGGTGTCCATCGCCGTTGTGGTGCCTCTGATAGCCGTGCTGGCCCTCGTCTTCCGCAACACCTACATGGGTGTTGTGGTGGCCTTCGGGCTGCTGCCGCTGGTCCTCTACCTGCTGGGACCGGGACCGGTGTGGGCGGCTTTCGGGGCGGCCCTGGCCGTTGTCGTTATCGCCAAGCATGTGGAGAACGTGCGCGACTACCTGGCGGGGGCCCGCGGCCTGACGTAGGGCGTATCCCCTGCTTATCGAACTTGTGAGCACCAGTGCAAGTAGTATATAATGGGGGTGGGCCCGGCGGTCGACGATAGTCGAGCCGGTCTCTTTCTTGAACAGGCAGTCTGGGAAGGGAAGGACCTTGACCAAGGGGAAGCGGCACGCTTCCACGGACAAGGGGTCGGTGCGTGGGTTCCTGCCAATGGTCCTCTCGCTCCTGGCCTTCTGGCTCTTGGTCTCCGGCTCGGTCGACGGCGAGCACCTGTTGGTCGGCTTCCTGGCCGCCTTGCTCATTGCCTTCTTCTGGCGGGAGGTACTCGTTCACGCCCGGAACAGGCATGATCTCCTGCCCTGGGATCTCCTGCGCCCGTCGGCCTTGCGGTTCCTGCCCTTCTTGGCCATGGAGGTGTTCAAGGCCAACCTCGTGATGGCTCGCATTGTGCTGTCCCGCCGGCCGGCTCTCTCCTGCGAGTTCGTGGTGGTTCCGACCGCTCTCGAGCGCGACCTGGTCAAGGTGGCGCTGGCCAACTGCATCACCCTGACCCCCGGGACCATCACCGTGGACCTGGAAGGAGACAGGCTCACCGTGCATGCCATTACCCGGGAAGCAGCCCGAGGCGTTGAGGACCGGGTCATCGAAGAGCACCTCAGACCCTTGGAGCGGGGGGTTCGAGGGTGACCGCTTTCATGGACGCCGCCGCGGTATACATCGCCCTGCTCATGTTCTTGTCGCTCTACCGGGCGATTATAGGCCCCCGGACCCTGGACCGCCTGGTGGCGACCAACGTCATCGCCACCAAGACGGTCCTGCTCATCTGCTGGCTTGCCGTCACCCGCTGTACTCACTACTACGTCGACGTGGCCCTGGTCTTCGCGCTCGGCGGGTTCACCGCCGCTATTGCGGTGGTCAAGGCCATTGGTCGTGGTGAGCTGCGTTGAGCGGGGCGGGCCGGGTTTTGGCAGATCTGCTGGTGATCGCGCTCACCCTGGGCGGGCTCTTCTTCCTCACCACCGGCACCTTGGGCCTCATCCGCTTGCCTGACATCTTCACCCGTATGCACGCCACTGCAAAGTGCGACACCATGGGGGCCGGCCTCCTGCTGGGAGCCCTGGCGGTGCGCTGCGGGGCTCCCCTCACAGCCATCAAGCTGGTCCTGGTAGCGGGTGGCCTGTGGGTTGTCGGGCCCACCACCGCCCACATCATAGCCAACGTGGCCTACCGGCGGGAACTCGAGCGTTGCCCGGGGACCACCACGCGAGATCTCTACGAGGGGAGGGGTTCGGGTTGCCCGAAGCCCTGACTGCGCTGTCCCTGGCCTTCCTAGTGGCCTGCGCGGTGGCCGTCGCCTTCATCAGAGACCTCGTCTACGCGGTGGTTATCTTCGGGGCCTACAGCCTGGTCATGGCCCTGGTGTGGAACCAGATGAGCGCCCCCGACATGGCCATCACCGAGGCCGCAGCGGGTACGGCGATGACCGTTCTCATGGTGGGAGTTATCATCCGCACCAGGCGGCGGGAGACATGAGGCGGTTCTTCGCCCTCCTCCTCGTCATGGGAGTGGCCTGGCTGATGGTGCTGGCAGTCGCCGAGATGCCGACCTATGGCCAGCCCAACCCCACCCATAACGCCGTCATGGAGAGGTACCTGACCCGAGGGCCGGAGGAGACGGGCGCCGTCAACGTGGTGGCCGGCATCCTGGCCGACTACCGGGCCTACGACACCCTGATCGAGACCACCGTGCTCTTCGCCGCCGTGGCGGCTGCCCTCCTGGCCCTGGGCGAGGGCCGGCACCGGGGAGGAGCGACCTAGTGCGCGAACCGCTGCGGTTCGACGACCTGATCCTCAAGGAAGTGGGCGGCCTGCTGGTGCCGTTCCTGCAGATGTTCGGGGTCTACGTGATCTTCCACGGTCACCTGTCCCCCGGCGGCGGGTTCTCCGGCGGAACCGTAGCCGGCATCAGCATGATCCTCTTCTCCCTGGTCTTCGGGCTGGGGCCGGGACTGCGCAAGGTCTCTCACGACGCCACCCGGATCATGGAGAGTTCGGGAACTCTCTGGTACGGTCTTGTCGGGCTGGTGGGCGTCCTGCGGGGAGCTTCCTTTCTGATGAACCGGGGGGCGGGAATACCGCTGGGCACACCCGGGCGCCTCTTCTCCGGCGGCCTCATCCTGCTGATAACGGTGGGCGTGGGCATCAAGGTGGCCAGTGCCATTATCAGCTTGTACTATCTTATCGTGGAGGACTGAGCCGTGCTGCTCCGTGTCCTGGCCAACTACCCGTACCTGGTGGCCGTGGTCCTCTTCGCCATCGGCTTCTACACCGTGCTGGCGAGGTCCAACCTGATCAAGAAGATCATCGGCATCAACATCGTGCAGAGTGCCACCTTCCTCTTTTTCATCGCCAGTGGCAACCTGCGATCGGGAACCCCACCCATCGTGGAGCCGGGCGTCGCCGCCACCTACGTCAATCCCCTGCCCACGGCGTTGATGCTGACGGGGATAGTCGTCAGTGTGAGCGTGACCGCCTTCGCCCTGGCGCTGGCGGTCAAGCTGTACGGTTACTACGGCACCCTGGACCCGGACCGGATCGCCCAGTTGCGGACGCATCGCCAGTAGAGGGGGCAAACACGATGGACCCAATACGCGTGGCCGTCGGGCTAGGAACCTGCGGCGTGGCCGCGGGAGCCCGCGAGGTGATCCAGGGCCTGTTGGACGAGCTGCGGGACCGGCCCGACCTGCTCGTCGAGATCGAGAGGGCCGGCTGTGTTGGCCTGTGCGAGTGGGAACCGATGGTCACGGTGCGCGCACCGGGCGCCGGGCCGGTCGTGTACTGCCGGGTGGACGCCGACAAGGCACGGCGCATAGTGCGCGAGCATCTGGCCGGCGGGCGCCCGGTGACTGAATGGCTGCTCCCCGAGGGCCAGCAGCCGTGATGGGCAGCGTTACCGCCAACCTGCCGGTCCTTATCGTGGCCGTGGTCCTCATCGCGTCCTATCTGATGCCGCTGTTCGCCCGCTACCGGCGGGACTGGTGCGCCCCCACAGCTGCCGGAGCGCTGGTCGCAGCCTTTGCCGGCTCAGCCGCCCTGGCCGCCCGGGCCGTGACGGGAGAGGTGGTCATTGTCCATCTGGGGGGCTGGAGCCCTCCCTGGGGTATCGAGGTGGCAGTGGACGCTCTGACCGCCTTCATGCTGCTGGTGCTGACCGGCGTCGCCATGCTCATTTTGGTCTACACCATCAGCGACATCGGGCACGAGCTGGCGGCCCGGGCGGTGGGGTGGTACTACACCTCGTTCCTGCTGCTGGTGGCGGCCATGCTGGGTATGGCCATGGCCCGTGACCTGTTCAACCTCTACGTGTTCATTGAGGTCAGCAGCATCGGCGCTTGCGCCCTGGTAGCATCCCGAGACACCGAGGAAGCAACCGAGGCGGCCTTCAAGTACCTGATGCTGGCAGCCCTCGGCTCGGGCCTGGTGCTCTTCTCCATCGGCCTGCTGTACCAGGTCACCGGGAACCTCAACTTCGCGTTCGTGGCCGAGGAACTGACACTCGTCTACGGCCGCTACCCCCACGTGATCTGGGTGGCCATGTGCTTCATGGTCGTGGGCTTCGCGGTCAAGGCAGCCCTCTTCCCCCTGCACGTCTGGCTGCCTGACGCCCACTCCTTCGCCCCGTCCCCCTCCAGCGCCGTGCTGTCCGGCCTGGTCATCAAGATCTACGCCTACGCCATGCTCCGCCTGCTCTACACGGTCTTCGGCACCCAGTTCCTGGGGGCCGACCTGGCGGCATCGCTGATCCGGGTGACCCTGCTGACCCTGGCCACGCTGTCCATCATCGGGGGATCCCTCTTCGCCCTGGTGCAGGTTGACGTCAAGCGCATGTTGGCCTATTCGAGTGTGGCCCAGATCGGCTACGTCTTCCTGGGGGTGGGGCTGGCAACGCCCTCTGGCCTGGCCGCCGCCCTCATCCACGTGCTCAACCACGCCCTGATCAAGGCCTGCCTGTTCCTGGCCGCCGGGGCGATCATCTACCGGACCGGCAAGCGCCGTACGGTGGACCTGGCCGGCATGGGCCGGCGGATGCCGGTGACGATGGCCGCCTTCACCATCGGGGCCCTGGCGATGATAGGGCTGCCGCTCTTCAACGGCTTTGTGAGCAAGTGGCTGCTCTTTGTTGGCGGCATGCAAGCCCGGCAGCCGGTTGTGGCAGGGGTGATCATCCTCAGCGCGCTGCTCAACGCCTTGTACTACCTGCCCATCATCTGGCGGGCCTACTTCACTCCCGGCCCGGAGCAGGAGGAGAGCCAGGTAGAGGTCCCCCTGCCGATGCTGATCCCCATTGGGGTGCTGGCCCTGGCCTGTATCCTCTTCGGCGTCTGGCCCGCACCGGCCCTGGCGCTGGTCAACCAGGCCGTGGCCACCCTAGTTCCCTGGTAGGAGGATTCTTCTATGATCCCTGGCGAGCTAGTGCCGCTGGTTGCCGTGGGGGTACCACTGGCGGGGACCCTGGGCCTCACCCTCCTGCCCGAAATCGCCGACCGGCGGCGGAACTGCTGGACGGTCTCCTGCTCGCTGGCGGTCGCGGTGGCCGTGGCCGTTGCCGCGGTGACGGTCTTCCGGGGCGGTCGGGTGGAAGCTGGTCCCTGGCCGTTGGTGTCCGGGCTGGCGGTGCACCTCCGGCTGGACCCCCTGGGAGCCCTCTTCGCCCTGATCGCGTCGTCGCTGTGGGTCCTGGCAACCCTCTACTCCACCGGCTACATGGCTCACGAGGATCACCGCCGCCGCTACTCGGTCTTCTGGCTGCTCTCGTTGGGTGTCACCATGGGATTGGCGTTCGCCGCCAACCTCTTCACCCTCTACCTGTTCTACGAGATGCTGACGCTCAGCACTTACCCGCTTGTCGTGCATGCCGGATCTCCCGAGGCCGCCCGGGCAGGCTGGCACTACCTGGGCTACTCCTTCGCGGGAGCAGCTCTCGTGCTCGGAGGTTTCGTGGTTCTCGCCGGCCTGCTGGGCCCGCCGGCCTTCGTCGCCGGGGGGGCCGCCGCCCTCCTGCCTGCAGGCGCTTATCCCGCCTTGCGCCTGGCGTTCAGTTGCCTGGCGCTAGGCTTCGCCGTGAAGGCGGCGATGATCCCCCTGCACGGCTGGCTGCCCCTGGCGATGGTGGCCCCCACCCCGGTCAGCGCCCTCCTGCACGCCGTGGCGGTTGTTAAGGCAGGCGTCTTCGGCTTGCTGCGCACCTGGTTTTCCCTGTTTGGCCCGGAAACCGTAGCGGCTCTGGGAATGGTGACGCCGTTCCTGACCCTCGCGGCGATCACGATCGGCCTGGGCTCGGTACTGGCCCTCCAGCAGCAGGACCTCAAGCGAAGGCTTGCTTACTCCACCGTAAGCCAGCTCGCCTACATTCCCTTGGGGGTGGCCCTCCTGTCGCCCGCCGGGGTCGCCGGCGGCTTGGTGCACCTGATCAACCATGCCTTGATGAAGATCACCCTGTTCTTCTGCGCGGGGATCATCATCACCCAGACCGGCCGCACCCAGGTGAACCAGCTGTCAGGGGTCGGCCGGCGCCTGCCCCTGACCATGCTGGCCTTCGCCGTGGCCGCCCTGGGGATGATCGGGGTCATCCCGGTGAACGGCTTTGTCAGCAAGTGGCAGCTCGTCGTGGGGGCCCTGCACGGGGGGGAACCCTGGGTACTGGCCCTCCTGGCGGCCAGCGCCCTGCTGAACGCGGCGTACTACCTGCCCATCGTGGCGGGAGCCTTCTTCCGGGAAGGCGGCTTTGACCCTCCTCCGGAGGGCGCGCAGGAGGCTCCCCTCAGCATGCTGGGGCCGGTGATCCTGTTGGCACTGGCGTGCCTGCTGACCGGGTTCTTCCCCGGCTGGACATTGGGCCTGGTCCGGGCCGTAGGCCTGGGCCTGTAGAAACGAGGTCCTTGATCATGGGTGCGATCTTGCCCCTGCTGGCGGTAACCGGACCGTTGGTGGCCATCGGTCTCCTCCCGCCCCGGGCCCGCCAGGCCGGCCGGGTCGCGACCGGGGCCTGTGGCTTGACGCTATTCCTGATAGTGGCGATGTACCCCAGCATTGCCCGGGGGCTTGAGGTCCGCTGGTCGGTCCCCGGGATGGCCGGCACGCCGCTGGGGTTGAGCTTCGGCGCCGATGGCCTGGGCTGGCTGGTGGCCCTGGTGGCCGCGATAGTCTGGTTGGCCGCCACCCTGTTTGCAGTGGAGTATGTGGATCACGAGGCTCACGCTCGTCGTTACTACGTGTTCTGGCTACTCTCCTTTGCCGGCATGGTCGGCCTGGCCCTGGCGGGGGACCTTCTGACCTTGTTCCTCTTCTTTGAACTCATGTCCCTGAGTTCTTACGGCCTGGTCGTCCATACCCAGACCGGGGAGGCCCACCGGGCGGGCTCGCTCTACCTCTACCTGGCCGTCATTGGCGGGTTGGCCCTGTTGACGGCGGTCGGGTTGGTCTTCGGCAGCACCGGCAGTGTGAGTTTCGCCTCCCTGGCAACCTTGCCGCCGGCCCTGCGCCCCGCCGTCATCGCATTGTTCCTGCTGGGCTTCGGCCTCAAGGCCGGCATCGTGCCTCTGCACCTATGGTTGCCGGAAGCTCACCCCGTCGCGCCCTCGCCGGCCAGCGCAGTCCTGTCGGGGGTCATGATAAAGGCCGGGGCTTACGGCATCTTGCGGGTCGCCGGGCAGTCGCTGGCGTCCCCGGGGCTCGGCTACGTGGTGATCTGGCTCGGCTTGATCACCATGGCGGTTGGTGTCAGCCTGGCCCTGCTGCAGGCGAACGGCAAGCGCTTGCTGGCTTATCATAGCGTGAGCCAGATGGGTTACATCGTCCTCGGAATCGGGTTGACCGCGTACCTGGGAGCGAAGGGCTCGATGGGGCTGGCCGGGGCGGTCTACCACCTGGTCAACCACGCTCTTTTCAAAGCGCTGCTGTTCCTGGCCGTGGGAGCCGTGTACCTGCGAACCCGGGAACTCAACATCTATCGCCTGGGCGGGCTCGGGCGGGTCATGCCGCTGGTGGGTGGAGTAGCCCTCATCGCCTCCCTCGGGATCTCCGGCTTCCCCGGCTTCAACGGCTATGCCTCCAAGACGCTGCTGCACCACGCCCTGGAGAAGGCCGTGCAGCACGGGGGAGCGGGCCTCTTTCTGGCTGAACGGCTCTTCGTACTGGTAAGTGCCGGCACCGCTTGCTCCTTTCTCAAGCTGTTCTCCTTTGTCTTCCTGGGCCGCGGCAGGGATTGGACCGGTGACCCGGTTGCCATGGAGGAGGTTCGCCGGCCGCTCGGCCGGGAATCCTCGGTGGGCATGGGGATTCTGGCCGCTCTCATCCTGGCCCTCGGCCTCCGACCGGGCTGGCTACTGGAAAGATTGCTGCCCCTGGTATGGCGGGCGTTCCCGGTGGACACGGCTTGGGCCGACGGCCACCTCTCGCATCTGTCCTTCTTCAACCGAACCGACCTCACCGCCGCCGGAATCTGCCTGGTGCTCGGAGGACTCCTCTTTGTGGCCGGCAACCGCACCGGCCTGTTTCACCTGCACCTGCCGAGGGCCTTGAGTCTAGGCTGGCTGGCCGAGCAGGCGGGAATGGGCGTTGCGGCCGCCTGGAACCGGCTCTACGAGTTGACGGTGCAGGCCGGAGCCTGGATCGGCCGGCGGCTGGCTAGAGTCCTGCGCCAGGCCGTGGTCGCGGTTCGACGGGTGGACCATAACCCGGGCGACTCCGGCCTCTTCCGGGAGATGACGGTCATCAACTTGAACTTCGACGTCTATTTGCTGGCCGCTATTCTGGCTCTCCTGCTCCTCTTGTACCTGCCGTTTGGACGGGCCTAGGACTCAGCACGGCGGCCAACACCCCGGCCTGAAAGCGGATCCCGGCCGGGCCGGGGCCGAACTCGTTACTGATACCGAGGGAATCGCCCTGCCGTAAAGTCACCCCCTCGAGCTCCCACCGCAGGCCACTGGCCCACACCCCGGTGACTTCGGCCGTGAGGGGTACGAGCGACAGGTAGCGATCGGAGCGGGCCACCAGATCCAGCTCGGCCGGACCGGCCAGCAGCCAGAGCTCATCGCCCGGGCCAAGGTAATGCAGGCGCCATCCGACCCGGGCGAGAGCGATCCCGGCGTGGATCCCGGCCAGGGTGTGGTCCAGGCGCTCACCCCCGAGGGCTCCCACCACGGTCAGATGACCCGGAGAGCGGGACGCTACCAGGTCAAGGGCCAGTTGGAGGTCAGTCTGGTCCTTGGCCCGGGGGACCCGCATCAAGGGCAGGTCCCCAATGCGGGCCTCCTGTTGAGGCGCCAGCGAGTCCAGGTCACCAACCACCACGCTGGGCGTCAGACCGAGAGCCAGGCAATGCGCGAAGCCACCGTCGGCGGCAACCACATAGGCCTGATCCCATCGCTCCTCGCGGGCTCGGGCCCGTAGAGCAGTGTAGTCTGGAGCCGGTCCCCCGGCCAGTACGACCGCTGACGGCCTATTCAGTGCGGGCCACGCCCAGTCCCACCACCCTGGCCAGCAGGGCCATCACCACGGCGCTGACCACCAACTCCGGCAGCAGGTAACTCCCATTGTAGATCGCCGAGTGGACGGCCGGGTGCCGGGTCCCGGCAAAGGCGGCGAAGAACACGACACCCGCCAACCAGTGGCTCGCGAACCGGCCGGCGATCCCGGCCGCCACGCCCAGCGTGGGCTGGCCGCGGAAGAAGCCGGCAAGGCCCAGGAGGCCAAAGGCTACCGGGTAGTCCAGCAGCACCTGGGCGGGATGGTACACGAAGGGCTCCACTGCGAATTGTAGCAGGCCGTAAGCCACCCCGCCGAGCAAGCCCAAGCCGGGCCCCCAGCGTAGGGCCAGGAACAGAATGGGCACCATACTGGCGGCAGTCACCGAGCCGCCCTGCGGAAGCGAGAATACTTTTACGAAAGAGAGCACGGTAGCCAGCGCGATCAGGATGCCTGCCTCGGCCAGGGCGCGCAAGGGGAGCTTCTGAACGGACAAGAGCGGACCCTCCTCTCGGGGGCCGCTCAGGTCGAGCGGTGTCAGGGCCACTTCCCTACGCTGGCATTATCCAGGTCAGGTTCCAGGGTCGGCGCAGTCGCCTTCTCAGCCCTCACGGGCTCCCCTAGCGGTCCCCGCAATGTGTTATGCCCTTCTATTCTCCCACGCCACCGCTTTTCCTGCAGGAGGAATCCGCATTACCCGCTGGGAATGAACAAGCGAGGAGGAATGAGTTGTGTACCTGGTCCGTCCCTTCAGCGAGCCCGGTAACCCGGAAGCGACCGTCTGCATCGTGAGCGGCCGGGGTTGCCTGGTCCGCGATGACGGGGGCCGGGAGTACCTCGACGCCAACGCCGGTCTCTGGCTGGTCAATGCCGGCTACGGCCGGCCGGAGCTGCTTGCCGCCGCCACCCGGCAACTCGAGGATCTAGCCTACTTCCCCGTCTTCTGGGGGTTCACCAACCCCCCTGCCCTTCGACTGGCGTCCCGGCTGGCGGAACTGATGCCGGGGGGCCCCGGGCGGGTCCTCTTCACCACCGGAGGGGCGGAAGCGGTGGAGACGGCCATCAAAGTAGCCCGGCGTTATCACTTCCTGCGCGGGGAACCGGAACGGACGGGGATCATAGCCCGGCACCGGGCCTATCACGGGCTCACCGGCACTGCCCTGGCCGCAGGCGGATTTCCTGCCTACAAGGAAGGCTTTGGCCCCCCGGACCCCGACTTCTCGCACATCCCGCCCCCCTACTGCTATCGTTGCCCCTGGGAGCAGGCCAAAGACTGCTGCGGGTTGGAGTGCGCCCACGCCCTGGAGGCGGAGTTGCGCCGCCGCGGGCCGGAGCGAGTAGCCGCTTTCGTGGCCGAGCCGGTGGCCGGGGTGGGCGGAGTCCTGGTGCCCCCACAGGGCTACCTCCCCGCCGTGCAGGAGATCTGCCGCCGGTATGGAGTGCTCTTCATCGCTGATGAGATCATCACCGGTTTCGGCCGGACCGGCCGGCTCTTCGGGGTCAACCACTGGGGGGTGGAGCCCGATCTCATGTGCCTGGCCAAGGGGTTGACAAGTGGTTATCTGCCGCTGGGGGCCTGTCTGATCTCCGAAGCCGTGTGGAAGCCGTTCGCCGAGTCCCCAAGTGCGTTCCGGCACGGTTATACCTATTCCGGGCATGCCGCCGCCTGCGCGGTGGGGCTCCGCAACCTTGAACTGATTCTGGACGAGGATCTTCCCGGCCGTAGTGCGAGGTTGGGAGAGTATCTGCTTAACTCCTTGTCGGCCCTGGATCACCCGGCGGTGGGAGAAGTCCGGGGTCTGGGGCTGATGGTGGGCCTGGAACTGGTGGCTGATCGGGCTACCAGACAACCCTTCGATCCCAAGCGATGGGTGGGCTGGGAGCTGCAGGAGGCTTGCCGCCGGGAAGGAGTGCTGCTCAGGTCCCTAGGAGACATCATCTCCCTCTCGCCGCCGTTGGTGATCACCGAGGAACAGATCGATCTGGTCGTGGCTGTGCTGGACCGCTGCCTGCGGACTGAAGTTGACGGGAAGGGATTGAGTTGAGCCAGCCGCTCGCTTTGCTTCTGGCCTTCTCGCTGATAGTCACCCTGACTAACCGCCGCGTTCCTCTCCCGCTGGCCATGCTGACGGGGTCCACCGTGCTGGGGCTCGGCCTGGGACCACTGCGGACGCTCATTTTACGCGGTCTCAGCGACCGGCTGGAGCTACCGGCCGCCGTCCGGGCAGCCATCAACCTGGTGTTCCGCCATGCTTGTCACTTTGTGTTCCCTTTCCTGCCCTCCCTGATCCTGGCCTTGAGCCTGGCCGGCATGTCCGTGCATGAGCTCGTCCGCCTGCTGTGGCCGCTCGGGCACCTACGTCATCTCACCGCTTCACCTCTGCCAGATCGTCACCCTCGAGTATTTCAAGACGCGACTGGGGCCGCTCTACAGGGAGTACCTGCTCCCAATGACGGCGGTGCTCCTGGCCGCCTGGATTCTGGCATGGCTGCACGCTCACTAGCGGGCCGGCGAAGCCTGTCTCCTGACCACCCGGGGCGGGCGTTCCGAGACCGGCCGGCGGCAGCAGGAAGCAGGTCTGTACGTGGTTTGCACCTTTGCGATTAGACAAAACTCAGTGGGAAGGGATCCTCGTGAGCCAGCCCGTCGCTCTGATCCTGGCCTTTGTACTCATCATCGTCCTGATTAACCGAAAGGTCCCGCTTCCCCTGGCCATGCTGGCCGGTTCGGCCACCCTGGGTCTCGGTCTCGGCCTGGGGCCCCTCCGGACACTTCAGGTCATGGGTCGCGGCATGTTGTCGCCGGCCTCCCTGGAGTTGGTCGTGGTGGTGGCCCTGATAACCATTCTGGGCCGCCTGATGCAGGAGTTCGGTCTCCTGCAGCAGACCATTGACGCGCTTACGGGTGCGCTTCGCAGCACACGCCTGGCGCTGGTAGCCGCTCCCACCATGGTGGGCTTGCTGCCGGTGATCGGAGGGGCGATCATCTCCGCCCCTATCGTGGATGGGCTGGGGGATCGCCTGGAACTCCCGCCGGCCGTCAAGGCCGCTGTGAACCTGGTGTTCCGGCACGCGTGGTTCTTCGTGTTCCCCTTCAACACCACGTTGATCCTGGCCGCCCAACTGGCCGATATGCCGCTCGGCCAGCTGATCCGGATGCAGTGGCCGCTGTCCTTAGTGGCCGTCGTGGTCGGCTACCTCGTCTACTTCCGCGGCCGGCCGCGGGAGCAATTCGCAGCCGGGGGGCCGACCCGGGGGGCCTTGACCCTGGCCTTTCTGGTCATGGGGTCTCCTCTGCTGATCGGGCTGGTCTTGTCTGTCGCCTTCGGCCTTCACATGGCCCCCGCACTGGCGATCGGGATAGCCCTCGCCTTCTACCTGGGGCGCAGACATCCCAGCGCCCACCCCCGTCTTCTCTGGCTGGGAATCGACCGCTGGATGGTCCTGACCATGCCCTCGATCGTCGCCTTTCGCGAGGTCGTAGGCGAAGCGGGGGTCATGGCGGTCATGGTGAGCACACTGGTGCAAGGCGGAATGCCCTTGCTCGCCTTGGCCTTCTTCCTTCCGCTCGTGGTGGGGTTCATCGGCGCATCCAATTCAACTACCATAGGGATCACCTTCCCCCTGCTCTTGCCCTTGGCGGAGCCGGCCGTCCGGCCAGTCCTGGTGATGCTCATGTTCACGTCCAGTTTCGTCGCATACCTCGTGTCGCCCCTACACCTCTGCCAGATCCTGACTCTCGACTACTTCAGGCTGCGCCTGGGGTCGATCTACGGAGGGTATCTGTTGCCGATGGGAGCAACCCTGCTGGCGGTCTGGGGCCTGGCCTGGCTGTACCTGCGTTAGACGGGACCTACCGCAGGGTGATCAGATGCCGGATCTTGTCGAGGGTGGCCGGGCCGATGCCGGGCACATTGAGGAGTTCTTCCACGCTCGCAAACGGGCCGTGGTCCCGCCGGTACTGGATAATGGCGTTGGCCTTGACGGGGCCGATGCCGGGTAGGGTTTGCAGGGGGCCTGAAGCGGCGGTGTTGATGTTGACCCGGGCCGGGATCGCGGCCGGAACCGGCTGGCTGGCGGCCGTGGCCAGAGTGGACAACTCCTCGGTCGTATAGACCCGGTAGGTCTGACCGTCAACGAGCAAGGCGGCCAGCTCCAGCGAATGGGGATCGCCCCCGGCGACGGCTCCTCCGGCCGCCTCAACGGCATGGACCACCCGAGAGCCCTCCGGCAGCTCGTACACCCCGGGGAAACGCACCGATCCGGCCACGTGTACCGTAACGGCCGGTGGCGGCACCGCCGGCCGCGAATCCTCCACCGGGTCCTCCGGCCCCTGGAGTTCTGCCAGCAGCCGTTCCTGTTCCTGACGGAACTGGGCTGACACTACCGCAGCGCGTTCCTGCCGCCACCACCAGACCCCACAGCTCAGAAGCAGCAAGGCGGTCAGGAGCCAGGCGGCCAGACGCTCGGGCGGGGAGGATCGCATTGCCCTCACCTTCCGGCGCCCGGGGTTCGCCGGCCCGGGGGGTGACTCCTCCGGCTGCGGGCGGTGGCCGGTCGCCCCGTTCCGCCGGCGGGGCGAGGAGAGGAGAGGCCTGTCGAATCGGCTCTAGCCCTCAGCCACCACGTTCACGAGCTTGCCGGGAACCACCACCACGCGGGCGATCGGCCGGCCGTCAAGGGCCCGACCGACCCGGTCCAGCGCGAGCACCCGACGGCGGATCTCCCCCTCATCGGTCAGGCCGGCGGGGACGACCAGCCGGTCCCGTACCCGGCCGTTCACCTGTACCACCAGCGTCACCTCGTCGGCAGCGAGGGCCCCAGCGTCGTGCCGGGGCCAGTTCTGCCGGTGCACGCTGCCATCGCGCCCCAGCTCAACCTGCCAGAGCTCCTCGGCCAGGTGGGGGAGGAAGGGGGCGATGGCTTTCACCAGGCAGTCCAGGAATTCCGCGGCGACCGCCGGGTTCTGCTCCTCCTCGGCCACCTTCTCCCGATAGGCATAGGCCGCGTTGACCATCTCCATGGCCGCCGCCAGCGCGGTATTCAGCTGCAGGCGTTCACCCACGTCGACGGTCATCCGGCGAAGGGAAGCATGCAGGACACGCCTCAGTTCACCGTCGGCCGGGCTCAAGGGCCGGGCGGGACCCTGGCACCCGGTTTTCCAGGCGCGGACCAGGCGCCAGACCCGGGAGACAAAGCGGGCGGCACCCTCCATACCCTGATCGGTCCACTCGAAGTCCTTGTCCGGCGGGCCGGCGAACAAGGTGTTCAACCGGACGGCATCAGCCCCGTACCTGGCGACCATGTCGTCGGGGGCAACCCCCGTCCCCTTCGACTTGGACATGGCCGCGCCATCCTTCAGGACCATGCCCTGCGTCAACAGGCGCCGGAAGGGCTCCACCTCCCTGACCAGTCCCTCGTCAGCGAGGACCTTGGTGAAGAAACGGGAGTACAACAGGTGCAGCACGGCGTGCTCGATCCCCCCCACGTACTGGTCCACCGGCATCCAGTAGCCGGCTTCCGCCGGCCGGAAGGGGCCACCCTGGTAGCGGGGAGACAAGTAGCGCAAGAAGTACCACGACGAGCATACGAAGGTATCCATGGTGTCGGTTTCCCTGCGGGCTGCCCGGCCGCAATCAGGGCAGTCCACGGCCAGGAACTCGGGGCTGGATGCCAGCGGGGACATGCCCCGGGGCCTGAAGTCAACCTTATCGGGTAGCAGGACCGGCAGGTCGGCCTCCGGCACGGGAACGATGCCGCAGTTCTCGCAGTGGATCATCGGTATCGGGGCGCCCCAGTATCGCTGACGGGAGATCAGCCAGTCGCGCAGCCGGTAGTTGACGGCTCTCCGCCCCAGGCGCCGCTCCTCGATGTGTTCGGCTACCCGGGCCAAGGCTTCATCCAGGGCCAGACCGTTGAAGCGGCCGGAGTTGACCATCCGCCCGTAGGCCGGGACTGCCTCCTGTAGGGTGGACTCGTCGAGTTCCGGACCCTCCAGCGGCTGGATGACGACTCTTAGCGGCAGGCCGTGTTCCTTCACGAACTCGAAGTCGCGCTGGTCGTGGGCAGGCACACCCATGACTGCTCCCGTTCCATAGTCCATGAGCACGTAGTCGGCCACCCATATGGGTACGGTCTCCCCCGAGAGCGGGTTGATGCAGTAGTGGCCGGTGAACAGCCCCGTCTTCTCCCTCGCCGTGGAAGCGCGGTCGATGCTGGTCATCCGCCGGGCTCGATCCACGTAGGCCTGGATCGCCGGCCTGCGATCGTTGCCCTCCAGCAACCGGGGTAGGAGGGGGTGCTCCGGGGCCAGGGCCATGAAAGTGACCCCGAAGATAGTGTCCTGCCTTGTGGTGAAGACGGTCAAGGCATCGTTCACGGCCGGGACGGGGAAGTCGATCTCAACCCCCTCGCTGCGTCCGATCCAGTTGCGCTGCATGGTCCGCACCCGCTCCGGCCAGCCGTCGAGCAGGTTCAGGTCCTCTAGCAGCCGGTCGGCATAGGCGGTGATCCGGAAGAACCACTGGTCCAGCTCTTTCTTGTCTACCTCACTCTCGCACCGCCAGCATCGCCCGTCCTCCACCTGCTCGTTGGCCAGTACGGTGGCACACCCCGGGCACCAGTTGACGGCCGCCTGCTTCCGGTAAGCCAGGCCCCGGCGGTGCATGAGCAGGAACATCCACTGCGTCCAGTGGTAGTAGCCGGGATGGCAACTGGCAACCTCTCGGCGCCAGTCGTAGCTGATGCCCAGCATCCGGAATTGCCGGCGGATGATCCGGATGTTGTCGTAGGTCCAGTCGGCGGGATGAGTGCCCTGCTGCAGGGCTGCGTTCTCCGCCGGCAGGCCGAAGGCGTCGTACCCCATCGGATGCATCACGTTGTGGCCATTCATGCCCTGGAAGCGGGCCAGGACGTCGCCGATGATGTAGTTGCGGGCGTGCCCCATATGAAGAGGACCCGAGGGATAGGGGTACATCTCCAGGAGGTAGTACTTCGGCCGCCCCGGATCAGGTTCCACCTGGTAGAGCCCAGTCTCATCCCACCACCGCTGCCAGCGGGACTCCACCCCGGTGAAGTCGTAGCGATCTTCCAAGGCCCCCCTCCTCCCGCCTAACAAAAAATCCCGTCCTCTCGGGGACGGGACCCTGCCCGCGGTACCACCCTGCTTGGCAGCGGAGTTCGTGGTGGAGCCGAGGGGAGTCGAACCCCTGGCCTCTTGAATGCCATTCAAGCGCTCTCCCAGCTGAGCTACGGCCCCACGGTAGACTGCTGCCCGCTCTGCCACCGTTAACGCCGGTTCCGCGCCGGGACTAGTGGGGCTCAGCCCTTTCGTTCCCGGAGGCTCGGGGGCGAGTTCACCTCGGGCTCACCTGCCGGATCGCACCCGTCCCGGCTCTCTGGAGGTTCGCCCGGGGCTACTACTCCCCGTCGTCACCCACATACATCCTGATTATATGGCCCGCCCTGGTCGACGTCAAGCTGCGGGCCGCGCCCAGGCTCAGGTCATGGCGGCGGCGCTGCACGGCCTGATGGGGTGATCGCGCTACGGCAACTCATGAACGAGACGGTCTTCGCCGAGTGCGCCAGGCAGGCAGCCAAGATCGTCTTCGAGGTGGCTGATCCCGGGCTGTGTGGGGATCAGGCGACGCGGGATTGGGCGGCCGGCTACGCTTGGTGGGAGGACGAGTGCTGTGAGCACCTCAGCCGGTGGGCCCGGGAGTATGGCTTGTGGATAGCGGTGTCGACACAGGCCGGGCGGACGGTGGATGAGGATTTCCCGGGAGGCGGCTACCTCTTCGCGCCTACGGGTGAGCGCGTGTATGCCACCCGAGATGGGCGGCCCGGCGTGATCTACCTTGAGCTCGACCTGACATCCGGACGGATCGCGGAACTCTAGCGCCCGCACAGCCGGTGAGCCCGACCCCGGGTCACTGCCCCCCGGCCGTCCCGGCCGTCGCTTCGCCATCCAGCCGCCGTGCCGGGGCGTCGCCCCAGAGCCGCTCGAGAGCGTAGAAGGCTCGGTCCTGCTCGTGGAAGACGTGAACCACCACGCCCCCGTAGTCCAGCAGCACCCAGCGCGCGGCGGCGTAGCCCTCGCACCGCAGGGGCCTGGCACCCGTCATCTCCAACTGCTTCTCGATATGATCGACGATGGCTTTTACCTGGGGTCGGGAAGAACCGGAGAGAATAACGAAGTAGTCGGCCACCAGCGTCACTTCCCGCATATCCAGGATGATCACGTTATCTGACTTCTTCTCGGTGCCCGTCCGGGCAGCCAACTCCGCCAGCTCCTCTGGCCCCAGCCTGTCCCCTCCTCCCGTCACTCGCCGTTGATACGCCGGTAGTAGTCTTGTCCCACGACGACCCGGACGTCAGCCTCGCCGCCGGGACGGGTTATGCGCAAGAGCTGCAGCTCATCCAGTTCGCGGCGCATGACGCCCACCACTCGCCGGAGTTTGTCCTCGTCGCTGGCGAGGTTTATCACCTGGGTGGTCTGGATCCCGTTCTCCGGGGCGTTGGCGATGCGGACTACGGCGAAACCGCGGTCTTGCAGAGAAGCCGCCAGCTTGCTGGCCAGCCCGGCGTTGTCGGTCCCGTTCAGGACCTCAACGCGGATGAGAGCGTTCTCCTCCGGCTCGATTCCCCAGATCAGGCGATCCACCAGAACACGGGTTCCATCGAGGTCCGGCATCCAGTAGGCAACCCCGCCAATCCAACGATCCTCCCCGGGTATGGTGGCCATGTTCAACTCGACCGCGGTTATGCGGGCGGCTATCACGGCGTAGTTCAAGATGTCGGAAGCGGCCATGTTGGTGTCCACGTGCTTCAGCAGCTCGCCGGCCAGCTTGGGAAGCTTGAGGATAGTGCCGAACTGGAAGAGCTCTCGCTTCAGGGCCTCCAGGAACCTCTGTTGGCGCAAAACCCGGGCGATGTCGGAGTCCGACCGGTAACGCGTGTACTGCATGGCCATGTGCCCGTCCAGGACTTGGCGGCCCTTCTTGAGGTCAATGACCAAATCCTGATACGGATCCTCGTAGTACATGTCCTTCTCGACCTCGAGCTCGATCCCACCCAGGATATCCACCACGGCCGCGAAACCCCGGGGATCGGTGCGCACGTAGTAGTGGATCGGGATCTCGAGGAAGTTCTCCACCGTCTTGACCGCCATACGGGGGCCGCCGTAAGCGTGGGCGTGGTTGATTTTCTCGTAACCCTTGGCGTCCCAGGCGATCTTGACCCGCGTATCCCGGGGGATGGAGATAACCCCTACCTCTCGAGTCTCGGGGTCGACGCTGACCACCATGATGGTGTCGCTCCGCGGCCAGAACTTGGCCTGGCGGAAGTCGACTTCCAAGATCTCTCCCGTGACCGGATCCTGTGGCAGGTCAATGCCCAGTACGAGAACGTTCACTCGCTGCCCCGGCTCGGGCACCGGCAGCCCGAACTCCCGGGACTCAACGTCCTGAAACCCGCTGAGGAAACTGTAAAAGGCATAGCAGGCCAGACCAACGGCAATCAGAAACAGCCCGGCTGCCACGAGAGCCACGTTCCGCCAGCGGATCCTGATCCGCCGCCGGCCTCGCTTGGCCGGCACCCTGGGAACGTTCGGCTTCAAGCCGATCGCCTCACTGATCGGTCCGGCAATGATCGGTGGCGGCCAGGTTGTTGAGTGCCTCGTTCCTGGCTTCCACCGTCCGGGGATGGATTGGCCGGTTCTCCCTGATGCAGAGACCCAGGCAGCCGTTCATGGCCAGCACCAAGGCCCTATTAAGGTCTCCGGCGGCGGCCTCGCGCACGTCACCCACCCCTGGGGAGTCGCGGCCTGGCTCGATGTGGTCGGCGACGTAGATAATGGTGTCCAACATCGTCATACCGGGGGCACCGGTGGTGTGACGCTCCACCGCCTGCAGGATCAACGGGTCTCGGACTCCCAACCGGTGCCGCGCCTCGGCCGCCCCCACCCTGGCGTGGAGGACTACCGGCTCTCTAGCTTCGATTTCATCAACAAGTATACCGTACTCGGTCGCTTTGTTCAACAACTCGGGCCCCTCCAAGTCGCGGGCCAGGTCATGGAGGAGCGCAGCGATGCGCACTTGATACAGATCGGCCCCGTGCCGGCGGGCCAGCGCTTCTGCCACGGCAACCACGCGCATCGTGTGGGCAAACCGAGTACGGCTCAGTCTGGCCCTGAGCTGAGCCTCGATGGTATCCGGATCTAGGGACATGGCGTCGCCACCGTCAGAACCGTCCCTGCCGCGGGCGGGCCTCGTTAACCACCAACTGGCGGCCGCCAAGGGAGTATCCGTTGAGGAGTTCAACGACTCGTTCCGCCTCCTCGTCGTCAACCTCCACAAAGCCGAACCCCCTCGACCGCCCCGTCTCCCGGTCGGTTATGATGCGGCAACTCTTGATCGCCGCATGCTGCGAGAACTCCCGGCCCAGGTCTTCCTCGGTCATGGACCAAGGCAGGTTGCCTACGTAAAGTGTCTTGGTCATGCATTATCACCTCGCTTTCTCCCGTGAACTAGAAATGGTGCCCAGCGTGAACTGAGCACCCGTCCAGGTGTCACCGATAGCACTCTCTGAAACCCTGTGTCAACTCGTCGATCCCGGAAACCCACCCCTGCTGGTTCAACTATCAGTATATCACCTTCTGTCACCCGATCAAGGGGGGGAATGGCTCAGATTGGTAAAGCCCTTGTTTCAGGATATAGTCGCGGACCTCCCGGGGAACCAGGTATCGGAGGGACTTCTGCTGGATAACCCGCTGGCGTAGCTCACCGGAGGAGATGTCCAGAGCGGGCGCGGCCAACTCCTCGATCCGGCAACCGGTTTCCCCCTCAAGACTGGCGGCTTTCGCCCGTAGCCGCTCCCGATCATATCCCGGTCGGCTGACTACTACCAGCCGGCACAGGCGGAGAAGCTCGCCGGGCTCCTTCCAGCCGTCGAGTTCGAGAACGGCGTCGGCCCCGGTGATGAAATAGAGCGCCGCCCCCGGGTGCTCCCTCCGGAACGAGCGCAAGGTGTCCACCGTATACGACGGTCCGGGGCGATCCAGTTCAACGCGGGACACGAAGAACCGGGGGTGGTTGGCGGTGGCCAGCAGAACCATGGCCAGACGATGTTCGGCTGCGGTTACGGGACGATCCAGCTTGTGTGGGGGTAGCCGGGCAGGCACGAAGATGACCTGGTCCAACCCAAACTGCTCCCTGGCGGCCTCAGCGGCCACCAGGTGCCCCAGATGAATGGGGTCAAAGGTGCCCCCCATGATCCCCAGCCGTCCCGACTCCTTCATGCTGTCACCTTCTTTGCCGGCCAGGTCTTTCCTCTCAGGACCGGGATCCCCGTAGCCGTCGGCCGGCCGCGGCCAGCAACTCCTCCAGCCCCTGTCCGGTCACGGCGGAGATGGGGTAGACCTCCTCGACCCCCCGTGCGGTGAGTTCTCGGCGGAAATGGGCCAAGCCCGCCCGGGCCTCGAGCAGGTCCTGCTTGTTGGCGGCGACGACTTCCGGCAGCCCGGACAAGCTGGCATCGAACGCCGCCAGTTCTTGTCGTACAACGAGGTAAGCCTCTAGAGGGTCCACGCCCCCCTGGCCGGAGAGGTCGACCACGTGTACGATGAGCCTGGTGCGGGAGATGTGCTTGAGGAAGTGGTGACCCAGTCCGGCGCCACGGTGGGCCCCTCCGATGAGACCGGGGATATCCGCCAGGACTGCCGTCTCGCCGCCGCCGAGGTCCGCCACCCCGAGGACGGGAGTCCGGGTAGTGAAGGGGTAAGCCGCCACCCGGGGTCTGGCGGCAGAGACCCGGCGGAGCAGGCTGCTCTTGCCCGCGTTGGGCATGCCTACCAGCCCGATATCGGCCAGCAGGCTGAGTTCCAGGCGCAAGATCCGGGCCTGCCCAGGCTGCCCGGGTTCGGCGTGGCGCGGCGCCCGCCTGGTAGGAGTCGCGAAGCGGGCGTTACCCCGGCCGCCCCGGCCGCCCTGGGCGACCACCAATCGCTCGCCGGCGGCGACCAGGTCGCCCAGGAGTTCACCCGTCTCGTCGTCGAACACGCGAGTGCCCGGAGGGACGCGAAGCACCACCCCGTCGCCATCTGCCCCCTGCTTCTGGTTGGGACCACCGTGCCTGCCCCGGTCCGCCCGGTGATGCCGGCGGTAACGGTAGTCAAGCAGGGTGGCGAGGACGGGATCGGCGACCACAACCACATCCCCTCCGCGACCACCGTCACCGCCGCTGGGGCCACCACGAGGTACGTGCTTCTCCCGGCGGAAAGCCACCAGCCCGTGGCCGCCGTCACCGGCGCGGACCTGGATGGTAGCGCTATCCACAAACAGTGTCATGCGGTCCCCCTAGGCCAGCGCAAGGTGGCAACCGGCCCTTGGCTCTCAAGGTCGAAACGGTAGCCTCCCGAATCCTCGGCCACTACCAGGTTCAGATCGGCCCTGGCCTCGCCGGACTGCTGCGCCAGCGCCTCCTCCAGCAGGCGCGAGATGGCCTCGGCCAGCCGGAACTCTGCCTCCTGGCCGAGCCCGGACAGGTCCGAACCGAGGTTGAGGCCCAGTGTAATCCCGTTCCGGCGGGCCCGAGCCCGCGCCTCGAGCAGGGTCAGGGCGACAGAGGGGGCCTTCAGGTGCAACAGGGCGCCCTGGCTGTGCAGCCGGTCGGCCGCGGCCCAGGCGACCTCAAGGGCCCGGTCGCCCCGGCCAACCTGCAGCCATCCAGTGATGGACTGCAGGTCGTTGGCCAGCTCATGGCGCCAGGCGCGGAGAACGATCAGGGCCTGTTCCCCGGCTCCCACGGTGAACCCTCCCCGGGGATCCTATCCCCATATGCAAAAGACCTCGCGCCGGAGGCGCGAGGTCTCGTTAGACTCAGATGCTTCAGGATAACGCTGTCTCGACGGGAGTCACACTCACCCGGCGCCGGTTGCCCCTGGTACGCTCAAAGCTCACCGTACCATCGATCATCGCAAACAGGGTATTGTCGCCTCCCATGCCCACGTTCCTACCCGGGCGCACCGGGGTCCCCCGCTGGCGCACGATAATCGAGCCCGCGGTGACCAGTTGCCCGTCGTGACGCTTGACGCCTAGCCGCTTGGGCTGGCTGTCCCGGCCGTTCCGGGAACTGCCGACACCCTTCTTGTGGGCCATCACCGCACCTCCTCTGTAGCTAGGTCTGGATCGCCTCGATCAAGAGCTCGGTGTACGCTTGGCGGTGGCCCCGCTTGACCCGGTAGTTGACCTTGGGCTTATACTTGAACACGATGACTTTCTTCGAGCGGCCCTGATCCACCACCCGGGCGACGGCCCGGGCCCCGGTGACGTGAGGCGCGCCGATCTCGAGCCCGTTCTCCGAACTCACGGCCAGGACTCGATCAAGCTCGACGGTGGAGCCGACTTCGGCGTTCATTCTCTCCACCTTGATCCGCTGGCCCGGGCTTATGCGGTACTGCTTGCCGCCGGTCTCCACGATCGCGTACACTGTGCCTTGACCTCCATGAGCCGGGTTCCCTCCCGGCAACGACGCCTTATTCTAGCATGGGCTGCGATCGACTGTCAACGCGCGGCATTCGGGCATGAAACAGGGACCGGTCAGACCGGGACGGCCCGTGAACCGGCGGCCGACCTACATGATCCAGCGCCGCTTGACCTGACGGATTGACACCGCCAGGAGAAGGCCCACCATCAGCGACAGGACAGTGGCGTTCAGGATCCAGTTGAGACGCGACTGGCCGGTGACGGCCTGCCGGATCAGGTCTACCCCGTAGGTAGGGGGCAGCAGTGAGGACACCGGCCTGAGCCAATGCGGGAGATCTTGGACGGGCAGGAACATGCCGGAGAGGAAGATCATCGGGAAACGAAAGAAGTTGGAAAACGTCTGGGCCTCGAAGACCTCGCTCACCGACACGGCAACGAGCAGTCCCAGGAAGGTCGACGCCATCGCAAGCAGCAGGACCCCCAGCAGGAAGATGATCCAGTTGACTCCGGGAAGGACGATGAGAAGACGGGCCAGCACCACGGGCACGAACGCGTTGAAGACCCCGAAGAGGATGGCCCCGGAGGTCTTGGCCAACATCAGGCTGGTCAGTGACATGGGGGCCAGCAGCAGGCGCTCGAATGAGCGTCTGCGCCGCTCGAAGGTGATGGTGACGGCGAGCATGGAGGTTGTGCCGAACAGCACCGACAACACGACGAGGCCCGGCAAGAGCGTCCTGACGTCTACCGGGGTCGATGACTTGACGAAGAACATGACCGACCAGGCCAGGGGGAACACGATGCCCCAGCTGATATTGGGGGGCTTGGCATAGTAAGTCCGGATGTCCTTCCCAAGAATACTGCTGAATGCTATCCAGCTGCCCATCAGCTGTTCCTCTCTCTCTCTCTCTTCATCTCGGCGAGGTCGACGCTGGTCAGAGCAACGAACGCATCCTCCAAGGTTGGCCTGATGAGGGTGGCCTCCACGACGGGAACTCCTCTCTCGTGAAGCCATACGACGAACGGCCCCACTCCCGAGGCGTGATCCGTCTGCAGCCTGAGCGTGCTCTCGCCGGTCACCCGCACCCGGACGTGACTGAAAACCTTCGCCAGTTCGCCGGCGACGCCGGCCAGCGGCCCCGCAGTGGTTATCTCTATGATGTGCTCTCGCTGGCAGGCTGACATCAGCTCGTCCGGGGTGCCGATCCTCACGATCCGCCCCTCCACCATGAGCGCGATTCGATCACAGAGCCTGCCCGCCTCCTCGATGTAGTGAGTTGTCAGGAAGATGGTCGTCCCGCGCTCGTTCATGTCCTTCAGATTCTGGCGAATCTGCCGGGCACTGGCCACGTCGATGCCGGAGGTGGGTTCGTCCAGAAAGAGGATGGAAGGTTCATGCATGAGAGCTGCCGCTATCGTGAGCTTGCGCTTCATGCCCTTTGAGTAGGTCTTGAACGGCTTGGAGCCGACTGCCTGGAGGCCAAACTGGTCCAGCAATTCGGCGGCGCGCTGCTCCCGCCGCTTCCTGGTCATGCCGTAC
Organism: bacterium; assembly: GCA_031082145.1. Classification (GTDB taxonomy): domain Bacteria; phylum Bacillota; class Sulfobacillia; order UBA995; family UBA995; genus Ess09-15. Next base: position 32,785 of record JAVHLP010000005.1, on the reverse strand, counting down.
AGGGCACCGGAGAAGCACAGGTTCTCAAGGCCTTCGAGTTCATCGTAGAGGTTGCTCTCGTCGGGAACCACTCCGATGTCTCGCTGGATTCGGGGCATCTCTCTGGTGGCATCGTAGCCCGCAATCCTGACGGCTCCCGCCGATATCCGGGAGAGGCCGATCAGCATGCTGATGGTGGAGGTCTTGCCGGCTCCGTTCGGTCCCAGCAGCCCGAAGATCTCTCCTCTGGCAACGTGGAAGGCTATACCGCGTACGGCCGGGAAACTGCCATAGAGCTTCGTGAGCCCCTGGACCTCAATCACGGTTGATCATCTCCCCTGCCAACGGTGACCCCTTCGCGGTCGAGACTCCTCAACCGTCGCGTAGATGCCTTGCCCTCCGGGCGAGGTCGGCGAGGGCGCTACTGGCGGCTTCGAGCGAGCCCACGATGCCGGTCAGGTACTCCCTCCCGGCCTCGGTTGCGGCGTAGATACGCCGGGCCGGCCCGCTTGACCGGGTGTCCCAGTCCGAGTCAACAAGCCCCTCTGCCTCCAGGCGGCGGAGCGCTCGGTACAGGCGCCCGCCCTCGGCGCTCACGTCAAGACCCAGCTCCCTAAGGGCCCCGCTCAGCTCATAGCCGTGCTTGCCCTCGCCTTCGGCGATGAGGAGCAGCAGGCATGGCTTTAGGCAACGGCCCAGGATGCCGGCGCATCCACACCGGCGGCCGGTCTCATCGCAGCATCCTCTGCCTCCAGAGCACAAACCGGATACGACCTCCTACCTCAGCTATAGGTCAATCACATATATATGTTACCATGGTGGAACAGCGGCGTCAATCGCGGTCGGGAGTAGCTCGTGGCCCTGCGGAGGACGGGCTTACCGGCCGATCACGCTGCGGAGCGGTTCGTTGTCGAGTTCAGGCGGGGACCCGGTCGCCCCCGCCCACTCTCTTACCCCACTACCCTGGCCTTGGCATAGGTCCGGTGGGCCTTGGTTATCTCCACCTTGACTCGCTGGCCAACCAGCTTCCCCCCGCCCTCGACGTCTACGACATAGCCTTCCACCCGGGCGATGCCGTCCCACAAGTTGGAGACGTGCGGTTCCTCAACCGTTAGTTCGATGACCTGCCCGGGCCGGACGGGAAGAGCTCTGGCCTCGACCTCCTGCTTGGAGCCGTGGCGCAGCACCCGCATGGCCTCCAGGTGGCAGTCCTCCGAGCCGCGCACGAAGATGGTCCGGCCTGTCTCCCGTTCGAGTTCCTTGAGGCTAGCGCCGCCGGCGCCGATCAGCACCGCGGCCACTGCCGGATTCACCTCCACCAGCAGCGCCTCAGCCTCGCTGCGGCGCAAGATGGCCTTTATCTCACGGCGGAAGCGGGCGGCAGCCGAGTCCTCGGAGACTACCTTGCCCCGACCCTCGCAGTACGGACAGGGCTTCTGGAGGGTCTCCTCCAACGCCATGCCCGCTTTCTTGCGGGTCATCTCCACCAGCCCGAGCTGGGTCAGGCCCAGGATGTTCCATCTGGTCCGGTCCTTTTTCACGGCCTCGGTGAAAGCGTGCAATACCTTAAGCCGGTCGCGTTCGGCATCCATGTCGATGAAGTCCACCACGATGATCCCGCCGATGTCCCGCAACCGGATCTGACGGGCGATCTCCCGGGCCGCTTCGAGGTTAGTGCGGAGCACGGTATCGGCCAGGTTGGTGGTGCCTACGAACTTGCCGGTGTTGACGTCGATAACGGTTAGCGCCTCGGCGTGGTCGAAAACGAGATAACCACCGCTCTTGAGCCAGACCCGGCGCCGGAGGGCCCGCTCCACTTCCGCCTCCAGCCCGTACTGGTCGAACAGGCTCCGCTCCCGGTTCTCGACGAAGTGCACCCGGCTCTTGAGGTCGGGAGAGATGTCGTCCAACAGGTCTAGTACCCGGTCGTACTCCTGCCGGGAGTCGATGACCAGGCGCTCGACATCGGGTCCGAACGTGTCCCGGATGACCCGGAAGATTAACCCCAGGTCCTTGTGCAGGACCCTGGGGGCCGCTCCAGAGCGGTAGCGGGAACGGATCTTGGCCCACAACCGGGTGAGGAAGCGGAGGTCGGCGGCCAGGTCCGGCTCCTCATGGCCTTCGGCCACGGTGCGAACGATGACCCCCATCTTCTTGGGCCGGAGCCGCTCCGCCAACTTGCGCAGGCGATCGCGTTCCTTGTCGTCCACTATCCGGCGGGATACCCCGACGTAGTCCACGCCGGGCATCAGCACCAGGTACCGGCCAGGCAGGGTGATGTGCGTGGTCACCCGGGCCCCCTTGGTACCCATGGCGTCCTTGGTAACCTGCACCATCACCTCCTGCCCGGGCCGCAGGAGATCCTTGATCGAGGCGCGGCGAGGGCTGACGGGTATCTCCTCACCATCCTCGTCCCGGGGACTCACGTCGGCGACGTAGAGGAAGGCGTTCCGTTCCAGCCCCAGGTTGACGAAGGAAGCCTGCATGCCGGGAAGTACGTTCTCGACTTTCCCCTTGTAGATGTTGCCCACGGCTCGCTGTTGGACTGGGCGTTCGTGGTGGATCTCAACCAGGTACCCCTCCTCCAACAGTGCCACCCTGGTCTCCCAGGGCTCGACGCTCACCACGATTTCCTTGCTCATCAGCCATCCCTTTCACAAGCGGGCCTTAGCCCGCGGCAAAATACCCCCTCGGGGCACTAGTACAGCTCCCAAGGCAGGCGCAATCGCTCTCCGTCCTGCCGGTACAATCCGGTCCGATGGACCCGTACTGCTTCAGAGGGCAGTTCGAGCGAGGCCAGCCCGGCCAGGAGACCGGCGACCTCTTCCGGCTTCACCGTTCCCCGGGGATCCAACCGGAGATCGACCACCATCTCGACCGTATCGCCGTCGCCGGCGACCTCGAGGCGCTGGATGAGCGGACGCACGTCGAGGAATCGGGTCTTTCCCTTGCGGCGTCGGGGGATCACCAGGGAGGGACTGGCCAGAATCCTCCCGGCGGCGGCCTTCAGGGCGTCCCGGGCGGCTTCGTCGGGGACGCAAACCGTCACCCGATAGGAGGCCAGGTTAAGCCGCGCGGCCAGAGCCGGCCCGTTCGGGGGGACCTCGCGCGTCTCCCGGATCGCCAGCCCATCTGGCATCTGGGCAGACAGGGTGGCATGGAAGGCAGCGGGGTCCATGCGCTGGGTCAGCTCGACGTCGAAGTACTCCGCCTCGCTGGAGTTGCCGAGGCTCAGGGCCGAGGCGAAAGACAGCTTGGGCAACGGGTTGTAGCCCTGGCTCAGGGCAAGGGGCACCCGGGCCCGCCGCAGGGCCCGTTCGACCGCCCGGACCAGGTCCAGGTGTGATATCCACCTGGCCGTCCCCTCTTTCCCCATCCTCACCCTGATGCGCTGGATGCTGCCTCTCCCCCTCCGGGCGGCCGGTGACCGGTTACCGGCTCCATCCCGAGTTGCCCGCAGACCCCGCAGGCGGCGCAACGGGCCAGGCGGCAGTCGGGGGTCGGGACCCCGGCCCGGGCACGCTCCCACTCGCGCCACAGGAACCTCTTCTCCACGCCGGGATCCAGGTGATCCCACGGGAAGACCTCTTCCGGAGGCCGGCGGCGGTTCGCATAGGCGGCGGGGTCGATCCCAGCCCGGTCGTAAGCCTCCAGCCACCGCTCATAGCTGAAATGCTCCGACCAGCTGTCAAACCTCGCTCCTCTCTCCCAGGCTCCCTGTAGAACCTCCCCCAGCCGGCGATCGCCTCGCGCGAAGGTCGCCTCCACCCGGCTCAGCCGGGCGTCGTGCCAGCTTAGCCGGACCCGGCGGGGTATCAGCTGTCGCAAGTAGGCCTGGCGGGCCTCCAGTTCCTCCAGGGCGAGCTGGGGTTCCCACTGGAAAGGGGTGTGCGCCTTGGGCACAAAGGGCGCCAGGCTGACCAGGAGCCTGAGCGGGGGTCCCCCGGAGCATGCCTCCCGGTAGGCTCGTTCGACGCCCCGCACCAACTCGGCGATGCCGTCCAGGTCGGAGTAGTCCTCAGTGGGTAGGCCGACCATGAAGTAGAGCTTGAGGGCACGCCAGCCGTTGGCGAACGCGCTGACAACCGCTTCTCGCAGATCGTCGGCGGTGACCCCTTTGTTGATGACGTCCCTCAGGCGCTGCGTCCCGGCTTCCGGGGCAAAGGTAAGCCCGGTCTTGCGGACACGCTGAACCTGGCGAGCCAGGCCCACCGAGAACGCGTCGATCCGGAGCGAGGGTAGCGAGATCCCCACACCCCTTCCCAGTCCCTCGTCCACGAGGGCCCGGGCCGTGTCCTCGATGGCCGAGTAGTCGGTCGCGCTCAACGAGGCGAGCGAGAGCTCCTGGTGGCCCGTCCTGTCCACCAACGCCCGCGCCAGTTCCTGGACCCGCCCGGGGGACCGCTCCCGGACCGGCCGGTAGATCGTGCCTGCCTGGCAGAAGCGGCAGCCCCGGGTGCAGCCCCTGAAGATCTCAACCATGGCCCGGTCGTGTACTATCTCCAGGTGTGGCACAATGGGACGCGTGGGGTAGTCAAGGTGGTTCAGATCCTTCACCGCCCGGCGAACGACCCGCTCGGGTACTCCGGAGACCGACGGCCGCACCTGGGCAACCGTCCCGTCGGGGTTGTAGTCCACCCGGTAGAGGGATGGCACGTACACTCCGGGGACCGCTGCCAGAGCCCGGAACAGGCTTGCGCGACCGGTGCCTTCGCGCTTCCAGGCGCCGTACACTTCGATGACCTCGTGAATGGCTTCCTCGGCCTCTCCCACCACCACCGCATCCAGGAAGTCCGCCAGCGGCTCGGGGTTGAAGGCACAGGGGCCGCCCGCCAGGACCAGGGGGTGTCCGGGGCCCCTCTCCGCCGACCGTAGGGGCAGGCCGGCCAAGTCCAAGAGGTTAAGAACGTTGGTGAAGTTCATCTCGTACTGCATGGAGATACCGATGATGTCGAAGCCGGCCACCGGTAGCCGGGACTCCAGGGTGAAGAGGGGGACTCCGGCCCTCCGCATCTCAGCTTCCATGTCCACCCAGGGGGAGTAGACACGTTCACAGGCCACGTCCGAGCGCCGGTTCAGCTCGTGGTATAGGATGATGCTGCCGAGATGGGACATCCCGATCTCGTAGACCTCGGGGAAAGCCAAGGCGAACAGGACCTCTACCGAGCCGGGGTCCTTCCGCACGGAGTTCCACTCGCCACCTACGTAGCGGGCAGGCTTGCCCACCCGGGGCAGCAATCCTTCAATTCGGCGAGCCAGGCATCCTTCGCCGGACGGCATGTCCCACACCAAACCCCAAACAAAATCGGCGGTCAACGGTGAGCCTTTGAGATGCCGCCGCCATGAGCATTATACCCCACCGGGGAGGCATTTTCCAGCCGGTGGACCGCGGCGGCGAGCCAGGGCCGGCACCCTTTCCGGGTTTGGCGGCCGGGTGGGACCAACCCGGCTCGGGAGCGGAGACGCTTCCTTCCCGAGCATCAACTGCCCTATGGAAACCAGCACCCCGTATCTAAGCAGGCCGCTCAGGAGCTCCGTCTCGGACAGGCGCCCGCGCAGGGACCCATCTACGGCCAAGACCAAAACAACGTGATAGCTGCTCGACCGGAGATGAGAGAGCAGCGCCCCGATGGGAGTGTCGCCGGGAGCCGTTATCTCGCCGGCCGCGAGCACCCCTTGCCGGACCATCTTCTCGCGGCGCCTGACCAAGTCTGCAGTGGCTGCATAACGGGCGACCGTCCACTCCTGATCGGCGGCCGGGTACAGGAACAGGGCTATCACCGCCAGACTGGACGCTTCCGGTCGGAAGGGCGCCCCGGCCAACCCGGCCAGGGCCAGCATCGCCGCGAGGACCTTGCCGGCCGCGGCCAGAGTGGCCGTAGCCGGGTGATAGCCGAGTTGCCGGGCTAGCACGGCCCGGGCCAGGCGCCCTCCATCCAGTGGCAGGACAGGTATCAGGTTGAAAGCGCCCATCAGGAGGTTGGCCCGGGCGAAGTCGACCAGCAGGCGGGGCTCCCCCGGCAAGACGGCCCCCAGCGACCAGCAGATAGAAGCCAGCAACAGGTTGTGCCCCGGCCCAGCCAAAGCCACCACCGCCTCAACCTCGGGCTCGAGTATGCCCTCGCCGCGGACCACGCCACCGAAGGGCAGCAGTTCCACCTCGCCCAAGCCGGTGCCGTAACCCCTGACCAGCACGGCATGGGCCAGTTCGTGAAGGAAGACGGCGGCCAGGACCAGCAGCGCGCGATCCCCAGCGCCCCCAACCGCGTAGAGGGCAAGGGAGAGCAGGAACAGGAGATTGAGCCGGACGGGGATACCCAGGAGATGGCCGGACTTCACGATCCGCCAGTTATGCCCAGCCAGGAGGCGGGATCCTCCGGTTTTCCATTCACCAGGACCTCGAAGTGGAGGTGGGGGCCGGCGGCCTGGCCGGACTGGCCGACCGAGCCGATCTCCTGGCCGCGGGTCACTTCCAGGCCGGTGGCGACCTTCGCCTCGTCCAGGTGGCCGTAGCGGGTAACCAGGCTCTCGCCGTGATCGATCTCTACCATCAGGCCGTAGTCGCCGTCGGTGGCTATCCGGGTCACCTTCCCCGCCTCGGCCGCGTGGACGGGCGTGCCCAGGGGAGCAGCGATGTCTACCCCCGGATGAAACCGGGTATCCTGATGCACCGGGTGGATATGCCACCCGTAGGGCACCGTAATCTCGCCTTCGGCGGGCAGCAACAGCCGGGGCCGGTCGGAACGGCGGGCGCCAAAGAGCGCTTGCCAGAAGCCCCGGTCCAAGCTGTTCCTGATCGCCGGCGAGGCGTTGAGGCGGGCCATGACCTCCTGGAGATCATGACGCTCGTGAACCAAGCGGTGGAGTTCCTCCCTGAACCGGAGGGCGGCCGGGAATTCCCCCGGCAGGACGAGGGCGGCGACCGCCAACAGGGCAACGGCAACCACCGCTTGCCGAAAGAGCGTGCTCCGGCCGACACCTTCGGCAAGCCGGGAAGGGCGGCGGCTTCGCCGCCAGGAAGGCCGGCGGTGGCGGCTCTCTCCCCACCCTGGACGCATGTCGTCCCTCCCCGAGGGCCGGAGATATGGCCGGTAGAGTATACTGGTGTTCTTCCCGGGTTATTCCGTTGCCGGGGGAGGGTGGCAGCGATGCCCGTCGAAGCCAACGGAGTCGGAGGTGTCGGCGATGACCAGACCTGAGCCCCTGCGGCCGGAAGCACTGAGGCTGACCGTGGATCCGGCCGTGTTCCCGTTCCAGACCACCGAGGAGTTGCCCCCTGTGGCGGGGAGAATCGGGCAGGACCGAGCGGTGAAGGCGATGGAGTTCGGGCTGCGCATCAGGAGTCCCGGCTACAGCATCTTCATGGCCGGGGTGCCCGGTACCGGCAAGAGCACCTACGCCCGGTCACTGGTGGCGGAGGTGGCACAGGAGCAGCCTGCCCCCGACGATTGGTGCTACGTGCATAACTTCGAGGATCCCGGCGAGCCCATAATCCTCCGCCTTCCGCCCGGGCGGGCGACCCGCTTCGCCCGCGACCTGGACCAGATGGTAGGCGATCTCAAGACGGCGATCCCCCGCGTCTTCGACAGCGAGGACTACGAGCGGCAACGGAACGAGGTCGCCAAGACGGTGCACGAGAGCCAGCAGCGAGCACTGGCGGAACTGGAGCGAGCCGCTTCGGAGCGGGGATTCACCCTCAAGAGCACTAGCACCGGATTTGTCACGGCGGCCGTCAGGGGAGATCGCCCCCTAACCGCCGAGGATTTCGAGGCCCTGGACGAGGAGGCCAGACGGGAGATAGAAGTCAACCGCCAGGATCTCCAGGCTGTCGTGACGGAGACCGTCCGGCAGATGCGGGTCGTTGAGCGTTCGGCCCGGGAACGACTGGCTCAGCTGGAGAAGGACGTCGCTCTCTATGTGGCCGGGCCTCTGGTGGACGAGCTCCGGGAGCAATACCGCGACTTCGACCCCGTGCTCCGCTACCTGGACAGTGTGCAGCGGGACATAATTGAGAACCTGGCCGACTTCCGCCCGGGAGACGAGAAGCCCTCAGTGATGACAGTACTGGCCGGCCGCCCCGGGGCAGGGCCCGATCTGTCCCGCTACCGGGTGAATGTACTGGTGGCCAACGGCGAGAGCCAGGGGGCCCCGGTTGTCTTGGAGACCAATCCCACCTACTACAATCTATTCGGCAGTGTAGAGTACAAGGGCGAGTTCGGGATGATGACAACCGACTTCACCATGATAAAAGGTGGCGCGCTGCACCGGGCCAACGGGGGTTACCTGATCCTCCAGGCGTTAGATGTTCTGACCAACCCCTTGGCCTGGACCGCACTGAAGCGAGCGCTCCAGACGGGAGAAGTCCGCATAGAGAACATCGGCCAACAGCTCAGAGTGGTTCCGACCGCCACCCTGAAGCCCGGGCCAATGCCCTTGCAGGTCAAGGTCGTGATGATCGGCAGTCCGCTCATATACCTGCTCCTGCACCGCTTTGACGAGGACTTCCGCAAGCTCTTCAAGATCAAGGCGGATTTCGACCTTGAGACGGAAAACAGCCCGGAACGGGTGGCCGAGTACGCCGCTTTCGTAGGTTCGGTTTGCCGGCAAGGAGGTCTCCTCCACTTCGGGCGCGACGCAGTAGCCAGGGTAGTGGAGTACAGTTGCCGGCTGGCCGAGGACCGGCGGAAACTGTCAACCCGTTTCAACGAGATAGCCGAACTGGTATACGAGGCCAGTGCGGTGGCCGAACTGGATGGAGCGAGGACGGTCGGCGACCATCATGTGGAGCGTGCTCTCGGGGAGAAGATCGAACGCTCCGACCGGCTTGAGCAGAAGGTCCAGGAGCTGATCGCGCGGGACGTGATCCTGGTGGACACCTTGGGTGAGATGATCGGCCAGGTCAACGGCATCGCCGTCGCGGACGTGGGCGACTACCGGTTCGGCAAGCCCTCCCGGATCACTGCAGCGGTGGGCCTCGGCCGGGCCGGAGTGGTCAACATCGACCGCGAATCCCGGCTGTCCGGGCGCATCCACAGCAAGGGGGTGCTCATCCTGGGGGGCTATCTCCTGGGCAAGTTCGCCCGCCGCAATCCCCTGGCCCTCTCCGCAACCATCGGCTTTGAGCAGGTCTATGAGGAAGTGGAGGGGGACTCCGCCTCGGCCGCCGAGTTGTGCGCGCTCCTGTCCAGCGTGGGCCGGATCCCCCTGCGGCAGGACCTGGCGCTCACCGGCTCGGTTAACCAGCACGGTCAGATCCAGCCCGTGGGCGGGATAAACGAGAAAGTGGAGGGCTTCTTCCGCGCCTGCAAGGCAAGGGGACTGACGGGAGGCCAGGGGGTCATCATCCCCGCCCGCAACGTCGAGAATCTCATGCTCCAGAAGGAGGTTGTGGAGGCAGCCAGAAAGGGCGAGTTCTCGCTCTACGCCGTTCATACCATAGACCAGGTGATGGAGCTCCTTAGCGGCCTGCCCTTCGGCGACGAGAGAGAAGACGGCACTTACCCGCCGCGTACGGTTTGTCACCTGGTTGAGAAGGGTCTCGTTGACCTGGCCCGGCGCATGGTGAGCTTCGGCCGCGAGGCGGCCGGGCAGCCGGAGGGCGATCGGCAGCCGTCGCCGGACAGTCCTCCCGGCCGGCCGGCCGAGCCAGAACTGCCGCCGGGACCCGAAGGCGGCCCCGGTGAGCCGCCGGAAGATGGGGCCAAAGGCCACTCCTGTCCGGGCAGGGGTGACCCCTGCGGACACCAAGATCAGTGCCTCTAACTGCGGCTTTGCCGCACGGGAGCCTGCCATAATAAACCTCGGATAGCGCCTCCGGGTCGAGGAAATCTACCCTCAGAAGGAGGTGACTACCCATGGCAAGAGGTCAACAGACCAACCGCGCCCTGGTTCCCGGGGCCGAGCGCGCCCTGGACGCCCTCAAGTACGAAGTCGCGAGGGACCTCGGCGTATCACCGCCTCCCGACGGATACTGGGGTGACATACCGTCCCGGCAGAACGGTGCGGTGGGCGGCCACATGGTCCGCCGGATGATCCAAATCGCCGAGCAGAGTCTTGCCGGTACCGCCGGTGGTCCCGGCGCGCAGTTCCGCGGTGGCGCCGCTGGTCCGGCGGGAGCCGGCGGAGGCGGCGTGCAGCGTCGCCCTTAACCGAGCCTCAAACTAGCTTCGCCTTAGAGAGCAGCCCCCCGCTGCTCTCTCTCATTTCACGCCGGAAGCCGGAAAGCGGTGAACTCCGAGCGGGCCATTGGTGAAAGCCACGAAGGGGGCCCCTTCCCCGGCCGCGCGACGACCACGTAGGGATCGTCCATACTGGCGGCAGTCATGTCCTCGTTGTGAGCCAGGAGCACCGATCCCTCGGCTGTCGCCTCCGGCGGCACGGCGAGACTGGTGCACGCCCGGCGATAGTGCCGCAGTTCTCCCTCGGCGCTAAGCCCGAAGACAACCTCAAGTGGCAGCCTCACGGAAATGCTCACCCGCAGCCCGGCCCATCTCGCGGGGCGTCCCCCGCACTTCCACCAAGGCGATCATCGGGTCTCAACTCCCGACAGCCACACATCCAGGTAGTGGCCGGGTGCATACCCGCGGACCAGGTCGGCCCTCACCGCCGTCAGCGCGACGGGATGCCAGAGCGGTGCCCACACGCACAGGTCGATGAGGTAACGCTGTACATCCCGGTAGCCGTCGTTTCGCTCACCCGGGCGGGGGGCGGCCGCTGCTTCCCGCAACATCAGGTCGAGCACCGGGTCCGCCCAGCGGGAGACGTTTGGATGGGGACTCTGGCTGCCCACCAACAACCACTCCAGGATGTCGGGGTCCCGCCAGCGGTACTCAAGCAAGGCCAGTTGCCAGTCCGCAGCTGCCAGCGCCTCTGGATCGACCCGCTCAACCCGTACCCGCAGGCCGGCCAGCTCCAGCATCTCCGCCACAATGCCGGCCGCTTCCATGAGCCTGCCGTCGGTCACGGCCAGAGTGTACTCGCTCTCCCCCTGGCAACCCGCCTCCGACAGCAGCAGGTGGGCGGTGGCGAGATCGTGGCGGTGAGCGTCGCGGTCCTCCAAGGCCGCGGCTACTGCCGGCGGCAAGAGGCCATAGGCCGGCCGGTGGGTCCCGTCCCCAACCAGTTCGGCCAGCCGTTCGCGGTCGATGGCCAGGTTAACCGCCCGGCGCACCCGAACGTCGTCGAATGGCGACCGGTCGGCCCGGAAGGCAAGGTAGGCCAGGCCCAGCTCCGGCCCGGCGAGGATCTCGACCTCCGGCAGCTCACGTGCCAGGCCATGAAGACCGGCAGGCAGATTCTCCAGGACGTGCAGTTCGCCGGCAGCCAGCGCCTCAACGCCTTGGACCGGATCTTGGATGGACACGGCAACGATCCCGTCCAGCCAGGCCGGCCCCTGGTTTCCAGACCAGGATGGCCCCCATCGGTACTCCTCCGACCGGCGGTAGACCGCTCTGTCTTCGTGCCGCTCAGCCAAGATGAAGGGACCGGCCCCGTCTATGCCGCCGGGAGGGTCGGCGTGACGCTCTAGAGTCCCGGGTGAAGCCTGGATGAAACTGAACACCACCGTGCGTTCATCCGGAGTCTCCACCCGGTCGAGCCAGAGCCAATCGACCGACGTGTCCGCAAGGGTCAGGAAGTGTTCGGCCGCTATCGAAGAGGTAAGGGGCGTTCCATCCGCCAGCGCCACGCCCGGCTTCAGGAAGAAGGTCCAGGTCAAGCCATCCCCGGATATCTCCCAGGACTCCGCCACGCCATCGGCCAGAAGCTGGGTCCACGGGTCGCGACTCACCAGGCCGGCGTGGAGCAGGCGGGCCTCCAAGCCCGGCAAGTCTGGAGTGCCCACGACGAGGGTGCCACCCGGCCGGGGGGTTGCCGGGGGCAGACACCCGGCCAGGAAGACCAGAAGCACCGCCACCGACAGCATGCTCCGCCTTATGGGCCGTCCCCCCCCAGCTCAGGCGACTTCGGCGGCCCGGAGCATCCTCCTGCTGGAAATCAGAAGAAGATCCCGTGGCGCCGCAGGCGGATGCTCTCGAGCAAGCCCACCGCGGCGAAGTTGAGGATGAGGTTGTTGCCACCGTAGCTCATGAACGGGAGCGGGAGGCCGGTGATGGGCATGACGCCCATGGCCATCCCCACGTTTACAAGAACGTGGAAAGCGATCATGGCCGCCACCCCGCCCGCCACCAGGGTGCCGTACGTCTCCCGGGCTTCACCGGCGATCCGGACCGCCCGTACGAGCAGGATCAGGTACAGGAGAAGGAGAACCCCCACGCCCACCAGTCCGAGTTCCTCGCCGATGACCGCGAAGATGAAGTCGGTGTGCTGTTCGGGCAGGAACTTGAGTTGGTTCTGGCTACCGGAGAAGAGGCCCTGTCCCCATATGTTCCCCGCCCCTACAGCGATGAGGGACTGGCGCAGATGGTAGCCGGTGCCGAGGGGGTCGACCTGCGGATCGAGGAACACTACGAGCCGACTGATCTGGTGGGGCAACAGGGGGAGCCGCAACCCGTGCCTGAGGTGCAGGAAGAAAGCGGCCACGACCGCTCCCAGGCCTCCGCCGGTGAGCAGGGCGAGTTTCTGCCAGCAGGCACCGGAGATGAAGAGGACACCCAGCATTATACCTGCGAACACGAGAGATGTCCCCAGGTCCGGCTGCCGGATCACCAGCAGCATGGGCAGTCCCACAAAGGCCAGCACCGGTACGAACTCCGCCCAGCCCCGGATGGGGGTGGTCCGGCGACTCAGCAGCGCGGCCAGGCACAAGATGATCAGCAGCTTACCAGTTTCCGAGGGCTGCAGGTCAAGCCCACCCAATGGCAGCCACCGCTGCGAGCCGTGGCTGGCCCGCCCCAGGAAGAGCACCAGCCCGAGCAGGGCCAGCATGCCGGCGTACAGGTAGGGAGCCCAGCGCTGGAAGTTGATGTAGTCAACCAGCACCATGAGGACCATCAGCGCGAACCCCAGGATCGCCCAAGTGGCTTGCTTCTTCGTGTAGAAGTAGGGATCTCCGCCGACCGGTCGGTGGAGCGTGGCGCTGGTCACCATCATCACGCTGAAGATCACCAGCAGCAAGACCGTTACCAGCAGCACGTAGTCCAGATTGCGGAACACGCGACGGCCCCAGTGGCGCATGTGGTCACCCGCTCCGGGTTCTCCTGCCCCTAGCAGAATTATAAGACCGAGGCCGGAGGCGTGTCCACCCGCCGCCCGTCGCCAAGTGCTGCCAGTGCCGGGTCAGCCCGCCCCGGGAAGCTGGCGGCGCACCCCGATCACCGGGATGCTGGCCACCACCATGACCGAGTCGCCGGCCCTGGACAGGCTCACCTCCATGGCGCCCCTGTCGATGTCCATGTAGGATGAGATGACGTCGACCAGATCCTCTCGCAGCATCTCGAGGATGCCGGGAGAGGTGTGGGTTCGATCATGCACCAACACTAGTCGCAGGCGTTCGCGGGCCAGGCGCCCGCTCTGGCGGCGCACGGGATCCCTGCGGAGCCAGCCCAACAACCCCGACACCATTTCCTTAGCTGCGTTCAACGCCGACCAGCCTCCTGATCCGCCCAAGCACGCCCCGGGTCCGCTCCAGTTCGTATAGAGGGACACTCTCGCCCCGGAGCCGGCGGGCGATATTGCGGAAGGCTTCCCCGGCCCGGGAAGACCCGTTCAAGGCGGCGGGTTCACCCCGGTTACCGGATACGAGCATGACGTCGTCTTCAGGAACCACACCCAGGAGCTCGATGGCGAGTATGTCTATGATGTCCTCGATGTCCATCATGTCTCCTCGCCGGACCATGGCCGGGCGGATGCGGTTGACGACGAGTTCGGGCTCGCGGATCCCCATGGCTTCCAGGAGGCCGATGATGCGATCGGCGTCCCGCACTGCCATCACCTCGGGAGTGGTGACGATCACCGCCCGCCGGGCACCGGCGGCCGCCGAGCGGAAGCCCTGCTCGATGCCTGCCGGCGAGTCCACCAACACATAGTCATGGTCTCGGGCCAGGTCGGCGCAGACGCCTCGCATTTGGTCGGGGCTGACGGCGCTCTTGTCCCTGGTCTGGGCCGCCGGAAGAAGGCAGAGACCGTCGAGGCGTTTGTCCTTGATCAGTGCCTGCTTGAGGCGGCAGAACCCCTCGACCACGTCCACCACGTCGTAGACGATCCGGTTCTCCAGACCCAGCACGATGTCCAGGTTCCTCAAGCCGATGTCCGCGTCCACCAGGGCTATCCGGTGCCCGAGGAGCGCCAGTGACATCCCGAGGTTCGCCGTGGTGGTCGTCTTGCCGACCCCCCCCTTGCCGGAGGTAACCACGATGACTTCGCCCATCCATCGATTCCCCCCTCAATGAAAGCCCTCTACAGCCGGGGTCGCGGTCTACCGGCGGAATGGTAGGGACGGATGATCACCCGGCCCTCCTTCACCTGCGCCACCTCGGGCAACTCGGGTCCTGTGATGTCCCCGTCGGGAGCCCGGGCGATATAGTTGCCGATTCTCAACTGGGTGGGGCGAAGCCGGAAGCCCGCCACCACCGCCGCTTCATCGCCGCGGGCGCCGGCATGGGCCACCCCGCGAAGGGCCCCCAGGACCACGATGTCTCCGCCGGCCACCACCTCCGCCCCGGGGTTGACATCCCCTAGAACAACCACGTTGCCCCGATGGCCCACGTGCTGCCCCGAGCGAAGGGTCTTCCTGACCAGCAGGGTATCACCATCGCCCCGCTCGCCGGAGAGGATGAGTTCGGAACGGAGCGGTTCACCCTTCACGGCCAGGGAAACGGGTTGCTCCCCGGTCGCGAGGGGGGTGGCGTCGGTGGCGAACTCGTCTACTTCCACAAGGGGTTCACAGGCATCAGCGAGGGGCCCAGGCGCTTCGTCGATGGGAGTTGTGGCAGCGGGTCCGCTCTTGGCCTGGCGCCGGCCTGCCGGGGGGGAAGCCTGCGAACCTTTGGATCTCCTCGACTTCAACCTTCTTCACCCCTCCGTTCGAGGCTCGAGAGAGGTTCTAGGATCATTTTCCAGGTTCCTACCATTGGAATTGACTTTCGTGGGGGATTATCCGTGGAATCAGGACAAGGAGGGGGTAGCTTCGACGGCAAGGGGAACTCAGTCGCCGGGCTCCGTCGGCAGTTGGGCAGGTGGTCGGGAGACCAGGTCGAAGTAATATTCGATAATAGCCCTGGCTACAGGGGCCGCGGCGAGACTACCGCTGCCTCCCTCCTCAACAAGGACGGCGATGGCGATCCGGGGGTTTTCGAAAGGGGCGAAAGCCACGAACCAGGCATTGTGGTCCTTGCCCGACCCCTTGAGGGCTTCGGCCGTTCCCGTCTTTCCCGCCAGCTCAAACCCATAGCGCTGGCCAAAACCGGGACCGAAGAGCCAGGAGGCCGTGCCGTAGAGCGTCGTCTGGCGCATGCCCTCCTTCACAATGGCGAGGGTCTCGGGCGAGACGGCCGCCTCGGCCACAACCCGCGGGGTAGTGTTACTGAGGATTCGTCCCGAGGGGTCCAGTACCTGGCTGACCAGGTAAGGCTGATACCTGACTCCCCCACTGGCGATGGTGGCAACGTACTGAGCCATCTGCAGGGGCGTATACTCGTGAAACCCCTGACCGATGGCGGCGTCAAGCTCCTCGGCCAGCCAGAATGTCGGGTCACCGGAGAACCGGGCCCGCTTCCACTCCCGATCGGGTACCGTTCCCGCCTTGTCAGCGGGTCGGAGGTCGAGACCGATGGCCTGGCCCAAGCCGAAAGACCGGGCGTGGAGGGCTAGGAGATCGACGCCTACGCGCCTGGCCATCTCGTAAAAGAACACGTTGCAGGACTTGGCGATCGCTTCGTAGATGTTGACCGGACCGTGTGCCGACCAGCAGCGCTTGGAGTGGTCAGCCGTAACCCGGTAGACTCCCGTGCAGGTGATTCTCTCGGTGGGAGTGACCCGAGCCGACTCGAGGGCGGCCATCGCGGTGATCATCTTGAAGGCCGAGCCGGGGGCGTAGACTCCCGAGGTGGCGCGGCTAAGAAAAGGACTCAGAGGGTCGGTTCGAAGAGCTTCCAGGTAGTCCCTGGGGGTCCGGCTGGCAAAGAGGTTAGGGTCAAAAGAAGGGTGGCTTGCCAAGGCCAGCACCTCTCCGGTCCCCACGCCGAGGACCACTACCGCGCCTGAGGTGGCACGATAGGGGTTGCGGGGGTGAGCGCGCACCATTTCCATGGTGGCCACCAGGGCTTCCTCGGCCACTCGTTGAAGCCCGGCATCGATGGTGAGCACCAGGCTATTACCAGGCACGGGGTCTATCTGCCCCAAGACCCGGATCGGCCGGTGCATGGCATCGGTCTCAACCTGGCGCCCGCCGTCCCGGCCGCGGAGTTCCAGGTCATAGTAAGCTTCGAGACCTGTCTTCCCCAGGATGTCCCCAAGGCGGTAGCCCTCCAAGCGGGCCAACTCGCCGCCGTCGATCTCACCCACATATCCCAGGACGTGGGCGGCCAGGCTCCCTCCCGGGTAATCCCGTACCGGCCCCACCTCAATGACGACCCCCGGCAGGTTGCCCCGGTTCTCCTCCACCCGGCTGTGAGCGATGGGATCCACGTCCATCTTCAGTCGAACCGGTTCGAACAGGCGATCACCCCGGCGGCGAATGAGCTCGTGGATCTCGGCGGGAGTCATGTCCAGCAGCGGGGCGACGGCCTCCACGACGGCGTCCACCTTGCCGGTGCCGGGATGGACCAGAGACACGTGGTAGGCGGGACGGTTGCCGGCCAGGAGTTCGCCGTTCCGGTCGAGAATGCGGCCCCGGGGAGCGGGCAGGGTGACCAGGCGCAGGGCGTTGCTGCGGGCCAGAGCCTCATAGTGAGGTCCCCGGACAACTTGAAGGTAGGCTGCCCGGGACATCAGGAGCAGGAACGTGAGGAGCAGCAAGGCCTGGAAGAGACCCAGGCGACGATGGGTTTCTTCCTTGCGACGGTCTTGCTGCCTCAAACCCCTCCTCCTCTCAAGCCCCGGTTGCCTTGTGACGGGCTCGCTCGAAGTCCCGCAGGGAGGTCATCCCCCGGTATACCAGCGGGGAGAGCAGTCCGTTGTAGAGGCCGGCGGGCAAGACCACCGTCCGCAGGCTAAAGGTGAACCGCAGGGGGTACCCGAAGGCCCCCATCAGCCCCATAAACAGGAGGTCGGTTAGCACCGAAGCCAGAGCGGTGACACCGACCAGGATCAGCAGTTGCTCCTTGTAGAAACGGCGTTCGGCCAGACCGGCCAGGTAGCCGGCGCACGCACGGGTCAGGGCGAAGACCCCCACGTACTTCCCCAGCAGGATATCTTGCAGCAGCCCACTGACAAACCCGAAACGACCTCCTGCCTCCGGCCCATACAACAGGCCGTAGGCCAGGGCCACCAGCAGGACCAGATCCGGCCTCACCTGGCCTACGGCCAGGTGAGGAACAACGGCACCCTGCAGAACAAGCGCTCCCGCGGCCACGCTCAGGAAGACCCACGGCCTCATGGGATCTCCTCCGGGCGCGGATCGGTGATGATGAGCACCTCGAGGAGGCGGTGGAAATCCACCGCGGGGGCGACCGTCGCGGTCTTGGACAGTCCCAGTTCGTCCCCGGTGACGGCCAGCACCTCGCCTACCGCAAGACCCGGCGGGAAGACGCCTCCCAGCCCCGAGGTCACCACCCGGTCACCTGGCTCAACCCGCGCCTCGTGAGAGAAGATCCGCAGGTGGAGAACAGGCTGCTGGGCCCCCTGCCCCAGTACCACGCCGTAGCTCTCCGTCTCGGGCAAGGTCTTCTGGTCGCCAGGGCGGTACACTCGCGCGGCCACCCCGCTGTCCCGATCCACCAGGAAGAGCACGGTTGAAGTACGCGGGCTGACCCGGACCACCCGCCCCACCAGCCCGCCATGGGTGACCACCGGCATGTCGCGGGCGATCCCGTCCCGAGAACCCTTGTCCATGACGGCGTAGCTGAACCAGTTGTCGGGATTGCGGGCTATCAGGCGGGCGGCTGTGAAGCTGAAAGGCTGGGCCTGGCTGAATCCCACCAGCTGCCGCAGCCGCTCGTTCTCGGCCCGTAACTCGAGCAACTCCTGCTCCAGCCAAGGCAGCCGCTGCAGTTGATCCCGGAGGGCGACGTTTTCCACCCGGACTTCCGCCAGCTCGGACAGCCCGGCCGCCGCCTCCCGCACCCGCTGGGCGGTCTGGCTGAAGGCGGCCTGCACCGGAGCCAGCAGTTCCACGGCCTGCTGTTCCAGCCAGCTGACCCGTTCTCGCTCCCGCGCGGTCAGGCTGACGAGGGTAACCGTCGCCAGCACCAACAGGAGGGAGAGGATCGGTTTGCGGTACCTGCCCATACGCCTGACCTTCCTGGGGATCTAGTTCGATCGCCTGTGACTGGAGACTATCCGGCGCAGGGCCTCCAGCTCCTCCAGTACCTTGCCGGCGCCGCGGACGACGCAGAGCAGAGGGTCGTCGGCGACGTGAACCGGCATTCCCGTCTCCTCGGCGATCCTGGTGTCAAGCCCCTTGAGCTGTGCCGAGCCTCCCGTCAGCACTATCCCCCGATCCATGATGTCCGAAGCCAGTTCGGGGGGGGTCCTTTCCAGGGTCACCTTGATGGCCTCGATGATAGCGGTGACCGGCTCGGCCAGGGCGTCGTGGATCTCCACCGCCGTCACGGTGAGCGTCTTCGGCAGGCCGCTGACCAGATCTCTTCCCCGGACCTCGTAGACCGGCTGCCCCCGTTTCTTGTCCGGCAGGTAGGCCGAACCGATACGGATCTTGACGTCCTCGGCCGTCCGCTCGCCTATTAGAAGGTTGTAGGTACGTTTGACATAGGCGACAATGGCTTCGTCCAGTTCGTCACCGGCCACCCGGATCGAGCGGGCGGCGACGATACCGCCCAGGGAGATGATGGCCACCTCGGTAGTGCCACCACCTACATCCACGACCATGTTGCCGGTAGGCTCCTGGACCGGTAGCCCGGCCCCGATGGCGGCGGCCATCGGCTCTTCCACCGTGTAGGCTTCCCTGGCCCCGGCCTGCAAGGTGGCGTCGATCACGGCCCGTTTCTCCACCTCGGTGCAGCCCGAAGGCACGGCCACGACTACCCGCGGCCGGAGGACACCCCGGCGGCTGGCGGCCTTGGCAATGAAGTGCCGGAGCATGGTCTGGGTGACCTCATAGTCGGCTATGACCCCGTCCTTCATGGGGCGGATAGCGACGATATTCCCTGGCGTACGCCCGATCATCTGGCGGGCCTCTTCGCCCACGGCCAGGATTCCCCCGCTCTCCCGCTGCAAGGCAACTACTGATGGCTCCTGAAGGACTATCCCCTGACCCCTGACGTAAACTAGGGTATTGGCGGTTCCCAGGTCCACTCCCATATCCCGTGACAACCAGCCGTACACGAATTCGAACATCGCCGTGTCGCGTCCGCCCTTTCCCCTGCGCTAGGCTCCCCAGCCGTGGCCCTTCTCCCGCAGGCTCACAAACGCATTATCCCCGATGACAATGTGATCCAGCACTTCCACTCCCAGCAATCTTCCCGCTTCCACCAGCCGCCCCGTCACATCAAGGTCTTCCCGGCTGGGGGCAGGGTCCCCGCTCGGGTGGTTGTGCACCAGGATGACGGCGGCGGCGCTGCGCGCCAGGGCCCCCTTGAAGACCTCCCGGGGGTGCACCACCGACGAGGCGAGGCTTCCCACCGACACCTGTTCCACCCCAATGACATGGTTCTTGGTGTTGAGGAGGATGACCCGGAAATGCTCGCGGTCGAGGTAGCGCATCTCCTCCATTAGAAGCTGCCCGGCATCAGAAGGGCAGCTGATCCGCGCCCGGCTCGCCGAACTCCCGGCCAGCCGCCGCCCCAGTTCCAGGGCTGCTTTGAGCTTGGCTGCCTTGGCGGGCCCGATTCCCGGGAGGCGCTGGAGTTCGTGATAGCCCTGCTCCGCCAGGCAGCGTAGCCCGCCCGCCTCAGCCAGAAGCCCCCGGGCCAGATCCAGGGCCGACCGCCGGGCGCTGCCGGTTTCCAGCAGGATGGCCACCAATTCGGTGGTAGCCAGAGCTTGGGCTCCGCACAAGGCCAGCCGTTCGCGGGGCCGTTCCTCGGGCGGGAGTTCCTTAATGGTCAGGCCGTACTGAACCCGGTCCAACCCGATCCCCTCCGGCCTCCAGTACCGCTATCCCG
Source organism: bacterium (assembly GCA_031082145.1). Taxonomy (GTDB): domain Bacteria; phylum Bacillota; class Sulfobacillia; order UBA995; family UBA995; genus Ess09-15. The sequence continues at coordinate 12,626 of JAVHLP010000005.1, read as the reverse complement.
AACTCGCTGAGCATCCGGGCCAGGCGGGCCAGGGGGAGGCCCACGACGTTAAAATAGCAGCCCTCAATGCGCTCGATCAGTACCGACCCCTTGCCCTGGATAGCATAAGCCCCGGCCTTGTCCATCGGCTCGCCGGTTCTCACGTAAGCAGCTATGTCGCCGGGGTCTAACGCTCGCATCCACACCCGGGTTGTCTCATGCCCCGTCCGCCATCGGTGGACTTCCGGCCTTCCCACCGCGATGCCGGTGATCACCAGGTGTTCCCGCCCGGCAAGGCGGGACAGCATACTGCGGGCCGTCTCGGGATCGCGTGGCTTGCCCAGCACCTCGCCGTCCAGGACCACTATCGTGTCCGCGGCCACGACCAGCCTGCCGGGAAACCCGCGGCCCACGTCTTGGGCTTTGGCCAGGGCGGAGGTCAAGGCATGGCTGACCGGATCCCGCCCCTCCAAGACCAAGCCCCCGTCCTCCTCGACCCCGCTGGGAGCCACCTCAAAGGAGAGCCCCAACCCCTCGAGGAGAGCCCTGCGCCGCGGGGATCCGGAGGCCAGGACTATAGGTGGGCTACCCATGCGTCGCTCCTAGAACCGCCGATACAGGAGAACACCCATCAGCACGCCGAGGAGGCCGCCCAGGTTCAGGACTGCCGAGGCTCCCAGGGTGAAGCCGAGCACATACAGGTCCACGGTGAAAGGCCCCAAGCTGAACCCCACGGCTTGGCCAAGGACGGGAGCGTACTGGGCAAGCAACTCACCGGCCAGGTTGCCCAGTGAGCCCAACCCTATCACCAGGAACACCAGGAGCCAGATGTTTCTCCTACGTCGCACCCGCAGATCACTCCGCCGCCGTTCCAGGCGCTTTCCCTGTCCGGTAATTCCCTGCCCCGGGTCGAATTCCTTGTTCCCGGGAAGTCCACGCGCCGGAAAACTCTTGTCGAAGTGGATAAGAACTGGGCCGATGCTATTGTGTGCACCGGCCCAGGGAAGCGATACCAGGAAGTGTCACTCCGAAGACCAGAAGCTGTCGTACGCGTCTACCAGGCGCATGAACTCCACCATGGCGCCCCGCATCCGTGCCCGCTCGCCCTTCTCGGCGTAGGCCTCCAGTTCGCTCAGGTTGCCCACCGCCAAGCCGGCCAGCACGGTGGCCTGCTGGTGGATTTCCGCGCCCGTCGCGGGAGCAGACCCGGCAGCCAGCAGGGACTGAAACTGGCGGATGGGAGCGGCAAGACTGGCCAGAGCCGCCTGTGCCGCCGCGCGATCGAGCTCCCAACTTCCAACCGTCCCCCACCAGCCCGCCTGGTCGGCCAGGAATCCACCCAGCAGCTCAAGGCCTCCGGCCAGCTCTTCCAGGTAGGCTGGGTCACCCGCCGCGATGGTCACCGGGTGGGCGTTCATGGGCAAGGCCGACAGGTAGACATCCTCGAAACCGGCGGCTTTCAACTCTCTCTCCAGGGCCGTGGCCCTTCCCTTGGTGGCGAACACCCCTGCCCTGACGCGGTGCAGGACCGGACTCGGCCCCCGGGAGGACACATAGACCGGATACCCCAGCTTCTCGAGAGAAGCCTCCACCGTCCGGGCCCGGGCGAGATCGAGGAAGGCTCCAACCTGTACCCACCATAACTCGGCTCCAGGCGGCAGCACGGACCAAGTCTCGACCGCCTGACCCCCCCCGGTCTCCCGCGGCCGTCCTACCAGCAAGGCATCGTAGACGGACTTGCCAAGCCAGACACCCGCCGTCACAGCTCCCAGGCAGACCAGGGCCACCAGGAGGGCCGCTACGGGGGACCGGAAACCCCGGTGAGACTGCCTGCGGCGCCAGGCACGCGGTCTGTCCAAGGCTATCCCCTCCCTAAAGCCCGGAAAGCTCGGCGTCCAGGCCATGATACACTCTCCTGCCCCTGAAGCCCCGGAGTCGGTCAAGGTACTGCTCTCGGGTCAGCCGTGGCCGGCTCCGGGTCACGATGTCTCCGGCCACCACCGCACCGTCGCTCAGGAGATCTACCACCGTCATGGCCAGGGCCTGTGCGGGCACCACGTAGGCCAGAAAGGGATCCTGGATCCGGTAGGAGCGCGAGTGGGCGTGGCCGGTGACCCCCGCCCCGTAGGCGTGAATGGCGGGCATCAAGTGCGAGAGGTCGCCCATGTCGGTGGAGCCGGCCATGTGCCCTGTCTCCCTCACCCGGCCCGGACCTACCAACGCCGCCAGGTTGGCCTGGAAGACCGAGGTGAGCAAGGGGTCGTTGAGCATGGGGAGAAATCCCGGGATGTCCTCGATAGTGACGCTGGCTCCCATCGCCAACGCTCCCGCGGCGGCCGCCCGATCCACCTTCCCGGCGGCGGACTGGATGGCCTCCAGCGACCGGGCCCGGACGTAAGTCTCCAGGTGGACGGAGGCGGGAACCACGTTGACGATGTCCCCGCCTCGGGTGATGATGGGGTGCACCCGGACCGAGTCCTCGTCACGAAAGGTGTCCCGCTGAGCGTGAACGGCACTGAGGGCGACCAGGGCCGCGTTGAGGGCGTTGACGCCGAGGTGGGGCTCGGCCCCGGCGTGGGCTTCGCGACCCTCAAAGCGCAGCATCTTAGCCATGAACCCGTTGCTGGATCCACCCACCGCGAAGCCGTCGGCCGGCCCGCCGGCCGCGTGGACCATCATGGACAGGTCAACGTCGGTGAACTCACCCAGCCGGATCAGTTCCGGCTTGCCGGCCATGAACTCCACCAGCCCCCGCTCGTTCAGGGCCAGGCGATATTCGATCTCCGCGAACTCCTCGGCGGGCGTTGCGATGAAGACGATGTCGCCGTCGAGCCAGCCGGCGGCTCCTGCCCGGACCAGCCCGATGGCCGCGCCAACCAGGTTCGCCAGTTGGGCGTGGTGACCGCAGGCATGGGCGGCCCCGGTCTGCGGGTCGGCCTCCGGGTGCTCCGGGCAGATCACGGCGTCCAGTTCACCCAGAACGGCCACCGTCGGGCCACGGCGCCGGCCGGGCAGGCGCGCCTTGATCCCGGTAAGGGCCAGTCCCTCTCTCACCTCCAGCCCCAGGGCCCTGAGTTCGCGCGCCACCCGCCCGGCGGTAGCCTGCTCCTTGAACCCGAGCTCGGGACAGGTTAGGAGGTCGGCCGCCAGGCCGGTGATGTGCCCGGCGGCGGCGGCTATGGCCTCCCGTATCTCCTGCTTCAGTCGGGCCCGGTCCATATCCGCCCTCCTAAGAGATGTCGGCGGTGACCTCGGCCAGGGTTGCCGACCGTTCATCGACGAACCGGAAACGGAGCCGCCCCCGGAACCTCAGCTCCGAGCGCTCGACTTGCACCAGTTCCCGCGGGTAGGTGATGGCCAGGGTCACGAAATCGCCGGGGCGGGGGTTCTGGTAGACCAGCCGCACCGTCACCTGGTCACCCTGCTGCTCCAGACCGGCGACCCGCACGCCATAGCCACCGGTGGGGCAACAGCCCCGATGGACCGCCAACAGGAAGCAGCGGTCGAAGTCAAGGGCGGGCTGACAGTCGCTAACCTTGTACAAAGTGAGTAACTCCTCCCGGCTGGTCAGCACCTGGCAACCGGCGGCCTCCGGCTCCCCGATCGGCTCCGGAGTGACCAGGCTCACTCGGGTGAAGCGCACGGTGGTCCCCCCTTCCCATGCCTATGCCCGGGATGCCCGGTCTATCCGTCCACCGGGTAGCCAAGCCTCCGGACAGCGTGGCGGGCGGCGCCGACCAGGTACAAGGAACCCGCTACCACCACCAGATCCTCCCGGCCGGCCACCCGCAAGGCCCGGCGCAGGGCGGCCGGAATCGCTTCTTCAACCAGGATGGGGACCGTCTGTCCAGCCATCGAGCTGGCCATGCCGGCCAGCGTGGACGGAGCCAGGGCCCGTGGGCTGAGCGGACGGCAGCAGATCAGGGCCTCTACCCGGGGCACGAGTTCGGCCAGCATCCCCGGGGCATCCTTGTCGGCCAGCACCCCCATCACCAGGACCTTCCGCCGGCCGGGCCAGAGTCTGTTCAAGGCCTCACCCAGGGCGGCGGCCCCCTCCCGGTTGTGTGCCGCGTCAAGCACTATGCCGGGGCTTCCCTCGATTAGCTCCAGCCGGCCGGGCCAGCGAACCGCGGCCAGCCCCTCCCGGATGGCCGCCTCGCCCACCACCACTCCCTGCCCTTCCAAGATCTCGGCGCAGACCACGGCCACGGCAGCATTGGCCAACTGGTGGGGGCCGGCCAGGGCCAGGCCGAGGCCGGCATACTCCCGGGACGCCCACAGGCTGAAAGTCTGGCCCCCCGGCCTGGATTCACCCGCCTCCCAGCGGAAGTCCCGCCCGGCCCGGTATAGCGGTGCTCCCCGCAGCCGGGCAATGTCCTCCAGGACGGCGAGGGGACCGGGAGCGGTCACCCCGGTCACGACGGGACACCCGGCCTTGATAATACCCGCCTTCTCCCCGGCTATGCTCTCCGGGGTGTCACCGAGTTCGCGGGTGTGGTCAAGGCCTATCGTGGTGATGGCCACGACCCGGGGCGTCTCCACCACATTGGTGGCGTCCGCCCGCCCTCCCAGGCCTACCTCCAGGCATACGAAGTCGGCCGCCTCCTCCGCGAAGTAGAGGAATCCCAGGGCGGTGACCACCTCGAACTCGGTCGGCGAGTCCTCGCCGGCCAGGACCATACGTTCCGCCGCCTGCCGTACCTTCGCGGTCAGCGAGGCCATCCGACGGCGGCCTATCATTTGGCCGCCAAGAACGATCCTCTCCCGAAAGTCCTCCAGGTAGGGGGAGGTATAGCGACCCGTTCGGTAGCCTGCCGACTCGAGCACGGAGGCGGTCAGGGCCGTCACCGACCCCTTGCCGTTGGTACCGCCCACGTGGATGATGGGTACCCTCGAGTGGGGGTTGCCCAGGAGGTCGAGCAGCCGCCGGATCCGTTCCAGACCCAGGCGGCTACCGAAGCGTCCGAGGGAGTGAATCCAGGACAGGGCTTCTCGGTAGTTCAAAGCAGGCCCTCCTTCCCCGCCCGAAGGACGTTCGCCGGGGGGGGAGGGAGTCCTGCCGGCCTACTGCCGGCGCAAGGCCTCCGCCGGTGCCAGACCCGAGGCGAGGTAGGCGGGGTAACCCCCGAAGATCAATCCTACGGCCAAGGCCGCGCCCAGGGCCGCCAGGGATCCCCCCGGTGACGCCACCGCGTCCATGCCGTACCGCCCGAGGATGCCGGTGGCGGCATAACCCAGTCCCAGCCCCACCACACCCCCACTCGCACTCAGCAAAAACGCTTCCATGAGGAACTGATAGAGCAGGTTGGCCCGGGTGGCGCCGAGGCTCTTCCGCAGGCCGATCTCGGTTGTGCGCTCGGTCACCGAGACGAGCATCACGTTCATGATGCCAAGACCCCCCACCAGCAGCGAGACGCCGGCAATGCCGCCCAGCATGAGGGTCATCACCCGGTTGGCCTCGTTGGCCTCCTGCACCAGTTCGTTCAGGCTGGTCACGGTGACCGCCGACCCCTGACCCGAGGGCAGGGCCAGCTTGACCTCAGAACCGAAACCGTAGTAGGGATCCCCGTAACCTCCGCGGTAGCCATCCATCCAGGGATCGGCAGCCGGCTGGGCCAACCCATCCAGCTTGAACTGGAGGCGGAGGATGCGGCTGATCTGGACTACGGCCGGCTCCACCGCTTCCCGGCTCGCCGCCTTGGCCCAGATCTCGTTGACCCGGAAGGACAAGGTGAGACGCTGGGCCGCAGTCACCGGTACGATCAGCTTCCGGTCAACATCGTCGGCCATGCCCACGCCCTTCGGGGCCAGCACTCCGATGACGGTGAAGCGCTGGTTCCCCACGTACAGCGGCTGGCCTATGGGGTTGCGACCGGCGAACAAGCTGTCAACCAGGGCCGCTCCGACGACGGCCACCCGCAGGCGCTCGCGCACATGCAGGTGCGAGAAGAACCTGCCGCCGGCCATGGGATGGTCCCGCACAACGGGAAAAGCCTCGGTCACCCCCAGGATACCGATTTCCTGCGTCGTGCGGCGCCATTTCACCCGGGCGTCGGCGCGCACCACGGGCATGGCTACGCTCACCGTGGGCACCCTGAGCTCCAGGTCTCTGGCGTCCTCGGGAGTCAACCCGACCAGCCAGTGGTGGCTCTCGATCTTGATGACGTTGGTGCCCAGACTCTCGAACTGGCGGACAATAGCCACCCGGGCCCCCTCGCCAATGGCAACCAGGCTGACGACCGAGGCGACGCCGATAGTCACTCCCAGCACGGTGATGACCGACCGCAGGCGGTTGGTCCAGACACCCACCATCGCCTGATGCAGGCCGAAGGCTGCTCTGACGGCCAGTCGACTTAGACCCTTCACCCCAGCCCCTCCTGCCTACTAGCCCCCGGTTTTCGGGAAGACCGGGATGGGCTCCTGTTGAGGTGGCGCCCCCCCGTCCCGCCCATCCCGGTCCAGCCGGTCCAGCGAGCTACCGGTTACCACGTGCTGTCCGGCCTCCAAGCCCTCCAGCACTTCCGCAAAGCGGTCGTTGACCAGCCCCAGGACGATGGCCACCGCCTCCGGGCCCCGGGGGCCCAGGACCTCGACCATCGCCCGGCGGTCCTGCTCGAACACGGCCTCAATGGGCACCAACAAGGCGTCCGGCTTCTCGGCGATGTGGATACTTACATGGGCGGTCATGCCCGGCTTAAGCTCGGCAGTCTCTCCGACTTCCAGGGACACTCCGTACTGGGCGATACCATCCTGGCTACGTCCCTGCATGTCCACCCGGAGCACTTTGGCCTCCCAGCTGCGGCCGGGAAGGGCGTCCACGGCGATCCGGGCGATCTGGCCTTCCTGGAGGTGAACAACGTCCAGTTCGTCCACCATGATGTGAAGGTTCATCCGGCTCTGGTCGAAGATGGCGGCCAGGCCCCAGCCCGGCATAACCTTGGTCCCCGGCCGCACGTGCACCCACTCCACCACGCCGGCAATAGGTGACCGGACGACCAGTTGCTCCCGGACGCCCTGCTTTCTGGCCAGTTCCAGTTCCTTCTGACGGATGTCCAGTTGCCGCCCCTGGATGAACTGGGTCGTTGCCTCACCCCCCAGTGTCAACAGGGTGTCCCCGGCCTTCACCCGGGCCCACTCTTTCACCGCGGTATGGTCGACTGTTCCCTGGGCCAAGCTCCGGACCAGGGCCTCCTGCCAGTAGCGGTCAATCCTCTGTTCCCGCGGGACCGACAGCCGGCCCTGGGCGGTCGCGAAGGTCAGGAACACTTCCATGCCGGGTTGCAGGAGGCCCGGGTTGTCCGCCTCAACCTGGGCCCGGTAGACGAAATGAGTGCCGCTGGGTATGGGAGTCCGGTCGACCAGCGTGACCTTGCCCCGCATGCTGCCGTCGAACAGGGGGGACCGTATCTCGACCTCCTGGTCAACGGCCACCCGTTCAATCTCGTAGGTCACCAGCTCGGCCACGATGACGACCCGGGAATCGTCGACGATCCGGGCCACCGCACTGCCCTGGCCCACGGCGTCACCCCGGCCGACCAGGAGCTCGGAGACCCTGCCGCCGATGGGGGCGGTGATGCCGATCCCCAGGCTGGGATCGACCTCGGTGGTCCTGGTCGGCGCCACGCCCAGGAGCTGCGCCAGTTCCAGCCGCATGCGCTCGATCTTGAACTGGAGATCGGCCACCTCGTAGCCGATCTCGTCGCTCTTGAGGGTCATGACCACCTGGCCCGGCTCCACCCTCTGTCCCCGCTCGATCAGCACCGTCTCCACGAAGCCCTCCACCGGCGCTTCCAGGCTGCTGAGGAAGATGGGTTGGAGGTTGCCCACACCCTCCACCGCGACCCGCATGACTCCCCGGACGACCTCCGCCGTGGCGTAGACCGGGGCCCCCTGCCCCGGTGGTGGCGGCAGTAGTTGCCCCAATGCCCACTGGCCGCCGTAGAGGAGCATGCCGGCTATGAGCACGGGGATGAGAAACCGCTTCAGGACGCCGACAACCTGCACCTGATCGCCCTCCTCGGCCGGTCTGCGGGACCGGCTAACCCGCGGTGGCCAGCGGTGACCGTAGGGCGGCGGCGATCTGCTCGTCGCCGGTGACAACGCCATCCCGCAGGTAAACTATGCGCTTTCCATGCCGGGCCATCACGGGATCGTGACTGACCTGCACCAGGGTCAGCCCCTCCTCTTCGTTCAGCCGCCGGAAGATACCCATGATCTCCTCACTGGTGCCGCTGTCCAGGTTACCCGTGGGTTCGTCGGCCAGGACCACCCGGGGCTCTCCTACCAGGGCCCGCGCAATGGCCACCCGCTGCTGTTCGCCACCGGAGAGTTCGGTGGGCCGGTGATGACCCCGGGCGCCCAAGCCCACCCGCTCCAGGGCGGCCCGGGCCCGGCCTCGCCGCTCAGAGCCCCCAATGCCCCGGTAGACAAGAGGCAGTTCAACGTTCTCACCGGCGGTGAGCCGGGGCAGGAGGTTGAAGGTCTGGAACACGAACCCAAGGGTCTCGTTGCGGAGACAGGCCAGGTCACGATCCCCCAGACCGTCCACCTCGCGGCCGGCCAGGGAGTAGCCACCCCGAGAGGGACGATCGAGGCAGCCGATCACATTGAGCAAGGTGGACTTGCCCGAGCCGGAAGGTCCCATGATGGTCACGAACTCGCCGGCGCCGATCTCCAGGTCAATCCCCCGCAGGGCGTGGACTTCCACCCGACCCGTCCGGTATACCCGGTGTATGCCTCGGAGTGAGAGCACGGGCCAACCTCCCCAACCCGTACAGACGATGCCCGGTTACGGGAGGTTCCCCGGGGGGAGGCCCGACCCGTGCTGGAGCACTACCTCGCAGGAGCCTTTTCGGCAACCGTCACCAACCGAGGCAGGTCCACGGCCAGCGGAGCTCCCTCGTAGTTTCCGTACCAGGCCAGCGGCTCAAGACCGGCCCGGACCAAGATGGAGCCCAGTTCGTGAGCAGAGTAGACCCTGACGTCCACCCGGTACTCTCGCCGGGCCCAGGCCTCCCGCTTGTCCAGGATCGTCCAGGTGGCACGGCTGCGCGAGGTCGGCAGATCCAGTTCCCGGGTGCCCACGAAGAGAACTCGGTCATTCTCATGCCACTCCCGCGGACTGCCCCGGGCTACCAGGTAGTCGCGGTTGATCACGTCGATCAGGAAGCGTCCCCCGGGGGCCAGCACCCGGGCCACTCCCTGGATGACTGCTTCGTTCTCCCCGTCGTCAAAGTAGCCGAAAGACGTGAAGAAGTTGACGGCGCCGGCGAAGGTCCTGGTGAACGGCAAGTCCCGCATGTCCCCATGCACCAGTTCGAGCTCCACGCCCGCCTCCGTCGCCCGGCTTCGAGCGGCGTCCAGCAGGGGAACCGCCAGGTCGTAGCCGGTAACCCGGTAGCCCAAGCGGGCCAGTTCCACCGCGATGCGCCCGTCACCACAGCAGAGGTCGAGAATGTCGGCCCCTGGCGGGAGGTCCAGGACCCGGGCCACGAACCCCGCCTGCAAGCGATTGGCCGCAGCGGTCTGTCCCCGGACGATATCCTGGTATAGCCCAGAGCTGAACAGCTCCACGTACCACGGCTCGCTCATCGCAAGGCCTCCAAGTAAGACTCGAGCTTCTCCACCTTCTCCCGCGCCTCGCGCCGGCGATCCCGCTCCCGGGCCACAATATCCTCCGGCGCCCGGTCCAAGAAGGCCCGATCCTCCAGCTTCCGGCGGGATCGCTCTTCCTCCTGGCGTGCGGCCGCCAGTCCTCGCCGCAGGCGATCCGCTTCGCGCTCCAGGTCAATGAGGTCTTTCAAGGGAACCTGCAGGTCTACTCCGGCCACCACGGCCACCGCCGTTCCCTCTGGCCGATGCGGCAGTTCGGCGACGATCCGCAGGTCGGCGCTTGCCAGGTGGGCGATGTAGCTCTCGCCGGCCCTGACTGCCCGCTCGGCGGGCCCCGGCCGGGGCCGGAGAAGGACACTGGCCCGGACCGACGGCGGGACGTTGAATTCGGAGCGGATGGTGCGGATGGCCCGGGTGACCTCCATGATCGGCCCCATTAGCTCCTCCGCCACCGGGTCGGCGGGGTATTCCTCCGGGCGAGGCCAAGGGCTCCGGCAGGCAGTCCCTCTGAGATGGGGCAGATGCCCCCAGATCTCCTCGGTCACCGCAGGGATGAAGGGATGCAGCAGCCTCAAGGTCGTCTCCAGGGTGCGCCACAGGGTGAACTGGGCCTGGCGCCGCGACTCACCCGCCTCCCCGTAGAGCCTGGGCTTGGCCAGTTCGATGTACCAGTCACACAGTTCGCTCCAGGTAAAGGCGTGAAGCTGCCGGGCCGCTTCGCCCAGATCGAACCGGGAGAGATGCCGGTCCGTGCCCTCCACCACGCGCCGGAGCCGGGCCAGGATCCAGCGATCGGCCAGTTCCACCGGGGCCGCGGGACCGGCCGGGGCGAAGTCCCGCAGGTTGGGCAATGTGAAACGGGCCGCGTTCCATAGCTTGTTGGCGAAGTTCCGCGCCGCCTCCACCCGTTCCCACTGAAAGCGCATGTCGTTGCCAGGCGTCGTGCCGATGAGCAGGCTGAGACGCAGGGCATCCGCCCCGTAACGGTCCACGGCTTCCAGCGGATCCACGCCGGTGCCGAGAGACTTGGACATCTTGCGGCCGTCCGCGTTCCGCACCAGGCCGTGGATGAGGACCTGGCGGAAGGGAAGGCGGCCGGTGAACTCCAGCCCCATGAAGACCATCCGGGCCACCCAGAAGAAGATGATGTCGTAGGCGGTCACCAGCACCGTCGTGGGATAGAAGCGGTCCAGGTCGGGCGTACTCTCCGGCCAGCCCAGGGTGGAGAAGGGCCACAAGGCCGAGCTGAACCAGGTGTCCAGCACGTCCGGGTCCTGCTCCAGGCTCCTTCCCCCACAGGCGGCGCACGCGCTGGGATCCTCCCGCCGCACGGTGATCTCGCCACATTCGGAGCAGTGCCAGGCGGGTATGCGGTGGCCCCACCAGAGTTGGCGGGAGATGCACCAGTCCCGGATGCCCTCCAGCCAGTTCAGGTAGACCTTGGCGAAGCGCTCGGGAACGAACTGGAGGTCGCCGGCCCGCACCGCCGCCATGGCCGGGGCGGCCAGCGGCTTCATGCGGACAAACCACTGCCGTGACAGCAGCGGCTCAACCGTCGTCTGGCAGCGGTAGCAGTGCCCGACGGCATGCCGGTAGTCCTCGGTCCCTTCCAGGCGTCCCTGCTCTTCGAGGTCCTCCAGCACCGCCCGGCGGGCGACCAACCGGTCCAGGCCCTGGTAGCGGCCGGCCTCGGCGGTCATCTTCCCCGCCTCGTCGATGACTACCGGGGCGGCCAGGCCGTGTCTCCCGGCGATCTCGAAGTCGGTGGGATCGTGAGCCGGGGTCACCTTGACCGCCCCGGTACCGAAAGCCGGGTCCACCACGGGGTCAGGCACGATCGGCAGCCCCCGGTCGAGCAGCGGGTGGAAGGCCATCCGGCCCACAAGATCCCGGTAGCGCTCATCCCCCGGGTTCACCGCCACACCGGTGTCGCCCAGGATGGTCTCCGGGCGGGTGGTGGCCACGCTGACGTGGCCCCCTCCCTCCAGATCGTAACGCACGGTCCAGAGATGAGAAGAAGTGTCCTCGTGCTCCACCTCAATATCGGACAGGGCGGTGTGACAGTCGGGGCACCAGTTGATGATGTAGTCACCCCGGTAGATCAGGCCCTTTTCCCAGAGGCTCACGAACACTTCCCGGACCGCCCGCGAACAGCCCTCGTCCATGGTGAAACGGAGCCGCGACCAGTCACAAGAGGCGCCCAGGCGGCGGAGTTGCCCCAGGATGACCTCTTCGTATTCTTCTTTCCACGCCCACACCCGGTCCAGGAAGGCCGCCCGGCCCAGGTCGTGTCGGGTCAGGCCCTCTTCAGCCAGGCGCTCCTCCACCACGTGCTGGGTGGCGATGCCGGCGTGATCGCTGCCGGGCAACCACAGGGCCTCGTCGCCGGCCATCCGGCGCCAGCGGATGAGGACGTCCTGGATGGTGTTGTTCAGGGCATGGCCCATGTGCAGAGAACCGGTCACGTTGGGCGGCGGGATGACTATGGTGAAGGGTGGCTTGTCGCCGGCCACCTCGGCCCGGAAACTGTTCTCCCGTAGCCACAGATCGTAGATCCGTGCTTCCACCCGGGACGGGTCATACACCGAGCCCAGCTCGGGCAAGTCCTTCCCTTTGCCGGACAACGCGGCACCTCCCAGGAGAATCAAAATCCCCTCCGCCCAAGGGCGGAAGGGGGACTTCCGCGGTACCACCTCAGTTCCCGCCGTCACTCGCGGCACGGCGGCTCGCTCTCGCGCTAACGGGCGAACCCGTCCGGACTAGGGCCCTTGGCCGTTCGTGCCGGCGGCTCGGGAGCGACTTCGGGAGGACCGGGACCCGGGAAACCTCTCAGCCGGTCGGGTTTTCCCTCTCTGGGGGCCGGTTCTTCCCTACTCCTCCCCGTCATGGCCGCTTTGGGGTCATGGGTTTGAGCTAATGATAAGGGCGGCCGGCCGGGGTGTCAAGCCGGCGCCGTTCGGCTGGCGCCGGATAGCGATATGGGACTGTTGAAAAAGGGCGATAACCCAAGAGGAATGCCAGCGGCCCTTCCCGAA
>JAVHLP010000004.1 GCA_031082145.1 bacterium | reverse complement strand
CCCTGGACATCCGCCCGGTCTATCATCGCCTCTCCCGCCGCATTAAGGCCCATGTCCTGCTGTGCTGGCTGGCGCTCTTGCTGGTCCGCCTGGCAGAGCTGTGGGCGGAGGAGAATCTGGGGCAACGCCACACCTGGGCCCGGCTGCGCCGGGAGTTGGACCGGATGCAAATCGGCCATTTCCTGAGCCCCAAAGGCACGGTCCATCAACGTACGGAGACGAGCACCTTCCAAGCCGTACTCTTCAAGGCCTTGGGGCTGGAAGAGCCGCCACGTTTCTTCAAGATCGCCCCCAGGCAGCATCTGTAAAATGTAAGCACACGCGTATGCCTTCTCGAACACCCGAAACAGCCCGTTGCGACGGGCTTCGTCGCTGCTTTGTGTGACCTGCGTTTGTCAAACTCCAGGGCGACGAACGGTCATTGAACTCAATCACATACGCGTACACACGGTGCAATCCTATAGCTTCGAACGCCAGCGCGCACAGAAGGCACAGGCACTCCGTTCCAACACCTTGACCCCACAGCACGGGGTCGCCGATCAGCCCTGACAGCTCCGCATTCCGATCCTTCCAGTTGATGTGTCGCAACTGGCAGAAACCGATCGGACCGTGGGCAGGATGCTCCACGATCAGCCCTTTAGAGCTATCGGACTTGAGGAGCTCGGTCACCATCCGCTCAACACTGTCAGATGACCTTGGTAGCACAGCCATTGTCGAAAAGACGTTTACCATGGGGTGGTTGATCCACCGGTGAAGGAGCGCCACATCGGAAGCTTCGAGGCTTCTCAGCCCCACCGTTGGCCCTGCGATGAACGAAGAAACCTCCATCGTCAGATCCTCCTCGCGACGGGTGTCGGGAGCGCTACGCATGCCGCAGTGGCGGTCAGTACGCCGAACAGAAGGACTGTCACTGCCGGTCCCGGTCCTGCCAACAACGCGCCGGCCAGGGTGTAGCCCAGTGGCTGGGCTGCAGCCGTGAGCCCGTTCATCAGGCCGAACACCCGGCCGAGGCGGTCAGGAGGCACAAGCTCCTGGAGGATCACCCGGCCCGCCACAGAAGCGACAGCCATACCCAGCCCCATGGCCCCGACGCAGGCGAGAGCGGTCAGATACGTTCGGGCGTAGGCGAGCAACGCGTAGGCCAGACCAGTCCACGCAATAGCTCCCAGTGCTCGCGGCGCTTTGCGGCCTCCGACTCGCACCGTTGCGGTGAGCAGGGTACCGACGAGTACCCCTGCCGGCAGAACTGCCTGCAGCCCGCCGTAGTGAGCTGCAGTGAGCCCCAGAACATCGCGAGTGATCACCGGCAAGACGATGAACACCGGCAAGACCAGGAGGTTCAACAGCACTGTGAAACCCATCAGCAGCGCTACGAGGGACTCGCCCCTGAGGTAGCGCGCGATGTCGACCAGCCGCTGTGTGACACTGGTCACAGCAGGTTGCTTGCTTTCGCCTCCTGGGACCCGCCTACCTGGCAGTCGAACGGCAGCCAGGGCGCTCAGCAGATACGCCCCACCCACCAGGGTCAGTGCCCAGTGCAACCCCGCCGCAGCGACGACCACGCCTCCCACAACGGGTCCGCCGACGCCAGCCACGGCCTGGATGGCCTGGAAGCCGGAGTTGACCCTGGTGAGGTGCTCCTTGCGTGTCAACTGAGGGATCACGGCATCAACCGAGGGAGTGAACAGGCCTTGCGCCAGGGCGAGGAGCGCAGCTCCCGCGAGCAGCGCTCCGGCGCGAAGCAGACCGACCCATCCCAGCAGACCCATGGTGGCGGCGAGGCAGGCTCGGGTCAGAGAGCTGACCCACATCACGTCCCTCCGGTCGTAGTGATCGGCCAAGAGGCCACCTGCGGGCGCCGCACCGGCGTAGAAGATGGTCCGGATGGTGGCCAGCACGGCCAGTGCCCACGCGGAACCCGTTGAGCTATAGAGCCACCAGGAGAATGCGGTGCCGGTCACGGCGTCGGCGAACACCGAAGTGCCCATGGAACTGAAGAGCGCAGGTACAGCCGATCGTCTTGTTAACGGAGCGGCTTGCCCCCCGCTGACCATAGCCTGGTTCGGGCTCACAGGATGTGCACCGGCGGACTATCCGCCTCTGCCAAGGCTTCGAGCAGTCGCTCCGAGGAGAATCGGTATCTGAGAAACTGCGGGTACGCCTTCTGGAAGAACGCGAACTCGCACAGCCACGCGGTGTGGTCTTGCCTGGTAACGAGAGCCAACCACCTGCACCCCCCGCCACAGACTGGGACAAAAGCACAGAGCTTGCACCTTTCCCATGGCTCCAGGTTCATCAGGTCAACATACTGAGGGGAGGGAGGCCTCCCGCTGACATCGCCTTTCGAGAGCCGCGAACAGCCCACCAGGCCTACACAGGGGAAGACCTGCCCGGAGGGGTCCACCACCGAGGCTGAAAGGTGTATCGCTCCACAAGGCATGTACTCCGGGAAAACGTCCACGGGAAAACCGCGGGAGTGCATCTCATGCCACAACGATGCAAGTCTGCGTGCCCTGGTGTCTGGATCCTAGACATACTGGTTCCAGTTGAACGAGGGACTGGCAGTAGGCTGGGTCGGACTGACGTATACGAGCTTCGTGCGGCTTCGAATACCGCTAGCTGTCAGGTAGTCGAGGAACTCTGGTACCCTCTGGTGGTTGTGCTCATCAACATTGATGCGCACGGAGACCCGCAGGAACTCGGAGGCACGCTCGATGTTCGACATGATGACAGTCCATGTTCCCTCGCCGTTCAGGAGGCGCCTCCGCGCATCGTGCACTTCCCGTGGACCGTCAACTGTCACCTGTACGCGGGTGATCCCACGGATGCAAGATGGGACGCGACTTCAGCATCGAGCAGATAGCCGTTTGTGGTTAGTCGCTGTCTGAGTTCCAGCCCAAAGCGTTGCTCGAGACCCCTGGCGCCGCGCGCCAGCCAGTCGATGGCATCAAGATTACGTAAGGGCTCGCCGCCGAAGTAGTCGATGCTCAAGCGTCTCGTGCCGTGGACCTCAATCGTGCGAGCTAGCTCCGTGATGTAGTGATCACAGGTCTCCCTGTCCATGAAGCTCGGCGAGAAGTCGGTCCCGAAGCAGTACGCGCACCTCATGTTGCAGTCGGTTGTCACAACGGGCACGGTCTCAATCGTGGAAAACCCAAATCGTGTTTGGTTGAGCCAAAGCTTGAAGGCCGAGTGCTCCTCGACATCGCCATCCACAAGAAGACCTTCTCCCGCCAGTTCGAGGCAGGTGGGCATGTCGGTTTCCTGGATGCTGCCGGTCTTTATGTCGCGGAACAAGGATGATTGCAGAACCGCCACTGCTTTGGTCAAAGTGCTGTACAGCAACACCGTGTTGGGGTCCGGGTGCTCATTCACGCACAGTGTGTACGCCGACAGGCGCAACGCCACGCTGCCACCCCCTTCGTCTCCGACGAGCTCAGTTCGGGGGACCAACCAGCGTTTCCTGCCATAAGTGGTAGGAACTGGCCGCCACGATTCGACGAACCAGCGGCTTTCCGGAAGCCCGTGTCAAGACCGGGCGCCAGAAGGGGAGAAACCGGCGGCTCGAGCGATGGCTCCCTGCCGGAGACCGGCGCCTCCCACGGCTACTCGACGCATCAAGCCGCAGGCGATGACGTCCCCGGCTCTCACGGGAGGAGGCCGAAGAGCAGCTCTTGGGCTTCCCGGACCGGTCCGGAGGTAGGGAAGAAGCCGCGCCGGAACAGAGTGCCCCGAAAAACCCGGGAGGACCCCGAAGTGTTAAGTAGCCCTGCAGACTTTCCCGGAAGGAGTGCTCCCGATGATGCGACGGGCAGTGCTGGACGTGTCGCTATCCCTGCTGGCCCTCATGCTGGCCGCCTCGCCCCTGCTGGCTGCCGGGGAGGAGCCCCTCCCCGGACTCAGGCAGGACCTGGACCGGGTCCGCATCGCCATGCGCCCAAGCAGCGCGGAGCGGCTCCGGCTCCTGGCCCACCTGGCCGAGGAGAGGGCCGCCGACGCGCTGCGCTTCAACAACCAGGGCGCGAAAGCCATGGCGAGGTGGGCCCTGGCCTGGACGGCCCGCCTCATGGAGATGGTCCAGCTCGAGGCCAGGCGGGGCGTGGAGCGGGGAGAGGAACTGGGCCAGGCCATGGAAGCGGTGGAGCGGGCCACCGCCCGCGCCGTCGCGGCGTTGAGCGAACTGGAGGACTCGGGCCGCGGCGACCCTGTGGCGGTGGACCTGTCCCAGGGGACGATCGCCCGGCTGAGCACGGGGCGGCGATACGAGACACCCCCCTACCCCGCCTTTATGCAGGAGATACTCGCCGCGGGAGGCCTGGCGGGCTATGTGCGGCGCCAGCTGGGCGGGGGCTAAGGGCACCCCGAACCGACCCCCGACAGCCATCTACTCCCTCCGGGACAGGTCTTCTCGCCCGTACACCTGCCGGTGCCCCCCGAGACCCTCACCGCTCACAGATCCGGGCGTGGGCAGGACTCCGGGGGGAAGGGCCCTAAGACTTGGGGGGGAGGGAATGTATGGCCACTCTCGGCTTGATCTTGTTTGACATCGCCGGAGGGTTCTATCTGTCGGCCCTCAACATGGCCGTAGCACTGCTCCTGACCTACATCTGGCCAAGAGTGAGGGTGACCTGGCGAGCCGCGCTCACCGCCTGGCTGGTGAACGGCGTGGGGCTGGGCATCAGAGTCTGGGTGGTCTTCACGTACCTTCACATCCACGGCCAGGAAGGTATCATGACCGCCTGGCTGGTGGGCGCGGCCCTCGTCCTAGCCACGGCGGCTGTGGTCAGCTTCGCAACCCTGCGCCTGCGTAGGATGCAGGGGTGGGTGTTCATGCTGATCCTGGCGCTGCTGGCCTTCCCGGGGAGGATAACCTACTCGGTTATCCCCAACTGATCCCCCTCCGCCAGTGCGGGACGCCTGGGCTCAAGGGTCCTGCTCGTCGGGGTTTCGCCGGTCGGCCAATGCCTGCTTCACGCGGTCGACGAGATGGGGGTGATACTGCTCCAGCTCTTCCAGGACACCCAGCCCAAACCGCCGCGCCCACCTGGCTACCTTCTCAACGAGGTCCCCGTCGTCGGCCGGAATCCCGTCGATCCTCTCTGGATACAGAGCTATGATGAGATCTCCCCTCCGGGCGAGGTCCCGGAGGTAACCGGCGACATCGGGCACGGGTATCTCCTCGATGGGGATAACCGGTTCAGCTCTCACCACTTCCTCGTCCCAGGGAGTCATCCCCGGAGAAAACCCGTCGCCCGGCAGGACATAGATGGAGCCTTGCCGGCCGAGGTAACGGTGCTCGAAGGCACCCTCAAGGCGCTCGCACACATACGGCCGGCCAGTTAACCCATCCCGTCCCACCTGGCACGTCAGATCGCCGCCCGCGCCACTGAGAAAGAGGGCGGCCATGACCTTGTCTACCGTGGCATAGACCCACTTGCCGTGGGTCGAGGCTCTGGCCTCGATTCGCGTCAGGCCCCGGACCGGTGAGGCATGGTAGACCCGCGCGCCAGTCACCGCGACATCCCCCCAGGGGCGACTGTGATCCCGGGGGTTGGGTTCAAGGCCCGGGCCGGAGCCTCCTCCCCCTTCAGGCGGAGAGGATCGGGCAAGCCCGCCCGAGACCCATGTACAGCCGGAACCTGGGCGCCCTGATAGGGCACACTTGCAGGGCCGCCTCAGCTCTCCGAGCGAAGATGGTGGTCCACCCGCGTACCCGACTCCATCGCCCGGAGGCGGTCGGCGACCGCGATCACCGCCCGCACCGCTCCCTCCAGCATGACCCCCCCTGCCGCGGCGGAAGCCCGGGTGGGATAGCCCAGCACTCCGCTGGGGGTGATGGCGCTCCACCACCGCATCATGGTCACCGGGGCGTCCTCGGGCGAGAACCCAAAGGTGGCGTCCTCGGGCAGCGGGTAGTCCACCGCCCGCTCCATCTCCACCGCTGAGGGGTGAAGCGCAAGGTAGAGTGAGGTTTCCGCGAAGTCCGCGTGCCCCATCGATCCCCGCATGGGATGATCCCGTACCCGCTCCTCGGCGGCCACCGCCTCGGGTAGGACGTAGTAGGCGGTGGCCGCGCAGATCACCTCGGGGTGGCGCCCGACCACCATCCGGGCCACCAGGTCCAGCGCCGGCTGGTTACCGCCGTGCCCGTTGACGATGAGCAGGCGGCGGAAACCGTGGTGGATCACGGATAGGCAGATGTCCAGCATGAACTGGATGTAAGTGGCCTCCCCTATGCTGATGGTCCCCGGGAAGTCCATGTGATGCCCGCAGATGCCGTAGGGAACGACCGGCAACACCAGGACCCGGTCGGGCGCGGCGGCTGCCGCGCCGCGGCAAGCCGCTTCCGCCAGGCGGGCGTCAGTGTCCACCGGCAGGTGGGGGCCGTGACCCTCGAGGCTACCGGCCACGATGATTACCACCCGGTCCTGTCCGGCCGCTGCTTTCAGGTCCGGCCAGGTCATCTCGCCCCACAGGGCCTTCATGCCGGCCACACCTCCCCCGGCTCCAGGCAGCGGCCACCCGCCGCCACCGGACGGCCCGCTTTGACCACCAGCTGTACCCGGTCAAAGGCGCCCGGGTCGGCCAGCGGATCTCCCTCCACAGCGATGAAGTCGGCGGTCTTGCCGGGCTCGAGAGACCCGGTCCGTCCATCGACCCGGCACACCGCCGCCCCGTCCAGGGTGGCCGCCCGGATGGCCCGGAGGGGCGGAGCGCCCGCCTGGAGCAGGGCCCGGATCTCCTGACCGATCCGGGCATGGTTCTGGTCGCAGCCCAGGGCGAGCAAGACGCCGACCCGGAGGGCCTCCGCTATCGTCTCCAGGTAGCCGTCGGCGGCCCGACGGAACTTCTCGATAACCGAGGCCGGGACGTCGGGGCAGTCCAGGGCAGCCTCCATCGTCCCGTAGGTGACGACCAGGGCCGCCCCCGCCTCCGCCATCCGCTCCAGGTCTTGCCGGGTTAGGTAGACCCCGTGCTCCACCGTGTCGAGGCCGGCGGCCAGTGCCGGGGCCAAGGATGGCCCCCCATGCAGGTGGGCCGCTACCGGCTTCCCCTTGGCGTGGGCGGTGGCGATGGCGGCGGCCACCTCGGCGTCGGTCATGTCCGCCTGCAAGGGGTCCGAACCGGGGGTCGAGACCCCACCGCTGACCATCAGCTTGATGAAGTCCACCCCTTCCCGGCAGAGCCGGCGGACGGTGGCCACGACCTGATCCGGCCCGTCCACCTCGAGGCCGTCAAACCAGCAGTGGCCCCCGGTGGGAGTCAAGTAGTTGCCACAGCGGATCAGGTCCGGACCGGGGATCATGCCCCGGGTGATGGCCTGCTGCACGACATGGTCGATGCCCCCGGGCTCCCCCATGTCGCGCAGGGTGGTTATGCCGGAGGCCAGGATGGCGCGGGCATTCCTAGCCCCGTTGACCGCTAGCAGGGCCAGGGGCTCCCGGGCCTGGGCCTGCTCGTCGCCAACGTCGTAGCAGACGTGGTCGTGGGCGTCTACCAGGCCCGGCAGGAGGGTCCAGTTCCCCCCACCGGTAACGTCTACCGCGGATGAGCCGGCCTGGCCCAGGGAGCGGATAATGCCGGCGGAATCCAGGTTGAGGGCACCCGGCCCCCGGGGCGGGGCCCCGGTGCCGTCGATGAGGCGGGCAAAGCGGAAGTCCATGGAGGTCACCCTCTCAGTCGATTACAAACAGCCGGGAAGTGTCAAAAGCCCCCGTGAGTACCCGCGGTCCGTCGGGGGTTATGGCTACCAGATCCTCGACATGGAAGCCGCCGAGTTCAGGGTCGATCACGAAAGGCTCCACCTCGAATACCATGCCGGGTTGCAGCACTTCGTCGTGCCAGGGGCAAAGCAGCGGGTACTCGTGGATCTCCAGACCTATGCTGTGACCGACGTGAGGCATGGCAAAGGGCAGGCCCTCGGCAGCATAGGCCGCCTTGCCGGTCTCGTATACCTCCACCATGGAGGACCCGGGCCGCATGGCGGCGATGATCCGGTCTCGGATCCGGATCAGGCCTTGCCACAAGGCCTCCTGTTCCGGCGATGGCGGACCGACCACTGCCATGCGGGCGGTGTCCGACCAGTAGCCCCCAAAGATCCCGCCGAAGTCGACCCGGACGACGTCGCCGGCTTCCAGGGGGGTGTCGTCGGGCCGGGCGTGGACCAACCGGGAACCCTGGCGACCCAGGCCAAGAGCGAGGAAGGGGATGCTGTCGGCCCCCCGCTCCGCCAGCAGCCCCATCATCCGGGCGGCCACGCAGCGCGCGCTATCTCCCGGCCGGGAGGCGGCGAAGGCGCCGAGGATGGCTCGCTCGGTGTCACGGTGAATGCGGGCCAGGAAATCGATCTCGCCCTGGCTCTTGACCATACGCAGCCGGTCCCAGAAGCGGTCGGCGGGTATGAGTTCACGGGATGCGGCCAGGATTGCCTGCCAGCGGGCCGGCAGGTAATCCGTCTCCACCCCCACCGGGCCGGGGGCAGCCTCGACTTGAAGGAGGGCGGCCAGAGCGGCAGCCGGCTCGTCGGCGAACTCCTGGTAACAGCGGACGTCCTCCAGCGGGCTCTGGGCCCGGGCCCCGGCGAGCTCAATGTCCGAGGTCAGCAGCAGCGGCGGGCGGTGAGGGAAGAAGACGGCGAAGTTGGCCCGCTCCCGGATGTCCTTCTGGCTATCGATGTAGGCGCCGGAAGCGTAGTAGATGTTCTCGGGGGCCATGGCCACCAAGGCTGCCGCCCCGAGAGCCTGGCGCTCGAGCTCAACCGACCGGCGGAGCCGATCACGGTCAACCAACCGCAGGGGATCCAGGGATGAACACCTCCTAAGCATCCTGCTTGCGCAAGCGCGGGTCCAAGACCTCGCGCAGGCCGTCGCCCACCAGGTTGAAACAGAGAACGGCGAGGAAGATGGCCAGGCCGGGGAAGGTCGCCACCCACCACCAGCGGGGGAAGAACTTGCGGCCGACCGACACCATAAGCCCCCACTCGGGGGTGGGCGGCTGGGCGCCCAGACCGAGAAAGCCCAGGCTGGCCGCAGTAAGGATCACATAACCGAAATCCATGGAGGCCTGGACCAGGATCGGGGCCAGGGCGTTGGGTAGGATGTGGCGGGTGAGAATGAGGAACGGCCCCATTCCCAGTGAGCGGGCGGACTCGACGAACTCCTGCTCCTTAATGGCCATCACCTGGGCCCGGATCAAGCGGGCATACCAGGGCCACCAGACAAGGGAGATGGCCAGCAGGGCGTTGGTCAGGCTGGCGCCCAAGGCGGTGCTGATGGCCAGAGCCAATACCAGCGAGGGAATGGCCAGGAAGGCGTCGGTGATCCGCATGATCACCTCATCCACCAGGCCGCCGGCGAAGCCGGCGGCGGCCCCCAGCGTGACCCCCAGGGTTGACGCCAGCAAGACCACGATCACCCCGGTCCTCAGCGAGATAACGGCCCCCAGACAGACCCGGCTGAAGATGTCCCGCCCGAAGTCGTCGGTGCCGAAGCGGTGAACCGGGCCGGGAGGCTGGAGCCGGTTGGCCACGTCCCGGGCAGGGCCACCGTGGTCGGGGAAGGGCACCCAGGCCGGGGCGGTGATGGCGATGGCGATCAGGGCCAGCAAGCCCAGGAAGCCCAGCAGGGTCAGCCGGTTGCGGGCCAGGCGGCGTAGCGTCCTCATCGCAGCTTCACCCTGGGGTCGATCCAGGCGTAGGAGAGGTCCACGGCCAGGTTGACCAGTCCGTAGACCACGGTTATGAGCAGGGTGACGCCCATGATGGCCGGATAGTCGCTGTTGATGATGGATGATACCGCGTAGCGTCCCAGGCCAGGCCAGGCGAACACAGTCTCCACCAGGAAAGAGCCGCCCAGCATATAGCCGTAGCCCAGACCCACGATGGTGAGGGTGGCCAGCATGGCGTTCTTGAGGGCGTACTTGTAGACGACCACCCGTTCGGGCAGGCCACAGGCCCGGTGGGTGCGAACGTAGTCCTGCACCAGAACTTCGAGCAGGCTGGAACGGGCCATGCGGGTCACCAGGACCAAGGTGGGCAGGGCCAGCGTCACCGCGGGCAGGAGGATATGCTGGCAAGCGCTGGCCAGGACCGGCCAGTTACCCGACAGCAGGCTGTCCACCAGGTACAGACCGGTCCGGGTGATCAACGGGGCGTCCATGAGGACCCGAGAACCGACCCGGCCGCCGATGGGAAGACCCAGGGTCATGCCGAAGGCCAATTGCAGGAGCAGTCCCAGCCAGAACACGGGAATGGAGACGCCGCTGAGAGAGAACAGCCGGCTGGCATGGTCCACCGCCGAGCCCCGCCGGACCGCCGAGATCACCCCCAGGGGGACGCCTATGGCCAGGGCCAGGAGCATGGCCAGGGTGGTTAGCTCGAAGGTGGCGCTGAAGAAGTCGCGGACGTCCTCCAGCACTGGCCGGTTGGAGTGGAGCGACCGCCCCAGGTCGCCGCGCAAGAGCCGGCCGAGGTACAAGTAGTACTGCACCGGGACCGGGCGGTCAAGGCCCAGTTCCAGACGCACCCGGGCCACCTGCTCCTGGCTGGCCTTGTCCCCTGCCACCAGCCGGGCGGGATCGCCCGGAACCAGGTAGGCCAGGGAGAAGGTGATGGCGGTGACGATGAACAGCACCAGGACCAGGAACGCTATGCGCCTCAGCACGTAGATGAACACGAACTCACCCCGCAAGGGTGAACGGGGGGGAGGCTGGGCCTCCCCCCCTGGCCACTACCGGGCTTCGATCCACATGCCGTACACGTTGTAGCTCATGATGTAGTAGGGGTTGGCCACATAGCCGTACACGTTCTTGCGGAAGGGTGTCGCGTAGAGGTAGTCCATGATCCAGACGCCAGGGCAGTCGGCCACCATAAGCTCCTGGGCCCGGCGATACAGGTCGACGCGGCGGGCGGGATCCGCCTCGAAGGCGGCCTCTCCCAGCAGATCCTGCACCTCGGGGTTGACGTAGAAGTAGTCAGCTGCTTCGCGGCCACCCCACCAGAAGGCGTCGGCCATGCCGCCCAGGAACGCGTCCGGATCTGGGTAGTCGTCCCACCAGTCAGCCACCACGATGTCCGGCGCCGTATCCTGGCTGGCCATGTTGTCCAGCATGGCCCCCCAGACCAGCGGCTTTGTCTCCGCGGTGATGCCCAGCTCACCAAGCGTGGAGATGGTCATCTCGAGGATCTTGCGGGCCCAGTCGTTGTCGCCGTGGGTAATGGTCACCTTGAAGCCGCCGTTGGGGTAACCGGCTGCCGCCATCAGGGCCTTAGCCCGGTCCAGATCACGGTGGTACTGGAAGAGGTCGGGCTCGTGACCGGGAACCCCGAAAGGCACGGGACCGACCGACTGCGTGGCCTGCCCCCGGAAAACGTGACGGACCGTCTCGTCATAGGGGAAGGCCCAGCTCAAGGCCTCACGCAGGCGCCGGTCGGCAAAGACCCCCTTCTGCGTGTTCAGCAGTAGGAACCAGTTGAAGTTCGAGGTGGGCGCCGGCTCAATCCTGATCTCCGGGTGGTCCATCAGCACGATGATGTCATCAATGCCGATGTGGGTGGCAGTGTGGATGTCGCCCCGCTCCAGCATCATCCGCTGGGTGGCGGAATCGGGCAGGATCTTGTAGACGACACGGGAGATGTGCTTCTGTGGCCAGCCCCGCCAGTAGTCATCGTTCTTGACCAGGGTCAACTCCTGCTTCTTGGTCCAGTTGACCAGCTTGTAGGGACCGGTGCCGATCGCGTTGTCGTGGGCCCAGCCCTGGGCCAGGTCCCCATCTTTCTCGTGTTGCATGATGCTGGGACTGATGATGGGAGCCGCGTAGCGGTTGGCCACCATGCCCAGGAAACCGGGGTAGGGCTTCTTGAGATGGAACTCGACGGTGTACTCGGCTGTTACCTTGACCTCCGCCAGAACCATGCGGAAGGCCCAGGACATCCCCTTGGCGATCTTCGTCATGCGATCAAAGGAGAACTTGACCGCCTCGGCGTTGAAGGGGGTACCGTCGTGAAACTGGACGTCATCGCGCAGCTCAAACGTGTAGACCTTTCCGTCCGGGGAGACCCTCCAGTCCGTGGCCAGGTGCGCCTGCACCTCGGCGGTGGATCCCACGTAGTCCAGCAAGCTCTCGTAGATCAGACGCGTGATGCGGTCGGAGCCGTCATACACGATCGCCGGATCCAGCGTCGTCGGCTCCTGGCTGGATCCGATAATGAGAGTGTCTTCCAGGGCCGGCGCGGCGGGCTGCCTTGCACAACCCGACATCGCGGCCAGCACCATCACTCCCAGGATCAGGGACATCGCCTTGCGCCGCATGATGGACCTCCTCACGTGAGATGTGGGCCCTCGACGCCGGGCTTACTGCCTGCCCTCAGTAAGCCCGTGAAAGAGATGTAGTACTAATGAATCTAGCTGCTTCGGCGGCGGCGGGGGAATTCCTGCAGGAGATCAATCTCCCTCCGGGCGCACGCCTCCCGGCACCGGAGAGGCGAAGCTCCCCCTCGCGTCGAACCAGTCTGGAGTCTACCGCCCCCAGGGAAGGTGTGGCCCATGAAGACGGACATCGCCGGGATCCTCGCCCCCATCGCCACTCCGTTTGACGACCGCGAGGAGCTGGACATCCCCCGTCTGAAGGAGAATCTGGCCCGCTGGTCGGCGACCAGGCTGACCGGAGTGGTCGTGCTCGGCAGCAACGGGGAAAACGTGCTGCTCGACGCCGATGAGCGGGAGCGGCTGATCGCCGTCGTGCGCGAGAACTTCCCCCCGGACAGGAGAGTGCTGGCGGGAACGGGGAGCGAGTCAACCCGGGAGACCATCCGGCTGACCCGGCGGGCGGCGGAGTGCGGCGCCGACGCCGCCCTGGTGCTCAACCCCAGCCATTACAAGGGCGCCATGACCGGCGAGGCTCTCCGTGGGTTCTACCTCGACGTCGCCGAGGCGTCGCCGATTCCCATCATCCTTTACAACATGCCTCGCAACACCGGTGTTGACCTCCCCGCCAGCCTGATCATCGGGCTCTCCTCCCATCCCAACATCGTCGGCGTCAAGGACAGCGGCGGCAACATCGTGCAGATAGCTGAGACCATCGGCTGCGCCGCTCCCGGCTTCGCGGTCTTCGCCGGTTCGGCCGGCTTCCTCCTGCCCACCGTGCTGCTCGGCGGGGTGGGCGGGATCCTGGCCCTGGCCAACGTGGTGCCGGATCGGTGTTTCGAGATCCTCTCCCTCGTCCAGGCGGGCAGGCTGGAGGAAGCCCGGCTATTGCAGGTCCGGCTGATCCCGCTCAACGGCGCGGTCACCACCCGTTGGGGAGTGGCCGGGCTGAAGGCTGCGCTCGACCTGACCGGCTACTACGGGGGCAGGCCGCGGCGGCCGCTGGTGCCCCTGGGCGACCAGGAGCGTGAGCAGCTGCGTGGTATGCTGGAGAAGGTCGGCGCCCTGACCGGATAGACAGGGCGGTTATCGCCGGGCCGACGCCACCGCCCGGTCGGCCCGCACCAGCCCGTGCCCCTGCCAGTTTCGGCTGAGGCCCAGGTTCTCCGCCGTCTCGCCCAGGATCCGGCGCACCTCCCGGGCGCGCAGGTGGGGGTTGGCCCCCCAGGTCAGGGCGGCCGCCCCGGCCACGTGGGGACAGGCCATCGAGGTACCGCTCAGCTCCGTGTACCGGTTTCCCGGGGCCGTGCTCAGGATACCAACGCCGGGGGCGATCAGCTCCACCGCCGGTCCCGTACTTGACCAGGGGGCGCGCCGGTTCTGCCGGTCGGAGGCGGCCACCGCGATAACCGGCTCGTATCCGGCCGGGTAGCCAACGCTGTTCCCCCGGCCGGCCGGGTCGCCGCTGTTGCCGGCCGCCCCGACCAGGACCAGGCCCGCGTCAGCGGCGGCCCGGCAGGCCAGTTCCAGCGTCCTGCCGCCCTGCGGCGATCCCAGGCTCAGGTTCAGTACCCGCATGCCGTTCTGCACCGACCACTCGATGCCCCGGGCCACGCTGAGCCAGGTGCCGCTGCCATCGTCACCCAGCACCTTGACGGCGTGAAGACGGGCCCCCGGGGCCACCCCGGTTACACCGCTGGCGGCGCCCAGGCCGCCCACCGTACCCGCCACATGGGTGCCGTGGCCGTTGGCATCATTCCAGCCCCCGCCGACGAAACTGACCCCGCCAATCACCCGCAGGTCCGCCTGGGCACGGGCGATGCCGGTGTCCAGGATGGCCACGTTCACCCCTTCGCCCCGGGAGACCGGCCAGGCGTCCGGGGCGCCGACCCGTTCCACCCCCCAGGGCACCGTCTCCAGGGCGAAGACGCGACCGTTCTCCTCCACGAAGCTGACCCCCGGCACGTCCAGGAGGTTGAAGGCCGGCTGATCGGGTGGACGGCGGACCGCCACCACCGGCATCAGCCGGAAGCGGTGGAGGGTCTGGCACCTCCGCCCCAGGGTGGCCATTTGGGCGGCGATCGGTGGGCCGTCAAACCCCACCAGCAGGATGGGGTCGGCCCCGTCGGGGCGTTGCTGGCGCGTCCACAGTGACAAGGCTGCTTCCTCCCGTCAAACCGGCCGGCAAGCCAGTGTATGCGGGAGGAGGAGAGGAAGGAAGAAGGGGGCGGCCTGCCGCCCCCTGCGGGTGGGTTACTTGATCGGGGACCGGCGGCGCAGGCCGGTCGTGGCCCCGGCGACGGCCAGGACGGCGCCGGCCAGGTGGTCCAGGCGGGACCGGGCCGGGGCGTCATCGCCGCTCTCGGCCCCTACCCCCTGGTGGCCCACGCTCTCCCGGCGGGAGTCGCCCACCAGGATCATCCCCTGGATCAGCATCATGTCGTGAATTGCGCGGATGGTGGTCTCCTGACCGCCGTAGTGGCCGGCGCCTACCGCCAGGGCCGCCCCGACGGTGTAGAGGAGGCCCCGCTCCAGGCGGAGCTTGCGGCTCAGATCCCACAGGCCCTTGAGGGGAGCGGCGACGGTGCCGAAGTGCACCGGAGATGCGACCACCAGCGCGTCCGCCCCGGCCAGATCGTCAAAAAAGGCCTCCAGTCCGGATCCCCGGTAGCAGGTCCCTTCACACCGGGTGGAGCAGTTGACGCAGTACGGGGTGGTGAGACCCTCAAGCAGTGTGACGGCATGCACCAGTCGCGGCCGCTCGCCCTGGTCCTGAAAGCTCCGGTCCAAGCCGGCCAGCAGTGCGTTGGTGTCACCGGTGATCCGGGGGCTGCCGTTGACGAGGAAGATCCGCAAGCCGCCACCTCCTAGGGGAACTCGATCCGCCTCCCGGCAGCCCGCAAGGCCTCCAGGAGGGCCAGGAAGTCGTCGGGCAGGGGTGCCTCGAAGGCCATCCGTTCGCCGGTGCGGGGATGGGTGAAAGCCAGCCGGAAGGCATGCAGGGCCTGTCCCCGGAGCCGGGGGAGCTTGTACTCCTCCAGCAGGCGGCGGATGCCTCGACCGTAGACGGGGTCACCGATCACCGGGTGGCCCAGGTGGGCCATGTGGACGCGGATCTGATGGGTTCGGCCGGTGTCCAGCGACAGGTGCAAGAGGGTGAACCCGCCGAAGCGCTCCACCACCCGGAAGCGGGTGATGGCCTCCTTCCCTTCGCCCGGCCGGAGCACGGCGAAGCGCATGCGGTCGGACGGGTGCCTGCCCAGGGGAGCGCAGACGATGCCCTGGTCGTCGAGGACCTCGCCGCGGACCAGGGCCAGGTACTCCCGCCCGGCGGCCCGGGCCCGGATCTGGTCGGCCAGGGAGTGGAGGGCGGGCTCGGTCTTGGCCACCACCAGCAGGCCCGTCGTGTCCCGATCGAGCCGGTGCACGATGCCCGGGCGAAGCCCGTCGCCCACGCCGGCGATCTCCGGGGAGTGATGCAGGAGGGCGTGAACCAGGGTTCCCGAGCGGTGACCGGGAGACGGGTGAACCACCATGTGCCGTGGCTTGTTGACGACCACCAGGTCCCCGTCCTCGTAGACCACGTCCAGGGGGATGGGCTCGGGTTCGACTTCCTCGGTCTCCGGCGGGGGAACCATGACTTCGACCCGCTCCCCGCCTTCCAGCCGGTGGGACGGGCGACAGGGCTTACCGTCCAGGGTGACCCGGCCCTCCCCGATTAACCGGGCAACCCGGCTCCGGGATAGTCCCAGTTCCCGGCAGGAAGCCAGGTAGCTGTCAAGCCGCTCGCCCGCCCGGGCCCCGGGTACCAGCAACAACTGGGGCTTGATCACGGAGCTCAAAGCCGGTGGCCCCCCCGCACCACCCACCAGGCCAGGAGCAGGGCTCCCACCACGAGCCCGGAGTCGGCCACGTTGAAGACGGGCCAGACCCGGAAGTCCAGGAAGTCCGTGACCAGACCGGAACCGACCCGGTCCAGGAAGTTCCCCCAGGTCCCGCCCAGCTGCAGTCCCAAGGCCACCTCGACCAGGGGAGTCCGCGGCTCGAGCCTTCGCCGCAGCAGCATGAGGACCACCATGATAAGGAGGGACACGGTCACGAAGACCCGCAGGCCCCCGGGAAATAGCCCGAAGACGGCCCCGGCGTTGCGCACGTGGGTCAGGTGGAGAAACCCCGGGATCAGCGGCACCGACTGGCCAAGCGGCAGCGAGGCCCGGACCCAGAGCTTGCTCAGGTAGTCGAGGGCCAGTACGCCCAGGGCTGCCACGTAGAACAGCAAGAAACGGCTCACCCCCCGGGACCCTCTTTCTCTACCGCCGCCGGGATCCCCTGTCCCGGGCCGGCTTACCCTCGACCAGCCGTGCCGTCTCGGTGGCCGGGAGATCGGTGTGTCGGTCCCCCTTCACCGCCGCCTCGTGGTTGCCGGCGGCGTCCAGCGACTCGTAGACAATGCCCTCAATGGGCTCCACAACCCCCCGGAGCTCTCCCGGGGGTGCGTCGGTGTGGGAGTGGGCAGGCCCGTAGCGGGCCACGTCCTGCCAGGCATCCTCGGCGTCATAGCCCACCTGGTCGGCGTCGTGACTCCAGTCAAAGGGTGTTCCCAGGAGTTCGCGGCCCGGCGGATCGACGTAGCGGGCCAGGTCGAGCTCTCCCGCCTCCTGGCAAGCCCGGCAGAAAGCGGCCTCGGGGAGGGCTTCCAGCCGCTCCGCGGCGATGGCCCGGCCACACCGCACGCAGAGACCGTAGCTTCCACCGTCCATCCGCCGCAAGGCGTCCTCTACCTGACGCAGGGTCTCGCGGGTGATGTCGCGGAGCCCCACGTCTTTCTCGCGCTCAAAGGTGTCGCTGCCGACATCGGCAGGGTGGTTGTCGACCAGTGACAGCTCACCCACCGCGTCGCGCTGGGGCAGATCGAGCCCCTTCCCTCTCCTGATCTCGTGCCGCAGGCGATCGCGGGCTTTCACCAGGCGGCCGCGCAGGCGGTCCCGGAGCCGGGGATCCATGGAATCAACCTCCTCAAGGTGAGGGGGGATTTCGGGCCAGCCGTTCCTCAACAATGCGGACGATCTCGGCGATGAAGCCACCGACCACCGGGAGGTTCAGCATCAGGACCCTCTGCAAAGCGTAGAGCACCACTGCGCCCAGGATGGTGAAGCCGACCGCGAACCCCAGCCCCCGGGCCAGCCCGGAGACGAAGTTCAGATACAGCAGCCGCCGGGGCCGCTGCAGCATGGCCACATACTCCGCCAGCTTCATGCGCTCCATGTGGCGGGATAGCTCGTCCAGCTTGAGGCTCAGCCGCTCCAGGAGCCGGAGATCCCTGTCGTGAGGCAAGGGCGCCCCCCTCGCGGCTAGTGTGGGCAGAAAGCGGCGGCTTAGTCGACGGGGAGTAGCTTGAGCTGTTGCGGCAGGGCGGCGAGCACGTGGTGGTCAGGCACTATCTGCAATCAATTGATTGCATCACGGCGGCAGATCATATACCAGACTGACCGGGTGGAGACAGGAGTGCGAGTCGTCAGTCGTGACTAGGTCCGCGCTTCCCAGTGGCCCTTGACGTACCCGTATCGGATATAGGAGGCGGGAAACGTGAGTCTGAGGCGAAGGTCTGGCTACTGCCCTGCCTGCTCAACGGAACAGCCGCTTCGGATCGAGAGCGTCGATCAGACCTTCTGCATCCACGGTGAGGAGGTGACCGTAAGAGGCAGGGTGGCCTTCTGCTGCCGCTGCGGCGAGGACGTGTTTGACCGCGAGTTGGACTTCGCGGCGCTTGAGTCGGCCTACGCGGAGTACCGGAGAACCAGGGGCATCCCTTCTCCTCAGGACATAGTGGCCATGCGTCAGAAGTACGGTCTCGGACAGCGCCCGTTGGCCAAGCTGCTCGGCTGGAGCCCGGCGACGGTCTACCGTTACGAGAAGGGCAGTGTCCCCGCTCCCGCTCACGCGGAGATTCTCAAGCGCCTCGCCGACCCGTCAGAGATGGCCGATCGGCTGAGAAGCGAAGGGCACAGGCTGTCGCCTCGCGAACGCGCACGGGCCGAGGAAGAGGTAATGGCCTCCCACGGTCGCGAGACCGGAAGCGTGGCTCGAGTGGCCCTGGAGAAGGCTATGGGCGGTTGCTTACCGGGCGTTGAAAACGGTTTCCAGAGGTTCCGCTTCGAAAAACTCTTGAACATGATGGTCTTCTTCGCGGGAACTCGCGGTATGGCCAAGACGGCGCTGATGAAGCTCCTCTGGTACGCCGACTTCCAGAACTTCCGGGTCCATGCCGTGTCAATAAGCGGGGCCAGGTACGCCGCGTTGCCCTACGGCCCGGCGCCTGACAAACACTTCCTCTGCCTTGAGGCCGCGACCGAGACCGGTGCGATCTCGATCTACCCCGAGACGTTTGGCCAGCATGAGGGGGAGCGGATCCTGGGGGAGGAGAGAGTACCGGATGGTGTGTTCTCAGACCCCGAGTGGGGCACGCTCCGGCAGGTCGCGGAGAGATTGGGCCGCCTGCCCTCCGTTACCTTGACCGCCCTGTCCCATCGAGAGGACGCCTGGAACCACACGCGCACCGGCGAGATCATCTCCTACCTGCACGCGCTCACGCTCAGGGAGCCGGCCGGTCTCGGCCCCGTGAGCACACCCGAGTCCGGGCCTAATCGGGCTTAGTCCGGTTCCGCCCCCCGCGCCCCCGGCCGCGAGCGAAGGCGGCGGTAGAACGGCTCCAGGAGGTTGCAGGCCCGGTGCAGGAGGGGCCGGAAGGGCAGGTCGTACTCGCCGATGTACTCGACGAGATCCGCCCCGAAGCCCTTCTTGAAGCGGTACAGGCCGTAGAGCGGGTTGGCCGGATCGAGGTCGCCGGAGACGCCCCGGAAGTCGTAGACGGTGATCCCACGGTCCATCGCCCACCGGATCATCGCCCACTGCAAGGCGTGGTTGGGCATGACCTCCCGGCTCCGGTTGGCCGACGCCCCATACACATACCAGGCGGTGGTGCCCAGGTGGAACAAGATCGCCCCCGCCAGGGCCTCGCCCCGATACTCAGCCATGAACAGGCGGGCCAGACCCCGGTTGACCAGGCACTCCCAGAGGTCACGGTAGTACTGCGAGGAGCGGATCAGAAAGCGGTCCCGCGCCGCCGTCTCCTGGAGCAAGCGATAGAAGACCGGCAGGTCGGCGGGGGTGGTGTCGGCGCGGACGATCACCCCCCGGCGGCCGGCCAGGCGAACGTTGTACCGGGTCTTGGCGGAGAAGCCGGATAGGATAGCGTCGGGGGGGCGGTCCAGGGGCAGCCGCATCACGTACCGGGGCTGTACCCCCTCGAAGTTGGGTCCCCGGGCGAGCGGGCGAAAGCCCGCCCGGCGGAGGGCGGCGCTGAAGTCCGGGGCGGGGTCGGGCACGGCCGGGTCCACCTTCAGGAAGACCAGCCCCTCGCCGGCAGCCGCCGCCTTGAGACCCCGCACCAGTACGTCCAGGACATCGGGGCCGTCCACCACCGGGCCACGGGGCGCGTAGCCCATCCAGGCGCCGGGGAGGGCGGGCAGGGGCCGCTTGAGGACCGAGATGACGCCCCTGAGGCCAGTCCCGTCTTGCACCCCGTAGTGCCGGGCGACCCAGCCGGTGCGGGCCTTGAGTTGGCCCCAGGCGGGAGTCTGCAGGACGTCGCCGGCCGGGGACCGGGCCAGGTAGGCTGTAAGAGCCTCCCCGTCCTCGGGCCCACAGGCCACGAACTCCACCGCTATCGCTCCCTCATGCCGCCCCCGGGAAGGGGCCGGTGGCGTGGGCGACCCGCCCGCCCACGACAGTCATGAGCGGCAGCATCTCCTTGAGGGCGGACGGATCCACCCGGGCCGGATCGGCGGGCAGGACCACGAAGTCGGCCAGCTTGCCGGTATCCAGCGAGCCCTTGCGGTGCTCCTCAAAGGCGGCGTAAGGGCCGCCTTGAGTGTAAAGGTGGAGGGCTTTCCCCACGGTGAGCTTCTCGGCCGGCAGCCAGCCCCCGGGGGGGTGGCCGGCCCGGTCCTGCCGGGTTACCGCGGCGTGCAAGCCGAAGAAGGGGTTCACCGGCTCGATGGGGGCGTCGGAGCCCCCGGCCAGGCTGATGCCCGCGTCCAGCAGCGATCGCCAGGCGTAAGCGTAGTCCAGCCGCCGAGGGCCGAGCCGGTCGCCGGCCCAGTGGTGGTCGGTGGCGACGAAGACCGGTTGGATGTCGGCCACCACCCCCAGGGCGGCCATACGGCGGACCAGGCTGGCCGTTAGCACCTGGCAGTGGACGAGGCGATGGCGGGGATCGGGCCGGGGGTCGGCCCCCTGTGCCCGCTCAATGGCGTCCAGGGCGTTGGCCGCCGCCCGGTCGCCGATGGCGTGAATCGCCACCTGCCGGCCACTCCGGTGCACCCTGGCCACCAGCCGGTCAAGCTCCTCCCCCGCGGTGATGGCTATCCCCCGGTTCCCGGGGTCGTCCGCGTACGGTTCCTCCAGGGCGGCGGTGGCCGCCCCCAGCGAGCCGTCTGCGAATATCTTCACCGCCCCGGTCCGGAACCAATCGTCGCCGGCCGGCGGGGCGGCCTCCAGTTCGTCCAGGGCCCGGTCGGAGACGTCCAGGATGACGCGCAGGGGAAGACCCTGGGGGCCGACCGTCTCCCGGTATAGGTCGCAGGCGGCGGTTAGCCCTCCCGCGGCGCCGACGTCGTCGACCCGGACGGTGGTTATCCCGCAGGCCAGCACGTGCCGGATCGCACGCTCCAGGGCCAGCCGGAGTTCCGCCGGACCGGGGTCCGGCATGGCGGCCGCCACCTGCCCGATCGCCGTCTCCCGGAGAATCCCCGTCGGCCGGCCGGCAAGGTCGCGATCGATACGCCCTCCCGCCGGATCGGGGGTCGCCTCGGTTATGCCCGCCAGCTCCAGGGCCCGGCTGCTGGCGGCGGCGACGTGGCCGCAGACCCGGTAGAGCAGGCAGGGGCGGCCAGCGGCGGCCTGGTCGAGATCCTCCCGGCTGAGGTAGCGGCCGAGCCGGCCCTGGTCCCAACCCCGGCCGGCCACCCAGGCCCCGGGGGGCAGGGCCCGGGCGGCAGCGCCGATCGCTGCCAGGCCCTCGGCCAGGGAGACGCCGGCGAGGTCGACCCGGCCCAGGCTGAGGCCCAGGGCCAGGAGATGCAGGTGGCTGTCAAAGAAGCCGGGCCGGACAACGTGCCCCTGGAGATCGATCACCCGGGCGCCGGCAGGAGGACTGGCTCCCACCGCGGCTACCCGGCCGTCGCGTACCAGCAGCGTCCGGCCAGGAAACTCGCCGTTCACAAACCAACGGTCGGCCATGGTCTCACCCCGGAAGAAGAGTGCGGGCTAGATGCTGGGAGAGCTCGTCGGCGTGCATCCCCGCCACGTGGACCCACTTGCCGGGGGCGGTGACGCCACGACGGATGGTAAGGCGGTCCTCCTCGAGGCCGAGGAAACTTGCCAGCAGGTTGAGGACGGCCCGGTTGGCCCGGCCGCCGCGGGCTGGGGCCCGCACTTCGAGCCTCAGGGCCCCACCGTCCACCCCCAGCACGCGGTCGCGGGCCGCCCCGGGGCTTACCCGGAGCTTGAACTCGGCCCCCCCGGGGACCGGGGCCACGGCCGGGATCAGCGCTTGCCTTCCTCCTCGTCCAGGAGATCGTCCAGCCAGTGGCGGCGGGTGGAACGATCCGGCGGGGTCGCCTCGGCCGGGCCGGGGACCGGATCGCCGGTAGCCGCGACCTCGTCCGCCGGATGGACGCTCCCCTCCTCCGGCTCGGAGGAAGGTTGGATCTCCTCGGTGGGCTCGGGAGGAGTCGCGCGGCGCTCCCGCCACTCCCCGATCTCGCTCTTGATAAGTTCCTCCCGCACCGCCGGCTCCGTCTCGGAGGCCTGATCGGCCCACTCGTCCTCGGTGTCCTGGAACAGCTCCAGCTGGCTCTCCAGGAAGTTGCGCATCCGAACCCGGAAGACCTGGGTGCGCCGGCGGAGTTCGTCATAGTCGGCGAAGGCCTTGGCCACCCGGGCCTGAGCCTCTTCGACGATGCGGGCTCCCTGTCGCTCGGCCTGGCGCACGGCCAAAAGGGCTTCCTTCTCGGCGTTGGTCTTGACCTCGCGGGCGGTCTCCTGGGCCACCAGCAACGTCTTGTTCAGCGTCTCCTCCAGGTTCCGGTAATGCCGCAGGTCCTTGTCCAGTTCCTGGACCCGCTCGCGGAGGGCGGCGTTCTCCCGCAGCAGGGCCTCAAACTCCCGGACCACGAGATCCAGGAAGTCGTCGACTTCCTCTTCCCGGTATCCCCTCAGTGCCCGGCTGAACTCCTTGTTGTGAATGTCCAGCGGCGTCAGGGGCATGGCCACCTACCTCCCTCAACGCTCCAGTCTCAGTTCGACAGGGTCAGACCCAAACCCTTGTCTC
The DNA here is from genome assembly GCA_031082145.1 of bacterium. Lineage (GTDB taxonomy): Bacteria > Bacillota > Sulfobacillia > UBA995 > UBA995 > Ess09-15. The sequence continues at coordinate 164,416 of JAVHLP010000004.1, read as the reverse complement.
AGAACGGCAAGGACCAGACCAGGGTAACCAGTATGCGGTGAACCACACCCAGGAGCAGCATGGCCACCAGGGGGGAGAAGTCAAGCCCGCCCGACGCCGGTATCACCCTGCGGATGGGGGCCAGAAGGGGATCGGTGAGCCGTCGGAGCACCCCGAACAGGCGGTAGTAGGTCGGACCGGAACCCGGCAGCCAGCTGGCCACGGCTCGGGCCAGCAACAGGAAGAAGAAGATGCGGTAGGCCAGGTTGAGCAGGTAGACCAGAAGCGCGGCCATCACTCTTCCTTCTCCTCCTCGCGGGGAGCGGCCACGTCAACGTTGGGGGGCGCGAACAGGAAGACCCCCGGGCTCACCCGGCGAGTGACCCCCTGCAGGGCGTAAGTGGCCCCGGAGACGAAATCGATGACCCGGCGGGCGAGTTCCTTGTCGGCATCCTCCAGCACAACTATGGTCGGCTGGCGATTACGCAGGTGATCGACAATGCCCGCCACCTCGTCGAAGCTCTCCGGCTCCACGATGACAACCCTGAGGCCCTTCTGAACGCCGGGGATGCTCACCAGTTGGGGCCCTGTCCGCGGGGGGTGATCGGCCGCGGCCGCGACTTCCCGGCGGCCACGGTCGGGCGGCTGGCGCTCCTCCAAGGGCTCAAGCTCCCCTTCTTCCTCTTCGGGCACTTCCACCTGCTCAAAACCGATGAAGTTCAGGATGCGATCCATCAAGCTCCGGCGCATACCCCTCCCCCTCTCAGCTGAAAAATCGCCCGGCCTATCCGCAACAGGTTTGCGCCTTCCTGCACCGCCACCGGATAGTCGTCGGTCATCCCCATGGACAGGTATTCCATGTCGACCCCTGCAAAGCCTCTTGCCCGGACCTGTTCAAAGAGCTCCCGCAAGCGCGCGAAGGCGGGCCGGCTGTCGCCACCCAGGGGACCGATGGTCATGAGCCCGCGCACCCGCACGTGGTCCAGCGGGCCCACAGCGTCCAGGAGGGGGAAGAGGTCGGCGGGAGCCAGCCCGTGCTTGGTCGCCTCGCCGGTCACGTTCACCTGGACCAGCACCTCAATCGGACGGCCGGCCTGCTGGGCCCGCCGCTGCAGCTCCTCGGCCAGGGACGGCCGGTCCAGGGAGTGGATGACTTTGAACAACCGTACCGCGTGGCGGGCCTTATTGGCCTGCAAATGCCCCACCAGGTGCCAGCGTACCCCGGGCACTTCCGCAATCTTGTCCCGGGCCGCCTGAACCCGGTTCTCGCCAAAGTCGGTGATCCCCAGGGCGGCGGCTTCCCGGATGGCGGGAACGGTTGCCTCCTTGGTGATGGCCACGATCTTGATCGCCGCCGGGTCCCTGCCGGCGGCCCGGGCCGCCCCGGCCACGTTCTCCCTGACCCGGGCCAGATTCTCGGCTATGCCCACTGTCGGACCTCCTAGCGTACCGCCGACCCTTCCCGCACCAGCCAGGGGTTGAGGACCACCTCGGTTCCGGCCTCGACCCCCCGCACCACCACCCGCTCGCCGTCGCCGCCGAGCACGGTGACCTCCCGGAACTCGGCGACGTTGCGGACCACCGCCAGCACTCCGGTCACCCCGTCCCGGCGGAGCAGCGCCCGGCGTGGCACCAGGGGACCGTGGTAGGTGCCGGCCACCAATTCGGCGGTGACTATCCGGGACAGCCCCAACTGGCCGGGGGCACCCGTGAGCTGCAGGACCACCAGCATCAACCCGTTGCGCTCGCGCTCCCCCCGGTGATGGACCCGGGCGGCGATGGTCCAACTCCCCAACTCAGGGAAGCGAACCCGTAGCTGATCGGGGAGGGACTCGCCTTCCGCCGCCGGGAGCGCCAGGCACAGGTAAGCGTCACCGTCGGTCACCTTGAAGAGGGGAGTGGCGACCCGCACCGTCTCCCCGCCGCTCACCGCGGCCGGGCGGGGGGACATGGCCAGCAAGCCCTTGGTCCCCAGGCGGGCGGCTTGAGACGGTGACAGGACTTGCTCCAGGCCGTCGAGCTCCAACACCACTACCCCTGCCAGGGGCGAGATGACCTTGACGGTGAGCCCTTCTACCATGATCCGCTGCGCCCCCAGTCGCTCTTCCAGGACGGCCAGTCCGGCCGCCAGTTCCTCCTTCTCCCGTTCCGCCGCCCGGTATTCGCCGGCCAGGCGCCCCAGTTCGGCTTCCCGGCGGGAAACCTCGCGCACTTCACCCCGGACAGCCGCTGTCCTCAGTTCCGCCGCCACCTCTTCCATGCGCTCGAGGATCCCGGTCTGGCGGGCAATGAGGGCCTCCCGGGCCGGAGCCTGGGCCTCCTGGAGCCGGACTAGCTCCGCCTCCAGGGCGGCCAGGTCGCGCTCGGCGCTCTCGATTGCGGCGGGATTGGCCAGTTCGGCCACCACCTCGCCGGCCCGGACCCGAGTCCCCGAATCAACCAGCCAGCGGAGGGTCCCGTCGGCCGGGGCCAGGACAACCGTTTCCGAGCGGGCCACCAGCGCCGCGGCGGCCACCACCTGGTCGGCAGTGCCTTCCTGGACCAGGACTATGTGGACCAGCCTCTCCACCAGGACCTGGTGGACCCAGCCCAGACCGGCCAAAAAGGCCAGCAGGAGTCCTCCCAGCAAGAGAACCCGGGGGGTGAACTTGACCCGGGAACGAGCCCTGCGGCCCTTCCCGGCACGCTTCTTTGGCGCGGAACGCCGGCGGACGACCCTGGCCACCGCGATCCTCCCGGCAGCTTCCTTACTGCAGTTTCGGCGGTGGAGCGGGTCTTTCCTTCAGGTGCGGGCCAGGCGGGCGGCGCCCCGTACGAGCCGATCAACCTCTTCCCGGGTGTTGAAGAAGTGAGTGGAAGCCCGCAAGGCGGACGGCGGAACGCTGCGAACGATCACACCGTCCAGGCGACGCAACTCCTCAACCGCCGCCACGGCGTCAACCGGAAGGGCGAAGCTGACCAGCCCCGACGAGCCGGGGGGTGTCAGGACCCGCACTCCCGGCACCCGCGCCAGCTCGGTGGCCAGGTAGCTGGCCAGTTCGGCGATCCGGGCGCTCACATCCCCCTGGTCCCGGACGTAATCCAGTGCGCCGGCCAGGCAAGCGAAATCATGAAAGGGCATCGTGCCCCGCTCAAAGCGCTCGGCACCGGCGGCAAACTGGCACTGCCCGGTCCGGAGGTCGCGCCGGGTCAGGCCCGCGAAACCCCCGAGCCAGGGCTCCAGGCCACCCGGCTCCAGGTGACGGCGGGCCACGTAGAGGGCGCCGGTCCCGGCGGGCCCGAGCAGCCACTTATAACCCGGGAAGGCGTAGAAATCGCAGCCAAGCTCCTTCAGATCGAGCGGCAGGGCTCCGGCCGCCTGGGCGCCGTCGACCAGGAAGGGTACTCCGTGGGCGGCGGCCAGACGGGCCACTTCCGCCACCGGCAGCCGCGCCCCGCCGGCGTAGGCAACGTGGCTGGCCGCGATCAGCCGGGTCCGTGCGTTCAGGGCGCCGGCAACTCCGGCCGGACTCAGGCCGGGCACGGCGTGCACCAGGACGCCCCGGCGGGTGGCCAGGTGGACCAGAGGCGCCTCCAGGGCCGCGTGCTCCACGTCGGAGGTCACCACCTCGTCGCCCGGGCCCAGGTTCAGAGCGGCGAGCACCTGGATCAGGCCGTCGCTGGTGCTGGAAGTGAGGGTGATCTCATCCGGGCCGGCGCCAACGAGGCGCGCCAGTTTCCCCCTGACGGCCATGGCCTCCGCCACCAGTTCATCGGGGGAACCGCCGGCGTTGAAGCGAAGGATTCGCCGGTAGTGGGCTTCGAGGACCGGACGGGGAATGGGTCCCACCGAACCAGTTTGCAGGTAGGCCATGCCGTCGGAACGCTCAAAGTCGCCCGTCATGGTCCCCTCCTAGCACTCGGTGAAGGCGCAGGACACACAGTGGACGCACCCCTCCTGCTGTACCAGGCTGGCGTTGCCGCAAGCGGGGCAGATGCCGAAGATGGTGAACTGGCCGGCGGGAGAAGGCCCCGGGGCCGGTGTCCCGTTCTCCGCGTTCAGGTACTGGGCGGCCAGCGACTTGCCGATGGCGTCGGGGATGGAGAGCACCCGGCTGGAGCCAAAGCCGGACGAGCGGCTGCCGCCGATGCCAATGAGTTGCTCGGTGACCCGCTCCAGGGACACCCCACAGCGCAGGCAGAGGCTGATCATGCGGGCGATGGCCTCGGTGAGGGCGAGGACGTCCGATCCGGCCCGGCCGATGGTGGCGAAGACCTCGAAGGGCTCCCCGCCGTGCTCGTTCATGGTCAACCAGAGGGTGCCGTAGGGGGTGATCACCCGCTTGGTTTGTCCGGTCAGGACGTCCGGGCGGGGCCGGGGGGTGACCCCCGCCGGCCGCTCGGCGGCCGCCACCTCGCGGGCGGCCGTCCCCACGTTGAGAACCTGTTCCTCGCGGCTGGCATACCGGTAGATGGTCAAGCCCTTGAGCCCCGACCGGTGGGCCTTCCAGAAGGCGTCGGCCACATCGGCGGGGGTGGCCTGAGCGGGGAGGTTCACCGTCTTGGAGACGGCGTTGTCGACGTGCTCCTGAAAGGCGGCCTGGATGCGGAGGTGCCAGTCGGGGTCCATCTCGTGGGCGCAGACGAAGAGGGCCGCGACGTCCGCCGGCACTCCCTCAACGCCCCGCACCGTCCCCGCTTCCGAGATGCGCTCGATGAGCTCGGGGCTATAGAACCCACCAGCCTGGGCCATCTCCAGGAACAGCGGGTTGACCTCGACCAGCACCTGCCCGTCCAGGACCTTGCGGTGGAAGGCCACCGCGAAGAGGGGCTCGCAACCGCTGGAACAACCGGCTATGATGCTGAGGGTGCCGGTGGGGGCGATGGTGGTGCAGGTGGCGTTCCGGATCGGCGGCCCCCCGGCGTAGATGCTGGCCGCGAACTCGGGGAAGGCACCCCGCTCGCGGGCCAGCTCGGTCGAGGCCGCCCGGGCTTCCCGCTGGATAAAGGCCATGACCTCGCCGGCCAGGGCCACCGCCGGCTCCGAGTCGTAGGCCACCTTGAGCCCGATCAGCATGTCGGCAAAGCCCATGATGCCCAGGCCGATCTTCCGAGTGCGGTGGGTGGCCTCGGCGATCTCGGGTAGCGGGTAACGGTTGGCGTCGATCACATTGTCCAGGAAGCGCACCACCAGGTGGGTGGTGTCCCGCAACCGGTCCCAGGCCACCCGATCGCCGTCTACCATGCGGGCGAGGTTGACGCTGGCCAGGACGCAGGATTCGTAGGGCAAGAGCGGCTGCTCGCCGCAGTTGTGGAGGATAAGTCCGTTGCCGTCAAAAGCATTGACTCCCGGTACCTGGACGTCGTACACGTCCTCCACGCCGTCCGGCTCGACGGCCAGTACCCTGGCCACGAACCGCTCCCGGTTGAGGCGCCGGCGGTAGGACCTCAGGAGGCGGCCGAGCCGGGCCGCTTTGGTGCCGTCGCCGAAGCCCACCCGCTCGGCGAAGAGCGCCAGGTTCTCGCCGCTGATGACGAGTTCAGGCTGAAATCGATGTGCGAGCCGACGCTGGCAGATAGTGCTAAAGATGCCCAGGCGAAGGAGCATGCGCTGGACGGCCTGCAAGAGCGCCCGGTTACTCTGGGCCAGGCGCACGCTAATGCCCTTTTCCTGGCTCCCCTGGACCGAGCCGTCACAGTCAAACAGGCCGCGGAGGAAGCCCCGGTAGCCGTCTGACGAAGCACGCTCGATGGACGGTGGGATGGTCTTGTGACCCGGTCGCAGGCCCATCTGCTCGGCCAGCCTCCGCAGGCTGCCCAGCTTCAGCCGGTACTCACCGCGGCCCCGGACCTCGCTCCACCCGCAGCAGTCGGACCGATGGGTCAACGCCAGCGCAGCCTCCATGACCGTCGGGGCACCGGCCACCGCGGGCTCCGGGCCGTTAACGGCAGGCTCCCTGCTCCATACGGAGAGAACGGCGGAGTCGTGCTCAAGCACCCCGTCGCCCACCAGCAGGCCCAGGAGGTACCCCTCGGCCGCGGTCAACTCACCCGGCCAGCCGGCCAGCGAGCGGTGATCGTGGAGGAGAACCCGGTCACCGGGCCTCAACTCCCCGGCCGGGACCCACTCCGGAACGAGACGGTAACGGGTCAGATCCGCCGCCCTCAGAACCTTGTGGTCGGCGGTTAGCCGTACATCATGCCCCTCCCGGGTTACCAGCTTGACAACCGGACGGGTCCCCGTCTTGAAGAAACCTTCCGGCCCTGTCGCGTGGGACCGCCCGGCCACCACCACCTCCAGGGGTTGGCCCACCAGTTCCCCGACCTCCCGCGGGCCTCGGGCAGTGAAGACCCAGGTGTCAGCGGTTACGCAGGGATTGGTGCTCTCGATGGGGCCCAGGCCGGGAGTGGGATTGTCCCGGTTGATGCGTTCGAGGAAGACGATCCCCGGTTCCCCGTTCTTCCACGCCATCTGCACCATCAGGTCCAGGACCTGGCGGGCTCGCAGGCGTCCGGCAACCAGGCCGTCGCGGGGGTTCACCAGGTCGTACTCGGAGTCCTCCTCGGCCGCCCGCATGAAGGCGTCGGTGACCCCGACTGATATGTTGAAGTTGGTTATGTCGCGGTTGTCCCGCTTGCAGGTGATGAACTCCAGGATGTCGGGGTGGTCGACCCGGAGGATGCCCATGTTGGCCCCCCGGCGGGTTCCCCCCTGTTTGATCGCTTCCGTGGCGGCGTTGAAGCACTTGAGGAAGGAGACCGGGCCGCTGGCGATGCCGCCGGTGGAGCGGACCTCGTCGTTCTTGGGCCGCAGGCGGGAGAAGGAGAAGCCGGTGCCCCCACCGGAGCGCTGGATCAGGGCTGTGTGCTTGATGCTCTCGAAGATGGTCTCGATGGAGTCCTCGACCGGGAGGACGAAGCAGGCCGACAGCTGTCCCAATTCCCGGCCCGCGTTCATGAGGCAGGGCGAGTTGGGAAGGGCCTCCAGGGCGGTCATCATGCGGTAGAACCGCTCCTCCAGTTCGGCCACTTCCCCCGGCGGCTTACCGTACAGGTCGGCCTCCACGGCCGCGATGTGGCGAGCCACCCTCCGAAACAGGTCTTCCGGCGTCTCCACCACCTTGCCGTCGACCTTCTTGAGGTACCTGGTTTCCAGCACCACCCGGGCGTTCTCCCTGAGCTCGAGCAACCCTAGCCCTCCCCCAAGAGCTTCTCCAGTTCTTCCCGGAAGCGGGTCAAGTCCTTGAACTGCCGGTACACGGAAGCGAAGCGTACGTAGGCTATATCGTCTATCTCCCGCAGCCGCTCCATTACCATCTCGCCAACCGTCTCGCTGGGGATCTCCCGCTCGCCGGTGTTCCTGAGCTCACTCTCGATCTCCCGCGCCGCCGACTCCAGGGTGGCCATGGAAATGGGGCGCTTCTCGCAGGCTTTCATCAGTCCGCCCAGTATCTTGCGGCTGTCGAATCCTTCCCGCCGTCCATCCTTCTTCACGACCAGCAGCGGAACTTCCTCCACCTTCTCGTAAGTCGTGAATCGCCTGGAGCAGCGTTCGCACTCCCGCCGCCGGCGGATGACGGAGCCGTCCTCGGTGGGCCGCGAGTCGACCACCCGGGTCTCCGGACACTGACAATGGGGGCACCGCATGCCATCACCTGACACCAGATATAGTTTCCTGCTCAAGTATAACCCACTACATCTGGTATGTCCAGGGGGGAACACAAATCCGCCACGGTGCATCACAATGAGGAAGACCGGTTCTCGCTCGGATGACAGGGTGTCCCTAGGGTGGGAAGACGGGGAGGGTCAACCCCGGCTGAAAGGTTCGGTGTAGCCGGGGAGTTCCACCAGGATGACGTCGGAGCCGATCTTGCGGATGCGTTCCCAGGGAATCACGTAGTCCGAGTCGCGGCCGAACAAGCCCAGGAAGCGGCCGGGCCCCGGCACGACCAGGGCCAGCACCCGGCCGGTGTTCAGGTCCAGTTCGATGTCGTTGACAATGCCCAGGCGCCGCCCGTCGAGGACGTTCACCACGTCGCGGAGCCTCAGGTCGGAGACTCTCACCGGCTGCCAGGTCTCCCCGGGAAGCGTGCGTTCGCCCCAGCGGGGGGGACGGTTCTCATCCGGCGGGACACTCACGATCCCCACCCCCCTCCATGTTTATGTCGGGAGGGAGGGGAAGTCCACCGTCAGTCGCGGGGTCCCGCCCCCATGGGCCGCCGGGCCAGCCACCGGGACAGGGCCGGCCAGCGGCGGGCCAGCTGCTGGGCCCGTTCCCAGAACCAGAGGCGAACTTCCACCGGCGCCTCCTCCAGCCGGGCGCTCACCTCTTCGGGCGGGGAGTCGGCGGTCAGCTCGAGAAAACACAGGGGCGGGAACAGGACGCACCACCAGTTCTCGCCCATGCCTGATCCGAGAACGACCCGGACCGCCCGGTAGTTCCCGCTCGGGGCCACCCGGCCGCCGTAGGCGCGCTCGGGGAAGGCGAAAACACCCCACTCCGCCCGGGCTTCGTACTCCAGGTGGCGTTCCCGCAGAACGCCGCGGGCCAGGGCGTCCAGTTGTTCCAGCTCACCCTGGATCACAGCGGAGGCGGCGGCCGGGGTGGCCGGCAGCCGGCCTCTGAAGTGGCGGAGGATGGCGTCCCGCACCGCCAGCTTGGCTTCCTGGTCAGCGGAGCTATCGCTATGGGCGACCACGTGCAGGCGCATCAGGTTGCGCGGGTTCCAGGCCTGCACCGCGCGGTGCTCGTGCTCCACCCCGGCCGCTACCGCCACCAGGGCCAGCAGCCCGGCGAGAACGAGCCAGCTCCGTCGAGTTCTGAGCATGCTACGGCTCACCCTTCCATCACATCTGCTTGCGCATGTGGGCCAGAGCGGCCTTCTCCAGGCGCGAGACCTGGGCCTGGGAGATGCCAATCTCGGAAGCGACCTCCATCTGGGTCTTCCCCTCGAAGAAACGGAGGGTCAGGATCAGGCGTTCCCGCTCGTTGAGGCGCCGCAACGCCTCCCGGATGGAGATCTGCTCCAGCCAGCTCTGGTCCAGGCTCTTGTCATCCGAGATCTGGTCCATCACGAAGATGGGGTCACCGCCGTCATGGTAGACGGGGTCGAACAGGCTGATGGGCTCCTGGATGGCGTCCAGGGCGTAGACCACGTCTTCACGGGCCATCTTGAGTTCATGGGCGATCTCGCCCAGGGTGGGCTCCCGGGAGTGCTTGTTGACCAGGGTGTCCCTCACCTGGAGGGCCTTGTAAGCCACGTCCCGCAGCGAGCGGCTGACCCGGATTGGATTATTGTCCCTGAGGTAGCGGCGGATCTCGCCGATGATCATGGGGACCGCGTAGGTGGAGAACTTGACGTTTTGCCCCAGGTCGAAGTTGTCGATGGCCTTGATCAGCCCGATGCAGCCCACCTGGAAGAGGTCGTCCACGTTCTCGCCGCGGTTGTTGAAGCGTTGGATGACGCTGAGCACCAGGCGCAGGTTGCCCCGGATCAGCTGCTCCCGGGCGCCGGTCTCGCCCTGCTGGACCTGCGCGAAGAGCTCGCGCATGCGGGCATTGGAGAGGACGGGGAGCTTGGAGGTGTTTACACCGCAAATCTCAACCTTGTTGACCAGCAAGGCCCCACCCCTCCCGGAAGTTACCAATATCTGTAATGTCAAGCTCAGTATTTCCGGGGGGGCGGTGATTATTCGCCTTACTGCATGTTCGCGATCTCCTTCCGCAACCGCTTGATGGTCCGTTTCTCCAGCCGCGAGATGTAGGACTGGGAGATCCCCAGGATGTCGGCGACCTCCTTCTGGGTCCTCTCGCGGCCGCCGGCCAGGCCGAAGCGGAGTTCCATGATCCGCTTCTCCCGCCCGGCCAGGCCCGCCATGGCCTGGTGTAACAGCAGGCGATCGACTTCCTCTTCGAGTTCGCGGTAGGTCACGTCGGGATCGGTCCCGTGCACATCCGACAGCAAGAGCTCGTTGCCATCGCCATCGGTGTTCAGAGGCTCGTCAAAGGAGACCTCGGCCCGGCGGCGGCGGTTGCGCCGGAGGTGCATCAGGATCTCGTTCTCGATGCACTTGGAGGCATAGGTGGCCAGCTTGATCCGCTTGCCGGGGTCGAAGGTGTTCACCGCCTTGATTAGCCCGATGGTGCCAATCGAGACCAGGTCCTCGAGGCCCACCGCGCTGGATTCGAACTTGCGGGCGATGTAGACGACCAGGCGGAGGTTGCGCTCTACCAGGGTAGACCGGACCGACCCGTCTCCCTCTTGCAGCAATCCGATCAGCCGGCCCTCCTCGTCGCTGGACAGCGGCGGGGGCAAGGTCTCGCTGCTCCCGACATACAGCAGGGGCGGCGGTTCCAGCCGGAGCCAGACCAGCACCCGGACCATGCCCAGGCGCACCCGCCACCGGGGGTCTAGCCGCCGCATGCCCTAACCCTCCTCCAGCAGGTCGGGATTGAGCAAGGCGCGGTACTCCCCGGCCACCGAAAGCGGCCGGGGGTAGGTGCAGACCACGGCGTCGGCCACCTCGCGCCGGCGGCCCTGGTCGTGGATGATGATCCGGTCGGGCCGGAAGCCGACCATCAGGCCGGCCGGCTCGCCCACCGTCCGGAAAGGCACCACCCGCAACCGGGATGCCCAGGAAGTGCCGGCCAGGCCCTCGACCGTCCCGCCGAGGTCGGTTCCTCCCGCCAGGCAGGCCCACACCGGATCCGGTAACACCCCTTTCAGGGCCGCGGTCTCGGCCACCACGGCCGGCGACCCGGTCAGCGGGTCCTGCAGGCGGTTGCCGGTGTCCACCAGGGCCCGCAGGGTCACCGCGTCGTCGCCGAAGATCAGTTCCACCGGCACCAGCAAGGCCTGCCGGAGCCGGCGGCGGGTTCCGGTGAGCAAGGTCCCCGCCAGCAGCAGGCAACCGCCGGTGGAACAACCCAGGACCCACCAGCGCACACTGCCGCCGAAGACCCATACCCCACCCAGGGCGGCCGAGGGGCTCCCGGTGAGAAACCCCAGGCCCAGGGCGATGCCGCCGGTGAGAAAACTCACGCCGTAGAACCAGGCGGTGGCCCGCCCCAGAGCCCGCCAGGTGCGGGGAGCGAAGGCCACGGCCACCAGGAGCAGGGAAAAGCACACCTTACCCACCGGGCTGAACAGCCAGTGCAGGGAAGGGACCAGAAAGGCCAGGGCATACAAGGCTCCCAGCAGGGCGGCGCCGGCCAGGCGCCGGGGCTTACCCGGCAGGCGGCCCAGCCTGGCCGCCAGCCAGAGGGTGGCGAAGTTCATGCCGAGGTTGGTGAGGAAGTACAGGTCGGCATAGATGTAGCCCATGGGGGTACCCCCCCGGCGAGAGAACTCCTTAGAGGGCTATGCCCGTCCCTCCCGCCCTATGTCTCCATTGTAAGAACTCCCCGGGGAGAAGTCTGTCGGCTGGGCCTCACCCAGTGACTGGGGGAGTGCAACCGTGAGGGCCGGGCCGGTGAGGAAAGCCTAGAGCAGTCCCAGGATGTTCGAGAGGGCGTGGGGGATGCCCCCGGCGTCGTTGCTCCGGGTAACGAACCGGGCCACGGCCTTGACCTCCGGGTCGGCGTTGCCCATGGCCACCGAGTGCCGGAAGCCCCGCAGCATGTCCACATCGTTACCGCCGTCGCCGAAGACGGCCAGCTCATCACCGCCAATGCCGTACAGCCCGGCCACCCGTTCGACGGCCAGCTTCTTGTTCACGTTGCTGGCAACTACCTCCACGGCATGGAAGTCGGCGTTGCATGTCTGGTATATGTTTGCCTCGCCGTCCAGCCGTTGACCCAGTTCGGCGTACAGGCCGGCGAGGGCGGACTGGGGCGAGAAGACCATGATCTTGACAACGGCATCCAGGCGGACAGCGTCGAGAGGCAAGACTGCGGCCCGATCCACTCCCCAGATGGCGAAGGCGGGGCCGTCGATGCGATGGCGGAAGCTGTGGACGTCGCCTACCATCTGCACCGAGAAGTTGACTTCGGGGTAGGAGGCGAACAGGGCGCAGCATTCCCTGGCCACCCTGGCCGACATCGTCGAGTACCGCTTCTGCCCGGCCCCGATGATGCAGCCTCCGTTGTAGAACACGCCACCGTCAGCCAGCAACTCCTCCTCGCCGGCGGTAAGACCGAGCGCCGGCGCCAGCAGCGGCGACCGTCCGGTCGCAACCATGACCTTGATGCCGTTCTGCCGGCATTGCCGGAGGGCCTCGCCGGTGGCGGGGTCGATGCGCTTGTCGGAGGTCAGCAAGGTGCCGTCCAGATCGAAGAACAGAGCCCTGATCACGCGGTTGGTCTCCTCGGTCGAAGTAGCTGCCGTTACCGCAGGAACTTGGGGTCCGGCGCCCCCCGCAGCCAGGCCGGCAGGTCGAGTTCGTCGGTCACCGAGAAGGGCTGCAAGTCGAGATCCTGGCGGTTCTCGCGACGGCGGGGTCGAGGTTCGAAGCCGGTGGCGATCACGGTGACCCGGAGCTCGTCGCCGGCGTCGTCGTCGATGACCGCTCCCCAGATGATGTTGACCCCCGGATCGGCCGCCTTCTTGATGGCGCTGGCCACTTCATTGACCTCAAAGAGTCCCAGGTCGGGGCCTGCGCAGATGTTGAGCAGGATCCCCCGGGCTCCCTCGATAGTGGTCTCCAGGAGGGGGCTACACATGGCCGCCTGGGCCGCCTCGGCGGCCCGGTTCTCGCCCCGGGCGACGCCGATCCCCATGAGGGCAGAGCCCGTCTCCCGCATGATGGTCTTGACGTCGGCGAAGTCCACGTTGACCACGCCCTCGGTGGCCACCAGGTCGGATACCCCCTGGACCCCCTGGCGCAGGACGTCGTCGGCCAAACGGAAGGAGTCCAGGATGGAGGTCTTGCGGTCGACCACCTGGAGTAAACGATCGTTGGGAATGACGATCAGGGTGTCCACCTGGTCCCTGAGTTCCTCGATGCCGGCCTCGGCCTGGACCGCCCGGGGCCGCCCCTCGAAGGCGAAGGGGCGGGTGACCACGCCGACCGTTAGCGCGCCCTGCTCGCGGGAACACTCGGCCACAATCGGCGCGGCCCCGGTGCCCGTGCCGCCGCCCATGCCGGCCGTGATGAAGATCATGTCCGCCCCCCGGACCGCTTCCAGCACTATGTCCCTGCTCTCCTCGGCGGCCTGCCGCCCGATGGCGGGGTCGCCTCCCGCCCCCAATCCCTGGGTCAGGGCGGCGCCCAGTTGCACCCGGACGGGCGCCCGGGACGAGGCAAGCGCCTGGGCGTCGGTGTTCATGCTGACGAAGTCAACGGCCCGGAGGCTGGCGGCGATCATGCGGTTTACGGCGTTGCCTCCCCCGCCACCCACGCCCACGACCTTGACGATGGCGCGCCTCTCGATCTCCATTTCCAGTTCCAGCAAGGTCCTTCCACCCCCTGGAGGATGCCCAGCACCGGAGCACCCGAACTAGGAGTTTCTATGGACTACCCTGTTTCCCTGCCATTACCTCGCCGGACGGTAGCCCTTCGTCTCATTTCCCGTCGCGGAGCTTCACCAAGGGTCGACCCGGATTGCGCAGGTCGATGTACTCCGCCCGGCTCCCGGCAAAGGCCAGTTCTTCCACCACGGCCAGCAGGGCGGACACCTTGGGCCCCATCGCCTGGGGCAGCCCGAGGTAAACGGTGGTCGCGTCGGCTGTGTAGGCGATGACCTCCCCCGTCTCCGCCAGGTGTACCTCGGCCACCAGGCCGGCCTCCCCCGGACCCAGGTGCTCCAGGACTTCCAGGCCCGGGCGCAAGCGCTCCGACAGGTCGTCGCCGGGGACGGCCCGGCGGAGGAGAAGACCGGTGATTACCGGGTGCCGGGGGACGCCGGCGGCGAGTCCCAGTACCTGCCCGCTGGCATCGACTTCCAGGAAAGACGCGTAGTAAGGGATGACCGCCACCGCGGACCGTTCCTCGATGGTGATCAAGAGCCCCCGGGGTAAGTCCCGGGTGATGGTGGCCCGTTTCACCCGGGGATGGGATTCGACCCCCCGCTGGATGGACAGCAGCGAGAGGCGCCAGGTGCTGGTCCTGGGCCGGATGCCGGAGAGGGCCAAGATCTCCTCCTCGGCCACCAGGCGCAGCCCGGCGACGGTGACCTCGCGCACCTCGAAGAAGCCGGAATCCAGGAACAGGATCACCCCGGCCACGGCCAGGGCGGCCAGGCCGAACATCACCGGCAGGCGGCGATTGGCCCGCCGGCGCCGGGAGGCCTGTCCATCCCGGGGACACGCGAAGGGATCCGATGGTATCATGGCTCACTCCAGGCGCTGGATGACGGCCCCCAAGGCCGCCAGCTTGCTCTCGATCTCTTCGTAGCCGCGGTCCACGTGGTGGATGCCCTCGACCACGGTGGTCCCCTCGGCGGCCAAACCCGCCAACACCAGGGCCGCCCCGCTACGGAGGTCGCTGGCGCTAACGGTCGCCCCCGAGAGCCGGCGAACCCCCGTTACTACCGCCGTCCTGCCCTCCAGGCGAATGTCGGCCCCCATCCGGCGGAGTTCCTGGACCTGCGTGAAGCGGCTGGGGAAGATGGTGTCGGTGATCATGCTGATTCCCCGGGCCGTGCATGCCAGCACCGTGGCTTGCGGCTGCAAGTCGGTGGGGTATCCCGGGTAGGGCAAGGTCTTGAAGTCGGTGGCCTCGAGGCGGCGTCCGCACTGGACCGACAGGGCGTCCGCTTCGCGGTGGATCTGCAGGCCGGCTTCCCCGAACTTGCTGAGGACGGCGTCCAGGTGCTCCGGGATCACGTTCTCCAGCCTGGCCTCGCCCCGGGCGGCGCCCACTGCCGCCAGGTAAGTGCCCGCCTCGATGCGGTCGGGGATAACCGTGTGCTCTCCCCCGCCCAGGGACGCCACGCCGTCGACGCGGATGGCGTCGGTCCCACCTCCCCTGATCCTGGCCCCCAGCTTGTTGAGGAAGTTCTGCAGGTCCACGATCTCGGGCTCCTTGGCCGTGTTGTGGATGACCGTCGTCCCCCGGGCCAGGACCGCTGCCATCATCAGGTTCTCGGTGGCGCCGACGCTGGGGAAGTCGAGGTGGATCTCCGCCCCCACCAGCCCCGGGGTCTCGGCCTCGATGTAGCCCCCGCGCTCGCGGATGACGGCCCCCAGTTGGGTCAGTCCCCGGAGGTGCATATCGATGGGGCGGGGGCCGATGGCGCACCCCCCGGGGTAGGAGATCCTGGCCCGGCGCAAGCGGCCCAGCAGCGGCCCCATGATGAAGATGGAAGATCGCATCTCCCCCACCAGCCGCTCCGGCACGTGCCAGGCTTCCAGGGAGCCGGCGCGGGCGACCAGCACCCGTCGTCCCTCGCCGTCGGTCTCACTATGGACGGCCACTCCCAGGCTGGTCAGGATGGCCTCCATGACCGCCGTGTCGCGCAGGCGAGGAGCGTCCACCAGCGCGCATTCCTCGCCGGTCAGGAGCGCGGCGGCCAGCATGGGCAGGGTGGCGTTCTTGGCCCCGCTTATCCGCACCTGGCCCCGCAAGGTCCAGCCGCCGGTGATCTCCAGTCTCGCCAAACCCGTACCTTCCTTCCTAAGCCTCCCGGCCAAGGGCCGCCAGGATGCGGGGAGCCAGCTCGCCCACGTCGCCACACCCCAGGGTCAGCACCAGGTCGCCGGGTTCGGCCCGCTGGAGCACCGCTTCCAGGGCTGTGTCCAGGCTGCTTACGGGCACGACCTCCCGCCCGGCCAGTTCCCGGATGGCGGACACGATGAGGTCGGCCGTCACTCCCTCCCGGGGAGCCTCACTGGCCGCGAAGATGGGCGGGACGATCACCAGGTCGGCGTGCCGGAAAGGCGGCCCGAAATCCCGGTGCAGACGCTCGGTCCTGGTGTAACGGTGGGGCTGAAAGACGACGACCACCCGGCGGTAACCCTCGCCGGCAATGGTGGACAGGGTTGCCTCGATCTCCGTCGGGTGGTGGCCGAAGTCATCCATGACGGTGATCCCCCTGGCCGCACCCCAGACCTGGTAGCGACGGGCCACGCCGGGGAACTCCCGGCACGCCTCCCGGCACACGGCGAAAGGCACCCCCAGGCGGTGGGCCACGGCCAGGGCACCCAAGGCGTTCAGTACGTTGTGCTCCCCGGGCAGGGGGAGCTCAACCCGGCCCAGGAACCGTGGCTCATGGTAGACGTCGAAGCGGACCCGTCGGGGTTCCAGCGACAGGTGGCAGGCGGTGTAGTCGGCGGTGGCCCGCAAGCCGTAGGTGATCCGGGGCGTGGACAGACGCGGCGCCAGGGCGGCCAGGTGCTCGTCGTCGGCACAGAGAACGGCCAGGCCGGCGGGGCCGGGACCCTCCAGGTAGCGGCGGAAGGACTCCACCAGGCCCTCGAAGCTGCCGTAGTAATTCAGGTGATCGTCATCCACGTTGGTGGCCAGCGCGATCTCCGGCGAGAGCTTGAGGAAGGAACCGTCGCTCTCGTCCGCTTCCACGACCGCAAGGTCCCCCTTCCCCAGTTCGGCGTTGCTGCCCAACTCGGGTTGGGTGCCTCCCACCACCACCGTCGGGTCCAGCCGGGCCGCCCGCAAGATGCGGTACAGCAGCGAGGTCGTGGTGGTCTTGCCGTGACTCCCCGACACGGCGATGGTCCGCTTCCCCCGCAAAGCCAGATCGAGCATCTCGATGCGCCTCAGTACCCGGAAGCCCCGTTGCCGGGCGGCCTGGAGTTCCGGGTTGTCGTCGGCCACGGCGGTGGAGATGACCACCAGGTCGGGCCGGCCGAGGTTCTCGGGCCGGTGCCCGTGGTAGAACCTGACCCCCAGCGACTCCAACTTCCGGGTGGCGTCCGACGCCCGGAGGTCGGACCCGGAAACCCGGCAACCCATCTGGATCAGCAGAGTAGCGATGGCGCTCATCCCCGATCCGCCAATGCCGATGAGGTGCACGCGCCCCAGTCCGCAGGCCGGCATGGTCAGGGGCTGCCCCTTTCCGGCCGCCAGCATCCCATCTTATGAACCTCCCCGGCGGGGTGTGACGTATGTCCCGGCCAACTCCAGGGCCAGGCGGGCAAGTCGCTCGGCGGCGTCCGGCCGGCCCAGGGCCCGGCTGGCGGCCGCCATCGCCCGGCGGCGGGCGGCGTCGTCCAGGAGGGCCTGGATCTCCCCGGCGAGCCGGGGCCCGTCCAGGACTGCTTCCGGGATCAGCCGGGCAGCCCCCCCAGCCTCCAGGATGCCGGCGTTGTGGGTCTGCTCGTCGTGGGCCACGTTGGGGGAAGGGACGATGATGGCGGGGATGCCGCGGGCCGTGATCTCGGCCAGCGTGACCCCCCCGCCCCGGGACACCACCAGGTCAGCCGCGGCCAGGGCGGCGGGCGCGTCGTGCAGGTAGTCAAACACCAGGAGGCCGGGCCGGCGAGGGTCGACCCCCGCCGCCGCCAGGCCGGCCAGCATCTCCTCCCGCTGGCCGGGGCCGGTGGACCAGATCACCTGCAACCCGGGCCGCTCCAGCAGGCGGGGCAACGCGCCCAGCAGGGCCAGGTTGAGCCGCCGGGCCCCCAGACTGCCGCCAAAGGCGTAGACGGTCGGCCGGTCGGGGTGAAGCTCCAGGACGCGAGCCCCTTCCTGACGGGTGATGCCGGTGACTTCCGGGCGTACCGGATTGCCGGTCACCACGCACCGGGCGCGGCGGGGGAAGCCTCTTGCCGTCTGCGGGTAGGGCACCCCCACCGCCCCGGCCCAACGGGCCAGCAGGCGGTTGGCCCGCCCGGGAAAGGCGTTCTGCTCCTGCAGCAGCACAGGCACCCGGGCCAGGGCGGCGGCGGCCACGATGGGGGCCGAAGCGTAGCCCCCGGTCCCCACCACTACCGCCGGCCGGTACTCCCGCACCAGGCGCCAGGCCTGGGCGAGGCCCACGACCAACTCGCCCACCCCGCGGACCCGATCCCCAAACGACTTGCCGTAGAGGCCGCGGGCCCGGATGGCCCGGAAGGGGATGCCCTCGCGGGCCGCCAGGCTCGCCTCCACCCCCCGCCGGGTCCCGGCGTAGAGCAGTTCGACCTCCGGTTGGAGGTCCCGCAGGGCCCGGGCGATGGCCAGGGCGGGGTAGGCATGGCCTCCCGTACCCCCACCGGTCAGGAGGACCCTCATCCCTTGCCGTACCGCGACACGTTCAGCAGCACGCCCACCCCCATCATGCTGAACAGCAGCGAGTTGCCGCCGAAGCTCACGAACGGAAGGGGAATGCCGGTGATGGGCAGGGTGGCGGTCACCACGCCGATGTTGATGACGGCCTGTAGCACCACCATGGTCGTCATGCCGGCCGCCAGGAGGCAACCCAGGGTATCGGGGGCGGTCAGGGCGGCCCGGTAGCCGCGCCAGGCGAACACCACGAACAACAGGATGACCACCAGCCCGCCGATCAGTCCGAGTTCCTCCCCCAGAATGGCGAAGATGAAGTCGGTGTGCTGCTCCGGCAGGTAGAAATACTTCTGCACGCTCTGTCCCAATCCTACCCCGAAGATGCGGCCGGTTCCCAGGGCGTACAGGGACTGGATGATGTGGAAACCGCTGCCCAGCGGATCGTCGAAGGGACGGAGATGGGCGATCAACCGGCGCAGCCGGTACTCGGCGCTCACCACCGCCCAGGCCAGCACCGGAAGGGCGGCCGCAACCAGGGCACCCAGGTGCCCCAGGCGGGCTCCGGCCATGAAGAGCAGGAAAAAGAGGCTGCCGGCGATGGCGATGGCCGTGCCCAGGTCCGGCTGTTGCAGGACCAGCAGGAAGAGGACGCTGATGAGGGCGATCCAGGGCAGGATCCCCGTCACGAAGCGTCCCACCTGGTCCGGTCGCCGGGCCAGGCCCACCGCCGCGTAGACGACCACCGCCAGCTTGGCCAGTTCCGATGGCTGCAGGCCCAGGCTGCCAAACCCCAGCCAGCGTCGCGATCCATGGACCTCCCGCCCCACCCCCGGCAAGAGGACGACCAGCAGCAGGATGACGGTCACCAGCAGGAGGGGGCCGGCCAGCTCGCGATAGCGGCGGTAGTCGACTCGCATGGTCACCAGCATGGCCGCTCCGCCCAGCAAGGCCCACAGGAACTGTCGCTTGAAGAAGTAAGCGGCGTCCCCATACAGCTCGTTGGCTTTCGCCATGCTGGCCGAGAACACCATGATCAAGCCCAGCCCCACCAGGGCCAGGGTCACCAGGAAGATGACGAAATCGGGCTGTCCCCGGCGCATCGTCTCCCACCTCCTCACGGGGCGCCTCCGACCATGCCGGCGATCCCCAGCAGGGCCAGGACCAACCCGGTAGCCCAGAAGACCCTTACCACCCGCGTCTCCGCCCAGCCTCCCAGCTCGAAATGATGGTGCAGGGGACACATGCGCAGGACCCGCCGCCCGGTCAGGCGGAAGGAAGCGACCTGCGCCATCACCGAGAGCGTCTCGGCCACGAACACGCCGCCGATGATGGGGAGCACCAGCTCCGTCCGGGTCAGCACGGCGACCGCGGCCAGGGCCCCGCCCAAGGCCATCGCCCCCGTGTCACCCAGAAACACCCGGGCCGGGTGACGATTGTGCACCAGGAAGCCGACGCACCCCCCGGCCGTGGCCAGGCAGAAAGCCGTGATCTCGGCGACCCCCAGGACGGCGGCCAGAAAGGCGTAGGTCGCCAGGGCGATCAGAATCAAGCCCGCGGCCAGGCCGTCCAGACCGTCGGTGAGGTTGACGGCGTTGACCGTCCCCACCGCCAGCAACATGACGAAGGCCGGGTATAGCGAACCGAGTTCGAGCTGGTGGCCGGTGAAGGGCACCCGCACGTCGGTGCCGTGGCCGGGAAGGTAGGTGACGACAAGGCCCAGGGCCAGCCCCCCGGCCGCCTGCCAGAGCAGCTTGTAACGGGCCTTCAGGCCCAAGGGTCGACGCCGGGCCACCTTCAGGAAGTCGTCGAGGAAACCCAGCAGGCCGTAGACCAGCACCGCCAGCAGGGCGAGGGCCAGGCGGGGGCCGAACTGGCCGGCGACGGCCAGGCCGGTCGCCAGGCCACCCAGGATCAAGATCCCCCCCATGGTGGGAGTGCCGGCCTTGACCAGGTGGGTGGCCGGGCCGTCGTTGCGAATGCTCTGACCCAGCCGCAACCGCCGTAAGAGCGGGATCACGGCTACTCCCAGCAGGGCGGCCACCGCCGCCGCGGCCAGCAGCACGACTCCCTCCCGCCCGGTCACCGGCGCCCTCCTCTCCCCCGGGCGGCCACGAAGTCGGCCAGGAGAAGCTCCATCCTCATCCCTCGCGATCCCTTGAAGAGTATGGTGTCCCCCTTGCGGACCATGGCCTCCAGGGCGGCCAGGGCCTCGTCGCGTTGGTAACACTCGACGACGCGGTCCAGGCCGGCCGCCCGGGCGGCCCGGGCAATGCCGGCGGCGAGGTCCCCCAGCGTGACAAGGCCCGCCAGGCCGGCGCAGGCCTTGCCCACCCGGCGGTGGCCCGCCTCGGCCTGGGACCCCAGTTCCAGCATATTCCCCAGCACTGCCACGGCCCGTCCCGCTCCCGCCAGGTCCCGCAGCACTTCCAGGGCGGCCAGGGTGGAGGCCGGACCGGCGTTGTAGGTATCGTCCAGGATGACGACTCCCGCCACCCGCCGCACCGCCAAGCGCATGTCGCTGCGGGGGGCCAGGGCTAGCCCCCGGGCTACCGCCGCCGGGGTGAGCCCGAAGAGCAGCCCGACGGCGGCCGCCCCCAGGGCATTGCTCACGTTGTGGCGGCCGGCCAGCGGCAGCCGCACCTCCTGCCCGGCGGGGCCGGGCGGCCAGGCCGGGGACTTCCCGCCCAAGGGCTCCTCCGGCCAGCCCGCCGCCTCCACCGCCAGCGTCCAGGACGTGCCGGCGGCCCCGTGGCTCCGGACACTTCGCGCCGTCACCACCGCCCGCGGACCGTCGCCGTAAGCGATCACCGCTCCCCGGTGCCGCTCGCCCAGTCGCCGCGCCCCGGGGTCGGCGGCATTGACCACCGCCACCCCGCCGGCGGGCAGGGCGGCCAGGAGTTCCCCCTTGGCCCGGGCAATCGCTTCCCGGCTGCCCAAGGCCTCCAGGTGGATGTCACCCACGTTGGTGACCACTCCCACGAGCGGAAGGGCCATCGCCGCCAGGTAGGCGATTTGCCCTTCCCCCCGCATGCCCATCTCCAACACCGCGACTCCATGCCCCCTGTCCAGGCCGAAAAGGGTCAGCGGGACCCCGATCTCCGTGTTCAGGTTGCCGGAGGTCGCCAGGACCCGGTAGCCCTGGGCCAGGACGCCCGCGGTGAGGTCTTTGACCGCCGTTTTGCCGACCGAGCCGGTCACCGCGACCACGGGGAGGGCGAACCGGCGGCGGTGATGGGCGGCCAGCGCCCCCATGGCCACCACCGGATCGGCGGTCCGGATCAGGGCCAGTCCCGGCGCCGGGGCCGGTACCCGGGCCACCAGGGCGGCCACCGCGCCGGCGCCCGCCGCCGCGGGCAGGAAGTCGTGCCCGTCATGCCGGCTGCCGCCGATGGCCACAAAGAGATCACCAGGGCCGGCTTCCCGGCTGTCGGTGACCACGCCGGTGATGTGGGCTCCGGGGTCGCCCGCCTCCAGCGAGCCCCCCGTCACCCGGGCCACCTCGGCTGCCGTGAACAGGATCACGGCCCGGCCGCCGGCCGTTCCCGGATCGCCCGGCGGGCCTCCTCCCGGTCGTCGAAGGGAAACTTGGTGTCGCCCACCTGCTGGTAGGTCTCATGGCCCTTGCCGGCCAGCACTACCGTGTCGCCCCGGCGGGCAATGGCCACCGCCCGCCGGATGGCCTGGCGGCGGTCGGGTTCCACCCACAACCGGGAGGGGTCGGGCGGGCCGGTCCCGGCGAGGATATCCTCGAGGATGGCCGCCGGGTTCTCGCTCCGGGGATTGTCGGAGGTGAGCACCACCAGGTCGGCCCCTTCAACGGCCACCCGTCCCATCAGCGGCCGCTTGCCCCGATCGCGGTCGCCGCCACAGCCAAAAACCACGATCAACCTACCGGGCGAGCACTCCCGGGTGGTCGCCAGCACGTTCTCCAGGCTGTCGGGGGTATGGGCGTAATCCACCAGCACGGTGAAGTCCTGCCCCTCCTCCACCTTCTCCAGCCGCCCGGGCACCCGCGGTGCCCCGGCCAGGATCTCGGGCATGACCGCGGGGTGCACGCCCTCGGCCATGCCGGCGGTGATGGCGGCCAGGCTGTTGTAGACGTTAAAGCGACCGGGGACGTTCACCCGGAAGGGAATCTCCACTTCCCCGGGTTCGCCCGGCCAGCCGGCCCGCAGGGTGAAGCTCGTCCCCTCCCCGTCCAGCACCAGATCCTCCCCCCGCACCAGGGCCTGGCTCCCCAGGCCGAAGGTGAAAGCCGCCACCGGCGAGGCGGCCAGGAAGTGACCGGCGGCAGGGTCGTCCAGGTTGATTACGGCGGTCCGGCGACCCTCCTTAGCGTCCTCGCCGAGCCCGGTGAAGAGCCGCAGCTTGGCGTCCCGGTAAGCCTCGTGGCTGGGGTGAAAGTCCAGGTGGTCGCGCCCCAGGTTGGTGAAGACGGCGGTGTCAAACCGGCACCCCTCCACCCGCGACAGGACCAGGGCGTGGGAGGAGACCTCCATGACCACCGCCCGGTCGCCGGCGGCCACCATCTCGGCCAGCAACGCCTGTAGGTCGGGGGCCTCGGGAGTGGTGCGCTCCACCGGCCGCTCCCGGCCTCCAACCACGTTAGCCACCGTGCCGACCAGGCCGGTCGGCACTCCGGCCCCCTCCAGTATGGTCCGCAGCAGGAAGGCGGTCGTGGTCTTGCCCTTGGTGCCGGTGACGCCCACCACCCTGAGCTTTAGCGAGGGCCGGCGGTGGAAGTTGGCCGCCGCCAGGGCCATGGCCCGCCGGCTGTCGGCCGCGCGCACCACGGGGACGGGAACACCCCGGGGTACCTGCTCCACCAGCAATGCGGCCGCCCCCCGGTCCAGAGCTGCCTCAAGGTAGCGGTGGCCGTCGGTGACCTGGCCGGTGATGGCGCAGAAGAGGTCGCCCCGGTTCACCCGCCGCGAGTCGTAGGCGATGCCGGTGATGTCCGCCCCCGGGTCGCCCCTGATCTCCAGCTCCACCCCGCCCTCCAGGACCTCGTCCAGCCGCAACCGGCCCACCTCGCTCCAGGATAACCCTCAATTACTATTCGCCCCCAGCAGCCCGGCTATCCTCTCCTCACCGGCCGGGCGGCCGGAACTCCACCCGCACCGGGGTCCCCTGGCGAACCGCCACTCCCGGCTCGGGATGCTGCTCGACCGCCACCCCGCTGCCGCTGGCCTCCAGCCGGAGGCCGGCCTCGCCCAGCACCCGGGCCGCATCCAGGATGGTCTTGCCCAGGATGGTGGGCACGGTGACCAGGCCGGGGACCTGCTCCTCGCCGCCCCGGCGCAGCATTACCTCGCTCCCCGGGGGCAGCCGGGTCCCGGCCGGGGGAACTTGGTCGGCCACCCGCGGGCCCTCGTCCCGGAACACGGGCCGCAGCCCCCGGGACTCCAGCAGCCCGGCCGCCGCCAGCGCCTCCATGCCGACCAGTTGGGGCACGACCGCCGCGCCCGACCGGTCGCTGTCCGGGCCCACCGGTATCTCCAGGTAACGATAGACGTCTTCCATGATCGCCCGGAAGACCGGGGCGGCCACTTGGCTGCCGAACGTGGAGCCGGTGGGCTCGTCCACCACCACCAGCACGGCCACCCTGGGGTCGGGGACGGGACCGTAACCGGCGAAGCCGGCCAAGTGGTGCTCGGAGGATACCCGCCCGCCGACGACCTTCTGGGCGGTACCGGTCTTCCCCGCCAGGGCATAACCCTCCATGTAGGCGGGCCGGCCGGTCCCCTCCCGGACGGTAGCCTCCATGGCTTTCATGACCTCGGCGGCGGTCCTTGGTGAGAGCACCTGGCGGGCGGGCTCAGGTGTCAGGGGGATGATCTCGCGACCGTCCGCGGATCTCAGTTCCAGGCCCAGATGTGGTTGTACCAGGTAGCCGCCATTGGCGATGGCGGCAATGGCGGTGAGGAGCTGCACCGGGGTCGCCGTCAGGGTCTGCCCGAACGACATCACTGCCAGGTCCACCGGCCGGAGGTCTTCCCGCCGGACGGTCAGCCCCCGGTTCTCTCCCGGGAGGTCGATGCCGGTGACGGCCCCGAAGCCCAGGGCCTGGTAATGGCGGAAGAAGGCGTCCGCCCCCAGCCGCAGCCCGATCTGAACGAGGGCCACGTTGCAGGAGTTCTCCAACGCCCCGGAGAGGTCCAGGCTGCCGTGGCCCCCGCCCCGCCAGCAGGAGATCCGGCTGCCCGGCACCTGGATCGAACCGCCGCAGAAGAAAGTGCTGTTCCAGTTCACCACCCCCTCCTCCAGGGCGGCGGCGACGGTCACCGGCTTGAACATCGAGCCGGGGGGTTGGGCGGCCTCCACGGCGGCGTTGCGGTACGCCTCCGGCGGGTAGTCGGCGAAACGGTTGGGGTCGTAGTCGGGCCGGTTGGCCATGGCCAGGATCTGTCCGTTGCGCGGATCCATCACCACGACGGTCACCCGGATGGGTTGCCACTGCTCCATCGCCCGCTCGGCTTCCCGTTCCACGATGTGCTGGATGTACTCGTCGAGCGAGGTCACCAGGTCGTAACCGTCGGTGGGAGGGTAGAAGCGGTGCAGGGCCTGGGGGAGCTCCCGGCCCCGTCCGTCGTACTCGATCACGATCTTGCCCGGCTGCCCCCGGACGTAGCGGTCGTAGCTATACTCCAGGCCGGCCAGGCCCTGGCTGTCGATGCCGGCGAAGCCCAGGACGTGGGAGGCCAGGCTACCCTTGGGGTAGAAGCGTTGCGCTTCCTGGGTGAAGCCGATCCCCGGCAGGAGCAGTTCCTTGAGCTGTCGGGCCTGGTCGGAGCTGATCTTGCGCTGGATCCAGACAAAGGCTTGCCGCCGGATGAGCCGCTCGAGGAGCGTCTCATAATCCAGATCGAGGACTTCGGCGAGCCGCCGAGCCACCTCGGGGGCCTTGTCGGCGGGGATCTCCAGCGGGACGGCGTAGACCGAATCAACGTTGACGCTGATGGCCAGTTCACGCCCGAGCCGGTCGTAGACGGTGCCCCGCTTGGCCTCCACGGGGACTTCCCTGGTCCGTACGTAGAAGGCGCGCTCGGACAACTCCGCCCCCCTGACCAACTGGAGCCAGGCCAGCCGGCCCATCAGGACCAGTTGAAAGGACAGGAGGAGGGCGAACACGGAGAAGACTCTTCGCCTGATGGTCATGCGGACGGCAGCCATCGCCGCTCTGACCTCCCCGCCCCCTCAACCCGCTCAGTTCCAGCTTCCCGCCTCGGCGGTCCGTCCCGCCAGCCACCTGAGGAACTGGTCCCAGGCCCCCAGGTAGGGGCTTGGCTGTTCGTGGGCAACGGCCCCGGTGCCCTCCCCGACGGGGAGGGTAACCGTCCGCAGGGGCGCCTCCACCGGCACCCCGGTGCCGCCGGCCGCGGGCACCACCCGCACCGCCGGTGGCCGCAAAAAGCCCAGTTGCCCGGTGGCAACGGCTTCCACCCGCTCCACCGAGCGCAAGACCGCCAGCTCCAGCCGCAACTCCTCCCCGGTCCGGACCGCCCCGGCCAGTTCGGTCCGGGCCTGCACCAGTTGCTGGCCGGCAGTGGTGATGGCTGCCTGCAGGGCGACCCAGCCGGCGGCCGCCAGCAGGACCCCCGCCAGCAGGACCAGGCAGACCTGGTAGCGCGACCGGGCGCGCCAGGCCCGCCGGGGCCGGCGCACCATCCGCAGGACGGGGCGCACGGGCAGGTAGTCCAGTTGGAGTCGCTCCTGCGGCTTTACCAAGGCTATTCCCCCTCCGCGACCCCTAGAACGAGCCGCTCCGCCACCCGCAGGCGGGCGGAGCGGGACCGCGGGTTCTCCTCTCGCTCCGCCGGCAAGGGAGTGAGCCGGGACACCAGGCGCAGCCGAGCCCTGCCGCCCCCGCACATGCACACCGGCAGTTGCGGCGGGCACAGGCAGTCGGTGGCCAGGTGCCTGAGCGTCCCCTTAACGATGCGGTCCTCCAGCGAATGATAGGCCACGACGCAGATCCTCCCTCCCCGGCGGGTGCTCTCCACCGCCGCCTCCAGTGCCTCCGCCAGCCCATCCAACTCCCCGTTAACCGCCACCCGTAGAGCCTGGAAGGTGCGGCGGGCCGGATGTCGGGGGCCGCCGCGGGCCCGGGCCGGTAAAGCCCCCAGGATGACCCCAGTCAGTTCCCCGGTTGTGCTCACTGGCCGGCTCCGGCACACCGCGGCGGCAATGCGGTCCGCCCACCGCTCCTCCCCGAACTCGCGGATAATCCGCGCCAACTGCTCCCGCGGCAACCCGTTGACCAGATCGGCCGCGGTGACCCCCTGGCCGGGGTCCATCCGCATATCCAGCGGGCCGTCCTCCCGGTAGCTGAAGCCCCGGCCGGGGGTGTCCAGCTGGTGGGAGGAGACGCCGAGATCGAAGAGAACGCCGTCCACCGCCTCGATCCCTAGCCCGTCCAGGACCTCCCGCAGGCGGCGGAAGTCCGCCTGCACCACCGTTGCCTCCAGCCCGACCAGCCGCTCCCGGGCCGCCGCCACCGCCGCCGGGTCACGATCGAGCCCGATGACCCGCCCCGGCCGGGCCCGCTCGGCGATGGCCCGCAGGTGTCCGGCCCCCCCGACCGTGCAATCCAGGTAGACGCCCCCGGGTCTCACCCGCAGGCCGTCCAGGACCTCCTCCAACATGACCGGCCGGTGTTCGTATTCCAAGGCCCTGACCTCCCAGGGCCAGCTTCTAAAAGGAAGCGCGGTCAACTCCGGGCTCCAGACCGCGCATCGGGAAGCCTACATGCCGACCAGCCTGGCCCCCAGTGCATCGTAGTCCCTGACGTGGGGCTGGCTGTATTCCTCCCACTCTTCCCGGGCCCAGATCTCCACCCGCTCGGACACACCGACGATGACAACCTCCCTGATGATCCGGGCATGGTCTCGCAGGTGCTGCGGCAGGAGTACCCTGCCCTGCCGATCCGGCTCGGCGTCGCCGGCGCTGGCGAAGAAGAGCCGCTTGAAGGCACGAGCGTCAGACTGGCCCAGGGGCTGGCCATCAAGCTTGCGTTCGAGCTGCTCCCAGCCTTCCTCGGGATATACGAACAGGCAGCGGTCGAAGCCCCGGGTCACCACGAAGCGGTCCCCCAGCAACTCCCGGAGCCGGGCGGGCAGGGTCACCCGTCCCTTCTCGTCCACGCTGTGTACGTAGGTACCCTTGAGGCCCGGCATTCTCCACTCCTACCCACTTTCCTCCATCTAAGTACCTCCATTGTACACGCAGGCCCCACCGGAGGCAATACCTTTTCTGAAAAATATCAGCAAGGGGGGAAAATGTCCTCACGGGGATGATCATGACATGTCCGGGCACGCGGAACCCCGCGGCCCGGGGCTCCAGAAGGGAGTCTTTAGCGGGCCAGGGCGACCGGCCGGGCCGGCTGCAGCACTTCAGAGCCGCAGCGGGGACAACTAAACCCGGGCCCAGGCCCGGGTTCGGTGGCTGCTCCCTCCTCCGCCCCGCCCTCCACCAGGCGGGTTCCCTGCGTGCCACAGGCGAGGCAGAGGAACTCGATTACCATCGGGCGGTCCTCCATGCCGACCACTCCCTCCAGCGCCGGTAGATGCGCCGCCTGTTCTATCTATTCGCCGCCCCGGGCCGGCTGACCTCTTTCGCCGGAAGGGTTTTCTTGATCAGCGCGCCAGGGCTTCCCTGGCTTCCCCGGCCTGCGGCGAATCGGGGTAGCGACGGATCACCTGTTCATAGGCTTCCAGGGCAGCCTCCCGTCTACCCAGGTGCCGCTCGTGAATGTGCCCCAGCAAGAACAGGGCTTCCGGGGCCCGGCGATGATCGGGGTAGCGATCCACGAACTCGGCGAACCGGCGGAGGGCCTCGGCGGGATTGCGCTCGAGAAGGTAGACGGCCGCGGAGTGGAACAGGGCCTCGACCGCCGCCGCGGTCCCGGGGAAGGTGGTCAGCACCAACGAGAACTCGTCCAGGGCCCGCCGGCGGGGCCCCCGATCGGTCGCGAACAGGGCCCCCCTATCCTTCAGGAGAGACAGTCCCCGCTCCAGAGCCTCACCGGCCAGCCCTTCGGCGTCCTCCCCGCCCACCGGCGGGCCGCCCAGGACCGCCGCCCGCCCGGCCCCCAGGAGGCCGTCGTAAGCGCCCCGGAGGGCAAACCGCCGCAACTCCCGCAACCGGTTGGCCGCGAAGGGGTGGTTCTCGAACAACTCGGCCATCCGCCCCCAGCCCCGGTCCAGCTCTTCGGCTTGAGCCAGGTAAGCCTCCAGGTCCACCCGGGCCAGCAGTTCGGTCGACCCCAGGACCAGCTTGAGCAGGGCCCTGCTCGCCGCCTCCAAATCCTGCACGCACAGCAACCCCGCCCTGTCGGCGCTGAACTCGGCCTTGCGCATCCAGGCGTCCAGGGCCCCCCGGGCGGCCACCAACACCACGTGGCCGAGGTAGGCCGCCGCACCGCGGGCCACGAACTCGGCGGCGTTGAGGTAGAGTACGTGCTCACACTTGAGGTGGCCCAGTTCGTGGCCGATGACGAAGTAGAGCTCGTCGGCGGTGAAGGCGTCGACCAGCGAAGAGTGCAGCACGATGAAAGGCTGGACGGTTCCGTAAGTGGCGGCGTTGAAGCGGGGGTCGGCCACGACGAAGCAGTCGGGGGGTTCCAGCCGGAGCACCGCCGCGCTCTCGGCGACGATGCGGTGGATGTCCCCGAACTGGCCGGGGCCGGTCCGGACGCCACTGCCCAGCAGCCGGGCCCGCAGGGCGGGCTCGGCCAGGTGGCGCATAACCGCGCGGGTGAGGGCCACCACCGGTCCCAGGGTGCGCAGGCGGCCCAGGGCCGCCCGGTCCTCGGGGTGCTGGAACTGGTCAACCTGCAAGCCCACGGGCACCCGCCGGGAGACGGCGGAGCTCTTCTCGCCCCGGCCGGGGTAGTCCCCGCAACCGGGACACCGGGTGGCTCCGGGCTCGCGTTCGTGGCCGCAATGGGGGCAGCGCAAGGGTTCACCTCTTACTGGTAAAGACGCCCGCCCCGCCGGGAGGTTTCCCGCCTACCGTCCCAGGTCGGCCGGGTACGAGATCACCAGTGGCTCGCCCACCCGGAAGCGGGACACGTCGTCGAAGTAGGAGAAGGCGTAGACGTCTCCCGGCCGGTGGTAGACCAGCCGGTAGGCAATTTCCGCTACCACCTGGCCCCCGGCTCCGGGGGCCAGACGGACCAGCAGGCTATAGCTCACGAAAGGGCCGCCCTCCCACTCGTCCATGATGCCGAGCCGGGCATCAAGCGAGGGCAGGCGCACCCCCAGAAGGCCGGCTTCCAGCCAGACGGCCACTCCCGATCGGTCCAGGCTGGCCAGCCCGCCCCAGCGTCCCCGGTCGAGCAAGTCGCCCAGGAAATCGGCCCACTCAACCGACGGCGGCTCATCGGCCAGGGTCCGGCCGATCCAGCCGCCGGCCTCCCCGGCTACCTCGTCCCTCAGCCATAACCGGTCGCCCTCGCGATACCCCTCCAGGGTGGTCGTCTCGTCGCCCCTCGAGTAGTGCACCTGATCCCTCGCCACGTACCGGCCGGTGAACACGGTGGCCCCCGCCCCCGCCGGAGGCGGGACTCCCGGGGGCAGCCAGCGTTCACCCGCTCCCGCCCCCGCCACCCGCTCGAAGGCCAGCGTGGACCCGGCCAGAGTCCGGTTCACCGCATCCCGCAGCCCGGAAGTCGCCGGCTCGAGGGCGGGCAAGTGGAACACCAGCCGGTAGTCCTCACCGAGGACCTGCCCGTCGGCGGCCCGGGCCCCACTGTCCACGGTGAGCGTGTACTGCCCGGCCGGGGGATAGCCGCTGACGAAGAACAGCAGGGTGTCACCCTGGTGGGAGAGAACGCCGGGCAGGAGCGGGCTGAACGCCAGCCGCGTCCGGAGGTCCTCCCCGTCCATGGGCCGGTCGAAGTGCAGGGTGATCAGGGCCAACGCCGCCGGCGGGTCGGGCTGGAGCTCGTGCCGCAAGACCCGAGGGGAGCCCGCGACCGGAGGCCCGGGATCCGGCCCCGGCTCGCCCCCCGGCCCGGCGAGGGCCAGCAGGGCCTCCCACAGGGCAACCGACTCCAGCCGGCGGGCTGGCCCCAGCTCGGGGTGGTCTAGCAGGACCTGGCCGTCATCCATCGCCCGCAGGACCACCGCGGCCAGGGCATGGCGGAAGAAGACCAGCCGGACCCGGCAGGCCGCCGGATCCGGCGCGGCCCCCAGCCGGGCCCGCTCGTACAGGCCGACCACGCCGGCCACGTCGCCCAGGTCGCGGGGGAACTGGAAGACCAGCGCCGGTGACGTCTCGTCGCCCCGGTACAGGTGAGCCCGCTCCAGCTGGCGGAACTCCAGCGCCGGGGCCGTGGTCACGGCCTGCCGGCGGCATCCCCCGGCGAGGGTCACGGCCAACACGAGAGCCAAGGCGGTCCCGAGCACCCGCATGACCGCCCTCCTTCCGCGTTCCCGGGGCAATTCTCCCCCGGCCGTCTCTTCCCTGCCGTGACCGCTGCCTCCCCGCCCGACAAGCGAGGACATTTTCCCGCCGCCGGCAGGAAGAGTCCGCCGGGAAGCGTATACTATAGAGGGTGAGCACGATCTTGTGCACAACCGGGGAGGGTGTCCCCATGGCGATCGCATCGAGGGCAACCGATGGCCGGAGCATGGCCGACTTCTACGCCCTGCCGGACGCCGACATCTTCGCCAAGACGCGCCCCTTCCACGCTTTCATCCAGGACCTCAAGGCCCAGGGCCATTTCCAGTACCGCCGCACCTTGCTCGGTCCCAGCGCCAACCGGGTCACCGTGTGGGACGAGGAACAGGGCCGCCGGCGCGAGATGATCATGATGGCGTCAAACAACTACCTGGGGCTGACCACCCATCCGCGGGTAATCGAGGCGGCCGAGCGGGCGTGCCGCGAGTACGGGGCCGGCGCGGGCAGCGTCTCCCTGCTGGCGGGCACTCTTGAACTGCACCGGCGCCTGGAGGAGCGGCTGGCCGCCTTCAAGGCCTGCGAGGACGCGATCATCTTCCCCGCCGGCTACTCGGCCAACGTCGGCTGCGTCATGGGTCTGGCCCGCGAGGGCGACCTGGTGGTCAACGACATCCTCAACCACGCCAGCATCATGGACGGCTGCCGCCTGTCCTCGGCCACGGTAAAGGCCTTCCCCCACGGCAACGTGGGCGCCCTGGACCGGCTGCTGGCCCGGGCCCGGGACCGTTATGCCGGCAAGCTGGTGATCGTTGACGGCGTCTTCAGCATGGACGGCGACATCGCCCCCCTGCCGAAGCTGATCGAGGTCTGCCGGCGCCACGGCGCCCGGCTCATGATCGACGAGGCTCACGCCACCGGCGTCATCGGCCCCAACGGTCGCGGCACTCCCGCCCATCACCGGGTGGAGGGCCAGGTGGACCTGGTGGCCGGCACCCTCTCCAAGGCCCTGGGGACGGTGGGCGGTTTCGTCGCCGCCTCCCGCGAGGTCGTGAACTACCTGCGTTTCTACGCCCGCTCTTACATGTTCTCCACCGCCCTGCCCCCGGCCGTGGCCGCCTCGGTCCTGGCCGGGCTGGACGTCCTGGAGGAAGAGCCGGGACTCCTCACCCGGCTGTGGGAGAATGTCGCCTACATGCGGGAGAACCTCGTGGCCCTGGGATTTGAGCTTGGCAACCAGCAGACCGCCATCTTCCCCCTGATCATCGGCGACGACTTCAAGGTGAAGGAGATGGGGCGGCTACTGCACGAGGCGGGCATCTACGCCAACCCCGTCTTCTACCCCGCCGTCTCCCGCCGCCTGTCCCGGGTACGGCTGTCCCTGATGGCCACCCACACCCGTCAGGACCTCGACCTCACTCTGGAGGCCTGCGCGGCAGCAGGGAAGAGGTTGGGGATAGTCTAGGGGCGACCGGAACGTGTCGGTGCGGTCACGAGATGCCTGTTCTTTCACCTAGTCCAGCCCGAGCATGTACCGGACGCAATACGCTCACCTGCACGGAGGCTAGATTCGAGACTTGGTCTCCTCGCGGAGCCGAAAACAGCTGTTCGGCAGGGGCGATGGGAGCACCGGGAGCCAACAACCATGCGGGGGTGACCAACGTGGAGGGTAGCTCCTTTCCCGGCTTTCTGAAGTACCTGGCCGTACTCGGCCTGGTTGGCGTAATCGGAGTCGTTGCGACTGGGAACCCGGGCTTCATGAGTTTCTTTGGGTTCTTCGCCTTTGGGGCTTTGGGTGGCCCGGGAGGACGTGAACGCTTGGCACGCACGCTGCCTAGAGCCTTGCTCAACGGCTTTATCGTGTTGTTCGGAGGAGTGGCCGTGGCACTGGCCTGGGGTGGAGTCTCCGCTGGCACGGCCCTTACACTGCTTCGCTGGCTCCATGTCTCAGTTACTCTAATCTTCTTGGCATCGTTGCACCTCCCTCGGCCGGAGAAGCGTCCAGAATGAGGGCCCGCGTCGCCAGCATCGGCCGGGGGGAGTTAACCGGCCCCCAACGGAGCACCGTCTGATCCGTCAGGACGCGCGGGAGGTGGTCGTGCAACGCCGAGTTGCCGTAGACCTCTAAGACAATGCAGCGTTTCCGTGGTCCTGAGGGGCTCGCCGTTGTGTCAGATCGGGGCCGGGCAGGAAGGCAAAGGTGTCGCCCTCCCGCGGCTGATGCCGCGAGGTGAGGCGGCGGTGACGGGCGCTGCCGTTTCCGGTAACCGATTGCGTGCCCACTTCCTCACCCCCCGCGGCACCAACGCCGATCCCTCCCACCTACCGGACGGCGTGCCACAGATTGCCCACTTCTACAGACCGATACCCCAAGCCCCACAAGAACTCGAGGATCCGCATCCGAGGCCTATCCTGCGCATTCGATCCGCTCCCTTCCCCCGATCGATGGGCGATCACGGGGCAACAAGGGGCGGGGTTCGACAGACCTCTCCCTGCTGCTGCCACCGCTGCCAGTAGGTGGTAGACAGAGATCGACAACCCCGTGCTACAAAAGGGATAGGGGCGCGGGTGAGAGAGTTCGACCATCACCGGCAGGGAAGAGAAGCCCCCGGCGCCTTGGCGGCGGTCCGGGGGCTTCCCGCTTATATGGCGGCCAGGCGTATGGCCACCCGGGCCATGCGGTAGGCGTACAGGGCGTCGGCGGCGGTGAAGGCGAGTGTCCGCTCGCCGGTACGCTCGAACGCGGGCAGTAGTTCGGCCGCTTCAGCATGCCCGCTATCATTGAAGTCCAGTTCCACCCGGAGCGGCAGGTCGGGGAGGTAGGGACGGGCGCCGGCCCGGGCGGCGAGGGCGTCCCCGGCCGCCTCCCGGATCAGATCCCGGGTCCGCTCGGGGTGCAGGCAGCGGGCGGCGTAGCGGCCCAGGGCCTGCTTGACAACCACGGTCCGGACCCCGGTCAGGAGGTCGGCGGCCTCCCTGGCGACGACGTCATCCCCCGTGACCAGCAGCACGGGTACCCCGAAGTGCCCCGCCACGGCGGCGTTCAGACCCGTCTCCCCCAGCGGCCGGTCGTTGAAGCGGCACTCGGCCAGCACCCGGCTGGAGTAGGTGTGGTTGAGCACCCCCGGCGACCCCGCCCGGGAGTGGTAGCCCACCATGAACACGGCCTGAAAGCTCGCGTCCAGCCCCTCCACCATGCTCATCCGTTTGGGCGAGCCGGAGATCAGTTCGGCGCGGGGATGAATGGCGGTCACCAGGACGTTGCGCATCGACCCGTGGGAGTCGTTGACCAGGACCCCGGTAGCCCCGGCCGCCAGCGCCCCCTCGACGGCCGCGTTGACGTCCTGGGCCATGAGGGCCCGGAAGTGGTCGTAGTCCTCGCTGTCCTTACCCGGGTCGGTCTGTCGCCAGTCGGCAACCCCGCTGATCCCCTCCATGTCGACGGACACGTAGACGTTCACCCGCTCAGCCTCCCCTGGCAATCCTAGGGTCCAGGCTTCGACGGGGCAGGCCGCCGTTCCTTGCACTGCCAGGTAGGGTTTGCCGCCTCCGGCCCCGAATGCCTACTTCCATGTTGAAAATGACCCGCCATGGCCCGGTCACCCGGCTCCTGTTGGGCCGGAACGTGGCCGGCCGGACCCTCTACCTGACCGCCGCCTACCTGGTCGGCGACCTTCTGATCGACACCGGCTGCCCGCGTACGGCAAGGCAGCTGGAGCAGGCCCTCGAAGACCTCCCGGTACGCCAGGTGGCCCTCACCCACCACCACGAGGACCACGTCGGTGGGCTGGCCCGAATACAGGCAGGGGCCCCTATCCCCGCCTACGCCCATCCCCTGGCCCTGGGCCGGATCCTGGATCCTCCCCGCCGCTTGGCCTTCTACCGGGAAGTGGTGTGGGGAGTCCCGGCGGCGGCGCGAGCCTCGCCGCTGCCGGACGAGTTGGCCGCCGGGCCCTACCGCCTGCGGGTCCTCCATACTCCCGGGCACTGCCCGGACCACGTGGCCTTCTACGAGCCGCGCGAGGGCTGGCTGTTCACCGGCGACCTCTTCCTGGGGGAGCGGGTCAAGCAACTGCGCCCGCGGGAGAACGTGGAAGCCACCATGCAGTCCCTGCGACGCCTACCCGGGTCCGACTACACCATTTTCTGCGGTGGAGGCCGGGTCGTCGAGGACGGTCCCGCGGCCGTGGCCCGCAAGCTGGCCTACTGGGAAGGGCTGGGGGAGCAGGCCCGGGCCCTGGCCGCCGAGGGCTGGAAGGTAGACGCCATAACGACTCGCCTGCTGGGCCGGGAGGGATTCCTCTGGTTGGCCACCGGGGGGGACTCGGCCAAGCGGCACCTCATCCGTTCGTTCCTGGGCTAGGTCTCCAGCCAGGCGTTGATGGCGGTGGCAACCGGGTCCGGATCGTCCGGGGAGGCCACCCGGCCGGCGGCCGCCCGGGCGGCGGCGTCCGAGCCCGGCATGGCCACGCCGGTCCCCGCCCAGGCCAGCATCCCGGCGTCGACGGCGCTGTCTCCCACCGCCAGCACTCGGTCGGGGGGAACCCCGAGCTCGCGGCAGAGTTCGGCCAGGGCCACGGCCTTGTCCACGCCGCCGGCCAGTACCTGTAGGCGAGCGCGGGTGCCGCCGGGCTCCAGGTGGTACACCGTGCAGGCGGTGAGGAGCGAGGCTTGCCCCGCCAGCAGGGACTCGACCGCCCGGGGGCCGTAGGCGGCGACCTGGGTGATGGCGCGACCCCGGGCCGCATCAAGGGCGCCGCGGCCCTCGTGGAGGTTCAGCGACCGCCGGAACCGTTCCGGCGGCGCCGCTTCGTAATCGCCGGCCAGCATCTCCATGAACATGTACTCGTCGGCGAAGGCGGTGACGGCCAGCCCCCGTTCCCGGCCGTAGTCCAGGAACTGCCAGGCCACGCTTTCCGGCAAGGGACGGTGGCTGTGCACACGGCCGGTGACCGGATGCACCACCCGGGCGCCGCAGTAGCAGATCAGGGGAAGGTCGATCCCCAGGCGCCGCGCGATCTCCTGCGTACTGACCACCCGGCGGCCGGTGGCCAGGACGACGCCGGCCCCCGCCCCCCGGGCCCGGCCGATCGCCTCGCGGCTGGACTCCCGGACGTCGCCCCAGGGCCCCATCAGGGTGCCGTCGATGTCGAGCGCGATGAGGCCTCTCACGGGGAGGCCTCCCCCTCGCCGAAGACGCCCTGGTCGGTCACGACCAGGTCCACCCGCCGGTCGCCAGGATCGGCGGGCACGCAGTCCACCAGCTGGAAGTGATAGGCCAGGCCGGCCGCCAGGGCGGGAAAACCCCGGGCGGCCAGGATCGGGGCCGAACGTAACTCCGCCAGCAGCCGGTCGTAGTAGCCACCGCCCCAGCCAAGGCGGTTTCCCCGGCGGTCAAAGGCGATGCCCGGCACCAGGACCAGGTCCACCGCTTCCGGGGGCAGCAGGGGGGCAGCCGGGCGGGGTTCGGGGATGCCGTAGGTCCCGGGGACCAGGTCCTCGGGGTCCTCCACGCGGCGCAGGCTGAGCCGGCCGGCGCCTTCCACCCGGGGCAGGGCCAGCGTCCGGCCCCCATCCAGGACCATCGCGATTATCCCCTGGGTGTCGACCTCGTTGCGGAAGGAGGCGTAGGCCAGGACACAGCCGGCCCGGCGGTAGGCGTCGAGCCGGGCCACGCGGGAGCGGACGAACTCCCCCAGCCGGGCGACCTCGTCCGGGGAGAGACCACGGCGCAACTCAAGCAGCCGGGACCGGAGGCGGCGCTTGGCCTCCCGGGCCGGGCCGGTCACCTATTCGGTGACCTCCGAGAAGTAGATCACGGTGACCAACTCGGCCGGGGACAGCTCGCGGTGGTAGATCTTGCCCAGAAAGGCCACCACGTCGGCCGTGGTCTTCATGTCCGGGTTCTCGCCCGCCAGGTCGGCCTCGCCGAGCTCGGCGATGGGCTTGAGGTCCACCCGGTCCAGCACCGCCGGGAAGAGCTTGCGGCGAGGTTGGAAGCGCTCGCCGTAGGTCACCCAGACCAGGTCGCCTTCGCGGTACTTGTCCCGCTTGTCCCCCAGCCTGATGGTGCAGGTCTTCTCGCGGGCCATCAGGTTGCCGTGGTAGATCGGGGAGTAGAAATTCAGGCAGCGCACAGAAGTCACCACCCTGTCCAGTGGATGCCGAGGGCAGGCCCTCGCGGGGGCCTGCCCTGCCGCTTTCTCCTCCAGTGGCCGTACTTCCTCCCCGGCCGGACGCTCCGGTCTAGAAGGCTTGCCACAGCAACTCCCACCAGGAGGCCGCACCGGCGGCGGCGACCAGCCGCGCCACCCTCAAGAGCACCGTGCCTGCCAGCCGGACCTTGACCCAGTTGGCCAGGCCGACCCCCTCCATCCTGAGGGCCTGCATGGCCGCCAGCACTGTCTCCGGCGATGGGTCGGCGAGCAAGCCGTCCACCGCCGGGGAGGGCAAGTAGATGTTGACGGTAGGCCGGTGGACGCCGCCGGCTGTGATGCGGGCGATCCTCGCGTCCGGCGAGGTGGTGAGGCCGATGACCACCACCCCCTCGCCGGTGTCGATGTGACCGTTGACACGGTGGCCGGCGAGCATCAGCCGGAGGGTCAGGGGCAGGCGATCGAGGTTGTCGTGGTAGTAGCTCACATACTCCGCCAACTCCTGCCCGTAGTTGCCCGGACTTCCGGCCAGAAGAGGGCCTGCCGGCCTGAAGGCCAGCACCCCCATGAGGACACCTACCAGGATGGCCGCCCTGGAGAGCTTCCCGCCCCGCATCGGCCCTCTCCCTCCCCGCCGGTGACAGCCGGCGACCCTAGGATGCACCCGCCGGCGGGCTCGCATGAGATGAGGCGGAGGGAAGATGGGGCGGCCGGCCGGCGGTGGAAGAGGAATCCTGATCCCTTCAGGGCAGGGGGAGCCTTTGCTCAAGCAGGGCCGCCAGGACGTAGACCTCGCCATCGACCATGACGGCGGGGATGGGTCCCCCGTCGGGCACCAGGAGCAGCTTCCCTTCCAGGCTGAGGATCATCTCCCGGTCCAGCCGGGCGAGATCGCGGGCGTTGACCAGGATGCGCCCGCCGATCTCCAGCCGGCGGGGTTCGGGGATCTTGCGGGGCTCGGGCGGCGTCTTGAGGATGGCCCGGGCGATGGCGGTCGAGTCCGCCTCGGGGGGCTCGCTGACGGCCGGGATGCCGCCCAGGTAGCGTTCGATACCGCGGTGCAGGGCCACGGCGACCTGGCGGCGGTAGGCGTCGGTGCCCAGCAGCCAGTCGTCGGCGGCGCTGGTCAGGAAGCCGATCTCCACCAGTACCGCGGCCGGCAGCGGGTTGAGGCGGAGCACCCGGAAGCCGGCGGGGTGCACCCCGCGGTCGGGCTGGCCGGTGACCTGCCGCAAGGCCTCGGCCAGGGTGCGGGCCAGTTCACGGCTATCGGGGCAGGCGGTGCGGTGAAAGACCATGTTCCCCCGCACCGACGGGTCCCGGGGGTAAGCGTTGTTGTGCAGGCTCACGAAGATGTCGGCGGCGGCCTCCCGGGCTATGGCTACCCGGGCGTCCAGCTGGTCGGGGTGGCCGGGAGCGGTGGGCAAGTAGTCGCCGCTGCGGGTGAGGACCACCCGGTAACCCGCCTCCTCCAGCAGGTCCCGCAGGTAAAGGCCGATGGCGAGGACGTTTTGGGCCTCGGGCCGGCGGCTGGCGACGCCGACGGCGCCGGGGTGGGGTCCCCCGTGGCCCGGGTCCACCACCACCGCCGGCCGGTCGGATCCGCCGGCGCCGGCCGGCAGGCCCAGCAAGACCATCGCCACTACCAGCCCGCGGAGCCAGATCAGGACCACCATCAACTCCCTCACACCCGGTGCAACACCATTCTAGCTGCGAGGGACCCGCGTGTCACCCGGCGGGCGGCGGCGGGCGGCCCTGTGACCACGGTTTACCACGGCCGGGGCCGGCCGGAGGCAACCTGGGGCGGCCGTGAAGGCGGCTGGAAGCGGGGAGGAAGCTCAGCCGAGCAGGGCCCACAGGACCCCGGCGGCCACGGCGGAGCCGATGACCCCGGCCACGTTCGGCCCCATGGCGTGCATGAGCAGGAAATTGCCGGGGTTGGCCTCGGCTCCCAGCTTCTGGGCGACCCGGGCGGCGGCGGGGACGGCCGAGACGCCGGCAGCCCCGATGAGGGGGTTGACCCGGCCGCCGGTGAGCCAGCAGGCGAGTTTCCCGGCCAGGACCCCGGCGGCGGTGCTGACGGCAAAGGCGATCAGCCCGAGGATCAGGATACCTATGAACTGCCAGGTGAAGAAGGTCTCGGCGCCAGCGCTGGCCCCGATGGTCAGGGCCAGGAAGATGGTGACCACGTCGATGAACTGGTTCTGGGTCGTCCGGCTGAGCCGCTCGACCACGCCCGCCTCCCGGAAGAGATTCCCGAGCATCAACATGCCGACCAGGGGCAGTGCGCTGGGGACGAGCAAGCCGACCATGAGCGTCACCACGATCGGGAAGAGAACGCGCTCGGTCCTGCCGACCGGCCGCAGTTGCTTCATGACGACGGCGCGTTCACGGGGGGTGGTGAGGGCCCGGATGACCGGGGGCTGGATGATGGGGACCAGGGCGATGTAGGAGTAGGCGGCCACGGCGATCGGCCCCAAGAGGTGAGGGGCCAGCTTGGTGGTCAGGAAGATGGCGGTGGGGCCGTCGGCCCCGCCGATGATGCCGATGGACGCGGCCTCGGGGAGGGTAAAGCCCAAGGCGATGGAGCCCAGCAGGGCGCCAAAGATGCCGAACTGGGCCGCCGCCCCCAGCAGCATGTTGACGGGGCTGGCGATCAGGGGGCCGAAATCGGTGAGGGCGCCGATGCCCAGGAAGATGAGCGGCGGGTAGATGGCCAACTTGACTCCCTGGAACAGGTACCAGAGGACGCCGCCGGGCGCGCCGTCCAGGGGTGGGTTCATCAACCCGGCGGCGGGGACGTTGCCGAGGATGATCCCGAAGCCGATGGGAATAAGCAAGAAAGGCTCGTAGCCCCGCTTGATGGCGAGGTAGATGAGCACCAGCCCGATCCCCAACATGGCCAGGTGGCCCAGGGTGAACTCGCCCACCCCGGTAGCCTGCAGAAAGTCCGCCACGGCCGCCTCCCCCTACTGGATCAGGACCAGGATGTCACCCAGGCTCACGTTCGCGCCCTTCTGGACCCGGACCTCGGCCACGGTGCCGGCCGCCGGGGAAGCGATCTCGTTCTCCATCTTCATGGCTTCCAGCACCACCACGACCTGGCCGGCGGCTACACCGTCGCCAGGCTTGACCCGGATGGCGGTGACCACCCCGGGCAGCGGCGCGCGAATGGCCTCCATCCCCGCCGGGGCTGCTTGTTGCGGGCCTTCGGCGCGGGCCGGGGCCGGTCGGACCGGCTCGGGAGCCCGCGCCGGGGGTGGGAGGGATGGCGGCGGTCCGGGGGCGGCAGGCCTCGGCACACCCAGTTCTTCCACCTCTACCTCGTATGCCTTTCCGTCGACGGTGACCCTGAATCTCCTCAACTCTTCCTCCCGCCTCCCCGATCCCGGCCCCGCCGGGACCGCATCTGATCCATCCGGCCGGCCAGGGCCCAACTCGCGGGTCCCCCGCCGACCGGCCTGGCCTCCTGCACCGAGAGCAACCGGAGCTGGCCGGGATCGCTCCCGAGGGCGACCGCCACCGCCCCGGCTATCGCCGCCACGACGGCGGGAGCGGGGTTGTCCTCCACCCGCGGGGCGGGGGTCTCCGCGCCCGCTTCCTCCCGGACTTGCCGGCCGGCCAGCAGGCGTGCGAGCCCCCGGACCACCAGGGCCAGTAGGGCCAGGCCGCCCAGGACAACCCCCATGCCGGCCAGAGTGAGTTCGAGTCCCCGAACCATGGCCGCCTCCTCGTCTACAAGGGCAAGTTACCGTGCTTCTTGTCCGGCCGCGACTCCCGCTTGGCCAGCAGGGAGTTGAGCCCGCCGATCAGGGCCGGCCGGGTCTCGCCGGGGTCGATGACCCCGTCCAGGTAGCCCCGCCCGGCGGCGAAGTACGGATTGGCGAACCGCTGCCGGTACTCATCAACTCGCTGGCGCCGGACGGCGGCGGGATCATCCGACCCGGCGATGTCGTCCCGGAAGATGATGTTGGCCGCCCCCTCGGGACCAAGCACCGCGATCTCGGCCGTGGGCCAGGCCAGGGCCAGGTCGGCCCCTAGCGACCGCGAACTCATGGCTATGTAGGCGCCCCCGTAGGCCTTGCGGAGGATCAACTGGATCTTGGGCACGGTGGCCTCCGAGTAGGCATAGAGGAGCTTGGCGCCGTGGCGGATGATGCCGCCGTACTCCTGGGCCGTACCGGGAAGGTAGCCCGGCGTGTCCACCAGCGTCACCAGCGGGAAGTTGAAGGCGTCACAGAAGCGCACGAAGCGGGCCGCCTTGTCGGAAGCGTTGATGTCTATGCAGCCGGCGAGCTCGCGGGCCTGGTTGGCCACGATCCCGACCGGCCGGCCGCCCAGGGCGGCGAAGCCGGTGACCATGTTGGCCGCCCAGTGAGCGTGGACCTCCAGCAGGTCGCCGTCGTCGACCACGGCCCGGATGACCTCGCGGACATCGTAGGGGCGGTTGGGGTCGGCCGGCACCGTCTCCCGCAGGCCCTCCTCCGTCCGGCCGGGGGGGTCCTGGGTGGGCCGGGAGGGGGGATCCTCCAGGTTGTTGGCCGGCAGGTACCCCAGCAGGCGCCTGACCTCGGCCAGGCAGTCCTCCTCATCGGCGGCGTAGAAGTGAGCGACGCCGCTCACCTGGTTGTGGGTCGCCGCCCCGCCCAGTTGCTCCAGGGCGACCTCCTCGCCGGTCACCGCCTTGATGACCTGGGGCCCGGTGATGAACATCTGGGCCGTGTTGGCCACCATGAAGACGAAGTCGGTCAGGGCCGGGGAGTAGACCGCTCCCCCGGCGCACGGCCCCATGATAACCGCGAGCTGGGGGATGACGCCGGAGGCGATGGTGTTGCGGAAGAAGATCTGGCCGTAGCCGTCCAGGGCGTCCACGCCCTCCTGGATGCGAGCCCCGGCCGAGTCGTTGAGGCCGACCAGGGGGCAACCGGTCTTGAGGGCGAGGTCCATGAGCTTCGCTATCTTGGCCGCGTGGGCCTGGCCCAGGGAACCCCCGATGACCGTGAAGTCCTGGGCGAAGGCCATGACCTGGCGGCCGCCGACCAGGCCGTACCCGGTCACGACGCCGTCCCCGGGAGCCTGCACCTCCGCCATTCCGAAGTCGACGCAGCGGTGACGGACGAAAGCGTCAAGCTCCGAGAAGGTCCCCGGATCGAACAACCGGTCCAGCCGTTCCCTGGCCGTAAGCTTCCCTGCCTTGTGCTGTTTGGCCACCTTGTCCGGGCCGCCGCCGATCCGGATGTCACGGAGCCGGGCCCGTAAGTCTTCAAGCCGGTCGGTCAATGCCCCTCCCCCTCCGCCCGCTCGACAAACTCCACCAGGACGCCATGCAGCCCCTTGGGGTGCAGAAAAGCGACCCGGGCTCCTCCCGCTCCCGCCCGGGGCCGCTGGTCGATCGCCCTCAAGCCGGCGTCAACGGCCCGGGCCAGGGCGGCCGCCGCATCGGGAACGCGAAGAGCCAGATGATGAATCCCTTCTCCCCGGCTGGCCAGAAACCTGCCGATGGCGCTCGCGGGGTCGGTGGACGCCAGGAGTTCAACCCTGCTCTCGCCCACCTTG
Organism: bacterium; assembly: GCA_031082145.1. GTDB lineage: Bacteria > Bacillota > Sulfobacillia > UBA995 > UBA995 > Ess09-15. The sequence goes on along the minus strand of JAVHLP010000004.1, from coordinate 122,243 downwards.
AAGAAGGCCAGCCGCAAGCCTTGATCGGGCAGTTCCTCGATCTCGCCGCCCTCCAGGCCCAGGGCGCGGTAGGTCCGAATGGCCGCTTCGAGGTCACCGACGGCTACCCCGATATGGTCAACTGACCGGACGTTACTCACCGGACTCCCTCCCGACCCGCTCCGCAATGAAGGCCACGATCTCCCGGATGGTGGCGCCCGGGGTGAAGACGGCCTCGATCCCCGCCTCTCGCAAAGACCCGTGATCCTCCCCGGGGATGATGCCGCCGGCCACCACCAGTACCCGGTCCAGCCCGCGCTCCCGCAAGGCGGTGACCACCCGGGTGAACAGGTGCCCGTGAGCGCCGGAGAGGCTGGAGAGACCGACCACGTCCACATCCTCCTGCAGGGCGGCTTGGGCGATGCGGTCCGGCGTCTGCCGGATCCCTGTGTAGATGACCTCCATCCCCGCGTCTCGCAAGCCTCGCGCCACTACCCGGGCTCCCCGGTCGTGTCCGTCCAGGCCCGGCTTGGCTATGAGCACCCGGATGGGCCGTTTGCCTCCCACGGCGGTCACCCCCCTAGACATCGGACGGCGGTTCGAACTCGCCGAACACATCCCTGAGCACGCCGCAGACCTCGCCCAGGGTGGCGCGGTGACGGACCGCCGCCAGGACCGGGCCGAACAGCCCGGCCCCGGGGTCGCGGGCCACCCGTCCAAGCACGGCCAGGGCTTCGGCCACCGCCTGACCGTCCCGCTCCCGCCGCAGGGCGGCCAGGCGCTCCCGCTGCCGCCGCTCCACCGCCGGATCTACCCGCAGGAGGTCTTCGCCGCCCCCTTCGTCGCCGGCGGTACGGAAGCAGTTGACCCCCACCACCTTGCGCTCGCCCCGCTCCAACTCAATCTGGGCCCGGTAGGCGCTGCGGTGGATCTCGTCCTGCGGGAAGCCGCGCTCGATGGCGGCCACCGCACCGCCCAGGGCGTCAATGCGTTCCAGGTAAGCAAGAGCCTCCTGCTCCACTTTTCGGGTGAGGCTCTCCACCAGGTAGGATCCCCCGAGAGGGTCAATGCTGTCGGCGACCCCGCTCTCCAGGGCCAGGATCTGCTGGGTGCGCAGCGCGATGCGGACCGAGTCCTCCGTGGGCAAGGCCAGGGCCTCGTCCCGGGAGTTGGTGTGCAGGGACTGAGTGCCCCCCAGCACAGCGGCCAAGGCCTGCAGAGTGACCCGCACCACGTTGTTGTCCGGCTGCTGGGCGGTAAGGGTGGAACCCGCCGTCTGGGTGTGGAAGCGGAGCATCCACGATCGGGGGTTTCGGGCGCCAAAGCGGTCGCGCATGATCTTGGCCCAGAGCCGCCGGGCGGCCCGGAACTTGGCCACTTCCTCGAAGAAGTCGGAGTGGGCGTTGAAGAAGAAGGACAGCCGAGGTCCAAAGCTGTCCACATCCAGCCCTGCTTGGCGGGCCGCGTCCACGTAGGCGATGCCGTTGGCCAGGGTGAAGGCGACTTCCTGGACCGCCGTGGATCCCGCCTCCCGCATGTGATAGCCGGAGATGGAGATCGTGTTCCACTCCGGCAGGTTCTCTGAGCAGTAGTGGAAGACGTCGGTGACCAGCCGCATGGAGGGCCGCGGGGGGAAGATGTAGGTTCCCCGGGCCACGTACTCCTTGAGGATGTCGTTCTGCACCGTGCCCGACAGCTTGGCCGCCGGCACCCCCTGCCGCTCGGCCACGGCCACGTACATGGCCAGCACCACCAGGGCCGGGGCATTGATGGTCATGGAGGTGGACACCTTGTCCAGCGGTATACCCTCGAACAGGGCGGCCATATCGTCCACGGAGTCGATGGCCACCCCGACCTTGCCCACCTCTCCCTCGGCCAGGGAGTGGTCGGAGTCATAGCCCACCTGCGTGGGGAGGTCGAAGGCTACGCTCAACCCCGTCTGGCCCTGCTCCAGGAGGTAGCGGAAGCGGCGGTTGGTCTCCTCGGCCGACCCGAATCCGGCATACTGCCGCATGGTCCAAGTCCGGCCACGGTACATCGTGGGCTGGATCCCCCGGGTGAAAGGGAACTGGCCCGGGAACCCCAGTTCATCGACGTAGGAAAATCCCGGCAAGTCCAGGGGGGTGCAAAGACGCTCCAGGGTCAGCCCGGAGGCAGTTTGATACTGCTCCTTGCCCTCCCCGGCCCGGGCCAGGGTCTTGGCCAGCTCACCTTCTTCCCAGGCCCGCTTCGCCTGGCAGAGCGCATCGTCCACGCTCATCCCTCCTCATCAGGAGCGGGGCATCAGCAAAAAGCCCGGCGCCCAGCGCCGTGCCGCCAATACTCGCCTCGATGTTTCAACGGCCCCCCCGCCATATCCTTCCCCACCAGGATAGGGTGGCCAGGCCGGGCTCCGGTCCGCGGCCGGCGACCTCCACCCATCCCGACTGGCACTTCACCGGGACTTGGGCAGAAAAATAGTGCTATTTAGTATTTCTTAGCAGGAGAGGCCGGCTCTTCTGCGAATTGCATGTTGGTTTAGCCCGAATGCGGTCGAGACAGTCGACAGAGCCGAGAAGGGGAAGTGTTCACACGGCGTTCCGGTGCCCAAGCAGCCCCGTGAGGGGGGGATAGGCCGGTGTCAGAGGGGAGCACGCAGCTGTACAAGCAGAGGGGAGGGATGGAGACCCTTGAGTTCGGCCCCATGCGCATCACCCTGGTGGCTTCGGGTGACGGGATGGAGATCATCCGGCACGAGATGGAGCCCGGGGCGCGTTGGGGCCTGTACCCGGATCCGGATTGGAAAGCCCTCGAGACCGTGATCGTAATGTCAGGTAACCTGGCGTGGTACCATCCCGCCGGCAGGAAGGTGTTGCGGGGAGGTGACTGCATCGTGGCCCACCCGCTCCGGGAGGAACTCGCTTTCGAGGCTCAGACCCGGGTTCATCTCCTGTACGCCTGTTCCGAGCCGGTCTTCCAGTTCTACCGGCAGCAGGCTCAGAAGATGGGCGAGATGGCCAACATGGCGGTCTCGGCGGAGGCCAAGGTGGGGCATGACGGTAACCACTGTCACTGCGTCGAGAACCTGGCCCTCCGGATCGGCGAACGGCTCCGGCTGTCGCCCGCGTCCATGGCCGCCCTTAACCACGGCGCGTTCCTGCACGACCTCGGCATGACTAGAGTGCCTGACTCGATCCTGACGAAGGCCGGTTCCCTGACGGTGCGCGAGTGGGACACCCTGAAGATGCACACCGTGTGGGGAAGCGGGATGCTGGCGGATACGGCACTGGCTCCCGCCGGTCACATCTTGGAGCAACACCACGAACGTTTTGACGGCAGCGGGTATCCGGAGGGCCGCCGGGGGGAGGAGATCGCCGTCGGAGCCCAGATCGTGGCCGTGGCTGACTCCTACAGCGCGATGACCTCCGACCGGGTGTACCGGCGGGCCTTCCCGGCCGACCACGCGGTCAAGGAGATCAGGGACAGGCGCGGCACCGTCTACCATCCGGACGTGGTGGATGCGTTCACCGAGGTTATCTCGGCCATGAACGGATCCGCCGGGAGATAAGGAGGTGAACTCGATGAAACAGCGAGTTTCGGTGTGTCTGATAATCGCAGCCCTCGTGGTGGCGTTGTTGGGTGCACCGGCCATGGCCAAGGTGGTGTCGGTGACCGTTCCCGAGAAGTCCGCGGCGAACAGGCCCGATCCCGCGACCACGGGGAACATGCTGTTCGGTACGGCCTACGCCGTCCCCACGGCCATGAGCAAGGCGAACAAGGACGTGCAGCTGACCTACATCTACATCCAGGTTAACGGAGAGGACTGGCTGACTGTTGACCCGCCTCGCCTCTATTACTGAGCGTCCGGCCGGGGAGGCCGGCCAGGAGGTGGAGTGGACTGAGTTGAGCAGCTTCAGCAGAGACAAAAGGCCGCTCGCCGGGGGGCCCGGCATTGAGGACGCCCCGGCGAGCGCAGACGGCGGTACCTGTACCTGCCCGGCGCCCGCCGGTGCGGCTGTGCAGGTATTGCGCCGGGGAACCGGGACGGAGACCCTGGAGTTCGAGCGCATGCGGATCATGCTGCTGGCCCAGGGAGACGGTATGGAGGTCATCCGGCAGGAGCTCTCCCCCGGCACCCGTTGGGGCCTCTACCCCGACCCCGGATCGGGTGCCCTGGAGATGGTGGCCATCGTATCGGGAACCCTGGCCTGGTACCGGCAAGACGAGACGGTACTCCTGAGGCCCGGCGACTCGCTGGTGGCCCACCCGGTCCGGGAAGAACTGAGCTTCCAGGCCAAGACCAGTGTCCACCTCCTCTATTTCTGCTCCCGGCCCGTGTTCAGCCTTTACAGCCAGCAGGCGGAAGAGATGCGGGCAATGGCGGTGGCGGTAGAAGTCAAGGACGGTTACACCGTCCACCACTGCCACCATGTGGCCAATCTCTCCACGCGCATCGGCGAGGAGATGCGCCTCTCCCCGGATGCCCTGGCGGTTCTGAACCATGGCGCCTTCCTGCACGACCTGGGGAAGGTGCGGGTTCCCGACAATATCCTGACCAAGCCCGGCGCCCTGACCGAAGAGGAGTGGGCGATCATGAAGATGCACACCATCTGGGGCCGGGAGATGGTCGAGAACACGATCGTGGCCGCCGCCGGGCCGATCCTGGAAGCCCATCACGAGCGCTGGGATGGAAGCGGCTACCCGCACGGCTGGCGGGGGGACAGGATCCCCCTGGAAGCCCAGATCGTGAGCGTCGCCGACTCCTACTGCGCCATGACCACCGACCGGGTCTACCGCCCTCGCCTTTCACAGGACCAGGCCCTGCAGGAGATACGGCAGTTCCGCGGCGTCCTCTACCATCCCGAGGTGGTCGACGCTTTCGCGACCATAGGCTCTACCGCCGACATCTTCTCGGCGACCGGCTAGTCCCTTCCCCCCACCCACTAGACCCTTCACCGGGCGTTTTCGCCTCCTCCGGCAGGAATCGGTCAGGGCTTGCACAGAATAGTGCACATGGATGATCTCAGATCGGTGGGAGGCGACTCGGCCTTGAAGCGCATTGTCAGCATCAGCCTGGGTTCCTCCGAGCGGGACAAGAAGGTCGAGGTGGACCTGCTCGGCGAGAGGTTCTCGGTGGAGCGGGTGGGCACCGACGGCAACATCACCAGGGCGGTTGAGCTCTTGCGGGAACTCGATGGCAAGGTGGCCGTCTTCGGCATGGGCGGCATCGACTTCTCGGTGCGATCCGGCCGGCGCAAGTGGATGTTGCGGGACGCCCTGCGTATCGCCCGGACCCCACGGCTAACCCCTATCGTGGACGGCGGGGGGGTCAAGGACACCCTGGAGCGCAAGATCGTCCATGACCTGGAACGCGTCTACGGCATCCCCGTGCGCGGCCGGCGTGTCCTGGTGACGTCGGCCGTGGCCCGGTTCGCCATGGCCGAGGCCTTCGTCCAGGCGGGAGCGAAGTGCCTGTTCGGCGACTTGATGTTCGTACTCGAACTCCCCATCAAGATCTGGTCCATGGCCGGCATCGACCGGGTGGCCCGCACCATCGCCCCCGTCGCCTGCCGGCTGCCGATCTCCGTGCTCTACCCCACCGGCGAGGCTCAAAAGAAGTCCCGGCCCAAGTTCCGCGACGCCTATGACTGGGCCGAGTTCGTGACCGGTGACTACCACTTCATCCACCGCTTCATGCCGGAACGGCTGGACGGCAAGATAGTGTTCACCAACACGGTCACCGCCCGGGACGTTGAGGAGCTCACCGCCAAGGGGGTCAGCTGGCTGATCACCACCAGCCCGGAGATGGAAGGGCGCTCTTTCGCCACCAACGTTATCGAGGCGATGCTGGTTGCCTTGTCGGGAAAGCCGCCGGGGGAACTGACCGAGGCGGACTACCTGGACCTATTTGAGCGGGCAGGGCTCAAGCCCCGGGTTGAACGGCTCAACTCCTGAGCGAGGGGGGCGGGTCCGGCCGGACCCGCCCCCTGACGATCTCATCCCAGCCAGCCACGCACCCGCATCCCATCGGCGACCCGCTTCACCGCCTGCATGAAGGCCGCGTGACGCATGGGTACCTTCTGCTCCTGGAACATCTGGAAGACGTGGTTGAAAGCCCGCACCATCCAGATCTCCAGCTTCTGGTTGATCTCCTCTTCCGGCCAGTAGTAGCCGGACTGGTTCTGCACCCACTCGAAGTAGGACACGGTCACGCCGCCGGCGCTGGCCAGGATGTCGGGAAGGACCAGCCGGCCGCGGTCGAAGAGGATCTGGTCGGCCTCCGGAGTGGTCGGGCCATTGGCCGCCTCGCCGATGATGCGGGCCTGAACGCCTCCGGCGATGCGGGCGGTGATCTGATTCTCCATGGCCGCCGGGATCAGCACCTCGCACTCCAACTGCAGCAGTTCGTCGTTGCTGATGGCGGCCGCCCCCGGGAAGCCCACCACGGAGCCGGTCTGGGCCTTGTACTCCAGCACGGCCGCCGGCTCCAGGCCCTGGCCGTTGAATATGGAGCCCCGGGAGTCGTTGACGGCGATGACCCGGGCCCCGCGCTCGTGCATGAGCCGGGCGGCCACGCTGCCGGCGTTTCCGAATCCCTGCACGACCACCCGGGCTCCCTCAACGGGGATGCCCAGGCGCTTCATCGCTTCCAGGCAGGTGTAGACACAGCCCCGGCCGGTGGCCTCGCTGCGGCCGGCCGAGCCACCCAGGATCAGCGGCTTGCCGGTCATCAGACCGAAGGTGTTGTACTCCCGGATGCGGCTGAACTCATCCACCATCCAGGCCATGATCTGGGGATTGGTGTAAACGTCGGGAGCGGGAATATCCTTGTCCGGCCCGACGATCGGGGAGACCCGCTGGATAAACCCCCGGCTGAGCCGTTCCAACTCCCCGCGCGAGAGGCGCCGGGGGTCGCAGCGAACCGCGCCCTTGCCGCCGCCGTAGGGCAAGGCCAGAACCGCGCACTTGAAGGTCATCCACATGGAGAGGGCCTTGACCTCGTCCATGGTGACCTCGGGGTGGAATCTTAGTCCTCCCTTGTAGGGTCCCAGGGCGTCATTGTGCTGGGAGCGCCACCCGATGAAGGTTTCCACCCGGCCGTCGTCCATGGCGACGGGGACGGCGATCTCCATCACCCGCAGGGGTTGTTTGAGGATCTCGTAGACGGCCGGCTCCAACCCCAGAGCCTGGCACGCTCCCAGCACCTGCCGCTGGCAGATGTGGAAGGGATTCAGGGTTTGCTCGACAACCTGTGGCCCCTCGGTCTTCATGAAGCCCGTTACCTCCCTGTCGGTTATGCCGGACCGGCGTCTTGAGCCACCTGGGCATCATCGCCAGTTCTCCGGTGAGAGCCCGCAATCCTCATGGCGTAGCCGGGCCTGGAATCTCGGCGGCGGCCCGGTAACCCACGTCCAGCGCCTTGAGGTTCAAGTCCCGGGTAGCCGGCGGCACCCGGTCGGCCACGGCCCGCTCCAAGGCGTCTCGCCGCACGAGATCGGTCAGCCCGGCCACGATGCCCAGGGCGATGATGTTGGCCACGATCTCTCGCCCAAAGTGCTCCCGGGCCAGCCGGGTAATGGGGACCCGGCAGACCCGTCCCACGGTGTCCGGCACTTCTTCGACGAAGGTGGAGTCCACGATGACGGTGCCGCCGGGGCTGACGTCCCCGGCATAGCGGTCTGCCGCCTCCCGGTTCATCACCAGCACCACGTCGGGGCGGATCACCTTGGGATAGTCGATCGCCTCGCGGCTGAGCACCACTTCGCAGCGGCTGGCCCCGCCCCGTGACTCGGGACCGTAGGATTGCGTCTGCACGGCGTTCAGGCCGCCGTGGACGGCCGCCGCCTCGGCCAGGATGATGCCGCCCAGGATGATGCCCTGGCCGCCTTCGCCGCTCAGCCTGATCTCCCGGCGGCTCATCGTCCCGTCTCCCCCTTCACCCGGCTAACCAGTTCGGCGTAGGCCGCGGTGTACTCCGGGTACTCGGCCCGGTGCAGTTCGCCGGTGACGACCTTCCCCTCGAGCTCGGCCGGATCCATCTCCCGGGCCCGGGCCACGTCCACGGTGTGTTCCTTCTGCCACTTCAGCATGTCCACGGCCCCACCCAGCCGGTTGCGGCGCCCGAAGTAGGTCGGACACTGGCTCAAGACCTCGACGAAGGAAAAGCCCCGGAGGTCCAGGGCCCGAACTAGCAAGCGGGTCATGGCGCGGGGGTTGTAGGCAGCGGCCCTGGCGACGTAGCCGGCACCCACCGCCCGGGCCAGCTCACAGAGATCGAACTCGCGCTCCAGGTGCCCATAAGGGGCGGTCGGGGCCAGGCTCAGGCGGGGGCTGGTGGGTGAGTGCTGGCCGCTGGTCATCCCGTAGACCTGGTTGTTAAAGCAGATACAGGTGAGGTCCAGGTTACGCCGGGCGGCGTGGATGAAATGATTGCCGCCGATGGCGGCCAGGTCGCCGTCGCCGGCGATGACGATAACCCGGAGTTCCGGCCGCGCCAGCTTGACGCCTGTCGCGAAGGCCAGGGCCCGGCCGTGGGTGGTGTGCAACCCGTCGCAGTTCAGGTAACCGGCCGCCCTCGAGGCGCAGCCGATCCCGGACACCACTACCGTGCGGTCCAGATCCAGGCCCACCTCGTCCATGGCCCGGACCAGTGCTCCGAGGACGATGCCATGTCCGCAGCCCCGGCACCAGATATGGGGGAGCCGCTCCACCCGCAGGTACTTCTCGGCGAGGGCGGTGCTCATCCGCGGGCCACCTCCCTTATGCTCCCCAGAACCTCCTCGGGGGTTATCAAGTTGCCGTCCACCCGTGGATAAAGGTGGACAGGCGCTCTACCCCCGGCCACTCGCTCGACTTCCAGCACCATCTGCCCGAGGTTCATCTCGGGGACGACGATCCCCCGGACTCGACCGGCGATCGCCCTCACCCGTTCCCCGGGGAAAGGCCAGAGGGTCACCGGGCGGAGAAGCCCGGCGGCGATCCCCTCGGCCCGGGCCAGCCGGATCGCCCGGGCGGCCGAGCGGGCCACGCAGCCGATGGCCACCACCAGCACCTCGGCATCGGCCGTCTCCTCCTCCTCGGCTATCACCAGCTCCGGCCGGGAGTCGACCTTGCCCTGGAGCCGCTTTAGCAGAGCTTCCGTCGCGGGGCCCGGCCCGGCGGGGTATCCCCGGCGGTCGTGGATAAGCCCTGTCACGTGGGCCCGGTGACCATCGCCGAAGACGGTCATGGGAGGAACGTCGCCCTGCCGGTCGTCGTACGGAAGAGCCGGGCCAGCGGCCCGATCCGGCCGCGCCCGGTCTTCCACCACCAGGCTGCCGGCTTCGGGGAGGACCACCTTCTCCCGCATGTGGGCGATTACCTCGTCAGTCAGGATGACCACGGGGATGCGCAGGCGTTCGGCAACGTTGAACGCGTGCAGCGTGAGATCGAAGCACTCGCGCACGGACCACGGGACCAGTACCACCACCGGGTGGTCGCCGTGGGTGCCCCAGCGGGCCTGCATGAGGTCGCCGTGGGAAGGCGAGGTGGGAAGCCCGGTGCTGGGCCCCTGGCGTTGCACGTTCACCACCACGCAAGGAGCCTCGGTGATGGCGGCGAAACCCAGGTTCTCCTGCTTGAGCGAGAAACCGGGACCGCTGGTGGCAGTCATGGCCTTCGCCCCGGCCAGGGACGCCCCAACCACGGCGGCCATGCTGGCGATCTCGTCCTCCATCTGGATGTAGACGCCGCCCCTGGCCGGAAGATGCTCGGCCAGGTACTCGGCGATCTCGGTAGATGGGGTTATGGGGTAACCGGCGAAGAAGCTGAGGCCCGCCGCCAGGGCTCCTTCAGCGCATGCTTCGTTCCCCTGCATCAGTCTTGCCCCTGGCTTTACGGGCAACCCTTCCACCCTCCTTGACGGTTATGGCGAAATCCGGGCACAGCAACTCGCATAGCCGGCAGGCATTACAGGCCTCGGGGGCAACCACCCGGACCGGGCCCTGCTCATCCCGGCCCAGCACCCCCTGTGGGCAGAAGTGCACGCAGATGTCGCATCGCTTGCACCAGGCGCCCCGGATCGAGACCGGGTCGGGCGCCGGTTCCCGATGGGGCGTCTGGTTCACCGCAGCTCTCAAGAGTTGTCGCCTCCAGTGCCAGGTATCGGGTTCCCCTATCCTTTACCGCGAACGTAGCCGATGCCCGAGCGATCCAGCTCCAGCTCCAGCTTATCCGCCACTCTCACCGTCACCGCGTCTTCCTTGAGCCCGGTCACTACCCCCCGGATGCCGCCAATGGTCACCACCTTGTCTCCCTTTCTCAGGCTCTCCAGCATCTCCCGGCGCTGTTTCTGCTGGCGGGATTGGGGGCGCCAGACCAGGAAGTACATAGCCGCGAACATCGCGGCCAGGGGAAGGAAAAAGACCAGGCTTGACCCAGTTTGCTCCGGCACCGACAGACACCTCCCTGCGTCTTGACATCATTCTTCCGTCCGGGCTGCTTTCCCTTCCTGATAGCGCTCCAGAGTACTAATTCGCCAGGAGGCAAACCGCCCCCCGGCGATCGCCCCCCTCATCTCCTCCACCAACTCCAGCGTGAAGTGGAGGTTGTGCAGGGTGGTCAGGCGCATGCCCAGCAACTCGCCGGCCGCCAGCAAGTGCTGCAGGTAGGCGCGGCTGAAGGTCCGGCAAGTGTAACAGCGGCAGTTTTCGTCAATCGGCCCCCGATCGCGGCGGAAGCGAGCCGCCCGGAGGCGCAGGGGACCGTCCCGGGTGAGGACGGTGCCGTGGCGGGCTAGGCGGGTGGGGAAGACGGAGTCGAACATGTCGATCCCCCGGGCTACCGCCTGCACCAGATCGTCGGGAGCGCCAACCCCCATGAGGTAGCGAGGCCGGTCAGCCGGGAGGTGGGCCACGGTCTCCTCCAACAGGCTGTAGAGCAAGGACTTGGGCTCGCCCACGGACAGTCCCCCGAGCGCGTAACCGGGAAACCCCAGGTCTACCAGCCCGCGAGCCGCCTCCCGGCGCAGATCGGGACAGGCGCCACCCTGCACAATGCCGAAGAGGGTCTGCTCCGGGCGGGCGGCCGCCAGCGAGCGCCGGGCCCACTCAGCCGTCAGCTCCACCGCCCGGGCGGACTCCGCCCGGCCGCAGGGGTAAGGAACGCATACGTCCAGAGGCATGGCAATGTCCGTCCCCAGGTCGGCCTGGATCCGCATCACGTCCTCGGGCGACAGGAAGTGCTCGGAGCCGTCGAGGTGGGAGCGGAAGGTGACGCCGCTCTGCCCCACCGAGCACAGGCGGGACAGGCTGAACACCTGGAACCCCCCGCTGTCGCTGAGAACCGGCCCCTCCCAGGCCATGAAGGAGTGAACGCCCCCCGCCTCCCGGATCACGTCCCTACCGGGACGCAGGTACAGGTGGTAGGCGTTGACCAGGATGATGCGCGCCCCGAGGGCCCGGACCTCCCCCGGCGTCAGCGTCTTGACCGACGCCCGGGTTCCCACCGGCATGAACACCGGGGTGGCCACTTCACCCCGGGCGGTGGCGAGCCGGCCCAGGCGGGGACCGTCGCCGGCGCCCGACTCCAGGTCAAACCGCACCGGCCGGACCCCCTCACCCATCACAGTATCAGCATGGCATCGCCGAAGCTGTAGAAACGATAACGGGCGGTCACCGCCTGCTCGTAGGCTTCCCGCAGCCGCCCGGCGTCGCCCAGGAAAGCGGCGACCAGCATCATCAGGCTGGTCCGGGGCAGGTGGAAGTTGGTGATCAGGGCGTCCACCACCCGGAAGCGGTACCCAGGGTACAGGAAGAGGTCGGTCCAACCCCGGCCTGCCTGGACCAGCCCCGACGCTCCTGCCGTCTCCAGGGCCCGCACGACGGTGGTGCCCACGGCCACCACCCGCCCGCCCCGCTCGCGGGCGGCGTTCACCTCCCGGGCCACCGCCGCCGGGACGGCATAGGCCTCGGGTGGCGGCCGGTGCTCGACCGGATCGGCCGCCCGCACGGGAAGGAAGGTGGCCGGCCCCACGTGCAAGGTGATGGCGGCCACGATGACTCCCGCCGACCGGATCCGATGCAGCAGTTCCGGGGTGAAGTGTAACCCGGCGGTGGGAGCGGCCACCGCCCCGTCCTCGCGTGCGTACACCGTCTGGTAACGGCCGGGGTCGTCGGGGTACTGCCGGATGTAGGGAGGCAGCGGCAGGCGCCCGTAGCGCTCCAGCCAAGGAAGAACCACGTCGTCGGTGGCGAACTGGAGCACCCGGCCACCGGCGGGGGTGCGCTCCACGACCCTGGCCTCGAGATTCTCCCCCGCTCCGTCGAAGACCACAACCATTCCCGGGAGAGCCTTGCGGCCCGGCCGGACCAGGGCTTCCCAGCGGCCCGGACCGACACGGTTCACCAGCAGGACATCCAGGGCCCCTCCGCCAGGCATCCGGCGAGCGGTGAGCCGGGCGGGGATGACCCGGGAGTCATTCAGCACCAGGCAGTCGGCCGGGCCGAGATAGCTGGCGAGGTCCGCAAAAAGAGCGTGCTCCATCCGCTCAGCGGCCCGCCGCAGGACTAAGAGCCGCGAGGAATCCCGCGGCTCGGCGGGTGACTGGGCGATCAGCTCCGGCGGCAGCCGGTAATCGAAGTCCTCCAGCCTCAATCCGGTCAAGCAACCGACCCCCGGGCGGTCCTTCGCCCCCTCCCCGGCCCATTCCTCTGCCAGCTAGCGAACCCGGGAGTCCTTCTTGGCCTGTCCCGGCGGAACCCAGTCCTCTCCCCCGTTCCTGCCCTTTCCCCTGCTCGAGCGCTCGTCAGGGTCAGGCTCCCCGTTACCGTCCTGTCCATCACTCGCGTCTCCCCCCTCGGCCCATGCCGGCGGCGAGGGGGTGCCGGGCGCCCTGGACTGGCCCGGCGGTAGCTCGGGAGGACCAGCGTCCTTGGCCTGGCCCGGCGGTAGCTCGGGAGGACCGGGGTCCTTGGCCTGGCCCGGCGGTAGCTCGGGAGGACCGGGGTCTTTGACCTGGCCCGGCGGTAGCTCGGGAGGACCGGGGTCTTTGATCTGGCCCGGCGGTAGCTCGGGAGGACCAGGATCCTTGACCTGGCCCGGCGGCGGCGCTGGCGGGCCACCGTTATCTCCAGCCTCGCCGGGGATCCCGGCGGGGGGACCGTCACCGGCGTCGCCGCCCTCATCGGGCTCTCTCTCCCGGCCGGGAGGGAGCGGCCGGTTACGCTCCTTGAACTTCTCCACTAACGCCGTCATCGCGGTTTCCCTGGCCGCATCGGCCGCTAGCCCGGCGGGCGACCCACCGGCGGCGGTGATCGCCTGGCCGAGCGGCCTGCCCTGCACGTCTTCCACTTCCAGCGCCAGCCCCTCTTCCTGGGCCTGGAGGAGGACGGCGAAGCGGCCGGCAGTGAGACCCACCGCCCGGGCTTCCTCGCGGACGGCTGCCTCGATGCGGACGGCCACCACAACACCCTCCGGCAGGCCGGTCTCTTCCCGCAAGCGTTCCTCGACCCGCCAGGCGGCCGGGTCGAGCCATGCGGGGATGGCATCCCCCGCCCGGCCGGCGGGCGTAGCCGCCAGCACGACCATATTGTGCCCTTCGGGGCTCAGGAATCCTTGCTCCCAGGCCCGTCCGAGCAGGCGGAGGAGAGCCTCGTCGAGGGAGAGCCCCCGAAGCGATCCCGCCGCCCGGAGCAAGGCATCCCCGGCGCCGTCCAGCCCCTCGCCGTTCACCACCCGTCCCCGGCCGTCCAACGCCAGTTCCAGGCTGGGGTTTATGTCGACCGAGACATAGGCCGCCACCGGCCCCGGGCTGATCAGAGCGGGGACCAGCACCAGCAGGAGTACGGCAACGCAGGCGGCCGCCAACCCGGGGACCAGCAGCGGGGAGCGGAGAGGCCTGACCCGGGCCTCGGGCTCGGGGAAGGCCAGCTCCCGTCCGACCACCTGCGACCGGCCGCCCAACGGCACCCAGCGGAACTCGCCGCCGGGGGTCAGCACCAGGGCCAGATCTCCCTCGACCTCCAGCACCACACCGCGTCCGGTCTTCATCCCCATCACTCCCGGGTCAGGTAACTCTTGAGGTAAGGCAGTTCTTCCATCAGAACCAGGGCGAGACCCAGGATGTACTTGCGCTGCCGCTCGAGAGTCTTGCGGCTGAGACCCGAACGGGCCGTCAGCGCCCGCAACGGGAGGGCCCTTCGGGTTCGCACGAAGGCGGCCAGGGCGGGGTCTTCGGCCAGGATCCGCGCCGCCGCGAGAGAGCGCCGGCGCGCGTCCTCGTGCCGCGGGCACACCCGCGCCAGCTCGGCCAGGCTCAGCCCGTACTCGCGCAAGAGCTCCCGGTAGAACATGACTTCCTCCCGCCGCTCCCAGGTCTCGGCCTCAGCCCGGTGGGCCTGGATAGCTTCGCCGGTACCCGCCCGGTCGGTCACCGCCGTTCCCTCGGGAGCGAGGGCGCTGAGCGGTATCTCCCGCTTGCCCGCCCGGTCCTTCCGGTAGTGGTCGATGACCCGGCGCCGGATCACCGTCTCCGCGAAGGCTAGAAAACTGACTCCCCGGCTCTCGTCATAGCCGTCGATGGCCTCGTTGAAGGCCGCCAGACCTACGCTGAACTCGTCATCCCGCCCCGGTGCCAGGTAGCGCCGGCAGACGGCTCCCGCCACCCGCAGTACGAAAGGCTGGTACCAGCTAATCAGGGTGTTACGGGCCTCCGGATCTCCTTCCCGGGCACGGGCCAACAGGACCCGCGAGTGCTCCCCGCGTGTCGACCGGCTCCCCCTGTCTGCTGTCGAGAAAGCCATCGTCCACCCCGTCTGCCAAAGTCATTCGGGTCCGGCCCGGTTTTCCGGGGGGTCAGCGGCGGAAGAGAGTCAAGAGCAGCGTCAGCACCAGGCTGAGCAAGATGCTGGTTACCAGCGGGAAATACACCGTGAGGTTCCCCCGGCGCAGGACCATATCTCCTGGCAGGCGGCCCAAGCCCAGGGTCAGCAGGACTCCGAGGCCTGCCAGGACAAGCCCGGCCAGGATGAGCGCCCGTCCCAGGCCGCTCATCGTCACTCCTCCCTATCGGCGAGGCTCCAATGGCAACCGCAATAACGCTGCCGGTAGAGCCCGAGTTCCTTGCTGCGGGCGACCGACCCGGCCCAACCCGGCCGGAAGTCCCGGTACAGGAAGGCTACCCCGTGGCGGCGGGCGGTCTCCAGCGCCGCCGCGGCCACCAGTTCGTGGCCCTGGTGGGGACTCGCCAGCAGGCTGGTGGTAAACCCGTCCAGATCGCGCCGGGCGGTCTCGGCCGCCACTCGATCCAGGCGGAACCGGTAACAGGCCAGGCAACGGTCTGGCGGATCGCCGGACACCGCCCGGGCGTAGCCCGTGGCATCGGGCCGCTCGACCCCCAGTTCCAGTCCTTCCGCCTCCGCCAGCCGGCGGGCCGCCGCCAGGCGCCGGCCATGCTCCGCCGGGGGGTACAGGTTGGCGTTGGCGAAGAAGCCGGTGACCGTCAGGCCCTCCGCCCGCAGGGTGGCCAGCGGGCCGATGGCGCAGGGACCGCAGCACACGTGCAGGAGGACCCGGTTCACTCCCCTTCTCCGGTCTCAAAGAGGGGGGCCGGAGGCTCCGGCCCGGGCAGGCCAAGGTGGCGGAAGGCCCGCGGGGTGAGCACCCTACCCCGGGGAGTGCGCTTCAGGAACCCTAGCTGCATAAGGAAGGGTTCGTAGACATCCTCGATGGTCTCCGATTCCTCGCTGATGGCGGCGGCCAGCGTGTCCACTCCCACCGGGCCGCCCCCGAACATGGTGGCTACCGCCCGCAAGAGCTTGTGATCAACCCGGTCGAGGCCCAGGCGGTCAACTTCCAGCAGTTCAAGGGCTTCCCGGGCCACCTCCAGGGTGATCTCGCCGCACGCCCGCACCTGCGCGAAGTCCCGCACCCGTTTCAGAAGGCGGTTGGCCACGCGGGGGGTTCCCCGGGCCCGGCGGGCGATCTCCGCGCCCGCTTGCCGGTCCAGCCGGATCTCCAGGATGGCCGCCGAGCGGCGCACGATCTCCTCCAGTTCGGCCGGGCGGTAGTACTCCAGCCGGCTGATCACCCCGAAACGATCTCTGAGCGGCGAGGTCAACTGGCCGGCCCTGGTGGTGGCGCCGATCAGGGTGAACCGGGGCAGTTCCAGGCGAATGGAACGGGCACCGGGCCCTTTGCCGATGATGATGTCGAGAGCGTAGTCTTCCATGGCGGGGTACAGGATCTCCTCGACGGTACGGTTGAGCCGGTGGATCTCGTCGATGAAGAGGACATCGCGGTCGCCCAGGTTGGTCAGGATGGCGGCCAGGTCGCCCGCCCGCTCCACCGCCGGGCCGGAGGTGGCCCGCACGGCCACCGCCAGCTCATGGGCTATGATATGGGCCAAGGTGGTCTTACCCAGCCCCGGAGGCCCGTACAGCAGCACGTGATCCAGCGGTTCGCCGCGCTCGCGAGCGGCCTGGATGAAGATGGCCAGGCTCTCCACCACCCTGGCCTGTCCCACGTAGCCGGCCAGGGTTCGAGGGCGCAGGGTCAGGTCCAGCCGGCCGTCCTCGTCGGCAGCCCGCCCGGAGACCAGTCTGGGCTCTTGCTGCTCGGCCATCGCCGCCTCCTACAAGTGTTTGAGGCTCGCCTTTAGAAGGGCCGGAGCGCCCGCCCCATCCCCGAGGTCCCGCACCGCCCGGTCCAGTGCCCGGCCAGCTTCGAGGCGGCTATAGCCCAGGGCCACCAGGGCCTCCATGGCCTCGGCGGCGGCATCCCGGGCCGGGCTCCCCGTACGGACCGGCGCCTGCAGGTCAGCCGGGCCCATGCCGGCCAGTCTCTCCTTCAACTCGAGCACCAGGCGCTGGGCGGTCTTCCGGCCAATCCCGGGCACCCGGGTCAGGGCGGCCAGATCCTCGAAGAGCAGGGCCTCCAGGAAGTCGCGGGGGCTCAGAGCCGACAGCACGTTGAGGGCCAGGCGGGGTCCGATGCCGGTCACCTTGAGGAGCGTCTCAAAGAGGCGAACCTCCTCGGGCTGCCCGAATCCAAATAACTCCAGGCCATCCTCCCGGAGGTGCAGGTAGGTATGGATGGTTGCCGCTTCACCCACCGCCGGCAGCCGGGCCCGAGTGGTGGCGGGGACGGTGACCCGGTAACCCACACCTCCCACGTCCAGCACGACCATCGAGGCGTCGAGGGCCGCCACCGTGCCCCGCAAGAAACTGATCACGCCCAGGCCTCCCCCCGCCAGCGGTGCAGGCAGCAAATGGCCGTGGCCAGAGCGTCGGTGACGTCATCATGGAAGGGAATCTCCTTGAGCCCGAGCAGGGACTTGACCATGAAGCGGACCTGACCCTTGTCCGCCCTGCCGTAGCCGGTCACCGCCTGCTTTACCTGGAAGGGAGTGTACTCGGCTACCGCCGCCCCGCCGAGGACGGCGGCCAACAGGGCCGCCCCCCGGGCCTGGCCAACGGCCATGGCGCTGCGGGCGTTAGCGCCGAAGAACACCTCCTCCACCGCCACCACCGCCGGGCGGTGCTGTTCCACGAGGCCCGCCAACCGCCGGTGGATGACGGCCAGGCGCTCGGCGGGAGGCAGTTTGGAGGAGGTCTCAATGGTCCCGTGGGCAATCGCCTGCAGGCGGCCGCCGGCGGGACGGACCAGGCCATAGCCGGTGCGGGCGGTCCCCGGGTCGACTCCCATGACCAGCATGACCAGGCCTCCCCCCGTTAACTTCAACGGGGGCGGTGGCTAATCCTTGCGGACAGACCGCGCTGCGGTTAGTTGTCCAGCCCTTCCAGCAGCCGCAGGACCGCCTCGTCGCCTCGCACCACGATGCCGTCCTCCAACTGCCGGCGGTCCTTCTCGGACAGCGACGTCGCGTGGATAGCGGTGACTTCCTTCAGCATCAGGTGTGGCGGCCGGCCGTAGTAGACGGCCACCCGCCCTTCGTGGAGGCCCACCGTCCGGTACAGCTGCATGTCGGGGCAGAGGCCGGGCGTGTTACGGGTGAACAGGGCGCCGGTGGGGCTGAAGTCTTCCAGCCGCCACGCGGGCATCGCGGCGGCAAGGCGATCCCGGCTCCAGCCGGCCATGCCGGCCGCCGGGGACGGGAACTCCTCGATCGTCCCGCAGCCCTGGTACTCAATGCGCCAGATGATGACGGCGTCCTCGCGGAGAATCTCCTCCACCGCCGGCTTCACCGGCGGTGCGGGGATCGTCCGGCCGCTCCGCCGCAGGAAGCGGACCCCCCCCAGGGTGACCGCCGTCGCGGCCACCACGACCAGGATCACCGCCAAGCGGCGGCGCGGGATCATGTACGTCTCCTCCCACCCGGGACTCGGTCTTATTGTCGCCCCCGCCGGGAGGAGCTATGCGGAGTCAGGGCGTGGGCAGCCCCCGGGTGAAGCGGGTCAACGCCCATAGCAGGCCCGGTAGGCCTGGCAACAGGGACAGCAGCACCAGCACCGCGAAGCCGGCGCGGGCCACGGCCAGCGGCCGCCGGGCCTCCTCGGGAACACTCGCCCAGTAGGTGCCCAGCAAGAAGAGGACCCCCACGAAAGGCAGCAGCACCCAGTAGCCGAGGTTGACCACGGCCACCAGTTGGCTGGCTCCCAGGTGAGCCCTGGCCCTGACCCCGGCTTGCTCGATCTCCGCCTCGCCGGCCAGCGGCCGGTTGGTCAGCCAGTGGCCGGGCTCGTCGGTGATCGGGCGCAGGTAGGGGTTGGGGGTGAGCTCGGCCTCCAGGGTAATCGGATCCGCGCCCTCCGTCTGTAACTCGCCGGGCACGGGGGCCACGTACACGACTCCCCGGGCCCTGATCGTCTCAACGGGGCGCAGCGTCCACACCCCGGGGCCGGTGGCCGCGAGCAGCGCGAGCCACAGGGCCAGAAAAGCCGCTGCCAGGATCGGCAGGTAGTAGCGCCGGGCGGGCGCCGAACGGCGACTGCGCGTCATGTTGACCGCCTCCCAGGTTAGTCTTGTTGACCGGGTTGGAGTCTGCTATACTGGCTCAGGAAGGCAGAGTAGGCACTCGTGCGTCAAGTGTCAGGGGATGGGAAGTCGCCCCTGAACGAAAGGTCAACTGCCTGCGGTACGAGTGCCGCGTCCGCTGCCCCTCAAGGGAACCGGGGCTTTCCGCCTCTCTTCTCTTCGGTGCGGCGACTGCTAGCCGGAGAGAAGGGAGGTGAACTATTTGTCCCGGGTGAGGGTTTTGGCCCACCTTAGCCTGCTCACCGCCACCAGTGTGATCCTTACCCGCTTCTTCGGGGCGATGCTGCCCATCGCCGGGGTTGGAGCCCTGCGGCTGTCTTTTGGCGAGGTGCCCATCGCCCTGGCCGGGCTGTTGTTCGGCCCGGTAGCCGGCGGAACCGTGGGCGCCCTGGCCGACATCATCGGGTTCCCCCTCAACCCCTATGGCGGGCCCTACTTCCCGCTGCTGACCCTGACCTCGGCCCTGCACGGAGTCTTGCCGCCACTGATCTTGCGGCTCTATGCCCGGCCTCCGTACCGCTGGCAGCAGCTCTTCGGGGCCGTGCTCGTCAACGACGTGATCACCGCCATGGTCCTACAGACCTTCTTCCTGTCCATCCTGCTCAACCAGGCGGCCCTGGTCCTGCTCCCCATGCGGGTGGCAGCCCGTTGCCTGTTGGTCCCAGTCTATACGACTCTGCTGCACCTGGCTACCGCGTCGTTCTACACCCTGGAAGCAAACCGGGTAGCTTGGGCGACCACGGCTTCCCGTCATCGCGGGAGTCCTTGAACCGTTGCCGGGCGGGGGCCGGCCCTAGCCGGTCCCCGCCCGCCGGTCATCCGTACCCAGGTTGGCGTGCACCCGTTGCACGTCCTCGTGGTCGTCCAGGGCCAGCAGCAACTCCAGGGCACGGGAAGCGTCCGGCTCTTCCACCCTGATGGTAGAGCGGGGCACCATGGTGAGTTCGGCCTCGGCCACCGGAAGGCCGGCCGCTTCCAGGGCCGAACGCACCGCCTCGTGGCCCTGGGCGTCGGACGTTATCTCGTAGGCGGCGCCGGCCTCCCGGGAGAAGTCCTCCGCTCCCGCCTCCAGGGCAGTGGCCAGCACCTCGTCCTCGTCCGCTTCAGGAGCCACCAGTACGACCCCCTTCTTCTCAAACATCCAGGCCACGCAGCCGGCCTCGCCCAGACTCCCCCCGTACTTGGCGAAAAGATGCCGGATGGCCGCGGCCGTGCGACGGCGGTTGTCGGTGACGATCTCGACCAGGATGGCGACTCCCCCGGGGCCGTATCCCTCGTACAGGATCTCCTCGAACTCCATTCCCTCAAGCTCGCCGGCTCCCTTGAGGATGGCCCGCTGCACGTTCTCAGCCGGCAGGTTGGCCTCTCGGGCCTTCCGCATGGCCTCCCGCAGCCGGGGGTTGGCCTCGGGATTGCAGCCGCCCTGACGGGCGGCGACGCTCAACTCGCGGGAGATCCGCGAGAAGACCCGACCCTTCTGGTCGTCCACCTGCGCCTTGCGCCGTTTGATGTTAGCCCACTTGGAGTGACCGGCCACGCTCTCCCACCCTAAGCAGATCAGATAGTGTCCTGAGCGGGAATTGATGACGCCCCGACTTGGGCGATAGCATCGAGCACCATCATGACTTCCGGGTCAATCGCTTCCCTCGGGAGGTGCTCAGCCAAGGTGTGGTAATTCGTCTTGCGCATGAGATTGGGTAGGCCGAGACGCTCGTAGAACTTGTCGAACACCGGGGCCAAGAACTCGTCACTCGCCTTGATATCAGGACCCCAGGGAGAAGGCTTGCCCAAGGTGGCCAAGGCTCCCTCGATCTCTTCTATGCATTTCTCCATTATCTCCTGCCGGCGTAGTTCTTCCGACACGTCAAACAAAGGCCCGTCGTTCCTAGGCACTGCGCTCCGAGCGTAGGACAGCAGAACTCCCCGGTGGCAGAGGTAGTTCTCGATCTCACGCCGTTGCCAGGTGATCTCCCGAAGTGGCGTTTCAGGGTGAGCTACAAATCCCGGGTTCCGGTCAAAGACAGCGATACCGACAAGGTCTTCCTTGGCCTCCCGAAGGCCAAAGAAGTGGGCTCGGGCCTTCTGGACGTCGTTGCCTGAGTAGTGGACGAACGGCGACTCCAAGTGCGTCATTGCTGGGTGCTCAAGCCTGCGGGCCAACGCGCGGAGGATTGCCAGGTCAGTTGGTCCCTCGAGGTAGAGACCCCAACCTCTCTGCTCAGCTCGGAAGTAGTCCTCGCCGGCGATCTCTTTCAGCGCCTTGGCCAGTTGGCTGCTCGCTCGGTTGTCGATCCGATGGGGTCGCCGTCCCACCAACGAGATCACCACATCGCGATCCATTGCCTCGCGCAGAACCACCTCAGAGTGACTGGCGATGATGATCTGGTTGTCTTGTTCGCGCCCGACGTCCGTTAAGACCTGGTATATCTGCTGCTGGCGAAGGAATTCCAGGTGGGCATCGGGCTCATCAACCAGCAGGACAGCCCCCCTGTTGCTGTACAAGAAGGCGAGCAGGAGGAGGGTCTGCTGCATGCCCCGCCCCGCCGAAGACAGGTCCATCCGTATGTCGCGCCCGTCCGGCTTTCTCTCACGATACGCCATGGTTATCTGACCGCGTTCAGGCACGTAGGTCGGTTCCTCCAGTTGAACTCCGAAGAACAGGGCAGCTATCTTATCCCTGACCTTGCCCCAAGCGATCCCCCCATCCTTCTCGAGGAGGCGATAGCACAGGTTGCGGAGCACCTCCGCCGTTCTGCCCTCGCCGATGCGTACGCTGACGGCCCCTGGGTCAAGGCGATCTTCCTGGGCCGCCAAGCCGGACATGGGAGTAAGATATGCGATTCGGACTGCCGGAGCTGGGGCGGGAACGGTCATGCGAGCAGCGCCTGCTCCCGTCCGTAGAGGTCGGCAGTAGAGGGATTCTTCGTTCGCGTAGTCAAACTCCAGGCCGCACTCCCATGGCTGCTGCGCCGATACTCCTTCCACCAGAATGTCCATCCGCACGTTCTCGGTCCGCAGCCCCCCGGCAGCTCGGTGGGCGGCCCGCACGTGGAGATCGCGCCACAGAAGGTTGTTCTCGGGAACGGGCAGCGCGATCAGGTCACGCCGGTTGATGGTCACTCCAGGCCGCTTCTCTGGCGGCTTTTCGCCCCGCTTCTCCACCCAGCGCTTTACCCCGATGTCCCATAGGGCCAAAGCCTGGAGGACTGTAGTCTTACCGGAGTTGTTCGGGCCAACAAAGACCACTGGGTTTCCCAGTTCCACGTCCAGTTCTCGGAAACGTTTGAAGTTGCGGACTACCAGCCGTGTCAGCATGACTTCGTGGCCTCCCCGGCGAGAGCACGTAGATCTTTCCTCTATTTTCCCCGGCCGGCGACCCTCTCCTTCCCCGCCTTCAGGGCCGGGGGCGGGCCGGGGCCCGCCGCTTGTGCCGAGACCGGTGCCGCATGGCCTCCACCCGCCCGGCGACGCCGGCCGGGCCCCGACCCGTGAGCAGGTAAGTGTCGAGGTCGGCGTAGGTCAGGCCTAGCTCCGCTTCATCGGTCTGGCCCGGCCAGAGGCCGGCGGTGGGCGGTCGCCGGAGGACGTCCGCCGGCACTCCAAGGTGGGCTGCCAGCTCGTAGACCTGGCCTTTGACCAGCCCGGCGAGGGGCAAGAGATCCACGCCGCCGTCGCCGTACTTGGTGAAGTAGCCCACCTCCAGCTCGCTGCGGTTGCCGCCACCCGCCACCAGGTAATCCAGGCGGTTGGCGTAGTAATACCAGGTGGCCATCCGGAGCCTCGCTTTCAGGTTGGCCCGGGCCAGCGGCGGGTCGCCGTCGCCGGCCACGACTTCGGCGCCCGCCAGAAGGGCCCGGTAGGCGGGACTGAGGTCCACCGTACGCATCGGGATGTCCAGGCTCCGGGCCACCAGTCCGGCCATCCGCTCGTCGATCGGGTCGCTGTCACAAGGCAAGAACAGTCCGAGCAGGTTTCCCGGGCAAGCTCGGCGGGCCAGAGCTGCCACCACCGCTGAATCCACCCCGCCGCTGATCCCGAAGACCAAGCCCCTAGCCCCTGCTGCCCGCACCCGCCGCCGCATCCACCCGGCCAACCGGATCGCCGCCCGGGCGGCGTCAAACCCCTCGGCCACGTCAATCACTCCTCCCGCCCCTACGTGAGCCCGGCCGCCCGCCCCGCTTCCCGGCCGTGGGAGCAGCAGCCTGACCGGTCCAGGCCGGCCGCAGACTTCCGCACCGGGCTCACGGCCTCCTGCCGCAGCCGCAGGGAGTTCATGATGACCAGCAAGGCCGTACCGGAGTCGCCCAACACGGCCAGCCACAAGGTCAAGCGGCCGGGAATGGCCAGCAAGAGCAGGGCGAGCTTGATCCCGACGGCCAGTACCACGTTCTCGGCTATCACCCGGCGGGCCCGCCGGCCGAGCTCGACGGCATAGGCCACCCGCCCCAGGTCGGGCCGGATGAGGGCAACGCCCGCCGTCTCCAGGGCCACGTCGGTCCCGCCCCCGCCCATGGCGATGCCCACCGTGGCCGCCGCCAGGGCCGGGGCGTCGTTGATGCCATCCCCCACCATGGCCACGCCGCCGGACAGGGCGGCCAGTTCGCTCACGCGGCCGGCCTTGTCTTCGGGCAGCAGCCCGCCCTGGAAAGTGTCGGCGCCGGCTGCCGCGGCCGCCTCCGCCGTCGCCGCCGGCGCGTCGCCGGAGAGAACCTCCACCCGGCGGATCCCCTGCCCGCGCAAGGCTGCCACCGCCTCCCGGGCCTCCGCCCGTACCCGATCCCGGAAGGTCACCCGGCCCGCCGGCCGCCCGTCCGCCTCGACCACAACGGCGGTCAGCCCGCCGGCGGCCTCCGGCCAAGAGCCCGCTCCCGCCGCCGGCCGGGGCCGGCCCACCCAGACGTCCCGCCCGCCCACAGAGGCTCGAATCCCCCGTCCCGGCAGGGTCAGGAAGTCCGCGGCAACCGGTGTCGTGATGCCTTCGTCAACTGCCGCCCGCCGGATGGCCGCCCCCAGCGGATGCTCGGAGCCGGCCTCGACTGCCGCCGCCAGTTCGAGAACCTGGCGCCGGTTCCAGCCGGGGGCGGGGATCACATCCGCCACGACAGGCCTCCCTTCGGTGATGGTGCCCGTCTTGTCCAGGACAACCGCTCGCAGGCTGCCCAGGGCTTCAAGCGACCGGCCGCCCTTGATCAGCACCCCGTGACGGGCGGCCTGGCCGATGGCGGTAACCACTGCCACCGGGGTGGCGATCACCAGGGCGCAAGGGCAGGCCAGGAGCAGGAAAGCCAGGGCGCGGTAGAGCCAGGGGCCGACCGGGGCGCCCAACAGCAGCGGCGGCAAGAGGGCCGCCGCCGCCGCCAGACCCAGCACCAAAGGGGTATACCAGGCGGCGAAGCGATCAACCAGCCGCTGCACGGGAGCCTTCTCGCTCTGTGCCCGCTCCACCAGGTGGATGATGCGGGCCAGGGTGGTCTCGCGGGCGGCCGAAGTGGCCACCACCTCCAGGGCCCCGTCCTGGTTCAGCGTCCCGGCGTGGACCTGCGTGCCCGGGCCGGCCGCCAACGGCAGCGGCTCGCCGGTGATAGGCGACGCGTCGAGCCACGAGTGACCGGTCACCACCTGGCCGTCCACGGGCACCCGTTCACCCGGTCGCACCAGGATCCGGTCCCCCACCTCCACCTGGTCCACCGGAACCGGCCCGAAACATCCCTGCCGCCAGGCCGTGGCCTGGCGGGGGGCCAGGTCAAGCAGGCCCCGCAGCGAGCGGCGCGTCCGTTCCAGGCTGGCCGCCTCCAGGGTCTCGCCCAGGCAGAACAGCAGGACCACGACGGCGCCCTCCTGCCACTGCCCGATGGCCACCGCCCCGACCGTCGCCGACGTCACCAGGGTGTTGATGTCCAGCCGCCGCCGCCAAGCCGCGGCCAGGCCGCGGGGGAACACGCGGCTTCCCGCCACCAGCATGGAGAGCGCATACCAGACCTCGGCGGAGACCACGCCGAAACCCAGCCAGGGTGTGATCAGACCGGCCGCCAGCAACAGGGCGGCGAGGACGGTGACGTGGTGGGCGTTCCTGGCGCCGGAGCACCCGGGGCAGGTGTTCACCGGCCTCCCTCCCGCCGGTGGCGGACATGCTCCAGGCCTTCCCGCAGGATGCCGTGGACGTGCTCGTCGTCCAGGCGGTAGAAAACCTGCCGGCCGGACCGCCGGTGCTTGACAAGTCCCATGGCGCGCAGTAATCGAAGATGGTGCGAGACACAGGACACGCTCAGGCCCACCAGGACCGCCAGGTCGCACACGCAGAGTTCCTCGTGAGCAAGGGCGTAGGCCAGGTGAGCGCGGGTGTAGTCGCCGAGGGCCTTGAAGAGGTCGGCAACCTCGCGTGGCAGGCCAAGCGTCTTCGATCTTACGCGGGCGACCCGCTCGGGGTCGAAGGCGAACTCGTCACAATGCGCGCTCACCGGCATCCCCTCATTTGCACATTTGTTCAAATGTAACATAACCCACCCGGCACCCCCCCCGTCAAGCTGCTTGAATGGTCGCGCGGCGGTCGGCATAGAGTTTACCGGTCGCGAGGAGGTCGGGTGCCGTTGCCCTCCCAGGGTCCTCCCCTTCGCCAACCCTGGCACGCCCTGTCGACCGAGGAGACCCTGGCCCGGCTTGGCTCCGACCCCGGGCGGGGACTCTCCCCCAAGGCGGCCGGCGAACGAGCGCTCCACCACGGGCCCAACAGTCTGGACGGGGACCGCCCCCCCGGGCTGCTGGCGGCCTTCGCCGCCCAGTTCGCCAACTTTATGGTACTGATACTGGTGGCGGCGGCGTTCATCTCGCTGGCCCTCGGCGAACTGGCCGACTGCCTGACCATCCTGGCCATTGTGGTCCTCAATGCAGTTCTGGGGACGTTCCAGAACTACCGCGCCGAGCGGGCCCTTCAAGCCCTGAAGGATCTGACCGCTCCCACCGCCCGGGTCGTACGGGCCGGCCGGGTGGAACGGGTGCCGGCCGGCGATCTGGTGCCCGGCGACATCGTCCTGCTGGAAGCCGGCGATCGCGTGCCCGCCGATCTCCGGCTGGTGAAAGCCTCGGCCCTGGAAGCCGACGAGTCGCCGCTGACCGGTGAATCGCTGCCGGTCGAGAAACGGGCGGATGTCGCCCTGGGCCCCACGATTCCCCTCGGCGACCGGTCCAACCTTCTCTTCACGTCCACCACCGTAACCCGGGGGACGGGGCGGGGCGTGGTGGTGGCCACCGGCATGGACACCGAACTGGGCCAAATCGCCGGGATGCTGGGCACCCGCCCCCCCGAGGCCACTCCCCTGGAACGCCGCTTGCATGAACTGGGCCGCCTGCTGGTGGCAGCCTGCCTGCTGGTGTGCGTGCTGGTGGTCCTGGCCGGGCTCAGTCGGGGTGAGCCGTTCGCCGAGATGTTCCTGGCCGGGGTCAGCCTGGCGGTAGCGGCCATCCCCGAAGGCCTGCCGGCCGTGGTCACCATTGCCCTGGCGGTGGGGGTGCAACGGATGGCCCGCCGCCAGGCCATCGTCCGCCGCCTGCCGGCGGTGGAAACCCTGGGTTGCGCCACCGTGATCTGCGCCGACAAGACGGGTACCCTCACCGAGAACGAGATGGCCTTACGTGAACTCCACCCCTGGGGGCCGGTGACCCTGGCGGTGGGGTTGCTGTGCTCAAACGCCCGCCTGGATTCCGATCTCCGGCGGGCCGAGGGGGACCCCACCGAGGCGGCCCTGGTGGTAGCGGCCGCCGCCGAGGGTCTCACCCGGGAGCGGCTCGAGCGGGCATATCCCCGGCGGGCCGAGTTCCCTTTCGAGCCTGAGCGCCGCCGTATGTCTACCCTGCACAGTGTCGAAGATCTGGGCGTCCTGGCCTCGCTGGTCGGGCGGCCGGGCGGGGGCCTGCTCCTGACCAAGGGGGCTGCCGACACCGTGTTACACCTCTGCTCCAGCTACCAGCGAGGGGATCGGCGGATCCCGCTGGGCGAGGGTGCCCGGGAGCAGATCCTCGGCCACAACGAAGAACTGGCGGGCCGTGGGCTCAGGGTGCTGGCCCTGGCCTATCGCCCCTTGCCGGTCCTCCCTCCGCCGACCGGTGACCCCGGCCGGCTGGAACGGGAATTGTGCTTCCTCGCCCTGGCCGGGCTGTCCGACCCTCCCCGGAAGGAGGTCTTCGCCGCCCTCCGGGTTTGCCGCCGGGCCGGCATCCGGCCCATCATGGTGACCGGCGATCACCCGGCCACCGCGCGGGCCATTGGCCGGGAACTGGGCCTCCTGGGCGAGGAGGACCCGGTGCTGACCGGTGATCAACTGGACCGGATGGACGAACGGGAACTGGTCCGGGCGGTGCGCCGGACTTCCATCTTCGCCCGGGTGTCGCCCGCCCACAAGCTCCAGATCGTCCGCGCCCTGCGCTCCCGCAGCCAGGTGGTGGCCATGACCGGTGACGGCGTGAACGACGCGCCCGCCCTCCGGGAAGCGGACATCGGCGTCGCCATGGGGCAGACGGGGACCGACGTGACCCGGGAAGCGGCCGACATGGTGTTGGGGGACGACAACTTTGCCAGCATCGTGGCGGCGATCGTGGAGGGGCGGGGCATCTACGACAACATCCGCAAGTTTGTCCGCTACCTGCTATCCTGTAACATCGGTGAGATCCTGGTGATGTTGCTGGGAGCCGTCCTCCGCCAGCCCCTTCCCCTCCTGCCGGTTCAGATCCTCTGGGTCAACCTGGCCACCGACGGCTTGCCGGCCATCGCCCTGGGACTGGGAGCCCCGGGGGAGGACGTGACCGGACGGCCCCCCCGTCCTCCGGGCGAGAGCGTGTTCGCGAACCGCCTGGGGATCAAGATCGCCGGCCGGGGTCTCCTGATCGGTCTCTCCTCACTGGGCGTGTTCCTGTGGGGACGGTGGGCCCATCCCGAGAACCTGCCGCTGGCCCGCACACTGTGCCTTGCCACCCTGGTTCTGGCCCAGCTCTTCCACGCGTTCGACTGCCGCTCAGAGCGCCGCTCGGTCTTTGAGATGGGCCTCCTGGCCAACCCCTACCTGGTAGGGGCGGTCCTCTGCTCCGGTCTGATGCTGGCGGCCGTGATCTACCTGCCAGCCCTGCAACCGGTCTTCCGCACCCACCCCCTGGGAATCGAGGAGTGGCCGGTGGTACTGGTGGCGGCGGCCCTCGGCCAGATCCTGGTGGGGCTGAGGCGGGCCCTCCTGTACGGAGGCCGGTCCCGCTACCGGAAGCCGGAGAGGTCCAGGTTCAGGTAGGTCTGGGGTACCTCGCCCAGGAGCACCGTCTGGGCCACGGGGAAGCTGTTGTGCAGTTCCACCGAGGTGCAGAGGAGCGGCATGACCACCTTCATGGTCACGGCGACCTCCACATACAGGGTGTGCTTGGTCTGGTTGATGCCGGCGGCCTCCATGGCGTCGCGCACCTGGACCACGGGGACGGCGGTGGGGGTGAGTTGCACGGGAATTCGGGGGCCGTAGTTGGCGAAGATCTTACTCCCCATGACCTGGCCCAGCGGAATGCCGACGCTGGACTCGCTGAGTTCCGCCAGTTCCTGCTGGATGGCCAGGGTGGTGGAGGCCGCCAGTTCGTTGATGGCGGTCGTGTTGGGCTGCATCATGGTGATGCGCCCGCGGTCGTCCTTCTCCAGGTGGATGAGTTCACGGTAGGAGAGGGTGGCTGCCCGCTTCTGCACCACGCGGTACATGCCCTCCATGGCGATGTTGGTGATCCGGGCCTCCGCCAGGAGGACCAGGGTCGGCCGGATGCTCCATTCCAGGAGTAGGAGAGAAGCCGTGACGAGCACCAGAAGGGCCAGTACCGCTGGCCCCAGGGAACCCCGGGGCGGGAGTGGGGGGGCAGACCGGCGCCAGCGCGCCGCCTGGCGCCGCCGGGCCAGCCAGCGCCGGAAACGGAGCATGGCCGCACCTCCGCCCCATCCTATGGGTCAATCGTCCCGGATGGTGCATGTCCCCAATCGCAACCGTACGGCCTTGCGCTTCCCCACCCGGAGCAGCATCCCGTCCCGGGGCCTGACCTTCGTCCCCTCGCCCGCCACCACCCCACCGTCCACCCGCACGCCGCCCTGGGCCAGCAGGCGCCGGGCCTCCGAGGCGCTGGCGGCCAGGCCGGTCAGCGCCAAGAGGCGAGCCAGGCCCACCCGGCCACCCTCCAGCTCGGCCGGGTCAAGCCGGTAGTCGGGCACCTCGCTGGGGAGGTCGCCGCGGCGGAACACGGCGTCGAACTCTTCCGCCGCCTCCCGGGCCGCCTCGTCGCCGTGGTAGAGCCGTACGACCTCGGCCGCCAGCCGGGCCTTGGCGTCCCGGGGGTTAAGGTCGCCCCGGGCCATGGCCTGGACCATGGCCGCGACCTGGTCCGGGCCGGCTCCTGTACAGAGCTCGAAGTAACGCGGGATAAGGGGATCGGGGATCGACATCAGGCGTCCGTAAACCTCCTGCGGCCGGTCGGCGATGCCTACATGGTTACCCAGGCTCTTGGACATCTTCTCCACGCCGTCCAATCCCTCGAGCAGGGGCAGGGTCAGCACGATCTGGGGCTCGAGCCCGTAGTCGCGCATGATCTCCCGGGTGGCCAGGAAGTTGAAGGTCTGGTCGGAGCCCCCGATCTCCACGTCCACTCGCAGGTGCACCGAGTCGTAGGCCTGGGCCAGAGGGTACAGGAACTCGTGGATGTACACGGGCACGCCCGCCTTGAAGCGGCGGGAGTAATCGTCCCGCTCCAGCATCCGGGCCACGGTGTACTTGGCCGCCAGCTGGACCACGCCGGCAAAGCTGAGCCGGCCGAGCCAGTCGTGATTGAACACCACCCGGGTCCGTTCGGGGTCCAGGATCTTGTGGATCTGCCGCTCGTAGGTCCGGGCGTTGGCCCGGACCTGCTCCTCGGTGAGCAGCGGCCGGGTATCAGAGCGGCCGCTGGGATCGCCGATCCGGCCGGTGAAGTCGCCCACCACGAAGTAGACCTGGTGGCCAAGATCCTGGAACTGGCGGAGCTTGCGTAACACCACGGCATGGCCCAGGTGGATGTCGGGGGCGGTGGGATCGGCCCCCAGCTTCACCCGGAGTGGCCGGCCCTCCCGGGACGCCCGTTCCAGGCGATCCAGCAGTTCCCCCTCCTCGATCAGCTGCACCGCGCCCTCCCGCAAGATCTCCACCTGGCGGCTGGGGCTCAGCCCCTCGGTCATGACCCGTCCCCCCTCACGACAAAAACCCTCCGTCTCCAGGGACGAAGGGTTTCCTCTCGCGGTACCACCCTGGTTGACCCACTCCCGGCGGGTCCTCTCGCTGGCCTCTAACGGGGCGAACCGTCGCGGCCTACTTGGAGGCGGCGCCCGCGGCGCACCCTTTTGGCCGGCGAGGCTCGGGAGGGTAAGACGGCCGAACCCGCCGGCCGCTCGCACCGTAACGGCCTCTCTGGGGGCGGGGGATCCCCGTCCGGCTCCGTCATCGCCGGCCGGCCCCGGGGGCCGGCTTGACGATTATTATAGCACGGGTCGCGGCGGAGCGACAACCCGATTCGGTTGTCTTGAGTTCTCGAAAGTGCTACCAGGAACAGGCAAGCGAAGGACATCGCGGACCGTCGCTGCAGGCGCAGACCGGCCGACACCAGGGAGATCGGGTCGGGGAAGAGAGCCCGGGGGCGGGGCCCGAGACCGACAGGGAGAGCCATGCCCGGGGTCCTCGAACCGGGCCGGGCAGGCGAGCTTGCAGGCTACAGCTCGCGTTTCACCTCGGCAATGGCGTCTTCGAGGCTGACCCCGGATTGCACCAGACGTTGGAGTTTGTCCAGCGTCCTTTCCTTGACCAGGTCGGCGAACCTGGCCGAACTCATCACCGCGTAGATTCTCCGGTCAGGGAGGAAGACCACGCAACCCCGATCGAGCAGGTAGCTTCTCTGCCCCCGCCTGCGCATCTTCTCCCGGGTGGCCTCCTGTTCTTGTGGGTACCTGGCCTCAAAGGCCCTGACCGCGTTGGAGAGACAAAGCAGCATGACGATATGGGCGAAGATGGCGTTGAGCTTTCTTCCCACCGGCCGCTTGATCCCCCACACCTGGTTCAGGTGGCGGACCCCCTCGTTCTCCATGGCCCACCGCCGCCAGTACAGCTGGATGTACTTTTGAGGCTTGTACTCGCCGTGCGAAGTGACAAGCACCAGATCGAGCGGCTTGTCCTGCCGGCAGGTACGGCCGTAGATGACGTTGCACCGTAGCACCTGCTTGCCACGCTCGTTCTGCACGGCAAAGTCCGGGAGGTAGCCCACGGTCAAAGCCACGCCCTCCCCGTTCTTGTCCAGGTGCACCTCGCCAGTGGGCAGATCCCCCTCGCGGGCCCGCAGGACAACGTCCTCGTGCAGGGCGACGTTGCCGGGTACCAGCGTGAGGTAGTGGATATGGTAGCGGGATCTGAGTTCGCTCAGAAAGTCCGCCCCCCAGTAGCCCCGGTCCAGCACGAGCAGGTCGATGAGCTCTTCAGGTGCGATGCCGTGCTCCTCCAGCCCGGTCAGTATCTCCCTCAACAGCGCCCGCTCGTCCGCCTGGATGGGTCCCAGGGCGCAGCCAACCACATACTCCCGCCCGGGAGTCAGGTTCATCAAGATGACCAGCTTGTAACCCCTCACCATCTCCCTCTGCTCCCGGTCCCAGACCTGACCCGAGCCCTCGTAGGTCTTGCCGTAGACCCTGATCTTGAGGCCGTCGGCGGCGAATACCTTGCCCCGGATCAGCTTCTTGGACCGCATGAGCTTCACACACCGGTACAGGGTGCACCTTGACTCTCCCGGCTCGATCCGCTGCAGGTGGTTGCGCAACGTGTCACGGTGGACCACCCCCCGGTCCCGACCCGCCGCCTGCTTGAGTTCCTTCAGGGTGAATCCCACCTCCGTCATGAGCAAGCCGTCCCGCAGGATCGGCTCGGACCGCTCCAGTACACCCAGGTGGGCCAGGTCGAAGAGGATGAGACTTCCATTCAGCGCAGGCTGGGCCTTCCCGTTGGGTCGCTTGGTGCTCTTCATCGACGTCAGGAGATCCCACACCCCGAGCTCCCGTAGGAAATCCATCAGCAGCTCGTTCCGCCCGTACTCCGAGTCCATGGCCTCCAGCCTGTCCCCCGACCTTATGCCCTCGACGGCCGCCTCCTGGTCGTGCACGAACACAGCCCTCATCTTCCCTGCACCTCCTCAAGCTCCCGTTCCTGGACCGCCCTGATGTCTTCCAGGACCGCCTCAATAGAAGCGTTGAGCTCCCGTATCTTGCGCATTCCGGCGAAAGCGGACAGGCAGTCCGGGTTGAATCCGTACAGGCGTTCCGATAATTCGCGGACAGTCTGTCCGGGCAAAACGGACAGCCGTCGGAGCGAAGCGACGCCTGCTCGGAGTACATCCGCCACCACTTGCAGGTGGCGGGACGCACCGCGCCTCTCTTTACCCCCGAGGCGGTCGAGGAGATCTTCCAGTATGCCCGCGGGCTGCCCCGCCAGATCAACCGGGTCTGCACGGGTTCCCTACTGGCCGCCAGCCTGGAACAAAAAGACCTCGTGGACCAGCGCCTGGTCCTGCGGGTGATCGCTGACCTCAACGGAGGATGACTACCGCATGGATGGTGAGAGGAGGTCCGTTACCCGGTGGGAGCTGCCAACCCTCCAAACACCCTTACACCGGAAGGGACACGCCAATGTGAGACAAACGGGTCAGGATAATGTGAGACGGCACAACTATACTCTGGCCGACTCGTCCCGGGCCGTGGTCGAGTGCGTGACCCATGCCCTGGGCACCGCCGGCCTGCCGGTGCCGGCCCGGGAGGAGATCCTGGCCACCATCGGCCTCCCTCTGCCGGCAATCTTCGAGCGGCTGGCCCCGGGGACACCCCCCGACCGCCTGGTCCGCCTGTTCGTCGGCAAGGCCGACGAGGTGGTGGAGAGGCTCACCCGGGTCTATGACGACACCGTCCTGACGGTTGAGACTCTGGCCGCCCGCGGTTGCCGGCTGGGCATCGCCTCGACCAAGTTCCGCTACCGCATCGAGGCCATCCTCAGGGCGAGGGGCTGCTGGACCGGTTCGAGGCCATTGTCGGCGGCGACGACGTGAGCCGGCACAAGCCCGACCCGGAATGCATCCTGCGGGTGCTGGAAACGCTCCGGGCCCGGCCACAGGAAGCCGTCTACGTGGGCGACAGCGAGCCCGACGGCATGGCCGCCTGGGCCGCCGGAGTGCCCTTCGTGGGAGTGCTCACCGGCGTCACGTCCCGGGCCAGGCTCCTGGAGCACGGGCCGGCGGCGGTCGTGGATCGCCTCGGGGACCTGATCTCGCTCCTTGACTCGGGGCTAATCGCCTAGCAGGGCCCGCACCGTGCCCTCGACCATGAAGCGGTGGCGTTCGGGAAAGCCGTGCCGGGCCATCATCCTGTCGACCAGAGCGGACAGCTCCGTGCCCGGTCCCTCCTCCCGCACCTGCCGACGGAACGAATCCAGCCAGGTGGCGACCCGTGACAGAAGCTCCGGGCCGGCAGGGTCGCCGTGGCCCGGCAACACCACCGCCGGTCGCCAGGATGCCAGTTCCGCCAGCGCGGTCAGCCAGCGGTCGAAATCGGCCTCCAGCATGAAGGGAGTGACTCCGTTCACCGCCAGGTCGCCGCAGAACAGCACGGCAGGTCCCGGCAGCCAGACCACCGCCGAGCCCGGGGTGTGGCCGCCGAGGTGCCGGATCACCAGCTGCCGGTCGCCCCGCCCGAGTTGGGCCTGGCCGGTGAACACGAGATCTGGTTCCAGCACCCGGACGCCCTGGTCCAGGTCGGGGCCCCAGTAACGCTCGCGGTGTAGCGTTATCTCGCCGGCGGTGGCCTGGGTGGCCAGGACGTGGACCTCCGGCGGGAATGCTCCGCTGCCGAAGACGTGGTCGGAATGGCCATGCGTGTAGATGAGGAACTCCGGCCGGCCGGCCGCGGCCAGCATGGCCGTTGCCGCTTCGGCCGAGGTCAGAGCGTCGATGGCTACCAGCCCCCGGGAAGTCTCCACCAGGCCTGCGTTTACCCGATCGCCCCGCCAGAATGATATGCCCGGCCCGATCTCGATCAGAGACACGGAGACACCTCCTAACCCCGCTCCGGGGTATGCCGCACCAGCGTCCAGGCCAGCCAGCCTGCCGCCACCAGGATGGCGGCCAGACCCAGCAGCCCGGCGAGCAGCTCAACGTCGTCGGCCAGGCCAGCCCAGCGGAAGGTGCCGCGGGCCAGGGCGAAGGCGCCGTACTGCCAGGCAAGCACCCAGCCGACGGCCGACGGTAGTGAGAACAGCAGGAAGAGGGGCAGAGGGAAGCCCGCCTGGCCTGCCAGCACCAGGGTGGGGGCCCGGAGGGGGAGGAACCAGCGGCCGGCGAGGATGGCCAGCCCGCCGTACCGCCGGAACAGCCTGGTGGCGCGCTCTGCCTGATCCCTGCGGTAGCCGGCGCGCCGGGCCAGCCAGGCGAGGGCGCGGACCCCCACTCTCCGCCCCACGAGGTATCCGGCCAGGTTGCCGGCGAGGATGGCGGCCGCCCCCACCGCCACCACCCCGGCCAGGGGCAGCCGGCCCCTGGCGATCAGCATGCCGGTGGCGAGGAACAGGGCGATGCAGGGCATGCCGGGGACGCCCGCGCCCTCCAGGAAGAGCATGGCCCAGGCCAACAGGTAAGCCAGGATCGGTGTCCGCGCCAGCAGGGCGCCCAGGTCAGACGTCGCCGGTTTCCCTCCCGGCTCGCTCCGGACTCTTGGGGATTCGCCGCCCGGTCTCCCGTTGCCTTCCCCCTATCATCCCCCGGCTCACCGGAAGGCGCCCCGGGCGGCGATCGCCCAGACGTCCTGGAGCCGGCCGCCGCGGGTCACGTACAGCCGATCGTGAAGGTTGACCGTCGTGCAGCAGTGGGTGGGCACGAGTTCCACCTGGTCCCCCACCCGGAGCTGCCGGGCAGGACCCTCCAGCCCCAGCACCCCGTGTTCCTCCGACAGGGCCAGGGTGGTGGCCCCGGGCAGGCCTTCCGGCTGGGGCAGGCCGAACTCCCCGGTTAGGACTTCATGCCGAGGTCAACGACGGCCCGCGACGGTTCCGGCCGGCTGACGACGCTGGTCAGCACGGTCAGGGCGGGCACGAACTCGGGCAGGAGCCTGCGGTAGGTGGCGTCCATGAACACGTAGCTGCCCGCCTGGATCTCGGTTATCCCCGGGCAACTGCCGGAGATGTCGTAGGTGCCGGTCCCCCCGGCCCCGACTATGGGGCAGGGGAGGCCCCGGTGCCGCACCGCCGCCGCGTGTTCCAGGAGGAGGGCGTTGGCCGCCCGGCAGGCAGTCGTCCGTTCTTCCCGGGACACCCTGAAGACGGCGTGGCCCTCGTAGCCCATGATGCCCCGGAACTCAATGCCCGCCAGCGAGGCGGCGAGGGAGGCCAGCTCTGCGGTGGCCGCCGCCGACCGCGTGCCCGAGCGCCCCATGCCCACATCGGCCTCCACCAGCACACCGATCTTGCTGCCGGCGGCCACCGCCGCCCGCGAGAGATCCCGCAGGTTCTCCTCGCCGTCGACGCACACCTTCACCTCGGCCAGGTGACAGAGGCTGGCCAGCCGGGCCAGCCTGGGCGGAGCGACCACCTGGTTGGCGATCAGCACGTCATGGACCCCGGCATGGACCAGGACCTCGGCCTCGCCCAGCTTGGCGCAGGTGATGCCGATCGCCCCGTGTTCCAGTTGCAAGTGGCAAGTGGGCGATGGCCGGGGTCTTGTGGGTCTTGAAGTGGGGCCGGAGCCCGGCCGGGCGGCCGGCAAAGAAGTCCGCCATCCGCTTGATGTTGGCCACCAGGGCCCCGAGGTCAACGATCAGGGCGGGGGTGTCGATGCCGTCGGCCGGGGTCACGGTCAGGAGCATGGTGTCCAGCCTCCCGGGGGGGCATTCCCCCAAGTCTTCGCCACCGGACCGGGCCCACCTCCAGCCTACCGGTCACCCCACGGTCGCGTCATTGTGTTGGGGGGCCAGGGGTTGGCAATGGGGTATGGGGGGTGTGCCGGGGTAGGCTCAGCTGTCTTGCGCGGGGTGGATGGCGCCCGTGAGCGCGAGCAGGGTCCTGCGGAGCTCGAGCTGCCGACGTTGAACAAGCCCGGGCGAACCCGCCACGCAAGCCCGGTCACACCGGTCGTCAGGCGCCGATCAGCGTGAGCAGTCGCTGGGGGTTCAGCGCCAGCAAGCGGTTTTGGCGAGCTATGGCGCCGGGCTGGTATATTCGCAAGAGACCAATGGCCAGGTTGCGCAGGGTGGCCATTGTCCGTGGCGCATTGCCGGTGCGGATGCGCGATCGGTCCTCGTCGTAGGTGACGTCACGCATGTGGTGCAGGGCCTCGATCGTCCGGTGGCCGCGGACCAGTTCGAGTACCCGGGGCCTCGTCCGCACGGTCCGGCGGCAGGCTGAGCACTCCGTATGTGACTTCGTGCCGCTGACGGCCCTTGCGGTCCCAGGTGGTGCGCTCGAGGCGGAAGCCTTGGGCCGCGTACGGGAACCAGCTGTCGCGCACCCTGGCAGTGAGCTGGATTGTACGCCGTTCAATCCGCCCGTGGCCTTTTTCGTTCTCCGTGTACCGGGGGGGGAAAGCTCCCAATCCTGGGCGGCGAGTGCCTTGTGCAAGAATGGCTGGTTGTCCTTGGCCGTGAACACGTAGTCCGCACCCTTCTTCTCGACCAGAAACCGCGCCAGGTCAACCTGGGTGTGCATCGCGTCCGCGGTGACCACTTTGCCCCGCAGGTCCAGCGGCGCCAACAACCCGGTTGCCTCAGGGATCTCGTTGCTCTTGTCACCGACAGGCCGTTGGGCCAAGGTCACCGGGGTCTTGTGGGTCACCGCCGCCATCAACTGTATGGGATCTTGCTCGTCCTGGCCCGAACCTCGCAGCGTCTTGCCGTCGATCGCAACCGCTTCCCATAGCCCTGCTCGGCTCAGGAACTCTCCCACCACCCGGTCCAGTGCCTCCGCGTCGATGTGCGTCAGCATACGCCGGATCGTCGGCTCACTGGGCGGTCGGAGTTCCCCGGTGTTGAGCGACCGGTGACAGCCCAGGTGCAAGAGCACCTCCCCCTCAAGACCGGCCGCGAAGTCGGCGATGGCTCGAAAGCTACGGCTGCCGGCCAGTACCCCGCAAACCGCGACCGCCAGGATGCTGACCTGACTGTGCCGCCTTCCCCGCCGGTTCCTCCGGTCCGGTACCTTGGCCAGCGCGGCCAACAGCCCCTTGCTCCCACTCAGCGGAATGCGATTCAGGTCCACCCGACTACCTTGTTCGGACAGGGCCGGCACGTCGAAGGGCTGCTGGAGCCACCTCTCTGCCCCCCGGAACAGCGGCCGCACCAAATACTGCTTGGGCCGACCGTGCTCCACGTACACCATCGCGTGCTTGCCGTATCCCTCCGTCTCGCCAAGACACTGCCACCCCGCCGCACGGTAGCAGGTGCCCGGGAAGCGACGCGGGTCTACGAAGGTTTCCGCCAGCACCACCGGGTGACCGTATACTGCCCGCCAGTCCTCTGCCAGGCGCCGCACGCTCAGCGCCAGCACGCGCGAGGCCAGATTCGGCACCTCCTGAGGGTCCGGCAGCATCAGAAACCGCCCGTTCTGAGCAATGAACTTCAGCCGCCTCTGCTTTTGTTGCGCCGTCCAGCCGATGAAGCGGTCCCGCACCCCCACTTTCAGCGCAGCCGAACACCAGCCCACAAGCGCTACCCAGTGACCATCTACCTCTGCCACGTGCAGCATCGTCTCCCCCACCAGGTGGTGCAGCCCAAGATAGTGATGCTCCCGGATCAGCGCCTTCCACCGCCCAACCTCCTCTGGCCTGACCGGCCGTACCACCACCTGGCGAACCACATCGGACAC
Organism: bacterium; assembly: GCA_031082145.1. GTDB lineage: Bacteria > Bacillota > Sulfobacillia > UBA995 > UBA995 > Ess09-15. The sequence continues at coordinate 84,405 of JAVHLP010000004.1, read as the reverse complement.
AGCATACCGCTTGCCATCGAGCACGACTGTGCGCTCCATGATCAACCTATACCACATCCGCGGCAAAAAAGCCAGACCCCTCACTAACCCGCATCAATGCTGCCCTTGTTCACATCTTGACGCCGCCCTGCGGTCACCCCGTGGCAGACTAGCCCGGCCCACGCCGGCATGGACATCGGCGACACCCTGATCGGCATGCACCTGAAGCGGGTGGCGGTGCCCGTGCGCCCGGAGATCAGGCAGATCGGGTCCGCCCACCTGACCATGGCCCGCACCCGGCCGCGCCTCATCGGCGGCGAGCGGGCCCGCTACGAGCCGGACCCGGGCAAGTGACGCGGTGAGCGGCTTGCCGGGGGGACCGAAGACCCGGGGGAGGGATTGCCTTGAGCCAGCTTGACGTCCCGGCGGCCGGGGACCTGGATCCGGCCGCGGCAGTGGTCTGGCACGCCGTCGAGTTCGCCCGGCCTCAGGTGTTGGCCCTGATCCGGGGCCTCTCGCCCGAGCAGCTGGCGGCACGGCCGGCGGGCTTCAGCAACTCGCTCAGCAGCCTGATGCTCCATTGCGCGGGGGCCTGCGTCAACTTCGCGGCGTGGATCACCGGGGAACCGGTGCCGGCCGACCTCAAGGCCGAGTTCCACCTGGACAAGCCGCATACCCCGCTCTACCAGCCCCCGGACGAGACGGCCGCCGGCCTCGAGGCCAAGTGGGACAAGGCCAACGGCATCCTCCGGTCGGCCCTGGCATCGGTCAGGGGCGACTCCCTGGACCGGGTGATCACCTTGCGGGGCCACGAGCTCACCCTGCGCTGGCTGCTGGCCCAGATCACCTTCCACACACCGGACCATTACGGCCAGATGGTGATGGTCAAGCAGCACCTCGGCTAGCGGTTGGTGGGAGGGGCGGGAGCGTGATCGAGGTCCGGCAACTCCGGTTCCGGTACCCCGGGGTCGAGCACGAGGTGATCCGGGGGATCGACTTCGAGGTCGGCCGGGGGGAGATCTTCGGGCTGCTGGGGCCGTCGGGCGCGGGCAAGACGACCACCCAGAACATCCTGCTCGGGCTGCTCAAGGGCTTCGCCGGCCGGGCGTCGGTGCTGGGGGTGGATCTCCGCCGGCTCGGCCGCGACCACTTCGAGCGCATCGGCGTCGCCTTCGAGGTCCCGAGCTTCTACAGCAACTTCACCGCCCGCGAGAACCTCGAGTTCTTCGCCTGGCTGTACTCCGGCCCGACCGAGGATCCCCGCCGCCTCCTGGCCCGGGTGGACCTGGAAGACGACGCCGATACGCGGGTGGGCCGCTTTTCCCGGGGAATGCGGGTCCGCCTGAACCTGTGCCGGGCCCTACTCAACCGGCCCGAACTGGTCTTCCTGGACGAACCCACCGCGGGCCTCGACCCGCTGAATGCCCGGAAGGTCAGGGAGATCCTGCTCGCCGAACGGGCGGCGGGTAGGACCTTCCTGGTGGCCACCCACGACATGCTGGTCGCCCAGAAGGCCTGCGACCGGGTCGCCTTCATCGTGGACGGGCGGATCTGCCTGGTGGACTCCCCCCGCCGCCTGAAGCTGGAACGCGGCCGGCGGCTGGTGCGGGTGGAGTACCGGACCGGGGACGGCACGGTCCGAGAGGAGTTCCCGCTCCGGGGCATCGGCGCCGACGGGCAGGCGGTTCCTCGAAGTCCTCCGCCGGGAGGAGATCGAGACCATCCGCACCCAGGAGGCGACCCTGGAGGACATCTTCGTGGAGGTCACCGGGAGGGGCCTGGGATGAGGCGACTTGGCCGGGCGATCCGCCAGGATACCGCCTTCCAGTTCCGCCATGGCTTCTACCACGTCTACGCCCTGGTGTCCATCGGCTACGCGGTCGTGCTGCGGGCCCTGCCGCCGGACCTGCGGGCCCTCCTGGCGCCCCCGGTGATCTTCTCCGATCCCGGCATCATCGGCTTTTTCCTGGTGGCCGCCATGATCCTGCTGGAGCGGGGCCAGGGCGTCCTGGACGTCATCTTCGTCACGCCCCTCCGACTGCACGAATACCTCCTGGCCAAGGTCGTCTCGATCGCCCTCCTTGCCACCGCCAGCAGTGTGGCCATCGTCCTGCTGACTTTCGGATTGGCCTTCCGCCCCCTCCCGCTCCTCGCCGGGGCGGCCCTCACGGCCGCGTTCTTCACCCTGTTCGGCCTCGCCCTCTCCTGCCGCGCCCGTTCCCTCACCGACTTCCTCATCCTCGGCCCCTGGCCGGCGGGCGTCTTCCTGCTGCCGGTGCTCGAGCACCTGGACGTGGTGCCCGCTAGCCCACTGCTCGGGCTCCTGCCCGGGAGGGCTTCCCTGGCCCTGCTCGGGGGGGCCCTCACCGGCCTCGGGACCCGCGAGTGGCTCGCATCCCTGCTCAGCCTGGGCGCCTGGACCGCCCTGGCCTACCTCTGGGCCCACCGCCGGTTTACGCGGTTCGTCGTCCTCCGGGAGGCCGGGCGATGATGAGGAGGGTACTGGCCCTGGTCAGGGCCGATCTCCGCAACGCCCTGCGCGACCCCCTGCTCCTGGTGTCGCTGGCCCTGCCCTTCATCCTGGCCCTCGCCTTCCGCCTCGGCCTCCCGGCAGCCGGCGAACTGGCGGCCCGGTGGCTCGGCGCCGACCTCCGCCCCCACCACCCCTTCCTGGCCGCCATGCTGCTGCTCTCCTCGCCGCTGACCCTGGGGACCCTGGCCGGGTTCGTCATGCTCGACGAGCGGGATGAGAACGTGCTCGGCTACTTCGCCGTCACCCCCCTCGCCAAGTCCGGCTCTCTGCTTCACCGGACGCTGGCGCCGATCGCCCTGAGCTTCCTCTTCTCGCTGATCGTGGTGCCCCTGGCCGGCCTGCCCCAGCCCCGGCCGTCCGTCCTCATCCCCGTCGCCCTGCTGGCCGCCGTCGAGGCGACCCAGATGGCGCTGTTCATGGGGGCGTTCGCGGACAACGAGGTTGAAGGCCTGGCCCTGAGCAAGCTGGCCGGGGGGGTCATGATCGGGCCGCTGGCCGGCTACCTGGCCCCGCCTCCCTGGCACTGGGCGGGGGGCCTGCTGCCCCCTTTCTGGGTGACCCAGGCCTACCTGGCCGGATACCACAGCAACGGGCGGTTCTGGCTGTACCTGGGGGGCGGGGCGTTGGTGCACGCCCTCATCCTGGGCTGGCTGTGGCGGCGGTTCGACCGGAGGGTGGGGTAGGGCTAGGGCCAGTCCAGCACGAAGAGCGGGCCCAGCTCCAGGGTCTCTCCCTGGTCCGACGACACCACAAGCCACGGCCGCACCAGCACGACGCGCCTCCTCGGCTGCTCGCCGTCGGCCTCCCGCGAGAGATGGAGCCGTACGAAGTAGTCTATAACGAGGCCATAGCCCGGGGGATGACCGTCGGCCTCCCGCGAGAGATGGAGCCGTCGGAAGGCCCCTGGCCAACCGAACTCGACCGGTCCGGCGGTGAGCAGCACCCCCTCCGGCAACCTGGAACAGAGCACGGAGACATCCAGGGGGCCGATTGAACGCGTGCAGAGATGGAACTGGACGCTTATCTCGTCGCTCTCATCAACACGATTCGTCTCGAGCACGGTGAAGTTGCTCACGGTCTCAAGGAGCTGTTTCCCGTCCTGGCCGGGGAGCCTGGCGTCAAACAGCACGCTGCCGATGGGCAGGGTCCGCGTCTGGCCGCCGCGGACGATCGTGAGCGCCGTCAGGTAGTGCTCCCCGGGGGAACGAGGGGTAACCTCCATCCGGAGTTCCATCCGCTGGCAGGGGATATCCAGGCGTGTCGGGGCTACGACAAAGGAGGTTACCTCCAAGTCAGGATTGTCGGTCACGATCGACCGGATGGCCCCCGACGCATCGACCCAGGGCCACCTGCCGTAGTCGTTGAAGAGGATCGAGACCCTCGTGCTCTCGCCCACGTGGCAGGCAACGTAGCCCGCATGGGCGGGCTCAATGAAATAGAGGCCCCGGAAGGCGAACGGCATCAACAGGACCAGGGCGATCAGGGCGAGAGCCACCCCGATAACCGCCTTCGACCTGCGGCCGGCGGGGGACTCCTCCTGGCGAACCTGAATGTCCGGGGATTCCCCGGCGCTCAGCTCGCATCTCCTCCTTCGCGGTCAGCTACTGGGCTGCGGCATTGCATTCAGCGCAGTAGCAGGGCCGGCGCACCGCCATGTAGATCCGATCATCGCGCAAGCGGAACCTGAAGCCGGTGGCAGTGTACGTTCCCTGGTACCAGCGGGTTACTTGCCCCTTGACGTCCTCGTCGGTGCAGTACCACTGGTAATAGGTTGCCGACGAGTGGAAGTGCGTGTCCGTGTACCAGATGGCCGCCTCCTCTCCGCGCGGATAGAAGGGGCACGAGGGGTTGTTGGGACCCAGGGGAGTGTAAGGTCCGAACGTGGAGGTCTCGGTCGTCCTGTAGAGGTACTCGAGTTTGAGCCAGCCAAGGAGCGTCTGTATGGGAACGGTCACCCCGCCGCTGATGGTAATGCCATGGGTGACGGATGTTGAGAAGGACACCGGTAGCGGATGCCGCGAGTACGCGGTAGCCTGGGAGCTCTGCTGGCTGTGGTAGTCAGATGAGTAGATAAGCTGGTGCTCATACCAGACGGCTGTGATCGAAGGACCGGACGCGTCGAGTCTGACCTTCGAGTTCTGTACATGCCTGGCAATGACAAGCAGGTCTGCCAAGTCTGGCTCCCCCCAGATCCCGTCGAGGTCAGAGCCACTCACTGCCTGCTCGTCGATCACCAGCCTTCCGTCATCGGTTAGCATGTAGCAGTGCGGGCTGGAATTGAGGAGAGATATGAAAGCTCGTCCAGCTTGCTCTTCGTACGGAGACATTCTTCTGAAGATGGACTCGCGTACCGACAGGCAGCCTCCGAGAAGCGCCAGGTCATTGCGCATGAGGGCTCCGACCTTGGCCATGGAACAGGACCTGGATTCGGCCACAACGGGTGTTGCCACCATCAGGCAAATCAGGAGCACCGTCGCCAGACCCGCAGCCCGCCGCATCCTTCTCGCACCCCCCATGGTTGATACTGCCAACCGGTGTTGGCTGCGCGCCCATCGTAGCAGAGTATGGGGTTGCTGTCAATGCTTCCCTATCGCCTTGAGTTCTCGAAAGTGCTACCAGGAACAGGCAAGCGAAGGACATCGCGGACCGTCGCTGCAGGCGCAGACCGGCCGACACCAGGGAGATCGGGTCGGGGAAGAGAGCCCGGGGGCGGGGCCCGAGACCGACAGGGAGAGCCATGCCCGGGGTCCTCGAACCGGGCCGGGCAGGCGAGCTTGCAGGCTACAGCTCGCGTTTCACCTCGGCAATGGCGTCTTCGAGGCTGACCCCGGATTGCACCAGACGTTGGAGTTTGTCCAGCGTCCTTTCCTTGACCAGGTCGGCGAACCTGGCCGAACTCATCACCGCGTAGATTCTCCGGTCAGGGAGGAAGACCACGCAACCCCGATCGAGCAGGTAGCTTCTCTGCCCCCGCCTGCGCATCTTCTCCCGGGTGGCCTCCTGTTCTTGTGGGTACCTGGCCTCAAAGGCCCTGACCGCGTTGGAGAGACAAAGCAGCATGACGATATGGGCGAAGATGGCGTTGAGCTTTCTTCCCACCGGCCGCTTGATCCCCCACACCTGGTTCAGGTGGCGGACCCCCTCGTTCTCCATGGCCCACCGCCGCCAGTACAGCTGGATGTACTTTTGAGGCTTGTACTCGCCGTGCGAAGTGACAAGCACCAGATCGAGCGGCTTGTCCTGCCGGCAGGTACGGCCGTAGATGACGTTGCACCGTAGCACCTGCTTGCCACGCTCGTTCTGCACGGCAAAGTCCGGGAGGTAGCCCACGGTCAAAGCCACGCCCTCCCCGTTCTTGTCCAGGTGCACCTCGCCAGTGGGCAGATCCCCCTCGCGGGCCCGCAGGACAACGTCCTCGTGCAGGGCGACGTTGCCGGGTACCAGCGTGAGGTAGTGGATATGGTAGCGGGATCTGAGTTCGCTCAGAAAGTCCGCCCCCCAGTAGCCCCGGTCCAGCACGAGCAGGTCGATGAGCTCTTCAGGTGCGATGCCGTGCTCCTCCAGCCCGGTCAGTATCTCCCTCAACAGCGCCCGCTCGTCCGCCTGGATGGGTCCCAGGGCGCAGCCAACCACATACTCCCGCCCGGGAGTCAGGTTCATCAAGATGACCAGCTTGTAACCCCTCACCATCTCCCTCTGCTCCCGGTCCCAGACCTGACCCGAGCCCTCGTAGGTCTTGCCGTAGACCCTGATCTTGAGGCCGTCGGCGGCGAATACCTTGCCCCGGATCAGCTTCTTGGACCGCATGAGCTTCACACACCGGTACAGGGTGCACCTTGACTCTCCCGGCTCGATCCGCTGCAGGTGGTTGCGCAACGTGTCACGGTGGACCACCCCCCGGTCCCGACCCGCCGCCTGCTTGAGTTCCTTCAGGGTGAATCCCACCTCCGTCATGAGCAAGCCGTCCCGCAGGATCGGCTCGGACCGCTCCAGTACACCCAGGTGGGCCAGGTCGAAGAGGATGAGACTTCCATTCAGCGCAGGCTGGGCCTTCCCGTTGGGTCGCTTGGTGCGGACAGGCAGATTCTCTGGCCGAGGGGAGGGACGTCTTGCTCTGATTCAGTGACCGGGTAGGAGAGCTGGCAGAGGAGAGAGAACCGGTATCTTAGGACGTCGGCTTTCTTGTTGTTGGGGAGAGAAGACGAACCCCCGGGGCCAAGGCGCGACAGCCACCCCCGGGGGTTCCGAGGAGGTGAAGACTCACCCCCACCTCAATGCTGAGTCTACCGCAACTCGTCACAGTAGTCAAAGCCCTCCTTGCAGCGGTCGCGCCATTATCAGCCTTCTCGCCCGCTGTAAGCCCCTCAGGCCGAAACCTGTCGATCCATGTCTGCCGAACGCCGTCTTTCTCCGGCTATCCGGGAGGATTGACTTTCGCCGCCGACGAATGGGTCTCCGCCTCGAGGTTGGAGGGACGAATCTGGCCCGAGTTCTGGTCGTGGAGGACAACCCGGCCATCCTGGACATCCTCACCGTCTTGCTGGAGGGCGAGGGTTTCGAGGTTATCGGCACAGGCGACGGCGCCGACGCCGAACGGCTCGCTCGCACCCTCGTTCCCGACCTGGCCATCCTGGATCTCATGCTGCCGGGCCTCTCCGGCGGTGAGATCGCCCGACGCCTGCGGCAGAGCGCGTGTACCCGGCACGTCAAAATCGCCTACATCTCCGCCCTGACTCCTGAGGATGCGGAGCGGCAAGGCTGGAACGTCGCCCGGCCCGACCTGTTCATAAGCAAGCCGTTTGACATTCATGACCTGGTCGAGAGGATCCGGGCTCTTCTCGGGCCCGCCATCTGGAAAGAGGCCGGCTCGGCGTGACCGGACACGCCCTTCTCGTGCTGATGGTCGAACGCAACCCGGCCGTGATCGACCTGGCCCGGCACTTCCTGGAACGCTATGGCTTCCGGACCGCCTTTGCCGAGGACGGGCTGGCGGCCCTGAGCATGGCCGTCGAGTTGCGGCCGGACGTGCTGATCACCGAAATCCTGGTACCCCGCATGGACGGCCTGGCCGTCTGCCGGCAGCTCAAGGCGCACGAACTCACCCGGGCGATCAAGGTGGTCGTGTTCAGCGTCCTGCACGCTCGGGAGCGGGCGCTGGCCGCGGGGGCCGACGCCTTCCTGCTAAAACCCGTGCAGGAAGATCGCCTGTTGGAGACGGTGCAGCAGTTGTTGGCGATCGACGGATAGGCGCAAGGAGGGATGCCGATTGGAGCGGGTGAGCACCGGGCTGCCGGCACTGGACAAGGTCCTGGGTGGTGGCTTCCCGGAGAACTCCATCACCATGATATGCGGCCGCCCCGGCACCGGTAAGAGCATTCTCGCCCAGCAGATGGTGTTCGCCAACGCGGGGCCCGGCCGCCGCGCCGCTTACCTGACCACGCTCTCCGAACCTTTCGAGAAGACCCTTCGCTACCTGCAAGGCATAAGCTTCTACAGCGAGGATCTCCTGCTGGAGAGCATCCTCTACCGCGACCTGGCCGATGGTCTCACTGCGGCCGGCCTGGAGGGACTGCTCGCCACCGTCGTGGGCCTGGTCAAGGAGGAGCGGCCCCGCCTGCTGGTCATCGATTCCTTCAAGGCCATCGGCGATCTGACAGGCCGTTCCGCGAACTACCGGAGCAGCCTCTTCGAACTGGCCCGGCTGCTCAGCGCCTACTCCTGCACCAGCTTCTGGGTAGGCGAGTACTCCGAGGTCGACAGCGGCCGTCCCGAGTTCGCCATCGCCGACGGCATACTGGAACTGGTGAACCAGAAACGGGGCACCCGCGATGAACGTTATCTCAGGGTGGTGAAACTGCGGGGATCCCCCTTCCTTCCCGGCGAGCACTCCTTCCGGATTGGCCCGGACGGTCTGGAGGTCTTCCCCCGCTCTTGTCTTGGGGCAACGGCGCCGCTGGACTGCGGAGAAGAACTGGTTCCCACCGGCATGACCCCGCTGGACGCCTTGCTCTCGGGAGGCTTCTACCGGGGCAGCAACACCATGGTGATGGGTCCGTCGGGGGTGGGCAAGACCGTCCTGGGACTCCAGTTCGTCGCCGAGGCGGCCCGGCGGGGGGAGAACGCGGTCTACCTCTCGCTGCAGGAGCATCCCGGCCACCTGCGGCGGACGGCGGGGGCCCTCGGCCTGCGCCTGGAGCCGGAGGGTGGTGGCCAGGTCCGCATCTTGTACATGTCTCCCGTGGAGACGCTCATCGACGAGGTGGTCTTCCGGTTGCTGGAGGCCGTCGATCAGACCGCCGCCAGCCACGCGGTCGTCGACGCCCTGGGAGAACTGGCCCCGGCAAGCTGGGATAGATCCCGCTACACCGGGTTCATCTACTCACTCAACCAGGCCCTGAAAGCTCGCGGGGTGACGGCCGTCGTCAACTACGAGCTGGCGGAGCAGTTCCGGACGGACCGGCTCTCCCAGGATTGCATCTCCAACATAGCCGACAACGTGATAACCCTGGTTTACACCCCAGGCGCGACCCTGGGACGGGGCCTCCGGGTGGTGAAGGCCCGGGCCACGGTTCACTCCACGCGCCAGGTGCCCTTCAGCATCGGTGTCGGCGGGCTCTCAGGGATCGGGGCACCCGATGCCGGACCATGAAGGGGCCGGACTGAACGAGATAGCGGAAGTCCTGCGGGCCATTACGGTGCTCAGGGAGTCGCAGCCACTCCTGGAACTCGTGGTCCAGAGGACACTCGATCTTATCCCGGCTTCGGCCTGCGCAATAATCGTCCGGTCGGCCGGGGGCTATCGAGTGGAGTATGCCAGCGGGTTCGCCGGCTCGGTCTCCGGGCTGCAAGAGGAGACGTTCGAGCTTCTCCAGGAGCGCCTGCGGGAGTCGGCCCGCTCCAACGGCCAGACGGCGTTCCTGGGGACGCCCATGGTAGCCGACCAAGAGGTCATCGGCGTGCTCGGCCTGTTCGGAACCCCCGACCGCCCGTTCACCGAAGCCGACGCCGAACTCCTGTCCATCCTGGCCGACCAGGCGGCCATCGCCATCACCAACGCCCTGATGCACCAGGCCCTCGCCGAGCATCGACGGCATTGGTTCCAGGCTCACCAGCACGTTGACTCCCGCTACCGGATGATCCTGGAACACATGGCCGACGGGATGATCCTCTTCGGCGGCGACGGTCAGGTGCTGCAACTGAACGCCTCCGCCCGTGCCTTCCTGGGCCTGCGGGAAGGCTGCCGCTTCGCGCGCCCGCTCCTCCTGAAGGGTTCCCAGCACGAGACCCGGTGTGCCAGCCTGGCCTCCTTGTACTCGCTTCTGGTCGGCGAGCTGCCGGGCACCTTTGTTCACCTGGCCCCGGTGGGAAGCGAACGAGCCTATGATGCGGTCCGCACGCCGGTTACCACGCCCGAGGGGCTCACGGAGCATGTCGTGTTGCTGCGGGACGTCACCCACCGGGAGAAGATCGCCGAGCTCAAGGCCGCCTTCCTTTCGATGGCCGCCCATGACATCCGCACTCCGGTTACCGCCATCCACGGCTATCTGTCCCTGCTCATGGCGGGGAAGCTGGGGGACGTCGACCGGTTCCCTCCCGCCATCACGGGTGCCCTGGGCGCCATCCAGACGAATGTGCGGCGCCTGCTGGCACTGGTCGACGACCTCCTGGACATCACCCGGATGGACCGGCGACAGCTCGACCTGAGACCGGAGGACCTGGACCCGGCCGGCCTGGTCCGGGATGGTCTGGCCGAGATGGCGATACTGGCCGCAACGCGGCGGGTCACCATCCGGGCTCACCTCTCCCCGCTGGACCCGGCCCGCTGGGACAGCAAGCGCATAGCCCAGGTGGTCATGAACCTGATGACCAATGCCCTCAAGTTCAGCCCCGAGGGAGGCGAGATCCGGGTGGCCCTTTCCGGCTGCGACGGCTGGGCCTGCCTGGAAGTCGCCGACGACGGCCCGGGAATCCCCTTTGCCGAGCAGCACCTGATCTTCGAGCCTTTCTGGCAGGCGAGCGGCATTCGCGAGCAGCAAGGTGGTTCGGGACTGGGGCTGGCGATCTGCAGGCGCATTGTGGAAGCCCACGGGGGTCGGATCTGGGTGGACAGCCGGCCCGGTGGGGGGAGCAGCTTCTTCGTGGAACTGCCCCATTCTGTCTAGCCCAGGCTCCTCTCTGACATCACCGCCGCCCGGTCAAGAGGAAAACGGCTCCCTAACGGGGAATCTGCCGCCGGGGTGACCGGCTTCGAGGAGGGAGGAAAGCCATGCAGAGAGCAGTAGCCCGGGTGACGATCCTAACCGGCCTGGTCTTCCTGGCCGGGTGTCTCTCCTCGGGACCGGGCGGGAGTCTGCTGGAGATCCCCTCGCTGGAAGATCTCCTCGCCCCCCTCCACCCCGACGAGCCGCTGGAGTATACCCTCGGCGTGAGGTTCTCAGCGGAGAACGCCGTCCAGCGACTGGGGCAGATCGGTGAACTCGGCGATCAACTGGGGTTGACCGGCGAGCCCGAAATGGCCCTCGCCAACTGGCTGCTCGCGGTCGAAGGGACGGTCCGGAGACAGGAGTTGGAGATCAGGCGACTCGAGCTCGAACTGGCCGACCGCCGACACGCCGGGGGCGAGGTTCCCGGGGAGGAACTGGACCGGAGGGAAGCGGCCTTCCGAGACGCGTTGGAGAGCTTCCAGGACTTCTGGGAGTCCTGCCGGATCGTGGACTGAGGACGGCCATACCAGGAAGAGGGATACGCCCGTGCGCTTGTTGATCACCATTCAGGGCGAGTACGGCCGCCGCATCGTCGATCACCTGCGGCGTCACGAGCCCGGCTGGGAGATCAAGGCGGTGGAGCTTCCCGTCCTGAACCTGCCGGTGGTTGACGATCCGGAGCAGTTCCTCCCCCCCGCCCTGCCCGGCGCCGATCTCCTCCTGCACCTCGGCCAGGGTCCCCCGGCGGGCCAGTTGGTGACCGCCATAGCAACTGCCGCCGGCGTGGCCGCGGTGATAGCCCCCGTGGACCACAGTCACTGGCTTCCACCCGGGCTCCGCCGCCAACTCGTCCGGGAACTGGCGGCCGCCGGCCGCGCTATAGCCTTCCCCGAGCCCTTCTGCTCGCTTGGTGAACATGACAGCGGCTTCCCGGCTCGCCAACCCCATGCCCATCCGGTCATCGGCGCCTTCGCCCGCCGTTTCGGCCGGCCCCGGCTGCGGGTGACCGCGGACGCCGGTGGCCTCCAGATCGCCGCCGTGGAGGTCTTGACCGGCTCGCCCTGCGGCTCCACTCACTATGCCGCTGCCCGCATCCGCGGGCTGCCACTGGCGGAGGCGGTGCCCCGGGCCGGGTTGATCTGCCTGCACTATCCGTGCCTGGCTTCGATGGCCCTGGAGAATCGGGGCGGGAAGATCGACACCCTGATGCACCTTGCCGGCCAGATCTTCAACCAGTCGCTGGAGGAAGCCATCGCCGAGGCCGGGGTCGGACCCTGACCGCACCAACGCCGGTGCCGACGTGGCTACCCCTCCGCCCGCAGCCCGGCCAGGACCTCCCGCCGGACGCGGACGCCTTCCGCCCGGGCGATCTCCTCCTCCCAGTACTCCTTCTCTCCCGGCACCAGCACGGCTTCCCCGCCGGCGCCCGGGGGGCATGCCTTCAGCCGGAGGATGAAGCGGTCCATGCGGTCCTTCAGGTCGTCGGGATCCCCGAGCAGGTCAAGCCTGACGGCGGCGAAGGCGTGACCCACGTCGGAGGGGTCGGCGTGGCCCGGGGGCAGCACCCCGTCCAGAAAAGCGGCCCCGGAGAGCACCCCGGCCAGCACGTCCACCGCCGCCGCCAGGCCGTAACCCTTGTAGCCGGCGGTCGCGGCCGGCCCCCCCAAGGGGAAGAGCCCGCCCTCCTGGAGGATGCACCCCGGGTCGGTAGTGGGCCGGCCCTCGCCGTCGGCTCCCCAGCCGGGCGGGACGTCCCGGCCCAGCCGGGAGTGAAGCTGGATGCGGCCAATGGGCACGACGCTGGTGGCCATGTCCAGGACGAAGGGACGGCACCGCCGGGCCGGCACGGCCACGCAAATGGGGTTGGTCCCCACCAGCCGCCGGCGGCCGTGCGTGGGAATGGTCAAGGGCTGGGAGTTGGTCAGCGTGAACCCGGCCATGTTCTCGGCGGTGGCCATGAGGGCATAGTAGGCGGCGATGCCGAAGTGATTGGAGCGCCGGGTCAGCACTAACCCCAGGCCCGACTCCCCGGCCAGTTCAAGGCAGAGCCGCATGGAGCGCCAGGCCACCACCGGCCCCAGGCCGTTGTCGCCGTCGACCACCGCGACAGCGCCCGACCGCCGGGTGGGCCGGATCACCGGCCGGGGGTTGATGTGGCCCGCCCGCAACGCGTCCAGGTAGTAGGCCCGGAGCCGGGAGACGCCGTGCGATTCGATGCCCCGCATGTCCGCCCGGACCAGGACGTCGGCCGCCACGCCGGCATCCTCCGGCGGCAACCCCGAGCCGGCCAGAATCCCCGCCACCAGGTCCGCCAGTTCCGCCTTTGGCACCCGCAGGTATTCAGACTGCACGGTCCGGCCTCCTCAAGGCTCAGGGATCGGCGAACCACTCCGGCGCCCACCTCCGGAAGGGCCGGCGCCCGTATACGATGTCATCCAGCCGTGGTGCGATCCGGCGGGCGGGGGCGGATCGGCCGGCGGCCGCCCGGAGCAGCCGCTGCAGGGGCGAGAGGGGCCGCGAGTAGGGACAGGAGATCAGGCAGATGGCACAATCGGTGCCGGTCTGACGCCAGAAGCGGTAACACCGATCGGCTTGCACCTGCCAGCCGGCCGCCGGCGCCGCCGGTTCCCGGCTGATGGCCTGGGCGGGGCAGTTCCGGGCACACTTGCCGCAGGTCCGGCAGAACTCCTGCAGGCCGAGCGGACGGGGCCGGTCGGCGTTGAGGGGCAGGTCGGTGGTGACCATGCCCAGCCGGACCCGCGGCCCGAGATCCGGCGTGACCAGGATGCCCGGCCGTCCGATCTCCCCCAGGCCGGCCAGGACGGCCAGCGGGGGCAGCACCGCCAGGTAGCTCCCGTCCAGGTGGGCGCGGGCTGCCCCGCCCAGCGCGCTCACGTTGGCCGCCACGGCCAGGGCCACCTTGGCCGCCTCCAGGTACTGGCGGGCCGACTCGGCCACTACCGGCAGGCCGGGAGCGGCCAGCAGGTGCCGGTAGTCCATGGCCACCGTGAACACCAGGGCGTACCGGTGGGACGGTGCGATCTCCCGCCCGTAGTCGTCCCCGCGGCCGGCGTGGCTGTAGGTGAACTCCGGGGCCAGAGCAGTGATGCCGGCAGCATGGGCCCCGTAGTAGCGGGCCAATCCCTTGAGTCTCTCGCTGGTGGCGTGGGGGTCCTGGAGCCCGGCCCCTCCTGCGGCCGCCGTCTCGACCAGCGGACGCCATCGGGCCAGCAGCCTGAAGATGGCGGGGGCGTAGAGGGAGTTCTCAGGGTGGTAAGTCCGGGATCCCTGGCCGCAGAGTTCCGGCAAGGCCCGCAGGGCGTCGTCCGCTTGCCACCGCCCGGGATGGCGGGCGTAGTAGTCGTCCGAGACCCGGCTGCCGGGGACGAGCGCCATCCGGGAGAAGATGGTGTCCCGTTCGTCCACTCGCTCGGCCCGCTTGCCCATCCCCAGCCCTTTCACCAGCACTCCCCCTTCCCGCTGGAGTTCCCCCTGCCAGCGGGTTTTCCTCCAATCGAGGCCGCATGCTATACTTGGACGGAGGGATCTTGCCATGCCGCTCTTGATAGCCTTGTCCGGATGGCTGCCATCCGCCGCGCTGGCCCTGGCCTCGTGGTACACGGCCCGCGCGCCGGGGCGCGGCCGGTGGCTGTTCAACTTGGCCGGCGTCATCTACGCCCTAGCCATGCTGGCTCTCCCCCTCCTCCCCCAACCCAGGTTCCCGCCCCTGCTCCGCATCGGACTGGGACTACCCCTGGCCGCGGCGGGTCTTGCCCTGAGGGCATACGCCCTCTCCTACCTCGCCCGCCAGAGGGTCCCGTCCGGGCTGGGCGCCCCCGGCCGGCTGGTCACCACCGGCCCCTACGGCGTGGTGCGGCACCCTCAATACGCCGGCGGCATTGTCTTCGTGGGCGGCTGGTTTGTGCTCTGGGGCGGCCCGTCCAGCCTGGCGGCCTTGCTCCCTATCCTCGGCGTCATCGTCTTCCAGGCCTGGGTGGAGGAAGCGCTGATCCTCAGACGGGAGTTCGGCGAGGGGCACCGGGAGTACCGGCGCCGGGTCGGCATGTTGCTGCCCCGGCGTGCCACTCGGCAGCAATAGGCCATGTAGCTGCGGTTCAGCTATGGCCGGGCCAGCCCGCGGTTTGACAGTGACCGGCCGTTTCGAGTAGAATGAAACAGCTTACGCTGCCGGGGGAGGAACTCGGACTTGGCGCGCAGGTCTCAAGCCGCGGCCGCCGGCAAGGGCCGGACCCGGCACCGGCGGTTCCGCCTGTCATACCTGAAGCTTCTTCTCGTGCTCTTCATCACCGGCTGCCTCGCCGCCGGCGGCATCGCCGGTAACTTTGTGTTGCAGGCTTACCGCGACTTGCCGGCCCTGGCCAGCCTGGAACCGCGCAACAGCGAGAGTTCATTCCTGTACGACGCCCATGGCCAGCTCATCACCCAGTTGCACGGCCCCGAGCACCGGGTGCCGGTGACCCTCGACGAGGTCCCCCGGCACGTGGTCAACGCCTTCGTGGCCGTGGAAGACCACCGGTTCTTCGACCACCGGGGCATCGACCCGAAGGGCATCATCCGGGCGGCCTACGCCAACCTCACCGGGGGGACCATCAAGGAGGGTGCCAGTACCATCACCCAGCAGCTGGCTCGCAACGCCTGGCTCACGCTGGACCGGACGTACAAGCGGAAGATCCAGGAGATCTTCCTGGCCCTGCAACTGGAGCGGTTCTACCACAAGGAAGAGATCCTGGCCATGTACCTGAACACGATCTTCTTCGGCCACCAGGCTTACGGCATCCAGGCGGCCGCCCAGGTCTACTTCGGCAAGGACGTGGCCGATCTGACCGTGGCCGAGGGAGCCATGCTGGCGGCGGTGGCCCGCTCGGCTCAGTTCTATTCCCCTTACACCAGCTTCGAGGCCGGTCTGCGGCGCCGCAACCTGGTTCTGGAGGCCATGGGAACGTACGGTCACCTGACCGCCGCCGAAGTCCAGCAGGCCAAGGAGGAGCCGGTGGTACTGGCCGGGCTGCGGCGACCGGTGGACTACCCGCACCCCTGGTTCGTGGATTATGTCCTGCATCATCTCCTGGAGAAGTACGGGCCGGCCCAGGTCTACCGTGAGGGCTTGCGAGTGTACACCACGCTGGTGCCGGCCGTCCAGGACGCGGCCGAGGAAGCCGTCCGCCGCCGTCTCGACACGCCGTTCCCCCTGGGCGAGATCGATCCCGCCACCGGCAAGCCCATGGTGCAGCCCGAGGTAGGAGCCAGTTTCCTGGATCCTCGCACCGGCTACATCCTGGCCCTGGTCGGAGGTCGCCAGCACGGCGAGGCGCTCAAGCTGAACCGGTCCTGGCAGGCTTACCGCCAGACCGGCTCGGCTTTCAAGCCGTTCATCTACGCGGCGGCCCTGGAGATGGGCTACAGCCCGGCCACCATCGTGGACGACTGGCCGACCACGTATGCCCTGACCGACGGCACGGAGTGGACCTTTGAGAACTTCAACCAGTTGTACCGAGGGCTGACCCCCTACCGCGAGGGCCTGGCCCTCTCCATCAACACCATGGCGGTCAAGGTGCTGGAGAAGGTGGGCATCCGCACCGGCTTCGCGTATGCCCGCCGCCTCGGCATCGACAGCCTGGTGGAGCGGGATGCCCAGGGCAACACCGACTACACCTTGTCGCTGGCGTTGGGAGCGCTGACCCGGGGTACGACCAGCCTGGAGATGGCGCGGGGCTTCTCCGCCTTCGCCAACGGCGGCTACCGGGTCGACCCCATCGCCATCCTGCGGGTGGAGGATCGCCATGGCAACGTGCTGGAGGAGAACCGACCGCGGCGGGAGGTCGCCATCCGCGAGGAAACCGCCTTTCTGATGAACAGCATGCTCCAGTCCACCATCGAGTGGGGCACGGGCACCACCGCCCGACTGCCCGGCGGCCGCCCGGCGGCCGGCAAGACGGGGACCACCAGCGAGAACCATGACGCCTGGTGGGTCGGCTACACACCCGACTTCGTCGGGGCGGTGTGGATGGGCTACGACCAGCCCAAGAACATGGGCGGAGTGTGGGGCGGCACTTACGGCGCCCCCATCTGGAGGGACGTGGCCATGGTGGCCCTCAAGGATACCCCGCCGGCAGCCTTCGAACGGCCCCGGAACATCGTGGAGGTGGAGGTCTGCACCCGCTCCGGCAAGCTGCCGGGATCGCTCTGCCCGCCTCACGAGCGCCGGGTGGAGTACTTCGTGAAGGGAACCGAGCCGGCAGACACCTGCGATGTTCACGTCCTGGCCACCGTCTGCGGCGACCATCCCAGCTATCTGGCTAGCCACTGGTGCCCCAATCCCGTGACCCGGCTGGCGATCCAGCGGAGCAGGCCCTGGGTCCCCTTCACAACCCTGCATGAGAGGACGGAGCGGATGGTCACCTACGTTCCCGCCGACGCCTCGGTGGAAGCGCCCCGGGAGTTCTGCCCCTTCCACTCCCCCCGGGAGACGGGACCGCCCTACCCCGGACCGGTCAGGAACATCAAGGTATACGCATGGCGTTACGAGTTCAGCCCCCGGGAGATAGTGGTCGACCTCGGCGACAAGGTTCGGCTGCACCTGGAGTCCACCGACGTCAACCATGGTTTCGCCCTGCCCGCCTTTGGCATCCACGCCCTGGTGCTGGCCCAAAAGCCGGTCATCGTGGAATTCATCGCCGAGGAGGAAGGTACTTTCGAGTTCTACTCGGCAGTGTTCTCGGGGCCCAACTGGGATCGCATGACCGGCAACCTCATTATCCGGCCCTACACCGGCCCTACTAGGTAGCAAGCTCGGCCACGGTGACGCCGTCGCCGCCTTCCCCGGGCTCACCCGGCCGGACGCCGGTGACGCGGGGGTGAGCTTCCAGACAGGCCCGAACCGCCCCCCGCAAGGTGCCGGTGCCCTTGCCGTGCACCACCCGCACCCGGGCCAACCCGGCCAGGCAGGCGTCGTCCAGGTACTTGTCCAGGCGCTCCAGGGCTTCCTCGACGGTCAGCCCGCGTAGGTGTAGCTCGGGCGCGACCGAGGTGGCCTTCTCCAGTTCCGGGCCGGCGACCCGCTCCCGCCGAGCCGGCGCCGGAGCCGCGGCCCGGGCCAGGTCGGACCGGGGGACAACGACCCGGACTGCTCCTATTTGCACCTGAACCGGCTCGCCGGCCTCCAACACCACTCCTGCCAGGCCCAGGCTCTGGACCAACACCTCCAGCCCTGGCTTCAGCTCACCTGGCTCCAGTGGTTCGCCCGTCGGGGCCGGGGCGGCCAGGAGCTCCTCGATCCCGCCCGCCGCCTCGGCCTCCAGTCCCTCCAGGGACCGGCGCGCCCGCCGCACCGCCTCCGCCGTCCCCCGGTCGCTCCGGGCAGCCTCCTGCCGGGTTTCCTTGAGCTCCCTGACCGCCGCCTCCACCTGCCGCCGGGCCCGGGCCAGGATCTCCCGCAGTTCCCGGCGGTTTTTCTCCACGGCCTCGCGATCCCGGGCCCGGGCCGTCGCCAGCAGCTCCTCCAGCCGGCGCCTCATCTCCTCGGCATCCCGGGCCGCCACCTCCAGCCGCCGCCGTTCCTCCACCAGGGCCGCCCGCTCGCGCTCCACGTCCCGCAGCAGATCGTCCACCGCCACCTCGTCGCGGGACAAGAACCGGCGGGCCCGGGCGGCCAGGTCCGGCCCGAGTCCCAGCCGCACGGCTATGTCCAATGCGTTGGAGCGGCCGGGCACCCCGGTCAGCAGGCGGAAGGTCGGCCGCAGGGTCTCGGGGTCGAACTCCACCGAGGCGTTGACCATGCCGGGGGAGGCGTGGGCGAACAGCTTCAGTTCGCCGTAGTGGGTGGTGGCCACGGTATGGGCGCCCGCCGCCTGCAGCCGCTCGAGCAGGGCCATGGCCAGGACCGATCCCTCTCGCGGGTCGGTGCCGGCCCCCACCTCGTCCAAGAGGACCAGCGAACCGGGGCCGGCCCCGGGCAGGATGCCCAGGATGTTGGTGAGATGCCCGGAGAAGGTGGAGAGGTTTTGCTCGATACTCTGCTCGTCACCGATATCGCAGTAGATGCCCCGGTAGACCGGCATCCGGCTGCCGGCCCCGGCCGGAAGCTGCAGTCCGGACTGGTACATCAAGGCGAGCAGGCCCACCGTCTTCAGGGTGACCGTCTTACCCCCGGTGTTGGGCCCGGTGATCACCATGGTCTGGAAGTCCCGGCCCAGCCGGATGTCAATGGGCACTACTTCCCCCCCTTCCGGTCGCAACAGGGGGTGGCGGGCCGCTATCAACTCCAGGTATCCGGCGTTATCGGCCTCCGGTCGGACCGCCTCCAGGTCCCGGGCGAGCCGGGCCCGGGCGAAAACGTGGTCGAGGTGACCGGCCGCCGCCACCAGGCGCTCGAGTTCCCCCGCCACCTCGCCTACCGCCGCGCTGAGGGCGGCCAGGATGCGGTCCACTTCCTCCCGTTCCTCGGCCTCCAAGCTCCTCAGCTCGTTGTTCAGCTCCAGCACCCGCAGGGGCTCCACGAACACGGTGGCGCCGCTGGCCGACTGGTCGTGCACAACCCCCGGCACCCGGCTGCGGTATTCCTGGCGGACGGGGATCACAAAGCGGTTCTGCCGCATGGTTATAATCGGTTCCTGCAGGTACCGCTGCATCTCGGATGACCGCACCAGGCTCTCCAAGGCCGAGCGAACCCGGTCCTGGACGACCCGCAGCCGCCGGCGCACCCGGGCCAGTTCCGGGCTCGCCGCGTCGGCCACCCCACCCTGTTCATCGATGCAGCGGTTGATGGTCTGCGCCAGCGTTAGGGGAGGTTCGAAACCGGCCCGGCCGGCCAGGCGGGGTACGGTCTCCCGCCGGCCCTGCAGGAACCGCTTCAGCCGGCTGCCGCCCTGCACCGTGTCGGCGAT
Source organism: bacterium (assembly GCA_031082145.1). GTDB lineage: Bacteria > Bacillota > Sulfobacillia > UBA995 > UBA995 > Ess09-15. The sequence goes on along the minus strand of JAVHLP010000004.1, from coordinate 64,786 downwards.
GGCCAGCAGTTCGGCAGGGTTCAGGCGGCCTCCCCGCCCGGCCCGGCCCGCCGCTTCGCGGACGTCATGCAATCCCCCCAGCGGCGGGGCTGCCCCCCGGTCCAGGATCTCCCTGGCCTCGGCCGTCTCCTCCTGGCGGACGGCCACCTCTTCCGCCTCAGCGCACGGGACCAGGTCCCGGCCCAACTCGACTCCCAATGAGAAGGACGCCCGCTCGGCCAGCAGGTCCCGCACCCGGTCAAACTCCAGGGTCTCCAGGGTTCGCGGGTTCACGCCGGCACCCCCAGGTGACCCAGGATGGCGGGAGCCAGATCGGTGATCGAGGATACCCCGGCGGCGGCCGCCTCCGCCCCCTCGCCGAGGAAGAGGGCGGGAACGGGATTCATGGTATGGGTGGCGACGGCCAGGTCCTCAATGTTACCATGGTCCGCCGCCAGCGCCAGCAAGTGCCGCGAGGAGTCCAGACCCTCCAGGAGCCCCCCCAGGAAGCCGTCCAGCACCTCCAACACCCGGCGGGCCGCGGCCGGGTCGGCCCGGTGGCCCGCCAGGTCGGTCTGGAAGTACTCAAAGACGGTGAGGTCATGACCTCCCGCCACCGCCGCCGCGTTCCGCCCGGCCTGGGCAGGCTCCACCAGGGGCACCTGGTGACCCCGGGCGATGAGGGCCCGGTTGGTGATGTCCTGGTAGACAGCCTGCCCCGCCCGCAACTGCTCGAGATCCCGCAAGACCAGGCCGGCCGCCAGCACGGCCAGTGTGCTGGCCGAGTGCCGGAGCCGTCTTGTCGCCACCAGTTCAAAGTACTCCGGGCTGAAGGCGTTGGCGAACGTCACCCGCCGGCCGGCCTCGGCGGCCCGCCGGAACAAGCTCCGGGAGTCGATGAGATCCTTCAGGCGGCCGGTGGGATAGGCGTTGACATGCCGGCCCACCAGGGCTGCGGCGTTGACCCCGGTGAAGAGGGCGGCCTGCCCGGTGGCGCTCTGGGGCAGGCCCTCCACCCCCAGCCCGGCGTCGCAGGCCACCAGCGCGGCCGGCCGGAGTCCCCCGGGCAACTCGGCCCGGTAGGAGATCCCCGGCATCCAGGGACCCGCCGCCAGCGACCGGCCGGCGATGGCGGTCAGCCACGGCAGGCCGCCACCCACCAGGGGGTTGACGGCCGGGTCGGGCCGGCCCAGGCCCAGCCCGTCAACGAACAGGAAGAAGACGGCAGGCAGCGGGCTCACCTCCCCCGCCGGTCCACAAGATCCTGCCAGGGACGGCTGTTGACGATGTCCTCCGGCCGTAGCCAGGCCCGCCGGGCGGTGGCCACGCCCCAGGCCATGTCCTCCAGGCAGACCGGGGCGTGGGCGTCGGTGCCCAGGGCCAGCCCGACTCCCCGCTCCCGGGCTTCTCGGGCCAGTTGCCCGCCCACGTCCAGGCGGTGGGGCGAGGCGTTGATCTCCAGCCAGGTGCCGGTTCGGGCGCAGGCCTCGAGCACGGCGTCCAGGTCCAGTTCGTAAGGATCCCGCTCTCCGATCAGGCGACCGGTGAGGTGGCCGATGCAGTCTACCCGCGGGTTCTCCATGGCCCGCAGGAAACGGGCCGTCATGGCCTGCCGGTCCAGCCGGAACCGCGAGTGTACGCTGGCTACCACCACGTCCAGTTCGGCCAGCACCGAATCGGGCAGGTCCAGGCTCCCATCGGCCAGGATGTCGACCTCGATCCCGGTGAGCAGGCGGAAAGGAGCGAGTTCGCGGTTCAGGACGGCGATGGCCTCGACCTGCTGCCGCAGCCGGTTCTCGTCCAGGCCGCGGGCCATGGCCAGGGACCGGCTGTGATCGGTCACCGCCAGGTAACCGTAGCCCCGGTCCCGGGCGACAGCCGCCATCCGCTCCAGCGACGCCTGCCCATCGCTCCAGTCGGTGTGGGCATGCAGGTCGCCCCGGATATCGCCTGCTTCCACCAGGCGGGGCAGGGTGCCGGCCAGGGCCGCCTCCACTTCCCCGTCATCCTCGCGCAGTTCGGGCGGGACGGCGGGGAGGCCGAGCTGCCGGTAGAGATCGTCCTCGCCGGCGATCTCCACCCGTTGCCCGCCCCGGCACAGACCCCGGCCGTCCAGGTCGAGCCCCAGGCCCCGGGCCCGCTCCTGGAGACGCCGCCAGTGGCCGTCACTGCCCGTCAACCGGACCAGGGCCAGGGGGAACTCCCGCTCGTCCACGACCTCGAGTTCGACCGTCCGCGGGGCACCAAGGGCCCTGAAAACTTCACCGACTCGCCCGGGATCGGGTCCGGTAGCCAGCAGCACCACCCGTTCCACAACCTCGCACCAGCGCCGGACTCCGCCCACCGCCTCCACCCGGGCGACCGCCGGATCTTCCCCGAGCACCCGGGCCACGCCTAGGGCCAAGGGGCGGGCCACGGCCAGGGGGATAAGGCCACCTCGGGCGCGGACCCGGGCCACTCCGTCCAGAATGGCCTCCTCCCGCCGGGGACCCAGCCGGGGCAGCTCCCGCAGCCGCCCGGCCCGGGCGGCCGCCTCCAGTCCCTCCAGGTCGGCCACCCCCAGTTCGCGGTGGAGCAGGATGGCAGTGCGGGGACCGACCCCGGACACGGCCATGACCTGCCGCAGACCGGGCGGGATCTGCTGCCGCAGGTCCTCCAGGTACCGGCAAGTACCGGTGCGGACCAGCTCGGTGATCTTGGCCTCCAGGGCCTGGCCGATCCCCGGCAAGGCCCGCAGCCGGCCCTCGTCCACCAACCGGCCCACCGGCTCATCCAGCCCCTGGATGAGACGGGCGGCACGACGGTAGGCCCGGGTCTTGAAGCCCTCGTCGCCCGCCAGTTCCACCAGATCGCCGATCTCGTCCAGCAGCAGGGCTATCTCCAGGTTGCTCAAGGGGGTCAGTCCTTGGCGCCCGCCTGGCGCCGGCCCCACTCATCCTCCAGCATGGCGGTGAGCCGGTCGTACTGCTCCTGCAGGCGGACCAGTTCGTCGGCGATGTTCAGGGCGGCCAGGACCGCCACCCGGTTGGTACCCAGCCGGGGATGGGCCTTGGCCGTCTCCCGCATCACCCGGTCCACGACCCTCGCCAGCTTCTGCAAGTGCTCGGGCGATGTCGTGGTTCGCACCGGGTATTCTTCGCCAAAGATACTCAGGACTACCCTCTGCTTTTCGGTGCCCTCCACCTGCGACCTCCTCCGCCGTCCCCGGTAGCATTCTGGGAGCGGGGGAAAAGTCCTGCCCTGGCGGGGCGACCAAGGCGGCACGGCGGGTGAAAGGAAAGGTCTTCTGGGCGCCGGCATACGGGCGAGACGTCTGCCCCATCCACGCCTGCGCCGGCGAGAAGGGCTTGGTTACCTGCAGGGACTGTGGGGGGCTGCCCTGCCCGATCTGGACCGACACCCGGGATCCGTCAGTGGGCGATGAGGAGTTCAAGAGGCAGATAGCGTCGCGGCTGGCCAACCTGCGGGCGCACCAGCCCCGACCTTCCCCGGGCGGGGGCCAAACGGCCCCCGCCTCTCCGCGAGACCGCTAACTGCCCGACAGCACCCGCTTCATCCGGTTGGCCGGCAGGATCGGCTCCACCTTGGCGGGGACCAGGCCGTGGGGCATGAACAGGATGGCGACTACGATCACCAGGCCCATGAGCGTGTACTCGAGCCAGATAGGGTCGATGCCGTAGGCCAGGAGGAACCCGAACCACTGGAAGCGGTAGAGGGTGATCATGGACCGCATTATGGTCAGCAGCATGACTCCCAGCATCACGCCGGCGCTGCTGCCGATGCCGCCTAGCATCATATAGGCCCATGGCCAGAAGGTCCAGGTGAGCCGCGAGAAGCCGATCGCCGTGCAGGTGCCGGTGTAGATCACGTACAGGCCCCCGGCGACGGCCGCCAGGGCCGAACCGAGCATCAGGGCCTGGGTCCTGACCCGCACGATGTTCTTGCCGCAGACGCCGGCGGCGACGTCGCTGTCCCTCAGCATCTTGAGCGTCCGGCCGAAAGGCGACCGGGTCACCCGCTCCACCAGGTAGTAAAGCAGCAGGGCGATGATCAGCACGGTGACGACCACGGCCTGGAACCGGTAGGCGTAGACGACCCGGAAGGGGTCGGGCACGTACACGGCGGTGGTCCCGCCGACCAGGGGTTGCCAGTTATGCCCCACCCACATGAAGAAGTCGCCGAACGCGAGCAGGGATATTCCCAGGTAAGCCTCGCGCAGCCTGATGGCCGGGCGAGAGGTGAGCCAGCCGACGGCGGCGCCGGCCACGGCCGCCAACAGCAGCGAGAAGATGAAGAAGGCGATGGACAGCGGCACGCTGCCGGCCAGGAGTTCGTTGAGCTGGGGGACGACCTTGTAGTTGACGGCGTCCGCCCCGTAGCTGGCCCCGGCGGGGAGCCCCATGGACAGGGCCAGGAGCCGGCCGGGTATGGCGCCCACGGCGAAACCGCCGCCGATGACGGCTATCACCCGCCCGAACTGGGAGACGCCGGAGAAGCCTACCTCCAGGTTCAGGCTCAGGGTTACGATGGCGAAGATCGCGAAGTCGATGAAGATGGTGAGGAGGAGGGATACGCCGCGGCTCAGCATCAGGTAGGTCAGGAAACCCAGCATCACGATGGTCATCAGCACTTCCCGGCGGAGCAGGAACCGGGCTGCCTCGGGGAACCGGCCTTCTCTGGTGGTCATGCCCTGACACCTCTAATCTTCGCGACTACCCTTCCGCCCAGGGAACTCCAGGGGATGCCGGCCAGGCCCCGCGGGAATACGAGCAGGGTGATGGCCATGAGCAGGAGGGGTATGGCCATGCGGTAGCCGAGCACCCACGGCCCGATCCGCTGGGCAAGGTAGTACACCCCGGCGTACTCGGTCATGCCGACCACAAAGCCGCCCAGGATGCCGCCGTACAGGCTGTGCAACCCGCCCAGGATGGCCCCGGCGAACATGAAGGGGATGGAGGTCATCCCCATGACCGGGGTCCCCGTCATCGCCATGGCCATGCAAGCCCCGCCGAGGGTCGCCATACCGCCACCGATGATCCAGGCCGCCAGGTACACCCGATCCGAGTTGATGCCGGAGGCACTGGCCAGCAGCGGGTTCTCTATGGTCGCCCGCATGGCGACGCCGAACTTGGTCTTCACCAGAAACAGGTGAAGGCCGGTCAGGAAGGCTACGGCCAGCAGGGGCAGGACGATGGAGGCCCCGCTGGTGCCGAGGAGCTGGAAATCGTAGATACCCATGGTTACCCGGCGCGGGAACAGCTTCATGCCGTAAGTCAGGTAGTCGCAGTACATCTGGATACCGGACAGCAGTATCAGGTCGTAGCCCAGGGTCGACATCATCAGGGTTATCTCAGCGGCCTGGCGGCGCAGGAGAGGCCGGTTCAGGCCGATGTAGCAGATCGCGCCCAGCAAGGCGCCGAACAGGAAGACCACCGGGAAGTAACGGTAGGGGCTTCCGCCGTACATCACCACGCCAGTGTAGGCCACGTAGAACCCCCAGGTGGCCATGCTGGCGTGGGCGAAGTTGAAGGTCCGGGTGGTGATATAGAGCAGCGTTATGCCCCCGGCGGTCAGAGCCAGCGCGCTGGCGTAAATGAGGCCGCTTCCCATCCATGCCGGCATCGAGCTTACCCCCACTCCAGACGACAGTGCGTGACGACCTGCCGGGTGCTCACGCTTCTTTGATCCCCAGGTACAGCCGTGCGAGTTCCGGATCCCGGAGCAACGCGCGCGCGTCCCCTTCGAACCTGACCTCGCCGCTCACCAGGAGGTAGGCCGTGTCACCAATCTCCAGGGCCCGCTTGGCCATCTGCTCCACCAGAAGGATGGTGATTCCCATCTCATCCCGGAGCCTGGCTATCTCGGCCATCACCCGCCTGGCCACAATGGGGGCCAGGTCGGTGCTCAGTTCGTCGAGGAGCATCAGCTTGGGCTTCTTCATGAGGCCCATGGCGATGGCCAGCATCCGGCGCTCGCCGCCGCTCAGGGTTCCCGCCTTGCGGTGGATGAACTGCTTGAGGACGGGGAAGATCTCGGTCATCTGGGCCGCCTTGGCCTTGACCTCGTCCCGGGGCAGCATGTAGCCGGCGATCTGGAGGTTGTCGAGGACGCTGAGGTCGGCGAAGACGTTCTTCATCTGGGGGACGTAGGATATGCCCCTGCGGGCCACCTCGTAGGGAGAGGCCCCGGTGACCTTGTTGCCCTCGAAGATCACGTCCCCCGCGAAGACACTAGCGATCCCCATGATGCTGCAGAGGAGTGTGGTCTTCCCGGCGCCGTTGGGACCGACCACCACCGTCAACCCCCCGGTGGGGACCTCCAGGTCCACGCCGGACAGAACCCGGAGCTTACCGTAGCCCGCGTGTAGGCCCGTCACTTTCAGCATGCTTCATCCCGCCCGATGTAGACCTCGATGACCTTCGGATCGCCGAGCACCTGGTCAGGAAGCCCTTCGGATATGAGCGAGCCAAGGTTCATGGCGTAAACGTAGTCGGCAAAGGGAGCGGCGATATCGATCCGGTGTTCCACCACCAGGAAGGTCAGCCCCTCCTTCTTCAAACCGGCCACGTAGGAGAGGATCTCCTCCGCCGACGCCGGGTCCACACCCCCGATGGGTTCGTCCAGGGCGATCAGGGTGGCTCCCGCCGACAGGCCCCGGGCGACTTCGAGCATCTTCAGCTGGGCGGCGCCAAGCGCGAAGCTCGGCTGGTCCCAGTGCTTGTCCAGGCCCACCCGCCGCAGGACGGCGAACGCCTTGGCGGCGTTCTCCTCCTCCTCGCGGATCCAGGCGCGGGGGAAGGGCGCCCGGAAGGGGGATTCACCCGGATTGCGCATGGCCCCCAGGACGTTGTCCAGAACCGTAAGCCCCAGGAAGGGCAGGGGTATCTGAAAGCTCCTCACGAAACCCTGCTCGTAGACGCGATCCGACTCCCAGCCGGTGATGTCGGTACCCCTGAGCCAGACCTTTCCGCTGTCCGGCTTGAGGAGTCCCGTGCAGACGTTAAGGAAGGTGGTCTTGCCGCAACCGTTGGGGCCGATCAGCATCGTGAAGCTGTTCTCCTCAACGGCGATGCTCATGTTGTTGACGGCCACCAACCCGCCGAAGGATCTGGTAACGTTCTCGGTCACGAATACGGTACCCACCGGTTCACCACCCCTGGAAAGGGGGGCCGGGAGACCCCCGACCCCCCCTCCTCGATACTCCGTCGGGTCTCAGTACACGGGGCGATACCAGTCGATGCTGTCGGTACCGCCGCGGTAGGTACCGGCCTTCTCCCACGCGACCTGCTCGTTGAGGAGCCAGAGGTCGTAGTCGGCAAAGGCCCGGTCGCCGGCCGCGTTCAGGACCACGTGGCCACTGGCGCCGTGCAGCTTGGTCCACTCATCGGCCACGCGCGGCAGGATCGCCTTCACCTTCTCCGAGTCGTAGCCCACCTCGTCTATGGCGCGGGCCAGGCTCCAGACCATGTCGTAAGTGTTGTAGGAGTAAGCGTCAGTCTCCCGGCCGAGCACCGTGAAGACATGGCCCCGAACGTAGCCGAAGCGGGCGTAGGTGGACAACCCGGGGGCGTTCAGGGTGTTGATGAACTTCGTGTCCACCGCGAACTTGGAGGCCACCGGGTGCTTCATCAGGGCCTCGGACATCGCGGTGCCGTCGCTGCCGATCCAGACGATCTGCTTGAGCAACGGGTACCGGTCGGCGGCGGCCATGAAGGGAGCGATCTCCTCGAAGGCCACGATAACGAACCCGATCTGGGACTTGGGCACACCCTTGTTGATCAGGTCCTGCACGTAGTCGTTCAAGAGCGCTGCTTCCTTCGGGAAGTCCTCCAGCCCGGGGTCGTAGCGCAGCACCTTGTCGTAGACCTGGATGCCGAGCTTCTTGGCCGCGCTCTCGCCGGCCGCATACAGGCCATCACCCCAGGTGTCGCCCCGCCAGCCGAATATGAGGTGCCGCGCTCCGGCCTCGTAGGCGGCCCTCGCGATGCCGGGACCCTGGATGAAGTCGTCGGTGCAGAAACGGAACAGCCAGTCGTCGGCTATGGCCAGGGCAGGCGAAGTGGAAGACTGGGAGATGAACAAGATCTTGTTGGCATTGGCGAAGGCGAGGCACTCCCTGGCCGCGCCACTGGACTGCGGACCGGTGAAGAACTTGACGCCATTGCCGAACCAGGTCTGCATCTTCCGGAGCGCGGTGGGGCCGTCGGTCGCGTCGTCCTCGACCTTGAGGTCCAACCGCCACGCCTTCCCTTCTCTGGCCAGCCAGACGTTGACATCCTGAGCCGCCAGGAGCGCCGTCTCCTTGCTGTTCTCGCCAAAAGTGCTGAGAACGCCGGTCAGTGGCAGCAACGCAACTATGGTGTGGGTCGTTATGTCTCCGGGCGCCGCCGCCTTCTTGACGCACCCGAGAGCGCCGCTGAGACACAGCCCCACCAGGAAGACCACCAGAACGGGCAGTGCAAGCCTACGCAACTCAAAGACCTCCTCCCGCATGTCTTACCGATCGTCTCCCGCGGCGGAAACCCATGCCGCCCTGTCGTCCCGTCTGCGCCTTGACCACTCTCCCTCCCGTCCAAATGTGGAAAGACCTTCGCAGGGCTAAGAGGGTGCATTCTTCGGAAGAAGTGGAATATCCTGCGAGAAGCCCCCGCTCGCCGAGTGGGCGATCCTGCAGCCGAAACGGGCCTGGCTCAGGTCTTAAACCCTTGGCATTCGACGCGCACGGGGAATGTCCTGCATGGCGCAGCCCTGTGGTGCGAGAAAAAACCGCCTGATCCTGCCTCTGCTGCCTCGCATCCCCTCTAGGCTTCACCCTCACCGGCCGCGGCCTCCCACGACCGGTACAGCTCTTCCAGCTGGCGGGTGACCTCGCGATACTCCCGGCTCACGGCGGCGGGATCCCCCTCCTGGTACGTGTGGGGGCTGGCGAGAAGATCCTCCAGCCGGGCCCGCTGCTCTTCCAGGCGTCCGATGGCCTGCTCCAGGGCATCGAGTTGGCCGCCGCCAGTCCGGCGGGCGGCGGGGATCTGGCGGGTCGGCGACGGCCGCGGGGCAACGGCCTTCTCCTCCCGGTGGACCCGGAAAGCCTGGAGACCGCCGTCAAAGAGCCTGACTTCGCCCTGCCGCAAGTACAGCAGGCGGCCCGCCATGCGTTCCAGGAGATAGCGATCATGGGTGACCAGGATCAGGGTGCCGGGGTAAACCGCCAGTGCCTCGGCCAGGGCTTCCCGGGCCGGGAGGTCCAGGTGGTGGGTTGGCTCGTCGAGAACCAGCAGGTTGGGCCGCCCGGCCACGAGTTCGGCCAGCCGCAGCCGGGTTCGCTCACCCCCGCTGAGCGAGGCCACGTCACCGAGCGGCGTCTCTCCGACCAGGCCGAACCGGGCCAGGAAGAGACGAGCAGGCCCGGGCAGCATGCCGGTCCGGTCGCAGAAGCGTTCCAAGGCCGACCCGGCGGGCTCCCCATCCCCGCTGTCGTCGACCTGGGCGAAGTAGCCGGCATCGACCTCGTGCCCCCACTCTACGGTCCCGGCGGCCGCCGGCTGCAAGCCCAGGATCACCCGAACCAGAGTGGATTTGCCGCTGCCATTGGGTCCCGCCACGCCCAGGCGATCCCCTCGCCGGAGCTCCAAGTTCACTCCCGAGAACAGCAGGGCGCCACCGTAGCCGGCGGCCAAGTCGGTGACCTTCAGCACTTCCCGCCCCGACGAGCGGCCGGCGGTGATGCGCAGAAGCGGCGAGCGAGCGGTCGGTGGGGGCGGCGGCGCGGGCTCCATCCGATCCAGCGCCTTCTGCCGGCTCCGGGCCTGCACGGCGCGGTTACCGGCCCGGTACCGTCGCACGTAGGCCTCCAACCGCTCCCGCTCCCGCTCCCGGGTTCTCGCATCAAGCTCTTGCCTGGACCGGCGCTCGGCCGCCTGCCGGGCGAAGGCGCTGTAGTTCCCCCGGTACAGCCGCCCCCGGCCCGCTTCCAGTTCAAGCACCGAGTTTGTCAAGCGGTCCAGAAACCGACGGTCGTGAGCAACCACCACGAAAGTGGACCGGGCCGCCGCCAGGTGTTCCTCCAGCCACTCGTTGGCCTCCAGATCGAGGTGGTTGGTGGGCTCGTCCAGGAGCAGGAGATCGGGCCCTTCCAGGAGCAGCCGGGCCAGGCCCAGCCGGGTCCGCTGGCCGCCACTCAGGTTCCCCGCCGGTAGCCCCCACTCCTGGTCGCCAAAACCCAGCCCCCGCAGAACCGCCTCCACGCGGGCGTGCCGCTCATAGCCGGCGGCGGCCTCGAACCGATCGGACAGCCGCCCGTACTCCCGCAGGCACTCTTCGATGGCGGGACCGGCCCGGCTCATCTCCCCTTCCAGCCGCCGCAGTTGGTTCTCCCAGGCGTCGAGATACGCCAGCGGCTCGCCTGCCACCTGAAGTACGGTCCGGCCGGGGTCGATTCCCCCACCCTGGCCGATCTCCTGCGGCAGGTACCCCACCCGGATCCCTCCGGCCAGGTGGAGCCGGCCCTCATCGGGCTCATCCAGGCCGGCCAGGACCCGCAGGAGGGTGGTCTTGCCGCTGCCGTTGGGACCCACCACGGCCATCCGGTCGCCCCGGGCCAGGCTGAGGTCAACGCCCTCGAAGACGGTGAGGTCGCCGTGGCGCCGGGTGAGTCCTTCTGCCGTCAGGATACTCATCGGCAAGTCCCCCGCAGCCCGGCAGGAACCGCGCTGCCGGGCCTGGAATACCGCACCACCAAGAGGAGGCGCGCGGAGATGAAGACCCTGCGGAGGGTTCTCCTGGTATGGGTGGCCCTCCTGCTATTCTTGTTCTCCTGTGCCCTGCCCTTCCTGTTCACCGTCCACTCCAGCCTGCTCCGGCCCGGATTCTACCTCGACCTCCTGGAGCAGGAGGGAGTCTTCGAGGCAACCGCCGCCCGCGTCCGGGAGTACCTGACGGAGCAACTGCCGGTCGATGCCTCCCCCGAGGAGCACCAGTTGTGGGAGGAAGTGGCGGCCCTGGTGAGCCCGGCGAGGCTGCGAGAACTATCCGGCGCTGCCCTGGATCGGGTCCTGGGGTTCGTCGCCGGCCGCTACCCGGACCCGGTGTTCACTATCTCGCTGGCCGAGGTCAAGGATGTCATCGCCCGGGCCATCCTGGCCCAGCCGCCCGCCCGGTTCGCGGAGGCGGGGCTCCCGGCGCCGGAAGAACTCCTGGCCGGCCTGGACGAAGAGGTGCCGGACGAGTGGTCGGTGGCGGAGGCCTGGGCGACCTTCCCCCAGCGCGAGGACGCGATCCGGGGATTGCGGCTAGCCCGCCTGGCCGGCCTGGGCGTCTGGCTGGGGGCAGCCACCCTGCTGATCCTCTGCCTGCTCCTGGGTGGCCTGTACGGCGGGTCGCGCTGGGGGGGCGGTGCCCTGCTGCTCTCCGGCCTCACCATGCTCGCCGCCGTCACCCTCGCCACCCGGCCGGGCCTCGCCCTGTTGGGCACGACCCTGGAGACCCCCGCCCTCCTCCCGTTCGATCTCACCGTCCTCGCCGCGGCCGCCCTGGGCCGGCTGGCCGGTACTGCGCGCCTGGCGGCCCTGGCCCAGGCCGGCGCCGGCCTTGCCCTGTGGCTGGCGGCCCCGGCGCTCCGGCGGCGTCGCTCCGGGTTTGCCGGTCGGGACGGGAGGCCCCGGGGCGCATAACCCGGCCGCTCTGGACACCCGCCCCGTTGAGTTTGCCGGTCGGAGCCGTAGTATGGAGCAGTCCCCTCCAGCCGTGCCGCCCTCCTCCCCCCCCGAGGGCAGGCACCCGGGCCGGGGAGCGCCATCACGACGGCGCCCCCGGCCCGCCTAGCGCAACCCGGCTCCCAACTCGCGCACCAGGGCCTCCCGCACCCGTTGGTGGATCGCCGACACTTCCTCGTCGGTCAGGGTCCGGTCCGGGGCGCGGTAGACCAGCGAGTAAGCCAGGCTCCGGGTCCCCGGTGGGATCTTCTCCCCCCGGTACACGTCAAACAAGGTGAGCTTCTCCAGCAAGGGGCCTGCCGCCCGGCGGATTACATCCTTCACTGCACCCGCCCCGGTGGTGGCCTCCACCAGCAAGGAGATGTCTCGCAGGATCGCCGGATACCGCGGTGGCGGCCGGTAACCGGCCCCGTTCTCGCGGGCCAGCAGGGAACCGAGTTCCAGTTCCCCGACCGCAGCCTGCTCCAACCCATGTGCTTCCCGCACGGCGGGGTGCAGTTCCCCCAGCACCCCGGTCACCGCTCCCGCCACCAGCAGCCGGGCCTGGCGGGCGGGGTGCAGGGTGGGGTGGTCGGACGGTTCCCACTCCACTTCTTCCCACCCCAGCCTCTCGGCCAGGACCTCCACCAACCCCTTGAGCTCGAAGAAATCCGCCCCGCGGCCCCCGTCCCGCCAGTGGACCGGCAGGCGCCGCCCCATCAGGCCCAAGCTCAAGTTGATCTCCTCGCCCACCCAGGGCGAGAGGTCGCCGCCGGCGGCCAGCAGTTCACCCGCGTCCATCCCGGCCAGATCGCACCGGGGACGGAAAACAGCCGCCAGTTCGAACAGCCCCAGGTCGAGCTGGCGGTGACCGGCATTATGAGCCATGGCCTCCAGCAGGCCAGCGAGCAGGGTTGTCCGGAGCAGGGCCTGGTCCTCGGAGAGGGGATTGGCCAGCGCCAGGCCATTGCGCCGGGGATCGCCCACCGCCAGCCGCAGCCGGTCGAAGGCTCCCGGCGACACGAAAGGCGTGGTCATGATCTCGTCCAGGCCACAGGCTACCAGGATGCCGGCGACGCCCTCGACTGCTGCCCGCAGCCGCGGCCGCCGGCCATGAGTGAGGGCGCCCCGCGGCAGGGTGGCGGGGACGGCGTTGTAGCCATGGCTCCTGGCCACTTCCTCCGCCAGGTCGGCCTCGATGGCCACGTCCCCCCGCCAGGAAGGCACCGTCACCACGTAGGCGTCTCCCGCCGGCGGGCACTCCTCCCGCAGAACCTGGTGGGCGGGAGAGACGGCGAAGCCGAGGTTGGTGAGATAACCGGTTGCCCGGTCCGCAGGGAGGTCCAGTCCCAACAGGGCGTTCACCCCGGAGACGCTCATGCGCACGGTCCGCGCCAGCACTGGCCGGGGGCAGAGGTCCAGCCGACCCGGGGCCACCTTACCCGCTCCCAGGTCCACCAGCAGTTCGGCCGCCCGGTCGGCGGCGCGGGCCGCTCCGCCCGGATCCACCCACTTCTCAAAGCGTCCCGAGGCCTCCGTCCGCAGCCCCAACCGCAAGGACGCCCGGCGCACGGCCAGGGGGTTGAAGTGAGCCGACTCCAGGACCACCACCCGGGTTGATGGGCCGACCTCGCTGGCCTCGCCACCCATGATCCCCGCCAGGCCCACCGCCGCCCGGGCGTCGGCGATAACCAGCATTTCCTCGTCCAACCGCCGGGTGACCCCGTCCAGGGTCACCAGTTCCTCGCCGGCCCGGGCCCGGCGGACCACTATCCGGCCCTCGGCCAGGCGGTCCCGGTCGAAGGCGTGCATGGGCTGGCCCAGTTCCACCAGCACGTAGTTGGTGATATCCACCACGCTGGAGATGGGCCGGTAACCTGCGGCGACCAACCGGCGCTGCATCCAGGCAGGTGACGGACCGGGAATCAGGTCGTGGAAGACCCTTGCCACGTAGCGGGGGCAGAGGTCGGGGGCGGTTAAGTCCACCCGGGTCCAGGCCTCGACCGGCGTTCCCTCCTCCGCGACCCCGGGCTCGGGGGCCTGCCAGCGCGTCCCCTGCATGGCGGCGATCTCCCGGGCCACCCCGGCCAGGGACTGGCAGAACATGGCGTAGTTGACCGTCAGCTCGAGTTCAAGCACCCACTCCTCCTCACCGGCATCCAGCCAGGAGCCTGCCGGCTCGCCGGGGGTGGTCTCCGGCGGCAGGCGGAGCACTCCCTCGCCCGCGGCCGGGGGATGCCCGGTGGCCAGTTCGGTGAGCGAGCAGACCATGCCCTCGGAGGCGACCCCCCGGAAGACGGCTTCTTCCACCCCCCGGCCGCCCGGGAGCCGGCTATGAGGTCGCCGGCCCGGGTGCCCAGCCACCTGGAAGGCGGCCTCCCCCACTTCCCCACCGCCCGGCAGGCGGGCGCCGGGCCGGGCGAGGGGAACCAGGTCGCCCGTAGACAGCCCCGGCGCTCCCGTCACCACCTGGTGGCGGCGGCCACCGCCCGCGTCCAGGACCAGCACCCGCAAGCCGTGCGCGTCGGGGTGGTCGGCGACGCTCAGGATGCGGGCCGCCACGACGCCCTCCAGGCCGAAATCCAGGCGGTGAACGGCTTCTACCTTCACGCCGGCCAGGCTAAGCCGCTCGGCCAGTTCGGAGGGACTCCAGGGAACCTCCACGTACTCCTTGAGCCAGCTGTAGGGAACCCGCATCGGCCTACGCCTCCCCGCCGAACTGCCTGAGGAACCGGACGTCGTTTTGCAGGAACAGGCGGATGTCGTCGATCCCGTGCCGGAGCATGGCGGTGCGCTCAATGCCCACGCCCAGGGCATAGCCGGAGGCCTCCCCGGGGTCGTATCCCCCGTGTTCGAGGACCCGGGGATGCACCATGCCCGCGCCCAGGATCTCCAACCAGCCGGAGCCGCCGCAGGTCGGGCAGCCCCCGCCGCCGCAGACGCAGGTCACGTCCACCTCCGTGCTGGGCTCGGTGAACGGGAAGTAACTGGGACGAAACCGGACCCTGGCCTCCGCTCCGAACAGATGGCGGGCGAATAACTCCAGCGTCCCCCGGAGGTCGCCGAAGGTTATGCCGCGGTCTACCGCCAAGACCTCCACCTGATGGAAAGCGGGCAGGTGGGAGGCGTCGGGGGTGTCCCGCCGGTACACCCGACCGGGGCAGATCACCCGCAGCGGCAACTCGGGAGCCCGCGCCCGCATGGCCCGGATCTGCACCGGCGAGGTATGGGTGCGCAGGACGAGATCGCCGGTCACGAACAGGGTGTCCTGCGCCTCCCGGGCCGGGTGGCCGCGGGGGATGTTCAGGGCCTCGAAGTTGAAGTAGTCCAGTTCCACCTCCGGCCCCTCGGCGATACTGAAGCCAAGGTGCAGGAAGAACTCCTCGATCTCCAGGCGGACCTGGTTCACTATGTGGCGCTGGCCAACCGGCCAGGGCGCCCCGGGCAGGCTGATGTCCACCGCCTCGGCGGCCAACCGCCCTTCCTCCGCGAGATCGGCCAGGTCCTGCCGCCGGGCGGCGATGGCCCGCTCGACATCCTCCCGCGCCCGGTTGGCCAGGGCCCCCAGGGCGGGGCGCTCGGCAGCCGGAACCTCGCCCAAACCCCTCAGGATCTGGGTGAGCGTCCCTTTTCGTCCGAGGTAGCGCACTCTGAGCTGTTCCAGCTCGTCCTGTCCCGGCGCCACCGCGATCGCGGCCAGGGCTTCTTCCCTAACGCTTTTCACTCGACTCAACCGGGCACCCCCTCGCCTGCCCTGAAACAAAGAACCCCCGCCCCTTCAGGGACGGAGGTCACCTCCGCGGTACCACCCTACTTGACGGGCCGTGGGCCCGCCCCCTCCACGGGTACGCCGGGCCGGAGGCCCTTGATACCCTCTCCCGCTAACGGTGGGAGTCGCCGGAACGGCCTACCGCGTTCACGTTCAGCCGCCGGTTCGGGGGTGAACCGAGCCCCGCCCGGCCGGAGGCGCTCGCAGTCGGGACGCCTCCTCCCTGGCGGACGGGCTACGGGGCTACTCTTCCCCCTCATCACCTTTGCCGGGGATCGTCTGTCTCCCTAGTGCTGGGAAAACCGCTTGTAGAGCAAGTAGGCGCTGATGGAACCGGTAACTTCGAAGATCCTCCAGAAAAGCTCGGCAGTGAGCACCCGGACACGCTCCTTCCGGCCTTGCTGGCAGGGCCCGCGCTTCCGATTATAGCATACCGCCGGGCCACGAACAAGCTGACGGCTGAGCCGGTGAGCCGGCGTCTAGGAGCGGGCTACGATGTCGGCCAGCATCTGCCGGAGACCCTCCTCGAACGGGATCGTCGCCGTCCAGCCAAGCACTTTACGGGCCAAGTCGGATGAGAAGCGCAGGGGCACCACGTCCGCCTTCCGCGAGGGGATAAACTCGATTTCAGCCGGCAAGTGCTTGGTGATCATCTGAGCGATCTCAATCACGCTCACCATCTCCGGGGCGCCCACGTTGAAGGTCGCCGTCTGCACGTCGGACTCGGCGGCGGCAACGAACGCCCGGGCTAGGTCGTAGGCGTGCGTGAACTGGCGTGCCTGTTTCCCATCGCCATGAACCGGTATGGATTGCCCATGCAGGGCTCTCTGGATGAACACGGAGAACACGGAGCTTGCCCTGAGGCGGGAGCCGTAAGCGGTTCCCAACCGCAGGGCGATGGTGGAGATGCCGTCCAGGGCGCCACAACAGAGGGCCATCCGCTCCCCGGCGTACTTGGTAATGCTGTAGGGGTGGTCAGGCACGCACGGGTGGCCTTCGTCAACAGGCTGATAGCGGGGAGCGCCGTAGACCTCCCAGGTGGACGCATACACAACCCTGCTTATGCCTGCTTCCCTGGCGGCTTGCATGACGTTGGCCGTACCGAGAACGTTCACCTTTGCCGCCAGTTGCGGGTCATCGAGGGCCACATATACGTCGGCGACCCCCGCCAGGTGACAGACCACGTCCACTCCCGGCATGGCCGGGGTCAGCGTCGCCAGGTCACAGACGTCGCCCTCAACGCCCTGGATGCCAAGGCCCGGGGCGGGTGGACGGAAGTCGAAAGTGAGGACTTCGTGCCCTCGGGAACGCAGGGTCTGTGCGACGTGGGAGCCGATGAATCCCGAGCCTCCCGTAACCAGTAGCTTCATGAGGTCACCTCTTCAGGTCGGCCGGTTGGTTTGCGGAACACGGTATGAACCGGCTGCCGGGCTGGACCCGGGGCGAAGCGTCGATGTCGGCGGGACCATCGCCCCCCGCGGGGCGTACCGGCACCGGGCAGGAGAGGGAGTCGTAAGATGCTAGCGCTGCGGGCGAACTGAACCTTCAAGGTGATGGTGCAGGTGGTCTACGCGTACCGGGACAGTCGCGGGTGGGGCGTGAGGCTGGCCAGAGCGGGCAGGCAGCGGGGTCTGGCCGTTCACCTGTTCAGCCAGGCAGACGCCGTGCCCGACCGCCCGGTGCCCGTCTTCGTGCATATGAACCATCACCCAGACTTGCGAGCAGGCGACAAGCAACTGATGGCACGGTTGGCCGAGAGAAGAGTGCTCCTCATCCC
Source organism: bacterium (assembly GCA_031082145.1). GTDB lineage: Bacteria > Bacillota > Sulfobacillia > UBA995 > UBA995 > Ess09-15. Next base: position 47,574 of record JAVHLP010000004.1, on the reverse strand, counting down.
AACCGCCCTGGAGGCGGAGCTCTACGACGACAAGGTGCGGCAGTACCGCTTGCTCCACCGGTATATGCCCCCTAGCTGGCACCTTGTAACCCGGGAGCAAGCGCGAGCCGTCCTGCCGACCATGCCGTACCCTTTCGTCTCCAAGGCGGCCACAGGTGCCGCTTCCAGCAACGTCCGCCTGGTGAGGACACCGGCCGAAGCGGAACGTGAGATCGCCCTGGCCTTCGGGCCGGGTATCCCCCTGCACTGGGCTCAGCGCCAGCGCGGCTACCTCTTCTGGCAGCGCTTCTGCCCGGACAACGCGCACGACTGGAGAGTAACGATCATCGCCGGGAGATACGCTTTTGTAGTCAGGCGATTGAACCGGGAAGCAGTTCCTTTTGCATCCGGGGGCACCCGGTTCGAACCGGTCGAGGCGATCGACAGCCCATTTGTGGTGAACTTGCTCAACCAAGCCTTACAGGTCGTCTTGGCCTACGGGTTCCTGCTGTGCGCCATGGATTTCGTGCTTGACCGGGGCGCCCTGAGGCTGCTGGAGACATCCGTTGGCTGGCCCTTCCAGAAGTTCGCCAGCGCTCGTTTCTTCGTTTGGCAAGGAGGCGCCTGGCGCCCCACCCCTTACCGGGAAGCCCACCTGTTCGAGCTACTGGTGCATGCCATCGGGGCCGGCGAGTTCACTTGAGGGCTCTCTTGAGAGCTCTCAAGCTCCGCCGGGCGCCCTGGGCCGGGAGGTCGGGGCCGTTGCAGGTAGACCGGTCGTTGCTTTACGCCTACCGGGACGCCTCGGGTTGGGGAACGAAAGTGGCCCAAGCGGGTGAGCGGGCGGGTCTGCCGGTCCACCTATTCGACGACGCCGATGCCGTACCCGACAGACCAGTCCCGGTCTTCGTGCACATGAACCACCGCCCAGGCTTGCGGGAGCGAGACAAGCGGCTGATGCGCCGGCTAGCCAGGAAGCAGGTGCTCCTGATCCCCACCGGCCTGGAAGGGGAACTGTACGACGACAAGGTGCGACAGTACGCACTGCTTCACCGGTACATGCCTCCCAGCCTGCACCTGGTTACCAGACGGCAGTCGAAGACCGCCGTCACGGCCATGCAGTACCCGTTCGTGTCCAAGGCCGCCACCGGAGCGTCTTCGAGGAACGTCCGCCTGGTGCGGACACCGGCCGAAGCGGAATGCGAGATCTCCCTGGCTTTTGGCCCGGGCATCCCCCTGCACTGGGATCAGCGGCAGCGCGGCTATCTCTTCTGGCAGCGTTTCTGCCCCGGCAACGCCCACGACTGGCGCGTCATCATCATAGCCAGGAGATATGCCTGCATACTGAAGCGGTTCAATCGGGAAGAGGTTCCGTTCGCGTCGGGAAGTGGCAGAGACGAGCCGGCTTACCCCATACCCGGCGGCCTGACCGAGCGGTTGCTGGATAGGGCGCTTGAGATCGTCGAGGCCCACGCCTTTTCGCTGTGTGCCATGGATTTCGTTCTCGACGGGGAGGAGATAAAGCTACTGGAGACCTCGGTCGGTTGGCCCTATCACCGGGTCCGAGGGGCTCGCTTCTTCACCCACGGGCAAGGAGCCTGGCAACCCACCCGATACCTGGTCACCGACCTTTTTGATCTCATCGTCGACGCCGTCCGGCGCGGTGAGTCTGCTTGAGGCCCTCCTCAGCAACTCGTTTGCCCCGCGGCGGAAGGAAGGGCGGGCGCCCCGCGCGGCCGGTGGCCCTGCTGGCCCCCGCCCTCAAGGGAGGTGGGGCCGAACGGATGATGGTGCATCTGGCCCGCGGCTTCGCCGAGAATGGCTTTCGCACCGACCTGGTGCTGCACCGCGCCGAGGGTCCATACCTCAAGCACGTTGCGCCGGACGTTAGGCTGATAGACTTGCGGGCCGACGGCCACGCGACAGCCGTGACGGCGCTGGCGGAGTACATCAGGCAGGAGCAGCCGGTCGCGCTGCTCTCCGGTCTGGTTGCCACCAGCTCGAGCGCGATAGCGGCCCGGCGCCTGGCCGGGGCGGACACCCGGCTGGTCGTGCGCGAGGCCACGGTGGCACAGACGCGACGGTTGGAGAAGATCCGCCGGCAGTACGGGGAGGCCGATGCTGTTGTGGCGACGTCCCATGCGGTAGCCGATCTTCTGGTGGAGACCGCCTCTCTCCCCCGGGAGAGGATAGAGGTCATCTACAACCCGACCATTCCCCCCGACCTCGCCTGCCGGCTCGAGGATCCCCCCGCCCACCCCTGGTTCGGTGTCGGTAAACCGCCCGTGGTGCTCGGTGTGGGCTCACTCCGAGCGCCGAAGAACTTCGCCGACTTGATCCACGCCATGGTTCGGGTCAGGCGAGAACGCCGGGCCCGGCTGGTCATCCTGGGCGAAGGGAAGGAGCGGGCCAAGCTGGCTTTACTGGCACTCGAACTCGGCCTGGGCGGCGAAGTCTCCCTGCGGGGCTTTGTTGACAATCCGTATGCCTACATGGCCCGGGCCGAGGTTCTGGTTCTACCGTCGCTATGGGAAGGATGTCCCAACGTCCTCGTCGAGGCCATGGCTTGCGGCACCCCGGTGGTGGCCACCGCTTGCCCCGGTGGCTCGGCCGAGATACTGGGCCACGGCAAGTACGGCCACCTGGTTCCCGTGGGCGATCGTCTGGCGCTGGCCGATGCCATCATCGACGTCCTAGACGGAAACGGGAGGGAGGTCCAGGCAAGCTGGCTACGCCAGTTCACCATCCCCTACGCGGCCAGGCGGTATCTTGAAGTCCTGGGACTGACCCCAAGGCGGCGCATGCTGTTTATCAGCGATTCCATACGGGGCGGAGTGGCCATCTCGACCTTGACCCGCATGCAGGCTTTCCGCGAGCTGGGAGTGGAATGCGAGAAACTCCTGCTGAATCCCCCTCCGGCCGGCCAGCACACCTTCAGCGGTTTCACAACCTGGGTGGCCAGGAAGGCCGAGGACGTCGTCTCCCTGGTGCAATCGAGGCCGTACGCGGTCGTCTCGGTGATCAACAGCCCCAAGACCCTCGGCGACCTGCTGTCATCGGGGTACCGGGGAAACCTCCTGTATGAAGTCCGGGGGCGGTCTGGACCAGCCCTTCGAGCCTGCTCCGAGTTGCCCCTCTCCCAGCTCCAGGCTGTGATCGTCCCCTCAGCCTACGTGGCCGGACTCGTCAAGAAGGCTATGAGCAAGGGCCAGGGGTTCTGCCCGGTCAGGGTCGTCCCTCACGCGGTGGACACTCGCCTCTTCACCCCCGTCCGCCACGCTCAGTCCCCGGTCAAGGGGCTGCCACCGGTCAGACCGGACACGCCCGTGGTGCTGTGGGTTGGCCGCCTGGGTACGGCCAAGAACTGGCTTGAACTGCTGGAGGTAGCCCGGATCCTCGTTCTCGGCGGCATCCGGGTAACCTTCTGGGTGCTGGTGAACCTTGACGCCTCACCGGAAGGGACAGGGCAAGCATTCGAGACGGCCGTCCGGCAGATGGGGCTGGAGCAACACCTGCACCTCATCCCCTATGTTCCCAATGCCCGGATGCCGGCCGTGTACGACACCGCACGCAGGTCGGGAGGCCTGGTCCTATCCACGTCCACGAACGAGGGCCTGCAGCGAAGCCTGCTGGAGGGGATGGCCTGCGGGTGCGCCGTGGTCAGCTCGGCCGTTGGCGGCAACGTGGAGTTGATCGGGGACGGGCACAACGGGCGCCTTTACCCGCCGGGCCAGCCTCGGCTAGCGGCTGACGCCGTCATGGCGTTGCTGGCCGATCACGGCCGGCGCCAAGCGCTGGCCAGTGCCGGGCTCGAGCTCGTGCGCCGCCGGTACACACCCCGCCAGCACGCCAAGAGCTTCCTCGCCGCCGCCAACGGAGTGCACCCCGACGGAGACGGGCTTCCTCCGTCAACAGCATGGTACGACGCCGGTTACGCGATGGCCTGGCAGGACGGCGAGCGAGTTCCCGTGTGGCCTGACCTGAGCGGCAACGGCCACCACGCCGAGCAGCCGGATCCCCGCCTGCAACCCGTGCTGTCTCGGAGCGGCCCAAACGGGCGCCCGGTTCTCCGCTTCCGGTCGGACTACCTGAGAGGGCAGCTTGTCCCCGGCAGAAGGATGTGGATGGTTTTCGCCGTATGGCGGCTCGCCGAAGGATCCGAGCACCGGTACGGCAAGATCTTCGATGGGCTCAGGGTGGACTGCGGCCTGGAGTGGAAATCCACCCCTCCCGCGGGTGTGCGACTGACCGGTCCCCGGGGAGCCGCCTATAACCGCCCGCCGGTGACCGAGCTCGTCGTCAACACCTGTGTCATCGGTCCCGAGACCCGGCTGTACGAGAACGGCCGGTCCCGGGTGGTGGCCGCTGTCCACACACCGGGGTTAGACGGCCTGACGATCGGGGCCGGCTGGACCGGCGCCCGCAAGTTCACCGGTGACCTGGCCGAGGTGATCGTCTACGATCGTCACCTCCAGGAGGCAGAGCGGGTAGCGGTAGAGCGGTACCTCGGTGACAAGTACGGCATTGCGAGGGCCTGATCCGCGGCCTGGATGGGCTCACCAACCGCTGCTATGCCCGTTCGGGCGTGGGCGCAAGACCCGACCCCGCCCGCTGCCGGAGGGCCTCGTACAGGAGAACGGCGCCGGCGGCGGCGGCGTTCAACGACTCGGCCCCGCCGGGCATGGGAATGCCGATGAGAGCCGCCCCACCGAAGGCGGGATCCAGTCCCGCCGTCTCGTTGCCGATCACCAGGGCGACCTTTCCAGCCAGGTCCGCCTCCCATGGCAACAGGGCACCGCGAGGATCCGCCCCCACCAGGCGGAAGCCCCCACCGACCAGGAGCCCGGCCAGGTCCGGCGCGGGCAGCGGCCTGGCCACGGGGATCCGGAAGGTGGCCCCGGCGGCGGCCCGGAGGGCCTTGGGACCTAGCGGGTCACCGGTAGCGGGGACGGTGAGCACGGCCGCCGCCCCTAGAGCGTGAGCGCTACGGACGAGGGCGCCGACGTTTCCCGGGTCGCGCACCCGGTCGAGAACCAGGACCGGTGCGCGGGGCGTTTCCAGGGCGGACGAAGGGTCGCGGGAGGGCTCGTCGACCACCGCCAGCAGACCCTGGGGCGACTCGGTGTGGGCCAACTCGCCGAACAGGCCGGGCGGGACTTCCAGGGTGACGCCGGCCTCTTCCAGCCAGGTCTCCAGGGCCGGCGGCAAGCCGCCGGGAGGCAAGAGGTCAGGGCAGACCACGGCCAGGCGGGGGACCAGGCCCGCCCGGGCCACCTCGCCGGCGAGGCGCGGCCCCTCCACCAGGACAACGCCTTCGGCCTGGCGCACCCGCCGGCGGCCCAGCCGCCGCAGGTAGGCAAGGTGCCGGTTGTGGCGGCCGGCGACCGTTCTCACACCTGGTTGAGGAGCTTCAGGTGCTCCTCCCGGCCGACCACCACCAGCACGTCGCCGGGCCGGACAACGTGGCTCGCCGGCGGGGCCACCTCGACCCCGCCGGCGCCCAGGACAGCCACCACGTTCAGACCGTGCCCGGCCCCCAGGTCCAGGTCGCCCAGGCTGCGCCCGTGGAAGGCCACCGGGGCGCGGGCTTCCACCACCCGGTAGCCAGGGGCCAGGGCCAGGTAGTCCAGGATGTTGGGCAAGGCCAGGTTGCGCGCCACCCGGCTGCCCATCTCCCTCTCCGGCAGCACCACCTGGTCCGCCCCCACCAGCTTCAGTACGCTGGCATGGAGATCGCTGGCCGCCTTGGCGACCACGCGAGGGCATTGGCCCTGCTTCAGCATGGTGGTGACCAGAATGCTGGGTTCCAGGCTGGATCCCATGGCCACCACGGCGGTGTCGAAGCCGGACAGCTTCAGGGATCGAAAGACCCTCGGGTTGGCGGCGTCGGCCTGAACCGCCCGGGCCAGGTGGGTGGACATCAGCTTGACCCGGCTCTCATCCCGATCCACGCCCAAGACCTCGTAGTTCCAGCGGGCCAGGTTGGTGGCCACGCTCCCCCCGAAGCGGCCCAACCCGATCACGGCGAAACGGGACTTCACATGGCTCTCCTCCCTAACCCACGATCACCCGGTCCTCGGGGTAGCGCACGGTAGCCGCCTTCTGCCGGTGGGCGATCGCCATGGCCACGGTTACCGGACCCAGGCGGCCAACGAACATGGTCAGGGGCAGTAGCAGGCGCCCCAGCAAGGACAACTGGGGGGTGATGCCGGTCGACAGCCCCACCGTACCGAAGGCCGAGGTGGCCTCGAACAGAACCTGCAGGAAAGGAGCCTGCTCGGTGACCGTCAGGACCAGGGCCGTCGCGAAGACGACGCCGAGGGCCAGCACCAGGATGACCAGGGCCTTGTCGGTGACCACCCGGCTGAGGCGACGCTCGAACACCGTTATCTCCGAGCGCCCATCCAGGATGGCCCGGGCCGTTGCCAGCAGCACCCAGAAAGTGGTGGTCTTGATGCCGCCACCGGTGGATCCAGGCGATGCTCCGATCAACATGAGCAGGATCAGGAAGAGCAGGGTGGTGTCCCGCAGGGCTCCCGTGGGCAGCGTGTTGAAGCCGGCGGTACGGGGAGTCACTGCCTGGAAGATGGAAGCGAGGACGCGCTCTGCGGGGGCCAGGGCGCCCAGGGTATCGGCATTGCCCCCCTCGAGAAGCAGGACTACCAGCGCTCCCAGGGCGATCAGGGCGCCCGAGACGTACAGGGCCATCCGCGAGTGGAGCGACAGCCGGCGGGCGTTCCGCCAGATGTCAGCCAGGACGTAGAAACCGATGCCTCCCAGGAAGATCAAGGTTACGAAGACAAGGTTCACCGGGACGTCGCCGGCGTACGGCTGCAGGCTGGACGGCAGGGGCGAGAAGCCGGCGTTGCAGAAGGCCGACACGGAATGAAAAACCCCATACCAGGCCGCTTGGGGCAGCGGGAAGTCGCGGGCGAAGAGCCCCGTCAAGAGGACGGCCCCTACCGCCTCGATGGCCAGCGTGGCCAGGACCACCATGCGGGTCAGACGCACGATCCCCGCCGGGCTGAAGACACCGATGGCTTCCTGCATCGCCAGGCGCTCGCCCAGGCCTATCCGCTTGCCCACCACCACCGCGAACATGGTGGATACGGTCATGATGCCCAGGCCACCGGCCTGGATGAGCGCCAGCACCACGCCCTGGCCGAAGCCGCTCAGGGTGCTTCCGGTCTCCACCACCACCAACCCGGTCACGCAGACGGCTGAGGTGGCGGTGAAGATGGCGTCCGGCAGGGCAAGACCAAACCCGTCGGCGGTCGCCCAGGGGAGCCACAGCAAGAAGGTCCCGGTGGCGATGGCGGCCAGGAACCCGGTGACGAGCTTCCTAGCCGGCTTGAGCAACCGTGATCGGGTCTGGTCTTCATTGGAGAACATGTCCGCCCCTCGTCTCCTCCACTACCGCCGGAAGACGGAGTCTACTGCTCTTCCAGGCGCCGGATGGAGGTGTCGCGTCCGATGACCACCAGCACGTCACCTTCGGCTATGCTCTCGTCGGCCTTGGGCGAAACTATGACCTCGTCGCCCTTGCGAATGGCCATCACATTGACCCCGTACCGGGCCCGGAGATCCAGTTGCCGCAAGGTCTTGGCGGCGAACTTCTCTCCGGCCACGATCTCCACGATAGTGTGGTCGGGGGACAGCTCGATCTGGTCCAACACGTTGCTGGAAACCAGGTTGTGGGCAACCCGGGCCCCCATGTCCCGCTCGGGGAATACCACCCGGTCGGCGCCCACCCGGGCCAGGACCTTGCCGTGGGCTTCGGTCCGGGCCTTCGCCACAACGTACTTGACCCCGAGTTCCTTGAGCATCAGGGTAACCAGGATGCTGGCCTGAATGTCCTGGCCGATGGCAACGACCACCACGTCGAAGTTCCTGAGCCCCATTGCCTTGAGTACTTCCTCGTCGGTAGCATCGCCCTGGGCAACGTGGGTCAGGCGGTCCCCCACTTCATGGACCGCTTCTTCCTGCGCGTCCAGACCCAGGACCTCGTGACCCATGTCGGCCAGGGTAAGCGCCACACTCCGGCCGAAACGGCCCAGCCCGATGACGGCAAACTGCCTGGCCGTGGCCATTCAATCGCCTCCGCTCAGAGGTTCTGCTTGGCCTTGGCCACCAGCTGGCCGAAGGCCGCCTCATCGCTGATGGCCAGGTCGGCCAGCAGCTTGCGGTTCACCGCGACTCCGGCCCGGCGCAGGCCGCTGATCAGCCGGCTGTACGAGATCCCGTCCTTGCGGGCCGCCGCGTTGATGCGGGCGATCCACAAGCGGCGGAACTCCCGCTTCCTGGTGCGCCGGTGACGGTAGGAGTAGGCCAGGGCGTGCAGGATCGCCTCGTTGGCCGGCCGGAACAGCTTGGAACGAGTGCCCCGGAAGCCCCGGGCCATCTTGAGGATCTTCTTATGGCGCCGGCGCTTGGTTACTCCCTTCTTTACCCGTGGCATATCGGCATACCTCCCCGGGCCGGCTCAAGCGTAGGGCAAGAGCTGCCGGATCTTCTTGGTCATGGTGGGGCTGACGTCTGTTTCCTGGCGCAACCGGCGTCTCCGCTCTGCCGACTTCTTGGTGAGGAGGTGGCTCTTGTAACCCTTGCGCCGCATCACCTTGCCCCGCCCGGTGATCTTGAAACGCTTCTTGGCCCCGCTATGCGTTTTCATCTTGGGCACGTTGAACTGCACCTTCTTCCTCAGCTGCGATCTGTGTTCTGGCCTGGGGGCGTGGCGTGAAGAACATCACCATGTTCCGCCCCTCCAGACGGGGCGGGCGTTCGACCTGCCCGGCATCCTGCACGTAGGCGGTCAACCGGTCCAGCACCAGGCGACCGAGTTCGGCGTGTACCACCTCTCGGCCCCGGAACATGATGGTGGCCTTGACCTTGTTGCCCTCCCGCAGGAAGCGATCCGCGGCCCGGGCCTTGACCCCAAAGTCGTGGGCGTCGATCCGCGGCCGCATCTTCACTTCCTTGATCTCGACCAGCCTCTGCTTCTTGCGAGCTTCCTTGTCCCGCTTGCTCTGGTCGTACTTGAAGCGGCCGTAGTCCATGATCCGGCAGACCGCAGGACGGGCCGTGGGCGCCACTTCGACCAGATCCAGGTTCCTCTCGTAAGCCAGGTTGATCGCGTCGCGGGTGCTGAAGATACCCAGTTGTTCCCCGGCCTCATCCACCACCCTGACTTCCCTGGCCCGGATCTGCTCGTTGATCCGCAAATCCTTCGTGATTTCTCCGTTCACCTCCCTTCTCAGCGAGAAAGCGGGTGCGCCGCACCCGCTCTTTGATCAACATCGTACGGCCCTGACCCCGGTGGCTGCCTGCCGGCGCTCCGGGGTGAGAAGCGGGAGCTTCTGCTTCTGTACCGTTCGCTTCTATTCGCTTTGCGCCGCCTGAACGCACGGCCCTCTAACATCGAGCAGTATATCATGGAAATCTGGTACGGGCAAGACGTGCGGGCGCTCAAGTGCCACTCTTCCGAAGTCGCGTGAGAGTCTTCAATTCACGCAGCTCACGTTGTCGCCCGTTCCCCCGGGGCCGCGGATGACGGCGACCCGGAACTGGCAGGATTCGACCGGGTTGGGGGCAAATGGACACGGCGGTGGTATCCGAGCCATCGAGACGATGGTCAAGCGTCGGTCCGCCGGGGTTCCTGGCCCCGTGGATGACTTATGAAGCGGGAAGATCCTTATGCTGATCCTGATAAGACTCCCGATGCTCCCTCAGACGGGCACAGTACCGCTGCTAAGAGAGCAATAGCCCGTTGCGCCACCACTTGATATGCAGGACAGAAGGATTAAGGTTCGGTGTGTTATGAGGATCAAGGTAATCGTAGTTCGGCCGACGATGTGGGGACTGTCACGTGGAATTGGAGGACTGGAGATGAGGGACGTCTGCAAGATCTTCGAAACCGAGCGACTGAACCTCCGGCCTCCCGCGATGGAAGATGCTCACGTGATCTTCTCGCGGTATGCCCAGGATGCAGAGGTAACGCGATACCTACTATGGCGACCACATACCGACATCGCGGAGACTCGTGCCTTCCTCAAGAAGTGCCTGGACGCCTGGGCTTCAGCCGAGGAGTTCACGTGGGTCATTCAATTGTCTGGGTTAAGTGAGCCCATCGGCATGGTAGCTGCTCGCCCCCGCGGCCACAGAGCGGAGGTGGGCTATGTCCTGGCCCGGCCGTACTGGGGAAAGGGGTACATGACGGAGGCGCTCTCACAGGTGGTCGACTCCTTGCTGTCTTTCTCTGGACTGAGCAGAGTCTGGGCTGTATGCAACGTTGAGAACCCGGCTTCGGCTCGGGTTATGGAGAAAGCCGGAATGACCTGTGAGGGTATTCTGAGGCGATGGAACGTCTTCCCGAACATCTCCTCGGAGCCACGAGACTGCCATGTCTACGCCAGAGTTCTGTAGCGGCCGAACCAGCGGTTCAACCTGACACCGGCCCTTCGGGGCCCGTCCGGCTCGTTGGGGCCGGCGCAGGTTAACCGCATTCCGTTAGGCCGTCCATCTTGGAGGTGTAGCATGCGGGAAATCATCGGATGGATGCTGGGTGGGTTGGGTGTCCTCCTCGGGCTGCGCGTCATAGCGACCTCCGCCCGTCATCGTGTCCCTCCCGAGTTCGACCGGCGTTCTGTGTTCCAGTCGGATTACGAACACCACAAGACACTCCAGCGAGTGCCTGGCTTTGCGGTGCTCGTCCTCCTCAGCCTTGGCCTCCTGATTCTCGGCATGTGCCTCATAGGCATACTGGGGGGTAGTCCGTGAGCATTGGGTTGTACCGTCTAGCGACTGGCTCCAAGCCGCATGAACCGCGCCTCTGCACACGAGGTTCGTGGGTAGAACGGCCAAGGTCCACTCGACTACCAGCAGTGCTGGCCTAACCAGCGGCTCAACCGGACGCCACGGTGGCTCGGGGTACTCACAGTGGGCCTCGTACCGGCCGGTTAGCCGCCAACCGTTAGGCTGGAAGGCGTGGGGCTAGCGGTATACTTCGCGGCGATGTCCGATCTTGACGATTGTGACTAGCTGCTGGGGGTCGTTAACTCCATACAGGATGCGGTAGTTGCCTTGGCGGACCCGATACCGCTCTTGGTCAGAAAGCTTCTCGCAGCCAAGAGGTCGAGGGTTGGCGGATAGTCCCTCGATGCGGCCCATGACGCGGGCTAGGTCCTTGCGGGGAAGGTCCTCAAGTTCCTTGACAGCTGATAGCGTGAATTCAAGCCTATAGCTTGCCACGGCCTCTCAGATTACGCAGTACCGCCTCGTACGGCACGGTTGATTCGTTGACGCGGTCCTCAAAGGCTGCTAGGTCAATAGCGTCTTCGGCCAAAGCCTTGCGGACGGCCGCGTTGACCAGAGCAGAGACGCTCTGGTCGGTCTCGGCCGCCTTGATCCTAAGAGCTCTGTGGAGGTCAGGATCGAAATAGACCGTGGCTCGCTTGTTCACTCGGCTCATGTCACTACTGTAACATCATAGCGTCTAGACGTCAAGGCGCTCGGGGCGCTGGTTCGGCCTAACTACCGGTTCAACCTGACGCCGGCCTGCGAGCGCCCGATCCCGTGGCAGCGGCCGGTGCAGGTTAACCGCCATCTGTTATCCGGACACCGGGACCAGGCAGTTTGACTTTCCGAACCGTGTGACGTATGCTTAGGCCGTCAGTGATACGTCAGGGGGACCAACTGTGCACAGGAAGCTGACGCTCCGTCTGGATGAGGGGTTGATCCAGAAAATAAAGCGAATCTCCGAGAAATCAGGGAAGTCGGTTTCCCAGATGGTTGCCGACTACTTCGTACTCATCGATGAAGTCGACCCTGACCAGAGGGAGATCACACCGAGAGTGCGTTCTCTATATGGAGCTCTTGCCGGAGCAGAGATGTCAGAGGACGACTACCGGCGGCACCTTGAGGCAAAGCACCGATGAAGATCCTATTTGACACGAACGTAGTTCTGGATGTGCTCCTAGCAAGGCACCCCTATGCCCCAGTTGCAGCCCAACTCCTTAGCCTCGCAGATCAGGGACGCCTGCACGGCGTTCTTTGCGCGACTACCGTGACAACAATCCACTACCTCGCCAGTAAGGCGGTGGGCCACCGGGAAGCCCAGAAACACGTCGGAGAGATCCTCAGGATCTTCGAAGTGGCCCCAGTGACTCACAGTGTCCTTGTCGACGCTATCGGCACCCGTTTCTCAGACTGTGAAGACGCTGTCCTTCATGAAGCGGCCCGTGCGGCCGGAGTGGCCGGGATTGTGACGCGGAACGCGAGGGACTTTGAGAGAGCCTCACTGCCAATCCTTTCGCCTGAGGAACTCCTCTCCGCTGTACTGGCCGTGAAGCCGACAGGCTGAATCCACGTGGGCCGACTATCCAGCCGCTCAACCCGGACACCGGCTTTGGGGGCCGGCTCAGGCTGCGGCACGGCCGGTGCAGGTTAGCGCCAAACCGTTGGGCTGACTCCTGGGTAGCGTGGGGGTGCGAGAACATGTTTGATCCGACCCTGGTTTGTTGAAGGTGGGGAGGTGACCCGTTTCGGATGGCGAGTCCGCAACGGCAAGAAGGCGTTTTGCGAGGGCGTAGACATTGCGCCTCCCAACCCGGGCATTGATGTGAATGTGAGAAGCCCCATATCAGGGCGGATTGTCGACCAGTGGCTCGAGCGGACGGGTGGCCCTTCCAACGCAATCCGGCACCGCCGCTGCTCAGCCGCCACCGTTACACGGGAGACGCTGATAGAAGCCGCCCAGATGGAGAGTGATTCCGTGAGTACTGATCCGCATGATCTCCTCAGACAGCTCGGTGTCGATGCAGCGACGATCCGGCAGGTAGAGAGCCTCTCCGTAAGGCACGGCCACAATGTCTGGCGGGTCGTCACGGACGACAAGTCCTACGTCCTCAAGTGGCTGCCGGAGGAAGCGGCGCGGGTGGAGGTTGCCGGCTCCCTGTTGCTTCGAGAACTCGGGGTGCCAACGGTACCGATTCACGGCAGCACGGAACAGGCGTTATTACTTGAGGACCTCGCGAACAGTGGGACCTGGAGGCTCGCTACTCCGGACGATCTGACTAGACCAGACGTCGCCCGAGCGGTCGCACGCTGGTACCGGATCTTCCACGATGCTGGCGAAGCGCTACTTGCCACGGGGCAGCGTGTGAGCTTCCTGGCCCGGGAGGAGGACAACCTTAGTCCCGACACCATACTTGCCACGGGTCGATCAGCCGGCATCGCTCAAAGCCGCCCCTGGGACCTCGCTGCCGAACACATTGAGCTTCTCCAGGCTGCGGTCAAGGCATTGACACCTACCCTCAACTATAATGACTTCTACTGGACCAATCTGGCTCTAGCCGGGGGAGAGGACCACGCGCAGGAGGCTCTGGTCTTCGATTACCACCTCCTCGGGGTGGGGTTGCGGTACAGTGATTGCCGTAACGTGACCGCCTCCCTCTCAGGCGCCGCAATACCTGCTTTCTGGGAAGCCTACGGTACCCTAGACTCACGCGAGGAGACGCTGGTTCGTCCTCTGGCAACCCTGTACACCCTCCAGACAGCCTCTCTAATGACTCAGTTCCCCAAGTGGGCTGAGAGTAGCAGGGACCGCGTCGTGAACGGTGACCTGGAGAGGGACCTTGTGAAGGCAGTTGAACTCGCTCACTCCTTACTCGGGGCCGCCAGACCATTGGCTACTGGGTAACGCCGGGCTACCCTTCGGAGGGGGCCATCATTCGTGAGTGCCATGAACTCCTGACCACCCACACCGTCACAGGCCAGCAAGGCGCAGGACCTGTAGGAAGCAGGGTCGGCTGTCCGGAGGCAAGAACCTGACCCAGCCGCGCATCACCAGGGGGGCAGATCCATGAGATGGGTCGCCATATTCGACGACAACGAGGACGCGGGTGAGATTCGGGACAGACACTCGGCCGATCACTACGCCTACCTTGACGGCAACCGCGACGCCATTCTGCTGGCTGGCGGCTTGCGCTCCGCGCCCGGCGAACGTCCTTGTGGGGGCCTCTGGGTGCTGGAGGTTGAGTCCAAAGCCCAGGCCGTGGAACTCATTGAGCGTGACCCTTTCGTCGTGCACGGCCTGAGGAGAGGTTACCGGTTACTCCTCTGGGGCAAGGCCCCGGGTTTTGACCGTGTGGAGCTCTAAGCCCAGAGGGCATGAAGGTTGCGCGCCTAACCAGCGCAAGCGGACGCAGCCTGGCTCGGCTGTTCTCGCGGTGGCCTCACACAGGCGCCGCTTAGCTGCCAACCGTTAGCCCGATTGCCTGAAACCTGGTCTTGGATGTGGGGGATGCATGTCGGCGAAGAGAGAGCATGCCTGCAGGGCCGATACCGTCGTGTACTCGAGGAGAGTCTTCGACGTCTACCTCGGACTGACGGCGTCCGGCTACCACCTGGCCAACCCGATTCGGGCAGGCCTGCTTATCCAGGCCGTTCTCACTGGGAACTGGCCTAAGACAGCGCTTGACTACTTCAGGGAAGCACGGATTGATGACGGCCGCGTGAATCCCTACTGGCCGCGAGGGTCCATCCTGGCGGCAGTGGCCTGGCTGACCGAATGCGGTGACCTCGACCCCGATCTACCTTCTATCTGTGCCTACCTTGCCACTCTGAGAAACGTCTCGCCCGCGGAGAGGGGCTGCGATGTCGCCAAGTGGGCCCTGGCTTTGCCTGACCATATCCTCTCCCTTGAGAGTTGCAGCGAGTACGGCAACGCCCTGTCCGCCTACGCCTTGTCCGTCGAGCAGGAGATATCCAGCAACGGGCTGGACTACTCCCGGAAGGTACGTCATGCGGTGGCCAAGCTCGCGCGTCTGTTCCCTGGCCCGCCGCAGTCCGTCCTCACCGTGCTCAATCCTCTGCAGGCTGACGAGCTTACTGACGTTATTCACACAGACAGAAGTGCCTGCATCGTAACCAGCCATCTGCGCCCGGAATCCTACCTGCATGAGCTCATCGAGCTACACCTCGAGGCCGTGCTGCCGGAATGGCGACCGGCCATCGCACGGCGCAGGCGCCTCCTCGACGCCGTGTACGAGTCAATGAACCAACTGAGCTACGCCTGGGACCGGACGGATACTTCCTGGGTCAACGTATTCTGCGAGACCCTGACACGCTCGCTAGCCGCATGGGTCTTGGCAGGGCATTCGCCGCCCCAGCTAGAGGAGCAGGTGGGTCAGATAGTTGGCGGCGGGTTCATCTATGCTCGCCCAATCGTCGAGGCCATCGCCGGGGGCGCCTCCGTGCAGCCCCTCACAGTGGAGTGGCTTGAGCGATGCCTGGACGCGTGTGACGCTGTCGGCCGCGCCGAAGCCTGAAGGCTACTAGGCCTAACCAGCAGCCCCCGACATCGGCCGCGGGGGCTCGCTCCGGTTGCTGTTCGGCCGGTACCGGTTAGCGGCAGATCGTTGGCAGATTCCCTCTTGAGGTGCTACTGGCAGGGGCTGCCGTGCCCGTGCCGAATTCCGATTCAGCCAGGTGCGGCGGCAGTGCTCGTACCGGCCGGAACCGAACCTGCATCCTATGGAGGGCAGACATCATGACCCACCGCTTCCCGGTCTCGGTGAAGGGTGTCATCATACTGAGGACCAAGTAGTCCTTCTTCGGAATGATCAGGCGCGACGTAGCCATAAGCCATTAGCACCAGCAGCTTGCCTGGATTCCGCGATCCGGGTTGATGGCGCTTAACATTCCCGAAGGCTATGTGCGGTCGGTCCACGCTTGGGCGAATCGGCTGCAGCATTCAGGATGAACCCGTCAACAGAGGCGAGCTCATAGCGCCTGATCACCGGCTCAAGCGGACGGATGTGGGCTCAGGCGGTTCCGTGCAACACACCACCGCCGTAGCTTAGCCAACCGTCAGGCGTGACGATCTGGCGTCGTGGAAGGAGAGCCGAGACATGCTCGACCGCCTGTGGACAGTCAGTGAGGGCATCACCCGGCGGTACCCCGGCGGCAATCACCCCTTCCAGATCATGACCCGACTGCTTGAGGAGTGTGGGGAGCTGGCCGAACAGGTCAACCATTTCGAGACCACCGGGATCAAGAGACAGAAGTTGGGGCAGCCTGACCGGGCTCACCTTGCCAAGGAAGTGCAGGATGTCATCAGGTGCGCCTTGCAGGTTGCGCAGTACTATGAGATCAGGCCAGAGCTTGAGGAGTCCATCAGCCGGTCGTATGATGGCCTCAAGCCCCAAAGTCTACTGCCTGGTTGACTGATGGGGTCCCCTAACTAGCGGCTCAGGGAGCGATGACCCGGACCGTTCCATGCCACACCGCCGCTCAGCCGCCAACCGGTGGTTTGAACCGATGTGAGGGAACCCTTCCCACGTGGGGGTCACATGGACCCAAACGTACTTAGGCGGTTCGGGGAAATCTGTTGGCCGTATGCGGAGCACGACCCGGCAGCCCTTCAGGAGCGTCTCCGCAGGCCTTCGCAAGTTGGCGTACCTGATCGGCCACGGTCGCGGTCAGGCCGACAAGCACTCAATGCCCTTCTGAAACTCACGTGCGCGTCGCTGCCAGGTGTTCCTTTCCGCCCACTCCCTACCGGCTGCGAAGTCCGAAGCCTCGGCAGCAGCAGCGTCGAGTTCGACGAGCCATTCGTCGGTGGTCCGCGCCAGCCTGATCGGCCAGTCCTGACCGGCCAAGTGGGGCAGCCGGGTGGCCACTACCTGCTTGCCGGCGGCCAAGTATTCATATACCTTGATCGGGTCGACGGCCCGCGTGAGGGGAGAATCCTTGAAAGGAACCACACCCACGTCGATCTCTGCCAGGACCCCCGGAAGGTTCGCGTAGTCAACGTGGCCCAAGCGGGTGACCTCAGCCGTTGCCGGCAGAGAGACCCCTCCTTTCTCCTGGCCGGCGAACAGCCAGCGCCAGGTGGGGCGAGCCCCGATCAGATCGCACAGCAACGAGTAGTCGACGTGAGGGGCCAGTATGCCAACATAACCAATGCAGGGAGGATCGCCTCTGTGAGCCCGGTGGGACGGCTTGAAGTGGTCGGGGTCGGCGGCGTTGGGCAGGAGAACAACCCGGCGCGAGTACCTCGACGCCTGGGCCGCCAGGCCGGGAGTGGTGGCCAGCACCAGGTCGGCCCGGACCAACAGCGGGATCTCGTGCGCGCCTCGGAGGTCGCACCGATCGTACACCAATAGCGGGGGCGCCGGCGGGCGGAGGTGGATAAGCTGGGTGGGGTCGGTGAGGTAGAGAACGTCGAAGGGCCCTGCGGCTGCCGCGTCGGGCCAGCTGCGGACTACCCGCAGGCCGGGCGCCGCTTCCCGGGGCGGTCGATATGGTCCCGTCTCCCACCAGGTTACCTTCCAGCCGGCCGCGGCAGCCAGCCGGAGCAGATGGTGCGGGCGCTGAACCATGATGTCCCATTCCATACCGGGGGGATAGATGAGCCTCATGTCCTGGCGATGCCCACCAGCAGGTAGCCCGGCATCTGGCGGCGGTCTGCGCAGCTCAGTTCGGACCACCAAGCCCGGGCAATCTCCCGCAGGGGCGGGCCCAAGGCTGGGATGAAACGGAGAAAATCGAAACCGACGTCGGCCCCAATCGAGAACTCATCTTCAAGAGCCAGGTCGGCTGCCGCGAACAGCTGCCGGTGCGAGAACAACGGCCTCTCGTCACCGTAGGGCCAGCGCCCGGTCCGCAAGGCCCAGTGCTTGCCCAGTTGATAGGGAACACAACGGGCGTGAGGGTTTACTGTCACCACTTGCCCGCCGGGGCGGGTGACGCGGGCCATCTCCCGCAGCATGGCAGCCTGAGCGTCCGGGTCAGCGTGCTCCAAGACCCCGGCGTTCCACGTCAGGTCGAATCGGCCGGCCGGTAAGGGCATGGCTCTTACGTCCGCCTGGACGAACTCCCCAGCTACGCCTCGCTCCAAGAAAGCCTGGCGGCTCAAGGCAAGCGGCGCGGAGGCGAAGTCCACCAGGACGACCTGGGCGCCCGCTTGAGCCAACCACAGTCGACGTGTCGATCCACAACTTCGACGCGGACAGCGTGAGCGAGGTGAAGATCTCGGTGTTCGGCGCGGCCGGCAAGACTGGGCCGACCTTGCTGGACAAGGCTATTCTGGCTGACTTCGTGTTCGTGGCCATATCCACAACTGCCTAGGGCGCCCCGGGAGCCGGCCTGTTCCTGGCCGGCTCCCCTCTGGGAGCATGGGGGACGGGCTCTCCGTGTTCACCGCCGTGGCCGTGAACAGTGGAAACGTGCTGGCCTTTGAGTCGCCTCCTGGCGCCTGCGTTGGCAACCTGGTCGAGAACCCGGGTTTCGAGGACGGGTTGGCGTCCTGGGCGATCACCAACGGCGGGCTGGTCGGCGGGATCGAGCCCCATGAGGGAAGCTGGGCGGCCGGATTGGGCACCTGCGGCCGGAACCGGCAGGTGTCAACCCTGGAGCAGGACATCCGGATCCCGGAAGGGGAGTGCGGCCGGTTCTTCGCGCTGACCTTCCAGTTGGCCGGACGCTGGAAGTTCCCCGCCTCCCTGCAGGTCTCGCTGACGTGGCTGGACTCCCAGAGGCAGCCGCTCGGCACCGGGGCGTGGCTTTACATCCCACGGCGGGCAGTAGGAAACGGCTCCCAGGGGTCGTGGAACACCTATTCCCTCATCACGACCGAGGCACCGGCCAGAGCATGCTGGGCCCAACTCCGCTTCGTCAAGTCCGGGGGCTATCGCAGACGCAACTTCGCCGTCATTGATGACGTGATCCTGGTTGGAGCGCTCCCAACCTGCTTCCCCGGTGGGTCATGTTGACGCCCGCCAGCGGTGCCGGCAGCTAGGGCAGTTCACCGATATGCCGGCCAGAGGTACGCTCACCTTCTCCTCCCGGTAACCACACCGGGGACACTTGAGCGGGTCTGAAGCCGCCTCACCGGGTGGCCCGAGGATCCGGAGTACCTGGCCGCAGGTGCCGCAGGTCGCCCACCAGTCGCCCCTCAGGCCGGACACCGGTTCCCGGGCCCCGCACCCCGGACAGCGCAGGATCAAGGCCATCACCCCCGTCTCAGTACGGGAGAAGCTTCCCCGGGATCCAGGGCTCCAACCGGATCTTCTCGGGAGGATCGAGGACGCTCTCCAGGTGGGGGCCAGACCACCGCTCCCGGTACTGCTCGTACTTCCGCCTGGCGTCCTCCGGTCGAACCCAACCCAGATGCATGACCCTCAGGTCCGACTGGTAGACCGGCAGGGGCTCTCTGGCTTCCAGTGGGATCCGCCCGCAATGCAGGCGCTGCCGGGGCCAGGTGTAGACCTGCCCGGGCCGGTACCGGAAGAGCATCCGCACTCGTCTGGCCCAGGGATTCCAGCCTCCGTCGACCCTGTAGTGAGTCCGGCCACCCCAGAAGTCAAACAGCCGGAACTCCACGCAATCGTACTCATCCTGACCTATCAGGGCAGGCGCCTCCTGGCGCATCCGTTCCTCTAGCATCTCGTCGGCATCGACGGAGAGGATCCACGAAGGTTCCGTGGCTACGGTAAGCCGCCACAAGGTCTCGCGCAGCACGCTTTCATCCAAGGAGAAGAGCGGCTCCGGGTTTCGATGGAGGATGACCCGGGGGAATGACCGGCAGATGTCGGGAGTGGCATCGGTGGAGGCATCGTCCAGGATTACAATGTCGTCCACGTAACCCAGGAGATTCTCCAGGACCTCTTCCAGGTAGCGGCCAGCCTCGTTCCGGACCGGCATCATCGCCGTCAGCCGGGGCATCTCGATCATCCTCAGTCCAGTAACTTCTCAGCCAGTCGCGTCCAGCGCCGCCGCCAACGCTCGAGGCTGAACGCGTGGGCCACCGCTTCTCGGGCATTGTCGGCGAGGAGCCGCCGCTTGGCTGGGTGCAGGGCCAGTTCCTCGATGGCCTCGGCCAGGCTCTCCGCGCCGGGAGAGACGATCTTGCCGGTGTGTTCTTGCAGCACCAGACCGCTCAGACCGCCGGCCCAGCCCACGATCACGGCTTTGCCGGCCGCCATCGCCCTCAGGCAAGCCAGGATCGGGCCCGGTCCGCTCTTGACCGGGAAGAGGGCGATGTCAACTTCCCCCAGCAGATCGTATGTCAGGGGAAGCCGGTCCAGGGTCGCTCCCTGGTGACGTTCCACCCATTCCGCCAGGTATTCCTCAACAGCGGGTTCGCCGCGCCCTGATAGCCGGAACCGAAGATCGCCATGACGGACCATGAGTGCCTCCATGGCCCGGATAGTCTCACCGATTCCCCGCTCGGGAGTGAAAGGCCCTGGGAACAGGACGGTGACCGGTCCGTCGGAACGGGCGGCCAGGGCCGGTGGGGGGAGCGAGAAGCCGGGGATGTACTCAAAGGCATACTGAAGCCCGGGCCAGGTGGCCTGGGCCCAATGGATCAGCCCAGCGTCGGCTGTCACCACCTTCAGCGGGTTACGCAAGGCGATTCCAAGGCGCCGTTTCCACTCCTCCCGCTCCTCGGCGGTCGGCAGGCGGGAGGCGAACAGCGGCCCATCCCAGGTGACACCGTGGGCCACGGCAACAGACACCTCGTGAACCTGGGGATAAGCCAGGGCCAGATCAAAGTAGATGGCGAGGTCCACCCCGTTGGCCCGCTCAAGAAAGCTCTCGCAAGCGGTGGGCCAGGTGAGGAACTGACAGGACGCCGGCAACGCTCCGAGCAGGGGCACCTCCGGCAATATCTCCCCCCGCCACCCATCCCCCAGTTGCCACCAGATCACCTGGTGGCCCAGTTCCTGAAGGAGGCGGCTGAGCGCGACGGCGTAGTCCCACCGATCAGCGTCCAAGATCTGCCTGGTGCCTGGATCGACCAGCTTCTCTGCCGCCACGCCTACCGTCCTCGGGGCCACCTGCTTCCTCCTCAACGGAACACCCGTTCGATCACTCGCCGCCACCGCTCCTTCCACTGATCCAGGCCGAATGCCCGGGCGGTGGCCTCCGCGCGCTCGCCGAGTTCGCGCCGAAGATCGGGTCCGGTAACCAGAGCCTCGATGGCTTCGACCAGCGTGCGAACTGTAACCGGCCGCAGTAGCAACCCGTTGTACCCGTCGAGGATGAGGTCGGTCAGCCCTCCGGTACATCCGGCCACCACCGCCCGCCCCACCGCCATGGCCTCCAGGCAGGAGAGCGACGTCCCTTCGGCAGCCTTACTCGGTATGAGGACGATGTCCATGTTGCGGTACACGTGCGGCATGAGGTGAGGAGGTCTCCAGTAGTAGTACGCCCGGGGGTGCTCGTGGGCCCACCGCAGCATGTCGCGTTCCTGGTGGTCGCTATGGCCGCGCCCAACGAGATGGAACTCTAACTGGGGGTATGCCGCCAGCAGCCGCTCCATCGCGGTCAGCGTTTCGTTGATCCCCCTCACGGCGGTGAGCCGCCGGGGAAGGAGCACCCGCACCGAGGCCCGTCCGGCGTCCGCGTCCGGAGGGTGGAACTCCTCAAGGTTAACGAAATTGGGGACGTACTCCAGCTTCTCGGCCAACCCGGGCCAAGTTGCAGTGATGAACCGAATGGTGGCGGTGTCGCAGGACACTACCTTCTGGGGCTTGTTCAGGGCCGCGTACCAGCGAGCACGCCACTCCGCCCGGTGCCGCTCGGTGGGCACTATGGTCTCCCAGGTGGGGTAGTCCCAGTAGACGCCGTGCGATATCGCGATGCTCCTCTCAAAAGCCTGGGGGTACGCCAGCAGGGTGCTGAAATACACAGCGTGGTCGATCCGATCCGCCTGCTCGAAAAAAGCCCGGTTGAGAGACGGACAGGTCTGGTAGGCTGCTTCCCGCAAGGGGACGCTGTGCAGTGGTACGCCGGGGATCACCTCCTGGGTCCAGCCGGACCCGATCTGCCACCAGGTGACGTCGTACTCCATCTCTACCAGCATGCGGGTGAACTCGATACCATAGCGCTCGGCGCCGCCGTAGATGACCCGCTTGCCGTCTTCGTGCACGTGATAGGTGGTAAGCACGCCTACCCGGCCTTTGGCCACGCTGCCGTCCTCTCACTTCCGCGCCGGTATGCGGCTTCCAGCTTATGCTGAGAGGCGCCAGGTGTGCGGGACAAGGCAGCGGAGGCCCACGAACGGCGGCAATCCAGCTAACTGGGCAATCCGCTGAGGCAGTCCATTACTTGTCGCCGCTGAGGGCCGTGGGATCGCTCACCCCATCAGCAGCCCGTTCTCGCGGCCAAAGGAGCGGGCTTGATCCAGGATTCGCTCTGAACAGGAAGGGAAAACCCGGGCCGCCTCACCGAACAGCGCCCGCTGCCTGATGTCGACGCCGAAGATCCCGGCGGCGATGGCGTCCACCTCCAGCGGGTTAGTCCCCGCCACGGCCAGCGGAGGGGTCGCGAGAAGGTCGTAATCGCCCCAGGCGGTCCTGTGGGTCCCGCCGGGGCGGGAGACGACGACGTTCTCCAGGCCCTCGCAGACGGTGACGATGTCGAAGAGGGCGTGGTAGATCCGGTTGATGGCCAGGACGCTACCCGGCAGGTCGGCGTGATAGGTGGTCCGGGCCGGCTCCGGGATCAGGCCGAACAGGTTCTTGAGCCCCAGGCTGAAGGAGGCGCCGGCCTGGGGACGAGGGAGTTTCAGGCGGGCGAAGTTGATGAACAGGGCCTGCCCGCGCCGGGCGTAGAGAGACCGGGGAACGCAACCCAGCAGTTCTGGGTAAGTCAAGAGGTCGCCCACCGCCCTGGCTACCACCGGCTCCTCCACCGTGCGCCCGGCCCAGACCTCCTCGGTCACGTTCAGGTAGGTTGCGGCGTACCGGTCCAGCACGGCGCGCACCCCGGACCCTCGCAGGAACTCCCTCTCCTGTTCCCGCAGCCATTCGCGGGCCTCACCGGTGGCCTGACCCGGCCCCACCCAGCGGGAACCGTCGGTCCGCCCGCAGGAGTGCCCCTCCACGACCATCGCCGGTCCGGGCAGAGCCGCCAACAGCCTGTCCAGGGCCACCGGCCCGGTGAAGTTGCCCGGGTCGGGGGTGAACCAGTTGACCTTGACGATGAATTCCCGCCGGCCCGCCAAGGCGGGCCCGGCTGCGGCCAGCAGGGACCAGAGATCGGCGGGGCCGGGGGTGAACCCCCAACACGTCCCGCCGGGTCCCTCCGGTCTCATCTCCCCCACCTCCCCGGCCAGCATGTTCTGCCCGGAGCCGGGAGATCCTCCAAGCCCAAGCTCAAAGGAAGACGGCCGCCGGCCGACCCGTACTCCCGTCCTCATGGCCCCGGCCGTCCACTCAAGAACGGTGGCTAGCACCTTCCTCGGGTTGAGCATTCAACTTGACGCGGCGTCAAGCGCAAGGGCAGGGACCCAAACAGTCACCTGCCCAGAGCAGCTTCAGCTAACGGGACCGGCCTCCTCCTCCAGCCCGGCCAGGAAGGCCTCCAGTGGTCTCGGACCCAGGTCGCCCTGGGTGCGGTGGCGCACCGCCACGGTGCCGGCGGCCGCCTCCCGCTCTCCCACCACCAGCATGTAGGGCACTTTCTCCATCTGGGCGGCCCGGATCTTGTAGCCGATCTTGTCTGTCCGCTCGTCGACCTCCACCCTGACTCCTCCGGCGGCCAGCCGGGCGGCCACCTGCCGGGCATAGCCCACCTGGCGGTCGGTTATCGGCAACACCTTCACCTGAACGGGGGCCAGCCAGAAGGGGAAGGCCCCCGCGTAGTGCTCGATGAGATTGCCCAGGAAACGCTCCATGGCCCCCAGCACCGTGCGGTGGATCATGAAGGGCCGGTGCGGCCGCCCATCCTCTCCCGTGTAACTGAGGTCAAAACGCTCGGGCAGGTTGAAGTCAACCTGGATGGTGGGTCCCTGCCAGCCCCGGCCCAGAGCGTCGATCAGCTTGATGTCGATCTTGGGGGCGTAGAAGACGGCTTCTCCCTCTTCCCGCTGGTAGGGCAGCCGGTGACGTCGCAAGGCAGCTTCCAGGGCGGCTTCCGCCTGGGCCCATCCCTCGTCCGTCCCCAGGTACTTCTCCTTGTTGTGGGGATCCCGCACCGAGAGGGCCACCTCGAATTCCTTGAAGCCAAAGGACTCAAGCATGAAGCGGGCCAGGTCCACGACCCCGAATATCTCGTCCTCCAGCTGATCGGGGCGGCAGAAGATGTGGGCGTCGTCCTGGGTGAAACCGCGTACCCGCAAGAGCCCGTGCAGGACGCCGGAGCGCTCGTAGCGGTAGACGGTGCCGAGCTCCCCCCAGCGCAGGGGGAGTTCCCGGTAGCTCCGGGTGCGCGACTTGTAGATGAGCAAGTGGAAAGGGCAGTTCATGGGCTTGATGAGGTAGTCCACCCCGTCGATGTCCATGGCGGAGTACATGTTCTCCTGGTACCACCCCAGGTGCCCGGACGCCGCCCACAGGTCGGCCTTGGCGATATGGGGAGTGAACAGGATCTCATAGCCCCGCCGGCGGTGCTCGGCCCGCCAGAAGTCCTCGATCAGCTGGCGGACCCGACCTCCCCGGGGGTGCCAGAAGGCCAGGCCGGCACCGGCCTCCTCGTGGAAGCTGAACAGCTCCAGGTCGCGGCCGATAGCCCGGTGATCCCTCTTCCTGGCCTCCTCCAGCCATTCCAGGTGACGCTCCAGGGACGCCAGGTCGGGGAAAGCGGTGCCGTAGATGCGGTGCATCCGCTCCCGCCGTTCGTCTCCCCGCCAGTAGGCCGCCGCCGTGGAGAGGAGCTTGAACGCTCCGAGCCAGCCGGTGGAGGGTAGGTGGGGCCCGGCGCAGAGGTCGGTGAAGTCCCCCTGCCGGTACAGCGAGATGGGCTGGGCCGGATCCAGTTCAGCGATCAGCTCCAGCTTGAGCTGCTCACCCCGTTCGGTGAAGAAGCGCGACGCCTCCTCGCGGTCCACCGCCTCCCGCTCCAGGGGGTAGTCGGCGGCCACAATGGCGGCCATCTCCTGCTCGATGCGGGCCAGGTCGTCGGGAGTGAACGGTTCGTCCCGGTAGAAGTCGTAGTAGAAGCCATCGGTGATGGCGGGGCCGATCCCAAGCTTGGCCCCGGGGAAGAGCCTGGTCACGGCCTGCGCCAGAACATGAGAGGCGCTGTGGCGGTAGACGTCCCGCCCCGCTTCGTCGGCGAAACTCAGCGGCCTGATCTCCCCGCTCTCGGTAACCACGCCGTCAAGGCCGATCGGTCGCCCGTTCAGGCTTGCCGCCACCGCCCCCTGGGGACCAATGCCGACCCCCAATGCCTCCAGGACTTCCCGCACCCGGATCCCCTGGCGGAACTCCCTCGCCGGACCGCCGCTCAGCTTCAGTCTCATGTCTTGCCCCCCCATCCGGCCGCGCCGGGCCGGGATCTCAAGCGCCCCTCGTCCCAGGGACGGGGGGCGCTTCTCCCGCGGTTCCACCCTGCTTGGCCGGGACAGGACCCGACCCTCTCGTTTTTGGTTAACGGCCGCGACCGGCCGGCACGGCATACTCGGACCCAAGTCCTTTCCGCCGCGCGGCTCGGAGGGGGTTTTCAGGCCGTCGTCGCCGCGGGGAGCTCCCAGCCACGGCTCCCCTTCTCTGCCGGCCCACCGGCCCTACTCGTCCTCGTCATCGCCGGAGTCAGTAGCTTGGACCTGATTATAGGCCCTGCCGTGGGGGCCTGTCAACCGGAGCTCCAGCCGCCCGCTGTCGGGCCACGAAGGCAATGGCCATGATCACCACCAGGAGCTGGGTGAGCACCCCGGGCACCAGGGCCGCCTGGCCGTGAGGGAACCAGGGCAGGTGGCTGAGGAAGATCCGCTGCGGCAACAGCCAGCCGACCAGGAGGTGTTCCAGGTCGGGCAGGCAAGCCAGGAAGGCTCCCCAGAACACCCTGCCGGGGGTCCGGGCCAGGCGGGCGATGATAGCGGCGACGGCGAGGGCGGCTGCAAGGTCGGCGATGAGCCAACCCAGCGCGAAGAGGTTGTCCCAGTGGGGGATCGCGTCCAGGATCACGTGGCTGAGCAAGGCCCAGCCTGCCACCCATAGCGGGGACCAGGCCGGAGAACGTCGCCCGGCCGAAGCCCCCAGGGCTCCCCCCACCGCGGCGTGCGCAACCAGCACCATATCCGCAGCCCTCTCCCGGTTTGAGACGGCCTTTCGCCGGCCGGCCCGCGCGATCCTGCCTTCAGGCGGGAGCGGCGCCCGGCCGCCCCAGCGCTTCCCGGTAGTAGGGGATCGTCCGTCTGAGTCCCTCGTCCAGCCCGACGGAGGCCACGAAGCCCATCTTCTGCTCGGCCAGGCGGGGGTCCACCGTAATGTGCACTGGGACCTCACCCCGCCGCATGGGGAGGAGTTCCAGCGGTGACCTGCTGCCGGTCAGGGCCAGAATCCGTCGGCCAGTTCGCTGACCCGCACCGGGCGGCCGGTGCCGATAGGGATGATCTCCCCCGCCACCGGCCGGGTACCCGCCAGTAGCATCGCCCGGACCACGTCACCCACGTACACGTACTCCGAGGACTGCTCACCGTCCCCAAACACGGGAAGCGGCTTGCCGCCGAGGGCCTGCACTATGAAGGTGGGAACCACCTTCTGATAGTTGAACGGCGCGCCGGCGGGATCCTGTAGCCACCGCTCACGGGGCCCGTACACGTTGGTCAGGCGCAGCACAACCGTCTCCAGCCCGAACCCGGTGGTAGAGCTGGCAGAACCTCTCGGCGGCCTGCTTGGTGATCTTGTAGGGGTTGAGCCACGGCACGTCAGGGGTGCTGGGGTAGACCACCCGCCAGACCCCCAACTCGCGGGCCGTCGCCAGCACCCGGCAGGTGCCCACCACGTTGGTCTCGGCCACCTACAAGGGGTCGTAGCGCTCTATGGTCTCGGCGGTGCCCAGGACCGAACCCAGGTGATACACAAGCCCGGCTCCATGTAGGGCGGCCCGAACCTGCCCCGGATCGCGAACATCTCCCTGGCAGAAGCCGACCGTCCCCCTGGCCGCAAGGTCACGGATTTCTGGCGATAACCACCTGTCGAACACGCGGACCTGGTTGCCTCGCTTCACCAGGGTCTCTACCAGGTGACTGCCGATGAAGCCGGACCCCCCGGTGACCACAACTCGCATCGTTGACCTGCCTCCCTCGCTCCCCTGAGTCCAATCCATGCTATGAGTCCTCGCAGGGCATCGCTGGGGTGCGGGGAGACCGACTGGAGGCGGTCATCGGTCGCATGCCGGCACGGGACAGGGGTCCAGTCGGCGCCAGCGGCGGTGGAACGGCGGGACGGCCCCGCATAGCCTGGCAAGTGTGGAAACGCGCAGGATGCTCTTCGTGGCCTGGGGGGCCAACCTGGGTGGGGTCTCGAGTTCAACCCGGTCCCGGATGCTCGGTCTTCGAGCTCTGGGAGTCCACTGCGAGATACTGTTCCGGCAGGCCGGCGCGGGCATGGACACTCACAACGGCTTCCCGCTGCACATCACCGCGGACCCCGGGGAGTTCCAGCATCTTGTGACGTCTGGCGGTTACGATGTCGTCTCCCTGATCAATAGCGATCGCTTCCTGAGCGACCTGGTCCGCATGGGCTACCCGGGCGCCGTTCTCCTGGAAGTCCGGGGAATGGCTCGCATCGCTCTGCGAGCCTGCGCACGGCTGTCTCCGGGGACGGTAGCCGGGATAATCGTGCCTTCTCGGTACGTCCAAGGCCTCGTTACGGCCGCCCTGAAGGGCAAGCCCTTCCC
This sequence comes from bacterium, assembly GCA_031082145.1. Lineage (GTDB taxonomy): Bacteria > Bacillota > Sulfobacillia > UBA995 > UBA995 > Ess09-15. The sequence goes on along the minus strand of JAVHLP010000004.1, from coordinate 19,965 downwards.
CGTCCGGGTCGTGCCCAACGCCGTGGACGTCTCCCTGTTCCGCCCCGGCCCGGCCACGGCGCCGGCCCGACCCGTCCTGCTCTGGGTAGGACGGCTGGACGCCAATAAGAACTGGCCCGAACTGTTGACGATTCTCCGCCTGCTGCTGGACCGGGGGGAGGACGTCGAAGCCTGGGTGGCGGGCGACACCAACGTGGCGGGCCAGGTGGGGGAGTTTCGGGAGAGGGTAGCCCGGCGTGACCTCGGCGACCGGGTCAAGCTCCTCCCCTGCGTGCCTCATCACTCGATGCCTGCCCTGTACCAGGAAACCGCCCGGTCCGGAGGCTGTGTGCTGTCAACATCCCGCTCCGAGGGTTACCAGAATAGCCTGCTGGAAGGGATGGCCTGCGGGTGCCCGGTAGTCAGTTCGGCGGTGGGCGGCAACCGCGAGCTGGTTGACGGGTCCACCGGCCTGCTCTACCCGGTGGGACGGCCACTGCAGGCGGCCGGCCAGATCATCCGGCTGCTCCGGGACGCCGGACTGCGACGCCAGCTGATTGACAACGGGCTAGCCCGGGTGAGCGAGCATCACACCCCCGTTCGACACGCCGAGGCTTTCCTGGAGGCCTTGTCCGACCTGCCTGCGGTGCCCCCTTCCCCCGCCGGGCGTGTTCCCCGGTCGTTGCGCCGTTCCCGCCGGCGTCTCCCCCGATCGCACCGGCGGTCGGGCCGCCGGCGGCGCCGGTGATGCGGCTGGGCCTGGTGGCCCCGGACGACCTGCCGGTGCCTCCCATCCGGGGCGGGGCGGTGGAGACAACCGTTGCCGCCCTGGCCGAGCAGTGGGCCGGCCGCCACCGGGTCACGCTGTTCTCGCTCGCCGACCCCGCTCTGCCGGCCCGCGAGGAGAGACCGGGACTGATCCACATCCGGCTCGATGGGATCGGCTACGCCGAGAGCTGCCGGGCCGCCCTGGCATCGGGGGGCTGGGACGCGGTGGTCATCTTCAACCGGCCGGAAATGCTTCCCGGCCTGGCCGGCCTTCCCGCGGCGCTGAGCCTGCACACCCGGCGTCACGAGTGGCTGCCATGGGGCCAGGCCAGGCGGTGCCTAGAGGCGGCCCGGGCCATCGTCACCGTCAGCCAGCACTTGCGGGGCCGGCTCCTGCGCCGGCACCCGGAGACCGCCGGCAAAACGTTCACCGTGCACAGTGGGGTTGACCCCCACCGCTTCCATCCTCCCGTCAGCGAGGCAGAGATGGCCCACCGGCATCTGTTCAGGCGCCGGCACGGGCTGGACGAGCGCCCGGTCATCCTCTACGCAGGCCGTTTCTCTCCCGCCAAGGGACCCGATCGCCTGCTCCGGGCAGTGCGGCAGGTGCCCGGGGTGCAGTTACTGCTCTGTGGGGGTGCCTGGCTCCCCCGCCGGCGGTCGGTTCGCTTCACCCGGAGGGTGCGGCGCATGGCTGCCCGCCTGGGAAGGCGGGCGGTCCTGACCGGCTTCATCCCCCCGGAAGAAATGCCCCCCTTCTTCCGGGCAGCCGACGTCCTGGCCTGCCCCTCGCGGCCCACCGACGCCCTGGCCCGGGTCGTCTACGAGGGGATGGCTTCGGCGCTGCCGGTGGTTGCGTTCGCCCGGGGAGCTGCCGGCGAGGTGATCACCCACGGCGAGACGGGGCTGCTGGTCCGGGGCACCGCCGGTCTGGCCCAGGCCCTGGCCTTACTGTCCCGTCACCCTGCTCGGGCGGCAGCGATGGGTGCGGCCGGCCGGAAACTGGTCCTCGAGCGCTACCGCTGGGAGGACGCGGCCGAGCGGTGGGAGCAAGTCCTCACCGGCGCCGGCGGGCGGTCGTCCAGGCCGGATCATTGCGGTAGCGTTGTTCCCGCCAGGGATCGCCCCGCAGGTGGTAGCCGGCCTTCTCCCAGAAGCCGGGGTGCTCGGTGGCGGTGAACTCGACGGCGATGACCCACTTGGCGCTCTTCCAGAAGTACAGCTGGGGTACGACCAGGCGGACCGGCCCGCCGTGTTCCCGTGTCAGCAGCTTGCCCTCGTGACGGTAGGCCAGTAGGACACCGGGGGCCGTGAAGTCGGCCAGGGTCAGGTTAGTGGACCAGCCACCGGGGGCATGCACCAGCAGATGATCGGACCGGGGCCGGGCCAGGCGCACCAGCTCCGTGGCGGCAAGCCCCTCCCAGGCAGTACCCAGCTTGGACCATCCCGTGACACAGTGGAGGTCAGCCTCCACCCTGGTGGCGGGTAGGGCAGTGAGTCCGGCCCAGTCCAGTTCGACCGGCTCCGCCACCTCGCCGTGGACCCTCAGGCGCCAGTCCCGGCGGCTGATGGCCGGGATTCCACCGTGATGTAGGATAGGGAAACCCGGGGTGACGCGCTGGCCGGGCGGGACCCGGGGGCGGGACAACGGCCCAACCTCCCCTCGCGATCAGGATGCCCGGGCTGTTGGTCCAGCACCGCTCTGAGAGCACGGGGGTCAACGACCGGAGTCCCTCCGCCCGGGCACTCCCTCCCAGACCTGGCCTTTCTCCTTCCCATGACAGCAGTACCAGTTCTTGCCGTCCACCACCGCATAGCCTGTGAACAAGAAGTCTACCTCGACTTGGGGAGCGCCGCATGCAGATCCTGCTCATAACTCACGATCCGCGACTCCGGCAGTACCGGACTCGCGAGCTCGTCCGGCGACTACGTGATCGCCATGTCGACCCGGTGGTCCTGGCGCCGCGACAAGCCCTGGTGAGCATCCAGTCCGGCCGGGTGGTGCTGCTGGGACCCAGAGGCCCGGCCCTCAGGCCGGACCTGGTGCTCAACGCCCTGTACCTGCGCTCCCAGCGCGATCTCGACGCGGTGCGGGCAATGGAGGGGGCCGGCTACCAGGTGATCAACCGCGCCGACGCCTGGTACGCCGCGAAGGTCAAGCCGCTCACGGCAGCCCGGCTGACCGCCGCCGGGTTGCCCCACCCCACCACGCTGTTCTCCCGCGGCGTCCCCCCCGTACTGCGAGAACAGGCGGCCGCGATGGTCGGCTGGGTGGTGGTCAAGCCGTGGAATGGAGCCCTGGGCCATGGTATCCGCCGCTTCCGGAACCGCTCGGTCCTGCTCGCCTGGTTGCGGCGGCTAGCCCAGCGAGGCCGACCGGCCCTGGTCCAGGGATATGTTCCCAACCCGGGCCGCGACATCCGGGTCCTGGTGATCGGCGGAGAGGTGGTGGGTGCCACCTACCGGGTTGCTACCGGGCAGAGTTGGCGGACCAATGTCGCTGCCGGGGCCACGCCCGTGAGGTGCGAACCGACCTACCCCATGCGGGATCTGGCGGTTGAGGCCACCTGGGCCCTGGGGCTGGACATCGCCGGGGTCGACCTGATGGAGGGGCCCGACGGTCTGACCGTGCTCGAGCTCAATGCCTGGCCTGACTACGAGAGGTTCGACAAGGTGGCGGGGGTGGACGTGGCCGACCACCTGGCCCGCTACCTGGTGCGCCGGGCAACAAAGAGCCTTTAGCTCAGCCCGGCGAAGACCGCAGGCTAAGATCCCCCCACCGCCTCGCGGGCAAGCTCCAGGGCTTGGCCAGGGGACAGCAGCCCCCCGGCCACCGTTACCGGCCAGTGGGCCGAGATGACGGCCAGGGCGGGGCCGAAAGTGGCGATCTCACGGTCCACGCCGGTCAGCCCGGATGCCCCGGCAGCCGCCTCCCGGGCGGCCCGCCGCACCGCCTCCTGGATGTCCTCCCAGCGGGCGCCGCCGTCACCCTCCCGCCGGGAGCAGACCAAGAGGACGGTGCAGCCGGCAGCCTGCTTGCCCGCCTGGTGCAGGCTGTGGGCGCTCTCGGTGCGCACCGGCCAGGCTGCCCGGACCCCCAGGCCCGCCTCCAGGAGGGCCGCCGCCAACGTGTCCCAGGCCTCAACCCGCTTGTGGGTGAACATGACCGTCAGCAGCCCGTCCGGTCGGAGCAGCCGCCGCATCTCCCGGAAACAAGCGGTCATCTTCTGGCGGTAGTCGTCTCCCGCTACCCGCCGGGAGCCTGAGCGGGCGGGGTTGGCGACCGCCTCGGCTCCCTTGGGGGTCAACTCCCCGCCGAACAGGTCGGGGCAGATTCCTCCCAGGCTGCGCTTGAGCCAGACGTAGAAGAAGTCCGAGAGCTCGGAGTACATGACGTTGTCGTAGTAGGGCGGGTCCACGCAGACCAGGTGAGCCGAGCCATCCTTGACGGCCAGGGAAGCGGCGTCCCCGCAGCTGATCAGGGGCCGCCGCTCCCCGGGCAGCAGCGAAGAGAGCTCCCGGTAGGCCCCGGCCACCTGGCCCACCGCCCAGGGCAGGAGCTTCCGGGCCGCATCCACCTCGGCGTGGCTCCACTTCAGGCTAAAGTCATGCCGGTCGAAGGCCCCCGCCACCACGCCCCGGCCGCTGTGCCAGCGGGCCAGCCGGGAGTTGTAGCTGACGGCCTTGTCCAGGGCAAGCGCCAGGCAGGTGACCACCGCCCGGCCGCGCTCTCCGTCCAGTTCTTCCGCCATCTCGCGCAGGATTGCCAGGGACCGCGTGGCGGCCAGCAGTTGGCGGGGAGCGAAGAGGTCCTTCCAGGCCGTCATGCCATAACGGAGGGGCTCCCCCGTCTTCTGCCCCGGCGGGATGACCTCTACCGGCACCAGGCCGTCCCGTTCGGCCGTGGGGAGCCATCGGGCCAGTTCTTCCTCGGCCCGGGCCACCGCCGCCAGGTCGGCCGCTGCGGGCGGCCGGAAGGACAGCCGCCCCGCCCGCTTGAGAGCCAGGGCGTAAAGCTGCTGCCCCATGCGGCCGGCGGCCGCCTCGGCCTTGATGTGGTCTCCCCCGATGGGTTCGCCGGTCCAGGGGGAACGGCCAATGCCCCGCCGGACCGTCGGCGGCCCCGGCTCACCCCTGACCACCCGGAACCCGCCGCCCGCCTCGAGCCGGGCCGCGTACTCGCCGCGCCGGAGCCACCAGGAGGGGGCCAAGGGCACTTGCCGGCCGGTCGATGGGCAGATCACCGTCCGCGCCCACAGGTAACCGTGAACGTCTGGTGAGGGGTAGAACTTCTCCAGGTTTTCCCGGACCCTCTCCGCCCACACGCCGCCCCAGTGATTGATGTCCTCAGCCAGGCCCGGGCCGAACCGCGCGGGGTACTCCAGGGTAACCCGGAGGATGACGGCGGCCACGGGGTTGAGTTCGTTGGCCAGCGCGCCCAGGCCGTAACGGAGCGCGGCGAAGGGGATCGACCCCCCGCCCGCCATGGGATCGGCCACCAGCACCCCGTCCGGCCCCCAGGCCCCTGAGAGCAGGCGATCCAGCAACTCCAAATCCGCCGCCTGGGGACGCCTGCTGAAGGCCCTTGGGTACCCGTAGGGATTGCCGGAGAGGCGCCGCACCCCGGCCACCCGCAACCTGGCCTGGCCGGCCACCGGATCGCCGGTGATCCCCAACAGGCGGAGAAACCAGGCATGGTAGGCCGCAGCGGACTCGAACTCCCCTCCCCCGTCGGCCGGCAGGAGACTGGCCAGCACAGCCGCCGCGCTGAGTACCAGGGGGCGGCGGGCCCACCACACGTGCATCCGGTTCAAGGGCGGGTGGCGGCCGGTGCTGTTCTCCCGGTGGCACTCGATGCCCAGCTCGGTGACGGGGAACCAGTCCAGGATGAGGGGTCGCGGGGTCACGGCCTTCCTCCTGCCCGGGTCTTTGCTGCCGCAGAGTCTCCACCGGCTAACAGGACCCCTGGGCTCAAGGGAAAGTGAACGTCCAGAACTCACTCCGGCAGGGGGGACCGGTGGCCACGTGCAGCACGGGCCGAGCCGAGAGTTCCATGACAAGGGAGAAGCGGGTCACATCATGGCGGCACACCGGGTACTCCTCGGAGTCGTGCCCGCTGAGAATGTCCTTCGCCGCCTCCACGGTGAGCGGCCACTGGGCCCGCCCTAGCCTTCGCTCCAGCGCCTCCAACCTGGCGTGGGAGCCGGGGTCCGGTGGCGGTTCCCCGGGAGCACGGTCGTCATTGGCCAGCGGGTGGTTGGTGTGATAGGTGACGGTTGCGGCCTCGCCGGGGATGAAGGGGACAACCTTGCCCGGCCCGCACTCGTAGGCCGTCACCCGCCCGGGGCCGCCGATGGTGAAGGTGTTGCCGCTTGCGTGCTTCACCGCCCGCACAAATTCTATTGCTTCCTCCACGGTGGACCGCGCCAGGATGCCGCGGGCGACGAACTGGGTTCCCAGCCCTTCGGTGGACTTGTTCATACAATGCACCATCTCGTTCACGCCCACCCCGACACCTCGGCTGTTGAGACCGTACGCCCCTATCAACCCGGGGATGGTCAGCACGAAGGCTTCCCGAGGTGAACCGGAATGCTTGACGTGCAGCAGCGTCTGGCGGCCGCTGAAGAAGTCAGGGTTGTCCGCATTCTGGGCCAGGATGGCCGGATAATCCCCCTGGTCGAACGCACCCAGAACGGTGCACTGCCCGTCCGGGTGAGCCCCGAACAGGCGCTGGATGAACCAGCTCATCTCCTCGAGGAACTGCAGGGCCAGAATGGTATCCCGGGGGATCCCGGAGCCCTCCGCGATCCCACCGATCTCCTCCAGCAGTTCCGGCGTCCAGCGCTGGGCGGCGGCGGCGAAACCGGTCTCGGCCAGTACGCGGCGGCTGAGGGTATGAATGTCCGTCCCCACCAGCGGGCCCACGAACTCTCCCAGTTCCGTCACCAGCTCGGCGATGGGCCCCCTCAGGGTCTCACCATGACACCGGCCCCGCTCCCGGGCCGTGCCTTCCAGCCCCACGACGCGCAACTCAGAAGTCTCGACGGTCCACCACCCCCATTCCGATCCCGTGTGTGGCCCGGGAACGCTTCTCCACGCGGCCGGGGCACTCCTCCGAGCGGCAGGCCATTCGCAGCCGGATCGCACCGGGCCTGGCGGGAGGATGACCGGCGAGCGAGAACAGGAGGAAACTGGGCTGACCGGCCGCCGTCGGCAACACCGCCGGCAGCCTGCCCGCCCTACTGGTTCCTACGCCCGAGGATGGCCCCGAGATCCCTGAGGTTGAGGGCCCGGTCATAGCGGAGGATGCCGCCCTCGAAGACCCGGGCTCCCAGGTAGATGAAGCCCCCCACCGACAGGACGAGCACGGCGAGGGCGCTGACCAGTTCGGCGGGAGGGACTTGGGTACTGGCCAACCGGATCAGGACGGTGACCGGGATGAACGGCGGAATGTGGCTCATCACCCGAACCCACAAAGCATTGGGGGACATGGTTATAGCCCCGGCGGCGAACAAGGGGATCATGGGCACCATGATCACCATGCCCTGGGCCTGGCTGCCGCCTTCGGCCTCCTTCATGGTCGCCCCCACCGCGGCGAACAGCGAGGCGAACAGGAGGTATCCGAAGACGAAGAAGACCAGGGAGGGGACTACTTCGCGGGCGGTTAAGCCCAGTTGGCCGAGATCGACGAACCGGCTGGCCACGGCCAGCCCGGCCGCAGTCCAGACGGCGATCTGCACCAGGCTCAACAGGCCGAAACCGATAATCTTACCTACCAGTAACTCCAGCGAAGAGATAGACGACAGTAGGATCTCGACGATGCGGTTACGCTTCTCCTTGATCACCCCGTACATGAGGACCTGCCCAGACATGACGACGGCCAGAACCAGCACCATCACGACGATCATGGGTGCCACCAGAGCGGCCGGGGGGGGCTGTTCTCCCGACAGGGAACGGACCTCAATCCGGACCGGGGTGGTGGCAGCCACGACTTGCTCACCGTCCAGACCCAGTTCATGGAGGCGGAACAGGGTGAGGGACCGGAGGAGATACCGTTCCAACTGCCCCAGGCTAACGCTCCGGGGATCGCGGGTGAGCAGGGATATGATCCCCGCCTCGAGTTGCCGGCGGTCATAGTGGAGATGACCGTCGAACTCCCCCCGCGCCAAGGCCTGCTCCAGTTCGGCAGCCGGGCCTTTGAAGCGGGTAACCGTCACCGGCGATCCCGCCAACTGGGCTACCAGGTACGAGTGCAGGGCCCCCGTCTCGTCGGTGATGGCGATGTGCAGTCGCTCCTCCCGGCTCATCCGTTCGATGACCCCCATGCCGCCGACCAGGGCCCCCATGATCAGGGGAATAAACACCGTCATCACCAGGAAGAGGGGGCTGCGGACGCCCTTCAGGAACTCCCATCGGGCGACCTTGAGCACACTGGCGGGGTTCCCGTTCTTCAAGCCTCTTCACCTCGTTCCTGTACGGCATCAACGAAGATGTCGTGGAGCGGCGGTTTCCTCACCGTCACCTCGAGGATGGTCAGGCCACCGGAGATGTCCCCGAGAAGGCCGTTTATCGAGCCGCCCGAGTAGCCGAGCGTGATATGCCCGGGCTCTTCCCCGATCACCCTTGCTCCTCTTACCAGCCGAAGGAAGGAAGGGTCTTCGCCCCGGGGGTAACGGAGATCTACCAGATGCTCCCGGTATCCATCCTTGATGCTCTGCAGGCTCCCGTACAGGACTTGCCTGCCCCGGCCAATGAGGAAGATCGAATCGCAGAGCTCCTCCACCATGTTCATCTGGTGAGCCGACAGCAGGACGGATAGTCCCTCGTCCTGAAGCTCACGTACTATGCCCTTGAAGAGATCCTGGTTTATGGGGTCCAGTCCCGAGAACGGCTCATCCAGCATGATCAACTCGGGCCGGTGGAGGATGGCGGCGACGAACTGAACCTTCTGCTGCATGCCCTTGGATAGCTTCTCCATCTTCTGCCCGGCATAGTCCACCAGTTCCAGCCGTTCCAGCCACTCCATGGCCGCCCGCCGGGCAACGGCCCGTGGCATGCCCTTCAGTGACCCGAGGTACATCAGCGTGTCCAGAACCCTGGCGTCGTCGTAGAGTCCCCGCTCTTCGGGGAGGTAGCCTATCCTGCTCTTGTCCATGGCCGTGGTGTTGCCGCTGAAGCAGAAGGTCACCCGTCCCTTGTCGGCGGCCAGAATCCCCATGATGATACGTATGGCCGTGGTCTTGCCGGCCCCGTTTGGGCCCAGCAAGCCCATGACCTCGCCTCTCCGGACCACAAACGAGAGGTCGTCGACCGCCCTCTTGCCGCCATAGGACTTGACCAGTCCAGAGACGGCCAGAATCTCGTCCACGCGCTCCACCCCTCTGTACCGGCTCTATTCTACCACAGCACCCAGCTCGATCCAACGCCTCCCGCAGCCGCCTGAAGCGGCTGCCGCAACCGGCATTTCCGAGCCTCGATCACTCTCGCCGCGCCCTGGCGGCAGGATTGGCGCGTTCCCGGCCAGAAGGCTGGTGGGAGCACCGGTGAGGAGGAGACCATTGTCCAGGAGAGCAACCGGAGTCGCTTTCTGTGCCATTGCCGCCCTGCTGTACGCTGCCCGCTACCTCGCCGCAGCCATCTGGGGATCAGGGGTCAGCAGTTGGAGCAGGGAGCTGTTCGAGTCCCTGCTCCAGTATGTCGGCGCCCCCTTGGTCACCCTGAGCCTGCTGGCGCTGGCAGCGGGGGTCGCCTACCTCGCCTGGGCGGAGCATGAGGCATGGACCGGCCGCGGGTAGACCCGGTGGTCGAGCGGGTCCGCGAGCAACTGGCCCCGCACGGCCTGGCCTGCCGGGTGCGAGAACTGCCGGTGGACACCGCCACCGTCCCCGAAGCCGCCGCCGCCCTGGGGGTGGAGGCGGGCCAGATCGCCAAGACTCTCTGTTTTTTGGGCAACCAGGGGGCGGCCCTGGTGGTGGCGGCGGGTGACGCCCGCGTCAACCAGAGCAAGCTCAAGGCGGAACTGGGGTGGACCGGCAAGGTGCGTCTGGCCGGCCCGGAGGAGACGCTCCGGCAGACCGGATTCTCCCCCGGCGGCGTGTGCCCGTTCGGGGTGACGGTGCCGGTCTTGCTGGACCAGAGCTTGACCCGCTACCCCGTGGTCTACCCGGCGGCCGGTTCGGCGCGCTCGGCCGTCTCGCTGACTCCGGAGGAGTTGGCCCGGGTCACCGGCGGCCGCCCCTGTTCCGTCTGCGACCTCAAACCCACCTGACCTCCCGCAAGGGGATCCCGTAGTAATCCTGCAGTCGCCGGGCGGCGCTGGCGGTAGTGGCTCGGGCTCCGCCGTCCGGATGGGCGAATGGCGTCACCGTAACCTCCAGGCCGTCCGAACGGCGGCAGGTCTTCCAGGTGGCCACAATCCTCCCCCGGTGCAATACCACCGCCGCCACCATGCCGGTAGGCCCCACCACCAGCTTGCGGTTGGCCGGATCGAGAAAGCGCGAGCGGTCGCGGTAGCCGAGGATCAGCGGTTCGAAGGGCCCCAGCAGGGCCGTCGGCAGCTCCCCGGCCGGGGCGGTCCGGGGGTACAGGTAAGCGGGGGCCCGCTGTCCGGCGAGCCTCACCGCCTGCAGCCCCTCGCCGGCCCGGTCCAGGCTATCCCGGGCCTCGGCCACGGTCAGGCCGGACCACCAGGCGAAGTCGGCCAGTGTCGCCGGTCCGTAGGCTCGGAAGTAACGCCGCAGGAGTTCGTCCCGGGCGGCCCGGGCGCCGGGGTCCCCGGGTTTCCGGGCCACCGGCCCGGCATGCGGCAGGACCCGGGTGGCCAGGTCGTAGCGGGGGCGGAGGCCGGCCCCCACCGGGACCACCAGTCCCAGGTAGTTCAGCTCCTTGAGAATGGCGTAAAGCGGGACTCGGCGTCCGAGCGCTTCGAGGGCCGTCGCCAGTTGCACACGGTCGCGGGGCCCCTCCTCCAGGGCCGCCAAGACCACCCGCCGCAGTGGCTCCCGGTCCTGGAAGGTGTCCTGCAACCGCTCCATGTGGCGGCCCCAGCGCTCGAACCAGGCCGGAGCGGTGGCACAGAGAAAGAGGCCCGCCTCGAAGGAGGGGACCACGTGCAGGGTCCCCCGCATGCACCACACCCGGGCCAGGGAACCCCCCGGTTCAAGTTCCCGCTCCAGGCTCCCCGGGACATAGCCCCGCAAGCGGTGAAAGGCGGCCAGGCCCGGCGAGGTCATCAGCTGGGCCTGGATCCCGGCCAGGTGCCCCGCCAGGCCGGCCACCGGGCCGGGAGGTGCGGGCTCGAGCAGGTGCTGGGCGGCCAGGGCCAGCCGGGCGCCTTCGACAGCGCTCAGCGTCTCGCCGCTCACGCCCCTGCCTCGCGCAGGTGCTCGGTGCAGTTCAGCCGGAGGAGCCGGGGGCCGGCGGGCTCGTAGTCGACAACGCTGATACAGGCCGAGTCCTGTTGGACAGTCCACAGGCGGGAGAGATCCATCCCCAAGACGGAACACAGGTAGACCCGCAGTGAGCCACCGTGCGAGATCACCGCCACCGACCCCCGGGGGTGGCGGCCGACTACGACCTCGAAGGCGGCCAGCACTCGTTCGGCGAAGACGGCCACCGTCTCGCCACCCGGCACGCCCGCCCGGGCGCGGTCGCTGTACCAGGTCCGGACGACCTCGGGGTAGAGTTCGTGCACCTCGTCCCGGGTCAGGCCCTCCCAGTCACCGAAGTGCATCTCGCGGAGCCCGGGTAGGCAGGCGACCTTCAGCCCATGCTCGAGGGCCAGAGGCTCCGCCGTCTGCCGGGCCCGGAGGAGGTCGCTGGCGTAGATGGCTTCCAACTGGACCCCGGCCAATGCACGGGCAACCGATCGGGCCTGTTGCCGTCCCACAGCATCCAGGGGTATGTCCTTGTGCCCCTGGTACCGGCCTTGGCGGTTCCATTCCGTCAGCCCGTGGCGCACCAGGTAAAGAGTTGGCCCGGTCATCGCGGGACTGCTGGCCGGGCCCCGCCGCCGGTCGGCCGGCGTTCCTGAGTTAGCCCCCCCAGGGTATCCCCTCCTCGCGCTCGCCCCAGGCCTCCCATTCCCCGCCGGCCGGCGGAGTCCCTTCTCAGCGGTTCTTGAGCATCCGGAGATAGCTCTCGTACCGGCTGGGGTCGATGTCGCCTCTCTCCACCGCCTGCTTGACCGCGCACCGCGGCTCGTGGGAGTGCGTGCAGTCGCGGAACTTGCAGTCCGCGGCCAGCTCCTGGATCTCCGGGAACACCCCGGCGATCAGGCCATCGTCTTCGTCCTCCAGCGCGAGGGTCCGGATCCCTGGTGTGTCCACCAGGTAGCCCCCATCCGGCAGGGCGTGCAGGCGACTGGAACTGGTCGTGTGACGACCCTTCCCGCTCGCCGCCGACACCCCGCCGGTGGCCGCCGCCGAGCCGGGGTACATCGCGTTCAGCAGGCTGCTCTTACCCACGCCGGACTGGCCGGCGAGGACGGAAACCCGGCCCGCGATGGCCTGCCGCAACTCGTCAAGGCCGCGGCCATCAAGTGCGCTCGTGAGGATGACCCGCACCCGGTTGTCCTCCAGCGGCCTGACCCAGGAACGGATAACCGCTTCCGCCTCAAGGTCACACTTGTTCACGACGACCAGAGCGCCCATCTTCCCCCTGGCGGCCGTGACCAGGAACCGGTCCACCAGGCGACCCCGGTAGGCCGGCTGGCGAGCGGACTGCACCACCACGACCTGGTCAAGGTTGGCCGCGATGACGTGGGGGAGTCCCCTGAACCCGGGGCGGCTCAGCTCGCTCCGCCGGGGAGCGATGGCCGCCACCACCCCGGTCTGACCGGGCCCGGCCTCAACCTCGACCAGGTCGCCCACCACCACCAGGCTGGTGGCGTGAAGCTGCCTCTTCTTCAGGCGGCCGCGCAGCACACAGGGGATCTCACCGCCGCCGCAATCCACCCAGACGGTCAGGCCCTCGGTCCTCGTAACCATGCCCCTCGGCAAGCTCGACTCCTCCTCCCCAAAAGGAAAGACCACGGGAAGCCCCCGTGGCCGGAGGAGTCCGTAGCTGGCTCCGGCGTTAACCCGGCCGCGGTGGCGGAGAATGCGGGACGCAGGAGACGTGGACCATAGCGCATCCCCTCCTCGGTAATCCAACCAGGATACTACCTTCCTGGACCGGATGCTGTCAAGCCTGTGCCACTCAACCTGTGACACTCAACTGGGGACTGGCACTATCGAGGTGACGAGTGGCGGATGGATCCAGTCCGCTCTCAACCGGCTGGGCCGCCATGGCTCTTGAGCAACTCCCCAAGTTCATGGATGATCTGGTCCCGAACCCGACGGAACACGTCCAGGGTGCCGGCCTCAGCCGGGTCGGGCAAGCCAACGTGAACGCGTACCCCGTCTCCCGGGAATACCGGACACTGACCGGCAGCGTCATCGCAAACGGTGATCACCAAGTCGAAACGGCGGCCGTGGTAGCTGTCGATATGCTTGGGCCGCAGGCCTTCGGGTGACACGCCGATCTCCTCTAGGGCGCGAACGGCCAGTGGGTGAACCTGGCCGGCCGGCCTGGTGCCCGCTGAGCAGGCTTCCCAGGCATCACTCCAGCGGGAATTCACAATAGCTTCAGCCATCACCGAGCGGGCCGAGTTACCGGTGCACAGGAATAGAACGCGTTTCCTCATGGATTCCCCTTTCGTCAATACAACCGTCGGTTCGGCACTCATGAACGGGCTCCTTCTCTCGGCACCCGGCTCGGCGAGGGGGGTGGCCTTCTCGGACACCGAACAGCTGATAGACGACGGGGACGATCCTTCTAGCCTCTACTCCACCATGACGTGCGTCTCAGGGAGGACAGAATCACAGTCCAGTCAGGGCCCGGGAGCTATGCCCGGCCCCACCGGGCGAGGCCGCTGGGGTACGGGACGGAACCGGCGGCGCGGGGTCCACCGGCTTGCCCCCGCCCGCACCCCCGGGCGAGGCAGGGACAGTGCCCGGAAACCTTCGCCGTACAGGGCTTGGATGGGACTCCCGTAGAGGCGGGCGTATGCCCGGAGAAGCAGGCCATAGACGGCCGGGGGCAGCTTGAGCTGGCTGCGGTGGGCGAGCACGGCCCGGATCTTGTCGTTGATGACCGGGCCGATATCCACCATGACGTTGGTGTCCCGAGTGCCGTAGAAGTACACCCGGGGGGCACCACGTGGATCCCGGCGGGCCAGGTTGAGGGTGACCCTCCCCGCCGTCAGGTGATCGGGGTGGGCCAGGAGCGGGTCGGGGAAGCTGGGGTCGAACGAGAACACGACTTCCGGCTGGACCCGCTCCCAGAGCTCGCCCAGCCGGGACTCGAGTTCGGAGGCTCGGGAGAGGCTCAGGTCCCGGAAGCCGAGGGCGTGAACCTCGGCGTAGCCGAGGATACCGGCGGCGTGTCGCTCCTCCAGCCGGCGGATCTGGCCCAAGTTACTGCGCTGGCCGGACTGCTCTTCACCGCCCGTCAGCATCGCCACGTCGATCGTGCTGCCGGCCAGGGCCATCAGGCGCAGGGTGCCGCCGGCCACGGCTTCCAGATCGTCGGGATGGGCGGTCACGGCCAGTACGCGACGCGCTCCCCGCACCAGGTGTCGCCCTTCGAAGAGAGCCAGTTCGGGGTTGACGGGACGGAAGCGCCGCATGAGCCGCCGCCACCCGAGCCAGGACAGGGTCAGGGAACCGGCCGCCAAAGCCAGAAGAAGAGCACTTCGCCGGATCTTCAGGGTGGTTGCCTCCCTCCCCGACTAGGATCTCCAACCCAGCCACGGGATAATCCGGGAACGCGGTCGGGCACGGTCCTTGTGCTCCCGGCGGGGAAGGGGTACAATCGTGATGAGGCACTGTACTGGTGTATTGCCACAGCATGGCGGGGAACTCCTCGCTTGGCGCCCCTGTGACAGGGGGCGGTCAGTCCCCGGCGAGGAGCTATCGCCGAGGAGGCCTTCGCCCCATGAGGACGTACCGAGCCGCACCTTCCCGGGGTTCCCTCTGGATAGCCGGCATGGCCCTGTTGATGGTCGCCTTTGCCTGCCTGGGCCTGGTGATCCCCGGAGTTCCGTGGGTCGGCCTGCTGACAGCGGCCATCTTCGCCCCCTTCGCACTGTTCTCGGCACTGCTGGCCATGTGGCTGCCCGCCATGCGCTACGAATTGGGTGACCGTGAGCTCATCCTGCGCTGCGGTCCCATTCGCTACGTGATTCCCCTCGGGGACATCCAGAAGGTAGCCAAGCGCGACCTTGCCCTGAATCCCATCTCCAGCGTCCGTGGGCCTGGTTACGCCCTCTTCCGGGTACCATACGCGGATGTGGGGACGGTGACCATGTGCGCGACCCGCTCCCTCAAGGACATCATCCTGATCACGACCGGGAGAGGGAAGTTCGGCATCACCCCCCTTGAGGAGGACGACTTCCTGCTCGAACTCACCCGCCGGCTGGAGCAAGCGGACGCGGCACTCCCCGGCTGAGAACGCGGTCCATGGGCACGGAGGTGATCGGGTGATGGCGCCCATCTACGGGATGGCCGTGGTGACCACCTTCGTCTCGGTTGCCGTCTGGTACGCTGCCTTTCGGGTTATGGCCGAGCGCCATCGCCGCCTGGCCTGGCTAATGGTCTTGACTCTTCCGCTCAGCTTCGCCGTCAACGCCTGGGTGAAGAAGCCCCTGCTGCTGGCGGTCGCCCGGGCGGCTGGGGTCGGCCCGCTGCCCGGCGCTCCGTTCTGGTTCCTGGCCTTTGTCCTGTTTCTCTCCCCGGTCACCGAAGAGGCCATCAAGGTGCTGCCGCTGCTCGCCGGGCGGGTGCGCGCCGCCGTCGGGGAGCGTGGCACCGCCTTCTGGGCCGGGCTAGCCCTGGGAGCGGGCTTCGGCATCGGCGAGATCTGGTTCGTCGCCCGCGGCGTCGCCCGGTCACCGGAACTGGCCGGGTACCCGTTCTGGGCCTACACCGGGTTCCTGACCGAGCGGGTCATCGTGGTCTACGCCCACGCCGTGATGACCGCCGTCCTGGTTACGGCGGCGGCAGCGGGGCGGGCGGGGAGGGGTTACCTGGCGGCGGTGGGCCTGCACGCTCTCCTCAACCTGGGAGCCTTGCTCGGCGGAGCAGGCTTGCTGGACCGCAACCTCGCCTTCTTCTGGATCGTGTTGCCCATCGGCGTCCTGACAGTCCTGTTCACCCGCATGTACCGCGAATCGCTGCTCGGGTCGCCACCCAGGGAGACCGTGGTCTTCCACCGGAAGCCCCCTCCGGCAGCGGAGGAGGGGGGATAGGCCGAAGCCCTATCCCCCCTCCGGCTTTCCGACTCTCTTTCTTCCTATCCCGACTTGGCCGCCGCCGCCTTGCTCAACCAGGTGGTCACCAGGGCCAGGGCAGCCAGGGTGAGCACCAGGGCCAGCCACGGCGACTTCAGGAGGCCACCGACGATGAAGCCGACGGCGGCGATCCCGGCCGCCAGCAAGGCGTAGGGCAGCTGGGTGTAGACGTGATCGATGTGGTTACAGGAGGACCCCGTGGAGGACAGGATGGTGGTGTCGGATATGGGTGAGCAGTGGTCGCCGAAGACGCCGCCGGCGAACACGGCGCCCACCGCGGCCGGGACGGCCGCCCCGGTTGCGAAGGCGAGGGGCATGGCCACCGGCATCATGATGGCGAAGGTCCCCCAGGAGGTGCCGGTGGAGAACGCGATGAGGGAACTCACCACGAACACCAGCATGGGCACCAGCCAGGGTACGATGACCTGACCCACGGTGTTGGCCACGTACTCGCCCAGGCCCAGCCGGTCCGTCACGTCGCCGATGGACCAGGCCAGCACCAGGATGGCCAGGGCCGGGATCATGGCCTTGAAGCCCTGGACGAAGCCTCGCATGAAGTCGGCCAGGGTCACCACCCGGCGCGGCACGTACCAGATGAAGGCGACAATGGCGGCGAGGATGGTGGCCCAGATCATGGCCGTGGCCGCGTCGGCGTCGCCGATGGCCTCCATCACGGTGGCCC
This sequence comes from bacterium, assembly GCA_031082145.1. Taxonomy (GTDB): domain Bacteria; phylum Bacillota; class Sulfobacillia; order UBA995; family UBA995; genus Ess09-15. The sequence continues at coordinate 3,205 of JAVHLP010000004.1, read as the reverse complement.
CTTCGAAGAGCCCGCCCGTGTAGAGCAGCCCGATCAGCATGGCCACGACAAGGGTAACGATGGGTACGAACAGGTCGGAGACCTTGCCTTGCGCCGAAGGCTTCAGCATCAGGATGTCCTGGCCGGTGACCTCGGCCGGATCGCCTCCCAACACCGCCCCGGTGGTGCGGGCGCGGTGTTCGGCCCGCGCCATGGGTCCGAAGTCACGGCCCGTCACGGCGATGAACAGGGCCAGTAGGACGGCGGCCAGGGCGTAGAAGTTGAAGGGTATGGAGGCCAGGAAAGTGGCGAAGGGGCTGGCGTCGACCCCGGCCTTGCTGAACTCGGAGGCCACCAGGCCCATCATGTAGGCGGCCCAGGTGGACAGCGGTATGACCGTGCAGATAGGAGCGGCGGTGACGTCGACCAGGTAGGCCAACTTCTCCCGGGAGACCCGGAACTCGTCGGTGATCGGCCGGACGACCGAACCTGAGGTGAGGCAGTCGAAGTAGTCGTCGAAGAAGAGTATCAGTCCGGCAAACCATGCCGTCAGCCGGGCGCCCCGGGCGGACCGGACCACCCGGCCGGCCCAAGCCCCGAAGGCCTGAAAACCTCCCGAGACCTGGACGATGCCGGTGATCCCGCCCAACAAGACGGTGAACAGGATGACCCTTGCGTTCCAGTCGTCGACCGTCTGCGCCACGAGGACTTCGGTCAACTCCCGGAAGGCCACGATCGGGGACCCACCGGTGTAGATCAGGAGCCCGCTGGCCACACCCAGGAACAAGGAGAGGATGACTTGGCGGGTGACGATACACAGGGTGATGGCAATCAGCGGCGGAAGCAGGGACAGAATACCGGATTCCAAGACCTGACCCCCTTTCCAGCTTCTCCATCAATCCCATTCTAGACCCTGCCCCAGCCACCGTCAAGCAGGCCTCTCCTGGCAGCGAGAGGCCGGTCAGGGGCCGTCCGGTAGCCTCTGATCGGGAGCCCGGCGGGTTCGGGCTTGCCACAAACCGGGAAAGGGTATAGTATAGTGCCGAGGGCAAGTCAATCCGGAAAGACAAGGGGGAAAGGTCAAGAACGTGATCACCACTCTGTTCGTGGGCAACCTGCCCTGGGCCGTCACCGAGGCGGATCTTCAGGCTGCCGTTGCCCAGTACACCCAGGTAGAGGTCATCTCGGCCAGGGTGCCCACCGATCGTGCCACGGGAAGGTCCCGCGGTTTCGGCTTCGTGGAGGTCCCGGCCGACAAGGCCGAGGAAGTGATCGCCAAGCTGAATGGCTCCGAGTGGGAAGGACGCACCCTTACCGTCAACGAGGCCAAGCCTCGGGAGCGGACGGGTGGCGGCCGCCGCATGGAGCGGGGGCGCTAGGGCAGGTCACCCTGGTGAGGATCTAGTCAATAAGGCCGGCCGTGGGGTCGGCCTTTTTCGTCTTGACCTCCTTGACCTCGGCGTCGGCCGGTGCGGTCTCGCCGCTCAACCGACAGATCGAGCATCCCCGGCACATCCTCACCCGGCCGGCGAACACCCGCCTGATCGTATCCACCCCTTCCCCGGCCCCGGAACCGGGTTGCTGGTGAACTACCAACCGCTGGGGAGCGACGGTGATCAGGGCGCTGATTAGCAAGTCCTCGGCGTTGACGTCCTTGGCGGCCACCTCCGACACGAACTCCTCCAGGTATTCGTCGCTGATGGCATTCTGGCAGGCATCCATCAGCTGGAAGCTGCCCTCAGGACGGATGATAACATGCAGCAGATCGAGCCGAGGCGCCTGGGCATCAACGAAGTGCCGGAGCAACCGGATGAACTCGGCCTGCTCGCGGTCCATCAGGAAGTCGTCCACGGCCTGGTCGACCACTTCCTCCAGTTCCTCCAGGTAGTCCCGTAGACGGAAGGTCACGAAGCCCTCCACCAGGAGGTCACCGTTTCCCTCCAGGTAGTCCTGCAGGGCCTGCAGGATCCTGCCCCGTCGCAGAGCCTCGGACAGCAACTCGCCGCCGTCGCCGGAGCCCTCCAGGACCCGCCGGGCTTGGCCCAGGATCAGGCTGCGCTCATCCGAATCCAGGTACCGATAGTTCTGGCGGATGGTCCGCTCCAGCAAGCAGACCTGCCAGTTGCGGGCGATCAGGTCGGCGAGAATCCGGGCCAATCCCCGGCGCACCTGGCCGGCGCCCTGTTCCTCGGTGCTGAGGCTGAAGAAGGTGTAGTCGCCGCAGCGGGACTCCTCGAGAGCGACGGGGCAGCCTCCCCGCCGGAGAGAACTCAGTTCTAGTCCGAGGCGGTGGCGGAGATCTTCGGCGTACTGCGCTGAACCTACCGTGATGCAAGTCGCCATCGCTCGTACCTCCACTCGTGGTTGACCGCCCCCCGCCTCACCGGCCGACCTATTATATGTGGAGGAAGCACTTTTATACGGTCGCGGCTTGGCGGGCTGCCAGATAACGGCAGCACAGGCGTTGCCAGCAAGTCCCAGGCTGAGGAAGTGACGCCGCTCGGAGGGGGTCATGGCAAGGGCTGCCAGGAGTCGGACCGCCGGCGGGCTGGCAAGGCAGACCAGGGGGGGCTACCCTGCTCCGGAAAAAGATGGTGGGCGGTACAGGGCTTGAACCTGTGACCCCCAGCTTGTCGAGCTGGTGCTCTCCCAGCTGAGCTAACCGCCCACGCATTCGTCTTGGTGCCGGGAGCCGGATTCGAACCGGCACGGGCCAGGCCCGGAGGATTTTAAGTCCCCTGCGTCTGCCAGTTCCGCCATCCCGGCCACAAACTGGAGGCGACACCCGGATTCGAACCGGGGATAGCGGTTTTGCAGACCGCTGCCTTACCACTTGGCTATGTCGCCGTTATCGCAGGAGCCGGTCATCACCGGCCCTCGGATTAGCTGGAGCGGAAGACGGGATTTGAACCCGCGACCCTCGCCTTGGCAAGGCGATGCTCTACCACTGAGCTACTTCCGCTCTTATGGTGGCGCAGGCCAGAATTGAACTGGCGACACGCGGATTTTCAGTCCGCTGCTCTACCAACTGAGCTACCGCGCCACTCTCATCATCTGGCGGAGGCGACGGGACTCGAACCCGCGGTCTCTGCCTTGACAGGGCAGTATGTTAAACCGACTACACCACGCCTCCGTGCCCGCTGGTGGGCGCAGCAGGGCTCGAACCTGCGAACCTTCCGCGTGTAAGGCGGACGCTCTCCCAGCTGAGCTATGCGCCCGGTTCTTG
>JAVHLP010000003.1 GCA_031082145.1 bacterium | reverse complement strand
TTCGGGAAGGGCCGCTGGCATTCCTCTTGGGTTATCGCCCTTTTTCAACAGTCCCGATATTGTCACGCTGTAAGCGGACAGCGACAATGTCACCATGAGGAGCGAGAGCGGGTTGTCGGACAAGGAGGTCAGAAGCAGGAGCCGCGCCTAGCTCCGCGCACGCCTCTCAGCCAACTTCAAGTTCCGCTTGACCTGCTTGACCAAAGACTCTTCCCGTGCATCCTCCAGGGCTCTCTCAAAGACCTGCTTCGCCTCTGTGAAGCGCTTGGCGGCGAGGAGCTGATCCCCAACCAGGTTCAGAAGTTGTGGGTCGCCGCCTGGCAATTCGATAGCTCTGGTGAGGACAGACATCGCCTGGTCCAGACGCCGCAGGACCTTGGACTCAAGGAGAGCCAACTCCAAGAGGTCATCTGCTGTCTCGTCGCTTGATGGAATCGCCTCAATCTCCGCGATCCGTTGCCTGGCGAGTGACTGCAGGCGGGACAGCACAGTGTTTGCGTGTATCCACCCGAAGATGTAGATGACTGGAACCAGAAAGCCCAGTCCAGGGGCGGTCAGCGATACGATGAGAAGCATGACTAATGGGACAACGTAGCACAAACCCGTGGTCTTCTTACCCATCTGGTGGAAGGCCATACCCAAGAGCCATCCGAATATGAAAAGCCCAATGAAGCACATAACATTGAGTTTTGTGCGGCTGATTCCCTGACCTCTAAGCACATATTCGTTCAGTTCCTGATTCCTGGCGTTCATCTCATACCCCCTCATCTCCGGTTCGCCCTCGAGTTGCCAATGATTCCATGTTCTGGCGGATTGGCGGAAGTCCTCCTGGGTTAAGCATCACGCCACTTAGAAGGGACAAGGGGGGTCATCGACGAGGCGGGGGAGGCTCGCTGCCGGCGCCCTTCCCCGTTCCACCGCCTGGTTCCAGCAACACCTTCATCAAGGCGCGGTAGTGCTCCAGGGCCCGCTGCCCGGAGTCGGTGAGGCTGTAGAAGGTGAGCCGGCGCACGTCAACCCGGAGGGTCCGGGCAACGACATATCCCGCCGTCTCCAGTTTCCTCAGGTGGAAGAGGAGATTCCCGTCCGTTAGCGACAGGTGGGTCTTGAGAAAGGTGAAGTCCGCCTCCCGGCCGTCCAGCGCGGACATCAGGGCGAGCCGCACCGGCTCGTGCACCAAGGGGTCAATCTGCTGAGGGTTCATCCAGGTCCGGCCAGGCGCCGGCGGGCTCTCACGAATACCGCGTGCTCCCACAGGCCCAGTGTCACCAGGGCTGCGACTACCATCCACAACGTCAATCCCTGGCCCGTCGTAGGCCGGCTCAAGATGCCGGAGGTATGAAAGCCGGCCGCGAGCATCATGACGTCGACGGGAACCCTTCCGAAGCGGACCAGCACGGCCACCCAGCCGATCACCGTGAGCAGGGCGGCGAGGAGCGGCAGGGCGAGCGAGGCCGGCCGGGACACCCAGAGCGACAGGCTGAAAAGGGGCGCGAACCAGAGCAGGAATCGGACGTAACCCCTCGCCTCGGCGAGCGCCGTCCTCTCTTCCAGGTGGCCCTCCCGGCGGTATAGCCAGCGCCACAGCGGCCACCGCAAGGTGAAGTAGAGCAGGTAAAGCCCCCAGTTAACCGCCAGCGAGGCCAGGCCCGGGCCCAGCGCCGTCACCACGTTGTACATGGTGGCGGCCAATCCCAGCTGCAACACGTAGAGCAGGCCTCCTCGCCTGCGTTCGAAGGAAGCGTAGACCCGCAACGAACCCTCATCGCTCGCCGACATGAGCCCACCCCCCGCCGCCCGCCCTGCTACGCACGAACAGGGCGTGCTGCCACCAGCCTACGGCCACCAAGATCGCCATGGCCAGGTACCACCGGTCGGGAGGTAACCGCCTCCAGACTCCGCTGGCCCAGAACACGAATAGGAGCATTGGCCCATCGGCGGGAAGTCGCCCGAACAACACCAGCAGCAGTGCCCAGCCTACCGCGCAGATCAGACCAGTCGCCAGGGGTACGCCCGCCAGGTGGTAGGTGGACAGCGTGAGGATGGGATAGAGCACGAGGATCACGGTGACCTGGCTCCGGGCCTCGGCGAGCACCTTCCTTTCTTCCAGGTGGCCTTCCCGCCGGTAAACCCGGAGCCAGAGCGGCCACCGGAGGGCGAAGTAGAGGGAGTAGAGGGCCCAGCTCGACGCGAGGCCTGCCAGGCCGGACCCCAGCACTCCGTGCACCAAGTAGATCAGCGTCAGGAGAGCAGCCTGCAGGACATGGAGGAGACCTCCCTTGCCCCGCTCGAAAGCAGCGTAAGCCCTGCTCTGAGCATCTTGGCCTCGATCCATGGGACATCCTCCAGCTTACTTTGCTGTGCAAAGTATACCCTCGCCGGCCACCCCCGTCAAGATCATGGGGCCACTACTCCCGAAGGAGAAGCCCGTTCAGACCCCGAAGAGTTGGCTGTTAACTCCGGGAGGAGGCAAGATCGTCATGAGCCAGCAAGGCCTGAAGGTGCTCAAGTGGTCGGCCCGGACGGCAAGCATCCTCTTCCTCGTGGTCGGGCTCATGATGGCGCTGGGTCCCGATCCCTATCGCGAGGCGAGGCCGCTTCGACTGGATGAAATCGTGGGGCTGGTCTTCCTCCCCTGGGGCATGCTGGCGGGTTCTCTGCTGGGGTGGCGCCGGCCGATGGCCGGGGGACTGATCGCCGTCGGCTGTCTGCCTGCCTTCTTCTTGAGCCAATGGCTACTGGGCGGCGGTGTCGCGTTCTCGCCTGTCCATCTGCTGCCCGTCGTTCCGGGACTGCTCTTCCTGGCCCTGGCCTTCGCCGGGAAGGGGCGGCCGGCAGCCGCAGACCGGTAGCCGGCCAGAACTCAGGGGCTGAGGTCGACCGACCGCACGACGTCCACGCCGGCCAGGAGGCCGGCCAGTTCGACGAGGTCCAGCCGCGCCGGCACCCGGATCTTCATCTCCACCGCCAGCAGGTTCTCCTGGGGGCCGGGACGCAGTTGCACGTCCCGGATATCGACACCCCGCGCTCCCAGGGCGGAGCCGATCTTCCCGATCGCCCCCGGCTGATCCAGGATGGTGAGACCGAGCGGCACGTGGTCCCTCCCCCACAGGACGGCCCGTTCCAGCCGGGACAGCACCACCAGGGTGATGAGCACTATGGTGGTCACCGCCGCCGCTTCGGCGTACATGCCCGCCCCCGTGGCCAGGCCAATGCCGGCCACCACCCAGAGCCCGGCGGCGGTGGTGAGCCCCCGGATGGTCGGGCCTTCGCGGAGGATGGTACCCGCCCCGAGGAAGCCGATGCCGGTGACCACCTGGGCCGCGATCCGCCCGGGGTCGGCCGGCCGGCCGTCCAGGGTCGGTATGGCCTGGGAGACCATCATCATGAGGGTGGCCCCCAGGCAGACCAGGATGAAGGTGCGGAGCCCGGCGTGACGGCCGCGGGCCTCGCGCTCCAGGCCCACCAACCCGCCGAACAGAACCGCTAGCGAGAGCTTGAGGAAGGTGTGAAGGAAGTCCATGCGGCCAATCTCACCTCTGAGCGGCCTTGACGATCTCCCAGTACATCTTGAGTCGGGCCATGAAGCCCCTGGCGAAACCCATCTTCTCTTCCTTCATGACGTGGGTCAGGTCGGGCAGTAACACTCTGGTTGTCCGGGCCCGCATCGCCTTGGCGGCCCGGTTCAGGGCGACCTCCGCCCCGTAGCCGGCCATGTCCAGGCCGGCGGCCTTGACGGCCAGGGAGCGCCGCACCGCCCGCTGGCCCGACAGGCCGGGCGCGATGGCCTGGGCGAGATCGGTGGCCGCCCGCCCGCCCCCGAAGACGCCCACCGTCATATCGCTCTTACCCCGGAGAACGGGCTCCAGAAGGCACTTTATGTGCTCGGGGCGGAGCCCAATAAGATCGGCGTCCAGGAACAGAAACACGTCTCCCCGGCCGGCCTCCACGCCCGCCTGGATGGCGGCCCCCTTGCCGCTGTTCTCGGCCAAGTCGATTACCTGACCGCCGGCCCGGCGGGCGACCCGGGCGGTGCCGTCCGCCGACCCGTCGTTGACGACTATGACCTCGGCGACCAGGGTGGAAGCCCTGACCGCCCGTATGACGCTGCCCACGGTCTTCTCCTCGTTGTAGGCAGGTATCACCACGGTGACCAGCATTGCTTCCTCCCCGCAGTCGCATCGCCAGGACCTGGCATCCTACAAGTATTCCCCCGCCGGTTGCTGCTTTCCTCCACCGTCAGCGTTAGTAGGATCGGGCGAACACCACCGGCCGGCCGGACCGGCCGCCACAGTGCACGCAGGGCAGCCCCTTGGCCTCCCCCAGGGCGGAGGAGACGGGAGTGACCACCCCGTCCAGGGGCAGGCAGCGGATGGTGGCCGCGGTGTCCCCCTTGATCCGCGCCTCGCAGCCCGCGTCGCCGCACCAGCCGGCCACGATCAGGCCGCGGTCCTGCTCCAGCGTAGCCTGGAAGGCCGCCATGTCCCGCACCACCCGGGTGCTCTTCTCGGTGAAAGCCCAGGCCCGGCGGTAGAGGGAGTCCTGCACGGCATCGAGGACCTCGCCCAGCCGCCCCGGCAGGCCGCGGTTGGAGGCCTCCTCGCGCTCGCCGTTGTCCCGCCGCACCAGGATGACCCGGCCGGCCGCCAGGTCGCGGGGGCCCAGTTCGATGCGCACGGGCACACCCCGCATCTCCCACTCGTTGAACTTCCAGCCCGGGCTATGCTCCTCGCGGTCGTCCAGTTGAACCCGGTACGACCCCGAGAGGGTGTCTCTCAGCTCGCGGGCGGCGGCCAGGATCTCCTCCCGCTGGCGCTGGGGGGCGATGGGGACGATGACCGCCTGCAGGGGCGCAACCCGGGGCGGCAGCACCAGGCCCCGGTCGTCGCCGTGGACCATGATCAGGGCGCCGATGAGGCGGGTGCTGACCCCCCAGGAAGTCTGCCAGACGTGCTTCTGCTGGCCGTCCCGGTCAAGGTACAGGATGTCGAAGACCCGGGCGAAGAACTGGCCGAGGTTGTGGGAGGTGCCGGCCTGAAGGGCCTTGCCGTCGGACATGAGGGCCTCGACGGTGTAGGTGCGAAGCGCCCCGGCGAACTTCTCGGCCTCCGTCTTGAGGCCGGGGATGACGGCCAGGGCCAGGTCCTCCTGCAGGCAGTCGGCGTAAACGCCGAGCATCCGCAAGGCCTCCTCCTCGGCTTCCTCCTCGCTGGCATGGCAGGTGTGCCCCTCCTGCCAGAGGAACTCGGTCGTCCGGAGGAACGGCCGGGTGGCCTTCTCCCAGCGGACGACGTTGCACCACTGGTTCAAGAGCATGGGCAGGTCGCGCCAGGACTGGATCCAGCGCGAGTACATGTGGCAGATCATGGCTTCCGAGGTGGGCCGGATGGCCAGCCGCTCGGCCAGGTCCTCGCCGCCGCCGCGGGTGACCCAGGCTACCTCGGGCACGAAGCCCTCGAAATGCTCGGCCTCCCGCTGGAGAAAGCTCTCGGGGATGAAGAGGGGGAAGTACGCGTTCTGGTGGCCGGTGGCCTTGAAGCGGGGATCGAGTGCTCCCTGTATCCGCTCCCAGATGCCGTACCCGTAGGGGCGGAACACCATGCATCCCTTGATCGGGGCGTAATCCATGAGCTGGGCCTTGGTCGCCACGTCGACATACCACTGGGAGTAATCCTCGGCCCGGGACGTTATCTCCCGCACGTACTCCTTGTCCACCCGCCTCACCCCATCGCCTGAGTCTCCAACAGGAAAGCCCCTCGCCGGAAGGACGAGAGGCTCGCGGTACCACCTTCCTTGGCAGACCCCGGGGATCTGCCCGCTCGCGCAGACCGGATCGTCTGCCTCCCGGTAACGGCGGGACCACCGGGCGGCTCCTCGCCGCCGGCTCGAGGGTGGGACGGACCCCGCTTCCCCGCCGGTCTCGCAGTCCAGGACCGGCTCCCTGGGGGGGACGGCACCGGGTCCGGGCCCTCTCATCGCCCCGAGATGCTCGGTTGCGCCTCCCATGCTAGCAGAAGGCAGGATGGGCTGTCAATGCCTAGGCCTGGCGCCAGGGCAGCCGGAGGGGCACCAGGAAGAGCGAGACCATGGCGAAGCCCAGGAGCGCGAGCAGGTCGGGCCACAGGGCGGTCAAGCCAGCCCCCGCCGTCGAGAGCCGGAGGGCGCTGGCAGCGTAGGTGGTCGGTATGAGCACAGAGGTCCACCGGAAGAGGGCCGGCAGCTGTTCGAGGGGGATGTACACCGGAGAGAGGTAGATGATCACGGTAGCCAGCACCTGGGTGGACAGGCTCGCCGTCTGGGCGTCCTTGCTCCAAAAGCCCATGAAGGCTCCCAGTCCGGACATGGCATAAGCCCCGAGGAGCAGCGACACCAGTCCGATGGGGGTTAGCGGGATGTCAAGGGCCCAACGGCCGATGAGGGCCACCGTAAGGAGCGAGGGCAGGGTGAGCAACACCCCCCGGGTGGCCAGCGCCGCCACGAAGGTAGTCCGGGAGACAGGCAAGGCAGCGTAGTGCTCAAAGGCGTTGTTGTCCTTCATGTGGCCGAGATACTGCCCCAAGGAGAGCATGGCACTGGTGGTCATGGTGTTGACGAGGGAGCCGGTCACCGCGAACTGGGCCGACCGGGGATCGTCCCAGAGGTAGTAGAGGAAGGCGAGCGAGGCCAGCGGCACGAACGACCTCTGCACCAGGTACCAGAACCACTCCAGCCGGATGCGGAACAACTCGCTGATCAGTACCAGCCCGAATACCGAGGTTGCCGAGGCCTGGCAGCGGCCCGGGGTGTCGGAGTCAAACATGCTGGCCCACCTCCCTTCCGGTGAAATGCAGGTAGACATCATCCAGGCTCGGCGTAACCAGGCGGAAGTCGTCCAGGGCCCCGGGGCTAAGCCGGTTCAGGACCATCCCCAGGAGATCGGGGGCGGCGGCCGGGGCAGCCGGGATCACCCAGAGTCCAGGCCTGGCCAGGCGCGCGTTGGGAAGCCCGGCAATGAGCTCTCGGTCCTCAGCCTGTTCCTGCTTCAGTCTCAGCTCGATCCGAACCCAGCCGGCTACCGACCGCTTCAGATCGCCGATCGTCCCACAGGCGGCCACCACACCCCGGTCGATGAGGACAGCCTGGTGGGCAACGAGCTCCACCTCCAGCAGGTTGTGGCTGACCACGATAATGGTGGTGCCGGTACGAGAGTTGCGCTCGTGGAGATAGCTCCAGAGCTGTTGCCGCCGGAGGGGATCGAGGTCATTGGTCGGCTCGTCCAAGATCAGCACCCTGCGGTCGCCCATAAAAGTGGCCAGAAGGCCGGCCAGCCGGCGCTCTCCCCCGCTCATCCGGCCCAGCAGGTTTCGCGCCAACTCGGTGACCCCGAAGTACTCCATGAGGAGCCCGGCCTGACGCCTGGCCTGCGCCACCGACTGGCCGCGCAAGAGTCCCGTGATCCGGAGGACCTCCTCGAACCGATGGGCGTTCAGTGCCAAGAGCCGCTGGCCGAAGTAGCCCAGCAACAACGGAACCCGCCCGGGCTCGGCTCTCACGTCCACGCCGAGGAGATGGATGGAACCGGAGGTGGGCTCGAGGAGCCCCGCCAGTTGCCGGACCAAGGTCGTCTTGCCGGCACCGTTGGGGCCCAGTACGCCGTAGATTACGCCGGCAGGGACATCCAGGTCTATCTCTCGATTGGCCGGGCTCGTGGCTCCGCGGTAGATCTTGGTCAGACTCCTGATCTCACAGGCCAGCTTGGACATGCAGTCCCTCCCAGTTCGGGGAACCGCTCCCCGGGGGTAGCTCGCTGCCTCTCACGGCCCCGGAACGTCCTTGAGGATGATGCCGTCACTCAGCGGGAAGGCCACCACTCGGTTATCGCCGAAGACGTAGAACTCCGCCCCGTCGGGCAAGCGGAAGAGTTCATCCAGCGTTCCGGCGGCCAGGTCGTAGCGGAAGAGCCGGCGGTGCCACCCCTCAGTGTAGGACGCGAACACAGGGTCGAGAGAGAAGAACAGGGTCTCGGGATGCCCGCCGGGGGAGTCCATTGCTGCCCGGACAGGGAGTAGCCACCCAGATAGTCGTCGATGGCGAGGAGCCTCTGGGCCAGGTCGACAACCGCGCCATCGGGCCCGGTCAAGGTCAGGAGAAGCCCTGCTCCCTCCGACTCCGCCCAGGTGTAGTCGTGGCTGAGCTCCCAGCCGATGGGTCCTCCGGGCTGGGTCGGGAACTCGGGTCGAGGTGAGCCGGGGAGTTGCTCCAGATCCCCCTCAGCGGAGAGGGCCAGCCGGAGACCGCTAGCGAGAACCTCCAGCAACAGCCTGCCGTCGGGCAGTAGACCGGCCGGCCAGAGCCGGCCGGTCTCCCTCAGCCAGGTTCGGGTGGGGTAACGCTCCGAGCGGGGGTGTTCCAGGATGTCGCCCGTCATGGCATCCACGACGACCGACCCGGCCACCAGAGCATCCCCCCGCGCGTTGAGGACTTGCCCGCAGAGGTCGAATCGCCAGGCCGGACGGCACCCCGGTTCGAGGGTGAAAGCCGAGAAGTCACCCCGACGGAAGCAGGGGCCGATCTCCTCCCTGGCCACGGCCAGTGCACTCTCAAAGTCCAGCCGCTGCTCAAGGAAGTTCCCTGCAAGATCGGTGAAGCGTACCTGCGTGGGAAGCTCGGTGCCGGCCGGGAAGTCGCACCGGAGGACGTACTGCTGTGGTTCAGCTCCCATCCAGAGGGCGATGACAGGCGTCGGCTGGTACGAACTGACGGGACCGGCGTGCTCCAACCGGACCAGGAGTTCGTCCCCCTGTGGCTCGACCGTACTCACCTTTGCTCCATCGGGCAGGAACAGGTGAATCACCAGACGGTTCGGCTGCTGCTCGACGGGATGGAGGTCGAGGGCGGCCGGGGTCAGGGCGAAAGCGAACTCCGGCGGCGGTTCGGCCTCTCGGTCGACGGCGACCCGGGACCGGCAACCCCCGCTCGCCGCCAGGAGCGCCAGAAGGATGATCGCCAGCCGGCGCATGTCTCATCTCCGATCCCGAGCCCTACCCGTCCCTAAGACGGACGACCGGGGGCGCGAGTTTCTCCGGACCGTAGGGCCGGCCTGCCGGCAGGACATGGCTGGAGGGCGTAGAAATCTGCCCTTGCAGCAGGACCGGAGGCCCGGCGATGGCCGGGTTTCGGCGGGCAAGCTGAGTAGAAATCAGAGGGAGGACCGCGCATGCCACTGGATCCGACCAAGCACCCCGACTGGCAGATCGCCGAGGCGGCGGAAGCGAGCATGAAGACCGTCTACCAGTTGGCGGACGAACTGGGGCTGGAGAACCGCGAACTGCTCCCCCACGGCCACCACATCGCCAAGGTCGACTTCAAGGCCGTCCTGGAGCGCCTGGCCGGCCGGCCCGACGGCAAGTACATTGACGTGACCGCGATTACCCCGACACCCCTGGGCGAAGGCAAGTCCACCTCCACCATGGGCCTCACCCAGGGCATGGGGAAGCGGGGGAAACGCGTCATTGCCACCATCAGGCAGCCCTCCGGCGGGCCGACCATGAACGTCAAGGGATCGGCCGCGGGAGGCGGGCTGTCCCAGTGCATTCCCCTGACCCCTTTTTCCCTGGGGCTGACGGGCGACATCAACGCCATCATGAACGCCCACAACCTGGCCATGGTGGCCCTGACCTCCCGCCTGCAGCACGAAGCCAACTACGGTGACAAGTTCCTCGCCTCGCGGGATCTCCGGCGGCTGAACATCGATCCCCGCAACGTGGAGATGAAGTGGATCATCGACTTCTGCGCCCAGGCACTCCGCGATATCGTCATCGGCCTGGGCGGGAAGATGGACGGTTTCATGATGGAGTCCGGCTTCGCCATCGCCGTTTCCTCGGAGGTCATGGCCATCCTGGCCGTGGCGAAGGACTTGAGGGACTTCCGCGAGCGCATGGGCCGGATCGTGGTCGCCTACGACCGCCAGGGCAACCCCGTCACCACCCGCGACTTGGAGGTGGACGGGGCCATGACGGCCTGGATGGTCGAGGCCCTCAACCCCAACCTGCTGCAGACCCTCGAAGGCCAGCCGGTGTTCGTGCACGCCGGCCCGTTCGCCAACATCGCCATCGGGCAGTCCTCCATCATCGCCGACCGGGTCGCCCTCAAGCTCGGCGAGTACGTGCTCACCGAGTCCGGCTTCGCCGCCGACATCGGCTTTGAGAAGTTCTGGAACCTGAAGTGCCGCATGTCGGGCCTCAAGCCCCACGCCGCGGTGCTGGTGGCCACCGTCCGGGCCCTCAAGGCGCACGGGGGAGCCCCCATGCCCGTGCCCGGCAAGCCCCTGGATCGTGCCTACTCCGAGGAGCACGTGGAGTGGGTGGAAAAGGGGTGCGAGAACCTGATTCACTGCATCAACATCATCAAGCAGTCGGGCGTCAACCCGGTGGTCTGCATCAACCACTTCCACACCGACACCGACAAGGAGATCAAGGCCGTCCGCCGGGCCGCCGAGGCGGCCGGGGCGCGGGCCGCCCTCTCGAAGCACTGGCTGGAGGGCGGCGACGGCGCCCTGGAGCTGGCCGATGCGGTGATCGAGGCGGCCAACGAGCCCAACGACTTCCGGTACCTCTACGAGTTGCAGACGCCGCTCCGGGAGCGGATCAACCTGATCGCGACCCGGGTCTACGGCGCCGACGGGGTGGACTACTCCCCCGAGGCTCTGGAGAAGGCCAAGCGGATGGAGAGCGATCCCGAGTTCGAGCAGTTGGGTACCTGCATGGTCAAGACCCACCTCAGCCTCTCCGACAACCCCGCCCGCAAGGGCGTCCCCAAGGGGTGGCGGCTGTCGGTGCGCGACATCCTCACCTACAAGGGAGCCGGTTTCGTGGTGCCGGTGGCCGGCGCCATCAGCCTGATGCCGGGGACCTCGTCCGATCCGGCTTACCGCCGCATCGACGTCGACGTGGACACGGGTAAGGTGAAGGGCGTGTTCTAAGACCCCGCAGTCAGATCCGGCGAACCTACGGGGGTGGGTGGAGTTTGGCCTGGAACTGGGAACAAGCGGCGGCGCCGTACTGGCGCCGCCCGCATGAAGAGGTCTATCGCTTCCTGCCCGAACTCCTGGACCGGCCCGGCCGGCGGGCCCTGGACCTGGGCTGCGGCATCGGCCGTCATCTCGTGTACCTGGCCGAGAACGGCTTCGACGTCCGGGGCTGCGACCTCAGCCCCGGGGGGGTGGACGAGTGCCGGCGGGTGCTAGGGCCGTTGGGCCTGGGCGACCGGGTGGTTCTGGCCGACATGCGGCGGCTGCCCTACCCCGACGCGGCCTTCGACGTGGTGGTGGCAGTCCACGTCCTCTACCATTGCGCCAGGGAGGACGTCTCGCGGGCCCTGGCCGAGGCCAGGCGGGTGCTGGCACCCGGCGGGCTCTTGCTGGCCACTTTCAACGACCGGGGCAACTCCTCCTACGGGCGGGGGCGGGAGGTGGAACCTCACACTTTCGTCCGGACCGAGGGCCTCGAGGCCGGCATCCCTCACCACTATGTCGATCGCGCTGCCCTGCTGGACTTCCTGGGGCATTTCCGGCCCCTCCACCTCTCCCTGAAGCGGGATGAGAGGCTCAGCGAGGGAATAGAGCCGTCCGCCCACTGGTGGGTGCTGGCGGAGCGACCCTGAGCTTCTCGGGGACTGCCCGCCAAGCATGGCGCCGCTCGATCTTGAAGTGAGAGATCCCGGCCGCCCTGATCGCGACTCTCCCGGGTTTCCCCGGCCGTGGCTACTACTGACATTGACCGCAGCCGACGATCTGGTGTACCATCGTTAACCGGCAGATCGGCACCCAACTCCAGATGGAACCGCCGAGCTGCCGCGTCGTCAAAGAGACGGCGAGAGGAGGGCGGTCCAATGCCGAGAATGAGCCGAGTTCTCGTACTGCTGTTGGTCACGATGCTGGCCGGCGGCTGCCGGGCCGGCCGGGGCGACCTCAACGGCTCGCCGTTCGCGCCGACCGGTCTGGTCTCGCTTCCGGGAGCGTTTGAGCCGGGCGAGACCATCCAGACCTGGGCGGACGCGCTCCGGCCGCTGGAGGGCGTCTATGTTCGCGATGACGGCGGCTTCCGCTACGTCCTGGTGGCCATGGGCGAGCGGCCGACCGGCGGCTACCGGGTGGACCTGAACGACGCCATGGAAGCGGAGGACTACGTCCTGCTCGAAGTCGTCTACCGGGCGCCCGGTCCCGGCGACATGGTGACCCAGGCTCTCACCTACCCTTACTTGCTGCTCCGGGTCAAGACCGAGAAGGACATCCGGGTCAACCGCTTGAATGAGAGAGGCGAGCCAAGCGGCCTGCCGCTTCACGAAGACGGGTCGGCTGTTGAGGCCGGCCCCATCGTTATCGAGAGTCCCGTCCCCTTCGAGGGAATCGGGACCACGGTCCGGCTCCGGGGCCGGGTGAAGACCGATCTTCCGGTCTACGCGTGCCTGGAGGACGGCCACTACCAGCTCCTGGAGGCGACGCGGCTGGACCTGTCGGCCGCCGGGGATGGCTGGTGGCGTTTCGACCAGGAGTTCACCCTCAGGGGGGCCTCCAGCCCCTCCGGGATGCTGGAGATATGGTTCGGGGACGGCCCCGGCCGGGCGACTGCTCTGGTGCCGCTATGCCTGATGGAGTGGTCGTACGCCAACAAGTAGGACCGGGCTGGGGCACGCCGGCCTGGTCAAGGAGGCTATGAGGTGACGCGACGCATCCTGGCGATCACCCTGCTGCTCGCCCTGCTGGCGGTCGCCGGTTGCCGGGCGCCGGCGGCCGGCCCGGATGACCTCCGCCCGGTCGAGTACACGATCATCCGGGGCACGCCTGAGGGCGAACTGGGACACTGGCTGGAAGCCCTCCGCCCGGTGGAGGGTGTTCATCTCCGCCGGCACGGCGGGGACAGCCTGATCCTGGTGGCGATGGGCAAGGCGCCCACCGGCTACGAGGTCGTACTGGACAAGGTCACCGACCAGGGCAACCACGCTTTGCTGGAGGTGACCTGCCGGGCCCCCAAGACTCACGGCGGTGTGGCCGACTCCTACCCCTACCTCCTGGTCGCCGTCAAAACGGACAAGGAGATCGTGGTCGAACTACTCGACATCCGGAGCGTCAGGGCCCCCCGGAGGATCCACGAGTACGAAGCGGCCAAGTTCAGCGATCTCATCGTGCTCCGGAGTCCCGTCCCCTTCCAGAGCGTCGGCGAGAGCATCCGCCTGGCGGGACGGGTGCGGACGGAACTGCCGGTGTACGCTCGCGTGGAGAACGTGGAGACAACGCTGCTGGAAGCGACCAAACTGGAGTTGACGGCCGCCGGCGATGGCTGGTGGGAGTTCGACCAGGAGTTCGAACTCCAGCCGGCTACCATCGATTTCGGCACGGTGGAGATCTGGTTTGGGACCGGCCAGGGCGATCAGAGCTCACTGCTACCGTTGCGCCTGCGGCACCTGAGGCCCAAGGCGCCGTCCGACCCGACGTAGCCTTGCCGGTCAACGTCGAGGTCAAGGCCAGGGTGAGGGATCGGGCCCTGATCGAGGCCCGGGCCCTCCGGCTGGCGGGATGCGAGCCACAGGTTCTCAGCCAGGTGGATACCTTCTTCCCCGTGTCCCGCGGCCGCCTGAAGCTGCGCGAGGAGAACGGCCGGGCCGTGCTTATCTCCTACCTCAGGGCCGATCAGGCCAGCCTTCGGACCAGCACTTACGCCAAAACCCCGATCCCCGAGCCGGACCTTCTTGAGGCCATGCTGGCCGGCACCCTGGGCGAGACGCAAGTGGTACGCAAGCTGCGCCACCTCTACCGGGTCGGCAACTCCCGGGTGCACCTGGACCGGGTGGAAGGGCTGGGCGACTTCGTGGAGATCGAGACCGAGGTGGAGCGGGCTGGTTCGCCGGAGCAAGCCGCCGGGGAAACCCGAGCCCTGCTGCGGGAACTCGGCATCGGCCCGGAGGACTTAGTAGCCGACGCCTACGTTGACCTCCTGGAGGCGGGCGAGCCCGGGTAGGCCAGCAAGTCGTCCAGTTCGGCCAGGAACCCCTCCAGCAGTTCCTCCGGGCGCAGGCGGCGCACGACCTTCCCTCCCCGGAAGACCAGGGCCACCCCTCCCCCACCGGCCAGGCCGATGTCGGCCTCGCGGGCCTCGCCGGGGCCGTTGACCACACAGCCCATGACGGCCACTCGGAGGGACGCGTTCACGCCTTCCAGCCGCTCTTCTACCGCCTGCACTACCGGCTGGAGGTCGAATTCCGAGCGGCCGCAGGTAGGGCAAGCCACCACCAGGGGACGGGGAGGGCCGAGTCCCAGGGTGGACAGGATGGTCTTTCCCACCCGGACCTCCTCCTCCGGGGGAGCGGAGAGGGAGACCCGGATGGTGTCCCCGATGCCCTCTGCCAGCAAGGCCCCTATGCCGACGGCGGAACGGACCGAGCCCGTCGTCACCGTGCCCGCCTCGGTGACGCCGAGGTGCAAGGGGTAGTCGGTGGCGGCGGCAACCTGGCGGTAGGCTTCGAGCAGGAGGGGGACGTCGGCTGCCTTCACCGCGACGACGATGGCGGTGAAGCCCGCCGCTTCCAGGAGCCGGGCCTGGGCCAGGGCGCTCTCCACCAGGGCGGCGGCCCTGACGCCGCCGGCACGCAGGCGCTTCTCCAGCGAGCCGGCGTTGACCCCGACCCGTATGGGCACCCCACGGGCGCCGGCGGCCCGGGCCACTTCCCGGACCCGATCGGCGCTGCCGATGTTCCCGGGGTTGAGCCGGAGCTTGTCAACACCGGCGTCGAGGGCCTGGAGGGCCAGCCGGTAGTCGAAGTGGATATCGGCAGCCAGCGGGATGTTAACCCGGCGGCGGATGGCGGACAGCATCCGAGCGGCCTGCTCGTCAGGTACGGCCAGACGGACCAGGTCCGCGCCCCGGGCCTGCAGGCAGAGGAGTTGGGCCACCGTGCCCTCGAGGTCCCGGGTATCGGTCTTGGTCATGGTCTGCACCGAGACGGGGTATTCCCCGCCTATGCCCAGCGGGCCGGCGAGGACCGCGCGGGTCCGGCGGCGGGCGGCTGGGGCCACCCGGGTCACCCCCTAAAAAACGTCCAGCCTCAGAATGTCCTTGTAGGTGACCACGATGATCAGGAGCAGCAGCAAGGCGAAGCCCACGAAGTGGACAAAGTTCTCTTTCTCGGGGTCGATGGGCCGGCCACGCACGCCCTCCACCCCGAGGAAGAGGAGCCGGCTGCCGTCCAGGGCAGGTATGGGTAAGAGGTTGAAGAGGCCAATGTTGAGGCTGAAGAAGCCGGCCAGGCGCAGCAGGTTCTCCAGGCCGGCGCGGGTGGCCTGGCCGATGAAGGCCACCGCTCCCACCGGCCCAACCAGGTCCAGTGGTTGCCGGCCGAGGACCATGCCGGCGATGGCGCGGAGTACCAGCACCAGGAGCTGGCCGGCGAACATGGCCCCGCCCGCCACCGCCTGCAGCGGTGGGAGGCGGTGGATCTCGACCACCGGCGCCACGCCGATGAACCCCCGGCCAGGCGAGTCCCGGCTCTCCTCGGGCACGATGGGGATGAGAAGACGCCGGCCATCCCGCTCCACCTCGAACGTGACCTCCCGGCCCGGCCGTCGCTGCACCAGGGCGACCAGTTCATCCCAGTCGGCCACCGGCTCGCCGTCCACCGCCACCACCTGGTCCCCGGCCTTCATGCCCGCCTCGCGGGCCGGGTGTCCCGGCAGCACCTCACCTATAGTGGCCGGCTCCAGCCGCGGAACGGCGATCCCGAGCACGGCAAACACGAAGGCGAAGATAAGTACCGCTACCACGAGGTTCATGAGGGGACCGGCGGCGATCACCAGCACCCGGCTGGCGAGGGGCCGCTGGGTGAAGTTCCGGGGGTCGGGGGCATCGCCCGGATCCGTCCCCGCCATGCGCACGAAGCCTCCCAGCGGGAACAGGCGGAGGGAGAAACGAGTCTCTCCCCGCTGGGTGGCGACCAGCCGGGGACCGAAGCCGATGGCGAACTCGTGGACCCTCACCCCCGCCCGGCGGGCCGCCAGGAAGTGGCCGAGTTCGTGGAACAGGATGAGGAAGCCGAAGAGGAGCACCGAGACGGCGATGGTCAACAGCCCGCACCTCGTTCCCGATCTTCCCCCGCCAGCCGGCCCGCCAACCGCCGGGCCAGGCGGTCGGCCGCCAGCACCGCCTCCAGGCTGCCGGCCGGTGAGGGATCGGTCTGCCGCAGCGTCTCCTCTACCACCCGGCCGATGCCGGTGAAGGCGAGCCGGCCGGCCAGGAACTCCTCCACCGCCACCTCGTTGGCGGCGCTGAGGGCGGCCGGCGCCGTTCCTCCCATTCTAACCGCTTCATAAGCCAGGCGCAAGCAGGGGAAGGTCTCGGCATCGGGCTCCTCGAAGCCCAGCAGCCCGGCCGACACCGGGTCGTAGCGGGGCCAAGGGGCGGGAGCCCGCTCGGGATAGGTCAGTGCGTACTGGATGGGCACCCGCATGTCGGGCAGGCCGAGTTGAGCCAGGAAGGAACCGTCGGCCAGTTCCACCATGCTGTGGACGATGGACTGGGGGTGGATCACCACCCGGACCTGGTCCGGCCGGAGGCGGAAGAGCCAGCTGATCTCGATGACCTCCAGCCCCTTGTTCATGAGGGTCGCCGAATCCACGGTTATCTTAGGGCCCATGTTCCAGGTGGGGTGCGCGAGCGCCCGGGCCGGGGTCACCCGGTCCAGATCGACCGCCTGAAGACCCCGGAAAGGCCCGCCGGAGGCGGTCAGGATGACCCGGGCGAGGGCTCTCCGGGTGGGGTCGCCCTGCAAGCACTGCAGGACGGCGCTCGGCTCGGAGTCCACCGGCACAAGGGGCCCGGCGCCGGCGTCGAGGAGAGCGGCCACCAGGGATCCTCCCGCCACCAGGGACTCCTTGTTGGCCAGGGCCACGGCCGACCCCGCGGCCAAGGCGGCCAGGGTGGGTTCGAGCCCGGCCACTCCCACCACGGCGTTCAGGACCAGGTTGGCTCCGAGGCGGGCGGCCGCCAGCACTCCCTCCGGCCCCGTCCGCACCTCCACGCCCAGGGCGCGGAACTCCGCCGCCACCGGCGGCAGGGCAGCAGGATCGACCAGGGCCACCAGTTCGGGCCGGTACTTGCGGGCTTGCTCCAGCAGGAGGGCCGCGTTTCTGGCGGCCGCGAGGGCGACGACCTGGAAGGGGTGGGACCCGGTCAGGGAGTCCACCACTTCGAGGGCCTGGCGGCCAATAGAGCCGGTTGAACCCAGCAGGGCGAGGGTGCGCAAACCGGGTCTCCTCTCAGCGGGCCGGATTGGGGAAGATCGGCAGCAGGTCCGACCGGACCAGGGCCTTGAGGACGATGGCAACCAGGGGGCCGATGACGACGCCGTTCACCCCAAACAGCTGAATCCCAAGGTACAAAGCTATGAGCGTGGCCAGTGGGTGCAGGCCGATGCGGCGGCCGATCACCCGTGGCTCGATGACCGAGCGGACGGCCACCATGGCCAGGTAGATGAAGGCCAGGTACAGCGCAAACACTAGCTGGCCGGTGAGAGCGGCATACACGACCCAGGGCAGGAAGATGACTACCGGCCCGATGATGGGCAAGAGGTCCAGGATACCCACGGCCAGGCCGATGACCAGGGCGTAGGTGACCCCGGCCAGCCGCAGGGCGATGGCCGTCAGCAGGGCGGTGATCCCGACCAGGAGCAGTTGGGCGTTGATCAGGCCCAGGATAGAGCGCAGGACGTCGGTGTTGGCCCGCCGCACCCGGCCACGCCAGGAGTCGGGCAGCAGGCCCAACAGGAAGCGGTTGATCTCCCGCCGGTCGCGGCTCATGAAGAAGGCGGCCACCAGCGATACCAGGAGCACGGTGAGGATCCGGGGCAGGCGGCGGAGGCCCTCCACCAGTCCCCCCACCACTGCGGACAGCCCCTGGTAGAACGCGGCCACGTGGTTCTCCAGCGAGATGCGGAGAGGGTCGGGGAGCACCTTGGCCGTTTCCCCGAACAGGCGCAAGAGCTCGTCCGTCCACCGCAGGGCGGCCGCGTAATCCCGGGGCAGTAGGAGGTATAGCTCAACCAGTTCCGCCACCAGAGTGGCCAGGGTCAGGTACAAAAGGTAAACCGATACTACCAGCACCACCACCAGGACCACGGCCACCGCCACTCCCCGGGGCGCTCGGGTCTGGCGCTCCACCAGGGCCACTGCCGGCTCGATGATCACGGCCAGCGCGGCGCCGATGGCGAACGGCAATACAAGAGGCAGCAGGAACCGGGCCGCCAGGAACATGACGGCCAGGGCCAGGCCCAGGTAAGCCCAAGACAGCAAGAAGTCCCGCACCGTCAACTCCCCCCCGGCCCTAGCCACCGAGGAGCACCGCCAGGTAGAACACGGTCGGGGCCACCAGCAGCAGGCTGTCGAACCGGTCCAGCACCCCACCGTGCCCCGGGATCAGGTTGCCGGCGTCCTTTACCCCCGCATGCCGCTTGAAAGCCGATTCCAGGAGATCACCCAACTGGGCCGCCAAGCCAGCCACGAGCCCAAGCGCCACCCAGGCGGCTGGCGGCCACCCGAGCCACCGATTGGCCACGGCGGCCACCAACACAGCGCCCGCCAGGCCGGCCAGGGTACCCTCCCAGCTCTTGCCGGGGCTCACCGCCGGGCATAGCCGCCTCCGGCCCCAGCGGACGCCCACGAAGTAGCCCACGGTGTCGAAAGCCCAGGTCCCGAACAGGGTGTACAGGGCCAGGATCAGCCCTCCGGGCAGCGCTCGGGTCCTCAAGATGAAACCTATGAACCAGGGGAGGTAGACCAGACCAAAGATGGTCAGACCGGTGTCCGCCGGCCCCGGCCCCCGGCTACTGGCCAGCGAGTACAGGAGGCTCGAGGCGACCGCCAGCAGAAAGACGAGACCGGCCGGGGGGGTACCCAGCCAGGCGTCAGCTATCAGCAGCGCGGCGGCAGGATAGGCCACGACCGCCAGCATCCGGCCTTCCCCTGGCCGGAGCAGGCCGGCGTATTCCCTGAGCCCGAGCACGGCTATGAGAAGGACCATGACCGCCAGGAGGGGCCCGCCCAGCACGACCCCGAGGACAAGCAGGGGCCCGAAGATCAGGGCGCTGGCGACGCGCTGGCTGAGCACGGCGACACCCTCCCTTCAGGGGCCCGGGTCAAGAGCGCCGAACCGGCGCCGGCGGCCCCGGTAGTCCAAAATGGCCTGCGTCAGATGGGTCTTGTCGAAGTCCGGCCAGTAGACCGGAGTGAACCACAGTTCGGTGTAAGCCGTCTGCCAGAGCAGGAAGTTGGATACCCGCATCTCGCCTCCGGTCCGGATGAGCAGGTCGGGATCGGGGAGGCCGGCCGTATCCAGACGGCTGGCGAAGGTGTGCTCGTCCAGGCGGGTGAGATCGAGCCGGCCGGCGGAGACGTCTCGGGCGATGGAACGGGCCGCCCTGACCACCTCGTCGCGGCCACCGTAGTTCAGGGCCAGATTCAGGCGGCCGCGGCGATTGCCCGACGTCCGGTCCAAGACTCGCTCGAGCTCCCGCCGGGCGGTTACCGGCAACCGACGCCGGTCGCCCAGAAACCCCAGCCGCACCCCGTGTTCCATTAGGAGGTCGGACTCGTCCCGGAGGTAGTCCACCAGGAGTTTCATGAGGGCCCGGACTTCGGTCGGGGGACGCTTCCAGTTCTCGGTCGAGAAGGCGTAGAGGGTGAGCATCTCGACTCCGAGGTCATCGCAGGCTTCCACCGTCCGGCGGATGGCGTCGATACCGGCACGATGGCCGTCAATCCGACGGAGGCCCCGTTCCCGCGCCCACCGGCCGTTGCCGTCCATGATGATGGCGATGTGGCGCGGGCCACCGCCCTGGTCCGGGTTCTTCATGGCCGCTCCCGGTAATACTCCTCGGCAGCCACCACCAGTTCGACCCGGGAGCCGTTGACCCGTTGCCGGATCACCCGTTCCACCCCGGCCGGCTTGCCCGGCCAGGGAGGGCAGGTCCGCAGTACGTCCACGGCGGAGAAACCGGCCCCGGCCAGCCGGGCCAGGGCCTCCTCAAGCCCGAGGCAGACCACATCGGGTGCTCCGGTCAGACCTCCATGACCTCCTTCTCCTTGGCCTCCAGGGCCCGGTCCACCTCGGCCACGTAGCGGTCGGTGAGCTTCTGCACCTCGGCCTGGCCCCGGAAGCCGTCGTCCTCTGAGATCTCCCCCTCGTCCTTCAGTTCCCTGACCATGTCGTTGGCTTCCCGGCGCAGGTTGCGGATTGCCACCCGCTCCTCCTCGGCCTTGCGCCGCAAGCCCTTGACCAATTCCAGGCGGCGCTCCTGGGTGAGCTGGGGCACGGCCAGGCGGATCAGGTTGCCGTCGTTGGACGGGGTAATGCCCAGGTCGGACTTGAGGATGGCGCGCTCGATCGCCCCCAGCTGGGTTCGGTCCCAGGGCTGGATGACGATCAGCCGCGGTTCGGGGATAGTGATGGTCGCCATCTGGTTGATGGGGGTCGGAGTCCCATAGTAGTCGACGGTGATCCGGTCCAGGAGGGCCGGCGTGGCGCGACCGGCCCGCACCGCGGCGAACTCGCGGCTGAGGACGTCCACCGTCTTCTTCATCTTGGCCTCGGTTTCCCTCAGGATATCCTCAATCATCGCCCATCTCCCCCGCGGATGTGAGTCCCCACCTTGTCACCCAAAAGGACCCGCCGGATGTTGGCGGAACCGGCGATGTCGAAGACCACCAGCGGGATCTGGTTATCCATGCATAGCGAGATGGCCGTCGAGTCCATGACCTGCAGGCCCTGGCTTAAGACGTCCAGGTAGCTCAGTTCCTCGTACTTCCGGGCGGCGGGATTGGCGTTCGGGTCGGAGTCGTACACCCCGTCCGCCCCCCGCTTGGCCATGAGGATGACATCGGCCTCGATCTCGGCGGCCCGGAGAGCGGCGGCGGTGTCGGTGGAGAAGTAAGTGTTGCCCGTCCCCCCGGCGAAGATGACCACTCGCCCCTTCTCCAGGTGGCGAATGGCCCGGCGCCGGATATAGGGTTCGGCCACCTCCTGCATCTCGATGGCGCTCTGAACCCTGGTCTCCACCCCGTGTTTCTCAAGGCTATCCATGAGCGCCATGGCGTTGATCACGGTGGCCAGCATGCCCATGTAGTCGGCGGTGGCGCGGTCCATGCCCCGCTCGGCCGCGTCGGCCCCCCGCCAGATGTTGCCGCCCCCCACCACGACGGCAACCTCCACGCCCATCTGCCGTACCTCCTGGACCTGCACGGCAACGGCCTCTACGATCTCGGGCGAGATCCCGTAACCCTGCTCGCCGGCCAACGCCTCGCCGCTGATCTTGAGCACCACCCGCCGGTAGATCGGCAGCGTGCTCAACTCTCGCCCACTTCCAGCCGGGCAAAGCGGCCCACCCGGACGTTCTCCCCCAGTAAGGCGATCAACTCGGTCACCAGGTCCTTGACCTTGCGGTCCGGATCCTTGATGAACGTCTGCTCCAAGAGGCAACGCTCGGCCACGAACTTCTCCAGCCGGCCGGCGGCGATGCGTTCCACGACCGGACCACTCTTGCCGTCGTTGAGAGCTTGCTGCCGGTAGACCGCTCGCTCCTCCTCCAGTATCCGGCCGGGGATATCCTCGCGGCCGACCCACTGGGGGCGGGCCGCCGCCACCTGCAAGGCCAGGTCGTGGGCGAAGGCCCGGAAACGCTCATTGCGGGCGACGAAGTCGGTCTCGCAGAGGACCTCCACCAGTACGCCAATGCGCCCGCCGAAGTGCACGTAGGACTCAACAACACCCTCACGGGCCTCACGGACGGCCTTGCGCTGGGCGGCCGCCATTCCCCGTTCACGGAGCAGGATCACCGCCCGCTCGAGGTCGCCGTTGACCTCCTCGAGGGCCACCTTGCAGTCCATCACGCCGGCGCCGGTCCGCTCGCGCAGTGTCTTAACCAGAGCTGTGGTGATCAACCTGCCTCTTCCTCCTCCGCCGCCGCCACCGGAGCCGGTTCGACGGTGTCCACCTCGGGAACGTCCCCGGACACCGTCTCCGTCTCCGCGCCCACCGCTTGCTGGGCCTCTTCGCGGACGTTGTCCAGGTGCAGCTGCCATCCCTCGATGCAGGCATCGGCAATCTTGCTGGTGATGAGCCGGACGGCGCGAATGGCGTCGTCGTTGCCGGGCACCGGGTAGTCGATCTCGTCGGGATCGCAGTTGGTGTCCACGATCGCCACCAGCGGGATCTCCAGCCGGCGCGCTTCCAGCACGGCGATGTGCTCCTTGCGGGGGTCGATGACGAACACGGCCCCGGGCAGCTTCCGCATCTCCCGGATCCCGCCAAGGTACTTCTGGAGCTTGGTCTTCTCCCGCTGCAGGCGGGAGACTTCCTTCTTGGGCAGTTTCTCGAGGCCCCCGCTCTCCTCAAGCCTGAGCAAGTAGTTCAACCGTTCGATGCGCTTGCGGATGGTCTCGAAGTTGGTGAGCATGCCCCCCAGCCAGCGCTGGTTCACGAAGAACATGCCGCACCGCTTGGCCTCCTCGGCGACCGTCTCCTGGGCCTGTTTCTTGGTCCCCACCATGAGGACGGTGGAACCCGTCGCCACCTGATCGCGGACGAAGCTGTACGCCTCCTCCATCTTCCGCACGGTCTTCTGAAGGTCGATGATGTAGATACCGTTGCGCTCCGTGAAGATGTAGGGGGCCATCTTGGGGTTCCAGCGCCGGGTCTGGTGACCGAAGTGAACGCCGGCCTCGAGCAGCTGCTTCATGGATACGACGGACAAGTGCCTCGGCTCCTCTCTGGTTGTTCCTCCGCCGCCCTCATTGGCCGGGGACCGGCCCCCGCCGGACCACCCCGGAGCCTCTGGACGGCGTGCGTGATCGGTGTCGGGACGGACACCATCGGAAGTATACCACAGGCCGGCTGCGAGCGGCAACGCCGGCGACTTCAGCGAAGCTTCTTCAACTCGTCGAGCAGGCGCTCGTTCAGGACCTTGATGTAAGTCCCCTTCATTCCCAGCGACCGGGACTCGATAACCCCGGCGCTCTCGAACTTCCTCAGCGCGTTCACGATGACGGATCGGGTTATCCCCACCCGGTCGGCGATCTTGGAGGCCACCAGCAGGCCCTCCTGCCCGCCCAGTTCCTCGAAGATGTGCTGGACCGCCTCCAGCTCGGAGTAGGAGAGGGTGCCCAGGGCGACCTGGACCGCCGCCTTCTTGCGGGCCTCTTCCTCGGCCCGTTCCGCCTTTACGCGCAGCATCTCCATCCCCACCACGGTGGCGGCGAACTCCGCCAGCACCAGGTCCACTTCGTCAAAGCGCTGCCCGAACCTGGCCACCAGCAGGGTGCCCAGGCGCTCGCCGCCGGCGGAGATGGGTACGACCGTGGAGACCTTACCCTTCTCAATGCAGTCGTCGCTGCGGCGGAAGATGCACCGGAAATCCGTCTGGGCGACGTTGGGGTGGGTCTCATCGACCCGCAGCAGGGCCTCGGCGTAGTCGCTGGGGAATCTCTCCTCCAGCAAGACTTCCTCCCGGAGGATGCCGCACTCAAAACCCTCCGACAGTGTGTAGCCCAGGACCTTGCCCCGGGTGTTGACGATGTACACATTGGCCCCGATCAGGTTCGACAGTACCCGGGCGATCTGCTTGAACTCCTCCGGCTGCCCTGCGAGTTTCTGCACCAGGCGACCCATGGCGCGCGTCTTCTCCAAGAGTCCCCTCACCAGTTGCCAGCTCCCTTCAGGTGGTTCCCGTGGCCGCGAGGCTAGAGGATGTAACGACTGAGGTCTTGGTCCCGGATTATGTCGGCGAGCTTATGGTTGACGTATTCGCTGTCTATTATGACATTTCCCTGCCGAGTGTCCGGGGTCTCGAAGGAAACATCCTCGAGGACTTTCTCCATCAAGGTGTGCAGGCGCCGGGCGCCGATGTCCTCCGTCTGCTGGTTGACAAGACTGGCCATGCGGGCGATCTCCCGAATCCCGTCGGCGGTGAAGCTGATCCTCACGCCATCGGTGGCCAGCAGCGCCTCGTACTGCTTGACCAGGGCGTTCTGGGGTTCGGTGAGGATACGGCAGAAATCCTCCGTTCCCAGGGACTCGAGCTCGACGCGAATGGGGAGCCGGCCTTGTAGTTCGGGGATCAGGTCGGACGGCTTGGCCTGGTGAAATGCTCCGGCGGCGATGAACAGCATGTGGTCGGTCCGTACCGGCCCGTACTTGGTGATCACGGTCGAGCCTTCCACGATGGGCAGGATGTCTCTCTGCACTCCCTCGCGCGAGACGTCGGGCCCCACCGTCTGCTCCTTGCCGGCCACCTTGTCGATCTCGTCCAGGAACACTATCCCCGACTGCTCGGCCCGGGACACCGCGTCGGCCCGCACCTTCTCCATGTCCACCAGCTTGGCCGCTTCTTCCTGGGTCAGGACCTCACGGGCCTCCCGCACGCTCACCTTGCGGCGCTTCTTCTTGCGCGGCAGCATCCCGCCGAGGATGTCCTGGAAGTTGATGCTCATCTCCTCCAGGCCGGCCCCGGAGAGTACGTCAACCACTGGAGGCGAGGCATCCTCCACCTCGATCTCCACCGATTCGTCTTCTAGCGCCCCCGCTTCCAGCCGGCGGAGCATCTCGGCCCGGTCTAGCCTGGCCCGGCGCAGGGTCTCCTCGAACTCCTGGTCCTCGTCTTCCCTGCTCCGCGACTGCGCGCCCCCCAGCAACATCTCCAAGGGATTTCGGTAGGGCGCTTCTTTCTTGGGCAGGGGAGCCAGGATGTCCAGCAGGCGCGCCTGCGCCGCCCGCCGGGCCTCCTCCCGCACCAGGGCCACCCGCTCCTCCTTGACCATACGGATGGCCGTCTCCACCAGGTCCCGCACCATGCCTTCCACGTCGCGGCCGACGTAGCCGACTTCGGTGAAGCGGGTCGCCTCCACCTTCACAAAGGGAGCGGCCACCAACTTGGCGAGCCGACGCGCGATCTCCGTCTTGCCCACGCCGGTGGGCCCGATCATAAGGATGTTCTTGGGGACGACTTCCTCCTGGAGTTCGGGATCCAACCGGCGGCGCCGGAAACGGTTGCGCAAGGCGATGGCGACGCACCGCTTGGCCTTGTCCTGGCCCACGATGTAGCGGTCGAGCTCCCTGACGATCTGCCGGGGAGTGAGATCCTCCAGCATCTGCCCCATGACTTCTAGACCTCTTCCACGGTTATCTGATCGTTGGTGTAAACACAGATGCCGGACGCGATCCGCATCGCCTCCAGGGCTATCTCCCGGGCCGGCAACTGGGTATGGGCCAGGAGGGCCTTGGCCGCGGCCAGGGCGTAGCCGGCGCCGGAGCCAATCGCCGCCACCGGTTCGTCCGGTTCTATCACGTCACCGCTGCCGGACACGAGCAGCAGGTTCTCCTTGTCGACGGCCAGCAGGAGAGCTTCCAGCCGCCGGAGGGTTCTGTCGGTGCGCCACTCGCGGGCCAGCCCGACCGCCGCCCGCGGCAGGTTGCCGTGAGACTGCTCCAGGCGAGCCTCGAAGCGATCAAACAGGGTCAGGGCGTCAGCCACCGAGCCGGCGAACCCCGCCAGCACACGGCCGCCGAAGATGCGCCGCACCTTCTTGGCTTGGTGCTTGAGAATGGTGTTGGCACGGTCCAGGGTGACCTGCCCGTCTCCCGCCACCGCGGCCTGGCCATCCCGCCGGACGGCCAGAATGGTTGTGGAGCGCATCCCAACCCCTCCCAAGCCGTCACAATAGTACCACACGCTACGAGGGTAGGCAAGGCGAGGGTGGCTGAAAGTTCCGGCTGAGCAGGTATTCCCCGAGGGCTTCCAGGGAGCGGGTGACCATCCGCTCGCGCCGCCGCTGCCGGGAGTGGCCGGCAAGTGTGGGGAGCAGCCCGAAGTTGGCGTTCATGGGCTGAAAGCGAGAGGGGTCGGCCCCCGCCACGTAGTGGCATAGACTGCCGGCCATTGTCTGGCCCGGCAGGATGAGCGGGTCCGTCCCCGCCGCCCGGCGCCGGGCGTTGATCCCGGCCACCATGCCGGTGGCGGCCGACTCCAGGTATCCCTCCACCCCGGTGAGCTGCCCGGCGAAGAAGAGGCCGGGCCGCTTCCGGGCCTCGAGCGAGGGCTTCAAGAGGCGGGGCGAGTTCAGGTAGGTGTTGCGGTGCATGACCCCGTAGCGCACCAAACGGGCTTCACGCAAGGCGGGGATGAGCCGGAAGACCCGCTCCTGCTCGCCCGACCGCAAGTTCGTCTGGAAGCCGACCAGCCCGTACAGAGTCGCCGCCAGGTTGTCCTGGCGGAGCTGGACCACCGCGTAGGGCTCTCGCCCGGTGACGGGGTCGCGGAGGCCCACCGGGCGCAGGGGGCCGAACCTGAGTGTGTCCCGCCCCCGCCGGGCCTGTTCCTCCACCGGCAGGCAGCCCTCGAAGAAGACGGTTTCCTCGAACTCCTTGCGGGGGTACTGCTCGGCCCCAACCAGGGCCCGCCAGAAGACCTCGTACTCGTCCTGGTCGAGCGGGCAGTTCAGGTAGTCCTCCTCGCCCCCCCGGCCATAGCGGGAACCGCGAAAGGTGCGTTCCCGGTCGATCGACTCCCCGGTCACGATGGGGGACGCGGCATCGTAGAAATACAGGTGGGCCTCGCCGGCGAAGCCGGCCAAGCTCCCGGCCAGGGAGGGAGAAGTCAGGGGTCCGGTGGCCACCACCGTCACGCCCTCCTCCGGCAGCTCGCGGACCTCTTCCCGCACCAGCCGGATACGGGGGTGGGCGGTGACGGCCCGGGTTACCAGGGTCGCGAAAGCCTCCCGGTCCACCGCCAGCGCCTTGCCGGCCGGCAGCCGCACCCGCTCGGCACAGGCCAAGACCAGAGACCCCATGGCCTTCATCTCCGCCTTGAGGAGGCCGGCGGGGGTGTCGGGGTCTTCCGCCCGCAGCGAGTTGGAGCAGACCAGCTCCGCCAGGTCGCCGGAGTGATGGGCGGGAGTCATGGTCGCCGGCCGCATCTCGCTTAGCGTGACCGGACCTCCCGCTGCGGCCTGCCAGGCCGCTTCCGCGCCGGCCAGGCCGCCGCCGATGACCAGGATCTCGGTGGTCAATGGCTCTACCCCCTATTGCTCCTGCTCGCCCGGCGTGAACTCCCGGTAGTCGCAGCCCTCGCGAGAGCAGGCGTAGTACAGGCCCGCCGCCCGGTTTCGCATCTCCACCAGAAAGGCCCCGCACTCGGCGCATTCGCGGTCCACCGGACGCTGCCAGGTCACGAAGTCACACTCGGGATAGCCGCTACAGCCGTAGAAGCGCCTACCCTTGCGCGACCGCCGCACCACCATGTCCTTGCCGCACCGGGGGCATCTCACCCCCACCGCTTCCAGGTAGGGCTTGGTCGTGCGGCACTCGGGGAAGCCGGGGCAGCCCAGGAACCTGCCGTAGCGGCTGTACTTGACGACCAGGGGACGGCCGCAGCGCTCGCAGGGGACGTCGGTCACCTCGTCGGGGATCTCCATGCCGCCGATCTCCTGCTCCGCCCGCTCCAGGGTGGAGCGGAAAGGCACATAGAACTCGCCGAGCAACTCCTGCCAGCCCTGCCTCCCCTCTTCCACCGCGTCGAGCTGGCTCTCCAGCCCGGCGGTGAAGCCGGGATCCACGATGTCGGGGAAGTACTCCTTTAGCAGGGCGACCACCCGGAAACCGACGTCGGTTGGGGCCAGGCTTCGCTCCTCGCGAACCACGTACCCACGCTGCAGGACCGTCTCGATGATAGGGGCGTAGGTGCTGGGCCGGCCGATGCCGTTCTCCTCCAGGGCCTTGACAAGCGAGGCCTCCGTGTAACGGGGAGGAGGCTGCGTGGTGTGCTTCTGCTCCTTGATCTGCTCCGCCCTCAAGCGTCGGCCCCCCTGGGCCCCGGCCAGGGCCTCGGGGCGAGATCCTTCCTCGGCCACGCCCCGGGCCTCCGGCCCGTACACGGCCGCAAAGCCCTCGAAAACCACCACCGAGCCAGACGCCCGGAAGACGTGCTGGCCCGCCGCCAGTTGAACGACCGTCAACTCGGTCTCGGTGGGGGCCATCTGGCTGGCGACAAAGCGGTCCCAGATCAACCGGTACAACTTGGCTTGTTCGGCGTTGAGCAGGCCCGTCATCGCATCCGGGTCCCGGTCCACCCGGGTGGGGCGGATAGCCTCGTGGGCTCCCTGAGTGCCCGGCCGCTGCCGGACGGGGGCGGGCTCTCCCACCCATCTGGCCCCAAAACGCCGCTCCAGGTAGGCCACGGCCTGTTCGCGAGCCGACGCCGCCACGCGGGCGGAGTCGGTGCGGATGTAGGTTATGAGGCCGACGGTGCCCTCATCGCCGAGGTCCAGGCCCTCGTACAGCTGCTGGGCCACCCGCATGGTCTTTCGCACCGGGAACCCCAGCCGCCGGTAGGCATCTTGCTGCAAGGTGCTGGTGGTGAAGGCGGCCGGGGCCCGCCGCTGGCGCCGGCTCTTCCGGATCTCCTGGATTTCGAAATCCACCCCCTGGAGATCCGCCAGGAGCCGGTCGACTTCCTCCTGCCGGCGCAGGGCCAGCCGCCGTCCCTCGCTGCCCCAGTACCGGGCCAACAGACCGTCTTCCAGCCAGGCGGTCACCGTCCAGTAGTGCTCGGGCCGGAAAGCCCGGATGGCCTCCTCCCGGTCACAGATCATCCGGAGCGCCGCCGACTGGACCCGGCCCGCGCTCAGGCCCCGGCGAACCTTTCGCCACAGCAAGGGGCTGAGCTTGTACCCGACCAGTCGGTCCAGGATGCGGCGAGCCTGCTGCGCCTCCACCAACTGATCGTCGATCGGCCGGGGGTTCTTGAGCGCGCGCTGCAGGGCCTCCCGGGTGACCTCGTGGAACTCGATACGGATGGGGTCGTCCTCGTCCAATCCCAGGGCCTGGGCCAGATGCCAGGAGATGGCCTCACCCTCCCGGTCGGGGTCGGTAGCCAGGTAGACCCCGCCGGCCTTGCGTGCCTGTTCGCGCAGTCGCTTCAGCGTCTCGCCCTTGCCCCGGATGGTCACGTACTTGGGCGCGAAGCCATCGCCCTCATCCACCCCGAGCTGGCTGCGAGGCAGATCGCGCACATGGCCCATCGAGGCTTCTACCTTGACCTTGCCGCGGAGCAACTTCTGAATGGTCTTCGCCTTGGCCGGCGACTCCACTATGATGAGCGGTCTGGGCACGACCGGCTTTCCCTCCGCCTGGGCTTTTCCTTCCTTACCCCAAGTAGCATACATCAGCCCGGCGGCAGGCGCAAGAAGCCCTTCAGGGCCCGGCCGCCAGGGCCACGTAGCCGGCTCCTGCCCGCCGCACCCGGCCCGAGGTCTCCAGCGCCAGCAACAGGGCCAGGACCAGGCCGGGCGCCAGGCCGGTGGCCGCCGCCAGTTCCTCCGGCAGCCGGGGTTCAAGCCCCAGGGCGGCCAGAAGCAGGCGCTCTTCCCGGTCCGGCTCGGGCAGGCTCGCCGTCGCGGGCGCGACGGGAAGCGGCAGTCCCAGTGTCTCCAGGACGTCGGCGGCCGACTCCACAAGCGCCGCTCCATCACGTAGCAGCGCGTGCGGCCCCCGGCTGGCCTCGCTGGTCACCGGCCCGGGTACCGCCAGCACTTCCCGGCCCTGCTCGGCAGCCATGTCCGCGGTTATCAGGGCGCCGCTCTGACGGCCGCCCTCCACTACCACCACACCCAGGGACAGCCCGGAGATGATGCGGTTGCGGGCCGGGAAGTTGCCGGCCAGCGGGGCGGCGGCGGGCGGAAACTCGCTGACGACGGACCCCGCTTCGGCGATCGACCTGGCCAGGGAGCGAGCTTCCGGCGGGTAGATGCGGTTGAGGCCAGATCCCAGGACGGCCACGGTCCGGCCCCCGGCGGCCAGGGCGCCGCGATGGGCCGCCATATCCACCCCCCGGGCCAGGCCGGAGACGACCCAGACGCCCGCCCGGGCGAGGTCGTGGCCGAGCTTCTCGGCCACCGCCAGGCCGTAAGGGGTAGCCCGGCGGGATCCGACCACCGCCACCGCCGGCTCCTCGGCGGGGAGGGTCCCCCGGTAGTACAGCACGAACGGTGGATCGTCGATGCCGGCAAGGCGCGGCGGGTAGGCGTCATGCGATCGGAGCACCAGGCCCAGGCCCTTACGGCCGACTTCTTCCCAGCAGGCGGCGGGGGAGAGCCCGGCCCGGGCCGCGGCCAGTCGCTCCGCCAGGCCGGGCGGGAAAACCCGGGCGAAAGCCGCCGCCGGCGCCAGCCAGGCCTGCCGGGCGTTCCCGAAATGCCTGAGCAAGCAGGTGAAGCGCCGCGGGCCGACACCCGGCAGGTGGTTGAAGGCTACCCAGTAGGCTTCTTCGGGAAGACCGCTCACGCCATCATGCTTCGGCGCGTCCCAGTATTTCCCTGCTTTCCTCCTCCTGCCCCAGGAACTGCATCTCGTAAAGCTCGGCGTACAGGCCGCCCCGGTCCAGCAACTGGCGATGGGTCCCCTCCTCCACCACCCGGCCCTGGTCGAGTACGTAGATGCGGTCGGCCCCGCGCACGGTTGACAGGCGGTGGGCCACGATGAAAGCCGTGCGTCCTTCCAGCAGCCGCTCCAAGGCTTCCTGGATCAGGACTTCGGTGTGGGCGTCGACGTTGGCGGTGGCCTCGTCCAGGATCAGGATGGCGGGGTCGGCGAGCAGGGCCCGGGCGAAGGCGACCAGCTGGCGCTGGCCGACCGACAGCCGGCTCCCCCGCTCCTGCACTTCCGTATCGTAGCCATCCGGCAGCTTGGCCACGAACTGGTGGGCGTTGACGGCCCTGGCAGCCGCCTCGACCTGCTCGTCGGTCGCTTCCAGGCGGCCGTAACGGATATTCTCCCGCACCGTCCCCGCGAAGATGAAGTTCTCCTGCAGCACGATCCCCAGCTGGCGCCGGAGCGATCGCAAGCTAACTCCCTGGAGGTCCAGCCCATCCACCCGGATCACGCCCGCCTCCGGCTCGTAGAAACGGGCCAGCAGGGCCAGCACGGTCGTCTTGCCGGCCCCGGTGGGGCCAACCAGGGCCACCCGCTCGCCCGGGGCGGCCCGCAGGCTCACGCCGTCCAGCACCGGCTCGCCGTCCCGGTAGGCGAAGCTGACCCCCTCGAACTCAACCTCCCCGCGCACCGGCGGCAACCCGATGGCCCCGGGCCTGTCCCTGACCCCCGGCTCGGTGTCCAGGATCTCGAAGATCTTCTCGGCGGCTGCGGTTGCCGCCTGGAGCTGGTTGTAGACGGCGCTGAGGTCCCGGATGGGCTGGTAGAACCGGGTCACATAGCTGATGAAGATGGTGAACACACCCAGCGTCAACGTCCCCCGGATGACCGGCGGCCCGCCGTACCAGATGACCAGAGCCATGCCCAGCGCCCCCACCGCTTCGACCAGGGGTATGAAGATCGAGAAGAGTGAAGCAGCCTGCATGTTGGCCTGCAGATTCTCCTGGTTGGTGCGGTCGAACCGTCCCTCGTTCACCTCCTCCCGCCCGAAGGACTGGGTCACCCGGACCCCGGAGATGCTCTCCTGGAGGTTGGCGTTGATCATGGCGATCTTCGCCCGTACCTGCCGGTAGGCACCCAGCACGCGATTGCGGAAGCCCGTCGCCAACACCGCCACGATCGGCAGCGTGCAGAAGGAGATCAGGGCCAGCCGGACGTCCAGGCTGAGCATGATGCCGATTATGCCGCCCAGCAGCAACAAGTCGGCGACCACATGGACGATCCCCATCACGATGAGTTCTTCGATGGCTCCAATGTCACTCGTCAGCCGGGACATGATGACCCCCGCCGGCCGGCCGTCGAAGAAGCGGAAGTCCTGCTTCTGGATGTGTTCGAACAGATCCTGGCGGATGCGGTAAATCGCCTTCTGTCCCACCAGGGCCATCAAGTAGGTCTGGTAGTAGCTTCCCAGCCAGCTGACGGCGAAGGTTCCCATGTAGAGAAGG
Source organism: bacterium (assembly GCA_031082145.1). Lineage (GTDB taxonomy): Bacteria > Bacillota > Sulfobacillia > UBA995 > UBA995 > Ess09-15. The sequence goes on along the minus strand of JAVHLP010000003.1, from coordinate 155,616 downwards.
GCGAGCCACTCCAGACCGGCGGCCCTGCCGGCCAGCACGAAGCGGTCGATGCCCAGCCCGAACAGGTAAGGACCGGCCAGCTGGGAGGCTGAGACCAGCACGGTCATGGCACAGGCAGTCGCCACCGCCCGCCGATAGGGCCACAGGTACAGGGCCAGCCGCCGGAGGAGTTCCGGCCGGACCGGCTTCATCTCCATGTCGTCCCCGTGCAGGTGGAAGTGGGCCAAAGTTACCCCCCGCTCAAGCCACTTCGTCGCGGCAGAGCTGTAGCTCGTAGATCTTCGCGTAAACGCCGGCCCGGGCCAGCAGTTCGTCGTGGCTGCCTCGCTCCACGATCCGGCCGTCTTCCAGCACCAGGATCTGATCGGCATTCTTGACCGTGGACAGCCGCTGGGCGATGACAAACGCCGTCCGACCGGCCATGAGTTTCTCGAGGGCCTGCTGGATGTGGTACTCGGTCTCCACGTCCACGCTGGAGGTGGAGTCGTCCAGGATCAGGATGCGGGGATCCATGAGCAGGGCCCGCGCGATGGCCACCCGCTGCTTCTGTCCTCCCGAGAGGCCCACTCCCCGCTCCCCCACCAGGGTGTCGTAACCCCGGGGCAGAGCCTGGATGAAGTCGTGGATGTGGGCGGCCTTCGCCGCCGCCACGATGTCGTCCAGACGGGCTCCGGGCCGGCCGAAGGCGATGTTCTCCCGCAGGCTGGCCGAGAACAGGAAGGTGTCCTGCAACACCACCCCGATCTGCCGGCGCAGGCTGTCCAGGGTAACCTCCCGAATGTCGACGCCGTCCACCAGGATGCGGCCCCCGGTCGGGTCGTAGAAGCGGGGGACCAAGTTTATGATGCTGGTCTTACCCGAACCGGTGGCTCCCAGCAACGCGATCGTCTCACCCGGGCGGGCGACCAGGCTGACCCCCCGCAGGGCCGGGCGATCACCGTTCTCCTCTTCGTAACTGAAGCTCACTTCCTCGAAGACCACCTCGCCCCGCGCCGGGGGTAGCTCGCGGGCGCCGGGGCGATCCTTAATCCCGGGATCGGTGTCCAGCAACTCAAATACCCGCTGGCTGGATGCACCGGCCCGCTGGGCCAGGTTGACCAGCCAGCCCAGCATTCGCAGCGGCGTGATCAGCATCACCAGATAGGTGTTGAAGGCCACGAAGGAGCCGGGGGTAAGCCGCCCGGCGATAACCTCGCGCCCCCCGTACCAGAGGACCAGGGCGGTGCCCCCGGCGGTCAGGAAGTTAACCAGTGGGAAGTAGAAAGCCCACATCCGGGCCGCCTTGAGGGCGCGCTCCAGGTAGCCCTGGTTCACGGCGGCGAATTTCTCCGTCTCGTGATCCTCCCGCGCGAAGGCCCGCACCACCCGCACCCCGGTGATGTTCTCCTGCAGGGTGTTCGTGATGACCGCCAGTTGCTGCTGGATGTCGCTGTAGGCCGGACGCACCTTGCGGCCGAACTGAACCACCACCGCGATGGCGAAGGGGAGCGTCAGCAACGCCACCAGGGTCAGTCGCCAGTGCAGGGCCGCCAGGATGCCCAGGATGGAGAGGAAGAGCAGGGAGTTGGCCAGGATGTTGACAACACCAAAGCCCAGGAAGCGCCGTAGCGTCTCCACGTCCTGGGTGGCGCGGGACATGAGTTGTCCCGTCCGGGCCTGGTCGTAGAAGCTGAAGGAGAGACGCTGCAGGTGCCGGTACATCTGGTTGCGCAAGTCGTAGATGGTCCGCTGGGCGACGTACTCCATGGAGTAGCGCTCCAGGAACGTGAAGACCCCCCGGATGAGGGTCACGCCGATCACGCCCACGCCCAAGGCCATCAGGATGCCGGCCTCCTCCCGCAGGATGGCGCGGTCGATGGCCTCCCGGATCAGGCCGGGAACGACCAGCGATAGCGCCAGGCCCATCAACATGCTGATGAGACCGGCGATCACCCAGAGCCAGTAGGGGCGGGCGTAGCTGAGAACCCGGCGCAGCACGGTCAAGCGGATCACCACGGAAGTAGATGCTTCGGTCTGCGAATATTACCAGACCAGGAACAATTCTAACATGGGCGGGGACAAGAGTCAACACGCTCTGGGACCCTTGTGACCGGACAGCGATATTGTCACGCTGTAAGCGGCCAGCGGAAACGACAGGGCAGGGTGGCTGGCTACCATCATAGAAGGGCACAGCGGACGGAGGCATGCTGGACCTGAGTGACCGTCACGGTGGCAGCCCTTCCAACTGGCGCCGGGCTGGATCACTCCACTCTGACCGGATGAGGGTGCACCACGAGATCCACATCACAGTCTAGAACATGAAGGAGCGCCAGTATCTGGTCGATGGACTTACTGTAATTGGTCTGATCAAGCAGCCGGTAGAACTGGGCTGCAGAAGTGCCAAGGCGTCGGACAATCTCGCGCTTGGACAATCGGCTAGAGTCTACTTGTTTCCGGGCCTCAAGGGTCAAACGATAAAGAAGGATGTTCCGCAGGTAGTCTGGGTCCTTATTGTACTCCAGCACCTGATCGATGTGAACGCTCCCCTCCCTACCCGACTTGAGAACATACGTGAACCCTTCGTGGCCAAGCTCCTCGTCCACGAACACTTGGGCCACATGATCGCTCGCTGTTGGCTCTGGATCGCTCTTGACATAGGGTAACACGTAGGTTCTGTTTGAGGTCTTTACCTCAAACGCTCTCTTGCGGTTGTTGGGTGCGACAGCTCGAATCTTCACAGCAGGCCGTCCACCTCCAATTGACTTATGAGTCTTAGCAGTCTCCTCGTTATCTGGCCTTTCATAACCGTTCTGCTCTCCAAGTCCCACTTGACCGCAAGCCTACCGTTCCGGTATACGTGAACATGCCGCACGAGATGGTCACCCTTCCAGGTTACGAAGACGTAACCGCCCCGTCGAATCTTCCCCGTGCCATAATGTTATCACGCGTGGTAACGCTTAGTCAATCAAGGGGGCGTCCAGCAAGTGCTCCAGGCTCCTGGCCGCCGGATCATGCGGTGGCAGCGGATTCCCCATGTACAGCACCTTCTCCACCCACAGCCCGTTTCCGCATGGGAAAGGGCGGTGGCCAGCGATACGGGGAAGGATTCTCGCCAAGTCGAGTCTAACGGATAGCTGTCGGTCACACAGGCATCGCCTCGCGGAGGTACGCCCATGCACGTGCTCCCATCCTCGCTGGGGCCCATCCTCCGGCCTTGTCAGCTGGAGGGGTTTGCCTACCAGGTCGACCCCTACGGAGGTTGCCAACACCTCTGCCGGTACTGCTATGCCCTTAACAAGGCCCGGACTGACTGGACGGAGGAGATTCGCACCCACCGCGACCTTGAGACCCAACTGGCCCGGGAGCTCTCCGGGCTCGAGCCCCAGCGCATCTACGTCGGGTGGGATACCGACCCCTACCAGCCCGCCGAGGCCACCCACCACCAGACCCGGAGGATTATGGAGATGCTAGCCGATAGGGGTCACACGGTCTCCGTGCTCACGAAGTCCGGACTGGTGACCCGGGACATCGACCTGCTGGCCCGGATGCCCGGCTCCAGCGCCGGCATCTCGGTGGCCTTTACGAACGAGGGCACACGGCAGTTATTCGAGGCTGCGGCGCCCCCGACCGAGGAGCGGATCAGGGCCCTGCACGCCCTGAAGCAGGCCGGCATCCCCACCTACGCCCTCATCTGCCCGGTTCTGCCCTTTCTAACTGACGTGAAGGCGCTGGTTGAGAAGCTGGCGGGCTGGGCCGACTCGATCTGGGTGTACGCCCTGAGCATGGAGTCTCCCGAGAAACCCAACTGGAGAAACATCGAGGGTATCCTGCAGGAGAGCTTCCCCGAACTGTCCGGCCCGTATCGCGAGCTCGCATTCGACCAGGACCTCGGCTACTGGGCGGAGCTGCGCCGAGAACTCGAAGAACACCGCCTGAGGAGCGGGCTGGATCTGAGGGTGAGGATCGGGTAGCCGCTGCCGCAGGCTGCCGTCTCCGGGACACAGGCGATCGTGACCGGCTTCCCGCCCGGGACTGGCCAAGGGGGGTACAGGATGGAGCGGGAGTGCAATTTGCTGCAGGCGCACGAAGAGGAGATCCGGCCGGTCGCCCCCTTCGATCTGATCGCCACCGTCCTGAAGCCGTCCCATTTCCCCTCCCCCAACGTGCAACTGGTGGAGGGCACTTGGCACCAGGCTCTTGACTGGCAGGGTCTCCCCCTCGGCATCACCCTGCGGGCGGCCGGGCCGGTGGATGACCCGCTGGTGCGGGTGGCCGTTTACGCTCCCGCCGGTTCCGGTGTCGCCTCGCTCACTGAGCTCCTTGCCGAGATCGTCCACCGCTACGGCATGGCCACCGACCTGCGCCCCTTCTACGACCGCTTTGACAGTGACGAAGTGCTCGGGCCAGTCCTACGGCGCTGGCGGGGCATGAAGGTGTCCACCAGCGCGTCCCTATACGAGTTCCTCGTCACCACGGTGCTCCTGCAGAACGCCACCATCCGCCGCACGGTACAGATGACCGACAACCTCATGACCCGCTACGGGCATACCGTGACCTTGGCCGGCAGGCGGATGAAGGCCCTGGGACATCCGGCGCGAGTCGCCCAGGCGGGCGAGGACGACCTGCGGGCGCTCAAACTGGGGTACCGGGCGCGAACCATCCTGCGGCTGACCAGTTCTTTCGCGGAAGGGGAGGTCAATGAAGCCGAACTCCGGCGACTGGACACCGACTCGTTGCGGGAGCGGCTCCTGCGCCTGTACGGGATCGGCCCCGCCTCGGTGGGGTACCTCGTGTTTGAGGTCTTCCACGGCTATGATACCTTCGACCATGTGTCGCCCTGGGAGCAGAAGATCTTCTCCCGCATCCTCTTCGGGGAGAGCCTGGTGCCGGCCACCCGCATCATCGAGACGGTGAACTGCCGCTGGCAGGGCTGGGGCATGCTGGCTGCCCACTACCTGTTCGAGGACCTTTTCTGGCAGCGCCGGCAGGGCTGCGGCCCGGCCTGGCTGGACGAGCTGATCCGCCTGTAGCCTACTCGAACAGGACGCTGACCGACTCCCCGGTGTGAGTGCGCCGGATGGCCTCGGCGATGAGGGGCGCGATGGGCAGTATGGTTAACCGGTCCCATCGCTTGCCGGGAGGTACGGGTACGGTATCCGTGACCACGACCTCGCTCAGGGCCGAACCCGACAGCCGCTCAACCGCCGGCCCGGACAGCACGGCGTGGGTGCACGCCAGGCAGACCTCTCTCGCCCCGCTGGCAAGGAGCAGTTCGGTGGCTTCCAGCGCCGAGCCGCCACGGTCGACCTCCTCGTCGAAGAGAATCGCGTGGCACCCGTTGACCTGGCCTACCACCGTGGTGGCCCTGACCTCCTCGACCTGTCCCTGGACCCGGCGCTTGTCTACGAAGGCGACCGGGGCCCCCAGCCGCTCGGCGAAGCGCTGGGCCCGCTTGACGGCTCCCTGGTCGGGAGCCACCACGACCGGCCGTTCCAGCCGCTGGCGGGCGAAGTACTGGGCGAGCACAGGCTGGGCGGTCAGGTGATCGACCGGTATGGTGAAGAAACCCTGAATCTGATCGGCGGTCAGGTCGACCGACGGTTATGGCCCGATCCACCCCTGCGGTGACCAGGAGATCGGCGACCAGGCGGGCCGTGATCGGCACCCGGGGCTGATCCTTCTTGTCCGAGCGAACGTAGGGGTAGTAGGGCAGCACCGCTGTGACCCGCCGGGCGGAGGCTCGGCGCACGGTGTCGATCAGGATCAGGAGTTCCATGAGGGCCCCGTCAACCGGGGGACAGGAGGTCTGGACGATGAAGACGTCCTCCTCCCGGATGTTCTCCAGGATCCGGACAAAGGTGTTATCGTTGCTGAACTTGTGGATGTCGGCGGCCCCGGGTCGGACCTGCAGGTGAGCGCAGATCGCCTCTGTCAACTCCCGCGTCCCCCGACCCCCGAAGACTTTCATGGCCGGTCCTCCCCTTAGGGGCAGCCGCTCCCCTGGCGGGCTTAATGTACTTCCAGGTTCGCCTCGGGAACGGCCACCCGGCGGCCGTTCTCCAGTTCGACCTCGGCCACCGTCACCCGGGCCTCCGTCTCGAGCGCGGCGAGGTCGCCGGCCCGGACGACGATGCCCCACTGTCCGAGGTGTGGCTTGCGAAGCAAGCGGACGCGGGTCCCGGGGACCAGGTCGGCCGCCGGGGGGATCACCCGGTCCGGCAAGTCGCCACCTCCCCGGTCCGGCAGGCCGCGATGGACGATGATCTCGGGCCGGACCACACCGGCTCGCACCTGCGTGGTCCCGTTGATCGAGACCACACTCCCCTCAGCGCCGGCCAGGAGATCAAAGAGGTCGCGGTTCATGGGCATGAAGCCGAACCCCTCGGTGAGGATGACGGTAAGCGATAGCTCCTCCTGGCCAGTCATGCCGACGCCGATCACCTTCCCCGCCAGGCGCTCGAGGTCGGTGTGATCGGCGCCCCCGACGATCACCCCGTGAACACCGCGATCCAGCGCCAGCCGGAGAGCCTCAAAGCCGATGTAGGCTCCTCCTACCAGCACCTTTCCCCCGCAGTCGGGAGTCACGGCCTCGGCCGGCAGTTCGGCCCGGGGCGAGTCCACCAGTACCCGGAGGGTACCGTGATTCTCAAAGCCCAGGCCGAAGATCCCCAGGACATGATCCCCCCGGGTTCCCACCACTGCTCCCAGGCTGGGCACCAGCTCGTGTACGCGGCCGGGGAAGTAGGCGTCAACTTCGGCGGGGAGGGTCGGCCGGCTGATGACGACCGTGCCCGTGCGCCGGTCCACGTGTTCCACGACGCCAGCCACCGGCGTGTAGGAGTACAGCAGCCCGACCCCGCCGGGAGCGCAGGCCAGGGCCGCTCCCTGCCTTACCTCATCCCCTTCCCGGTACCGCAGGTACATCCCAATAGTCCGCGGCCAGACATCCAGTTGCCGGGCCACGTTGACCACTACCTGGCGCTGGGCCAGGCGGGCATCTTCCCGGATCAGCACCCGGCCGTAGGCGTAAGACACGAACTCAACGGTGCCGGTGATCGGGGAACGGACGGTGCGGGTCTCGCCCAGGACGCCCGGCAGCCGGTACTGGGCCAGGGTCTCCTGGTTCTCCACCCGGTCGCCCACCCGCTTGAGAATCGCCCGGCGGGCCTGCTCCGGGGTTAGCCTGAGGCCAAGCTCCCGGGTGATGTCGACGGTCCAGGGATCGCCGGGAACCATCTCGGTCCGGGCCACGACCGTGTCCGGGGTCACCTCCTCGTCCCGGTCCACCAGGACCTGGCCGGGCAGGGCCAGGTTCCGATAACGGCGGAGCAAGGCGTTGGGGGTGATCTTGAGTTGGGTGCGGACCGCCATCCTACCGTCCCCCCTCGGCCAGGCTCGCAGCGGGGTACGCGTCCAGCGCGGCCAACCACTTGACGAGGCGAGAGCGGGCCGCATAGGGGTCGGCGGGGAAGCGGATGGGCCGCCCCCGGCCGTCAAGCACCAATCCTACCCTGCCCCCGACCACCTCGCGGAGGATCCGGCGGCCGGGCCCGGCGCCCACGTCCACGCCCCTGACAGGGATAGCCTCCATGACTGCCCGCTCGCCGGGACCCAGGTCCATCCGGGCGAGCCTGCCCCCCACCAGCCGATCCTCGCGGACGCCGCCCGCGGGCAGGGTCACCCGCACGCGGGCCAGAAGCTGCCCGTCGCGCGGGCGGCAGAGCGGGGCCACCACCGTCCCCAGGGCGACCACGCAGTCGCGCCACAGGATGTCGGTGGCTGCCGCGGGGTGCACCAGGGCCAGCACCCCCAGGTGGGGCAGCAAGAACCCGCTATCCAGGAGGAAGGTGGTGATGCCGGCTGGTTGCAGTGAGTCCAGCAGGAGCAACAAGGCCTGGCTCGGCCGGGGCGCGTGGGAGACCACTCCCCCGCTCCCGATGACCAGGTCGACATTGGTGGGGGTGATAACCGGCCGCCCGGGAGGAGGCTGGATCAACACATCGTCAAGCGTGCGGCGGCACGCCACTCCCTTCAGGCCCCGCGCCAGCGTGTGATGGTGCTCGTAGGATAGCCGGATCGCCTCCCGGGCCATGGCGTGCTCCAGCATCAGCTCATCCAGGGTCTGGGGCAAGGTGGTGGGCCGGATCATCTTGTTGGCGTTCCAGTTACTGAGCACCTTGTCCTCAAGGTCGAACGGCAGCCAGCGGAGCACGGCAGCCGGCCCGGATTCAGCCATGACATTAGCCATGCTATAGCTCATACCGAGGTTGGCGCTCACGGTCCGGAAGAACCGCCCCCCGGTCACCGAGAAAACGTCGGTGGTGGCGCCTCCCACGTCCAGTCCCACCACGTTGGCCTCCCGATCCCGGGCCAGGAGCTCCACCATCCTGCCCACCGCCCGGGGGGTAGGTTCGACCACCTGCTCCGCCCAGCGGAGAAGATCGGGGTAGCCGGGGGCCTGGACCATCACATGCTCCAGGTACAGACGGTGGATCTCCGCCCGGGCGGGGGCGAGGTTCTCCTCCTCCAGGGTGGGGCGGATATTGTCCACCACGTAGACGTCGACCAGACCCTCGAGTACATCCCGGACGTACTCCCGGGCCCGCCGGTTACCGGCGAAGATGACCGGAACCCGGCGCGTCCCGCCAAAGCGGGGGGTCGGCTTGGCCGCTGCGATGTACTCGGCGACCGCCGCCACCTGCGAGACCCCGCCCTCGTCGGTTCCCCCCGAGAGGAGGATCATATCCGGCCGTAGTTCACGGACCCGGCGAATGCGCTCGACGATGAGGCGGGCGTCGTCAATGGAGATCACGTCGGCCACGATGGCGCCGGCCCCCAACGCCGCCCGCTCGGCGCTCTCGGCGCTCATGGTCCGCACAACCCCGGCCACGGCCATCTGCAGGCCACCCCCGGCGCTGGAGGTGCTCACAAACAGGTCGACGCCACGGTCCCGCTGCCCGGGGCGGACCAGCTCGCCGCCGTCCAGCAGCTCACGGCCAGTGGCCTGCTCCAGCCGCCGGATGGCGTTGCGAACGCCGATCATAACGTCCTCGGTGGGGGATTCCACGGTGGTCGGAGCCTGGGCCTGGCCGGCGAGCCGCCACTCACCATCGCTCATCTCAAGCAGGACGGCCTTGGTGGTGGTGCTACCCACATCGGTAGCCAGGACGATCTCGTGCTGCGGCTCGCCTCTCACCGGCGGTAACCCTCCCACATCTTGCGCCCAGTACTACGCGGCGACTCGCCCCCGGGTTTCGCTCAATGCCTGTCGCCGGGCAACCACGCGTCGTGGAGCCAGATCTCCCCAGCCGGTCCCAGCAAGACCCCCCGCAGGCCCTCGGGATCCCAGCCCACCGTTCGGGCCTCGGCCAGCAAGGGGATCCAGGGCAAGTCAGACAGGAGCAGGCGTTGGATCCGGCTGTAAACCAGACTGCGAAGCTCAAGATCCATCTCGGTCCGCCCGGCGTCCAGCAAGCGATCCGCCTCGCTCGAACGATAGCCGCCCCGGTTAGTCGTCCCCACCCGCGATGAGTGGAAGTAGTAATGGAGGACGTCGGGGTCGGGGGCCCACCGGTAGCCCGCCAGGAGCAGCTCAAAGCGCCCGAAACTGGCCTGAACGAGAGCGTCTCGGGGGCCGAGGACCCTGAGCCGGAGCCGCATGCCGACGGCGGCCAGTTGTTCCGCCAGGACGGCGGCCATCGCCACGGCGCCCGGCCGGTCCTGGATCAGGACCTCGAGTTCCAGCACAACCCCGTCCCGCACCAGGCACCCGTCTTCTTCGCCTTCGTGCTGCCAGCCGTCCAGAGCCAGGATCTCCCGGGCCGCGGCCGGCGACTGCCGGGGGGTGAACGCGCCGGCCACCACCGGGTCAAAGCCCCAGATGCCGGGGGCCAGAGGGCTAACCGCGGGGACCCACCCGGGCTCCACCGCCTCGGCAGCGGCCGCCAGAGCCGCCCGGTCCACCGCGTAGGCCACCGCCCGCCGCACTGCCGCCTCGGCGGCGACACCCTGCCGCAGGTTGAACGCCAGGTAGAGAAGGCCTCTGCCGGCGACCGGGAAGAACTCCAACCCCTCGCCTTCCGGCGCGCCGTCCAGCCACAGGTGAGCCGGGGCGTCGCCGCCCACGGCCAGGGTGACCGCTTGCGGGTAGGCCCGGCCGTCGTTGCCGTAGAAGGCGGGGGGCCAGGCGTAGGCCTCGTTGCGGTAGAGCGTAACCGCGTTCTCCTCCCAGGCTCCGAAGACGTAGGGTCCGGTGCCCACCCAACTCTCCCGCTCCCAGGACCCCGGCGACATCATACCCAGCAAGGGGCTGGCCAGGGCGTTCCAGATGGCCGGGTTGGCGCGTCGCAGGTGCAGCCGCAGGCGATGGGCTCCGGTTGCCTCGACCGCCGTCACGTCGGCCAGCAGTTCCCGGGCCGGGGTCCCCTCGGGCAGGGCTAGTACCCGCTCCAGGTTGGCCCGTACCGCGGCGGCGTCGAGGGGCGCCCCATCGTGAAAGCTGACGGCCTGCCGGAGAAGCAGGTCGACAGTCCGGCCGTCGGGGGACACCATCCAGCCGGCGGCCAGGTGGGGACGAAGAGCGAGGCCGGAGGCCACCGTTCCGGCCGGGGCCAGCGGACCCCAGGTCAGCAGGGTCTCAAACAGAAGGCGGTGCAGAAGGTGAGGTCCAGGGGCCAATTGGGGGTCGACCGTCGCCGGTAGGTCGGCCAGGGCCACGCGGAGCTCGCCCCCCGGGATGGGACCGGCCGCTTGACCCACCGGGTCTACCGCGACGCAGCCGCCCGCGAGTCCGGCCAGGACCATTGCCGTCACCACCCCGGCCCCGACTCTGGCGCGGGCGGCGTTCAGCTCAGGCCCCTCTCTTCGCGGGTCCTCAGCCGCCCACCCCGCAAGCAGTCCAAGCCCCGGCGGGTGATCCGGGGGCACCAGCGATGCCTGTTCCCGAAAGCCCCGAGATGGCGCGCCACCCCCACCCCCCCGGCGACCACGACCTCCCATTCCACCAGGCCCAGGCCAAAAAGGCGCTCAACAAGGGCCTCCAGTTCCTCCACGCCCATCTCCAGTACCGACGCGAGGAAGAAGGGGGTGGGCCGATCTCCCCTGGTCCGGCAGAGTTCGAGTTCATGGAGCAGCGCGATCTCCCGTGGGTTGAGGACCGTGACCATGGCTCACATGTTCGCGTCGAATCCCGGTATTCCTGCACTATGAGAGCGTCGGATCGCGGTCCAAGGCTCGGTGCTGGATTGCCCCGACCACTGCCGGTGTGAACGAGCCTGCGGCGGATAGAAGGAATCCCGCCCGGCACCCCGAACGCATGCTCGATACACCCAGACAGGTAAACGGGAGGCGATAGCCGTTGAAGCCGGCTGAGTTGCGAAGACTCTGGGAGGACCGTCGGGCGGGTCTGCGGAAACTTGCCGAGGCCGTCCCCGAGGGCTGCGAGGACCAGCGCGCCGGGCCGGGCACCTTCTCCATCACCGCCCACATCCTGCACCTCCTGTCCGCGGAGAAGACGGCCTTGGATGCGTTGACCGTCACCCCGGGGAAGTGGGAGTGGCGGACGGGCATCGACTCCGAGCATTACCCCCGGCGCGGGGATGTCCTCGCCATTCTGGACGAACAAACAGCCCGGGCCAGGAACTACTTCGGCGCCCTGACGGAAGAGCAGATGGCGGCCACGGTCAAGTTACCCTGGGGCGTCGAGCCGACGATCGAGGTACTCTGGGTCATGTGGCTGACCCACGACGCCCACCACTGCGGCAGCATCGTGGCCAGCATGAGAGCGGGAGGCATCGAACCCCCGGAGATCTGGGAGTAGAGCTTCTTCCGTGCCCGATCGACATACCGGCACCGTCACAGCGTCGGATCGCGGTCCAAGGCGCGGTACTGGATTGCCTCGGCCAGGTGCCGGGGTTCAAGGTCGGCAGCTCCCTCCAGGTCGGCCACCGTGCGGGCGACCTTGAGGATACGGTCATGGGCCCGCAGGCTCAACCCGAGCCGGTCGTAGGCCGCCCGTAAGAGCGAGCGGGCTGCAGAGGAGAGCCGGCAGTGCTGCCGCAGTTCGGCCGGGCCCATCTCGGCGTTGGCCACCAGGCCCGGCCCTAACCGCTCCCGCTGGCGGGCGCGGGCCCCGAGCACCCGGTCCCGCATGGCAGCGCTGGACTCGCCAGCCTGCTGCCGTTCGATGTCCCCGTAGTCCAACCGGGGCACCTCCACCTGGATGTCGATACGGTCCAGCAGCGGTCCTGACAGCCGGGAGCGGTACCGCAGCACGGCATGAGGGGTGCAGGCGCACTGCCCCCGCGGGTCTCCCCAGTAACCGCAGGGGCAGGGGTTCATGGACCCCACCAGCATGAACCGGGCGGGAAAACTGACCGCCGACTCGGCCCGGACTATGGTGACCATGCCGTCCTCCAGCGGCTGGCGCAGGACCTCCAGGGCCTCCCGGCGGAACTCGGGGAACTCGTCCAGAAACAACACTCCCCGGTGAGCCAGGGTGATCTCGCCCGGGCGGGGCGGCCGGCCCCCACCCGCCAGGCCGGCAGTGGACACGCTGTGGTGGGGACTGCGAAACGGCGGCCGCCGGATGAGGCCCCCTCCCGGCGGCAGAAGTCCCGCCACACTGTAGATGACGGTCACCTCCAGCGACTCGGCCGCCGTCAGCCCGGGCAGGATGCCTGGTACGCGCCGGGCCAGCATGGTCTTGCCGGCCCCCGGCGGCCCGATGAGAAGGCAGTTGTGGCTCCCGGCGGCGGCCACCTCCAGGGCCCGCCTGGCCACCTGCTGGCCACGGACCTCGGCGTAGTCGGCGTGGACCTCGGCGGACTCCTCTCCGGTCCCGTCGCCCGCCGGCGGCGCCAGCCGCTCCGTCCCGCGCAGCCAGGCGGCCAGGGAAGCCAGCGACGGCACCGCGAAGACCTGAAGCCCCTCCACCCGGGCCGCCTCGGTCGCATTGGGGCCGGCCACCAGCATGCCCGGCTGCCCCGAGGCCCGGGCGGCCAGAGCCATGGGGAGGACACCACTGACGGCCTTCACCCGCCCATCCAGGGCCAGTTCGCCGGCCAGGACCCATCCCGCAAGCCCCTCCGGCGCCACCTGCCCGGTTGCCGCCAGGATGGCGGCGGCGATCGGCAGATCCAGGCCCGGGCCTTCCTTGCGCAAGTAGGCAGGAGCCAGGTTCACGGTCACCCGGCGAAGCGGGAAATCCAAGCCCGAGTTGCGAAACGCCGCCCGGACCCGCTCCCTCGCCTCGCGAAGCGGGCTATCGGGCAACCCCACGAGGTCGAAGCAGGGCACGCCGGGGCTGATGTCGGCTTCCACCTCCACCAGCCGGGCCCGGATGCCCGCCAGCGTACAGCCCAGAGAGCGCGCCAGCATTGCCATGCCCTCCCTGCATGGTAAGTTCTGCCAGCCTAGCCCCGATCCTCTCTCCCGGGAACACTGATCGGGGAAGGGCAGGTGGTACCCGGTGGCCGAGAACCGCCGCCACGAGATGGAGATGGCGCTGGCCCAGAAGTTTGGATTCCCGGACTACGAGAGCTTCCGGGAGGGGATCGTCGCCACCCTGGGCAAGGCAGGGCTCAAGAAGCTGGAGAAGGAACTCGACAAATACGGGCCCGGCGAGCAGGCTGAGTAGATCACCCGCCGGATCCCGCCGCTCGCTCGCGGGCGGCCGCCACCAGTCCCCGGAACAGGGGGTGAGGCCGCCCTGGCCTGGACTGGAACTCGGGATGGAACTGGGTGGCGACGAACCAGGGATGGTCATCGCGCTCCACCAATTCTACCAGATCACCCACCGGCCACCGGCCGGCCGCCCGCAGCCCGTGCCGCTCCAGGAGGTCCACGTAGGCCGGGTTGACCTCGTAGCGATGCCGGTGGCGTTCTTGCACCAGGTCACGCCCGTAGGCCCGGGCGGCTCCGGTTCCCGGCGCCAGCCGGCAGGGATAGGCACCGAGCCGCATGGTCCCGCCCTTGGCCTCCACTCCCCGCTGCCCGGGTAGGAGGTCGATCACCGGGTGGGGGGTGTCGGGTTCGAACTCCGTGCTGTGGGCCCCGGTCAGGCCCGCCTGGTGTCGGGCCGCTTCCACCACGGCACACTGGAGACCCAGGCAGATCCCCAGGAAAGGCGTACCCGACTCCCGGGCGTGACGGACGGCCCCTATCTTCCCCTCGACCCCGCGAAGGCCGAAGCCGCCGGGCACCAGCACGCCGTGGGCCCGGGCCAGCCGATCGCCACCGTCCGCCTCTGAATCGACCCAGTCGATCTCCACGCCCACGCCCAGTTCCGCCCCGGCGTGGCCCAACGCCTCAACTATGCTCAGGTAGGCATCGGGCAGGGCCACGTACTTGCCCACCAGGGCGATCCGAACCCGGCCGGCCGGGTTCAGCATGCTGTCGACCATCCGCCGCCACCGTTCCAGATCGGGGCAAGACCCATCCAGACCCAGCCGGGAGGCAACCCGGGCCGCCAGGCCCTCCTCCTCCAGGACCAGCGGCACCTGGTAAATGGTGGCCACGTCCGGGTTGGCGATCACGGCCTCCGGCCGGACGTTACCGAACTGCGCGATCTTCGCCCGGGCCTCGGCGGTCAGCGCTCGCTCACTGCGGCACACGATGAAGTCGGGCTGGATACCAATGGCTCGCAACTCCCTCACGCTGTGCTGGGTGGGCTTGGTCTTCAGCTCTCCGGCCGCCGACAGGTAAGGGACCAGGGTTACGTGAACGTGAACGGCGTTCCCCGGGCCGACCTCCCACTCGATCTGCCGGATGGCCTCCAGGAAGGGCTGACTCTCGATGTCGCCAACCGTTCCCCCCACTTCCACCAGGGTCACGTCGACTTCGGGCGCCCTCGCCACCTCATGCACGCGCCGGCCGATCTCATCGGTGAGGTGGGGGATCACCTGCACCGTCCGTCCCAGATAGTCTCCCTGGCGCTCACGGGCCAGCAGATCCCCGTAGACCTGGCCGGAGGTCACGCAGTGACGCCGGGTCAGATCGCGATCCAGAAAGCGCTCGTAGTGACCGAGGTCCAAGTCGGCCTCGCCACCGTCAACGGTCACAAACACCTCGCCGTGCTGGAAAGGGCTCATCGTGCCGGCGTCCACGTTGAGATAGGGGTCCAGCTTCATCGCCGTGACGCCCAGTCCCCTGGCCCGCAACAGGTATCCCAGGGCGGCGGTGGTGATCCCCTTGCCCAGGGACGACACCACCCCGCCGGTCACGAACACGAGCTTGCCCATAGCGATCCCCCCCCAAAAGCGGAGACTCCAGCCCTTTGGCTGGAGTCAGATTTGTCCGCGCACTTGCCGTCGTCTTCGGTACACGGCCCGTCCCCCGTTCCCTAGGGAACTGCCCTCACGGGCACATTATAGCCCCGGCTCGGCGGCGGCGCAAGTGGTGCCGGGGATCGTGATGCCGGCTCGATCGGGCCCCAGTGCGAACTGTCGGCAGCCGCAACAGGAACCCGGCGATCGTGCGAGTACTGTAAGGCAAGGACTTCTCGTGCATGAGGTCACGGAGGATCAACATGGCAGAGGGAGCCAAGTCTCCGGCCCAAGGGATCCTTCTGGCCGCATCTGCGGCAATACTCCTGGTAACAGGCTGCGCCGGGCGACCTCAGCCTGCCGGGCCGCCGGGAGTTCCCCGGGTGGGGAAGTGGGGTATCTGCGTCCTTGATCTGTCCACTCACGACCCCAGGCTCGTCTCTGGCGCATCTGGCAGGCCGGCACCGCGTGTGGGAAGCTCCCCAGGAGACCAGTAAACCACTCTTCAGCCGTGGAGGTGATGACGTTAGATGAGGGTGTTCGGTGTTGAGCCTGATAACAGGTACCGGGAGTACCGACGGGTGCGATTTGACACTCAGCATGAGGAGAAACTGCTTGAGGACTGGTTGGAGGCGAACCCCGAAGGAATCCTTGAGGCTGCTCACCTGCTCATTATCGGCCGGCAAGTTGCCACTGACCTTGGTGGCTTGATTGACCTCCTGGGTGTCGATCGAGAGGGAGACGTTGTGGTCATTGAGCTCAAGAGAAGCCAAACTCCACGTGACACTCTCGCACAAGCACTGGAGTACGCGTCGTTCGCTGCCCGCCTTGACACGGAGCAGTTGACAACGATTCTCCAGCGGTACCTCAACGACGAGTCGCTTAGTCTCGCACAGCACCATCGGGAGTACTTTGAACTCGCTGCGGACGAGGCTGTCGCCTTCAACAAGGATCAGCACATCGTGATTGTGGGCCAGGAGATCACACGATCCATCAGGCAGACGGCTTCGTTCCTGTGCAACAAGGAGCTGCGGGTGGCCTGTGTGGAGTTCACCTTCTTTGAGGATCTAGCGGGTACGCGCCTGCTGTCACAGGAAGTCGTGGTCGGAGCGGGGTCCAGGAAACCTCGGAATGTCGTCGCGGGGTCGTTGCCACTAACGACTGAACGTGAGTTCCTGGAGTCGCTTGATGACAATGGGAGACAGGTGTTCTCCCATGTACTGGGGTTGGCGAAGGAACGGGAGATGCCTGTTCACTGGGGAACCAAGGGGTTTTCGGTTAACGTGAACCTCAGCGGGGTCCACGCGGCCGTATGCTCTGGCTATCCGCCTCAGTCAGTGTACAAGCAGTCTCTCTACACGGCACTGGTGGGGCAAGGAGGCATGGAGAAGAAGACAGCGGTCCCCGAGCAGCAGATCGCCGACGTGCGGAGGGCGGCACAAGCGACCGGCCTGTTCGCACCGGCAGGTGGAGAGCTGAAGTGCCTCATAGAACGGAGGATGTCAGTTGCCGAGCTGACAAAGCTTTCAGAGTGGATTGAGTCTGTCGCAGGCGTGATACAGCAGTACGGTCCCCGGAGCAGCGGTCAGGAGTGAACAAGCTAGCTTCGTTGCTTGGGACGCAAGCCTCAACTGGCGGCACGGACTCGCTCCACCTACGTTCTGAGGGACAGCGAGAGATTGCATTTGGGGTGAGCCGGATGACGATTCCCAATGAACCAGAGTTCCGCATCCGGCCGTTCCGGCCGACGTTCCGGCCATCCACCGGGTGCACAACGACTCCCGGCGGACGGCCTACAGGGGCCTGGTGCCCAACGCCTTCCTCGGGGAGCAGAAGTTCATCGAGATCGGTGGGGCGCCGACTGGCGAGGTCAGCTATCACTGGCCAGACCCGAAGAGGATCGCGGGACACCAGTGACGATGGTCCGGGCCACATGCGTGGCACAGCCCTCCACCATCCAAGCCCAATCCATGCCCAAGCAAGGAGAAGCCTCTGGGGCGGAGGTGACACAGCGAAGACGGGAGAACCGGATTCCGAGAAACCCAACCCGGTATTCAAGGAGGACTCGATTTGCGGGCTGCTCTGGTGGGCGACGTACACCTGCTGCTGTTCCGTGAAGGACGGACACTGCTTCTCAGGCGCCCCAACACCGGCTACGAGGACGGCAACTACGGCGTCATAGCCGGGCACATCGAGAGCGGGGAGACGGCCAGGGGAGCCTTGTGCCGCGAGGCCCGCGAGGAGGCCGGCCTGGACGTCGACCCCGAAGCGCTCTCGCTATGCCATCTGATGCACCGGCAGACCGTTCGCTGCGAGAGGGTTTCCTTCTTCTTTCTCCACCGCGCACTGGAAGGGTGAGCCCCGGAACACCGAGCCTGAGAGGTGCGACGACCTGTCCTGGTTTCCCGTCGACGACCTGCCGGCCAACACGGTGCCCTACGTACGATCGGCCGTCGATAAGATCCGGGCCGGAGCTACGTACTCCGAGTTCGGGTGGGGACGGTAGGCGAGGCGGGCGGGCGAGGCCTATCACCAGCCCCCCATGAACACGAAAACCAGCAAGGAGATCATGATCACGCCGACGATGACCAGGCTGGCCACGTTCAGGTTCATCAGCGAACGCCCGCGGCGACGGAGCCCGGCCGGCTGGACATCCCCCTCACCCATGGCCGCATCGGCCTGGGCCAGGCTTCGCAGCAAGCGGGGGCCCAGTGACCGCAGCCAGAAGGACCCCGAGGAGAGCCAGGCGTCGAGCCGGGCGGCGGCGCCCACAGCCCGGCGACCGTGGTCAACAGCACGGGACGGGTCAAGTGAGCTATCCACCATGGCGGCCAGGCGCGCCGCTTCCCGGCCCAGGGGGACGGCCCGGGTCGGGTCCAGCGAGCTGTCGACCACCGCCGCCAGGCGGGCCGCTTCCCGGCCCAGCGGCGCCGCCCGGGTCGGATCCAGGGAGCTGTCCACCAGTGCCGCCAGGCGGGCCGCCTCCTGGCCCAGGATGGCGGCCCGGGTAGGATCGAGAGAACTGTCCACAACGGCCGCCAACCGGCAGGCCTCCTGACCGAGGGGTACCGCCCGGGTGGGATCCAGGGAGCTGTCCAGAACGGCGGCCAGCCGGCAAGCCTCCTGGCCAACGGGCACCGCTCGCACCGGGTCCAGCGCGCTGTCCACGACCGTAGCCAGCCGGCAGACACCCTCCCCGCAGCGGAGGGAGCGGGCCACCACCCGCTCCACCGACCACGAGGGCAAGGTCAGGCCAATGGCGAAGCCACGGCGCCGCAGGAAGAGGAATAGAACCCCGCCCAGGCCCAGCGCCGGCAAGACGGCCTGCAGCGGGTGAGCGGCGAAGAACTCGAAGTGGTGCAGGTGCTTGAGGGTATGGCCGGCGTACCCGAACCCGTTCACGAGCGGCAGCACGAACCCCTCCAGCCAGACGTTGGGCCGCAGGCCCACATACAGCATGGTCAGGCCCAGCCCCAGGGCCAGCCCTCGCTCGAGTGACGTCTCGCGGGCAGGGTGGGCGGAACCGTCCGGCCGGCAGAGGAACAGCGTGTAGAAGAGCCGGGCGACGTAGGCAACGGTCATCATCGAACCGAGGGTGAACAGGATCTCCGCCACCCTCAGGTTTGGCATGCCGTGGTGGATCCCTTCCAGCAGGGCGTCGTGGATGAGCGTCTTGCTGGCATAGCCGTTGAGTCCCGGCACGCCGGCGATGCCGAACGTGGCCACCAGGAAGGCGGCCCCCACCAGGGGCATCCCCCTCCCCGCCCCCTTCAGCGAGGCCAAGTCCAGGCGATGGACTTTGAGGTAGATCACCCCCACCAGCATGAAGAGAGTGCTCTTGTACAGCGCGTGGTTGAGCACGTGAAAGCCCATGCCGGCCAGGCCCATGGCCCCCTCCTCGGCCAGTACGAAGGTCATGGCCAGGCCCACGCCGATGTACCCCATCTGGCTGACGCTGCTGTAGGCGAGCAAGCGCTTGGCGTTGTCCTGGAAGAGAGCCAGGAAAGCGCCTAACAACATGGTGGTCAGCGCGACTACGAGGAGAACCTGCCCGGCCGTGACCGACAAGCCCCAGTCGCCGCCGCCGTAGCCGGGGGTGATCAGGCTGACGCTTCGCAGGATGCCGTAGACGCCGGTCTTGATGATGACGCCGGACAGCAGGGCGCTGGCCGGCGTGGGAGCCACCGGGTGGGCCCGGGGCAACCAGAAATGCAGGGGCGCCTGGCCGGCCTTGATGGCGAAGCCGAGGCAGAGCGCGAAGACTGCCAGGAGGCCGGCCGGGGACCGAAGGGCTTCCGCCGGCCCCATGGCGGTTCCCCCGGTCAGGCCCACCAGCAGGGCCAAGCCGCCGAGGATGCTCAGCCCGCCAAAGATCCCGAGGTACAGATATAGACGTCCCGCTGCCAGGGCCTCGTCGGTCTGCTCGTGCACCACCAGCACGTATGAGCCGAGGGAGACCACCTCGAAGAATATGAAGAGGGTGAAGAAGTCGGCAGCCAGGTAGAACCCGGCCAGCGAGGCCAGGCAGAGAGCGGAGAACAGGTAGTAGCGGGTCCGCGCGGGCCCCATCCCGATATACTCAACGGCGAACACGGTCGCCGCTAGCCACAGGCCGGCGCTGATCAGGGCGAAGAAGAGCCCCTCCCGGCTGGCGACGAGGACCAGCCCCTGGGCCAGCACGCCGGGGACCCGGGCGATCAGGGCTCCCTCCCCGGCGAGGGTCCAGAGCCACGCCACCAGGCCCAGCGTGAGCAGGCTGGCGGCAACGCTGACGGCTTCGAGCACCCTCCGGCGAGGCGCCAACAGCCCGGCGAGGCCGACTAGGGGGACGACAGCCAAAACGGCCAGCAGGACCCAGGCCGGCGCCAGGCTCTCCCGGGGACCGGCGGGAAGAGGGTATTCGGCTAGCGCCCACAAGCCCTGGATCAAGCTATCGGCCCTCCCCGCCTGATCTTACTGCATTAAGAGCCTGGCCGCCATCTCGGCAAGCCTCAGCGGCCAGTTCTGCGGCGAAAGGGCGAAAACTGCGCAGCTCAGCGCCAATAGCACCATGGGTACCAGCATGATGGCGCTGGCCTCGATCGAACCGAGTTGCCAACCTATTGCGCCTTTTTTCACAATTGGGTTCAAAGCAACACCAACGGCGGGGGCTTCTTTCTGAACCGACCGGTCGAAAAAGGCGGTCAGCACGATGGGGAGATAGTAGGCGGCGTTGAGCATGCTGCTGGCCAGCAGGGCCAGGGCGTAGGCGGGCATCCCGGCGTCGAAGGCACCCAGGCTAAGCTGCCACTTGCTGACAAACCCGTTCAGGGGAGGGATCCCCACCAGGGTGAGGGCGGAGACGGTGAAGCAGGCCATGGTAACCGGCAGCAGGTGGCCGATGCCGGCGAACTGGCGGATGTCGCGCTTGCCGGTCCGTTTCAGGATGACCCCCGCACAGAGGAAGAGACAGCTCTTCGCCACCGCGTCGGCGAAGAAGTGGAAGACGTCGCCGGTCAGCGCCCGCTCGGACATGAGCGACATCCCCAACAGGATGCAGCCCATCTGGCCGATGCTGGAATAGGCCAGCCGGCGCTTGAGGTCGAACTGGGTGATGGCCACCGCCGACCCCATAAGGATGGTGATCACGGAGAGAGTCAGCAGCACGGAGTTCCACCCCGTGCGCTGCAGGAACTCAAGGCCGTAGACCTCGTACATGACCCGGAGCATGCCGTAGGCCCCGGTCTTGATCATGATCCCCGATAGCAAAGCGCTGGCGGGCGATGGAGCTACCGGGTGGGCGTCCGGTAACCACATGTGCAGCGGGACCATCCCCGCCTTGACGCCCAGGGAGATCAGGAAGCCGGCGAAGGTCAGGAAGGACAGCGGAGTGGCCACGGTGATGAGCCCCTTGGTGCCAAGGGCTACCGAACCGCTTAGCTGGTAAGTCGCCACCAGCGAGAAGAAGAAGAACAGGCTCCCGCCGATGGTCATGAACAGGTACTTGAGGGCCGCCTGGACCGCTTCGCGGGTCTCCTCGTGGATCACCAGCACTGCCGCCGGCAAGGACATGAGCTCAAAGAACAGGAAAAAGGTGAAGAGGTCGCCGGCCATAAAGGTCCCCAGGGCGCCGCTCAGGGTCAGCGTCAGAAAGGCGTAGTACCGGTTGACCCCGTGCTCGCCCTTCATGTAGTCCAGCGAGTAGAAAGTCGCCAGGAGCCAGATGGCGGCTGTGAGCGAGCTCAGGAGGTACCCCAGCACGTCGACCCGGAACGACAGGCCGAGAGGTAGCAGCACCGGCAACCTGGTGACCACCACCCCGCCCTCCCGGATGAAAGGGTACATCGAGAGGCACAGGACCAGGCTTGCACCGGCTACCAGAACACAAAGCCAGTTCCGTACCGACTCCCAGCGCAGTCCGACCCAGTAAGCAAGCACCGCGCCTACCATTGGGATCAGGACGATCAGGGCCGGCATGGCCGTCGGGAACTCAAATGCCTGCTGCATGCTGCGATTCCCTCCGCCGGGGCTGCTATCTTCCACTCAAAGGTTATCAAGGCCCACCACTAGTGTCAACCTTCACAAGTCACCGTCCCAGCAGGGTGCGGGCAACGTCGCCGAGCAATCGCAAGGGCAGATGCGGCCACACCCCCAGGATCAGGCACAGCGACGCCAGCGCGACGATCGGCCAGACCATGGACGGCGGCCCTTCCGGGCCCGGCGGCGGCGGCGAGGCGGGGTGTCCGAACCAGCCGGCCACGACCACCGGGAAGTAGTAGATGGAACTCAGCAGGCTGGAGAGGAGGATAACGCCGGCCAGCAAAGGCTGACCGCCGTGCAGGGTGCCCAGCACCAGGTGCCACTTGCTTACGAAGCCGTTGGTCACCGGTATGCCCACCATGGCCATGGCCCCGATGGTGAAACAACTCATGGTGAGGGGCATGTGGCGGGCGAGCCCGGCCATGTCGGCGATACGGCGCTTACCCGTACGATGGATGAAGAGCCCGGCGCACATGAACAGCATCGACTTCAGGAGGGCGTGGTTGATGATGTGCAACAGGGCCCCGGTCAAGGCCGTCTCGTTCAGCAGTCCAAAACCGAGGTAGATGTAACCTACCTGCGTGACCGTCGAGTAGGCGAGCATGCGCTTGAGGTCCCGCTGGGTCATGGCGAAGAGGGCCCCGAAGATGATGCCGCCGACGGCCATGACGATCATGAAGACGGGGACCGGCAGGGCGGCTATCACGGGCCCGGTAAACACGGTGGTGAACAGGCGGATGAGAGCCACGATACCAACCTTGACCACCAGGCCCGACAGCAGCGCGCTGGAAGGCGAAGGAGCGCTGGAGTGGGCGTCAGGCAGCCACACGTGCAATGGGAAGAGGGCGCTCTTGAGGGCAAAGCCGGTAGTGAGCAGGGCCACCATGGCCAGCACGTTCTTGGGGTAGAGCCGGGCCGCCATCGGCAACTCGGCGGCCAGGTAGCTCAGGTTCAGGTGCCCGGTCACCATGTAAACCAGGGCAATGCCCAGCAGGATGCAGCCGGCCGCGACGGCGCTCAGGATCAGGTACTTGATGGCCGCCTCCAGGCTGTCCAGGCGGTCCCGGATGGAGATGATGCCACAGGCGGCCAGCGAGAACACCTCGGTGAACACGAACAAGTTGAAGAGGTCGTGGGCGGTAACCACGCCGTTGATCCCGGCCAGCAGCAGGAGCAGGAGGCTCCAGTACCAGTGCACGCTCGCCGGGTTGAGCTCCCCGGGGATGTCGCGGCCGGCGAAGATGGTCACCGCCAGGTACACCAGGGCGAAGAAGGAAGCCAGCAGGGCGCCGAGAGCATCCACCCGCAGCTCAATGCCCCAGGGCGGAGGCCAGTCGCCCACCCGGTAACGCAGGACCTCGCCACCGGCGGTGATGCCGAGCATGGTCACGGCTGCGAGCAGCGTCACGGCCACGGTGACGAGGGCCATGCGGTGGCCGCGACCGGACCGCCCGAAGACGGGGACCAGGAAGGCCCCGGCCAGGGGCATCACCGTCAGGAGGACGGGCAAGTGCTTGAGCATGTCAGGTCCTCAGCCTCTCCAGGCGATCCACGTCCAGCGTCCCGCACCGTTCGTACAGCTTCACAATCATGCTCAGGGTGTAGGCGGTGGTGGACACGGCGATGACGATGCCGGTGAGCACGATGGCCGAAACCAGGGGATTGGCGTAGATAACGCCATCGCCCTGGTCGACGATGGGGGCCAGGCTCTGCCGGGCGTAGCCGATGGAGACCAGGAACAAGAAGATCCCCGTCTCCATGATGTTCATGCCCATGACCTTCTTGATCAGGTTGGAGTGGGTCAGCATGGTGTGCAGCCCGATCAAGAACAGGGTGATGGCCACCAGGTAGTTCAGCCGCAGGAAGAGCCCCAGAGAGATCTCCACCGTCAACTCTCCCCCGCCAGGTGCAGGAACAGGTTGGCCACCGTGGCGGCCACCTTCAACCCAATGCCGAGGCCGATCAGCCAGATGGCTCCCCCCGAAAGGAGCTTCCCTGGCACACCCAGGGGGAAGCCGGCGGCGGCATTGGCGAGGAAGCTGGCCCCCAGCAAGAGGCCGCCCAGCCCTACCAGGATGTACCAGAGAGCGGTCAATCCTTCCACCATCTCGCCCCGGGCCGGCGAGAGTTTCCGGGCCGCCCGCCCCGGCCCGAACACGAACAGGTAGAGCACAAAGCTACCGCCAAGGATCGTACCCCCGGCAAAGCCGCCACCGGGCGAGACGTGCCCGTGGGTGATGACATAGACCGCGTATACCTGAACGAAGGGGATCACCAGCCGGGCCACGGTGCGCAGGATGGGGTCGTCGGTGCCGGTCACCGGCCTGGTTGCGAAAGGTCCCGGGCGTCCCACCAGGACGGCGGCGGCCGCCCCGACGGCCACGAAAAGAACCGTAGCCTCCCCCAGGGTGTCGTGCGCCCGGTAGTCAAAGATGATCCGCGCCACGGCGTTGGGGACGCCCGTCTCTTCCGGGTCCGGGTCCAGGTAGCGGTCGACCACCAAGTTGCGCGACGGCACGTCGACGACTCCGAAGGCCGGCGCCTCGGCCATGGTCAGGAAGAGGACGTAGGCCACCATGAGCAGCAACAGCAGGGCCGGTACGTGCCTCATCCTTCCTCATCCTCCGTCCGCCGGGTGCGCCCAATGGCCAGCAGGAACAGCAGGCTGGTGATGCCGGCCCCCAGCGCCGCCTCGGTTATGGCGACGTCGGGAGACTGCAGTTGCTGCCATACCAGGGCCATGACCAGGCTGTAGGCGGCGAACACGACCGTGGCCGCCAGTAGGTCCCGGGTGCGGGCAACCACCAGCGCGCATACCACCAGGAAGACAAGGCAGCCAACCCCAAAGAGGGTGATCACAGCGTTTCGCCCCCATCCCGCCCGTCCCTGAGGTCGAGCACCCGGGTCCCGGCGGCCGGGGCCACTCCCGCCCGCAGGGCCGCCCGAGCCATGACGTGAGCGGCAGTGGGTGCGGAGATCCAGAGAAAGACGGTCAGGATGAACAGCTTCAGGCTGAACAGGGACCAGCCGTGAAAGACGGCGAGCCCCAGCAAGACCAGCCCCGCGCCCAAGGTGTCGCACTTGGTCGCGGTGTGCAGGCGGGTGTAGGCGTCGGGCATCCGTAGGAGCCCCACGGTGCCGACTCCCAGGAAGAACACGCCGCCGGCCATCAAGAGGCCTGCCAGGACTTCCCTCAGCTCAAGCGCTCCCTTCCAGGTACTTCGCTACCCCGACGGTGGCCAGGAAACCGATCAGGGCGTACACCAGGGCCACGTCGAGGAAGAAGCCCTCCCCGAAAAACGATGAAATGAGGGCGATCAGCACCATGGTCTTGGTGGCGATCACGTTGATGGCGACCACCCGGTCGGCGACCGTGGGCCCCCGGGCCGCCCGCCACAGGCACAGAAAGACCAGGACCAGAAGGACCAGGCTCACCGCGGCCACATAGGAGGTCATGGGATCGCCCTCTCCATGGCCACCAGCCGCCTCTCCATGGGGCCCTGCGGCAGGCCGCCCGCAGCCTCGCCGGTGAGCGCGTGGACGACGAAATCAGCGCCGTGAAGATCGACTGTCAGGGTCCCCGGGGTCAAGGTGATCGAGTTGGCCAGCAGGGTCCGCGTCGCTTCCTGTTCGAGACCGACGTGGTAGATCACCAGGCAAGGGTCAACCGGCAGGCGGGGGTGCAGGACGATATACGCCACCTGCACATTGGCCTTGACCACCTCTGCCAGCAGCACCGCCGTGTACACGATGAGGCGGGGAAGGTTGGCGATGCGAAAAGCTCCAGCCTCGCCGACCTCGAAAGCCAGGTCGCGGTTGACCAGGAGCACCACCGCCACCACCAGGCCGCCGAACACCAGGTGCTGCCGGTCCAGACTGCCTGTGACCGCCAGCCAGAAAGCCAGCAGCGCCAGGGCGGGTCCGACCACTCGGAGCAATCGACGCAGCGGCATCTCTGTTCATATTCTGATCTCACGGCCGCTTTCCTGCCGGGCCGAGTCCAACCGGCCGGGACCGGCCCGGAACGAACTGCGGCGTCGTGTAGAAGGGCAGCGGCGGCTCTCCTGAGACGAGCCCTCGGCACCCAGGACCAAGGCTGTGCGCAGGAGCGGGGGTAACCACTAGCATCCATACTTGATCGTCGTTGCCTTTCAGTGTCGGTGAAGCACCGGGAGATCGATGGCGGGCGGGCCGCCCAGCGGATCGCCGAAGCCCTGCTGCCGTATGCCCCCGGGGCGGCGGGCGACGACACGGCATGGCTCCGGGCAGGCGCCGCCGACAGCGCCGGGGCACTGGCGAGGATTGAAGGCGAGCTGCCACCAGGGGAGTTGCGCCGGTTCCTGGCCGAGATCGCAACCAGAGTGCGACCAGAAGCCCGTAGCTAGAACGCGCCTCGAAGGTGTTCGGCGATCTCCAGGCGGCCGCCTGCCCCGGCGGCCACCAGGATGACGTCAAAGCGGACGTCCGCCTGCTCGCAATGGCGCGCCAGGAACTCCTCGGCCACCGCCCGCATGCGCCGCTGCTTGGCCACCGTGATCGATTCCGCCGGGGAGCCGAAAACATCGCTTAGCCAGGTGCGGACTTCCACGAAAACAACCTGGCCGCCGTCCAGGGCCACCAGGTCGATCTCCCCCCGCGGGGTGCGGAAGTTGCAGTGGAGTACCCGCCAGCCGATCGACTCGAGGTGCCGCCGGGCCGCCTCCTCGCCCCGGGCGCCGAGTGCCCGTCGATCGGCCATGCTACCTGAACCGTCCCAGGAAGGACCTCCGGTGGGACGGGCAAGGTCCCCGCTCGGCGATGGCTCGCAGGTGCTCCGCCGTGGCATATCCCTTGTGCCGGGCGAAGCCGTAGCCCGGGTGGGCCGCGTCGAGTTCCACCATCAGGCGATCCCGGGTGACCTTGGCCACCACCGACGCGGCGGCGATGGCCAGCGACAACCGATCACCCCCGACAATGGCCTGTTGCGCCAGGCTCAAGCCGGGGATCGGATAACCATCGACCAGCAATAGGTCGGGCCGGGGGATGAGCCCGGCGACTGCCCGCCGCATGGCCGCCCAGGCGGCCTGGGCGATGTTCACACGATCGATCTCCTCCACGCCGGCCACGCCCACGCCGTGAGCAAGGCAGTCCCGGATCAGGGCTGAGAAGAGGCTCTCGCGGGCCTGGGGGGTCAGCCGCTTGGAGTCGTCCAGGCCCAAGAGGCGGTACCGAGGGGGCAGGAGCACCGCGGCGGCCACCACCGGACCGGCCAGAGGACCCCGGCCGGCCTCGTCGACGCCGGCTACCAGCACAGCCCCCTGCCGCCTGGCGGCAATCTCGTGGCCGGTCATCCGCCGCAGGCGGAGAAGCTCGCCGGCCACCGCCCGCCGGGCCTGGCGGTGGCGGCACACCAGTTCCCGGGCCCCCTGCCGGCCGTCAGCCTCCAGGCGGGCGAAGGCCCGGGCCCGGCCGCGCGGAGGAAGGCAATCCAGCCAGAGCCTTAGCTCGGCCAGGGTCAACTCAGCCACCGGCCGCGACATGATCACCTCCCGGCCTCTCCAACGTGTGGCGGCCTAGCCGGCCCTCCCGGAAATCCTTGAGGATCAGGACCCCCGCCCGGGCCCGGTCCACGCGCCCTCCCGGGCCGATACAACCCCGCCCCCGGCCAATCGCTTCCAGGGCGTCGGCCCCCTCAGCCGGAGTCCCGTAACCGGCGGCCAGGCCGCGACGCCCGGCCGGCCGGGCATCCAGCCAGCCCAGCAGCCATCGGGCAACCTCCTCGGGGTCGAAAGAACCCTCGGGTAGGACGCCGGCCACGGCCAGCCGGTAGTGGGCCTGGCCCCGGGGGGGCCGGGGGGCGAGCACGCCCGGCAGATCCAGCAGCTCGAGCCCGGAAGCGAGGGTGAGCCATTGCTTGCCGCGGGTGATGCCGGGGCGGTCGCCGGTGGGGGTCCGAGCCCGCCCCGCCAGCCGGTTGAGTAGCGAGGACTTGCCGACGTTGGGGATGCCGGCCACCATCAGCCGAAGGTCACGGCCAGCCCGCCGGCCCCGGGCCAGGGAGCGCAAGGTCTCCAGCAGGCGGCGGGTACCGCCGGCCTGAACGGCGTTGAAAGCCAGGCCTCGCTCGCCCCGCCCCTCCAGCCAGGCCAGCCACTCCCGGGTCCGCCGGGGATCGGCCAGGTCCGCCTTGTTGAGCACGACCAGCCTGGCCTTGCCCCGCAGGATGCGGTCGAGACCGGGATCCCGGCTGGACCAGGGGATGCGGGCGTCCAGCACTTCCACCACCGCGTCCACCAGGGCCAGGTTCTCACGAACGAGGCGCCGGGCCCGGGCCATGCTGCCGGGGTACCAGGTGGACACGGGGTACACCTCCAGCGATAGGTTCCCCGGGGACCGCCCCCGGGTCCTGGCTAGCGCGACAGAAGCAGCAATCCGGCGGCGACGAGTACCGCCCCCAAGGCCTTCCCCGCCGTGACGCGCTCGGCCAGCAAGGCGAGGGCCAGGGAGAAGGTTACCAGCGGATAGGCGGCGATGAACGGCACTACCCGGGAGGCCGGGCCATGCTTGAGGGCGTAGAAGTAGGCGAGGTGGCCCAACAGCGAAGCCAGCAGGCCCTCACCGGCCAGGTAGCGCAGGCTGGCCGGGTCCACCCGGGTTACGCCGGCCAACTGCCCGCTGGCGATACCATACACCACCAAGGTCACCATGACCACCGCGGTACGGATCACCAGACCTACGTAGGGAGAGACCTGAACCAGGCCTAGCTTGCCGAGAATAGGCGCCGTGCCCCAGAACAGCATGGCGAGGGCGGCGTAGATGAGATACCTCGCCATCGGCAGGACCTCCCGCTAACGTCATTCTATGAGGGATAGCCGCTCCAGCGGCCAGTAACGCAGGAAAGCCCGCCCCTTCACGTTCTCCAGGGGGACAAAGCCAAAGTAGCGGCTGTCCTCGCTGTTCCTCCGGTTGTCACCCAGTACGAAGAACTGGCCGGACGGGATCTCGGTGCGAGGGTAGTGGGCGTGGTCGGAGATAATGGCGTGGGTCTCCTCCAGGTAGCGGTCGTTCACCAGCACCCGTCCGTCCACTATCTCCAGCGTCTCACCCCCGACGGCGACCACCCGCTTGATGAAGTCGCGGTCGGGATTGCGGGGGTATCGGAAGACGATGATGTCCCCCCGGGCCGGGGCCCGGACCCGGTAGACCATCTTGTTCACGAACAGGCGCTCGGCGTCGGATAGGGTGGGCTCCATGGAACTCCCGAACACGAAGAAGGACTCCACCACAAAGTGCCTTGCCAGCAGGGCCAGGACCAGCGCGATGAGGACGGTTTCCAGGAGTTCCCGCCAGTACTGCTTCTTCCTGACCGGTTCCAAGGACGACACCACCGTTGGGGCCTGCCGCGGACCCCTATTTCCGCTCCCGGATGCGAGTCTTCCTGCCCTTGAGGGTCCGGAGATAGTGCAGCTTGGCCCGCCGGACGAGCCCCCGGCGGACGACCTCGACCCGCTCAACCCGGGGCGAGTGGAGAGGGAATACCCGCTCGACCCCAACCCCGTAGGACACCCTGCGGACGGTGAACGTCTCCCGCGAGCCGCCTCCCCGGCGGGCGATGACGACACCCTCGAAGGCCTGGGTCCTCTCCCTGCCGCCTTCGACCACCTTCACCAGGACCCGGACGGAGTCGCCGGGGCCGAACTCGGGAATATCCTTCCGCTTCTGCTCTTCTTCAAGGATACCGATCAGGTCCACTGCCGTTCACCCTTCCCCTGGCACACTGGATCATTATAGCATGGCCCGGCGGGGGCCACAACGCTAGTCCCGGTCCAGCAGCCTTTCTACCTCCTCCGAGGCCCCACCCAGTACCGCTTCTCGCTTCAGCTCACCCAGAAGCCGCCGGTCTTCCTCACCCAGTTCCGCCCGGGAGAGCAGATCGGGCCGCCGCACGGCGGTACGGAGCAACGACTGCTTGCGCCGCCAGCGGCGGATGGCGGCGTGATCCCCCGACAGGAGGATCTCCGGCACCTGCCGCCCCCTGAACTCCCTGGGTCGAGTGTACTGCGGGTACTCCAGTAGACCGCCGGCGAAGGATTCCTCGCCGGCCGAGCCAGGGCCGCCCAGCGCGCCGGGCAAGAGCCGGGTCACGGCGTCCACCAGGACCATGGCCGGCAGCTCACCCCCGGTCAACACGTAGTCCCCGACCGACAGTTCCTCGTCTACCAGTCCCTCTCCGACTCGCTCGTCGACTCCCTCGTACCGGCCGCAGAGCAAACAGAGGTGGGGCAGCCGGGCCAGTTCGGCCACTCTTGGCTGCTCCAACCGGCACCCCTGGGGGCTGAGCAGTATCACGTGAGGCTTTACCTTCCACCCAGCGCCCAGGACGTCGAAGGCCCGGTAGAATGGCTCCGGCTTCATGACCATGCCCGATCCCCCGCCGAAGGGGTAGTCGTCGGTCAGCCGGTGACGGTCCTCGGCGAACTCCCGCAGGTCGTGCACCCGCAGGTCGAGGATGCCCTCGGCCCGCGCCCGGCCGACGATGGAGTCGTCCAGGGGGCCGAACATACCGGGGAAGATGGTCAGGACGTCCACCCTCACTCCAGCCACTCCTTCAAAGGCCGCACCACCATAACCCCGGCCTCCAGGTCGATGTCCCTCACGACCAGCTTGATGGCGGGGATCAGGAGGTCGCCTTCGCCCCGCCGCTCTACGACGTAGACGTCGTTGGCTCCCGTCGCCAGCACCTCTCGGATGGTCCCTAGGCCTCTCCCGCCTTCTTCCTCCACCCGCAAGCCGACGATCTGGTAGTGGTAGTACTCGCCCGGCGGCAACGACACCGCCTCTTCCCGAGCGATGGTGATATAGTCCCCTCTCAGCTCGACGACGGCCTCGGCGGAGTCCCGGCCTTCCAGCTTGACAAGGTACAGCCGTCCATGCGGCCGGGCCCACTCGATGGTGGCGGCCTTGTCACCACCCTCGCCCCGCAGCACGACCTCCCGCAGCCGCTCCAGCCGTTCGGGGAAGTCGGTCAGGGGGTACACCCGTACCCTGCCGTCGGTCCCCTGCGGGCCCAGCACCTGGCCAACGATCAGGCGATCGGGAACACTCAGGAGGAGCTCACCTCGATCATGGCCCGCCGGCCCTCCACGCTCGCTTGAGCCCGCACTAGCTGCCGGATGGCCCGGATCATGCGGCCGCCCCGGCCGATGATCTTGCCCAGGTCGTCCGGGTCGACCACGACCCGGAACAGGTACAGGCCCGGCCGCTCCTCCTCTTCCACCCTCACCCGCTCAGGATGGTCCACCAGGCGCGTTACCAGGAGCAGCAGTAGCTCCCGGGTACCACCGGGTGACGGCTCGCTCATGGCTCCTCGTCTCCGGAACGGTGCTGCCGATGTTTTTCCATGACCCCCACCCGGCTGAGCAAGATCTTGACCGTCTCCGAGGGGCGAGCCCCCCGGCCCAGCCACAACAAGGCCCGTTCTTCCTTGACGGAGAGCACGGGCGGGTTGGCGGTGGGATGGTAGTATCCGATCTCCTCGATGAAGCGTCCGTCCCGGGGGAAGCGCGAATCCGCTACCACCAGCCGGAACATCGGGTCCTTACGCGCTCCCATCCGCTTGAGCCTGATCCGTACCGTCACCTGGGCAGCACCTCCACTCTTATCGTTGGGGCCACCGGAGACCCTGACCCCGCATGCGGGCCACCTGCCGGAAGACTTTCCTGGCTTCCTCGTACTGCTTCAAGAGCCGGTTCACATCCTGGACCCGGGTGCCACTGCCCCGGGCGATGCGCCGCCGGCGGCTCCCGTCGATGATCGGCGGGTTTAACCGCTCCTCCCGGGTCATCGACCCGATAATGGCCTCCGCCCTGGCCAGCTCCCTCGGGTCCACCCCCTGCTGGACCTGGCGGCCTCCCGGCAGCAGCTTCAGCAGGTCCTCCAGGGGACCCAGCTTCTTCACTTGCCGCAACTGGGCCCGGAAGTCCTCCAGGGATAACTCATCCTCCCGGATCTTCCGCTCCCAATCCCTGGCCGCTTCCTCACCCACCGCCGCCTCGGCCCGCTCAATCAGGGTGAGCACGTCGCCCATGCCCAATATGCGGGAGGCCATGCGCTCGGGGTGGAAAGCCTCCAGGGCCCCCAGTCCCTCCCCCACCCCGGCAAACTTGATCGGCCGGCCGGTAACCGACCGGAGCGACAACGCGGCCCCGCCCCGGGCATCGCCGTCCAGCTTGGTAAGCACGAACCCGTCCAGCCCCACCCGTTCCTGGAAAGCCCGGGCCACGTTGACCGCGTCCTGCCCGGTCATGGCATCCACGACCAGCAGGGTCTCCCTGGGCCGCACCTCCCGGCCAAAGCGCTCCATCTCGGCCATCAGCTCCCCGTCCAGGTGGAGCCGGCCGGCCGTGTCGACGATGACCGTGTCGCAACCCAGAGATACCGCTTCCTCACAGAACCGCCTGGTCTCGGCCACCGGGTCGGAGCCCTCCCGGGCCAGGCAAACCGGGACGCCGGCCTGCTTGGCAAGGACCGCCAACTGCTCCCCGGCGGCCGGCCGGTAGACGTCCGCGCCCACCAGCAAGGGCCGCCGCTTCTTCCCCTTCAGGTAGACGGCAAGCCTCGCCGCGGTCGTGGTCTTGCCCGAACCGTGAAGGCCCATCAACACCAGCACGCCGGGGACCTTCTGTCCGAGGTCCAGGCCCGCCCCGCTCGAGCCCAGCAGCTCCACCAGGGCTTCGTGGACGATCTTGATAACTTGCTGCCCTGGCGTCAAGCTGCCCAGGACGTCGGCCCCCACGGCCCGCTCCCGGATGCCCGCCACAAAGTCGCGGGCCACCCGGAAGTTCACGTCGGCCTCCAGCAAGGCCAGCCTGACTTCCCGCAAGGCGTCGTCCACGTCTCGCTCGGTCAACCGGCCCCGGCCCCTGAGGCTCCGGAAGATGCCTTGCAGCCGATCCGTCAGGTTGCCGAACATGTCAATCCTCCCGCCGAAGTATACCTTCCCGCAGGCCTTCCAGAGCGATCAGGGCCCGGTCGAGCTCCCTCCGGGCCAGTTCACCGTCGCCCTGTTTCAGGGCTTGCCCGGCCCCCACGAGGGCCTGCTCCAGGGACCGGGCCGAATCGGACATCCTCTCCCACCGGGCACCGGCCGCACTTGCCCGAGCCACCAGGCCCAGCTTCTCCTCGTAGTCCTCAAGGTGCCGCAAGGCCCGCCGGGCCAGATCGTAGACGGCCTGGCGGCTGGTGTCCCAGTGACCGGCAATCTCACCCAGCGAGAGGTCCTGGAAGTAGTGCAGCTCCAGGACTTCTCGCTGTTTGGGGGTGAGCAGCCCGCCGTAAGCGTCAAAGAGGCGGGCTGCCTTGACCACCCGGTCCAGCAGGGAGCGCTCCCGCACGCGCCTCACCGCCGTCCCTAACTGTCAAGGCTTAGACCTTTACGGGGATATTCTATGCGGTGCACCAGGGGGGTGTCAACAGCTGACCTCGGCGGTTGTGGGCGGACTGATAATGTCACCTTGTGAGCCGGATTCCTCCGACCGGCGACCGTTGAGGGGCCGCCTGAAGTAGGAACCGGGGTAGCCGGGAGGGCCCATGTTCTTCTGCCATTCCTCCGTGCCATCAGCTGCCAACTCCAGGTCAGCGTCATGCTGAGAGCCGACTGGGGCGAGGCGGGATAGGACGCATTCCCCCCAAGGCCGGCTACCCAGCCGTTCCACCGGACGCCGGCCTGGGGCCGATCAGATGGGTGGGCTCGCGCAGGTGAACGGCTGACCGTTATGCGGCCAGCTTGTGGCCCGCGCTGGGTGCTTGACGTGACCACGCGGAGGCACTACGATATATCTACGGTGTATGGAGGATCCGATGAGGTTTGAGTGGGATGAAGAGAAAAACAGGTCCAACTACCGGAAGCATGGAATCTGGTTCGCGGAGGCCAAGACAGCATTCTTCGATGATGAGGCCATTGTCTTCGACGACCCCGACCACTCGGTTGAAGAGAATCGCTTCCTACTCCTCGGCCTCAGTAGCATGGCCAGGGCGCTTGTGGTGGTGCACTGCCTGCGGGGCCCGGACGATGTCATCCGGATCATCTCCGCCCGTAGAGCCACCAAGACTGAGCGTGAGACATATGCGAGAGGTGTGTCATGAGAGACGAATACGACTTCGCGAAGATGGCCGGACGCAAGAACCCTTACGTCAGGAAACTGAAGAAGCAGGTTACTATCCGCTTGGGTGAAGATGTCATCGCCTACTTCAAGTCGCTGGGGGAAGAGACCGGGATTCCGTACCAGAGCCTCATAAACCTCTACCTCCGAGACTGCGTCGCCCAGAACCGTAAGCCCTCCATGAAGTGGCAGTAGGCCGGATAACAGCGGCTCGAGCGGACAGGTGAAGCCGTCCGCGCTTCCACGCAACGCCGCCGCTCAGCCGCATACCGTTGGGCAGCTTGACTTGAAAGGTGGGCATGGGTGACGGTGGACAACACGCCGCGTTGCGAAGTCCGTAAGCAGGCCGAGACGTTATGGAACAGGTTCCACAGGGGGTTGTTGCCTCAAGCGAATCGCGTTGACATGGCCGACGTCTTGGATCATCACGAGTCGCGAAACCTAGAGAATGCGCGGATTCATCTTGCGAAATGGCTGGTGCTAACGGAAGAAGCAATACACATGCTCTTTCAGTTGGAGAAGACTCTAGAGAGCGGACTACATGGCGAAGAACGTGGCAAGGTAGGGAAGATGTTCATGCTGGTTGCCCGCATGGTTTCGATGTCCGCAGCTTCGCGCAAGCTGGTGTCCATGGGATTCGAGGATGCAGCGCGACCAGTAGTTCGCTCTCTCCTGGAGACCATCGACGTGGCCATTGCTTTCTATGGCAACGACGCCTTTTGTGATAAGACGGCCGGACCGGCCAGGGCAAAGATGATGACGCCCAGAAGCACGCCGCTAGGGGAAACGGCTAGGGCCTCGGAGCCAAACTGGATCAGGATGTCCTTCCGGCCGGCGCCCACAGTCAAGATGATGCCATAACGCGGTAGGGAGCAGGGATTGAGGGTGGGGCTAGGCGGGAGCCGGGCACGACCATTCCTCCGTCACACCCGTCGCGCTGATGGCCCACCGGCCTGAACATGGGGTCATCGCCGTACTCAGTGCTCGCCTTAAGTCAGTTCGCCTTCGGACAGCCGGATAGGCCGAAGCCCGTCTGCTTCTCTTCCGTCTGCGGGAGGTTCTGCCGCTCCTGGGAGCGAATGGCTCAGGCGTTCAGGCGCTACCGGCACCCGGGTGCCCCGGCAGTGGAACGGAGGGAGTCGACCATGCCGGCAAGCAGTCCACCGCTCACCGGGGGAGTGGACAAGGAGTTGAAGGCGCTCTTCCGAGTGCGGGTGATCATCTCGTCAGGCGCTCTGGTGATAGTCTTGGCTCACCTCATCTGGCCCGCTGTGGTCGTTGATGCCGCCACTATCACCCTCTTCGTCATCGCCATCCTCCCCTGGGTCGCGCCCCTGGTGAAGTCCATCAAGCTTCCGAGCGGGTTGACGATCAAACTCAGAGAACTGCAGGGGCTGACGGCCAGCGCCCAGGCCGCCGGTCTCCTCTCCCCCGCACCCTCGCTCCCTCGCAGGAGCCCCCGTACTCCTCCTCCCCAGGCCGTTCAGGAAGAGCGGTCGCTCCAGTCGGTGGCGCGGCGTGTGACGCCAGCCTTGCGCTGGCCGGTCTGGCCTATGAGATTGAGAAGCGGCTCTTGCTGATGGCCGATGCTCGTGGGATAGCCCCCGGGCGGCTCGAGGGCACCGGACATCTCCTCAGCGCACTCACCGAGGCCAGCGTTCTGGCCGAGGCCGAGAGAGCTGTGCTCGCTCAGACGATGGCCTTGCTCAGCTCCGCTGCGCACGGCGCCGCGGTTGAGGAGGGTGCCGGGGACTGGGCCATGGCCATCGGCCCCAGTATTCTCAGGACACTTGACGAGAAGGTGGCCGGGGCCGGATCATCTAGTTGAAATTGGCCCCGAGCGGCCCGGACCGGCCTTGCCCGTCGGCCGAACGCTCGGGGCAGGAATCCGCTCGGTCGGGGGGCTCAGACACCTGAGGAGGGATCGCTGTGGGCTACTTGTGGGGCTACTTGTTCACTGTCCTGGTGCCGCTGGTGCTCCTGAACTTGCTGGCCCTCCCCATTCTGGCGATTGCGAGGCGGACCCGGCGCTGGATACGGCCGGCCGCGCAGCTTCTGGCCATCCTGGTCTTTCTGGCCGGGGTGTCCCTAGGGCTGGGCGCAGAGCAGACTGCCTCCATGCTGCACCTCGTGGCCCTGGCCGTCACCATCCAGTCCGTGACCGGCTTGTTTGGCCCGCGGAGGGAGCACCGCAAGTACTGGGCCGGGCTTCTCATCATCGCCGGGTTGTTTCTCGTGTGGACGCTCGTGGCCTGACCCCAGCGGGGCCCTGCGCGCGGTGAGGTTCAACCGTCCCGGAACAACCCGCCATTGACGAAGACCTTACGGATGCCCTCCGGACCGGTGACCTCCAGGCCGGGGATGCCGTCGGCCAGTACGAGGTCGGCCGGGCGGCCCGGCTCTATGCTGCCCCCGTCCAGATCGAGAATCTCGGCCGCGTTGCGGGTGATCAGGGCCAGAATGGCGTTCTCGTCCCGCCCCTGCTCCCGGAGAAGCCTGAACACCGGGTGGGCCAGGGCCAGGAGGTGGTCCGGGCCATACTCGAAACCCGCCGGCTCCTCCAGCCAGACTGCCCCGGGGTGCTTGGGCAGGTAGGCGTCGGTGGCGATGGCCACTTGGATGCCCGCCGCTACGGCCCTGGCGATCTCCGCCGGGGAGCTGGGCGCCCGGCCCGTCCCACCGTGGGGAGTGGCCACCAGGGCTACCCCGGCAGAGGCTACCCGGTGCATGAGGTCCGGGGTGAGGCCGTGGGCATGGTGCAGGACGTCGCCGCCGGCGTCGAGGAAGGCCCGGATCCCCTCCTCGCCCTCCACATGGGCCCCGACCCGCTTGCCCCGGTCATGAAACACCCTTACGAAAGCCCTGATCTGCTCCGGGGCCAGGCATAGCTCGCCGGCCCGCGGCACGAGGTGCGGCGGCAGGTTGGCCACGGTGGCGGTGAGGAAGAGGCTCTCGCCGGGGAACTGGGAGTGCCGGGCCGCCTCCTCGAGCACGGCCGCGCCGAGGTCGGCGAGGGTCAGAACCTCTCCCGGCCGGGCCGAGGCGGTCACCGCCAGGGGATCGGTCCCCAGGATGCAGAAGCCGGCCGCCAGCCGCGTCTTGCCGGGAAAAAGGGAGGCCAGGTCGATGTAAGTCTGAGTCTCCTGGGCCAGGACGGGATGGCCCAGGTGGTGCTCGCCGTTGGCCACGATGCCGGCGCAGCGGGACCGGAAGAGGTTGGCCACCCCCGCCATCGCCTGGCCGGGCGGGCCGATCCGGTGGACGCCGGCGGTAGCGTATTCCATGAGGTGCGAGTGGCAGTCCACCAACCCCGGGGCCAGGGTGAGCCCCTCGCCGTCCAACCGGTGGCGGGAGGCGGCCCCGGCGAAGTCGGAACCGGCGCCGACGGCTGCGATCCGGCCCGCCTTTATGGCCACCGCGCCCCGGGAAATTGTCCCCCGGGGAGACACGGTGAGCACCCGCACGTTCTCGATGACAAGATCAAACATCGCTCTTCCTCAAGCCGGCTAAGCGGCGAGTTCTTTGCGCTCGAAGAGAACCAGGGCGGCGACGAAGGCGACGGCCGTGATCGCCAGTAGCACGGCCACGTCGCCGGGAGGGAGCGAACCTCGTTCCAGGACCGCCGTGGCTCCCGCGTAGCACAAGGGCGAGAGATAGCCCAGGAGTTCCATCCGCTCGGAGAGGTTGGCCGCCATCAGCAGGAACCAGGTGCCGAAGACCACGCCCAGGGAGACCGAGGTGGCCCGGCGGAGTTCACCGGCCAGGACCGAAATCAGGAGGGAGATGGCGCCGTAGGCCATGGCCACGAGGTAGCCGGAGACGAACTGGTGCCCGAAGAGACGGAGGGAGTGATCAACGCCGGCCGCGTAGAGGCCGCCGGAGAGGCCAAGGGCGCTGACGACAACGATGCCGGCGAGGTAGACCAGGAACACCAGGAACTTGCCGGCGATGACGGTGCTCCGCCGTACCGGTTGGGCCAGCAAGAACTCGACCGTGCCGCGGTCGGTCTCCTCGGCGACCATGCCCGCCCCGGCGAGGGCGGCGTAAGCCGCATACATGACCGGTATCCAACTGAAGTACTCCAAGGCCATGAAGCCCTCTACGGTGCCAAAAGAAGGCACGGTGCCCCCCATGAAGGCCCGCAGAAAGGCCTCCGGGTAGTTGGCGAGCATCCCCTCCAGCGACTCCGCGAACGAGGGGTAGATGACGGCTATCAGGAGTCCGAACCCCCCGCAGAGACCTCCCCAGATGAACAGGGCGTTCCGGTCCCGGCGGAAATGCCGGCGGAAGACGTTGGCCAGGTCCGACATGGGCTATCTCCCTCCTTGGCGGTCCCGGGCGTAGAACTCCAGGAATATGTCTTCCAGGCTGGCGTCGGTGAAGGTGAGGTTCTCCACCGGGTGGCGGGCCACCGCTTGCAGCACCGGGTTGACGTCGCCCTTGACCGATACCCGGTAGTGCCGGCCCGAACCCTCGACCGCCGTAACCCCGCTCACCTGCAGGGCTGCCGGGGACAGCTCGGATATGAAGGTGACGTCCATGACCTTAACCCGCCGGGCCTTGAGGGAGTGGATATCCTCCACCACCTCGATCCGGCCGTCGCGGATGATGGCAACCCGGTCGCAGACCTTCTCGACCTCGCTCAGAATGTGGGAGGAGAGAAAGACGGTCTTGCCCCGGCGCTGCTCTTCTTTCAGGAGGCCGTAGAAGTCATTCTGGACCAGGGGGTCGAGACCGCTGGTGGGTTCATCCAGGATGAACAAGTCGGGATCGTGCGTGAAAGCCTGGATGATGGCAACCTTCTGCTTCATGCCCCGGGAGGCCTGCTTGAGCCGCACCGAGAGGTTGATGCCCAGACGTTCGGCCAGTTCGCGCCGGCGGTCTTTCCTGGCCGGGCGGAACCCGGCCATGTAGTCCAGGAAGGCGGCTCCGGTCATCTCCTCGTAGAGGCGCACGTCGCCGGGAATGTAGCCCACGCGCTCCTTGATGGTCAGCGTGTCTCTCCCGGCGTCAAGGCCGAAGACGGTGGCCCGGCCGGAGGTGGCCCGGATGAAGCTGAGCAGGAGCCGGATGGTGGTAGTCTTACCGGCCCCGTTGGGACCGAGGAAGCCGAAGACCTCCCCTTCCCGCACCTGGAGGTCGACGTCGACGATGCCGCGGGACCTGCCGTAGTACTTGGTGAGCTTCTCGGTCAAAATGAGCATGCCGATCGCCTCCCCCTGAAGCCGCTTCCCCGCTCCGGGAGGAGAATCCTCCCGGCTAGGGCAGGACCTTGCCCGGGTTCAGGAGACCCCGGGGGTCGAAAGCCGCCTTGACCCGCCGCATGATCTCGATCGCCCCCGGCTCCAGGGCCTGGCCGAGATAGGCCCGCTTGAGGCAGCCGATCCCGTGCTCGCTGGCGATGGCCCCACCCAGGTCCAGGGCGGCGCTGTAGATGGCAGCGGTCAGGCCGCCGAGGGCCCGGGGCCAGTCGGGATCGGCGTCCCGGCAGTACACGGCGAGATGGATGTTACCATCGGCGGCGTGGCCCCAGTTGGCCAGTTCCAGGCTCCAGTGGGAAGCGGCCTGCCGGGCCCGCTGCAGGAACTCGGGGATGTGGGCGCGGGGGACGGCCGTATCCAGGAAGTCGGCGTGGGCCGAGAGCCGCTTGACGGCCTCCAGGATGGCCCGGCGGGCCGCCCAGAGCCGCTCCTGGGTCTGGCTGCCGGTCGCCACCAGGACATCCCAAGCCCCGTGTTCCTGGCAGAG
This sequence comes from bacterium, assembly GCA_031082145.1. Classification (GTDB taxonomy): domain Bacteria; phylum Bacillota; class Sulfobacillia; order UBA995; family UBA995; genus Ess09-15. The sequence continues at coordinate 115,967 of JAVHLP010000003.1, read as the reverse complement.
TTCCGCCACCTGCTCGGCCTGAGCCTGGACCTCGGCGGGATGGTTGCCGTCCAGCTGAACCAGGAGGTGGGCGGCCGCATCCAGGTGCGGCAGCTCCCTGCCGAGATGGGTGGCGCTGGCCCGAAGGGACGCCCGGTCCATGAACTCCACGGCGGCGGGGATTACCCGCTTGCCAAGCACGATCTCCCCCACCGCCCGGGCGGCAGCCCCTACCGACGCGAACGGGGCCAGGAGGTCCACTCTCTCCCGCGGCAAGGGGATGAGGCGGAGGGTGGCCCGGGTGATGACGCCGAGGGTGCCCTCGGACCCCACCAGGAAGTGCGGTAGGCTGTAGCCGGTGGTGTTCTTGATGACCTTGCCGCCGTAGCTCACCACCTCCCCGCCGGCCAGGACCATCTCCATCCCCACCACGTAGTGGCGGGTGATCCCGTACTTGGCCGCCCGCGGCCCTCCCGCGTTCACGGCCAGGTTACCGCCGATGCTGCAACTCTCCAGGCTGGCCGGGTCGGGAGGGTAGAAGAGGCCCCGGGCCTCCACCGCCCGGTGCAGGTCCTGAAGCACCACTCCGGGCTCGACGGTCACCGCCAGGTTGGACTCATCGATCTCCAGGATCCGGTTCATCCGCTCGAGGGACAGGACGACGCCCCCCTGTACCGGGACCGCCCCCCCGCAGAGGCCGGTTCCCAGGCCCCGCGGGGTCACCGCGAAGCCCTGCTCCCCGGCCAGCCGGAGGATCCGGCGGACTTCCTCGGTCGAACCCGGCCTGACGACCGCGGCGGGCGGGTGCGAGGGACAGCTACTCTCGTCCCGGCCGTAAGGTTCGACGGCGGCGGGATCGGTCAGCAGGTTGGACTCGCCCACTATCGAGGCGAGCCGGTCGGCCGGGACCGGCAACGCACCTCTCTCCTTCCGGGGGTCAGACGGGCGGGCCCAGAAGAGCCTCGGCGAAGGCCCGCGGATCGAAGGGCAGGAGGTCGGCGACGGCCTCGCCCACGCCCACGAACTTGACCGGCAAGCCCAGACGCTCCCGGATGGCCACCACGATGCCACCCCGGGCGGTCCCGTCCAGCTTGGTCAGGACCACCCCGGTCACCGCGACCGCCTCCTTGAAGACGCGGGCCTGCTCCAGGGCGTTCTGCCCGGTGGTCGCGTCCAGCACCAGCAGTACCTCATGAGGGGCTCCGGGGACGGCCCCGGCCAGCACCCGCCGGACCTTGCCCAGCTCGTCCATCAGGCCGGTGCGGGTGTGCAGGCGGCCGGCCGTGTCCACCAGGACGAGGTCCTGGCCCCGGGCCAGGGCTGCCTGGACCGCATCGTAGGCCACGGCGGCGGGGTCGCTTCCCGGCCGGTGGGCCACCACCCGGGCCCCCACCCGCTCGCCCCAGAGGTTGAGTTGGTCGATGGCGGCCGCCCGGTAGGTGTCGGCGGCGGCCAGCACCGCCGTCTTCCCGTCCTGCCCCAGCCGGTAGGCGAGCTTGGCAAGGGTGGTCGTCTTGCCGGTGCCGTTCACGCCGACGAAGACAACCACCGACGGACGGCCGCTGAGGTTAAGCGCCTGGTCCGGGCCGGCGTCCATGATGTCCACCAGGATGCCGGCGAGGACCTCCCGAGGGGGGTCGCCCCGGGAGGACCGGCTCAGCCGGTCCAGGATCCGCCGGGCGGCTTCGACCCCCACATCGGCCAGGATGAGCAGTTCCTCAAGGGCCGCCGGGTCGGCCGGGCCGCGGGCGAGCAGGCGGCTGAAGGCGGCGCCGAACGCCGACCGCATCCTGGCCAGACCCTTGTCCAGGCTGCTCAGCCACCTTCACCTGCCTCAACCGCCCGGACGGCCTCCGCCAGCCGGACCGAGACCAGGCGGGAGACCCCGCCCTCTTCCATGGTGACGCCGTACAGGGCGTCGGCAACCTCCATGGTCCCCTTGTTGTGGGTGACCACCAGGAACTGAGTGCGGGCTGAGTACTGCTTGAGCATCCGGGCGAACTTGGCGGTATTGACATCGTCCAGCGGGGCGTCAATCTCGTCCAGGATGCAGAACGGCGCCGGGCGGACGGTCAGGATGGCGAAGAGCAGTGCGATCGCCGTGAGGGCCCGCTCCCCGGCCGACAGCAGGGACAGGTTTTGCAGGCGCTTGCCGGGTGGCTGGGCACGGATCTCCACCCCTGTCTCCAGCGGATCCTGCGGGTCCTCCAGGATCAGCTCACCGCGACCCCCGCCGAAGAGATCCGAGAAGATCTCGGCGAAGGCGTCCCCGATGGCGTTGAAGCCCTCCAGGAAGCGCTCCGCCATCACCTGGTCGATCTCCGCCAGCAGCCGATCGAGGTCCCGGCGGGCTTCCTCGAGGTCCGAGCGCTCCCGCTCCAGGAAGCGGCATCGCTCGCCGAGGCGATCGAACTCCGCGACGGCTCCCAGGTTGACCTCGCCCATGGCCGCCATGAGGGCCCCCAGTTCGGCTACCCGCTCTCTCGCCTGGGATTCAGACAGACCTCCGAGGTCGGCGGAGGCGTCATCGGCCGGGCCTGCCCGGGCCAGGTTGCCGTACTCCACCTCGAGCCGGGCGGCCTTGATCTCCAGCTCATGGAACCTCTCCCGCAGGGCTTCGGCGTCGCCCCGGAGCCGGGCCACTTCAAGCTCCTGACCGGCCAGGGATCGGGCAAGAGCCTCCCGTTCCTCGCGGGCAATCCGTCCCTGTTCGCGCTGGACTTCCAGTTCGGCGGCCAGCCGGGCGGCCTCCTCTTCCCGGACGGCAGCTTCCCCTTCCCGGGCTCGTCCCTGCTCGTGTACGTCCGCCAAGCGCCGGGCGCGGCTCTCATGTTCGGCTGTGAGGACGGCCAGTGCCGCGCGGGCTTCCGTCAACGCCTCGGCTCCCCCGGCCGCCTTTGCCTCGGCCCGGGCCAGCTCGGCGCCGACTTCGGCCAGGCGCCGCCCCCGCTCTTCCTCGTCCCGGCGGTCTTGCCGGAGTTCGGCCTCGAGTTGCTGGATCTCCCCCCGGACGGCCTCGAGCTGCTCGGAGTGGGTCGCAACCTCACCGAGGAGAGCCGGGAGAGCCCGCTGTGCCAGTTCCAGTTCGGCGGCCAGGCGCTCTCCTTCCAGCGCCAGGGACTCGGCTTCCTCTTCCTGCCGCTTCAGCCGGGCCCGGAGGTCCTGGGCCTGGCGCTCCAGCCCGGCCGCCTCCGCCTGCAGGCGCCCCAGTTCCCCCTGGAAGGCCGTCTGCTCCTCTCGCAGGGCGGCGGCCGCCCGCTCCAGACCTCCGACGGCCTCCTCGGCCTGCTGTGCCGCCGCCGCCCACTCGCCGGCCCGCCGCTCCAGGCGGTCGATATCGGCCCGCCGGCCCACCGGCCCGGCTTCTACTCCACCCACGGAGACCCCGCCCCCGGGGTGAACCACTTCGCCTTCCAGGGTGACCACCCGGTAACGGTGTCCCCGGGCCGAGGCCAGGGTGAGGGCCGCCTCGAGGTCGGGGGCCACCAGTACTCCTTCCAGCAAGCGCCGGAGGACCTCACCGGCCGGGCCGCCGGCGGCCGGCGCGAGGGTTGGCCCGGGCGGAGCAGCCGGGCCGGCCACCGGGAGGGGAACCGGCCAGAGGGTGGCCCGGCCCCGATTGCCCTCCCGCAAGTAGGCGATCAGGTCGGGGAGCCTGTCCCGCTCGACCAGGAGGCAGCCGGCGTGGGTGTCCAGGGCTGCCGCCAGGGCCCGGCTCTCCTCGGAAGCCGGCGCCACATAGTCGGCCAGGGGGCCGATCACACCGGGGCGCGACCCCGCCAGTAGGGCCCGTACCCCGGCCGGGAAGCCCTCGCCGGCCTGCTCCAGGTCTCTCAGCGTGGCCAGCCGGGCTTCCTCGCCGGCCAGGCGTTCCTTGAGCTCGGCCAACCGGCGCCGGGCATCTTCAAGCGCCCGGCCCACCGCCGGCAGCTCGTCTTGCACGACGGCCAGGTCGCTGCGACGGGCCCCGATCTTGGTGGAGACCTCGGAGGTCCCACCCTCCACCCCCCGGAGCCAACCGGTCAGGGTTCGGACCTCCTCGGCCAGGCCGGCCTGGCGGCGCCGGTGGTCGGCCCGGGCGGCCAACAGGCGGTCCTGCTCCTCCTGGGCCCGGGTGGCGGCGTGGCGGGCCTCTCCCAGCCGGTTCAGCCGGTCGATCAGGCTTCCCCGGAGTTCCTCCAGACGGGCCTGACCCTCTAACAGGCGGCTCGCACCCCCGCTCCTGTCCGCCTCCAGGCGGTCGCGCTCCGCCGCGAGACGGGTCATCTCCTCGGTGAGCAACGCCGCTTCCGCTTCGAGCCGGCGAACCCGGTTCTCCTCTTCATCTCGCAGGCGTTGGGCCTCGGCCACCTCGCCGGCCAGCCGGTCGGCTTCGGCCAGGAGATGGCGCTGGCGTTCCCGGGACAACTGGCGGTCGGTCTCGACCTTCTGCAGATCGGCCGCTAACCCGGCCACCGTCTGCTCGCGAGCGGCGAGGGCGCGGCCCAGTTCCTCCAGGCGGAGCCGACCCGCCTCCCGCTCGCCCTCCAGGGCGGTCAGACGGTCCCGGCAGACCCCCAGGTCCACGCCCAGAGCCGCCTTCTTCTCCTCCAGGGCGGTCCACTGCCTGGATAGACGGGCCAGGCCGCGGGCCCGGAGGGCCTGCTCCAAGCGATCCCGCTCGTTCCGGCACCCCAGATACTCCCGGGCGGCAGTGGCCTGTTCCTGCAAGGGCTCCAGTTGCGAGCCCAACTCGGCGATGACGTCCGATACCCGGGCCAGGCTGAGGGTGGTTTCGTCCAGCTTCCTGAGGGCTTCCCGCTTGCGCTGGCGATGGCGGGTGATGCCCGCCGCCTCTTCGAAGAGAGCCCGGCGGTCCTCGGGGCGCGCCCGCAGTAGTTCGTCCACCCGGTTCTGTTCCATGATGGCGTAGCCATCACGACCCACCCCGGTGAGGGCCAGGAGGTCCTGCACGTCCCGCAGGCGGGCGGCGGCCCGGTTGATGAGGTACTCGCTCTCGCCGGAACGGTAGACCCGCCTGACCAGCATTACCTCGGAGAAGTCGAGAGGCAGCCTGCCGTCTACGTTGTCGAAGGTGAGCGCCACCTCTGCCATGCCCACCGGGCGGCGGCTGTCCGAGCCGTGAAAGATGACGTCCTCCATGCGGGAGCCGCGCAGTTGGCGCGCGCTCTGTTCTCCAAGGGCCCAGCGCAGGGCTTCGGCCAGGTTGGACTTGCCGGCCCCGTTGGGCCCCACCACGGCGGTGGTCCCGGGCTCCAATTCTACGTCGGTCCGGCCGGCGAAGGACTTGAACCCCTGCAACTCCAGGCGCCTCAGGTGCAAGCCGCTACCTCCGATCTCCCCGGCTTCCCCATTTTACCACGAATGCGGGGCGCAGGCGGACGAGCCGCCTCGCCCCGCGGCGCCGTGGAAAAAAGAGAGACGGCCTCCCCGCGGCGGAGAAGGCCCCTCCCGGTCCCCTAGCGAGGGCTGACGATGAAACGAATGGCCGTCCTCGCCTGGCCGTCGATGGTGATCTCGACGAAGGCGGGGACGGTGACGATATCCAGGCCGTTGGGCGCGACGTAGCCCCGGGTAATGGCAATAGCCTTGACCGCCTGATTCACCGCTCCGGCGCCGACCGCCTGCACCTCGACCGCTCCGTGCTCACGCAAGACTGCGGCCAGAGCGCCGGCGACCGCCTTGGGGTTGGACTGCGCTGAGACCTTGAGCACTTCCACCGGGCAAGCCCCCTCGCACGCTTGTGGCAACTCGGCAACTGCTGCGGCGTGGATTTCGACATGATTTCGCTATTCGTCAGGCAACTCCTGCTAGCTTGAGGGGGGACGTTCCCGCCGTTCCAGGGCAGACAGGGCGGCGGCAGCGGCCGCCTGCTCGGCCTCCTTCTTACTGCGGCCGCTGCCCTCGCCCGTCTGAAGGCCGCCCAGCATCACCGTCACCGTGAACAGGGGCTGATGGTCGGGGCCGCTCTCGCCCACCAGCCGGTATTCCAGGAGGTGGCCCTCCTGCTGGGCGGCCTGCTGGAGCAGGGTCTTGTAGTCGGGGGGAAGATCGCCGCGCACGGCGGCATCCACCTCCGGCCGCAGTTCCTTCAGGATGAAGGCGGCGGCCCGCTCCAGTCCAGCCTCCAGGTAGATAGCCCCCACCAGGGCCTCAAAGGCGGCAGCGAGAATCGACGGCTTGGCCCGGCCGCCCCCCGACGCCTCCCCCTTCCCCAGCCGGAGGCAGTCCCCCAGCCCTAGGGCGGCAGCTCGCCGGGCAAGGGTCGGCTCACAGACCACCGCCGCTCGGATGCGGGTGAGTTCACCCTCCGACCACCCCGGATACTGCCTGACCAGGTAGTCGCTGATGCAGGTCCCCAGGACGGCGTCGCCGAGGAACTCCAGGCGCTCATTGTCCCCCGCCGCCCGCTCCGGGTTCTCGTTGGCAAAGGAAGCGTGGGTGAACGCCTGACCGACCAGATCCAATCCCATCAGGCCGGCCAGGGCTCTCCGGGCCGTCGCCGGCAGCCGCTTACTGTCGGGCTCCTGAGTGTCGGCTCCGGGCTCCTCCTGCTCGTCCTCCGCCTCGGGCGCAGGCGCCGGTTCCAGCCGGCCCGGGCGCAGGACCAGATTGGGGTCGGGTGCGAGCTTCCAGCGCCCACCGGTGGGCTGGCCCGCCGGTGCCTGAGTCCTGGGTTGCAGTCGTCGCCGTCTTCGTCGAGCCATGTCGCCTCATCCCTCCCATCGCCGCAGGGCCAGGGTTACGTTCTGCCCGCCAAAGCCAAAGGAGTTGCTCAGGGCCGCCCTCACGGCTGCCGGCCGGGCCCGGTTGGGCACGTAGTCCAAGTCGCAGTCGGGGTCGGGGTCGGTCTGGTTGATGGTGGGGGGGATGATGCCATGCTCCAGCGTGAGGGCTGTCGCGATGAACTCCAAGGCCCCCGCCGCCCCCAGGGCGTGGCCGATCATGGACTTGGTGGAGCTGATGGCGAGCCGGTAGGCGTGGTCCCCGAAGACCGCCTTGACGGCCAGCGTCTCTCCCCGGTCGCCCGCGGGAGTGGAAGTACCGTGGGCGTTCAAGTAGTCGACCTGGTGGGGCTCGAGATCCGCGTCCTGGAGGGCACGGCGCATGGCCCCGGCCCCTCCCCGGCCGTCGGGCGGTGGAGCGGCCATGTGGTAGGCGTCGGCCGCCATCCCGTAGCCGATGATCTCGGCGACCACCCTGGCCCCCCGGGCGCGGGCGTGCGCCTCGCTCTCCAGGACGATCACGCCGGCCCCCTCGGCCAGCACGAACCCGTCCCGCCCGGCGTCGAAGGGCCGCGACGCCCCGGCCGGGTCATCGTTTCGGGTCGACAGGGCCTTCATGGCGCAAAAGCCGGCCAGGGTGAGCGGGACTATCGCCGCCTCGCTGCCGCCGGTCAGCATAACCTCGGCTTCGCCTCGCTGGATAGTCCGGAAGGCCTCGCCAATGGCGTTGGCGCCGGCGGCACAGGCGGTGACCGCCGTGGCGTTAGGCCCGGTAAACCCAAAGGTGATGGCCAGTTGGCCGGCGGCCATGTTGGCGATCATCATGGGGATGAAGAAAGGGCTGACCCTGCCGGGACCGCGGTCCATCAACTGCCGGTGCTGGTCGCAAAAAGTCTCCATACCGCCGATGCCGGTGCCCAGGATGACCCCTGCCTGGGCGGGATCCACCGCCGAGGGGTCGAGCCCGGCATCCTGGAGAGCCATCGCCGCTGCCGCCACGGCGAACTGCGTGAAGCGGTCGGAACGCCGGGCCTCCCGGGCGTCCATGAAGTCGTCCGGGCGGAAGTCGGCGACCTCGGCGGCGATCCGGCAGGGGTGGCCGGTCGCGTCGAAGCGGGTGATCGGGCCCACGGCCGACTTGCCGGACCGCAGGGCTTGCCAGAAAGCCGGGACGCCGATGCCTAACGGGGTGACCGCTCCCATGCCGGTCACCACCGCTCGATGCTGCATGTTTTACCTCCTCGAAGGCCAAACGGGAAGTCCCGCTCGCGCGGGACTTCAGGTCTGGCCGGGGCTACACATGGGCCAGGATATATGCAACGGCGTCCCCGACGGTAGCAATCTTCTCCGCGTCCTCATCGGGTATTTCGAGGTCGAACTCCTCCTCGATCGCCATGATCAGCTCCACGATGTCCAGGGAGTCGGCTTCCAGATCGTCTATGAAGGTGGCCTCCAAGGTAACGTTGCCTTCGTCCGCTCCCAGCCGGTCCACGATGATTGTCCGGACCTTCTCAAAGACTGCCTTCTGTTGCCCCGCTTCCTTCCCCAACCGTTTCACCTCCTTCTCCTCGCGCTCCCTATCCCAGCGACATGCCGCCATCAACCGGCAGCACCTGTCCCGTGACGTACCCGGCCGCGTCGGAGGCGAGGAAGGCCACCACCGCCGCCACCTCGCCGGGGCTTCCCGGCCGGCCCAGGGGAACCCGCCCGACCACCGACTCCAGAACCGCCTCCGAGAGCCCGGCGGTCATGTCCGTCGCGATGAGGCCGGGCGCCACGGCGTTGACGGTGATCCCGCGCGAGGCCAGTTCCCGGGCCATCGCCCGGGTGAACCCGATCACTCCCGCCTTCGCGGCGCAGTAGTTCGCCTGGCCGGCGTTCCCGGTGAGGGCCACCACCGAGGTGATGTTGATGATCCTCCCGCACCTCCGCCTGAGCATATGCCGCGCGGCGGCCCTGGTGCAGTTGTACACTCCCTTGAGGTTGGTGTCAAGCACCTGATCCCAGTCATCCTCGCCCATCCGCAGCAGCAGCCCGTCCCGGGTCACGCCGGCGTTGTTGACCAGGATGTCCAGCTGCCCGTAGCGTTCCAGGACGGCGGCGACCATGGCCTCGACCCCGGCCCCATCGGCCACATCTGCCCGGCAGGTCATAGCCTCGCCACCAGCCTGGGTCACCTGGCGGACCACGTCCTCCGCCGCCGGTCCGGCCGACAGGTAGTTCACTGCCACCCGGGCCCCCTGGGCGGCCAGGGCCAGGGCTATCGCCCGGCCAATCCCCCTGGAACCGCCGGTCACCAGTGCCACCCGGTTTTCCAAGAACATCTTAGCAAGCACCCTCCAGTTCCGCAAGCGCGGCGGCCAGGGACCGGGAGTCATCGACCGACATCACAACCGCGTCGCCGAGCGTCCGCCCCACCAAACCGGCCAGGCTGTTGCCGGGTCCCAGCTCAAGGAATACGCGGGCCCCCATGGCGGCCATCCGCCGGAGCGAGTCCTCCCACAGCACCGGGCTCGACACCTGCCGCACCAGTGCCTCGCGAACGGCCACAGCTCCCCCGGGCACTGTGGCGGAGACGTTCGCCACCACCGGGAAGGAGCCGGGACGCAGGGGGACCTCCTCCAGGGCCGTAGCCAGACCGTCACCGGCGGGTCGCATCAAGCTGGAATGAAAGGGTCCGCTAACCGTCAGCCGTACCGCCCGCCGGGCTCCCGCCGCCCGGGCCGCCTCCACCGCCCTGGCCACGGCTCCGGCGTGACCGGAGACCACCACCTGGCCGGGGCAGTTGAAGTTGGCCGGCTCCACCACCTCCGAGCCGGAGGCGTCCCGGCAGACGGCAGCCACCGCCTCCCGCTCGAGGCCCATGATGGCCGCCATGGCTCCCGTCCCGGACGGCACCGCCTCCTCCATGAGGCGACCCCGCAGGCGGACCAGGCGAGCCGCGTCCTCGAGGTCGAGGGCCCCGCTGGCGACCAGGGCGCTATACTCGCCCAGGCTCAACCCCGCTCCCACCAGGGGTTCCCACCATTGACGGCGCAGGGCGGCTACCACCGCCAGGCTGGCCGCCAGTAAGGCCGGCTGGGCGTTGGCGGTCCGGGTCAGCTCCGCTTCCGGGCCCTCGCCGGCCAGGCGGAGAAGATCGAGGTCGATCACCGCCGAGACCCGCTCCCAGACTTCCCTGGCCTCGGAAGAGCCGGCGGCGAGGTCAACTCCCATGCCCACATACTGCGCTCCCTGGCCGGGGAAGATGACCGCCACGGCCAAGTGTCCTCACCTCTCCCGTGAGTCCCGCCGGTCCCCAAGGGCTGGCGGGACTCAGCAAGCCTGCGATACCTAGACCGTGACCACAAATAGGCCCAGGGTGCCCGGGCCGGCGTGGGTGGCGATGACCGGGCCCAACTGGCCCGCCAGCAACTCCCTGACTTTCAGACTCCCGGACAGGGCCTGCCGGAGCTGCCGGGCCTCTTCCGGCGCGGCGGCGTGGACCACGGCCAGGTCGACCTCTCGGCCCCCGGCCGTCTCGCCCGCCAGTTCGACCAGGCGGGGGATCACCTTGGCCTTGCCCCGCACCTTCTCCAGAGAGGCGACCACGCCATCCTCAAGGGTCAGGATGGGCTTGATCTTCAGCAAGGTCCCCAGTAGGAACTGGGCCTTGCCGATGCGGCCGTTCCGTTCCAGGTACTCCAGGGTGTCCACGACGAAGAAGACCCTCAAGTTGTCGGCCACCCGCCTGGCCGCGGCCACAACCTCCTGCTTGTTCTTCCCGGCAGCCGCCGCCCGGGCCGCCGCCACCACCACCGCACCCACCCCCAGCGAGGCCGACCGGGTGTCGACGATCTCCACGTCAGGGTTGCCCGCCAGTTCAAGGGCCATCACCGCCGACTGGTAGGTCCCGCTCAGTTTGCTCGAGATGGTCAGCACCACGAGGGACTCGTACTGCCCGGATAGCTCCCGGTAGACCTCGGCGAAATCGTTGGGCGACGGCTGCGAGGTCCGGGGATGATGCTTGGAAGTCACCAGTTTATCGATAAAACCCTGGGAAGTGAGGTCGTAATGGTCCCGGAACTGCTCGTCGCCGAAGTGCACGGTCAAGGGGACGATCCGCACCCCAAGCTCCTTGATGAGCGATCCCGGAAGGTCACAAGTGCTATCAGCTATGATTCCGACCTTGCCCACTGCTCTCTTCCTCCTTTCCTTCCCCCGGGGCCCCTTCCCACCGGAGCACCACCGAGCCCCAGGTGAGGCCGGCCCCGAACGCAACCAGGAGAACCACGTCGCCCCGCCGGATCCTCCCTTCCCTGACCGCCTGGTCCAGAGCGACCGGGACCGAGGCGGAGGACATATTACCGCACTCATCGAGGTTGACCATGACCCTCTCGGCAGCCATGCCCATTCTCCGGGCCACCGCGTCAACGATGCGGAGGTTGGCCTGGTGGGGCACCATGAGGTCCACGTCTTCCTTCCGCAGGCCGGCCGCTTTCAGGGCCAACCCGGCGGCTTCGTCCATGACCCGCACCGCCTGCTTGAAGACCTCGCTGCCGTTCATCTGGACGTAGTGCAGGCGCTGGGCCACCGTCTCGGCCGACGCGGGGAGACGCGATCCCCCCGCCGGTTGGAAGAGCAAGTGCCCTCCCGAGCCGTCGGAGCCCAGGTGGCTCCCAAGGATCCCGTAGCCGGGAGCGGCCGCCCGCACCACCGCCGCCCCCGCTCCGTCGCCAAAGAGGACACAGGTACGGCGATCCTGGTAGTCGGTGATCCGGGACAGCGACTCGGCCCCCACCACGAGAGCCGTGCGAACGGCGCCCGAGGCTATGAAGCGATCGGCCACCACCAGCCCGTAGATAAACCCCGAGCAGGCCGCCTGGAGGTCGAAGGCGGCCGCCCGCCGGGCCCCCAATCTTTCCTGTACCAGGCAGGCGGTGGAGGGAAAGGGGTGATCGGGCGTCACCGTGGCCACCAGGATCAGGTCCAGGCCGGCGGGATCCACCCCCGCCCGGTCCAACGCCTGCCCGGCCGCCCCCAGCACAAGGTCGGAAGTAGCCTGGCCCGGACCGAGGATGTGACGGCGCAAGATCCCCGTCCGCTCGCGGATCCACTCGTCCGAAGTCTCGACCATCCGCTCCAGATCGGCGTTGGTGAGCACCCGCTCGCCGAGGCAGGATCCGAGACCGGCTATTCCCGCGGTACGGGGAGAAGCGCTCAAGCGGGTCCCCCCTCCCCCACGCTGCCGGCGATGAGCTGGTTGACCCCCGCCGCCGCGAATCCCGCCGCAACCCGGATCCCGTTCTTGATGGCGAGGGCCCGCGAACTGCCATGGCACTTGATGACGGCCCCCCGAATGCCGAGTAGCGGCGCGCCTCCGTGCTCGCTGTAGTCCAGCCGCGCCTTCACCCGCTGGATGGCCCCCAGCAGCATCAAGGCCCCCACCCGGGACACCAGGCCCCGGGTGAACTCCTCCTTCATGAGCCCAAAGAGGGAAGTGGCCAGCCCCTCGGTGTACTTCAGGACGATGTTACCCACGAACCCATCCCACACCAGCACGTCCACCGGGCAGGCGGGGATGTCCCGGCCCTCCACGTTTCCGGCGAAGTTCAGGCCAGACGCCGCCAACCTCGGGTAGGCGGCCTTCACCGCCTCGTTGCCCTTGGAAGGCTCGGTCCCGATGTTGGCCAGGCCGACCCGGGGCGAGGGGATGCCCATCACCTTCTCGGCGTAGATGGAACCCATGATCGCCCACTGGCAGAGATGCTCCGGGCCGGCGTCGGTATGGGCGCCCAGGTCCAGCATTAACATACCCCGGCCCCCCGCGCCGGGCATGATCCCGGCCAGGGCCGGGCGTTCGATGCCCGGCAACCGGCCAAGCATCAGCAACCCGCCGGCCATGAGGGCCCCGGTGCTGCCGGCGGACACCAGGGCGTCCGCCCGTCCCTCCTTGAGCAGCCGGAGCCCAACGGCGATGGAGGAGTCCTTCTTCTTGCGGATGGCCATCGCGGGCGCCTCGTCGAACTCGATGACCTCCGAGGCGGGGACGACCTCCAGCCCCTCCCCGGGTTCCCGTCCCAACGCTTCCGGCCGCCCCACCAGTAGCACGGTGTGTCCGTAGGCGGCAACCGCCTGGCGGGATCCCTCCACGATATCGCCCGGCGCATGGTCACCGCCCATGGCGTCAACCGCTATCCTCAATGAGGTCCATCTCCTTCGGGCCGTATCTCGGTATCACCCGCGTTCAGCGCGAAGACCACGAACTTGCCCCGGAACACGTTCTCCCTCGCCACCCGGGTGGTCACCAGGACCACGAACTTGTTCCCTTTCCGTCTCAGGACCTCCGCCTTGGCCACCAGCTTCTCGCCCACCCGCACCGGCCGCCGGTACTTCACGTTGGCCAGCCCGGTCAGCACGGTGTCGGCGTCCACCAGGGCTATGGCCAGTGAGTCGGCCTGGGCGAAGATGTGGTGGCCGCGCACGACACCCGTTCGCTCGAAGGCCATGTCGGAAGTGGTCTCCAGTACGGACAGACCACTCTGGCCCAGTTGCACATCCAGGAGCTCGCCCACTATCTCGCGGCTGCCCAGGGACTTGACCTGGCTGTAGGTTCGGCCCGCTACCTCCCGGAGCCGCTCCCGCAGTTCGGGAATACGCAGAGTCATGCGGTCCAGGCGGATGGTCTGCACGCTGACGCTGAAGTGCCGGGCCAGTTCCTCATCGGTGAAGAAGGGGTTCTCCTGGATGGTCTCGACCAGGCGACGGTGCCGTTCCAATCTCGCTAGGCTATCTGCCATGCCGGGCCGCACCCCTCCCCGCTCATTCTAACCGGGTTCTATTACCTGCTAGTAAGAAGTAATAATACGCCATCCCCGTCTCCATTCCTTCCCGTGGAGAAAAAGGAGCGCAGGCGTGGGATCCAGCCGGTGAGAACAGCGATCCGGGGGACGGTCGTCCCCCGGATCGCCCTGGAGGGCCTACTCCTTGGTCTTCTTCTTCTTCTTCTTCCCCAGTTCCAGCACGTCCCGCCCGCGGTAGTAACCGCAATTGGGACAGACGAAGTGGGGAGGCCGCAGTTCCTTACAGCGGGGACAGGCGGACAGGTTGGGGACTTCCAGCCGCCAGTTCGCCGACCGGCTGCGCTGCCTGGCCTTCGAGGTCTTCCGCTTGGGTACCGCCAACGTTATCGCTCCTCAGGACGTTCGTTCTTGACGTTCAGTTGCCGCAGCGCCTCGAACCGGGGGTCAACGGCTTCGGCAGCGCACTCACACGGCTGCCGGTTCAGATCGGTCCCGCAGGCGGGACAGATCCCGCGGCATTCCGGCCGGCACAGCGGCTGCATGGGAATCGCCAGCAGGAGGCTCTCCCGCACCGGCCCCCGGAGGTCGATCTCGTCGCCGTGGTAGAGGATAACCCCCTCTTCCTCCAAGGCCCGGCGGAGTTCCTCTTCTTCCGGCGGGCCGGGGGCCTCCCGATACTGGTCCTCCAGCTGGGCCTCGAGGCAGAGGGAGAGCTCATCCAGGCACCGGGCGCACCGCAAGGTGACCGGGACCTTCGCCGTCCCCGACAGGGCGAGGGTGGGGCCGGTGTTGACGAGATCGGCCCGGATCTCAACCGGGCCGGTGGGGTTGGCCTCCCCCAGCGGGCCCACGTCCTCCCGGCGCTGGACGCTCATCCGGGCCCCGGGCTCTCCCTTGATGCGACCGATGTTTACCTTCAAGACTACTCCCGTCCTCTGGAAAGACCGGGTTCATTATAATGTCGGGCGGGTAGCAGTGTCAACGCGCGCATGGCTCGCTGTGCCGGCACTCACCGTGTCGATAGCATCCCGCAACCGGGGCCCTTCTTCACCACCGACGAACTGACCAGATCCCTGATAGGTGTGTCTTTTCGCGTGAGGCATTGAGTCGGATGGTCTGCAACCCGCAGGCAGGTGCAATCAGGCTGTTCCACGAAAGGAGGGGCATGCGGAAGGAGAAGTTTCTAATGAAGATAACCCTGGTTGAGCCAAGGGCCCCTGACTACCACGTGTTCAGCATGGTGCGGCTGCCTCGGTTGGGTCTTGTCGGTTTGGCTACCGTCCTTCGGAGCCAGGGGTATGATTGCCGAGTCTGGTGCCAGAGCATCCAGGAAGTACCAGCTTTCGAGCTTCTCAGTTCAGACTTGGTCGGGATCAGCGTCACCACTTCCACCGCCCCTGAGGCTTACCGGCTGGGGCGGCTCCTTCGTCACCGCGGGGTGTCGGTGGTCCTGGGCGGGCCCCACGTGACTTTCCTACCAGAGGAGGGACTGGCGGCGGCGGACTTCGTCCTTAGAGGGGAGGCTGACGACACCTTTCCCGCCCTGGTGCGGTGCCTGGCTGAGGGGGCCGATTTCCGGGAAACACCAGGTCTCTCCTACCATTGGAACGGTGGGATGGTGCACAACCCCCTCCCTCCCCCGGTCGACCTGGAGCGGCTGCCCCGGCCTGACCTAGGCGTGCTCGCTAACTCCGGGCGGCTCAAGCTGCACCCGGTCATGACTTCCCGGGGGTGCCCCCACGCTTGCACCTTCTGTGCCGTAACGGCTCTGTTTGGGCGGAGGTGCCGTTTTCGCAGTGTCACCCAGGTAGTGGAAGAAGTTGAGGTCTTTCGCGGTCGCCGGGTCTTCTTCTACGACGATAACTTCACGGCTTCTCCCGCCCGAACCAAGGAGATACTCAGGTTGATGATCGCCCGCAGGGCCGTTCCTCGGGCGTGGATGGCCCAGATCCGAGTGGAGGCGACGCGGGACAAGGAACTCCTGCAGTTAATGTCCCGCACCAACTGCCGGATGGCCCAAGTCGGCTTTGAATCTGTAAACCCCCGCACCCTCCAGGAGTTCCAGAAGGGTCAAGGAGTGGCGGATATCCGCGCCTGCATTAAAGCCCTGCACCGGCACGGCATCGGTGTTCACGGCATGTTCGTGCTGGGGAGCGACGAGGATACAGAGCAGACGGCGGGCGAGACGGTCGCCTTCGCCCGGGAAGAAGGCATAGACACTGCGCAGTTTCTGGTCCTGACCCCCATACCCGGGACTCAGCTGTTCGCCGACCTCGAGCGCCAGGGCCGCCTGCTCACCCGGGATTGGTCGCTCTATGATGGGCACCACGTGGTGTACCAACCTGCCCGCATGACCCCGGAAGCATTGCAGAATGGGGTCATGAGGGCCTTCTCCCAGTTCTACGGGCTGGGACCCATTCTTCAAGACTTGGTGACTTTGAGAGTAGCCACTGCCGGATACAAGTTAGTTGGACGACACATCCTGGGGCGCTGGCTTGCCCATCATCCCGATCTGGCCCAGGCGATCGGATCGCGGAAGAGCCGCCGTTTCCATTTGGAAGGCTTCCTGGATCGGAGCACGTTCCGGCAGCTCGTTCATGACCTCAAGGCCTCCCTCGCTCGAGGACAGCATCGGTTGGACATTCACCTGGCCAACCTCCAACTGCCCTCCGAGAGGACGTTTCGCCGGCTCGTGCGGTTCCTGGATAGGGTCGCCGCCCGTCCCGGCATCTCCATCCGCCTCATAGGCGTGAGCAGCCGGCTGGAGGCCATGATCGCCGCAGGCCTGAGCAATCTCCCACGTTTCGACTGCGTCTGGCCGGACGAGGCGACCTGAAGCGTCAACCGGTGGGAGACACTCATGGGCTCCGGCGCAACCGGCGACCCGCGCGACTAGATTATTGACGCATTGTTTCAGCGAAGGGACGGCACGGGTGGGCCTGGGAGCTTGACCAGCCCCCCGTTCACCCGGCTACCGGTGCGGGTGACAGGGACGGCCGTACTGGGTCGCCACACCGACAAATGTGACCGCCCTAGCCGAGAAGGAACGGTTTGCTGTAGCCGTAAGATCTACCCGGCGCGAAGGGTGACCGGCGGTGCCCGACCCGCGCATCGAAGCTTTGAAAGAACGCGCCTGGCGGGAGGTCGCGGCCATCAACCAGGCCCTGGCCGAGGGGCTCATCGACGAGGACGAATGGCATGAGGCCATGGCCGCGTTGATCAAGCCCGCCCACGGGGGCGACGCGGTGACCTGGGAGGCCTCCCGCGGCCTGGTCGCCGAGGCCCTCGACGGCAGCGGCACCTTCCTGGACGTGGGTTGCGCGGCCAGCGGCATCCTGATGGAGAGCGTTCACCGCTGGGGAGCGGCCAAGGGCCTGAGCATCGAGCCCTACGGCCTGGATATCGTGCCCGAGTCCGTCCGGCTGGCCCGCCTCCGCCTGCCCCACTGGGCACACCGCATATACTCCGGCAATATCCGGACCTGGCGCCCGCCGGGGCACCGGTTCGACCTCGCGCTGATGCGCCCCGAATACGCGCCCCCGGGCCGCCTGGTGCGCCGCCTGTTCTGGTTGGACGGCGGCTAGAGCGGGAGCACCACCACGAACTCCCGACCGGGCTCTTCTTCCAGGATCAGCCCAACGTGCTCCCCGCCGAACCATCCGTTGCCGATAACGACGATCCCCCCGATGCGGGCCGCTTCCAGGAGGCGCGTAACTCCCCCGGCGGAGTCGAGGAGTTCAAGCGCCTGGCCCGGGACCCCGCCGGCGACGGTGACGACTTGGAGCAGCCGTCCGTCAGGCAGCCAGGCCGCCCGGTCCGGGGTCCCCACTCTCGTCTCCAGCCCGGTGGCCAAGTCCACCACCCAGTCGGCCCACTCGTCTCCGGAACTGGCGACGAACAGGAGCCGGTCTCCCTGGGGCGACCAGGCCACGGGCTGCTTGCCGTGGATACCGCTGCGCTCACTGGTCACCTTGCTGCTCTCTCCGGTGACAGTATCGTGAACCCAGATCTCGCTCAGGACCCGGTATTCTATCTCCCCGCCGGGCTTCTCGGCCCCCGCCGCGAAGGCCACCCGGCGACCAGCCGGGCACCAGACGGGACGACCGAAGACCATCGGCTGCCCGGGCAGGTAGGAGATCTCCCCGGGTTCAAAGCAGAGGATGCCCAGTCTCCGGCCGATGGTGAGGCGGCAGTCGTAATCGCCTCTGTAGGCATAGGGCTCCCCGGTCCGCCAGGACAGAAAGGCGATGCGTCTCCCGTCGGGCGACCAGGCCGCCTCGATGCTGGACCAGCCCTCGTCCTCGATGCGCAGCTCCTCTTCGCCGTCCAGGGTACGCAGGATGACCAGACTGCCGTTGTGCCAGTCCTCGTAGAGGAGCAGCCGCTCGCAGGGCGACCAGCGCAGGCCAACCGCCATGGCCGGCCACTCGTGATGGAGGTCATCCGGCAAGATCAGGCTCCGGCCGGTCATGAACTCCAAGAGGACCGGCGGGCTGGTGAACAAGACGGCTTGCTCGCGGGAAGGCGACAGCCGGTAGAAGAAGGCGGGGAAATCCTGCCGGGTGCCATCGGGACGGATGTAGTGAGTGCGGTTACCCAAGTCGGACAGAACGCTGTAGATGCACCCTAATTCCGCCGGCAACGGGTCACCCAGGTACACGCAGTCTTCCGCCACCACTAACGCCCGATCGGCCGTCCCCGTCAAGACGCCTAGGCGGCCCAGTTCCTCCCCGCCCCCGTGACGGGCCCGGTACCCGAGCTGCCCGGGGGAGACCCAGGCCACCTCCACCACCTGCTCAAAGGGACCCAGCCGCCATCCTCCATGGTAGCTCTCCACCGCCGGCCCGGCTTCACCCGGCCCCGGCCCGCCGTTACCTATGAGTGTCGGGGGCCGCCGGCCGGGACAGGCGGTGATCGCCGCCGCCACCAGGCACACCGCCAGCATGGCCACCGTGCAGCGCTTGCGCATGGGGTCAGGAGCCCTCCCCTTCCCGGACGGTGAAGCGCCGAGCTTCGGACCAGTCGCCGGTCCCGGCGATGTTGCTCGCGCTCACCCGCCACCAGTACTGCTCGCCCGGCGAGAGCTCGGGGGTGACCCGCACCGCCAGGTCGCCCACGCTTCTCTCGAAGACAACCTGGCTGAAGTCGGGGGACCGGGATACCTGCACGTTGTAAGACGTTGCCCCGGCCACGCGGTTCCAAGACAGGACCGGCGTCCTCGGGACGCCGGCCAGTTCCCGTCCGGGGAAGGAGAGCAGGGGAGCCGGGGGGGCGGTGAGCACGGTCACGAAATTGGAGGCGGCCGACCAGGCACCCCGCCCCGCGGCGTTGACGGCGGCGACGCGCCACCAGTAGCGGCTCTCTCCCGCCAGCGCCTGGCTCACGGTCACCGACGTCCCCTTGACGCCCGGCCACTCCTCGGCGAGGTCGGTGAACCCGTCGTCACGGGCCACCTGCACGTGGTACTCGGTGGCGCCGGAGACCGTCGACCATGACAGGGCCGGTGTGGTGGACAACCCGGCGGCGCCGTCGGCAGGCTGGGCGGTGACGGGCGCCGGGGGCAGGCCGAGGGTGATGAACGAGGCGACCGACCAAGGGCCGGTCCCCGCATCTCCGGCGGCGCTGACCCGCCACCAGTAACGGGTGCCCGCGTTGAGGGCCCGGCCGAGGGTTATCGAAGTGGTCTTCAGCCCGGCCTGATCCGTGTGCAGGCTGGCGAAGCCGGTGTCAGCGGCCACCTGCACCCGGTACGACGCCGCCCCCTCGACGGCAACCCACGATAGTGTGGGCTGGAGGGACACACCGGCAGCCCCCTCGGCGGGTCTTGACAGCGCCGGGGCCGGAAGCCCGGCGCGCCCGGCGACCGGGGAGGCGATCAGCTCGATAACGACGTTCCGAGGGTCGCCGGCCGATAGCCGCTCCTGGGGCTGCCCGTTGATGGTCAGCATCACGTTCTGGGGGCGGCCCAGCCGCATCCACAGCTGGGAGCCGGTGAGAACGAGGGCGTCGTCCTGAGCGCGCCGGGTGCCGGAGTGGACCAACTTACCGTCGGCCCTGACCTCCAGCCAGACCTCGCCCAGGAACTCAACCCGGACGTTCAGGGTTTGGGCGTTCACCCGAAAGATCACGTCACCGTCATTACCGGCATCGCCCCGGGCGACCCCGGCGGTGGAATCGGCTGCGGGGGCCGGAGAGCCGCCGGAGCCGGCCCCGGCGAGCCTTGCCTGTTCGGCGGTCACCGCGCCGTAGACAGCCGTACCGGCCATGGCCGCCAGCACCAGCCAGACGAGGGCCGGGCGCCACCGCCTCATGCCGTAGACCGGGGCGATGGTCCAGAAACCCAGCACGCCCCCGAGGAGGGCGCCCCAGGCGGCCCAGGCCGCGGCCGGCAGGTCGGGGAGCACTTGGGCGCTGAACAAGCCGTCCAGGGTCACCACCAGGCCACGGGAGAACGATGCCAGCGCCCAGTAGATGGCGGACAGGACGTAGCCGGTGGCTATGGCCAAGAGGTATAGCAGCCCCCCGATCAGGAGCAGCCCGAACAGCCAGGCGCCAAGATCCTCCATCCACCTCCACCCTTCATGAGAGCGGGCTCACGACTCGCTCTTGCTCATCGCCCAGAGCCACACCCGCCAGCCAGCATAGCAGGCACCACCGATCATGGCCGCCGACCCGATGAAATAAAGGTAAGGCCACTCCCCCGCCCGGATCGCCTCCCAGAGCCATTCCGCGTCGTAAGCCGGCGGGGGCGCCACGGTGATCCCCAGCTCTGATATGATCCAGCGCGGCAGTCCGAAGATGATACCCCCCAGCAGGAGACCCAGGCCGATCCGGCCCAAGGTGAGCGCCGCCGGGAGCCTCACGCCGTAGGTGATGCTCACCCCGCCGCCGGCCAGAACCGCGTACCCGCTGGTGAGCCGGATTCGGGCGCGGAAGCTGCGGGACACCGGCAGCCCGCCCCGGGAGTCGAGCTTGAGTCGCGCGGCCCCCGAGCGCGACCGGATAAGCTGGTCGGACAGGCTTATGCCCGGCTGCCCGTCCTCGATCTCGAGCCCCCCAAAGGGCACGCCACAGCCGGTGGTGGCATAGGGCAGGGTGACGGTGCGCGACTGGCCGTAGGGAACCCGGAGCCCACCTCTGACCCGGGCCAGGTCTAACTCTACCTGTACCGGCGGCAGCTCCGGGCAGAGTAAACGTAACACCGCCTCAAAGGCCGCGAAAGGGTGCTCCGAGAGACCCTCTTCCACCTCGGCTGCCTGCTCCGCCAGCGAGCCCAGCCCCCGCTGCCGCATCCAGGCGTGGAGATAGCCTTCCTGCCAGCGCCGGAACGACGCGTTGTAGCAATTCGGTATCGTACGCGACCAGTCCTCTGGGTTTCCGTACGCCGCCCGGGCGACCGCTTCCGGGGTGGCGGCCTCCAGGCCGGGCGCGATGGAGTAGGGACGCGCCGGGTCGACGAGGTAGGAGAGTTCCTCTAGCCGCACTGCGGGCGGCGAGGCGATTATCCCCTCCACCCCCTCCGCGAGGCGCTCGTCGGGCTCCCACTTGAACCGCAACCAGGTCGCCAGCCTGCTCAGGCGATCCTCGGACGCGGCCTCCCCGGCGGGCAGGAGGCCCATGTGGTCAAGCCATTCCCCAGCCGACCGGGCCTCCTGGCCGTCGCCGAAGATGTAAGGGCGGAAGGGGTCGCAGACCATGATGGCCGCCAGCAGGGCCAGGTCCGGCTTCTGGCGCAGGCGCTCCCGGACCGAGCGGATCTCCCTCGCCTTGTTGGCGTCAATGGCGCCGATCCAGCTCAGCAGTATGTCGCCGCTCATCAGGTCTTCCGTGGCCGCTTCCGGTTCCCGGTACATCGCGTCGGCCAGTCCCGGAAGGTCCACCGGCGAGTGCTCCTTGAGGCGGTAGGGATGGCTGACCCGGGGGAGCACGTAGGCCGCGTCCTCGCTGATCCGTCGCCGGTCGCCGGCCGACACCTCACCCCGGAGCCAGCGGCCGACTTCCTCCGCACCCCACCGGGCGCGCCGGTCGCGGATTAGCAGCCCCCGCAGCAGCAGGGAGAGCCGCTCGGGGATGTTCTCGGGGATGGCGACCACGCTGCCCTGAAGGTAGAAGTCGAACAGGTCCGGCAGTTCGCACATGTGCAGGCAGGTGGTCCCTTGCAGTAGCTCAACGATCGTGACTCCCAGCGAGTAGTAGTCGGCCATTCGCGTCACCCGGGTGCTACGGGTCGCCCCCCGTTCATCAACAAAGCGGGGGAACGCCTCCGGGGCCGTGTAGTACCAGGTGCCGGCCACGCGCTGGGTATCCCGGGAGGTGTGGGTCCGGTCCAGAACGGCGGAGATGTCGAAGTCGCCGAGGACCAGGATCTCGCCGCCGCCGGCAGTCCGCTGGCAGTAGATGTTGGACGGCTTCACATCGCGGTGGACGATGTCCCGCGCGTGCAGGTACTCCAGGCCGCTATGGGCCTGGGGGACAAACTGCGTTAGCACCCAGTCGGCCGTGACGGTGGTGAACGACTTGTCCCCCCGGGTCAAGCGATCCGCCAGCGTACCTCCGTTGCAGTACTCCTGGACCTCGAAGAAGAACCCCCCTTCCTCGGTGGTGCGGTATGTTCGCAGGACATTGGGGTGTACGAGTTCCGGCAGCTTTTCCCACACGTCGGACCGGGGGGGGTGGGCGGCCGGCGCTACCTTGACGATGACATCGCCTTCGGGAGCCACGCAACGGTAGATCCCCGGCCGCTGCGATTCGTGAGGCCGGATGGTCTGCTCCACCGTGCAGTCGCCGCACAGCACGTGCCCCGGGGCGAGCCTGCCGAGGGGCATGGCCGGCGGGCCCGCCGTGACGGGACCGGCGGGCATGGCGAGCTTGCGGGTCCCCGTCCCTTCCTCGCCGCCGTCCTCGGGCGGGGCGATCTTGCGCGTCCGGTCATCCACCACCGTCACCGCCGCCCTCGACCCTGATCGCCACCAGGGTCGCGTTGTCTACACCGTCGGCTTCCACGCTCGCGGCCACCAGCCGGCTGACCAGCGAAGCCACCTCCGGCTCGCGGTCGAGAGCCTGCCGGATGGAAGCCCGCCCCAGCCCACGCCCCGGGCCGTGCCAGCCGTCAGTGCCGGCCAGCAGCCAGTCGCCCGCCGCCCAGGACTGCTCGCTTCCCAGCTCAACCTCACAGTCGACGGTGGCACCGAGCGACCGGGTAAGTCGCGACGCTCCGGGAATAGCCGCCGCCTCCTGTTCGGTGATCCTGCCGGCGGCGAGGTCAGCACCAAGCGGGGTATGGTCCACCGTCAGCGCGCGGACAAAGCCCCCGCAGCCCAGCAAGACGCGGCTGTCGCCGGCGTGGAAGACGACCAGCAGGTCGGGAGGCATCATGGCCACGCCGGCAATGGTCGTGCCAGCATCCTCAAGACCCTGCTGTCTCCGGAGGGCTCCCGCCAGCAGGCCCTGAGTCTGGACCAGGCAGTGACGGATGTGCCCCGTGAACTCCTCCCGGTTGCAGCCGCCACGTCTTTCGGCGTAGAACTGCGCCTGCAGGATCTCCAGGGCGACCCGGCTGGCGAAGGCGCCGCCGGCGTACCCTCCCATGCCGTCGGCCACGGCGGCCAGCAGTCCGTAGTCGCGGAAGAAGGCCGCCCCGGTGTCGAAGCTCACGGCGACCAGCGCCGACTGCTCCACCCACTGACCGATGCAGTAGTGGTCGTCATTGCCCGGCTTCACGGTCCCCCGGTGGCCGAGCCCGGCAACGTGAATGCGCGCCATCATGCCGGCCACCTCACCCGGAAGGTGGATAGGGAGAGGGCTAGAACCGAGTCAGGGTAGATCGCAACCTCTTCGCTGCCCTTGTATGTCTCGCCGTCAACCTGGATGAAGTTGGTCTGCCCGAGGTGCTGCACGTACCACTGGTCACCGCGCTTGAGGAAGCGGGCATGCACGGCCGAGATGCAGTCCAAGTCGGGTACTCCCACCAGCACGATGTCCGACCGGCCGGTTCTCCCGACGGTCTGGCCGGCGCGGACGGCGAAGCTCACCCGGGGGTCGGCCAGCAACTCGAGGACGCAGGTGTCGACCTCCACCCGGCGGGTTTCGCCACCGTCGGCGGCGGGGGCAGGGGCGCGGACCGGTTCAACCGGAACCGTGGAGAGATCGGCATCCCCGCACCCGGCGCAGAAAGGGGCCAGCCGGGAGTTCTCGGCCCCGCACAGGGGGCAGTACTTGACCAGGGGGCTACTCACGGCGGTTGACCACCTCCAGTCCCCGCCCGCTGAGGATCTGCCGCAGGGCGAGGAGATCGCCGCGCCGGGGAATCCCGACCAGGCGGTAACTGAGCGGCGACAGCATCCGCACCGCCATCGGGCGCGGCTCCGGCATGGGAGCGGTGGACAGGGGCGCGAGGTGTTCGACCCGGGTCGTGAGCAGGTGGACCCGCTGGTTGTCGGAGCCCCGCCAGGCCATGGTGTTTGGCTCGTCCTCGCGGTAGGGACCGTCAACCAGTATGTCCGTCCTGGCCAGGAGCTGCTGCCACGGGTCGGGACCGGCCCGCAACTCCTCCAGCAGGAAACCAGAGTAGACGAGCACTTCCACCGGCAGCTCCCGCCGGAGGCCGTCGATCAGGGAGGATAGCGCTTCCGCCTGCAGGAACGGCTCACCCCCGGTGACGGTGAGCCGGGGGGAGGACCGCAGCGGGCCGCGGAGTTCGGCCACGACCTCGTCCAAGGGGGTGGGCCGGCCCGGGTCCCACAGCTCGGGCGCGATACAACCCGGGCACCGCCGCCGGCAACCCCGGACCCACATGGCCACTCGCAGTCCCGGCCCCAGGCCCTCAACCCGGTCGGCCGAGCCGTCATAGTCAAGCCGGTCAGGAGAGCACCCAGTCAACGTCATAGCGAAGGCCTCTCGCTTCACCGGCCGGCCGGACGTGGGCTATCCGCATGGTTCGGTCGGCCAGCGCGTCGTCGCCCTGCTCCCGCAACAGGCGGAAGAGCACCCTGGATACCGGGTTTAGCACCGCCAGTTCGGCGAGGTTGCCCATCCCCCGCCCGCCGGAGGCGACGTCGCTGCCACCGATCTCCATCAGGTCGGCGACGGCCTCGGGCGCGAACTCGATGCGCAGCCGCCAGCGGTCGTACACCTGCTGCTGGATGGACTTGAGCACCTTGTGTTCGAGTATCCGCTGCAGCTCCCGGCGGCGGATGAAGTCGAAGACGACGATGTTCTGCCCAATGCGGTTCAGGAGCTCGGGCCGGCCCAGGATGTGCTTGAAGTACGACTGAACGCCCTCCAGCACCTTCTGCCGCACCGCCGGGTAGTCGGTATCCACCTCCGGATCCACGTTGAGCACGGGTACGCCTTCCACCGGGTCCAGCATCGGCCGGCCGGTGGCCGGATCAAGCTTGTAGATACCGGCGTTGCTGGTGAAGATGACGATGCTCTCCGAGAAGTAGACGGTGTCCCCCCGCCCGTCGGTCATCCGCCCGTCCTCGAGAATCTGCAGAAACTTGTCGAGAATGGTCGGGTGGGCCTTCTCGATCTCATCGAAGAGCAGCACGCAGAAGGGATTGGACTTCACGTGATTGGTGAGTTGCCCTCCCTCCTCGTAGCCCACATAGCCCGGTGGGGCTCCCAGCAGGCGCTGATCAGAGTGGGACTGGCTGTATTCGCTCATGTCAAAGCGGATGCAGGCCTCTTCCCGGCCGAAGACCAGTTGGGCAACGGCCTTGGCCAGTTCTGTCTTGCCGACGCCGGTCGGGCCGGCGAAGAAGAGCACACCACGGGGCTTGGTCCGGCTGGAGTGCTGGGCTCCCGACAGGTGCAGCCGGGCCCGCCGGAGGACGTCGGCCACCGCAGCCACCGCCGCGTCCTGGCCGATCACCCGCTCAGCCAACTCCTGCTCGGCGTCCTCGAGCCGCTTCCAGTCCAGGCTATCCCACTCGCTCTCGTTAACCCCATACTTGTAGCAGTCAACGAGCGCCTTCGTCCCCGCCGCGGCCAGGTCGGGCCGGCGGGCCAGGGCCCGGATCCCGCCCAGATCGCGAAAGGACATGTTGTCGGTGAGGTCGACCAACTCGTCGAGATCGATCACCGGGGTCCCCGCCTGGGCCCCGGGGAGGAACAGCTCGAAGTAGTGCCTCCGCTCCAGCGACCGTGGCGGCTCTATCTCGACGCTGCCGGAGAAGGGATTGTTCAGGTAGACCCAGGCCGGGAGATCGGTCAGCCGGTCCGACACGACCACCAGCAGGTTCTGCGCCGTCCCCCGCCGTCCATCGGCGCTGGCCGGCACCATCTGGCTCTCCCCGGCCGCCTTGACGAGTTGTAGGAAGGAGAGCCGCTCGGGAAGCTGGAGATTGGTTGGCCCGTGAAGCATCTGCGAGGCATACTCCAGGACAAAGGCACACGCCCGCTCCCGGTTGGCCAGGCACTGGCGCACCGCCTGGAGCGCGTGTCCGAGCGGGTCCTCGGGGCGGGAGGGCTGAGGGGCGACCCCTCCCGGCCGCGATTTCTGCGCCGCTTGGACGATCTCGTCGAACAGCCGGGGCATGCCCCCTCCCTCGGCGGCGTCCGCGAAGACCATGCCGTCCACCAGGTTGTAGGCGGCGAAGAGGTCGTAGCCCCCGGCGATCCGGCGGAAGGCGGCGAATAGGGCGTCCCGCAGGGTCCCCAGGGTCCACTGCTCCTGTTCCTCGTCAACCGGGTAAAGCACCGTGTCCTTGATGTTCCCGGACAGGAAGATCTGCGTCTTGTGAGCGGCGAGCCGCTCCAACTCCCTCAGCCACCGGGGACGGAGGTCTTCCCTCTTCATTGGACCGGGCGCCGCAGCGTCCCGTCGTACCCCGCGTCCAGGGTCTCGCCCTGCTCACGCTCGGCCAGAACCACTCGTCGCAGGAGCTCTCCTTCGGCCAGGTGGCGGCGATACTTCTCCCTAACCTCCGCTCCCCGCTGGCGCAGCGCCCGGTACACGTCTTCCACCAGCGCGCAGGCTCGCTCCTGGGCACCGGCTCCGGCCGTCACGGCGCTCTCAGAGAGCGACACCATTTCCGTCCTCAACTGGCCGCCGGCGCCGACCGAGAACTCAACCCCGACGCCGTCCGTCACCGGGGCGATAAAGGCGTCGACGGGGGAGTCGCCGGGGGGGACGACGGTCACCCGGTAACCCAGCGCCAGCAGGGCGTCTCTGACATGCCGGCCGACCGCTTCTCCCGCCTCCCGGCGGGCGAGGTCGGCCTCGCACGCCTGGTAAAGCTCATCCACCTCCGCTCCCAGGCGCAGCAGGGCGTTCCGGTACTCCTCGGTGCCCGAGCCGGGAGCACTGCCCAGGCGCCTCATGAGCCCTGTCGCCTGCTCGACGCGGGCCGGGAGTTCGGGGTGGGCCTGCACCGCGGTGAGCTTGGCGGTAAGGTCGGCCACCAGCGAGCGGACCTGCCGGGCGGCCCGGCGATCGGCCTCCTCGCCCCGGGCGCACTCCCGCAGCTCGCGGTGGATACGTCGACTCAAGAGCACGCTGGCCTGCCTCGCCGCCGCCGGTTCGCTTGCCGCCAGCCGCTCCAGATCATCCACCCTGGCCGCCAGCGACTCCCGCACCCGCCGCCACCGGGGAGTGTTGGGGAAGCCCAGGGCGATCTCGTCCCTCATGGCCGCCAGGTCCTCCGCCAGCGAGTCCCCGGCCGGCACCGTCGTGGTCGCCGAGTCCCTGGCCCGGGCAAGGTCGGCCCACAGCCGGCCGTACTCCTGGACCAGGTCCGGCACCGGACCTGAACCGGCGGCCAGCCGGGCCCGAAAGGATTCGTACCTGGCCCGTACCTCGGGCTGGCAACTGCCGGTGGCTGCCAGGCGTTCCCCCAACTGGATCACACCATGCCTGAGCATGAGCATTGCGGCATCGGCTTCCGGCTCCACCACGGTTCTGGCGGCCAGGCCGGCGACCTCGCCGGCCTGGGTCTCGTGCAGCCGCTGGGCCTCCGATCGCCGTTCGCGTTCGCCCTGGGCTCTCGCTTCCAGCTCTTCCCGGGCCCGCCGGTACTCCTGATGCAGCGCTGAGGCCACGGCTCCGGCGCCCCGGGCGGCTCCGACCACCAGCGCCGCCGGAGCCAGCAGCATGGCCCCGCCCAGGATAACAACTGCGTTGGTGGTTCCGCTCATGGTTCTCCCCCCGCCCTCGATCCGCCGGCCTCGACCGCTTTCTACACCCTATTACACAATCCCGCCATCACTTCCTCCCGCTGCCAGGACTTCATCTCGACTCACCCAGCCGGGATACCGCCTCTTCCAGACTGGCCACCGCGACTACCTGGAGCCGTCGGGCCGCCGCCTGGGCCTCAGCTAGGTTGGTCAGCGGCACCAGGAGCAGATCGGCCCCTTCGCGCTCCGCCGCCCATACCTTGAAGGGCACCCCGCCCACGGGACCGACCCGGCCGTCCTGGGCGACGGTGCCGGTGGCGGCGATCCGCCGTCCCCCGACGAGGTCATCGGGATGCAGGCGATCCACGATCTCCAGGGCGAAAGCCAGCCCGGCGGAAGGACCGCCGATCTCGCCGGCTTCGATGGTGACCTCAACCGAACCCTCGACCCGAGGGGCCCGGGTCACCACGCTCAGCCCCAGGGTGA
This sequence comes from bacterium, assembly GCA_031082145.1. Lineage (GTDB taxonomy): Bacteria > Bacillota > Sulfobacillia > UBA995 > UBA995 > Ess09-15. Next base: position 87,880 of record JAVHLP010000003.1, on the reverse strand, counting down.
GTTCCGGCCCACCGGCGAACCCGGCATAGGTCGATATCTCGCGCCGGTGGCCGCCGGCATCCTCAACCAGCAGCACAACCTCAGCGCCCAGCCGGAGCTCCATCGTCTCCGCCGCCAGGTCGGCGGCCAGATGGATCGGCCGCCCGTCCAGGGCCACAATGGTGTCGCCCTTGGCCACCTGGCCGTCCAGGCGGCCGCCGGGTAGCACGTAGGCCACCTGGGCCCCATCGCCGGCCAGAGTCGCGTCGTGGCCCAGGTGGAGCAGGGCCGCCACCACCGCCAGCCGCTGGCTCTCGGCCATGACCAGCCCGGCTCGCTCCTGGTAGTCGTCCAGAGTCTCGCCGGGCAGCGTGAAGAGACGTCTTCTCACCAGCGTGGAGCCTCTTCGCCCGAGGGCCCGCACCATCTCAGCGGGAGAGGGCTCGGCGGCGTAGACGGTGGTAACCAGGAAGCCCTCCCGCCCGGGGTCGGCCAGACCTCCCACGCTGATCATGGGAGCGGCGTCCCGGACCACTCCCGGCGAGACAACCAGGTACTCCCGGGACACGTGACGGGCGGTCACCGTCCCCACCGTCAGCACAAGGAGCAGCCAGGCGACCGGGCGCCAGCGCTTCATCCGGGAACCACCTCCCCCAGTAGTTATGCTTGACCGCCCTCACTCCTGCCGGGCGGCACCGAATAGGCCGGGAGCGGCCCGCATAACCCTCTGTGACGGGGGGTCCGCCGTGCCGGTCCAGCGTTCGCCTCTACCCGCCTACCTCTTGGCCCTGGTGGCCGGAGCTTTCACCCTCGCCACCGTCATCTTTCCCGAGGTGGCCTTCGAATCGGCCCGGGAGGGCCTGCGGCTCTGGTGGGAGATCGTGTTCCCCGCCCTGCTCCCCTTCTTCATCCTCTCCCAGATGCTGATGGGGTTGGGTGTGGTGCACTGGATGGGGGTGCTGCTGGAACCGCTGATGCGGCCGGTCTTCCGGGTGCCCGGGACCGGCTCCTTTGTCATGGCCATGGGTCTGGCCTCGGGCTACCCGATCGGCGCCGTGCTCACCGGCAGGCTGCGGGAACAGGGGCTGGTCTCCCGCATCGAGGGCGAGCGGCTGATGTCCTTCACCAACACCGCCGATCCGCTCTTCATGGCGGGGGCGGTCGCCGTGGGCATGTTCGGCCGGCCGGAGACGGCCGGCACCATCATGGCCGCCCACTACCTGGCCGCCCTGGGAACGGGGCTGGCCATGCGCTGGCACGGACGGGGGGTGCAGGCACCCTCAACCGGGATCCGGGAACGGGGCAGCCTGGTGAGCCGGGCGGCCCGGGCCTTGATGGAGGCCCGGGCCCGCGACGGCCGCAGCCTTGGCCAGTTGATGGGGGACGCTATCCGGGAGTCGGTGAACACGCTACTGCTGATCGGCGGCTTCATCATCCTCTTCATGGTCTTCATCCGGGTGCTCACCGAGGTGGGGGCGGCCGACGCGCTGGCCGGGGCCTTGGCGGCACTCCTTCGGCCCCTGGGTCTCCACCCCGGCACCAGCGCCGCCCTTGTCAGCGGGTTGTTCGAGATCACCGTCGGCTGCCAGGTGGCCAGCCAGGCCGCCGCTCCCCTGGGCCAGCAACTGGTGGCGGCGGGGGCCGTCATCGCCTGGAGCGGCCTGTCCGTTCACGCCCAGGTGGCCGCCCTCACCCGGCACACCGATCTCTCGATCCGGCCCTATGTGGGGGCGCGCATCATCCACGCTATCCTGGCGGCCGGCCTGACCTTCTGGCTCCTGCGCTGGGGGGCCCCGGGCTGGCTGGCAGTCCCCGCCCTGGCCACGGACGGGGGGATGCTGCCAGGCCTCCGGGTATCATGTGGTATGGCCGCGCGGGTCCTGGCCGGCCTGACCCTGCTGGCCGCCGGCGCCCTTGCCCTCGACCTGGCTCGCCGGGCCCGGATCACGGTCTTCCGGTTGCGCTAGCCGAGACCGAGGAAGTGAGGCCGCTTCAGCAAGGCGGGTCAGCCTTGCGGGGTCTCACGGGTTTGGGTTGTCCTCCCTGTCGAGGTGCACGCAGGCTGCACTGAGAGCCCGGTCAACATCGTCATAACTCACGGGAAGCCATGCGGCAGGTGGGGGGTTATCGCACAGCCATCTTACCGTCCTCGCCAGTGCCCGGTCCGGAGCCACTTTGTCTTCATACCCCAAGTCGGTACGGATTTTCGTCAGGTCGAATTGCAGATGCGGTTCGATGTCATAGGGATCAACGGAGAAAGGAAGAGCCTGTGTCTGAGGAACCTGTGGTGCAAGGGTGCGTGGTACAGAGACAACGTCCCAACGGTGACCTACGATTTCCGCTACGGCTTCTGCTATCTGCCTGTTTGTCAATGCCTGAGTGTCGGCTGCGTTGTAGATCTGCCTGCACGCCTGTGGGCTTTCTACGGCCAGGCAAATCGAGACTGCCATGTTTTCGAGGTATCCCCGGCAAAAGATGGATTGTCCTCCTCCGGGCAGCAATATCCACCGCCGTCTGTCGAGGGCCTGTCGGACATAGTACCACTCGCGTGGCGTGGTGTCGCCGGGTCCGTAGAGCGCAGGCCAGCGTAGAATACAGTAAGGGAAACCCTCCCCGCCTGCCTTGAGGATCTCCTCCTCCACCAAGACCTTGTCGTAGCGCCGGTCAGTCCCGTACAGATGCACCTGTGCGCGTTTGGGCGCATCCTCACGAATGGGCATTGGTTGCTGGCTGCTACGCCTGTTCCATGCGTCTTCATAGGCGGAATACACCTCATAGCTTGAGATGACCACGGCACGCCGGACACGTGTTGCGAAATTCTCAACCAGAGAACGTGCATCATGATCATCGGAACACACCATATCAACGACCACGTCACAGTCAACCGCAGCCATCTGTTCCGCAAACCGGGCATAGTCTCTCCGGTCGCCTATTAGTTCTGAGACGCCGGGAGGTAAAGTGGCCTGGCTGATACCTCTATGGAATACCGTTACCTGGTGTCCTCGCCCGGATAGTCCCCGGACCAAGTGAGGGCCCACTCTTCGGGTTCCGCCGATGATCAAGACCTTCATGCCAACTAACACCTCCCCAGGTAGTACCTGAGACCGTGCCCCATGGAGCGAACTGCACTGCCTCGCTGCGCTTTACGAGGTAGCACGGGTACTGTTGACCGGAGACTCCCTGGGGTGCAGCCCATTCCAGTTCCAGGATGCCGAGAAACTCGTTGCCTAATCTATGGGAGATAACTCGAACACCTCACCCCCACCCGCGAAGACAGCCCGCCGAAGGCTCAGATCCAGGTGGCCTGCTGCTTGGTGGGTCCCTCCGAGGTGAGTGTTGTCGCCCAGTCCTAGATGGCCCGACCCTCGGACTCGTTCGTCCTCTAGCAAGCTCCCCGTATACCGTGCCAGGGGGTTCAGCCCAAAGCCCACCTCGGACACCACTTGGGCTCCAGCACCCCATTCCTGCAACCTCCGTTGGAGTTCACCTGCTTGTGATCCCCCGCTGATGTCAACGAGCATACCATTCCGCACCAAGAGCCTGATCGGTTCCGCTACGAGACCTATGCCCTGGACACTTCCGTCGACCACGATCTCCCCGGAAGCCACCCCCGTTGTCAACGTGGTCCCAACGACTCCGGCAGGCAACACGGCGATGTCACCCGGCGAACGAGCCAGGCCTCCCAGGGCCGTTACGCGCGTTTCAGCCAAGCGTACGCTCAGCCTTGTGCCAGCGCTGGTCGAAACGGTGACTTCCCGCTGATCGGCTAACCAGTCCCTGGCCCGTGCTAGCTCTGATTCCAACCACCAGTAATCAACTCCGATCGCGCGCTCCAGGGTCTCTTCAGTCGCTCCGCACATTGAAAGTACGCGAACTCCTGCGGCGGCGGCTTCCAGGCGCAGCCTTGGAGGAATCAACCGCCTCGCATACAAGACTAGGAGCTGCGAGTTCTTGGTTGCGAGGATGAACTCCCCCAGCCTGGCTGCTTCCAGCGGCCGTGATTCGTCCAGGTCGGCTACTGACACCTGAACGCCGTTCGCCTCCAAACATGCCACGAGTGAATCTGTCACCTGCCTGTTTTGGGAGGTCGACGCAAGGACCATACCCTTTTCGCCCGGCCGTGCTCCGAGACACTCCAGTGCGATTTTCTCTGCCAGGCGTTGTGCTCTCCCCTTATCCACTACACACCTTCCCCTATGCTTGAGCTTCGGGAACACATAGATACAGAATGGTCAGGGCATACGCTTTGGCCGCGGTGAAAACATCGGCCAACGCGACATGCTCGTTTACCGCGTGTGCCTGCTTGGTCTCGCCCGGGCCGAACAGGCATGCTTCCCTGATCCCGACCCCGTCTTTCCAGTCGGCGATGTCCCCAAAGGAAAGGGCGCCCCCAAAACTAAGAGGACTCTCAATGGCAAGTCCCGCCCTTTTCAGAGCAAGATTGAGCCTGCTGTCGCGTGGGAACTCGATCGGTTCCCGTTTCTCAGGTATTTCCAGTGAATGGAGGACGAACTCGGGATCTTGCCGTTGCAGTTTCTGGGTCTTCTCCTCGGCCATCTCCCGGACCCGCTGAACAGTCAAAGGCGACGCGAACCTGATGTCAAAGGTGAAGGCACACCAGTCGGGGACCATGGTGGGCCGGTCGCCACCTTTGATAACCCCTACGTTGATGGAGTCACGGCCCAGCACGGGGTGAGTTCCCAGTTCAAGCTGGTACAACTCATCGATAAGATCCGAGGCTTTCCGGATCGCGTTGATGCCCTTGCCCGCGGCAGAGTGAGTCGCCTCGCCCCGAACCTCAAACTTCAACCAGATGCGGCCTCTTGAGAGATAGGTGATCCTGAGGTCATAGGGCTCACCGAGAATCGCCCACTGTCCGCTCAACTCTCGGTTCATGCCCAGGTAGGACAAACCGTTGAAATACTTGGCGCCCTCAAGGAAGGGGTATTCATCACCCGCCCACGCGACCAAGCTAACGGGGACCTGAACCGGGATCCCGGCGCTGGCCACGGCAAAAACCCCGCCCATCATTGCAGCTAAACTGCCTTTTGTATCCGCGGCTCCGCGGCCGTAGAGGATCCCGTTTCGGACCGTGGCTTCAAACGGGGGGGTACGCCACAGCTTCAGATCGTATTCCGGAACAATGTCCGTATGTGCGGCCAGGATCAGTCCTGGCCCGTCTGATGCGCCGAGTTCGCCGATCACGTTGGGACGAACCCATGTGTCTCCTTCGTCGCCAACCACCCGGACTCTCAGACCATGCTTCTTCATCTCCTGAACCAGGTAGTCCCGCATCTCCAGCATGGCCGACTTGTCAGGTGGAGGGAATACGGTGCGTATTGAGATCAGTTTCTTGAGCAGATTCTCAACGTAGCCCTCGTCAACACACCCCAGTACCTTTTTCTCCAGTTCGACCAAACTCATGCTGTTATTCCTCCAGACAGATTACGGATGGCCCCTTCTGCATCCTTGCGCCCATGCAACGCCGGTGGGCGGTCCCCCCGGTCAGACCTGCCGCCGTACGGCCCCGAGCTTGGGATCCAAAGCATCCCGGAGCGCGTCTCCCAACAGATTGAGGGATAGGACACTCATCATGATGGCAAGCCCCGGCAGTATTGACAATGCCGGGGCAACCCGCAAGTAGCCTCTTGCCTTGCTCAACATCGCGCCCCACTCGGGGCTGGGGGGTTGCGCGCCAAGGCCAAGAAATCCCAACATGGCCGCGGAGAGGATGGCCGTGGCGAAGACAAAAGTTGATTGTACGATGAGTGGGGACAGGCAGTTCGGAAGAAGGTGAACCACCAGCATGTTGAGATCAGTGGCCCCGGTGGCACGGGCGGCAATCACAAACTCCTGCTCCTTCAAGATGAGAATCTGACCGCGGATGAGGCGTGCAAAAACGGGAATCTGCACAACGCCTACCGCGATCATGGCATTGGTCAGGCCGGGACCGGCCAGGCTGATGATGGCGATCGCCAGAAGAAGCGGGGGGAAGGCCAAAAGCATATCCATCAGACGGCCTATCAAGTTGTCCAGTCTGCCGCCGCAGTAAGCTCCCATTGCACCGAGTGCAGTTCCCACGGTTAGCGATATGCCTAGCGAGACGATGCCCATGGTGAGTGAAACCCGACCGCCATATAGCAGTCGGCTAAGAAGATCGCGGCCGAGTTCGTCGGTTCCCAGTGAATGGTGTTTCGACGGTGGGCCAAAGGCTCGGACTAGGTTTGCCTCGGTAGGACTATGCGGAGTCAACCACGGAGCCGTGATCGCCGCAACTGCCACGAGCAGTAGAAGAAGACCCCCTACCAACCCGGGCCGGTTCCTCTTAAAGCGCAGCCACACGCGGTATTCTCCCATGTCCGATTCCTGCTCCTAGGTGTATCTGACTCTTGGGTCTATCCAAGCGTACCCTAGATCAATCACCAGGTTCACCACCGCTACGGCTACGGCTATCACCACTACAACACCCTGGACCACCGGGTAGTCACGCAACGAGATCGAATCCACCAGTAACCTCCCCATGCCAGGGCGCGAGAACACGCTCTCCACTACCACCGACCCGCCAACCAGCCGGCTGAACAGGAGACCCACGATTGTGAGGACGGGCACGAGTGCGTTCTTCAGTGCGTGGCGGTAGATGACCACTCTCTCGGGAAGTCCCTTGGAACGCGCCGTGCGAACATAGTCTTGGGATAGAACCTCCAGCATGGCCGACCTGGTCTGACGGGCGATTATGGCCGCTTGCGCAGCAGCCAGTGACAGTGACGGCAAGACAAGGTGTGCCGGGGTACCCACCCCAACAATCGGGAACCAGCCCAGAGTAACTCCAAACAACAGCATAAGCAACAAAGCGAGCCAGAAATTCGGCATGGAGACTCCGAGGATGGCGAAGACCATGACCAGCCCGTCGAGGGCAGAGTACCGGCGGACGGCCGACACCACTCCAGCGATAAGACCCACGACTGTTGCCACCAATGACGCCATCAGGACCAGTTCAAGTGTCGGCCGTAGCCGCCCCTGTATTTCCGTCATCACCGGACGCCTCGTAACCACGGAACGACCGAAGTCTCCCCTCAGCACTCGAGACAGGTAAATCAGGAGTTGAACGTGCAGCGGCTGGTCCAACCCCCAAGCCTGCTTCAGCTCTTCTATGTCCTTGCCGGTAGCGAAATCGCCGGCCAGTATCTCTGCGGGACTCCCGGGGATAATCCGCAGCAAGGTGAACATGACCACCAGCAGCAGCAGCACGGTTGTCACGGTCAGAGTCACGCGCCTGTATAGAAAGGTCTGCAATGGCCTCTCCCCCGACGAGTCTGCTCAGCCTGCTATCCTTTGGAGTCTCCCCGCCAATAAGCTACCGGGCAAGCCACGCCTTGTCCAAGAAGATCATCTCGTTCACCGATATCTCCACCCCGCGGGCATTGGCCCTCACCGCATGTATCTGGGGTTCCACGTAGAGGAAGAGTATCGGCGCGTCTTCCATGATCAGTCTCTGCATGGGCTCATATGCGGCAAGGCGTTCCGCCGGATCAACTGACTGCCGACCCTTGAGGAACAGCCGGTCAACCTCCTCGTTGGAGTAGAACATGGTGTTCATCCCCGGAGCAAAGGCTGCCGTAGTAAACGACTGGAAGCCGATGTCCCCGTCGAGGGTCACGCACCCCCACCCGAGGAAGTACATCTCCGTGGTGCTCTCCGCCAGAGGCAGCCGCCGGGCAGCGGCCTGGACCGCCCATTCTACCGACACGATCTCGACCTTGACGCCGACCGCCGCCAGGTAAGACTGGACGGCTTCTACTACTTCGGTATCCATCAGGTAGCGCCCCGGAGTGTACATGAGTTTGATAGTGAATCCCCCGGGATATCCAGCTTCCTGGAGAAGCTGCTTGGCCTTCTGCGGGTTGAACTCGTAAGTCATGGTTGGCACATAGCCGAAGGCGGTTGGGGGCAGGGGTGAATCGAGCACATGGGCGCGACCCAGCAAAATGACTTGGTTGATCTCGTGTTTGTTCACCGCATAGTTGAGTGCCTGCCTGACCCTCACGTCTTTGAGCGGGCCGTGGTTATGGTTAAACCCGACGTGCATGATCCGCTGCGACGGAGGGTACACGACCTGTATGTCCGGGTTCTGTTCAAGTCTTTGAACATCACGGGGCGGAACATGATAGGCGACATCCACCTCGCCAGTCTCAAGAGCCATTATCCGAGCGCCTGCCTCCGGCATTACTGCCGTAACGACGCCCTCCAGCGGCGGTTTGCCGCCCCAGTACTCTTCGTTCCGGACAACCTTGACGTGCTGGCCCCTGACGTGTTCCACAAACTTGAAGGGTCCCGTGCCCACGGGCGCCGTATGGTAGTCTTCGTTCCCCAGTTTCGTCACCTGGGTCGGACTGTTCATGGCCATGGGAGCATAGGTGAACTGGCGCATAAAGGGACCGAAGGGGTCGTGAGTGATGATATCCACCGTCAGTGGATCAACCACCTTGACCTCCTTGATGAACTGCCAAAAGCTCCGTGTCAGCGCCTTGGTGTCGGGGTTGAGCAGCCGATCAATGTTGAACTTCACTGCTTGAGCGTCAAAAGCTGTACCGTCGTGGAACTTGACGTTGGGACGGAGCTTGATCGTCCACACTAGGCCATCATCAGATACGGACCACCTCTCCGCCAGGTGAGGGATGACGTTTCCGGTCTCGCTGTCCAGCTTGACCAACCCTTCGGTAACCAGGTGGATGATCCCAAGGTTGGGCAGTCCGGACGCGTACGCACTGTCGAAGATCGGCACGTCGGTGCCCAGAGCAACGCGAAGGATTCCCCCTTCCACCGGTACGTCGAACTCGCGGGCGTCCTCTGGCGCAGCTTTCCGACAACCCACAAGCTGCAGACTCATGCCGAGGATCAGAACCAAGCCTAAGACTCCCATCTTTCCTGTCTTGGTCATCGTCTCTCCCACTCCCTCACTCAGTCTGCGATCTACTCCTTGTAGCCACACGCATACAGGATGGTGAGAGCGTAAATCTTGGCTGCATTGACCACATCCTCGACTCTTACGTGCTCATCAACCGCATGTGCCTGTTTTGTCTCTCCGGGTCCGAACAAACACCCCTCCCCCATGCCGATCTTGTCCTTCCATTCGGCGACATCGCCGAATGACAGACCGCCCCCGAACCCCAAGTCGAGGCCTATCCGCCCTCCTGCTTTCCTTATCGCTGCGTTCAAGACGGAGTCCCTTGGAAACTCCAGCGGCTCACGCTCGGCTATGACCTCGGCCGACTTCACGATGAAATCCCGGTCCCGGGCCTGACAATCGGCGATCTTCTCCTCAACCATAGCCCGGACACGCGCCACAGTCAGCGGGCTCGCAAACCGGATGTCAAAAACGAAGGTACACCAGTCGGGTACCATGTTGGGCTGGTTGCCGCCTTCTATGGTACCGACGTTGATCGAGTCCCGACCCAACACCGGGTGCTGGCCAACTTCGATGCCGTAGATCTGCTCTATGAGCTGCAGAGCTTTCACTATGGCGTTTATCCCTTTGCCTGTGGCAGAGTGAGTCGCCTCGCCGCCGATGGTGATCCGATACCAGACCCGCCCGCGGGCCAGGTACGTGATCCGCAGATCGTACGGCTCGCCGAATATCCCCATATCCGCGCGGATGAGACCGTTCTCGGCGAGGTAAGTCATACCGTTGAAGTACTCTGAATCCGACGGATGCCACTCGTCGCCCGCCCATGCAACCATGTGGGCTGTACCGGTAAGCCGGACTCCGGACCGCGCTACTGCGAAGGTGCCGGCCAGCATGGCGGCCAGACTACCCTTCGTATCCGCTGCCCCTCTGCCGTACATGCACCCGTCCAGGATCTCGCCCGAAAACGGATCCACCGTCCAGCGCTTGCGGTCGTACACGGGAACGACATCCGTATGAGCATCAAGCATTAGGGTCGGCCCTGAACCGTCCCCGGTTATGGTCCCGATGACATTGGGTCGCACCCAGTCCTCTCCCTCGTCTCCCTCGACGCGGACCGAAAGACCGTGCCGGGACATCTCGGAGCTGACAAAATCCCTCATCTGTAACATGGCTTGCTTGTTCTCGGGAGGGAAAACGGTAGGGATGGATATCAGCTGCCTGAGGAGATCGACAACATACCGATCCTCGATCAGGCTCAACGCTCTTTGCTCAAAACTCATTGCACCATCGTCTCCCTTCGAGCAGGCATATCAACCAGCGATCACGCCTGGAGTGGGGCCAGCCTGTCTTGAATTCACAGCACAAGGTCTCTTCCGGCTAACACCTCTCCTTCTACGCGACGAGTGGCCGTGGATTTCGACAAAGCTAAACTCACTCCTCCCGAAGAGCGCTGCCAGTATCCTACGGCGGGTATGCCCCGAGTTACGGCTTCCCGGATGCCGGGCCGCCACAGAGGTTGACAATGGCAAGCGCGTAGACCTTCGCCGCGTTGAGGACGTCGGTCAAGATCACGTGTTCGTCGACGGCATGTGCCTGCTTCGTCTCTCCCGGTCCAAACAGGCAGGCTTCCTTGATACCCACCTTGTCCTTCCAGTCGGCCACGTCACCAAACGATACCGCCCCGCCAAACTGCAAGTCCATACCCAAGTAGGCTCCGGCTTCTTTGAGGGCCAGGTTGACCCTCGAGTCCCGCGGAAACTCCAGGGGTTCGCGGCGTTCAGTGATCTCCACCGACCTGACAACGAACTGGGGGTCGCTCTGCTTACAAGCGGCGATTTTCTCCTCGACCATGTCGCGGACCCGATCAACGGTGAGGGGGCTCGCAAAGCGGATATCGAACGTGAAGGTGCACCAATCGGGAACCATGTTGGGCTGGTTGCCACCCTGGATGGTGCCTACGTTTATGGAGTCTCGTCCTAGAACGGGGTGTTCTCCCACCTCAACCTGATATATGTCGCCAATTAGGCGCAACGCCTTCAGGATAGCGTTCACCCCCTTGCCGGTCGCAGAGTGGGTTGCCTCCCCACCCAAGGTGATCCTGAACCAAACCCTCCCGCGAGAGAGGTACGTGATCCGGAGATCGTAGGGCTCCCCGAAAATCGCCATGTCCCCCCCGATCAGCCCCTGGTCCGCCAGGTAGGCCATGCCGTTGAAGTACTCGTTGTCCGGGGGATGCCACTCGTCGCCGGCCCAGGCTATCAGGTGAACGCTTCCGTCCAACGGGACCCCCGCAGCGGCTACGGCGAAAACACCCGTCATCATGGCTGCAAGGCTACCTTTGGTGTCAGCCGCTCCCCTTCCGTACAGGCGCCCATCTCGTATCTCGCCTGCAAACGGGTCTACACTCCAGCTGGCGCGGTCATAGATCGGCACAACGTCAGTATGCGCGTCTAGGAGAAGCGTCGGACCCAAGCCGGTGCCGGCAAGGGTGCCGATGACGTTTGGTCGCGCCCAGTTCGCCCCCTCATCCCCCTCAACTCGCACCGTCAGGCCGTGCTTGGCCATCTCACCGGCAAGAAAACGGGACATCTCATGCATCGCACGCTTGTCCTCGGGAGGAAACACGGTGGGGATCGAGATCAACTTGCTGAGCAACCCAACAACGTAGTCGTCGTCAACCAACGCCAAGACCCGATCCTCGATACGCACTTCGCCTACCCCTTTCCATCGGTCTCTATTCCACGTAGTCCAGTCCCCTGGCTGACATGTCCGACAGTACCAGCGACTCGGCCAGACGGACGTGCTCCTTGGCCAAGCGCTCCGCGACAAGGGGGTTGCGTTGCTTGACGGCTTCAAGGATGCCGCCATGTTGCTGTAGGAAAGCTGCTAGCCGGGGCAGGATTATGGTCGTTGATCTCGTGGTTATGAACGTCTCCGACACCATTTTGGCGATCTGGCGGAGGCGGGGCGAACCTGCCGCCCTTTGCAAGCTCTGATGGAAGCCCTGATTCGCTCTACCCAACGCAAGGACATCGATGTTGTCGGTCTCGGCTTGCTTTTCCACCTCAAGATGCCAACGCTCAAGGACGGCAATGTCCTTCTTCGTCGCGGCTTGAGCGGCGAGGTTAGCAGCCAGACCTTCGAGTACAATGCGGAGCATGTAGATCTCTTTGACATCACTCCTGGAGTATTTGCACACCATCACCCCGCGGTTCGGGAGCACCTTCAGCACTCCCTCAACTTCGAGCCTGCGAACAGCGTCGCGTACGGGCGTACGACTCACCCCGAGGATGTCAGCCAACTGCTCCTGGGACAATACCTTCCCCGGGAGTACCTCTCCGCTGACAATGGCCTGCCGCAGAGAATCATACGTCTGTTCATGGAGCAACTGGTAGTGGTCGATTCTCCTAAACTGCGAGGGCATACACTCTTCCACCCCTCTTGGATCCTGGATCCTACTTATACACGCCAGGGCTGTTTTCCTGCATGGACTAAAGAGGTTATGCTGTGGACAGAGAGCTCATATTGCGGGCGATCGATAACCCGCCACGGCACGCACTGGTCGTGCCCGGCAGGGATAGCAGGCTAATGTGACCTGAGGCCAGCCATCGGCATGCTCGTTGAGCGTGGTTGCCTGAGGCGCGAGGGTCAGAGGCGGGGAGCTCACTACCGGCCCGGGCATCGCCTGGGAAGTCCCGGTCAGATATGAAGAATATGAAGCCCGATTTGTGGATCATATCTGCGCCCGCACACATTGGACGAGCCACAGATGCTGAAGCGAGAGCCGTTCAGGCATCGGCTCCGTGACCACCGGAGTGGGGCAATTCAGCGCAATTGGGCCAGAGCCTCGGGCCAGGTGTTCCGGTGCCTGCACCGCTGTTCCGCGGTCCTCAGATCGCATCCCGGCGACAAACTGCCGAATTCGCGCCGGGCAACCACGTCTACGCGCACAAGTTGCAGCAGGCACGAGGGTAGACTGTCCTAGCCTTCCGGGACAGGTCAATCCTCACCAATCCGGATGCATGTGCGCAACGGCTACAGAGAGCTACCACCGGAGGTCGCTAGCCGGTCTCCCAGTCGCCGGGGCCCCTGAGGGGCGGCAGATCCCGCAAGGGCTGGCCGTTCGGACCCAGAAGGCGGCCCCGCAGGCGCTCCCCCACCCCCGGTGGCACCAGGTCTTCGACGCAGCCGCCCCAGCGGGCCACCTCCTTGACCACGCTGGAACTCAGGTAGGAGTATGCGCTGGAGGTCATGATGAAGAGGGTCTCGACCCCGGGGTCAAGCTTCTTGTTCATGAGCGCCATTTGAAACTCGTACTCGAAGTCGGTGATGGCCCGCAATCCCTTCACGATGACCCTGGCCTCCCGGCGCTGGGCGTAATGCACCAGCAGACCATCGGCGTGGTCCACTTCCACGTTGGGGAGGTGGGCGACCGCTGCCGTCACCATCTCGACCCGTTCGTCCACCGGGAACAGCGGGCGCTTGGCGGCGTTGTGAAAGACGACCGCCAGCACACGATCAAAGATCCCGGCCGCCCGCTCGATGATATCGACATGGCCCCTGGTGACGGGGTCGAAACTGGCCGGACAAATGGCCACCCTCATAGATCTTCGCCTCCGCGATCACCGGCTTCGTAGAAACTCAGCGTGGTGTCACCGTAGTTGTTCTGTCTGGTCAACTGGAGATCCTCCACCTGTTGGGGAGGGACCTCCCGGCGGCCGTGCTCGACGACGGCGACTCCCCCGGGAGCGAGGATCCGGCTGCCGGCGATGACCTTCAGGGTCAGCCGGGGCCAGTTCCGCCCGTACGGGGGGTCCATGAAGATGACGCTGAAACGGCGACCCTGGCGCCCGAGCTGCCTCACGGCCACCAGCGAGTGCTGGAGGCGAACCTCGCCCGCGGCGGCCTGGCCGGTATGGGCCAGGTTCCGGCGGATTGCCGCCACGGCATGGGGGTCCAGTTCCACAAAGACGGCCGCCCGGGCGCCGCGGCTCAAAGCCTCCACGCCCACGCTGCCAGAACCCGCGAATAGATCCAGCACGTCAGCCCCTGGCACCCGGGCGCCCAGGATGTTGAAGAGTGACTCCCGGACCCGGTCGGAAGTGGGCCGCACCTGTCGTCCCCGCGGCGCCGCCAACCTCAAGCCGCGCGCCTGCCCGGCGATCACCCGCATGACGGCTCACCTCCCGGACTGCCGGCACACCACGTGGAGCCAGTTTCCCCGCAGCGCCCGGTGTCACCTCCCCGGGGTCCTGCCGTCGAATAGGGCGGCCTGACCGGGGTTAGCCTAGCCGCAGTAGCATCCTTTTCCAGGAGAAGCCAATGCGTTGGCGACCCCGTCCGGGGGATCCGCTCCCCCGCACCGATCTGGCCCTGGAAGTGAGCGAGTTCCTGCGCGCGCGGGAGCGGGCCGAGATCCCCGGCCTGGCCGTACAGGAGCGCCGGCTCAACTCCATAAGCGTGACCCGGGTTGAGGTCCAAACCCCGACCGCCGCAGTCATGGCCGGCAAGCCCATGGGCCAGTATGTAACCATCGAAGCCCCTGAGCTGGCGGAGGACGATCGGCGCTTGCACGAGGAGGCGGGAAGGGTGCTGGCTCAAGAACTGGGACGCCTGCTGCCTCCCGATCCGCAGGCGGTAACGCTCGTCACCGGTCTCGGGAATTGGCATGCCACGCCCGACTCGCTCGGCCCCCGGGTGGTGGGCCAGTTGCTCATCACCCGCCACCTCAGGGACTACGTCCCGCCCGAACTGAAAGGAAGGCTACGCCCCGTCTGCGCCGTCGCGCCGGGAGTGCTGGGGCTCACCGGCATCGAGACAGGGGAGATCCTGCGCGGCATTGTGGAGCGAGTCCGGCCCCAGGCCGTGATCGCCATCGACGCCCTGGCCGCCCGGACCGTTGCCCGCATCATGACCTCCATCCAGATCTCCGACACCGGCATCACGCCGGGTTCGGGTGTTGGCAACCGGCGCCTGGGCATAAACGCGGAGACTCTCGGAGTTCCCGTGATAGCCATCGGGGTGCCGACGGTGGTCCATGCCTCCACCATCGCCGGTGACGTGGTGGAGGAACTGCTGGAGCATTTCCGGGGCAACTTGCGCTTTTGCGACATCATAGGGCAGATGGACCAGGTCGACCGCAAGCAGCTAATCCAGGAAGCCCTGGGTGAAGGGGTGGGCGACTTGGTGGTCACCCCCAAGGAGATCGATAGCATGATCCGCCAGGTCTCCCGGGTGCTGGCCGGAGGACTGAACCTGGCCCTGCACCCGGGCATTGACCCCCATAACCTGACGCGTTACCTGCAGGGGTAAGGAAAAGAGGGGGGCCATCTGCAGGCCCCCCGCACATCCCGCCTTACTGGGCCGGTGGAGTGCCGCCCCGGTTCCCCGTCTGGGCCAGGGACTGCTCCGCAAGCTGGATCATCCGGCGCACCATGTGCCCGCCGACGGCGCCGCAGTCCCGGGACGAGAGTTCGCCCCAGTAGCCGCCGCGGATGCGCTGGTGGTCAATGCCGAGTTCACGCGCAACCTCGTACTTGAAGGTATCCAGAGCCTGGCTGGCTTCCCGCACCAGGGCCCGGTTTCCCCGCTTCTGTCCTTGCGCCACGATCGATCACCTCCTTCTGTTGACATAGAATGCGCAGCTACGAGGCATTTATCCGGCCAAGTGGCTGGGTTCTGTCGCCAAGCTTTGGCACCGCGCATAGATTGAGGACGTGATCAACGAGGGGGGGGTGGGAGTGAGTATGCTCTGGACCGGTCCACCTTGGCAGAAAGGCTCGGGCTGGCCTATCACCGGCCGCATCGGCAAACCGCGGATCACCGGGCTAACAATGGTGTTGGACAAGGGACTGGGCCTGGCGGCGACGCGCGACCTCCTGGAGGTGGCGGCCGAACACCTTGACATCGTCAAGATCAGCTTTGGCACCTCGGCGCTTTACCCCAATGCCGTTCTCCGGGAGAAAGTGCGCCTCATCCGGAGCTATGGCGTCGATGTCTGCCCCGGCGGCACCTTGCTCGAAATCGCCGTACTTCAAAACGCGGTCGAGGCCTACCTGGAGTGGGCATGGCGGGCTGGTTTCAGCTTCCTGGAGGTCTCCGACGGCACCATTCAGATGGACCCCCAAGTCCGCCTGCTAGCCATTGAGATGGCCCTCGCCCGGGGTTTCCGGGTCATAACCGAAGTGGGCAAGAAGGACGCCCTCGAGGCCCTCTCGCCAGCCTCCATGCATCGACAGGTGGCGGCCGACCTGGCCGCGGGGGCCTGGAAGGTCATCGTGGAAGCGCGCGAGTCCGGCCAGGGGGTGGGGATCTACGACGAGCGGGGCACTGTTCGCGAAGTCGAGCTGGAGCAACTCCTGGCCGGCGTTCCCCAGCCTGAATGCCTGCTCTGGGAAGCCCCCCTCAAGAACCAGCAGGCCGAGCTCATCCTGCGTTTTGGCCCCAACGTCAGTCTGGGTAACGTGCAGCCGGCCGACTGCCTGGCGGTCGAGGCCTTGCGCGTGGGCTTGCGGGGAGATACCCTGAAGACATGCCTGTCGTCGGCCAGGGCAGAAACCCCTGGCTAGCGAGGCTGGCCTCGCGACGGCGGGGCCGTCTCGGGAACCGGCATGGCCGCCACCCCCGCGGGAATAGAAGTCAGCGGGGGTGTCCGCGGTGCCCCGGGAGATCGGCTTTCTCCTTATGGTGCTGGTGTTGGGCATAGTCGGCAGAAACCACCTGGTCTGGACGGCATCTCTCATCTTGCTGGCCATCCGGGTGTGCCGGCTGGACTTTCTGTACCCGGCCCTGGAGGACTGGGGCGTTCGGGCCGGCCTGACCCTGCTGGTACTCGCCATCATGGTGCCTTTTGTGTCCGGGTCGATACGCTTTGAGGGACTCTGGAACACCCTGCGCACACCTCCGGGCCTGCTGGCGGCGGTGACCGGGGCGGTGGCGGCTTACCTCGGGAAGCTCGGCGTGGACGGAATGCGTACCTACCCCGAGATCGTCGTCGGCCTGGTAGTGGGCTCCATCTTGGGTGCTTCCCTGCTCCGCGGGGTGCCCACCGGCCCCCTGATCGCCGCCGGGGCGGCCGCTCTGCTGCTACAGGTCCTGGGCTTCGGGCGCTGAGTCGCCGTTCTCAACGGCTGCATACGTTCTGGCGGCCCGAGAATACTGGCCCCGGGAGGTGACGGCCATGCCCGAGTGCCGGGTAGTGGCAGTTGAGAGCCAGCTCAGAGACATCGCGGACGCCCTCCGCGAGCGTGGTTACCGCGTGGTGGAGCCGGGCCAGGAGTGTCGCGCAAGGGCGGTGGTCCTCAGCAGCCGGCCCCCGGGCGCCACCGGGACCGGCGGCGTGCCTCTGGTGCTGCCGGCTGGCCGGCCGGCCGGGGAGGTTGCCGACGAGGTCGACCGCAGGTACCCGACGACCGCCGCTTGGGCCTCAGCCAAGTCCACGGGCGCGGGAGAGAGTCATTCGAGGGAGAACAGCATGTAGTAGAGGGGCTGGCCGCCGTCGTGGATCTCCACCTCGAGATCCGGATAGGTCTCGGCCAGGGTCTCCCCGGCCTCGCCGGCCTCGCCCTCCGGCACGTCCTGGCCGTAGTAGAGGGTGAGCACCTCGTGCTCGGGCCTGACCGCCCGGGCCAGGAGGTCCAGCAGGACCTCCCGCCAGTGGGTGCCCTTGGCCAGGATCTCCTCGTCCACCAGGCCAATGACATCGCCGGGCTGGATGTCCAGATCGCGGTAGCGGCTCTGGCGGACGGCGTAGGTGATCTCCCCCGAGACCGTCCTCTCCACCGCCTGGTTCATCCGGGTCAGGTTGGTCTCCAGGTCGGCGACGGGAGACATCGCCAGCAGGGCAGCCACGCCCTGGGGCACGGTCCGGGTGGGCACGATGTGGGCGGCCACACCGGCCAACTCCGCCGCCTGGCGCGCCGTCAGCAGGATGTTGGAGTTGTTGGGAAGCACGATCACCTGCGAGGCGCCGGCAGACTCCAGGGCCTGGACGATCTCGGCCGCGCTGGGATTCATAGTCTGGCCCCCGTTGATGACCACCCCGGCCCCCAGGCTGCGGATGATCCGGCAGAGGCCGTCGCCCACGGCAACCGCCACCACCCCGGTCTCCTGCCGGGGCACCTCGACCGCAGGGGGGGGTTGTTCCTCGAATTCCTCCCGGGCCTCGCGCTCACGCTTGATGGCCTCATGCTGTTCCTTCATGTTCTTGATCTCGATCTCCAGCAGGGCGCCCCGGGCCAGGCAGCGCTCCAGGACCGATCCGGGGTTGTTGGTGTGGACGTGCACCTTGGCGGTCTCCTCGTCACCCACCACCAAGAGCGAGTCACCCAACTCGCCGAGCTCCGCCCGCAACTCATCGAGGGCCAGGGCGGTCCCGCGCAGAAGCACCTCGGTGTCGTAGATGAAGGTGAGGTCGCCCATCTCCTCGGTGATCGTGAACTCGGCGTGCACTGCCGGCGCGTCCAGACCGAGCGGCGCCGGCTCCAGACCCCTGGCAGCCTGCAGGTAGCCCCGCAAGATGGCCAGCAGCCCCTGGCCGCCGGCGTCCACCACTCCCGCCTCCTTGAGTACCGGCAGCATGTCCGGCGTGCGCACGAGGGCCCGGTCGGCCTCCTGGTAGGCCTGATCCAGCAGCTGGACCAGGTCCGCTCCCCGGCGGCCGGCTTGGATGGCGGCCCGGGCGGAGTACCGGGCCACGGTGAGGATGGTACCCTCCACCGGCTTCATGACCGCCTTGTAGGCGGTGTCCACGCCGGCCTGCAGGCACCAGGCGAACTCGGCCGGGTTGAGGGTAGCCTTACCCTCGGCCTCCCGGGAGAAGCCCCGGAACAGCTGGGAGAGGATGACGCCGGAGTTACCGCGGGCACCCATCAAGGACCCCAGGGCCAAGGCCTTGGTGAGCTCTCCGACGTCCGCCGAGGCGCCCGCCTTGGCAAGCTCCCGGAGAGCCGAGGACATGGTGAGGGCCATGTTGGTCCCGGTGTCGCCGTCCGGCACGGGGAACACGTTGAGGGCATCTATGACTGCCTTCTCCTGCTCCAGGACGGTCGCCGCGGCTTCGACCATCCGGCGGAAGGTCGGGCCGTCCAGGCTAACGCCCATCGGCGACCCTTACCCCCTGCACGTTCATGTTAACCCTGACGACTTCCAGGCCGGTGGCTCCCTCCACCCGGTACTTGACCTGCTCGCAGACGTTATGGGCCACTTCCGAGATGCGGGTTCCGTAACCGACGATCAGGTTCAGCTTGATGACCGCCCGGTGTCCTTCCACGGCTACCTCCACGCCACGGCTGAGGTTCTCCCGGCCCAGGAGTTCGGCCAGGCCGTCCCGCAGGCGACGAGAAGCCATGCCGACCACGCCGTAGCACTCGGTGGCGGCGACGCCGGCAATGGTGGCGATAACCTCGTCGGTGATGATAACGGTACCCAGCTCGTTGGTAACTTCCCGGGCCACGGCCCAACCCTCCTTGAGCAGCGGTTCGGAGCTTAACTGCTTCTTCCTGCGGTGAAGTTTTCCTGCAGAGCAGGAATGGCCTCCCGGTCCCAAGCCTATTATGGCATCCGGTCGGGGATGATACGGGGACTGGCCGTGGGAGACCTGTTCGTCTCAGGCCGGCTTGCCGCCGAGCTCTCGCTCCAGTTCCAGGCACCTATCGAGGGCCTGGATCTCATCGGCTCGCCGCATTTCCCTGACCGCCAGGGTGACGGGCAGCCAACCCACTCGCCTGATGAGCCGCTTCTCGGTTCGTCCGGCCGGCGAGCCGGACTTGACCCGGGCCGGGAACCAGTGGATGGTCTTGCGGACAACGGGAGGGAACTCCCTCAGCAATGACTCGAGCACCACCGGGGTCTGTCCGATCGCCTTGGCAACGTACCCCGTCTCCTCCCGGACCTCGCGCAGGGCGCATTCCAGGAGCGACTCCCCTTCCTTCACCCTTCCCTTCGGCAGCGTGGGGTCGGGGTACTCGAGGGTCCAGACGAGAAGAACCTCGGGCCCGCTCGGGCCTTTCCGCAGGACAACGCAGCCTGCCGCGACCTCGGTCTGGTTGTCATCCATCGCAGCGGCACCTCCGGCGGGCGATCGCCGTCACTCCCGCCCTTCGCTGCCCCAGCGGCGGCTTCCTCCCAAGACGGGAGGGGCCGACGGAGACGGCCCACGAGGGGGAGGGAGCATGAGGGGCCGTCAATCCGGCTCCCAGCCCAATCTGTCCAGGGCCCTGGCCGCTGCCTGGTCTACGCTTGGATCGTCATCTCCGATAACGGCGAGCAGCGGCTCCACGGCGCGGCGATCGCCCAAGCCCCCCAGCGCCTCGGCAGCAGCCCGTCGTACCGACGGCCACCCGTCCTTGAGGGCGTCAATGAGTGGCTCCAGGGCTCGCAAGTCGCCAATGCAACCCAGGGCCTCCACGGCGGCCGCGCGCCCCCAATGATCGTGCATGGCGGCAAGCAACGGTTCCACGGCCCGAGCGTCCCCGATCTTGCCCAGCGCCAATGCTGCGCTCCGGCGCACCGTCAGGTCGTCGTCCTCTAGGGCGGCGATCAACGGGTCCACTGCCCGCGCGTCACCGATCCCACCCAGGGCCGCGGCGGCCGCACGACGCACGCCAGTGCCGCCACCCTGGAAGACATCGATCAGGAGTTCCACCGCCGGCTCGCCGATCCGCACCAGCGCCCCAACGGCAGCCTCCCGCACATACCACTGCTCATCCCCCAGGAACCTGGCCAGCGGCCGAACGGCACGAGGGTCGCCGATCTCGCCGAGGGCCACGGCGGCGGCCTTGGAGACCTCCAAGTGGTCACCCTTGAGCGCGGCTATCAACGGCTCGACGGCCACCTCGCCGATCCTGGCCAGTGCCGCGGCGGCAGCATCACGCACCAACGGGTCCTCGTCCTCAAGGGTGGCGATCAGTGGGTCCACCGCACCGGGGTCGCCGATCCCGCCCAGTGCCCCGGCGGCGGCACGGCGCAGGGACCACTCCCCTGCCCGGAGGAAGGGAAGCAGCGACTCCACGGCGAGTGGGTCGCCGATGCTGCCCAGCGCCTTGACGGCCGTCTCCCGCAATAACGGCTCCTCGACCAGGAGGAAGGCCAGCAGTGGCTGAACGGCGCGAGAATCGCCGATCTCGCCCAACGCCTCGGCGGCAGTGCGGCGTACCTCCCGGTCCTCATCCGTGAGGCAGGCGATCAGCGGCTCCACCGCTCGCGGGTCAGGGAGCCTGACCAGCGCGCCAGCAGCAGCGCGCCGCACATCCCGGCCCCTATTCTGGAGGCAGGCGATCAGCGGGTCCACGGCACGATGGTCGCCGATTTGAGCCAGGGCCCCGGCGGCGGCTCGGAAGACATCCCGATCCTTATCCTTGAGGGCGAGAATAAGCGGCTCCACGGCACGATGGTCACCGGTTTCCCCCAGGACCCGGGCAGCCGCCGCGCGCACCACGGCATCCTCGTCCTCGAGGCCGGCGATGAGGGGAGAGAGGCCCTCCATATCGACGAGGGCCCGGAAAAGGGCAGGGACAAACCCTTCGTTGAACGCTTCCCGGAAGGGCGCGTCATCCGGAGTCGGGTATGCCTTGAAGATGACTACGCTGGATAATCCACTTGAACCCCAGAAGTCCCACCGGAGGGCCTGGTCATCCCCGGTGAAGGATATCGTCCCCTCAACGGCAGCACCGCTCCAGTGCCGGACATACTCAGTGGTGCCGGATGCTTTGAACCTCCTACTGGATGGAGTTCCGGTTGCCTCAATGTGGAGGGTGGCATCATAGCTCGCCCGGTCTCCTTCCACTGCCTCAAAGCCGGCGTGCCTCAGGATCCTCTTGGCGTACGCGTGGAAAGGCAAGACTACCTCTCTGCCTTCTCATAGGTCTGTTCCACGATGATCCGAACCCTGGTATGCCCTCCCGTATCCTGCCCAACAGGGGAGCGTGAG
Organism: bacterium; assembly: GCA_031082145.1. Taxonomy (GTDB): domain Bacteria; phylum Bacillota; class Sulfobacillia; order UBA995; family UBA995; genus Ess09-15. Next base: position 66,068 of record JAVHLP010000003.1, on the reverse strand, counting down.
CAGCCCGCGAGCAGAACCGGCCCCATACTGAGGAGTGTGAGCATCGTCAGGACTGCTCTCTTCATGCCTGCCTCCCCTTGCCCTACTCCGTTCTCCCCGAGGAACGATGGCCCGCCCGGTGGCCGGACCGCATAACTCAGAAGCGAGAGACGTGCTCCCCCAGCCCCGGAAGGACCGGACCAACGGCTGTTCGTACCCTACCCGGTCACACCCCGGTCCCGGACCTGCTTGTAGATATCCCAAGCTCCCCAGCAGATGAGCCCTAGGCCGAGCACATATAGCCATGGCTCGCCGGCCTGGGCGGCGACGGCCAACCCGATGCCACAAACACCAATGCCGATCATGCAGACTCCCAGGATGATCTTCAATGTGCTTCTCATCTTGGCCATGATCCGTTCTCCCTTCGTCTTAGCTCCGGTGCCGTCCGCCGCCCGGGGTCGGTCGACGCCGATCGGTCGTGCCCAGACCAACCCCTGGGCCGCGTGTCCGGCCAGGCAACGCCGGCTGACCTTGCAGCCGCGCCGGGAACAGTTCGACGGGTCGGACCCCACGTCCTCCGCATGAAGGAAACATATGCCTCTCATGGAAGTGGGATACCGATCGCCGGGACACGAGTCACCGTGCCCAAGGGAGGGTGGCCCCAGGTGAACGTGCAACACAGTTCCAAGGCTGTCGCAGCCTTGCTGCTCGGCATAGTCAGCTTACTGACAGCCGGCGCGTCCAGGTCCTTTTCCGTTGTCGCAGCGGGTGTGGGGCTTGTTCTCGGGATAATCGGACTCAGTTCACCGAAACGAAGGATGGCCATCGTGGGTCTTGTTCTGTGTGGTCTGACGCTCCTAGGCACGCTGGGGCTGGTGCTGATGGTCATGACGGGCCCGTAGCCGGCGAGGGGGCCGGGCCAGAGTCAGCTTGCCGGCCCATGGCCGGCAGGCTCAATCAGACCCGTCAAGCGTAGGAAACTCGCGCCTGAGGACCCTTGCTTCTCGGGCAGACACGGCGGACCGCCTACGGGGAGGCAGCGCTCATGTTAGTTCTCTGCCGCCAACACATCCTCGTTCTCCTGGTTATCATCATGGTCGTGTTGCCCGTCGGTTGCGATCGCGACCAAGCGGCGTGGCAGAAGGCGACCGGCAAGAACACCGTCGCCGGCTACGAGGAGTATTTGCGGGCACACCCAGGAGGCAAGCACATCGAAGAGGCGCGGGAGAGGATATTCTTCCTGATAGCGAGGACAAGCACTCAGAGGAGAACCGAAGCTGAGATCGCGCTCTACTACAGGGAACTCGCCCTATACGTGCCCTCCGAGCTTGAGGATGCCGTCGCTTTGCTCTCGGCGAGGTGGAACGAGGTTCTAGGGCTTGCCTTTGCCGAAGACGGCCTGCTGGAGATCTGCCGCCCGCCAGAAGTGAGTCAAGCAGCCACCAGAGTGTGGCACTATATGGAGCAGAGGTGTGGTTCCTACCGGACCGGTGCCTACCTTGGCCGTCCGAAGGCTCACGTGCTGGTGAAGCAAACCTATGAGAGAGCCGACAATGTGAGCTTGCCCTTCCTTGAATACGCGGAGAACGTCCTGAACCATGCAGGCTTCGAAGCGGTAAGGGAGGATGCGGAGGACTACGCCGTCACTCTCCACATCGAGGCGGAGGGGATTCCGAGCGGTGCCTGGTACCAGCGCGGGTCGACGCTTAGCTGGCAATGGACCACGGCCACGCTACGGGGAGAGATGTCCTTCTCAGTCGAGGACAGGGTGTTCAGTTGGGAGTTCTCAGCCTCCATGGGTCCGTTCACGTCAACGATGGGAGCCTCAACCCCCGACCGGGCTCCGTTCTGGAGCGCATTTGGCAGTGGTTTCGAGCCCGTTGTGTGGAGAGCCATAGTCGAGACAATGGGGCTTTCTCCGCTCATCTCAGCTCTGCTGACAGATAACAACCCTGTTGTCCGCAAGCGGGTCGCCACGGTGCTGGGCGAGATGGGCAATCAGGGCGCCGCGGAGGCGCTGACGGCAGCCCTCGAGGACAGGGATGGGCTGGTGCGAGAGGCCGCCGCCGCCGCGCTCGAGCAACTGGGTAGGTGACAACCCCGGTCTCCCCTCCTTCCAGCGACGATTTCCGCTGTTCTTCCAACCAGCCCTTCGAGATCACAAGATGGGAGAATGACGGCTTTGAGGGAACCGCGATCCAGATGTGACCGGTGACTAAGCGGAGGCTAGCTCTCCCGAGTCCCAAGAGGTGGAGGCGAGCAGATTCCCCCAACAGTGCCTATTTCAGGCGGAGGATCCAGTTCGCGGAAGGCGAATGGTCTTCCCCAGCCCTAGAGAGGAGGTCGGTGTCATGAACGGCTGGCTTAGAACGGGTTGCGTTTTGCTCTCGTTGATCCTCCTGACCGGCACGTTGGTCACGGTCGCGGCGGCTGCCGCGCCGGGCCTCCCCGACCCCGGCAGCTACTTGAATTGGACATGGAATCACAGCATTGAGTTCCCGCGGGGCCACTGGTCCGACGGTAGCCACTGGTACCAGTTCTACCTCTACCGCCCGGATTCGCTATGGGACCCCCCAGTGGTGACCCGCGCTCAGCAGTTCCTGGTCACCCCGATGGCGCCCCTACTAAAGGACCAGGTGCAGCTCCGGGGCCTGGGTCTCCTCAGCAGTCAGGGTGTCCTTCACGAGATCCACCCCGCTCAAGATACGGTGATGCAACTCAGCTGGCTGTCGGCGAGGCCGACCCGCCAGGAAGCCAAGGCGTGGTCCGAATCCCTGGTGGTGATGTTCAGGTGGGACGGCGGGGACTGGGTCGTCGTGCCGGCCGGTCCCGTGACCAGTTACTGCACCCGAAATCCGGGCCTCTTCTGGCGGCGGTGGGGCGCCCACTACGAATAGGGGGCGCGGGCGGGCGTCAGGATTCGGTAGTGACTCCGGGGCGGCTTCAGATGTGGCCGCCCCGGTCGTCCGGGGAGCACCGGCAGGATCGTATGGCCCGGGGGCGAATGCTTGGGCCTGCGACGCCAGGCTGCGGGGCGGAGGGCTTCCATGCGCATTCACCTTGACACGGACTTCGGCGGCGACCCGGATGACGCTTGCGCGCTCGCGTTTCTTCTGGGCCGTCCGGACTGCGAGATCGCCGGCATCACCACCAACCTCGACCCGGGAGGTGAGCGGGCGGGGTGTGTCGCTCACTACCTGAAGCTGGCCGGCCGTCCGGACATCGCCGTCGCCGCGGGGGCGGGGGCAACCCTTAGCCGGCTGGAATGCTATCTCTCAACGGCCGACGACCCCCGGTACTGGCCGGCGCCGCCGGAGTCGATGCCGGGTCCCCCCGGAGCGGCCCTGGATCTGCTGCTCAGGAGTATCGACCAGGGCGCCCGCATCGTGGCCATCGGCGCCGCCACCAACCTGGCCCTGCTCGAGGTAATCCGGCCCGGCTGCCTGGCCGCCGTGCCCGTCTTCTTCATGGGCGGCTGGGTGGAGCCACCGGCAGCCGGCCTCCCCGGCTGGGGCCCGGAGATGGATTGGAACACCCAGTGCGACACGGCGGCCGCCATGATCCTGGGTACCAGGGCCAGGCTGACGCTGGTCACACTGCCGGCCACGCTGACCGCCCACCTGCGGGCGGCCGATCTGCCCCGGCTCCGGGCGTCAGGCCCGGTGGGCGAGCTCCTGGCCACGCAGTCCGAACTGCACGCCAGGGAAAACGGGATGAGCGAGTTGGGCCGGGCTCACCCCGGGCTCCCCGACGACCTGCTGAACTTCCACTACGATCCCGTGACCTGCGCCGTCGCCCTGGGTTGGCCGGGAGCGACGGTTGAGAAGATGCGGCTGGAGCCGGTCCTGGAAGGACGCGAGCTACGTTTCCGTCCGGGCGACGCCGGGCACGGCATCGATGTGGTTACGGGAGTGCGGGGAGACGAGTTCGCCGAGATGTGGCTGGCCGCCATCGAGGAGTTGGGGCGCAAGCGGGGCTGAGGCTCGGGCGTTTCGTGGGGCCGGGCACCGGGCCTTGCCAGGACCGGTCGGGCCATGCTAGAATGGCTCTGGTTTCAGGAAGGAGCGGCAGCCATGGGCAGCATCTGCGAACTCTGCGGCAAGTCGGCACAGACCGGATTCCGGTACAGCCACTCCCACATCCGTACCAAGCGGCGGTGGCTCCCCAACCTCCACCGGGTCAAGGCCCGGGTGGATGGAACGCCCCGCCGCATCTACGTGTGCACCCGTTGCCTGCGATCAGACAAGGTGCAAAGAGCCCTCTGACGGTCGCCTTACTTCCCCCCCGCCAGGCGCCTGATCGCGTTGATCAGCCGGCCGATCAGCCGGGGCAGCCGGACCACGTAGATCTTCACTTCTTCGCACCTCCCGGCGAGTAGACGAGGACGTAGCCGAGGTACAACAGGGCGGCGCCGGCCACCGCCAGCCAGAGGCCGGGCGGAACCGCTCGGAGCAGGATGACCAGGCCGACCAACCCCAAGATGCCGCCGATCACCCGCCGCACCCGGTGTTGATCGGCTTCCCGCGGTACGCCCAAAGCTCTCGCCCCCCGCAGCATCTTATGGGGAGACGAGAGCTTTTGTGTCAGGCGCGGGGGGTGTGGCCACGGCGGAGGGCGGCGACGGCCGCCAGGGGGTCGGCGGCGCCGAAGATGGCGGTCCCCGCCACCAGGAAGTCGGCCCCCGCCCCCAGGGCCAACGGGGCCGTCCCGAGGTCGATGCCGCCATCCACCCCGACCCGGGGAGGACGGGAGACGCCGCGGAGCATGGATCGCAGTTGATTGAGCTTCTCCACCGACCCCGGCAGGAAGGTCTGGCCGGCGTAGCCGGGGTTGACGGTCATGACCAGAACCAGGTCGGCGAGGTCGAGAACGTGGGCCACGACGCCCACCGGCGTGGCGGGGTTCAGAGCGACGCCGGCCTGGCAGCCGGCCTGGTGAATCTCGCCCAGGAGCCGGTGCAGGTGGGGCGTTGCCTCGGCGTGCACCGTGATGAGGTGCGCTCCGGCGGCGGCGAAGGAGGCTATGTGGTGCCACGGCTCCTCGACCATGAGGTGGACGTCTAGCGGGAGGTCAACCGCCTCGCCCAGAGCCCTCGCGGTCTCCTGGCCGAAGCTGATCGGCGGCACAAAGCGCCCGTCCATCACATCCAGGTGGACCAGGTCGGCGGCGGCAGCCTTGGCCCGCCGGGCTTCCCAGGTCAGGGCGCCCGGATCGCCGGCCAGCACCGAGGCGCTGATAGTCACGTCCATTTCAGTACCTCCGGTAGGTTCGTTCCGCTTCGTCAAGCAAGCCGAGGTATCGCTCGTACCTTCCCCGGTCCAGCTCGCCGGCGGCCACGGCAGCCTTGACCCGGCAGTCCGGTTCGTCACGGTGCAGGCAACTCCGGAAGCGGCAGCCCGGGGCCAGGACGGCCAGATCGGGCCAGTAGCCCGCCAGGGCCGATGGCGCCAGTGGCGGGAGGGCCACCAGGGAGAGACCGGGTGTATCGGCGACCAGGCCGCCGGCCTCGACCTCCAGGAGTTCCACGTGCCGGGTGGTATGCCGCCCCCGCCGCCAGGCGCCGAGCTCGCCGGTGCGCAGGGAGAGACCAGGCCGCAAGGCATTGAGCAGCGAGGACTTGCCGACGCCGCTCTCCCCCGCGAACACCGAGACCACTCCCGCCAGTTCGCGCCGCAGCTGGTCCAGCCCCCGACCGGCGGTGGCGCTGGTGGAGCAGGTCCGGAAGCCTGCCGTCCGGTAGGGTTCCAGCACCCGCTCGGCCTCGCCCGGCTCCAGCAGGTCGATCTTGTTCAGGCAGAGGAGAACGGCGAGGTTCTCGTGGACGGCCTCCACGGCCATCCGGTCGACGGTGAGCAGTGACGACACCGGCTCCCGGGCCGAGCAGACGATCACCGCCTGGTCCACGTTGGCCACGGCGGGACGTTCGAGTCGGTTCCGGCGGGGGAGGACGGCCTCGATGGCGCCTTCGGCGGGGCCGGTCACCAGCACTCGGACCTGATCCCCCACCAGGACCTTCTGACCGAGACGCCGGAAGCGACCGCGGGGGCGGCACTCGAAACGATCCCCCCCCACCGCCACGGTGAAGAGGTTGCTGTGGGCCCGGATTACCCGGCCCGAGACCTCAGTAGACGACGTACTCTCTCACCACCCGCCCGTCAATGAGGATACGGATGGTCGCGCTATCGCCCTCATAGTCGATCAAGGTCCGCAGGCGGGTCCCCGCCGCCACGCCGTCCTGCTGGTAGGCGGTCCGGGTACGGGTGCCGTCGCGGTCGACCACCACCACCCTGACATCCTGCTTGCTCGGTCCCTCCGCCGGCACGTCCACGCTGACCACAACTTGCTTGGTCGGGCGGGCGAGGGCCTTCACGACTACCAGGTCGATGACGGTGCCGGTCTGGACCACGGTCCCCGGGGCGGGACTCTGTCCCATCACCGTGCCCGGCGTCCCCGGGCCCTCCTCTTCGGTCACCGCCCCCTCGACCAGTTCCATCTCCCGGAGGCGCTGCTTGACCGCCTCCAGAGCCTCTCCCTCAAAACTGGGCAGGGCAAAGGTCACCGGTTCGGGGCCCAGGCTGACGTCCAGGTAGATCGGTGATCCCTTGATGAGGCCGCGGGTGCCCGGGGCCGGGCTCTGGGCGACCACGAACTCGGCCGGAATCTCATCGCTGTACACGGGCAACTCGCCGCCCACCGTCAAGCCCTCCTGGAACAGCGCCAGCCGGGCCTCCCGGATGGGCAGGCCCACGACGTTGGGGACCTCCTCCACCAGTTCGCGGCCGCGGCTGATCCATAGCTCGATGACCCGGCCCTCCCGCACCAGTACGCCCGCTTCCGGCCGCTGCCGGAGCACCTGGCCCGGCGGGGCCTCCTCGTGAAACTGTTCGCCCACCACGCGGCCCGACAGGCGGAACTCGGCCAGCCGGCGTTCGGCCTGCACCATACTGACTCCCACCACGTTGGGGACGATCACCTCGGGCACAACCCACCAGTTCAGGAAGGCTCGATAGCCGAAGTAGCCGGCGGTAACCAGAACGGCCACTGCCGCCAGACCGGCTACCAGGTAACCCCGCCGCCGTTTGCCCTTGCGCCTGGCTGCCACCCTGGGCCTTTCCTCCTCCACCGGCTCACCCGTCTCTCTCAGGGCGGGCGGGATCACGGTCGGGAAGTCGTCTTCCCGTTCCAGACGGTTCTCGCGGGGAAGCCTGCGGGCTACCGCCTCCAGGGCCCGGCGCATCTCGGTGGCGGTCCCGTAGCGAGCCGCCGGATCCTTCTCCAGCACGCGCTCGACAATCGCCACCAACTCGGGGGGCAGCCCCGGGCAGGCTTCGGCCAGCGGGCGAGGTATCTCCTGAATGTGCTTGAGCGCAATGCCAAAGGGGCCTTCACCGGTGAACGGAGGCCGGCCGGCCAGCATCTCGTAGAGCACCACGCCCAGCGAGTACAGGTCGGAGGCCGCCTCGGTGGGGTCCCCCCGGGCCTGCTCGGGGGAGAAGTAGGTGACGGAGCCGACGATGCCGTTGTCACCGTAGGTCAGGGTGCTCCCGGTGGTGACGCGGGCGATACCAAAGTCGGTGACCTTGACCCGCCCGTCGTTGGCGATGAGGATGTTGTGGGGCTTGATATCGCGGTGCACCAGGCCGCTGGCGTGAGCGTGCTCGAGGGCTCTGGCGATCTGGGCGGCCAGAAAGACGGCATCGCCGGGTGCCACCCGCCCGTGCTCCCGGATCAGGTCCTTGAGGGTGCGGCCCTCCACATGCTCCATCACTATGTAGTGGAGGTCGCCTTCCTGGCCCACGTCATACACGTTCACGATGTTGGGGTGGGAGAGGCTGGCCGCCGCCCGGGCTTCGCGGCGGAAGCGGCGCAGGAACTCCTCGTCGGCGACCAGCGGTGGCTTCAGCACCTTCACCGCTATCCTGCGCTCCAGCAGGATATCCTCGCCCCGGTAAACCGTGGCCATACCGCCGTCACCTATGCGCTCCAGCAGCTGGTAACGCTTGCTCACCAGGCGCCCGATCAAGCGGCCGGCCCTCCCCTCTCCCAGGGCTCTATGATGATCAGACTGATGTCGTCATGGCCGCCCCGGCGGAAGGCCAGGCGTACCAGGTCGTCGGCCGCCCGGCGGGGATCTTTGGCGGCTGCCAACTCCCCGATCTCCCCCCGGTCCACCAGTCCGTGCAAGCCGTCGGTACACAGGACCAGGATGTCTCCGGGCTCCAGGAGGTGCCGGCTGAAGTCGCCGGCGTCCCCCCCATCGCCGCCCAGTGCCCGGGTGATCAGGTGGCGCTGGGGATGACCCATGGCTTCAACCTCGGTCAAGTCGCCATTCCGCAACATCGCCCCGACCAGGGTATGATCCTGCGTGAGCTGGCTGACCTCGTGGCCCCGGACAAGATAGGCCCGGCTGTCGCCCACGTGGCCGAGAAGGGCGACCGGTCCCCGGAGCAAGGCGGCGGTGAGCGTGGTGCCCATGCCGTCCCGGGTCGGGCTGGCCGCGGCGGCCGCCATGATGCGACGGTTGGCCTCGTCGAAGGCCAGGGGCAGGACCGACTCGGGGACGGCCGAGGCCGTCAACTCGCGGTCCACCACCGCGACCAGCGTCTCGACGGCCAGCCGGCTGGCAACCTCGCCGCCCTGGTGGCCGCCCATGCCGTCGGCAACCGCCGCCAGCACCCAGTCCACCTGCGGCCGGAAGTCGCGATAAATCAGGCTGTCCTGGTTGATGTCGCGTGATCTCCCCCGGCTGGATCTAGTCCCCGCCCGCATGACATCCCTCTCTGCCAAGCCGTGTCTGAACTCCAGGGCCTGGTTCGTCATCCGGACCGCCGGTCCCTGCCGTCCGGGCTGGGAAGCTAGCCCTCAACTGGCCGCAGGCGCCATCAACACCGCGGCCCAGCGAACGCCGGACCGTGGCCGGCAGGCCCCCCGCCCGGAGCCGGCGGGCGAAGGCGGTCACCGCTTCCGGCGGCGACGGCCGGTGCCTCGTGCCGGGGACGGGGTTCAGGGGGATGAGGTTGACGTGGCCCACCGCTCCCCGGACCAACCGGGCCAGCCGGTCGGTATCCTCCGGCCGGTCGTTGAGACCTTCGATGAGGACGTACTCGGCGGTAACCCGGCGGCCGGTCCTGGCCCGGTAGTACCGGCAAGCTTCCAGCAGGGCGGCCAGCGGCCATCGCCGGTTGACCGGCACCAGACGGTCCCGCAGCTCGTCATGAGCCGCGTGCAGGGAGACGGAGAGGGTGACGGCGGGCCCGTCATCCGCCAGCCGGCGCATTCCCGGCACCAACCCGCAGGTGGAGACGGTGAGCCGCCGGGGCGAGATCCCGAACCCATCAGGGTCCACGCACAGCCTCAGGAAACGGCTCAACTCCTCGTAGTTGGCCAGCGGCTCGCCGCTGCCCATGACGACCACCCGGGTGATCCCGCGGTGGCCCCCCTGCCCCCTCAAGGCCAGCACCTGGGCCACCATCTCCCCCGCCGTCAGGTTACGGCCCAGCCCCCCCTCGCCGGATCGGCAGAAAGCACACCCCATGGCGCAGCCGGCCTGGGAGGACACGCAGGCGGTGTAACCGTAGCCGTAACGCAGGCGCACGCACTCCACGGCCACGTCGCCCTCGAATCCCAGCAGCAGCTTCAACGTTCCGTCGGGACCGGCCCGGTGCGCCAGCACCGCCTCCGGGGGGCGAATCCGGGCCGCCAGTTCCTGGCGCAGTGAGGCCGGCAAGTCGGTCATGGCCAGGGGATCGGTCACTCCCCGCCGGTAGATCCAGTGCAGGATCTGCCGGGCCCGATAACCGGGTTCTCCCAGCACCTCCAGCCACGCGGCGAGCTCCTCGCGGGCCACGCCCCGGAGATCCATCAGCCCCGCTCCTTGCGCATCCGGGCCAGGAAGAAGCCGTCGGTGCCATCCAGCTGCGGCCACAGCTGAAGCCAGCCCGGGCCCCGCGACCCCTCGGGGCGGTCCCTGCCGGCCAGCAATTGCCGGGCCTTTTCCGGCAGCCGCTCGAGCGGATCCTCCCAGCCGAAGCGGCCGTCGTCTTCCAGGAAAGACTCGACCACCTCCTGGTTCTCCTCCGGCTCGGCAGAGCAGGTCGAGTAGAGCAGGATTCCTCCCGGCTTGAGGCAACCCGCGACTCCGTCCAGCAGCGCGCGCTGTAGCCGGGCCAGGGAGGCGATGTCCGCCGGTTGCTTGGTCCACCGCAGGTCGGGACGCCGCCGCAAGGTGCCCAGACCCGAGCAAGGTGCATCCACCAGGATCGCGTCGGCAGCCCCGGGCAGGAGCCGTCCCAGCTCCCGGGCGTCCGCCACCATGGTCCGGACGCTGGCCAGGCCCAGCCGCCGGGCCGCCTCCTCCACCAGTCGCAGCCGTCCCCGGCTGACATCCACCGCCAGGACTTCCCCCCGGTCGCCCATCAGCTCGGCCAGGTGGGTCGCCTTCCCCCCGGGGGCGCTGCAGGCGTCGACCACGACGGCCCCGGGGATGGGGGCCAGGGCGGGGGCGGCCAGCATGGAACTCTCATCCTGCACCTGCAATTCGCCCCGGCGGAAGGGCCCGAGACCCCGCAGCGGGGGGTGCTCGTCCAGGAGCAGCCCCTCCGGCGCCAGCTCGCTCGGCCGGGCGGCGATGCCCAGGCGCCCCAGTTCCGCCAGCACGGCCTCGGGGCTGGACCGCAGCCGGTTGACGCGGACCGCGGTGGGGGGCACCCGGTTGTTGGCGGTCAGCAGGGCCACCGTCCCCGGCGCCCCCAGGCGGTCCAGCCAGCGTTCAACCAGCCAGCGAGGGTGGTGATGGGCGAGCGCCAAGCTGTCAGTGCGGTCCTCCGGCAGGGGCGGCAATCCCTCCTCCGCCAGCCGGCGCAGGACCGCGTTGACCAGCGCCGCCGTTCCACGGTGGCCGTAGCGGCGGGCCAACTCGACCGACTCGTTGCAGGCGGCCGAGGCCGGTACCCGGTCCAGGTAGAGGATTTGGTAGGCCCCCAGCCGGAGGGCGTTGCGGATGGCCTGCGGCAGGCTGGCCAGGGGCCGGCGCAGGTGAACGCCAAGGGCCCAGTCTAGCGTGTTGCGGGTCCGGGTGGTCCCGTACACGAGTTCGGTGACCAGGCGCCGGTCGGCGCCCGCCAGCCCGCCCCGCTCCAGGGCCCGGTCGAGGGCCAGGCCGGGGTAGGCCCGGCCACTCTCGACCGCACCCAGCAGTTCCAGGGCCAGGTCCCGGGCCCCGCCGGCCACTACCGGCGGCGCTGCCGGAGGAGCAGCATCCGGGCCAGATTGCCGATGGCCGCGGCCGCGGCCGCCAGGTAGGTGAGGGCCGCCGCATCGAGCACCTGCCGGGTGGGGCCGACCTCTTCCGGCCGCAGGTAGCCGCCCGTCTGCAGGAACGCCATGGCGCGGGAGCTGGCGTTGTACTCCACGGGCAGCGTGATCAGGTGAAAGAGCACCGCCCCGCCGAAGAAGAGGATCGCCAGGTTCATGAGGAAGATGCCCGGCTCCGCGCCGACAACCAGGCCGATGATGAAGAGGGGCCAGGCCGCCCCCGTACCCAGGCGGGCTACGGGGACGAAGCTGTTGCGCACCGCCAAGGGCGCGTAGCCGGCGTGGTGCTGAAGGGCATGCCCCACCTCGTGGGCGGCGATGCCGAGAGCGGCCAGCGAGGGCTGGTCGTGCACGGCCGGCGACAATCGCACCACCCGCCGGGCGGGGTCATAGTGGTCGCCCAGATGGCGATCAGTGCGCTGCACCTTCACTTCCGGCAGGCCGGTTTCATCCAGCACCCGCCGGGCCAGCTGGGAGCCGGTCAGCCGGCTGCGGGGGGCGAGCCGCGAGGCCCGGGCGTACGCCCCATTTACCTTGGCCTGCGCGTACATGGCGAAGACCATGGCCGGGACTACGAACAGGAAGAACCCCTCGTCGAAGAGGAACATGCCGTCACCTCCAGCCCATCAGAGCAGGGCACCCGGGTTCAAGTGGCGCCCGCGGGCATATTCTGCGGCCGCCATGGACCGGCCGCCTTCCGGCTGCACGATCTCCAGTACCAGGTTGCCCTCTCCGGTACCAATCCGTATTCCGTCCGGTTCCACCGCCACTACTTCCCCCGGCCGGCCGGAGCCGGTGTCCGCCCGGGCCTGCCACACCTTCAGCCGGCGCCCGTCGTGGGCGGTATAGGCCCCGGGCCGGGGCGCCAGGGCTCGCACCCGCCGCGCCAACTGCACCGCCGGCAGCTGCCAGCCAAGACGCTCGTCGGCTGCGGTCAGACGAGGAGCCCGGGTGGCCCCGAGTTCGTCCTGGGCCAACCGGGGGACAATCCCCCGGGCGATCAGCCGCACCGTCTCCTCCACCAGGCCGGCCCCGAGGACGGCGAGGTGGTCATGTAGGCTGCCGTACGTGTCGGCGGGCCGGACGGCGATCTGCCGCCTCAGGATGATGTCGCCCGTGTCCATGCCCTCGTCCAGGTAGAAGGCAGTGATCCCGGTGACCGGATCCCCCTGCAGGATGGCGTGCTGGATCGGGGCCGCCCCCCGGTGCCGGGGTAACAGGCTGGCGTGCAGGTTCACACAACCCCGGGTGGGCAAGGCCAGGAGGTCTCCGGGGAGGAGCTGGCCGAAGGCCACGGTTATGATCAGGTCCGGCTTCCAGGTGGCCAACTGGTCAAGGCTCTCACCCACTCGCGCCGGCTGCAGGACCGGTAGGCCACGGCTGAGCGCGTACTCCTTCACCGGCGCCGGCGTGATCCGGCCGCCCCGGCCCGCCGGGCGGTCGGGCTGGACCACCACCCCCACTACCCGGTAGGGACCTTCCGACAGTGCCGTCAGGGTGGGCAAGGCGAAGGCCGGCGTGCCCATGAAGACGATGCGGAGGTCGCGGACGGGCACCGGCGGGGTGGGGCCGGGCGGTCCGCCCCGGCGGGGCGGGCGTTCCTCGCCCTCGGCCGTCTCCGCGCCCGCATACTCAAAGGCCTCGGCCCGGTCCAGGAACAGAACCCCGTCCAGGTGATCGATCTCGTGCTGCAAGGCTCGGGCCAGCAAGTCCTCGCCCTCAACCCATACCCGGTGCCCGCGACCGTCCAAGGCCCGCACGGCGACCTTCTCGTGACGGGTAACCAGGCCGGTTAGCCCGGGGATGCTGAGACACCCTTCCCAGGCGGTGACCGTACCCTCGAGCCGGGTCAGCTCCGGGTTCACCAGTTGCACCAGCCCCTGCCCCACGTCCACCACGACCAGCCGGCGGTCCAGTCCCAGCTGGGGGGCGGCCAGCCCGACCCCACCGGAAGCTCCCATAGCCTCGGCCATCAGGGCCAAGGCCTCGCGGGTGGCCCGGTTGATCCGCTTCACCCTCGCGGCCGGCCCCCTGAGCTCGGGGTCCCCCACCTGCTTCAGTTCGTCCATGAGTCCTCTCCTCAAGCCACATCAATGGGGTCAACGTCTACGACGATGGACCGGGCCCGGGCCGGCGGCCGGGCCAGGACCGCCCGCACGTCGACGGCCACGGCGGCCGCCGTCGCTCCCCGGACGAGTAGTCGCCAGCGTTCGCGCCCCCCCGGGGCGGGAACCGGACCCAGCACCGGGACCCCGGCGGCCCGAAGGGCGCTCGCCAGCTCACCGGCCGCGCCCGCGGGGCCGGCCACCAGGATCCGGGCCAGCCCGGAGAAAGGCGGGTACCCCAGGCTCCGGCGGACGGCCAGTTCTTCCCCGTAAAAGCCGTCGGCATCGCCTCGGGCCAGGCAGTCCAGGCTGTAATGCCCCGGATTATAAGTCTGCACCAGGACCCGTCCCCGTTCCCCCAACCGCCGGCACAGCCCATCCAGCAGCTGATAGGTCCGCTCGGCGGCGCGAAAGTCAGGGAGATGCAGGATGGTGTCTGCGGCCACCACCCCCAGCAGGGCGGCACCGGCGAGGGTCCGGGCCGCGAGCTGGGTGCCCACCAGGATGTCGGCGCCGCCGGCGGCGAAGCGGTCGCGGATCGCCTGCTGCTCGCTCCGGCCGGGGGCGATGTCGGAGTCCAGGCGATCAACCCGGGCCCCGGGAAAGGCCTCCCGGGCCTCGGCTTGCACCCGCTCGGTGCCAGCGCCGAAGTGGCGAACCGCCGCCGACCCGCAGCCGCCGCAGGTGGTGGGCACCCCTGCCTTCCCCCCACACCAGTGACAGCGCAACTCGGCCCGCCCCAGGTGGAGGGTCAGGGGCAATTCGCAAGCCGGGCACCGGGCTACCCACCCACAGTCCCGGCAGAGCACCGAGGCCGCGTAACCTCGCCGGTTAAGGAAGAGAACCACCCGCTGGCCCCGGCTCAGGGTCTCCTCCACCCGCTCCCGGAGTTCGCGGCTGAACAGGGTGCGGTTGCCGGCCTTCAACTCCTCCCGCAGGTCCACGAGGGTGACGGGAGGGCGGGGCTCGCGGGGTAGTCGCCGGACCGCTCCCGGGCAGTGACCGTAGGCTTCCAGCGACGGTGTGGAACTACCCAGGAGCACCCCGGCTCCGGCCCGGCGGGCCCGCTCCAGGGCCACGTCCCGGGCATGGTAGTAGGGGGTCTCCGGCTGCTTGTAGGCCTCATCATGTTCGTCATCGACTATGAGCAAGCCTAGCTCCGGCACCGGGGCAAAGACGGCGGAGCGCGTCCCCACCACCAACGGCGCCCCACCGGAGGCTACCTCGCGCCATTGGGCCACCCGCCGGGCGCCCGCCATCCCACCCTGCCAGAGGACGACCCGGGCACCCGACCGCTCCTCGAGGACCCGCGCCATGGGAGGGGCCAGGGCGATCTCGGGCACCAGGACCAGCACCTGGCGGCCCGCCCCCAGGCAAGCGGCGATCGCCTCCAGGTACAACTCCAACCGGCCGTCACCGTGGATCAAGGCCGGTGGGCTGGCGTCTGGCCGGGGGACCACCCTCCTCCCCGGGCAGGCGCCAGGAGCGGGTTGATGGCGGCGAGAACCGCGCTCGAGCCGGACCAAACCTTCTCGCTCCAACTGGCGGGTTATCTCCAGGGCCCGGGAGCGTGACCCGGTCACCTCGACCAGGCGCCCGAAGTCGGCCCGGCCTTTCTCCGCCAGCAAGGCCAGGACTCGCGCCGGACCGCCCGGACGGCGGGCGGGCAGCTTCTCTGCGTCGACGGCCAGGATCACCCGGGTTGTCGGCTTCGCCCGGACGGCGGGGGCCAGTACCTTCAGGGCCTCGGCCGGAGCGCAGACACAACGGCCGGCCAGCCATTGCCCGATTTCCAGGAGGTCGGCGGGGATGGGAGGGAACTCCTCGAGGATGGCGGTGACGTCCTTCAACTCGCCCACCGCCGGCTGGTCTACAAAGCCCAGGAGATAGCCGTCACTTTGTCCCCGCCGGAAGGGGACCCGCACCCGGGCGCCGGGCACGACCCGGTCCCGCAGGCTCTCGGGCAGGCGGTAGTGCAGGGCGCCGCTGCCCGGCCCGGCCAGCGCGTCCACCGCCACCTCCGCGAACTCGCGGTCGGCCACTTCCTCCGCCCTCCCGAACAAGAAAGCAGGGGCCGTCCCGGCGGCGACCCCTGCCTCAACCGCTCACGCCTGCGGCCCGGGTCTGCTCCCTTCCAACCGGATCTTCCCCGAACGAAGCTCCTCCAGGGCCACAGTCACCGGTTTGTCGGAATCACATTCCACGAGCCTGGCATAGCCCATCATGATCTGTCGCGCCCGCTTGGCTGCGGCCACCACCAGCGTATACTTGGTGTCCACGCTTTGCATCAGCTCGTCCAGCGATGGCTTCATCATGGGGACAGCGATCCCCTCCGTTCTCGGGTCCGCCGCCCTCCGACCCGGCAGCCTCAGGACAGGATCCCTCATGCGGCGGCAGCAACCTCGCAGCACGGCACCGCTCGGCAAGGATGACGGCTGCCAGCGCGGTAACCGCCTCCTCCATCCGGTCGTTGCATACCACGTAGTCGTACCCGGTCCGGGCGGCGATCTCCGCGGGCGCCCGGCGCAGGCGTTGCTCGCAGGATAAGGCGTCCTCCGTGCCCCGGGTGTTCATGCGGTCCCGGGCGTGGTCCAAACTAGGTGGCATGACAAACACATGGATGGCATCGAGTCCGGCCGATCGCAGTTGCGCCGCACCCTGCGTATCGATATCCAGAACTACGTCCCTGCCCCCGGCCAGAAACCTCTCCACCTGGCCCCGCAAGGTACCGTAAGCATGCCCGTACACCTCGGCGAACTCCAGGAACTCACCCGCTTTTATTCTCTCTTGGAACTCGTCCGGCGTCAAGAAGTAGTAGTCCGTGCCGTCGAGCTCGCCAGGCCGGGGAGGCCTGGTGGTGGCCGACACCGAGAAGGCCAGCGCCGGCAAGCGCTCCATCAGGGCACGAATGAGGGTTGTCTTCCCGGCCCCGGAAGGCCCCGAGATCACCACCATGAAGGGCTTCCAGGCCGAGGCCCCCGTCCTCCCGGGTCTCAGGTGCCCGCATCTCCCTGGGCTGATTCCCTGGCTGCGAGCCGCCCGGCCACCGTCTCGGGCTGAACTGCCGACAAGATCACGTGCTCCGAGTCGGTTACGATGACCGCCCTGGTCCTGCGACCGTAGGTGGCGTCGATGAGCATCCCCTGGTCCCGGGCTTCCTGGATCACCCGCTTGATGGGCGCTGATTCCGGGCTGACGATGGCTATAATGCGGTGGGCTGCAACTATGTTTCCAAATCCGATATTGATGAGCTTGAGCTCCATCCCCGGTACCTCCCCGGTCGCCTTAACGCCTGGCTCCCAGCCGCTGTAGGAGAGCTTCCCGCTGCCGCTTACCCAATCCCTGAACCCGGCGCGAGTCGTCGATGCCAATCTCCTCCATGATCTTGCGGGCCGTCGTCTTACCCACCCGCGGAAGGGAGGCCAGGAGATAGGCAACCCTCATCTTGGCCATGACCTCGTCGTCCTTGCTGCCCAGGACGTCCCTCAGGCTCAGCTTGCCCTTCTTGAGCCGGAGCCGCATTTCCTTGCGCTTCGACCGCATGGCCTGGGCTTTCTCCAGGGCTTTGCGGCGCTGCTGGAGGGTGAGAACTGGCAACGCCATCGTTAGTCACCTCCTCTCACTCGATGTTCTGGACCTGCTCTCTGACCTTCTCAAGCTCTTCTCTGGCGTCAACCAGGAGCTTCCCCACCTGCAGGTCGCCGGTCTTGGCGGCCGCGGTGTTCAGCTCCCGTCCTATTTCCTGCGCTATGAACTCGAGCCGGCGACCCACCGGAACCCGCTCGCCGAGGGCACGGGCGGCCTCCTGGAGATGGCTCCCCACCCGTACCAGTTCCTCCGTAATACCGGCCTTTTCGACCACCAGGGCGATCTCGCTGGCCAGGCGCGCCTGGTCCAACTCCACTCCCCGGCCCAACTCGGCTACCCGCTGGGCCAGCCGCTCCCTCTGCTCCTCGGCCGCAAGGGGGGCCCTGGCTTTTACTTCCTCGATAAGTTGCCCCAGACGACCCAGCCTATGTGTGATGTCCTGGTAGAGCCGGTCGCCCTCGCGCCGGCGCATCTCGACCAGCTGCTCCCGGGCCTCCACCACCGCTTGCCGCACCGCGGGCCAAGCCGCCTGGGGATCCAGCACCGGCTCGGCCGCCACCACCACGTCGGGGAGGGCCGCTATCGTCTCCAACCGGGGGCGCCCCCTCAACCTGAGCCTCCGGCCCAGATCGGTCAGGGCCCGGGCGTGGGCCGCCGCCAGTTCGAGGTCCACCCGGACCTCACGGCTCCCCCCACCCACCGGCTCCACCACCAGGTGGAGGTCAACCCGACCCCTGGCCACCCGCTCCAGCAGGAGAGCTCGCACCGGCTCTTCCAGCTGGCCGTACCTCCGGGGCAGCCGGAGGCTGAAGTCCGCGAAACGGTGGTTGACGGATCTGATCTCCACCACCGCCCGGTGGCCAGCCACCGTCGCCTCACTCCGGCCGTAGCCGGTCATACTCAGCGGCATCGCTCAGCCCCGACTGGTACGTCGTACCAGTATTGCCAGGACGCTTCGACCCCCCAGCAGTGGATTCCTCTTTTCCCCCATCAAAACCCCTGCTGCCCTTCTTTCAGGCGGCCAAGGCCCTCCTCCAGCCGCCGATCGTCAATGCACAGGGCTATGCGCACATATCCCTCGCCGGCGGGACCGTAGGCGGTACCCGGCGGTACCAGCACACCCGTCCGTTCCAGGAGCTCGGAGGCGAACTCGGCGCTCCCCCGATCGCCGGGCGGCTTGGCCCACACGTAGAAGGTACCCCGGGGAACCTGGAACTCCCAACCCAGCTCGGACAGGTGAGAGACCACCAGGTCGCGCCGGCGCCGGTAAATCGCGTTCATCTCCCGGATGAAGGACTCCGCCCAGTCCCCGCCGAGAGCCTCCACGGCGGCGTGCTGCACCGCCGTGAACTGGCCGGAGTCGGTGTTGTTCTTGATCCGGCCCAGGGCCTCCACCGCCACGGTGTTGCCCACGGCGGCCCCGATCCGCCAGCCGGTCATGTTGAAGGGCTTGGACAGGGAGTAGAACTCCAAGGCCACCTCGGCCGCCCCGGGCACCTCGAGCACACTGGGGGCGACCACCCCATCATAGGTCATCTCCACGTAGGCGGCATCGTGACAGAGGAGGATGTCGTGCCTCCGGGCGAAGGCAACCGCCTCCGCCAGCTGCTCGCGGGTTGCCACGGCGGCGGTAGGGTTATTGGGATAGTTCAGGAACATGATCCGCGCCCGCTCGAGGTCCTCCCGGCGCAAGGCCCCGAAGTCGGGGAAGAAGCCCCGACCGGCCTCAAGCGGCATGAGGACCGGCCGCCCACCCGCCAGCAGGGTCTGGGAGCGGTAGACGGGGTAGGCGGGGTCGGGGACCAGGACCACATCTCCCGGGTCGACGAAGGCCCAGATCAGGTGGGAGATGCCTTCCTTGGACCCGATGACCGCCAGCACCTCCCGGTCATGGTCCAGCCGGACACCAAAACGACGCTGGTAGTAGCCGGCAACCGTCCGCCGGAAGAGCGCCGACCCCTCGTAGGCGGGGTAGCGGTGGTTGGCCGGGTCGCCGGCCTCCCGGCAGAGCCGGTCCACCACGGCGGCCGGGGTAGGCTGCTCCGGATCACCCACCCCCAGGTCAACCACATCCACGCCCCGGGCCCGGGCCTCCGTCTTAAGCCGGTCAAGCTCCGCGAACAGGTAGGGCGGCAAGAGCCGCATGCGGTCGGCCGTCTTCATAGGCCATCTCCTCCTCCAATGCCCGGAAACTCCCCCCGGAAAACCTCCACCGCCGGGCCGACCTGGTAGACCCGCCCCTCTTCGGCCCAGTCCACCTCGACCTCCCCCCCGTCCATGATCACCCGGGCCCGCCGCCCGGCCCGCCCCTCCAGGGCGCAGGCAACGGTCGCGGCCGCCGCCCCTGTGCCGCAAGCGGCGGTCACCCCCGACCCGCGCTCCCAGACGCGCATGCGCAGCCGGTCGGGAGCCAGTACCTGGACGAACTCCACGTTGACCCGCTCGGGGAACAGGGGGTGACGCTCCAGCGGGGGGCCCACCCGCTCCAGGTCCACCGCCTCCAGGTCATCGACGGCGATGACGCAGTGGGGATTGCCCATCGAGACCGCCGTGAAGAACCAGGTCCGGCCCTCGGACGTTAGCTGCTGGCGGACGACCGGCTCGCTGTCGCCAGGTGGATGGGGAGACATCGGGATGTCCCGACGGGCCAAGCGGGGCGGCCCCAGGTCGACGCGGACGGCGACCACCCGCCCCTCCTCCAGCACCAGTTCCGGCCGCATCAAGCCGGCCGCCGTCTCCACGGTGAAACCGGTCGCCCGGGTATGCCCCCGATCATGGACCAGGCGGGCCAGGCAGCGCAGGCCGTTGCCGCACATCTCGCCCTCGCTGCCGTCGGCGTTGAACATGCGCATTCGGAAGTCGGCGACCTGCGAGTCGAGGACCAGGATGATGCCGTCCGACCCCACGCCCCGGCGCCGGTGGCTCATGGCCCGGGCCAGGCCGGGGAGATCGGGCAAGCTCAACTCCCGGCCCACCAGGTCAATGAAGAGGTAGTCATTGCCCGCCCCGTGCATCTTGGTGAACGGTATGGCCACCGGCCCGCCTCCTCTAGACTCGGACCCGCTCCCAGCGGCCACGGGCGAAAGCGGTACCCACCAGGACCGCCCGGAGCATCCATTCGACTACCATTATAGCCCATACCGCCCGAAGATCCATTCCCAGGTGGCGGATGGCCAGGTAGGTGGCAGGCACGCGGAAGCCCCAGATCCCGATCGCGCTAGCCCACATGGGACTCCGGGTGTCTCCCGCCCCCCGCAGGGCGCCGTTATGAGTCTCGGTGAAGGCGATGGCCGGCTGGGCGAAGGCGGAGATCCGCAGGCACACCGATCCCAGGGCGACCACCGCCGGATCGAGGGTGAAGAGGCGGATCAACCCGGTGGCCGCCAGAAGGAAAATGACGCCCATGCCACTCATGATCGCCCCCGCCAGGCGGACGGCCTCCCGGGTGTAGGCCCGGACCTCGCCCGGCAGTCCCGCCCCCAGGCTCTGCCCGGCCAGGATGCTGGCGGCAATGGCGAAGCCGTAGCCGGGCATGAAGGAGAGCGACTCCGCCGCCACCGCGACCTGGTGGGCGGCAAAGGCGGTGGCCCCCAGCGAGGTCACGATGAGCTGGCACACTACCCGCCCCCCGTCCAGGAGAGTTGTCTCGGCCGAGGTGGGCAGGCTAAGCCGCCCCAGCCGGCGCACCAGGTCCAGGTCCAGGCCACGGCCGGCCAGGGTTAGCCCGGATCGAGCACTTAGCAGGTAGGCCAGGGAGACGGCGGCGGCCACAACCTGCCCCAGCACGGCGGCGATAGCCGCCCCGGTCACCTCCAGCCGGGGAAAGCCGAGCACGCCGAAGATGAGCAGGTAGTCACCAACTCCGTTGACGAGGTTGCCGAGCAAGGCGGCCAAGAGGGGCAACCGGGTGTTGCCGGTCGCCCGCAGGGCGGCGTTGGCCACCACCCCGAGCAGCAGCAC
The DNA here is from genome assembly GCA_031082145.1 of bacterium. GTDB lineage: Bacteria > Bacillota > Sulfobacillia > UBA995 > UBA995 > Ess09-15. The sequence goes on along the minus strand of JAVHLP010000003.1, from coordinate 45,123 downwards.
GGGGGCGGCCGTGGCCAGGATACGGGTGTAGCCGGTACCCAGGACCGTGGCCTCCGGCCCCAGACCGGTGAAGGAGTACAAGGGTCCCGCCAGGCAGTATATGCCGGCTCCCAGGGTGATGCCCAGGCCCGCCGCCAAGACAAGCCCTTGGCGGGCGATCCGGCCCGCCGCGGCGGTGTCGCCCGCCCCGACCGAGCGGGCTACCATGGCGGTTACTCCCGTTCCCAGGGCGCCCAGGATAAAAGCAGCCGTGAAGTAGACGTGACCCCCGAGTCCGACCGCGCTGAGCGCAACCGCGCCCAGGCGCCCCACCATGGCGGTGTCGACGATCCAGATGAACATATGCAGGACCATCTCGCCAATGGCCGGCGCGGCCAGGGTAACTACCCGGCGCCGCCGGCCGGTGGGGTCGAGGCCGAGAGCTGGAACGGGAACCGCCATATGGCCTCCCACAAAAAAAAAGGGCTGCTGGATCAGGTCCAAGTCTTTGACCCCAGCTGCCCCGATTCCTTCAGCCCAGGCGGCGGACCCGCTCGGCCTCGGCGAGAGGCTTCCCGCTGGCCGGGTCGACCGCCCGGCAAGCGCCGTCCACCACGCGGGTCACCAGCTCGCCCCGGGCCACCGGCCGGCCCCTGAGATGGGGCGCGTCCAGCAGCCCGCGCCGGATCGCCAGTTCCAGGCTGGCGGGGTCGGTCAGGGGGTCGCCGGTCCCCCCCGGGGCCGCCTCCCGTATCGCCTCCAGCAGCGTTTGCGCTTCGGCCAGGAGTTCGTCCCGGCGGGCGGCAACCGCCGGGTCGGCGGTGAGATCAGGCGTCCCGCCCAGGCAGTTGCCGATCACCTGGCGGACCAGGTTGCAGCTCTCCCCGATGTCGTCGGGAGTCGCCGCGTGGTCCGCCTCGGAGAACCCCACCACGTGCACGATGTCGGGAGCCAGGGCCATCTGCAGCATGGTGGAGGCGGCAAGCTGGCCCTTGGCCCGGCCGTAGTCGGCCGGCATGCTGGCCAGGCCGGTTCGCACCTGGCGGTAGGTCTGGAAGGTCCCGTCGTGCAGCCCCTCGATCAGGTGGACCTTGGCCAGCATCTTGCCCAGGTCCATGGTGAACGAGGTGCCGGCGGGAGTGTTGAACATGTACTGGGCCACATAGTGGCGGACACCGGCCGCCCGGGCATTGTAGGCCGCGAGGTAGGCCATGACCACGGCGATGGTGTCGTGGGAGTCGCGCAGGCTCCAGTGATGGGACTCGTTGATCTCCACGGGGATTCCCCGGGCGGCGTGCCACCGGACGACTTCCAGGTTCTCGGCGATGGCCCGGCCCAGCGGGCGGTCGCTCCGGCCGTCCAGTTCGTTGTACCAGCAGAGAGGTACCGCCGCCCAGGCGTTGTTGATCTCCCTGGCCAGGACCTCGGCCAGCCGCAGGATGTCCCGGGTTCCGCTGTAGCAGCGCATGAGCGGGTGGTTGCCGCGCCGGGAAGCCTGGTAGAGCAGGGCGAAGTCCTCGGGACGGCGAACCGGCACCCCGCCCGCACCGTCCTGGGCGGGGTCCATCTCCTGGGGCCGGAAGAAATGCTCCTGGGCGTTCTGGTCGGGTCCCAGCGAGATGATGTCCAGGGCCCGGGCCTCGGCCAGCCGCTCAATCCCGGCCGCCGTGGCCGCCAGGGTGGGCTGCCCAAAGTGGTGCCGGATGAGCGGGAAGGGCCGTGCCGCCTCCATCCGCTCCAGCAAGGTACCGGGGTGGCCCTCGTCGCGATCCTCCAACCCCCGTCCCCGCAGGTAGGCCAGCACCGCAGCGGCACCGGTATCAGGCCCGAAGCAGGCCTCGAAAAGGCCGCTGGCCTCGGCCTGGCGGCACACCGGCAGGGTCCCGCCGAAGACCATCCGCGGCCGTTCGTCTCCCAGGGCCGCTCTCAGCTCGGTGAACAACCGGGCGGCGGAGGAGTCGGTTAGCCGATAGCTCACGGCCACCAACTCGGGCGCCTCGGTGGCGATGGCGCCGGCCAGGTCCCGCACGGCGACGGCCGGTCCCAGGAAGCGAGTCCGCCACCCCTCGCTCTCGGCCAGCCGGAGAAAACCCAGCAGGCCGGCTACATGGACGCAGTCACCAAGCGCCGCCGCCAGAATGAGCTTCCTCGCTTCTTGCGGCAGGGGCCCTCTCCCCCCTCAAGACGTAATCCCACAGCCCGTTCACGGTCATCCCATCCAGGCCCATGCGCTCCAGGGTACGGCCGGCGGCCCGGAAATCGGCCCCCACCGCCACCGAGGCCAGATCCACGATGGCGCTGATGGCCGGGGTGGTCACTCCCGTCAACTGGCCTAACGCTGCCAGCGGAACCAGCCCGGCGGGGACATCCTCATGTAGATACCTGCTGTTCACCTCGCGGGGAGCACCGATCCCGGCATAGGCTGAGCACGAGGCGATGGCGGTATACAGATCGGGACCCACGGCGCCATAGGCCACCCGAAGCCACTCCCGGGCCGAGATGAGCCGCAGGCCCAGGGCCCTCGCCACCGCCAGGCGCTCCTCGTCCATGGCCTCCAGCACCCGGGCCACGGCCGGAGAGATCCCGTCGTGGTAGTGGTCGAAGCTGGACCCGTTTTCGATCCGGGCCGCGTTCATGAGGGCGGGCGCGGGGTGGAAGATCGCCCCGATGTTAGCCAGGCTGGTCTCCAGTACATGGGCGGCAGGCACAAACTCGGAAAGGGCGCGCCGCATGAGCCGCACGACCGTCCGGGTACGCCCGGCCGGCAGGGCGGCCACGGGAACTCGCCGCTTCTTCTCAAAAATGCGGGCTCTCCCCGGTCCCACCACCCGGCTGGCGAAGATGAAAGTCTGCGCCTCGGCAACGGTGACCGCAGGATGGACCCCGCGCTCCCGAAAGACCCGGTAGAACTCGAATGCCCCCCCGGTCCGGCCGGGATTCAAGACGACCACCTGCCCCGGAGCCAGGTGAGGTGCCAGAGCCCGGGCCAGGTCGCGATGCCCCGAGGCGGGGATGACCACCAGGATGACCCTCGCCCCCTGGAGCGCTTCCCCCAAGTCGGAGGTGACCGCCTCGAGCCGGCCGAATCCCCCAAATCGCCCCTCGAGTTCAACGCCGCCCCGATCGCGGATCCCCTCTAGCTTGTCCGCCGACCGGTTGTACAGCCGCACCGGGAATCCGCGCCAGGCCAGGTAGCCGGCGAGGGCCTGCCCCCCGTTGCCCGCTCCCAGCACCGCGAACCGCAGGTCGCGACGGAATTTGGCCAGGTACTCAGACATCTCCAAGACGGTCATGAGATCGCCTCCCCTCCGAAAAGAATTGGCCCGGGGGGTCCCGGGCCTGAAGAAAGACTCGTCATGTCTAGCTCAAGTCGTTCTTCCTGCTCCGATCCGCCCCTCCTCCACGCTTACGAGGTTAGCTGACGGGCTCGGGTCGAGAGGTGACCCTACCCGGACTTGGTCCGGGACTCGCCCCACTACTGGTTCCCCCGCTCTACAAGAGACTCAGCGTTCAGGGGACCGGTCAGGAGTGACCGATGGATCTATTCGGTTTCTGTCATTATATCCGACAACTGGGGGATCGGTCAAATCATGCCCTTGCTGGCCTCGGCCCCTCAGGGTCAAGAGCACCAGCGTCGCGACCGGGGTTGAGAGCAAGCTGACGACCTGCGTCACGCCCGCATCGATCAGCAGCCCCATGGTCGGTGTGCCGGGGTGCAGGTAGTCGAAGTAATCATTTGCCAGGTGCCAGGCCAGCGCGGGGCCGAAGGCGGCCGCCGGGAGCGGCAGCCATCCCGCCAGGAGCAGGGCCTGCAGAGCCATGAGACCGTGGGACAGGAACAAGAAGAGATCAATCCCCAGGAAGTCGCCTCCTCGGGCCCAGTGCAGGCCGACCACGAACATGGTCCAAAACCCGTACTTGACGAGCCCCACGTAACCCAGGGTCTCGAGAACCGCTAGCCGGCGGCCGGCCAGCCACATGGCCAGGGCCAGGGAGAAGAACAGCAAGCTCACGGGACTGTCGGCAGTCAGCGGCCACAGCCAGAAGGGAGTGGTCCTGAGCTGGTCGGCGTACCAGTCGAAGCCATAGCCGGCACCGATCAGGTTGACTCCCAGCAGGAGCACCAGCAGCCGGCGGTCTTGGCCCAGGCGGTCTCTGAGCTTCAGCAGGTTCACGGCACCCTTCATTATACCAGCCGCGGGACCCGATCTGAAGCCCGCCAGGAACCGCCCGCCATCGAGCAGAATAGTGCGGGGGCAGCCGGGAGGAGGCCCGAAGCGTGGCTTACGACACTGCCACCATGGCGGCCGCGGTCCGTGAAGCCGAGCGCTTCGCGGGGGGTCGCGTTGAGCGTGTCTACCAGACCGCCCGTCACGAGATCGTCCTGGCCCTCTATCACCGGGGCGAGAAGGGCTGGTGGCTGTGTTCAGCCTCCCCTGAAGCGGCCCGGGCGCACCTGACCGGCCGGCTGCCGGAGCGGCCGGCCACCGCTCCCGCTTTCTGCATGCTGCTCCGCCGCCACCTGGAAGGACAGCGCTTGCTGCGGCTCGCCCAGGACCCCGGTGAGCGCGTCCTGCGGGTCGTCGTGGGTGCCAGCGACGACCTTGGCGAGCCGGTCGAGAAGCACCTGGTGGTCGAGATCATGGGCCGCCACAGCAATGTCATCCTGCTCCACCCCGATGGCCGGGTCGCCGATGCCGTCAAGCGCATCGGGCCAGGGAAGAGCCGGTACCGCCAGGTCGTCCCGGGAGCCGTCTATGCTCCCCCGCCGCCCGCCCCGGGCCGGGAAGCCCGGCTGCTCAGCCGGGAAGACCTCGCCGGGGTCGCCCCCGATCTCCCCCTCTGGCGGGCCCTGGTCCACCTGGTGCGAGGAGCGGGACCTACCCTGGCCCGACAAGCCTGCCTCCGCTCCGGGCTGGACCCCGACTTGCCGGCCGCCCGCCTCGGTGACGGCTCCGGGCCCTTGGTACAGGCGGTCGGGGCCCTGGCCCAGGATGTCCTGGAGGGCCGTTTCTCCCCCAACGTGCTCGAGGGGCCGGCCGGAGAACCCCTTGAATTCTGGGTCCTCCCCCTCCTCGGGCCGGGCGCCCGCCGCGACTTCGCCTCCGTCGCCGACATGCTCGACCATGTGTATGCATGTCTCGAACGGCGGCGGGCGACCCGGGTGGCCGTCCAGCAGGCTGAGTCTCTCCTCCGCCGCGAACTGGACCGCCTGCAAGGACTCCGGGCCGAGGTCGACCGCGCCCTGGCCGAGGCGGCCGACGCGGAAGAACTCCACCGGCGGGGAGAGATCCTGATCGCCAACTTGTACCGGCTCAAGGAAGGTCTCTCGGAAGCGGTACTCCCCGACCACCTGGACCCAGCTGCGGGGCCGGTACAGGTGACCCTTGACCCCCGGCTCTCCCCCGCCGAGAACGCCCAGGCCCTGTTCAGGCGGGCGGCCCGGGCCCGCCGGGCGGCCAAGGCCCTGGTTCACCGGCGAGGCGAAGTCGATGAGGAGCAGGTCTACCTGGCCGCGAAACTGGCCCAGCTGGAGTCCGCCGGCGACGGGGAACCGCTGCTGGACGAACTGGCAGCCAGGGGCTACCGGACGGGGGTCAAGGGCAGCACCTCGCGCCCCCCGGCCGCCCGCCCGCCCTTTGCCCGCTACCGCACTACCGCCGGTCTCCTTGTGCTGGTGGGGCGGAACAACCGGGAGAACGAGGAGTTGACCCTGCGCCACGCCGGCCCGGCCGACGTCTGGCTGCACGCCCGGGAAATGCCCGGATCCCACGTCATCCTGAAGACCGCCGCCGGAGCCCCGCCGGCCGCCAGCCTACGCCAGGCGGCTGAGATCGCGGCCTGGCACAGCCGGGGCAGGCGTTCCAGCCAGGTGGCGGTCGACTACACGGAGCGGCGCAACGTGCGTAAGCCCCCCGGCGCCCCGCCGGGGAAGGTGATCTACCACGCTCACAAGACCATCTACGTGACCCCCTCGGAGGAGGCCGTGACCGCCCTGCGGGAGCCCTAGCCCTCGAGGCTCACGTCGTCGGCCCGCTTCTGGCCGGCCCCCGACGGGTGGAAAGTCTTGCAGCACGTCTCCATGCAGGTTTCGGTTGGCGTGTGCTCCAGGGTGTCGGCCAGCGGGGCGTCGAACTGGTGGGGCTGGTCGGCCCCAAAGGAGTCGCTGGTGACGAGGATGGCGGAGGCCACGCAGGTGTTGTTCTTGCCCCAGTAGTGGCAGTTGTTTACGGTGCAGCGCACCTGGGTCATGGATCTGCCCCCCTTGGCGAAATCGATCCCTGCTAGTATGCCTCGGGGGCAGGTTCCAGCTTGCGGGCCGCGCGGGCCAGCCGCCGGCCGAGGTCGAACGCCTCAGCTTCGGCCTCCGTTCCCCGTCCGGCGTCCGCCCCGGGCGCCACGAGGGAGTCCACCAGGGCCGCGTTCACGCTGTGGCCGAAAGCCCGGGCCACCGCCTGCGCCCCCGCGAAGTCCCGGCTCAGGTCGGAGACACCGATAAAGGCGAGCGCCCTCCGGCCAGGCAGGACGCTGGCGAAGTGGCACCCGCCGGCGGGGGTGACCCGCTCCGGCTACCTACCGCCACTTGGCGCACAACCGATGAGATACGTCCGATGAGATACGTCTTGACACGGCCCTCGACGGCAACTATGATACACGGTAGGTATGTAACTACGGAGGATCAGAAGATGCCACAGTATGATCTCGCTCGGGTGGAGGCTCAGCTTCGACATCTAGCCGACACGCTTGCCGAGTTTCAGGAAGACTCGCGTGGCCTGGAGGCTGAGGAGACCTCCGCCCTTCTTTCCACAATCGGCCCTCCTCGGGCCCGCAACGTGGTCGGCCAAGTCTTGAGGGCGTTGGAGGGACGACTGGGAGAGGGGGAAGGTGTCCGCGTACTGATCACGGGTGTCCACCGCGGCCCGGGAGGGCACACCACCACCTGGTACGAGGCATTTTCCGATGAAGACATCCCGAAGGCACTGGGGAGTCCGGGATTGGCCCGCTCTCTGGTGCTGGTGGCGAATGGCGAGAGGCTGCGCCTCCTCTCAGCGCTCGTCTCCGGCGCCTGCGGTTCCGCTGAGGCAATGGACCGCAGCGGTCTTTCCCAGGGCCAGTTCTACCACCACCTGCGGTCCCTTGAGGCCGCGGGCATGGTCCGCAAGGTCGCCCGAGATCAACATGAACCAACCGTCCACGGGACTTCCACCCTGTTCACTCTTCTTGCCGCTGCCGACTACATTGCCGGCAAGACCCCGGTGGCCGGGGAGGACGCCGAATGAGAAACCCGATAAGGCGATTCCTCGCACGGTTCGTCTTCCCTCGCTGGGGAGCTGGTCTGGGCCTCCTCGGCTCGATGATCGCTTTCACTGCGGTCACCTTTCCCATCCCGCTCTTGGTCAGGCAGATCGTCGACGGGGCCATCCCCCGGGGTCAAGTGGATGAGCTCTGGTGGGTGGGAGGGGGGCTGGTCTTCCTCGTCGCCCTCCGGGGGAGCCTTGCTTACGGCACGCGGTACCTAGCAGTAGTGGCCCAAGAGAGATTGCTGGTCGATGTCCAGACGACGTTACTAGATCACGTGCTGACCTTGCCCCAGGTCTTCTTCCAGGAGCGGCAGGCTGGCTACCTGATGGCACGGATCCGCAGCGACCCTGCGGTGGCCAAAGACTTCTTCCTTGGCACCTTGAGTCTGATCAACGACCTCCTTTTTCTCCTTGTCGGCGCAGGCCTTCTCCTCTACCTCGACTGGCGGCTGGCCCTCCTGGCGCTTTCGGTCTTGCCGGCATTGGCGCTGGCCTCGAAACGGCTGAACGCGCGGATGGGCATCCTCTGCCAAGACATCCAGGAAGGAGACGCCCAAGTGTCCCGGGAGCTTGGAGAAGGGCTAGCTGCGGCCATGGTTTCGCGCCTTCTGGGCCTGAGAGCATGGATTGTACAGCGGGTGTCCGCATCCATGATCTTTCTCCAGCGGGCCAACGTGCGCACGAACGCTTTCGGGGCGATGGTGGGAGGGGTGCTGACGTTCCTCACCGGAGTCGGCCCGATGCTCCTACTGATCTTCGGTGCCTATCAGGTGATCCGCGGCCAGCTCACGCTTGGGACGGTGATCGCCTTCATGTCGCTCCTCGCCTACCTCTACGGACCAACCCAGAGCATCGTCACCACGCGACTGAGCCTCCAGCGCGCTAAGGTCGCTGCCGAGCGTATATTCGAGTTGCTGGACGAAGCGTCCGAGCCCGACGAAGGTCCCGCTCTTACCGTGTCCGCAGGCCAGGTGGAACTGAGAAGGGTCTCCTTTACCTATCCGAGCGGGAAGGTAGCCCTCCGGGATGTCTCCTTGCGAGTCGAGCCCGGAGAGTGGGTGGCCCTGGTGGGCTCTACCGGCTCCGGGAAGTCCACCCTGCTCTCCCTCATTGTGCGACTGTTTCCGATTCCAGACGGGACGGTCTCGGTTGACGGCCAAGACGTGATCGAGGTCTCTCTGGCCTCTCTCCGGCGGGAGGTCCTGCTGGTCACTCAGGATGTGTTTCTGTTCTCCGGAACCGTGTCCGAGAACATTCAGCTTGGGAACCCTCGGGTCACAGATGACGAGACTCTGGTGGTGGCCCAGGCGTTGGGAGTGAGCATGTTCATCGGCGAGCTTCCGGAGGGATACCAGACGCTGGTGGGCGAGCGAGGGGCGAAGCTGTCCGGTGGGCAACGGCAGATGATCGCCCTTGCGCGGGCGGTGCTGCAGCGGCCGAAGGTGCTACTTCTGGACGAGGCTACCTCGGCCCTGGATTCCGAGACCGAAGGCAGGGTGCTTGAGGCCCTGCGCTCGCTACTGCCCGCGACCACTGTGGTCTTGGCTGCACATCGGCTGTCCACGGTGCGAGCCGCCGACCGGATCGTGGTCCTGAAGGACGGATGTCTGGAGCAAGAAGGCCGACATGATGAACTGATCGTCACGCCCGGGCAGTACCGGGAGGTCTTCTCGGGACAGCTCGTGGGACCGAAGGTGAGACAATGAGCTTCAAGATTGTGCTGCAGGTAGGCCAGCTCGACGCCTTCAGCCTGTGTCCCTGTGGCTGTGAGGCTGGCGCAGGAGATGAGGCTGGCGAGGGGACAACCCAGCGCAGATCAAGACGATCCAGACCGTGGGGCGATACCCGCTGCCTCCGCCTATTGCACAAGCAGTCTCCATGGAAAAGGCGTGCTAGAAGGAGGTGAGAACAATGGAGAAGTTCGAGATCGTGCACGCGGCGAGCCCGGTTCTTGGACCCCAGCCTCTGAGCTGCGGGTGTGCTTGCGGTTGCTCTGGCGGGGGCGGAGCTGGGGGGGGAGCGGTGAGCCAATGTAGTCTGAGCACACATTCCTGTATCTGCACCTAACATCAAGGTGCAATCTCCGATGTTCGTACTGCTACGCTTCCCCTGGACCGCACAAGGAACGCGAACAACGTGACCTGCCTCTTGCGTCGCCGACGAGGTCCTCCGCAGAGCCCAGGGCCTCGGTGTGCAGAATGTGATCGTCATCGGCGGAGAGCCTTTTCCTCACCCCCAGGCATTGCAGTCCTGGCAGAGGCAAAGGAACTTGGGCACAGTGTGAATCTGCTGACCAACGGAGTGCTATCGACCCATCCTTGGCACTGCGGCTTGCGTTGACCTGCGACCAGATCACCATCAGCTTGGATTCGGCTGACGCAGTTCGTCCCGTGTCAACCCGGTGTGCAGCGCGGCGAGCCAGACGAGCAGCACTGCCAGGCGCGAGATGGGCGTGGGAACAATCCGGTCCTCTAGCTGGATAACTGATACGTCGACAGTTCGGTCGGCTGAAGCCCGAGCCAAGCACACGGTCATCTGGCTTTGCAGTGGTGAGTAGAAGCCCCGACCTACGTTTCTCCCGGAGCCAGGCGCCAGCCCACCTCCATGGAGGTCAGAGCCAGAGAAAGCCATGGCCGGCGCTGCGAACCTTGCACGGCCACTGCCGCTTCTCCTCCGCTCAACAGCCGTAGTGTATCTGTTCTACCGCCCAAGAGGGTACCCCGGGTCCGATCCTGACCCCGTGGCTCCATCGCTGGCGGCCGGCGGGGACACCTGGCATGGGTCGTACTGGAGGGCTCTGCGCGTATTGGCAGAACACTCAAGGCGCCACCATTGGGGGGCCTTCAGGCGGATGCGGCAGGGATCTGGGTGATGGAACCCCAACTCCAGAAGGTCAGATTCGAGGGCCGGAGGGGCTGAGCCCTGAGAACTCGCACTAGGGGCGAGAGTATGAACGAGAGCCAGTTCCTGTCCGATCCACAAGTCAAGGCAATGACGGTTGGGTACAGGACCGCCTGGACGCGCCCGGCTCATTCAGACACAGCTACACGGTATCGAAGCCACGGGCCGGCTGGTCGTGCAACTCCCTCTACAGTGCCTTTGAGTCCTACAACTGGAGCTTTGCGTTTGCTCACCCTGACGGCGGGGTCGTGAGGGGAACCTCGTTCGGCGAGACAAGAAAGGCCCTCCAGGATCTGGGCGCACTGTTGGCGCGCAGCCTGGCTGAGGGCGACGCCCAGCGATGCCTTCAGGCCTGCCTGTCGGTCCTCGAGTGGGGTGGAGTGCGCCGGTGGAACGACCATTACCTGCAGACCATGGGTTCGCGGCTGGGGCCGCAGCTGCTGGCAGTGAAGCGGAAGCTCAGGCTAGAGTCCCTCGACACCAGCGCCCTACCGCCGATCCGGATGTCATCGGGTATGGTCAAGATATACTCCCTGCTGGTCGATGATCTGGTCATGTACGATAGCCGGGTGGCCGCTGCCCTCTGTCTGTTGACCCGGCTCTTCTGCCGGGAAGCGGGGATACACTCGGTGCCCCGCGCGCTTCGCTTCGGTCTCCTACCCCACCGCTCCCAGGCCCAACGCGATCCCAGCGAAGGCAGCTACAGCTTTCCGACCGTGGTGAGGAGTGAAGCCTATCTTGACAGCCTCGCCAGGGCCAGCTGGCTGCTCCGGGCAGTAGTGAGAGGCAGGCGGTCCCTCTTCACCTGCCTGGGAACTGGCGAAGACCTGCACGCGTTGCAGTCGGCTCTCTTCATGTTAGGCTATGACGTCGGCGGCCAGCGGCTTGGCCTCACCCGTTCCACGTAGCTCGGGTTTCTTGCAGGAGCGCGTCAGACCAAGCCTGCCACGGCAAACTCACGATCGCCTGCGATTCCAGTTGACATAATAGACCCTGCCTGTTAGTTGGGGATCGATCCGGACCAAGCGGAAACGGCCAAATCCGGCCAATCCTGGGGCGTGGCGGCGTTGGCGGTCCCGTTGATCGCTACGGTATGATCCTCCCGGGGTCGCGACCCGACAGCTCAGAAAGGAGGGATCGACGTGGCAGCAGGGAAGACCAGGATTCCCGTGCCGGGTCGGGCCGAGTGGTGGTTCAGGGCCGCCCGAGTGGCCAAGGTGCACGGGACCTGTTCACCCATCGATCGTCGCGTACTATACAGCACCGGGCGTTGGGCAAGTAACGGGTGGGAGATCACCCCCAGGATGTACCGTCGCGCGTTGATGGCCTTGGGCAAGACCTTGGGTGATGTTGACGCGGCGAGGGAATGGATCGAGGGGTTGGGGGCAGATGCCGGCAGGACGCTGGTGGAGGAACTGCGGCGGGCGACGGCCCAGGCAGAAGCCGTTCGAGGATCAGAGCCCACCCTCCCCTGCTACCGGCACGCTGTCTGTGGCCGGTGCGGCAATGGCTGGCCGTTCGCGGCCGGAGAGAACTGCCCGCAGTGCGGTGCGGTCGCGGCCCGCCTCTGGTGGTTTGAGGTCGACGGTCAAGTCACCGAGGTTAGATACGTGCGGAAACACAAGTGGTTCCAGTCGTGAAGAACCCGGATCGAGGGGCGGAGGGTCCGGCTGTCGCCGGCCACCCGCCCCCGGCTCGCTCCGCCCAGGGCTAGAACTGGACCTGCGGGACGCCCTGGACATCCTCCGGCACCTGGAAGTAGGCCCGCTCGAGGAATCCGAACATCCGGGCCAGGAACACGGTCGGAAACCGCTTGATGGTCACGTTGTAGCTCTGGACATGCTCGTTGAAGCGACGCCGTTCCTGGGCCAGCCGGTTCTCGGTACCCTCGAGCTGATCCATCAGCATACGGAAATTCGCGTCGGCCTTCAGGTTAGGGTAGTTCTCCACGACCACCAGCAACCGGGACAGAGCGCCACTCAGCTCGTTCTCGGCCGCCATCCGGTCCTCGGCCGACAGGCCACCGCCCGCCAGCTTGGCGCGAGCGGTGGTCACGGAGTCGATGGCCGCCCGCTCGTGGGCAGCGTAGCCCCGGACCGTCTCCACCAGGTTGGGAATCAGGTCGAACCTGCGCTGCAACTGGTTCTCCACCTGCGCCCACTGGGCGTCAACGGCCTCGCCGAGGGTGACCAAGCGATTGTAGGTTCCCCCCAGCATCAGGCCAGCGATGGCGACCACCCCGGCGACAATCAAGAGCCCGCTCAGGCCTTTCCTCAAAGCCGCACCCCTCCCGACTCTACCACTTGCCGCGGGCGCCGCCGCCCCCGCTCCGGCCGCCCCCAAAGCCCCCGAACGAACGACCCCCGCCCGAGGAGCGGCCCCAGCCACCCCCTCCGCTCCAGGGTCCGGCGCATCCCCCGTGGCGGTACAGCGGGCTAGTCCGGTACTGCCGTTCCCGCGAGTAGCCACAGCGGGGACAGGTGTACACCTTGACCGCCAGGCCGCCGGCGGCCATCGTTGCCGCCTTGACCACGCGGTCCGTCACCAGGAGAAAACGCTTGCACCGGGGGCACCGGGGGCGGCAAAGCCATACCAGGACCCCTGCCAGCAAGACCCCGAGCAGGCACAGGGCGGCGACGCCCGGCCACTCCAGGGTGGGCCGCCGGTCGAGGTCGCTCACCGCGAACCCGCCGGCTCCCTCCAGGCTAACCCCGTACTCATCGCCCACCACGGCGGCCACCGCTTGCATGCCGATCCGCAGCCCTTCGGCGAACCGGCCCTCCGTGAATAGAGGTAACATCAGATCCCGGATCTGTCCCGATCGGGCGTCGGTCAGCGCGCCTTCCAGACCGTAACCAACCTCGATGGCCAGCGCCCGGTCGTCCATGGCCAGCAAGATCAGGACACCGTTGTCCTCGCCCCGGCGGCCGATGCCCCAGTACTCAAAGAGCCGGGTCACGTAGTTCTCCAGGCTCTCCGGTTCATGGGTGTTCACGATGGCGACGACCAGGGCGGCTCCCGTCTTGGCCTCCAGTTCGAGGCTGATGGCCTCCAGCTGTGCCGTCTCGGCGCCGGTCAGGACACCCACGTAGTCGTTGACGGCCCCGCCGGGGGCCGGAAACGGTGCGGCCCCGGCGGCGACGCTGGCCAGCAGGCAGAGGAACAGGATACCGGCCCCGACGACAGCCCGCCGCATTGGCAACGGCAACACCCCGCATCCGCGTTCGCTACCCAAGGTATTATAGCATGCGGGAATCGGTGGAGGTACACCGCGCGCGCTGATGGATTCCCCGGGGCCGACCCATCCTGCCGGGGGGAACTCGCCAGGCCGCCCGGCGTCCAACCGCCTGGACGGGAGGGATCGGCCATGCGTTCGATCGCGGCCCTGCTGCTGGTTATCGTCGGCCTGGCCGTAGGCCTGGGGGCCTGCGTGGCGAGGGGCAGGCCACTGCCCGCAGACGGCTTGGTGAATCTGGTCCCCGGGCAGACCATCACCCTGACCCTGGAGGCCAACCCCTCAACGGGGTACGCCTGGTCGGTGGAATGTGACGGGACGGTTGTCGAGCTCATCCGGCAGGAGTACGAGTCCCGGTCCAACCTGCCGGGAGCTCCAGGAGTGGAATCCTTCACCTTCCGGGGGGTCGCCCCCGGCCGGGTCGATGTGGCCTTCAATTACCGGCGCAACTGGGAACAGGAGGCCATCAAGACCGAGGTGGTCTCGTTCGTGGTTCGCTAGACGCGGCCCGGCCGTCAACCCCCGGCCACAGTCAGCGTAGGATGGCAGGGAGACGGGAACGGGGGCGATGGCATTGGCCGGCAGGGGCAGGCGGGACGGCCCCCGGCAGCGACCGAGCTGGTTCGTCCCCCGCCCCGAGCGCAGGGAGCTACCTCCCCGGGGGAGGCGGTCGCCGGAGTGGCCGGGAAGCAAGCGGCCCAAGGGGCCGGGCCGCCCCGCCGGCGAGAGCTCCCGAGAAGAGACCCCCGACTCCGGCTAGCGGGTGTCGCCGGCCCACAGCAGGGGCACCACGATGACGTTGACGGGTGACCCATCCTTGGCGCTCTCCTCAAAGAGGAACAACTGCAGGCCGGGGCTGCTAGGGGTGTTGAACTCGATCGCCACCTCGAACTCGCCCCACCCCGGCGCCCCCTCTGATGCCATGGCGCAAGCGTCGGCCAGCACGTCGTGACCGTCTTCCATCCTGAGGCGGAAAGTCGCCTCAAAGACCCGGGCGAACCCCTTGACGGTGACCGGGGAGCTGACCTCGCTCCCGGCCAGCGGCCAGGTCACGATGATGGCCGCATTGGAGGCGGACAGCAGGGGGAACTCCTCGGTCAGGGGTTGCCCTCCCCTGTACTCCACCCCGGTTATCAGACGGGCGCTGTGGGTGGTGGCGAGGAGCAGGGTGGCGGGGCCGGGGCGGCCGGTCCCGAAGATCAGGTGGATGCCTCCGGTCCCGCTCCGGGCTCCCAGGAACTCTACCCCCGCCGCCTGCGGCCCCCCGGTGGCCAGCACGTAGGTGACGGCATCGAACCCGGCCACATGCACCCCCCGTACCCGGGAGTTCTGGCGCACCCAGGCCGCGACCAGAGGGTCGGTGACGGCCACGGCGTCGATGACGGTGAAATCGTCGTGGCCTGGCGCTCCCCGGGTTCCCCCACACCCGGCAGCCACCATGATGGTCGTTGCCAGGACCGCGCATACCCATCCCCGGCGTGGCGGCATGCGACTCACCTGCCTTGGGCGTTCTGACGAAGGCGATGGGGAAAAGTTCGGGCTGCGGCTAGAACCTCCAGACCAGCACGATCTGGCCCGGCCGCTCGGGGGCGCTGATCGCCAACTGGCTGCAGCCTTGGCCCTCCAGCCCACCGGCCGGTCGTTCCATCGCCTCATGCATCCCTCCCCCGGATGATATCGGCCAGGAGTCCCAGGTCAACGTTGCCGCCGCTGAGCACGGCCACCAGCCGCCGCCCGGATCCGGGTACCTTGCCGGAGAGCAGGGCGGCCACCGTCGCCGCCCCCGAGGGCTCGACCACCAGCCGGGCCCTCTCCAGGAGGGTCACTACCGCCGCTACGATCTCCGCATCGGTCACTGTCAGGACGCCGTCCACGTACTTCCGGGCGAGTTCAAAGGTAATCTCGCCGGGCCGGGTAGGCAACAGGCCGTCGGCGACGCTCCGGGGCTGCTCGATGGTGGCGATCGCCCCCGCCTGGAGCGACCGCTGCATGCTGTTCCCGCCCACCGGTTCCACCCCGTAGACCAGGGTCCCCGGCCGGCTCTCCTTGATCGCCACCGCGATGCCGGCGATGAGGCCGCCCCCGCCCACCGGCGCCAGCACCAAGTCCACTTCCGGCAGATCCTCGAGGATCTCCAGGCCCACCGTTCCCTGCCCGGCGATCACCCACGGGTCGTCGAAAGGGTGGATGAACGTCAGCCCCCGCTCGCGGGCCAGTTCCCCGGCCAGGGCGGCCCGCTCGGCGGAAGTGGTGCCGTGGTAGATGACCTCCGCCCCGTAACCCCGGGCCGCCGCCACCTTCACCGCCGATGCCCCTTCCGGCACCACCACCACCGCGGGGTAGCCGGCCCGCGCGGCGGCATGGGCCACCGCCTGGCCATGGTTGCCGGACGAGGCGGCGATCACTCCCCTCCTGCCCAGGGCCGGGTCAATCTGCAGGATGTGGTTGGTGGCCCCCCGGATCTTGAAGGCCCCCGTCTTCTGCAGGTTCTCCGGCTTGAGATAGACCGAGTGGCCGCTCATCCGGCTGAAGCCGGCCGAGGCCTCCAGCCGCGTGCGGGTGATGTGACCCGCCAGGCGGGACCTCGCTTCCCGAATGGCATTGAGCCCGACCACCGGCATCCCTCCTCCCGGACACCTCCTTTGACGCCGGCGGGCCGGGAATCCTGCCTGCTGAACGGTCACCACCTGATCGGGCGCTTACTGAAGACTCCGGCGGTCGGCCGCCTGCCGGCCTCTCATTCACCAGGCCAGGACCGTCCCGTCGCAGCGCGGCTCGGTGCCGCCGGCCAGCACCCCGTTCTCATCCCGCCAGATGATCTGCCCCCGCCCAAAGGCCCCCGATCCGGCCGCCCATCGTATGTCGTGGCCCCGGCCGGCCAGGCCCCGGGCGACGGCTTCGGGGATGCCCCGCTCCAGGTGGACCGTCTTGCCCCGCTCCCACTGCCAGCGGGGGGCATCCAGGGCCGCCTGGGGGTTGAGGGCCAAGTCAATGCTGTTCATGAGCACCTGCAGGTGGCCCTGCGGCTGCATGAAACCACCCATGACGCCGAAAGGGCCCACCGGCATCCCGTCTCGGGTCAAGAAACCGGGGATGATGGTGTGGTAGGTCCGCTTGCCGGGCTCCAGCCGGTTGGCGTGCCCGGGGTCGAGCGAGAAGGTGTGGCCGCGGTTCTGAAGGCTTATCCCCGTGCCGGGGATCACGATACCGGAGCCGAATCCCATGTAGTTGCTCTGGATGAAGGACACCAGGTTCCCCTCACCGTCGGCCGTCGCCACGTAGACCGTGCCACCGCCCCCCGGCCGGCCGGGCGCCGGCTCCAGGGCCGTCTCGCCGATCCGGGCCGCCCGCTCGGCGGCGTAGTCTTCGCTGAGCAAATCCTCCACCGCCACCGGCATCGCTTTCTCCTCCGTGATATACGCCAGGCCGTCGGCGAAGGCCAGCTTCATGGCCTCGATCGGCAAGTGGTAAGCCCGCTCGTCCTCCCTGTCCCCGACATCCAAGCGCTTGAGGATGTTAAGGGCCATCAGCACGACCAGCCCCTGGCCGTTGGGCGGGATCTCCCAGACCCTGTAGCCGCGGTAGTCGACCGCGATGGGGGTCACCCATTCCGGTCGGAAGGCGGCCAGGTCACCGGCCCGCAGGAAGCCCCCGTGGCGGCGGGAGAACTCATCCACCCGCTCGGCCAGGTTCCCCCGGTAGAAAGCCTCGGCTCCGGTCTCGGCCATGGCCCGGAGGGTGCCGGCGTGCCCCGGTGAGGACCACATCTCGCCCGCCCGCGGGGCCCGGCCACCGGGTGCGAAAGTGTCCGACCAGGACCGGAACTCCTCCCCGGTAGCCGCCTGGGCGTAGTACTGGACCCCCCGCTTCCAGGCCTCGGCCAGCACCGGGGACAGGGGGTAACCCCGCTCAGCGTAGTCGATGGCGGGCGCCAGGACGGTGGTGAGGGGTAGCCGCCCGAACCGCTCGGACAGCGCGGCCCAGGCCGCCGGGGCCCCGGGCACGGTGACAGGCACCAGCCCCAGCCGGGGCATCTCGGCATGGCCCCGTCTCCTGACCCCGTCGATGCTGATGGAGCCCGGAGCGGGGCCGCTGGCATTCAGGCCGTGGAGCCCACCTTCCGCCCAGACCAGGGCGAAGGCATCGCTGCCGATGCCGTTGGAGGTGGGCTCCACCACGGTCAGGCAGGCCGCCGTGGCGATGGCCGCGTCCACCGCGTTGCCGCCCTGCTTGAGCATATCCATTCCCGCTCCCGCCGCCAGGGGCTGCGACGTGGCAACCATTCCTCTCCGGCCGTAGTGGGTCATCCGGCGGGATGGGTAGGGGTTGTGCAAGGGGTCGTAGTTCATGGCTCCGCCTCCTCGGGTCTGTCTTCCACGCCGGCCCCCACTATCCTGGCAGCCCCCTGTACCTCGTGCGGGACTGGACCTGCCAGGGTATGGCCGTCCCGCCATCGAATCAGATCGGCGACCCAGCTTCCGACACCAGGGAGGAGGAACGGCGAGTGCACGTGTTCACCGAACTCCGGGGTCCCATCACGGCCGTCCGGGAGGAAGAGTCCGGCAACCCCAACGCCGGCTTCGTACGGACGACAGAAGGCACTATCATCATCGACGCCTTGCGCTCACCCGCCGAGGGAGCGACGTTGCTCCAGGCGGCGCAGGCCGGGTCCGGCCGCTTGCGGGCCTTGATCTACACCCACGAGCACGTTGATCACCATGGCGGCAGCACCGGTTACCCGGCCCTGGAGGTCGCCGCCAGCGAGGGCACCGATCGCGGTATAAGGGACTTCGTGGGCCGCTACCGCACACAACTGGCCGAAGCCGGCCTCAACCCCCTCATGGCGACCCTGGTCTTCGACTCGAGCCTGCGATTCCTGGGCGACCCCGAGGTCCGGGTAGTCGAGTTGGGCGGCCACGCCACCGGCTCCAGCGTCGTGTATATCCCCTCCGAACGCGTGCTCTTCGCCGGCGACCTCATCTTCCTGGGCCGCCTGCCCTGGGTGGGCACCGGCTCCCCCCGGAAGTGGGCCGAATCCCTGCGCACGCTGGAGGAGTGGGACATCCAGACGGTGGTCCCCGGCCACGGCCCCATCGCCGGCAAGGAGGTGCTGGCGGAGCAACGCTCCTGGCTGGAGGCGTTCGCCACCCGCCTGGAAGAGTTGCAGGCCGGCGGGACTGCCGCCGATACCGCCATAAAGGCACTCGACGAGGAGTTCGGCCTGGCCGCCGGCGGCTACAGCGAGCCGCTCCTCCAGTACATGCGGCAAGCTTTGACGGAGAGATTCGGGTTCACGGGTTGAGAGTGGATGGGAGATGACGGGCATGACCCCGGAAGATCCCCGCGACACGCCGAGAAGCGTGGGCGAGCGGTGGTTCGCCGATGCCACCCCCTTTGAGGAGGACCTCCCCCGCTACTGGGGAGACTGGGGGGTGGACTCGGAGTACGG
This sequence comes from bacterium, assembly GCA_031082145.1. Lineage (GTDB taxonomy): Bacteria > Bacillota > Sulfobacillia > UBA995 > UBA995 > Ess09-15. The sequence goes on along the minus strand of JAVHLP010000003.1, from coordinate 26,258 downwards.
CGGGTTGAAGGCCGTCCTGGTCCGCCGGCCGGGGCGGGAGTGGGAGGGGCTCACCGACCCGGTTGCCATCCGCTTCCGCGATCTGCCGGACCCTGCAAAGGCCCGCGACCAGCACGACCAGCTCATGGCCGTCTATGCCCAGCATGGTGTCAAGGTCCACTACGTGGAAGAGATGGCCCCGGACAAGCCCAACGGCCTGTTCTGCCGCGATCTCTGTGTCATGACGCCGGAGGGAGCCATCCTGGCCCGTCCCGCCCTCGCCGTCCGCCGGGGCGAGGAGCGGTACCTGGCCCGCACCCTCGGCCAGCTCGGCGTCCCCATCATCCGGACCGTCAACGGCCGCGGCACCTTCGAGGGAGCCGACCTGATGTGGCTGGACCGCTCCACCGCCTTCCTCGGCCTGGGCAACCGCAGCAACGCCGACGGCGTCGCCCAGGTCGAGCGGGAGCTACGGGCCATGGGTTGCGAGCACGTGATCCAGGTCCAGATCGGCTATGGTTCCGTTCACCTGGACGGCTTCATGAACATCGTGGACTCCCGCACCGCGGTCTGCTTCCCCTGGAAGACGCCTTTCGTGGTGGTCGCCGCCCTCCGGGACCGGGGCTTCCGCCTCCTTGAGATCGCTAACGTTCATGAGTACCAGTCGGTCATGCCCTCAAACTTCGTGGCCCTGGCCCCGGGGCTGATCGTGATGCCCGCGGGGGCCCCGGAGACGGCGCGGATGTACCGGCAGGCCGGCATTGAGGTCATCGAGGCGGACGTGAGCGAGTTGCAGAAGGGTTGGGGGGCCATGCACTGCATGACCACCTTCCTGAAGCGGGAGCCGGTGGGAAGGCGGTAATGCAGGTCCGTCAGGCGCCCCCGGCCAGCCGGTCGCCGGGGGAGCGGGCACCGGCCCGTTCCAGCGACTCCGCATCCCAGGAGAACGCCTCACCGGGGGCCTGCGTGAGACGCCGCTCTGGCGGCAGGTTCACGGCCATTCTCGCCGGCACCCGGGCTCAGTACAGCCTCTCGGCCAGCCGGTGGCGAACGAACGTCCACCTGGCTACGAGCAGCAGGGCCAGGTCCGCCGCTGCCACGGCCAGGACCAGGCGCGCAACCAGTGCCGGCCCCGCGTACCAGTAGCCCATGGCCTGTCCGAAGAACAGGGCCACGAGGGGAATAACTACCAGGTTGCCGACTTGCGCCGCATCCTGGGAGCTCCGGAGCCGCAGGGCTACGATCAGCGTGAGCAGGGTGACCGTTAGGCCCAGCAGGGGTACAAGGACGCCCATGGCCACCAGCCAGAAAGGCGGGGGAAAGAAGAACCCTCCCATGATGGGCCAGGCCCGGGCGTTTATGACAATCGCGTAGACGGCGAACGAGAACCAGGTCGCGAGGACCGGTGGCACGGTGCAGGTGAGGATCTTGGCCACGAGCAGTTCGAGGTCGGTGACCGGTGAGTACAATAACGAATCCAGGGTTCCCCAGGTCTTCTCCTGGATGAAGCCTTCGGCCGCCGTGGCAACTGCGGAGGAAGCCACGCTGATCAGGAAGAAGGGAAGGAAGTAGTAGACGGTTACGGCATAGACAAAGGCCTGGTCGTCGCTCAGCCCGGCCAGGCCCCGGCGGAGAGCCTCCGGCATACGGTCGATGAAGCCGGCTATCCATCCCCCGGGGGTTCCGGGGGCCGTTGCGAGAGGAGTATGGCTCAGGACCAACAGGGGCAAAAGCACCGACACAACCAGCGCCGGGGCAACCACGCTCCCCAGCACACTCCGGCTGCGGGTGAGCACTCTCAGGTCCTTTCCGACCAGCGCCAGGCACCGTTCAAGGTCCACCGTCGGCCACCACCTTCAGGTAGGCATCTTCCAGGGTGGGTCCGGTCCGCCGGATCTCGCGGACGGCCGCTCCGGTCTCGAGGAGGGCAGGGAGAAGAGCCTCCACCACCGCCTCGCCCGTCACCTCGAGTTCATATCCCTCTGCGACGGACCGGGCCTCGAGCACTCCCTCCTGTCGTTGCCACCAGTCTCCGGCCGGCAGTCTCCCGGAAGAGCGGACCAGGTACCGAAGCGGGCCCGCCAGGGGCGGGAGGGCTCCGGGCCGACCGAGAACGGCGATCTTCCCCCTGACCATCACCGCCACCCGGGAGCAGATCTCGGCCGCCTCGGAGAGGCCGTGCGTGCACAGGAGGACCGTGTTCCCGTGATCCCGGGCCAGTGCGGAGACGTGCAGCCGAACGGTCCTGGCCGCAGCCGGGTCAAGCCCCGTCCAGGGCTCGTCGAGGAGAAGCACCGGCGGCCGGTGCAGTAGCGCCCTGGCCAGGCAAGCCCGTTTGCTCCAGCCGGTGCTGAGCTCGCCGAACCGCCTCTTCGCCACCGGCCCGAGGTCCAAGAGGTCGCAGAGCTCCCCCATCCGCTTGCGGGCGGCGGTTCCGGACACTCCGTACAGAGTTCCGAAGAAGAGCAGGTTCTCCTCGACGGTCAACCGTGCGTACAGGCCGGCTCCCTCGTTGACGACGCCGACCAACCGGCGCAAGGCCGGCGCCTCCCGGGTCACCTGGCATCCGCCGACGAAGGCATCGCCCTGCGAGGGCAGGAGCAGCCCTCCCAGCATGCGGACGGTGGTCGTCTTGCCGGCGCCGTTGGGGCCGAGGAGGCCGAACACCTCTCCCGCCTGGACATCGAGGTCGAGCCCGTCCACCGCCGTGACGGTGGCGAACCTCTTGGTCAGCGACCGGACCCTGATCAAGATCCCACCTCCGGAGAAGCCGGATCACTCGCGTCGCAGCACTTCCATGGCGGGCCGGGCCAGACTCCGGCGGAAAGAGACGAGCTGCCTTCCCAGGGCCAGCACGAGAGCTACGCCGGTCGCCATCGCGAGGATTGTCCGATCAAAGGCCACTCCCACACCCGAGAGGTAGCTCATTAGCTTGAGGAGCGCGGCCTGGGCGACTCCGCCGCCGATGCCCCCGGCCACCAGGCCCTCGATGAGGGCCTCGGCCAAAGGTCCGGCCCGCAACTGCCACCGGGACGCCCCTAGGACGCGGAAAAGGGCCAGTTCGGCCGACCGCCGGATCCGGATGATGGACGACATCGTGAGACAGAGGCTTACACTGACCAGCAAGCTGAAGGCGGCTGCCACCCACCAAAGGAACAACAGATCGGCCACCGCCGCCCGGAGCACGGTCAGCAGTCCCCCCAGGTCCAGTACCTTGAGCCCCGGGATCAGCCCGGCCAACTCCCGAGCCAGCAGCCCGCTGCGGGCCGGGTCCAACCGCGCGACGATGAAGTCGAATTCCGAAGCCCACGCGCCGCGGGGGACACTCACCGGGGCAACGATCCCAACCCGGATTCCCTGGTGAGGCTCAAGACCGACGATCTGCAGTCGCACCAGTTCGCCCGACGGACCGACCACATCCACCAGGTCGCCCAAGGTCAGGCCGGCCCGGTCTGCCCACTCGGCCCAGACCGTGCATGGGAAACTGCCCGGGGCCGCCATGGCCACCAATCCTGGCGTCAGGGTCGAGTTGTACAGGCCAGCGTGGTTTGGATCGACCAGCTTGATCGCCATGGCCAGAGGCCTGGGCAGCGGTCTGCCATTGACGTAAACGGCCCTCAGCGAGTTGACCCCACCGATAGTGACGGCCTCCACGTCATCGCGCGCTTCAAGCAAGTCTTGCGCCCGGCGCAGGTCCTCCCCAGCGGTCGGGCCCGAAGTGGAGAAAGCGATGAGCGACATTGGGACCTGCCGGCTGAGGGCCACCTGCAGATCCCAGGTCAGTGCTCGCCCTACAAGGGCCGCGCCCGTTCCCACGGCGAGGGCCAGGGCCAATGCCGTCATGGTGATTACCGCCCGGTCGCGCCCTAACCGGAAGTAGATCAAGGGCCAGCGCAAGGCCACGGGCGCCGCCTGTCCCAGTCCCGCGAGGACCGCGACCACGAGTGCTACCGCTGCTCCCAGGAGCCCGCCGAAGACGACGATTAGCCAGGCCACGGGCAGGGTGAAGAACGCGCCCCCGATGAAGAGCCGGCCCAGAACAGGTACCATGATCAGCGTTACGACGGCCACGCCGGCCAGCGAGAGTAGCCCATCGCCCCGCCGCTCGTCGGGCACCAGGAAGCCGGCCAGTTTGGCCCGCAGGGCAAGCGAGGGTCGGATCCGGAGGGTTAGAGCCAGCGGCCAAGCGCCGTAGACCAAGGCCAGGAGCGGCCCCAACAGGAGAAAGGACCAGGCAGGGTGGGAGGGGGTGCTGAGCAGGACTAACGGCCGGGCCTGGGCACCGGCCAGCTCCAGCGTGAGTGTCCGCAGCAGCCATCCCCATAGCGTGCTGAGCAAGCCCGCCAGCGCACCCGCCAGCGCCAGCCGAAAGGCCGTCAGGGCGAAAGGCAACCCCGCCGGGGCGCCCAGCGTCCGCAACACGGCATGTTCGGGGCTGCGGCTGCGCACGTAGTCCTCCACCCCGAAAGCGATGCCGAAGGCGGCCATGAAGATGATGGTAACCGAACTCCAGAAGCAGACCGTGCCCAGCCGCTCCAGGCCCAGTTCCAGCACGGGCGCAAGGTCGGCCAGGCCGACCACCGCGGAACGCCCCAGCCTCCGGACCAGATCGTCCGCCAGGATGGTGGGAGACGCACCCTCCGGCAGCTTCACCAGGACGAAATCCCTGCCCGGCACCTCTTCCAGCAGGGTGGCCGCGATCACCACGGTCCCGTCAACCTGCAGTGAGCCGGGCACGAGGGGGCTCTCCGGGAAGACGGCTTCCACCGGAAGATCAAGCCCGAGGAGCGAGATGCGGTCGCCTTCGGCCAGTGCAAGCAGTCCGGCCGATATCGCCACCCCCCGAGTCAGCGCCTCTCCGGGCGGCCGGCTCCAGGTTTCCCCGCCGTAGAGTGGGTAGTTCCCGCACACCGCCAAGACTCGAACCCTAGCCTCCGCCGGTCCCTCGATCCGCGCCGACAGCTCGCGGCCCCACGTCATCTCCGACCCCCGGGGCAGGTTGGCCAGCACCGCCTGGATCTCTGCCGGGGGGGCCGCCGCCCGCGCCTCCGAGAGGTCGATCCGCAGGTCGGCGCCCAGGGCCTGCCGCAGGTAAGCCAGGCTGCCCATCCTGCCCGCATCCACTGCCCACTGCACCGGCAGCAACGACCCCAGGGCAAGGCTCGTGCAGAGAACCACAGGAGCCAGCCAGCGCGTCTCGGCTGCCAGACCGGACGTGGCCAGCCGCCACAACCATCTCGCCACCGTCAGCTCACTCCCAGGTCGACCACCCGGTCGGCCAAGTCGGCAATCCGGGTATTATGGCTAGCCACCAGCACCGCCCGGCCTTCTGCCGTCTGCCCGCGCAGGATGTCCAGCACGACCGTGGCGGACGCGGCGTCGAGGTTGCCGGCCGGTTCGTCGGCCATGAGGACGGTGGGTTCGTTGATCAGCGCGCGGCCAATGGCCACCCGCTGCTGCTCACCCCCTGACAACTGGGCTGGGTAGCTCGCACAGCGGTCGCCCAGCCCCAGGCGCCGAGCAAGCGCACGGGCCCGGGGCAGGGCCACCGCGGACTGCCCCGCCAATACCAGGGGCAGGGCGATGTTCTCCACCGCCGTGAGGTTGGGCAGGAGGTAGAAGAACTGGAAGACGAAGCCCAGGTGCCTCCGCCGCAGGTCCGCGGACCGGGCCTCGCTCAAGTGGCTGACTCGGACACCGCTGAGGTGCACCGTACCTTCCGTCGGCCGCTCCAATCCGGCCAGCAACGACAGAAGAGTGGTCTTCCCCGAACCCGAGGGGCCCCACACGCAGACCATTTCGCCCGCCTCAACCTCAAGACAAAGGCCCCGGAAAACCCAGAACTGCTGCCCGCCGCTCAGGTAACGCTTGCCCAAGCCGCGGGCCACTATCACCTGGCTGCCCAAGTGCTCACCCCGCAGAAGAGATGCAAGGTTGGGACACCCCGGGGGCGCTCCCTACCGCCCTCGCGACCGGCCTGCAGTCGGCGTGAGTACTTCCGGTCAACTCCGAAGTCCGCAGTCTAGCTGCACCAGAAACCCCCGCACCCGGCGGCAGACATCAACTCCTGTCTTCACGCCGGTGCGTGCCATTCGTACGTCGCACCTGCTACATGTCAGGGGGAGGCGGCTTGGGCAACGGAGGCCCCGGGTCAGCAACAGGGAGCACCCAGACCCAGAGGATGAGGAGGACAATGGCCAGGTTGATCTGGTAGGATGCACCGACCAGCAAGAGCATCCTCGGTCGCTGGTAAGCCCTCCCACTGAGGGCCGACCCTCCCGGTATGGCGGTCATCCGGACCCCACCTCCACAGTGCTGAACGAACTTCGCGACCTCGGAAGCGACGCCACTTCCAGATTCGGAGGGCGGCGTAAGTCCCCAAACAGCGAGCTGGCGATGGCTGTGGCAACCGCCATCAGATCATCCCTCCTGCGGGTTCCGAACTTAGAGTGGATGCTCGAAACGTACGTTCTGACCGTGCGCTCACTCAGAGAGAGACTACGAGCGGCTTCCGAGGTGTTCATGCCGGCTAGCAGGAGCCTGATTACATCCTCTTCCCGCGGTGTGAGCGGCGGCAAACCGGGTAAGCCCGCCGGTTGCTGCTGGCGCGGGAGCACTGCCAATCGAGCCCCATCATGGATCAGCCTGACCAGCCTACCGATGTCTCCGGCTGGCACGAGCTTTGAGATCAGCCCCTGCACTCCATGGCGGACAAGTTTCTCTACAGTCTGACGACTCAAGAGCATTGAGAAAACGATGACAGTCAAGCCCTCAAACTGCGTGACAACAGAAGCCGCTGCTTCAAGGCCGAACCCATCCATGAGCAGGACATCAGGCGATAACCTCCGAAGTCCCTCTAGTGCCTCCTCAACGCAACCAGCCTGACCAGCTATCACGATCCCGTCTTCCTCTTCCAGCAGTCTCGTCAGGCCGATTCTCACGACCTCAACGGGATCCAACAAGAAGACCTTCAGCACTGCCCCGTCGTCTCTCAGCGCCAACTCACCCCCTGCCCGACACGGAGCACCCCCTCGGCTGGGCGCGGCTGCCCGCGCGCGAGTTCAGGAAGAGCTACCTCACGATTATCCCACTCGCACTGGGCGGAACGGCGTTCTTCGCGGGCGGGTCTCCGTCATCACGCTGCAGCATGCCCAGCTGATCCCAGATCCCCAACAGGTCATTCACGTCTTGGACGGCTGCCTCGATCGAGACGTCGTAGGTTCCTGCGAGCTTGCTACTAATAGCCTCCACGCTGTTCTTCCCATTGCAGGCCATAAACACCAAGGCGGCTTCGGGGTTAAGACAGAACACTCCCCCAAACATTGGAACCGCCACCACGATATGCTGGCCATGCGGCCCATCCCGTCTCCAGTACACAGGACCGATCCGTGGCGTACGCCATAAGGAGTCGCCGCTCATGCTATCTCCACCCGTAAGGGGTAGTTCGGCACCGCCCGCAGGTCTAACGGACCCTTGATGCGCGAAACCCGTTCCCTGACGAGAGGGTGCCGCCAAGCAGAGCGCAGCCCGCGCTCCCATATCAGGCTAAGAGACTGCCTCCGCACCGAGCCGAATGACCAATCCAGGTAGGGCGTGAAACCTGCGTCACCCTCGGATGTGATCCTTGCTCCAAAGGTGCGCCCCAGAGCTAGCCCCACGTGCATGTGCAACGACGGATCACCCCATTGGATCACCGGCTGCTTGGAGCCACTCTTGGCGTGCGCTGTGATTGCTCTCAGCAGGCGCTCGTATTGGTCCGCTGTAGGCTCACATTCGGGGTACAGAGCCACCGAGCCAACTGCCGCAAGGTGCTGGGTTCTGAGAGTTGCCACTCCCAACTCCGCGCAGAGGTCAATCATCTCGGGCAGAAGGTCAGCGCTGTACCGAGTGGGGGCAAACGCAACATGGATTCTCTCCACGCCCGCGTCCTGCAGCATCTTCACTGCAGCGACAGCTCGGCTGAACGAACCCGCTCTCCCTCTGACCGTGTCGTGAATGGAAGCATTGGGACCATCAATGCTGACCTGCACGCTGTTGGTGTGCGCCCTGATGGCCTGGGCCAGTCTCGGCGTCATGGACCAGCCACTTGTGACGGTGCCAATGGTAACGCCGCTGTGGGAGAGATAGGAGAGCAGTTCCAGATACAGCGGATGGATAGTGGGCTCGCCACCCGATAGGCAGACCATGAACACCTTCGTCCTTACTAGTTCGTTGGCAACCCTCCAGATCTCCTCCTCTGGGAGGTCCTCTGTCTTCTTCGGGCATGACACGTAGCAGTACATGCATTTCAGAGGGCACTTGCCTGTCAACTCCCATAGCACGAAGATCGGCGCCGCGAAGTACTCGGGTAAGACATCGCATTGCTCATAGAGTGGGGCGTTTTCGACAAGGTCTTCCCAGTGCTGATCCGCAAAGAACATCGTGTCTTGCGTGGGGTTGAGACTCAGGTTCGGCACTTGGAATACCCCCTCAACCACTACCCCTCAAGTACGGGCAGGCCGGGTCTGGCCCTCCGGTCAGTGTGCCCGTGTCACGGAAAGCCCTTAACCGGCACCCGCCCGCACAATGGGTCACATCACATTCCTCGCAGCCTTCGAACCGGCGCCTGCGGAGCAGCGCCAGAAGATCTGACTCAGTCCAGATACGGCGGAGGCTGCCTTCTCGAATGCTCCCAGCAACGAAGGCAGGGTCGTCAGGGAAGTAGGGGCATATCTTCACATCGCCAACCGGTGTGATGCTGCAATGTAGGCGCCCTGCACCACAAGAAGGGAGTACGTGGGAGATCTGCACGAGTTCCTCTGGCATGTGGGTCCCCCCGCCCTCAAACAGCAAGTAGAGCGCGCCCATAAGCTCCCTCTTCAACTCCATCCAAGTCGCCCGATACCCTTCCAGCAGATGACTAGCAAGCTCAAGTTCCGTAGCATTCTGTCGCCCCCTGCCTGAGGGGTGGAAGGGTATCAGGGCGAGTTCCTTCAAGCCAAGGTTCATCGCAAATCGCGCCAGAGCGGGGACCTCATGGGCATTCAGAGATGTGATGCATGCATTCGCCCGTACAGGAATCCCTTCTTCCATGAGAACCCGGGTGCCCCTGATGGTGGCTTCGAGGGCACCGGGACTCCCCCGGAAGTAGTCGAAGACCTCAGGACGGTGGCTATCCAGGTTGACTTCCACCTTGACGACACCGGCTGACTTAAGCTGATGGGCAACAACTCGGGACACGAGTGTGCCCGACGTGATCAGGCACGAGGCAATGCCCAGGGACGTTGCGTGCTCCATCAGGTCAAACAGATCTGGGCGAAGCAGAGGCTCTCCCCCGGACCAGAAGATGAAGAGTACTCCCAGGCTGCCACACTCGTCAATCAGCCGGACGATCTCCAGGGCATCCAACTCGTTGGCCAGTGCTTCTCCTCCAAGAGCAGCACAATGCCTGCACCTCAAGTTGCATGCCCTAGTGACCTCCAGCAGCACAAGCAGCGGAGCCGACAGAGCATTGCCCTCCATGCCCAAGAGCCCATTCTCCCCGAGGAGCCCTTCCCACGCAGGGACGGCTTGCCCGTTCACGGCACCACTCCCCCAAGATCGACCAAGGCTAGTTGTTCCTAGGCGGTGGGGATCCCCCAGGAAACAACCACAACCACAGAATGAGAAGCGCAATGGCCGCCCCCATCTGGGTGGTTGTCCCAGTGACTAGTAGCATGCGGGGCCTTTGATAAGGTCTTCGCGCCTGCGCATCAAGCGCTCGACGCACGGCCATTAGGAACCCCCCCATCCTTCATGATCGTGTGAGCCTGGTTTTCGACCTGTAACCAGCCCGCCCCAATCATCTCTCGGACAAACTCGCCGACATCGTCCACAACGCCTGGCTCGTCGGGGAATGCTCCGCACAACAAGCGAAGCACTCTCGACACCGGAGCCCCGCCCCTGCACATCGCCATGATAGTGGCGCCAACCGGGTTGAGGACGCCAATCTGGAGCTCAAACGGTCGTGCAACGATAGCACCAAATACCTCCCGCCGAAAGACGACCCGGGGGGCCACTCTCACGACCAGTCCGTTAAGGGGCCCATTCTCCAGCGCGGTGATAATGCGACAACCCCCAATTACTGGTCTCTCCTCATGCATATTACCATGAATGGGACTGACGGCCAATGGACATTTTGTCTGTATTGTCTGTCGCTTCGGGCTCACGGGATCACGGTCCACGAGATGTAGAGTTCGTTCGCGACCATGGAATTGTCTGACAGGCTGAGAATGTTTCACCACGGGCACGGCTGTCCCCCTGGGCGGACGTGGACGGCTGCCGCAGCCCCTCCCGGTTCAGTCTAGGAGCCGGACCTGATTGATGACTCCTGAGAACAAGGCCAGCAGCAACCCACAAGGGTAGCAGTTCGGCAGGCGTCACGCGGACCATCTCCTCCTCGCCGACATCGCCGGCAGTTATCTCAACTGGCACCGGCTCTCGCCGCCGGCCAGCCAACTCAAGCATCGAGCGCCGTGAGGGGCTTGAGACAGGCCCCCCGGATATCGAGCCGCCGCCAGGTCAGCCGCGAGCCGTGAGTGGCGCTCAGGTGCGCCCGGCTGGGTCAACGGCGGCTCGGAAGTCTTGAACGCGACCGGTACATCATCGCGTGGGAGGTTGGCTCTCCCGGTCCGCATCCCGTACGTCATGGCCTGGTACACGTAGTCCTTGGAGTTCCGGGGAGTCGCATCCGCGATCACCGCAGGAGGCCCTCAGTAGCGTCTGGAGCATGTGCTCTTGCTCTCCCGAAGAGCGGTCTCAGATAGCACAAGAGCTAGACGGTTGTCCGAGACCGCGGGTTCATAGGTGGCAAGGCCATCACTCCCGGGACGGCCGCCATTCTTGCCGGCAGTTCTCCGCGCCCTGAACCTCCAGTCTTCGCCAAGTCGCTCTACTCGGCAGTACGGAGATGCCCGGCAGGCAAGGCGGTGACCGCCCACCATCGGACGGCCACCGGCCCGTTGTTGTTGCGGGCGAGGACCGTCGCGACCTCGGCTCGCCAGACCGCGTTGTGGGGCAACGAAAGAAGGCTCCCCGGCAGGCTGTACCTGCTCCCTGCCTCCGTGCTGCGTCATCTACAGCGATGCTGCCTCTGGATCGGTCCACTCGCTGGCCCACGGGCGGCTACGCCACGTCAGTATCTGCCCGAAGCGGCACGGTGGACGGTAGCGGTGCCGGGATGGCCGCCCGGTAGGGGCGGAAGCACGCGACCTGGAGCTAGGTCACCAACTCGGCCCCGGCTTAGCTCGCTTGAGCAAGGCGGCCACCCGGACCACGGCGGAGAGCAGCGCCGTCGCGGCCGCCAGGACCGGCAAGAGCGCTGCCGGGCGCCCGGTGAGATGGTGCCAGCCCAGGGCCACCGGGGGAATCGCCATGAACAGGGCCGAGGCCAACCGGCCCAGGGGATCGAACACGAGTTGCGGCCGGCCGGGGGGAGACTGCAGCCAGGAGGTAATGGCGAACTCGGCGAGCTTCCCCGCCACCAGGGCCACGTACCAGGCGGGGACCAGCCCCAGCCGACCCAGCGAAACCGCGGCGGCCAGCGCGTAAGACCCGTCGGCGACGACATCCGCCAGGGCGCCCCCCGCCGAGCAGGCACCCAGCCTCCTGGCCACGCGACCATCCAGGTAGTCGGTCAAGAGGATGGCGAGGCAGAGCCAGAAGGCGACGGCGAGCCCAGGCACCCGCCCGGCCAGGACCACCACCAGCACCAGGGTCAGGATCACCCGGAGCCCGGTCAGGAGGTTGGGCAAGAGAGCTGCCGTTTTGGCCGTCAATCCCTCGATCCCAGGTCCCTGCCAAGTGAGCGGGCAGCCGCCCGGTTGTCCTGGGTGGCCAGGAACTTCACCCGATGCAAGATGCGCTCCGGCGGGACAAGGGCGGCCAGTTGCCCGGTGTTGTCGTTGTCGGGATCGCCCCCCGAGGTGAACAGGATGATCGCCGCCTGGCCGTAGCCGGTGACGGATCGCAGGTAGCGTCGCAGGGCCGGCGAGGTCCGGCCGGCGTATACGGGCGACCCGAAGGCGACCAACCGGTAAGCCGAGAGATCGGTGGGGAGGTGCCGGCCGGGACGGTTCAGGATGACCGTGTACCCCGCGTCGCTCAAGCCCTGGGCCAGGCTCAAGGCGGCCTCCCGGGTCCGCGGGCCCAGCCCCGGTTGGTAGACGACGAGGGCCCGGCGGGTTGGATCCGCCCCCGCCAGGGTTTCCTCCCGGCTCCGCCAGTAGAGGCTGTGGGGCACCAAGAAGACCAGCATCACGGCACCCATCAGCACGACCAGGCCGGCCACCAGCCACAGGATCACGCGGACGAAAGCCCCCAGCATGATTATCCCCCTCGGTCTCCCTCTGTCGCAGGGGGATTCGCCGCCACCCAACTCCTATCCTTGCGGGGCGCCCCCATTGCAGGACAGAAAGCCGTGGTCTCGAACCTCTCGGCCCGGGAGGGTGTTGGCGGCGGTGAACACCCGTGGTGATGGCCGGTGCCGCCGCCCTGGCACCTGGCACTGGACGGTCCTGGCATTCCGGCACAAGCTAGACGGGAAGCGGAGGGACGGCGATGGACCTGTACCTTGTTCGGCACGGCGAGACGGAGTGGAACCGGGAGTCGGTATTCCGGGGCACGGCGGACGTCCCCCTCAACCGGCAAGGTCTTGCCCAGGCCCGGGCGGTGGGCCGGCGGCTCCGCGCCGTTCCGGTCGCCGCCATCTTCTCCAGCCCGCTCACCCGGGCCCGGGCGACCGCGGAGGCCATCGCCCATCCTCACCGGCTCCCGGTCGAACTCGACCCGGGCCTGGGTGATCTCTGCTTTGGGGAGTGGCAAGGATTGGGGCAGGAGGAGGTCCGCCGGCGCCACCCCGATCTCTACCGGCTGTGGCTGGAGCGGCCCGAGCGGGTCACATTCCCCGGCGGCGAGAGCCTGGAGACGGTGCTCGCCCGCTCCCTCGGGGCGGTGGACCGTGTCCTCCGCCGGCCGGGAGAGGCGGCGGTCCTCGTCACTCACCGGGTGGTGGTGAAGCTCCTCCTGGCCCACGCCTTCGGAGTGGGCCCGGCCGGCTTCTGGAGAGTCGTTGTCAACCCGGCCGGCGTGAGCGTCATCGCGGGTTCCTCGCCGGCCGATCTCAGGGTACGGACCGCCAACGATACCTGCCACCTTGGGGGGGCTCAGCCCGGGTGGGGACTTCTGAGGTGCCCCGGCGCCAGAGAGATGAAGAGAGAGTAGGCCGCCCGCGTGGTCAGGGCAACCTCCCCGGTCCCAACAGACCCCCCGCTCCCTGCAGATGTGCCCAGAATGACCGCCAGATCCAGGAGGTGCCCCATAGCGCAGACCGGCCCTCCCTCCCGGGGTATCGGACCGACTGCCTCGGGGACTCCCCGGGGAGAGCCGCGGTCCTGACGGCATTGTCCTGGCGGCTCCTACCCCTGAACCACCCGTTCCGGCTCCAGTGCCGCCCCCGCCGCCAGCTCCAGTATCTCGTCCCGCAGGCGCCGCCGGCGGACTTCAATGGCGTCGAAGTCCATGGCCGGGATGTAGTGGTTCTCCAGCTCGTCGTGGTGCGTCTTGGCCATCCGGATGTACCAGATCGCCTGTTCCAGGAGTTCGGTGTACGTCTGCCGCACCCGGCTGATCTCCCCCACGTACTGCTCGACCACGTCCGGCCGCAGGGCGGAGGTGGTGCTGACGATGCGATCGGTGGGCCGGGCCAGGAACTCGTGGGGGTCGGAGCCGTTGATGACCGCCACCCCCAGCGCCGGCAGGACGACGTGGTCGTACTTCAGGGGGTCCAGCGAGCAGTGGAAGATCTCGGCGTCATAGCCCCGGGCGGCCGCCTCCGCCGCCACCCGGCGGACAATGGTGCTCCGGCCGGTCCCCGGCAGGCCTTTCAGGACGAAACAGCGCTCCACCCCCGCCGCTATGCCGTCCAGGTGGTTCACACAACCCCCGGGGGTGATGCCCGAGGCGAAGAGATGCCGCTGCAGGGGCGCCCGCTGGCGGTAGGGGGCCTCGCCGATAGCCTCGTCCAGGAGGTTCCGCGTCATCTGGTTCAGGTAGGCGATGTCGAGGCCCCCGGTCTCCAGGTGGATGGCCTCCCATTGCTCCATCAGGGTGAGGGTGGCGGCCAGGCACCGGTAGGCGCAACCGAACAGGCGGGAGATCTCCCGGATGAGGGTTTCGATCTCGTGGCGAAAGGCCCGGAGCAGGTCCACATCCCAGTAGTCGCCGAGGTTCACAATGCAGTCGACGATGCCTGGGAGGCGGGGATCGACCACGTGGGGCGCCGTCCCGTCCAGGATGGCCGCTCCCGCCTGGGGCACCAGGATGCCGTCCAGCGAGTCGTTGTCGGAGGAGCAGCAGTGGAGTTCGACCTCGTAGCCCCGCTCCACCAAGTCCCCGGCCATCTTCCGCATCAGGGTGGACTTCCCCACCCCGGGGCCGCCCTTCAGGATGAAGAGCCGGAGCACCCTGCTCCCGAGGGATTGGCTGTGCAGGGAGTAGAAGCCGCGCCCGCTGTTCGCGCCCGAGAAAACTTGCCGGAAGCCGTCGGCCAAGGGTGTTCCCCCTCCGTCCTGGGTTCGGTCCATCCTATTGACCCGGTCAGGGGGGGGTGACTTCCCCCGGGACGGCCGCCCCGGGAAGCGAGGTGAGGTCTAACCGGCCGCTTGCAGGTACTTGAGGGCCGTCTCGGCGGCCGCCGCCCGCTCCGGCAGCCGCCGCCAGGCTTCCAGGGCCGGGAGCACCCGGCCGGGATCCCGGCGGCCCAGCGAGCGTAAGGCCGACGCGGCGGCTCGCCAGACGAAGCGGTCGGGATGACCGCAGAGGGGTCCCAGAACGTCCAGGGCCGCGCCGACGTGGGCCTTGGCCGGGGCGGCGGAGAAAGCCATGGCCACGTTCCATAGCACCTGCTGGTCATCGCTTTGGGCCCACCGGCGCAGGCACTCCAGGGTTTCGACCGGATGCCGGAGCAGAAGGGCGCTGCCTATGGCGAAAGGGCCGAGGTTCTTGCGAACGTACTCCGCCCGGTCGGACAGCAGCCGTTCCAGGAGATCGAGGATGCGGGAGACCCAGGCCGGGTTGCGTTTCTTGCTGGCGTACATGACGGCCAGCGCCGCCGCCCGCCGGGTGTTGGCCGACGGTGACCCGGTGAAGGCCAGCACAGTGGGGTAGAACGCCTCGAAGTGTTCGGTCAGGATGTCGCCCGCCAGGGCGGCAGCGGTCTCCCGGGTCTCCCAGCCCGGGTCCTCGGCCAGGGCCAGCACGATCCCGGTGGCCAGCCCGGGTATGGCGTCAAACCCGGGACCGGCCAGGTACCGCCACAAGCGGCGCCGGTCCTCGGGACCGATCGCCTCCTGGCCGGCCAGGATGCCGGCCAGGCGCTGCACCAGGGCCTCTCCCTCCCCCGTCATCAGGCTGTCTCGCCCGGAGGGGATCCGGCCCGCCAGCATCCCCATGATCGGCTCGAGTTCAACCGGCCTGTCGGCAGCGGGCACGGCGATGAGACCTCCTCTGGCTCAGTGCTTCGGCCGGGTCAGGGGTACCCCCTCCCGGCACAAAGGGCAGTCGTCGGGGGAGTAGTCCTCTGCTGGCAGGCTCAGCGCTGCCGCGAAGGGCGCCGGGAAGCGGACCCGGCCCCCGCTGCGGTCGACCAGCGCTCCCACTGCCAGCACCCGGGCTCCGGCCCGGTCCACGGCGTCGATGACCGCCTGGACGGAACCACCGGTGGTCACCACGTCCTCCACCACCAGCACCCGCTCTCCCGGCCGCAGCCGGAAGCCCCGGCGGAAGACCATGCCCTCCGGCCCCTTCTCGGCGTAGACGGCGCGGGCGCCGAGGATCCGGGCCGTCTCGTAGGCCAGGATGATGCCGCCCATGGCCGGACCGGCCACGGCATCGGGGGGTGGAGCCAGGGCCAGCCGAACGACCAGTTCTCCCGCCAGCCGGGCCACCCGCTCCGGGTGCTGCAGCACCTGCGAGCACTGGACGAAGAAAGGACTGTGCCGGCCGGAGGTTAGCAGGAAGTGGCCTTCCAGCAGAGCCCCCGCCCCGGCCAGTATCTCCCGGATCGCCTCCGGCTTCATGCCGGCCCCTCCAGTTCCGCCATTACCCGGCAGGCGGCTGCCAGCGGATCGGGGGCGGCGGTGATCGGCCGGCCCACCACCACGAAGTCCGCTCCCGCCCGCGCCGCCGCGGCGGGGGTCATCACCCGCCGCTGATCGTGGGCGTCGGCCCCGGCCGGCCGCACTCCCGGGGTCACCAGCAGGAAGTCCGGCCCGCAGGCCTTGCGCACCGCCGCCACCTCCCGCGGCGAGGCCACCACCCCGTCGAGGCCGGCCTTCAGGCAGAGCCGGGCCAAGACCAGCACCTGGTCGGTGACCGAGAAAGCCCGGATCCCGGTAGCCTCCAGATCCGCCTCGTCCAGGCTGGTCAGCACGGTCACCCCCAGCAGCCGGGCCCCGCCGGCCTCCCGGTTGGCGGCGACCGCCTCCCTCAACATGGCCTCGCCCCCGGCGGCGTGCACGTTCCACATGCCCACCCCGGGGAGGGCGGCCACCACCCGGCCGGCGCCAGCCACCGTGGCCGGGATGTCGTGAAACTTGACGTCCAGGAAGACCTGCTTCCCCGCCCCGGCCACCAGCTCCAAGGCTTCCCGGCCGGCGGCCGCCCACAACTCCAAGCCTATCTTGAACCAGTCCACCACCGGCGCCAGCTGCCGCACCAACTCCGCCGCCCGGTCCAGGCCGGGCACGTCCAGGGCGACGATCAGCCGTGGGCCCTGCCCACCAGCTCGGACACGTTGGCAATCCCCTGGCACGCGAGATATCCCTCCAGTCCCTCGACGATCTCCAGCATGGCCCGGGGCCGGGCGAAAGTGGCGGTGCCCACGGCGATCGCGGTCGCCCCCGCCAGCAGGAACTCCGCCGCGTCAGACCAGGTAGCGATGCCGCCCAGGCCCAGGATGGGCAAGCCCACCTGGTAGAGCCGCCAGACGGCGGCCAAAGCCACCGGCTTGATGGCGGGGCCGGAGAGGCCCCCGGTCACGTTCCCGAGCACCGGCCGCCGCCGCTCGAGATCGATGGCCATGCCGACGAGGGTGTTCACCGCCGAGAGGCCGTCCGCCCCCGCTTCCCGAACCCGCTGGGCGATGCGGACGAGGTCGGTCACGTTGGGCGACAGCTTGACCAGCAGGGGCAGCCGGGTGCGCTTGCGGACGGCCCGGACCAGGGCGTAGGCGGTCTCCGGGGCGGCCCCGAAGGCCAGGCCCCCTTTGTCCACGTTGGGGCAGGAGATGTTAAGCTCCAGCCCGGAAACCCCCCGGTGCCGGTCCAACACCTCGGCCACGGCGACGTACTCCTCGATCGTCCGGCCCACCACGTTGACGATGACGGTCGCCCCCTGCCCGGCCAGCCAGGGCAGGTCCTCTTCCACCAGGTGGTTCAAACCCGGATTCTCCAGCCCAATGGAGTTCAACATGCCGGCGGCCGTCTCCACCGTCCGCGGGGGTGGGTTGCCCGGCCAGGGCTCCAGCGAGGTCCCCTTGGTGATGACGGCGCCCAGCCGGGCCGGCGGCACCAGCCCGGCGTACTCCCGGCCGTAACCGAAAGTCCCCGAGGCCGCCAGCACCGGGTTTTGCAGGCGGATGCCGGCCAGTTCCACCGCCAGCCTACTCATCGAAGACCACCTCGCCGAGGTCGAAGACGGGGCCATCGGCGCAGACCATACGATAGCCCCCGGCCGTCCGGCAAGCGCAGCCCCGGCAGGCCCCCACCCCGCAGGCCATGGCCGCCTCCAGCGAGACCTGCCCCGGCACACCGGGGGCCAGTTCCTTCAACCGCCGCACCATGGCCGCCGGCCCACAGGCGTAGATGGCCTTTCCCTCCAGGCGCCCGGCCAGGAGGTCGGTGACCGGTCCCCGGCGCCCCCGGCTGCCGTCGTCGGTGCTCACCTCCAGGGGAATCCCCAGGGCGGCCAGCTCATCTTCCCCCACCACTTCGGCCGCGGTCGCCACCCCCAACAACACCAGGGGCTTCCGGCCGGCTGCCCTGGCCTCGGCGGCCAGGAAGAGGAGGGGAGCGACGCCGGCGCCGCCGGCCACCAGCAAGGGCTCCCGTCCGTCGATGAAGGTGAAGCCCCGCCCCAGCGGGCCCAGGAGGTCCAGGCGCTCCCCCGGCCGGCGGGTCGCCAGCAAGGCGGTACCCTCCCCCACCACCCGGTAGAGCAGGGTCAGCGCCTCTCCCCGGCGCCCGGCCACGCTGAGCGGCCGCCGCAGCAACGGGTGGGGGCCCTCCCCCACCCGCAAGTGCACGAACTGTCCCGGCCCGGCCCGGCCGGCTATGGCGGGAGCCGCCAGGACCAGCCGCCGGTAACCGGGGGCCACCTCCCTGTGCTCGAGGATCTCCGCCTGCTCCAGCTCCACAGCCCGCTCACCCCCCGGCTCGCTCCCGGCATTCTCCCCCTCTCAAGCGGTCCCCTGCAGGTAATCCTGGAGGGCCCGCACGGGGAAGGCCCGGCCCGACCGCCGCTCCCGGATGGCGGTCAGGACCGCCGCGGCCGTCTCCAGCGCGGTGAAGCAGGGTATGCCGCGCTCCACCGCCGCCCGGCGGATCTGGTAGCCGTCCCGCCAGGGCTCCTTGCCCCTGGTCAGGGTGTTGACCACCAGGTCAAGATCCCCGGCCCGAATACCCTCAACCAGGTTGGGTGAGCCCTCGGCCAGCTTACGGTAGGCTCTCACCGGAAGTCCCGCCTCTTGCAGAGCGGCGGCGGTGCCGGCGGTGGCCGCCAGCTCGAACCCTCCCCGGGCGAACTCCCCGGCCAGCGCGGTCGCCGCCACCTTGTCGCGGTCGGCCACGCTAAAGGCCACCGTCCCCCCGGGCCGGGGCAGCCGGCAGCCGGCCGCCTCCAGGGCCCGGGCCATGGCCCCGGCGAAGTAGTAGTCGAGACCCAGCACCTCGCCGGTGGACTTCATCTCCGGCCCCAGGCCGGTGTCCACCCCGGGCAGCTTGGCCCAGGAGAACACGGGGGCCTTCACCGCCACGTAGACCGGCTCCGGCCACAGTCCGGCCGGCAGCCCCATCCCGGCCAGGGTCTCCCCCAGGGCTATCCGGGTGGCCACCCGGACCGCGGCCAGCCCGGTTACCTTGCTCAGTAAGGGCACCGTCCGGCTGGCCCGCGGGTTGGCCTCCAGCACCAGGACCTCACCCCCGGCCAGCACGTACTGCACGTTGACCAGTCCCTTGACTTTCAGGGCCAGGGCGAGCCGGGTGGTCAGGTCCACCAGCCGCCGCCGGGTGGCCCGGTCCAGGCTCCGCGGCGGGTACACGGACAGCGAGTCGCCGGAGTGGATGCCGGTACCCTCGATATGCTCCATGATGCCCAGGACCAGCACCTGCTCACCGTCGGCGATGGCGTCCGCCTCCACCTCCCGGCCCCAGATGAAGCGATCCACCAGGACCGGGTGGCTCCAGTCGACCTCCCCCGCCAAGGCCTCCAGCTCGGCGGGGTCGTGGACCACCTCCATGGCCCGGCCGCCAAGCACGTAGGAGGGCCGCACCACCACCGGGTAACCCAGCTCACCCGCGGCGGCCAGGGCCTCCCCGGCCGAACGGACCGCCTTGCCGGGAGGCCTGGCCACTCCCAGTTCGGCCAGGAGTTCCTCGAAGCTCGCCCGGTCTTCCGCCCGGTCGATGTCGCGGGGCTGGGTGCCCAGGACCCGGACACCCGCCCGATCCAGGGTGGAAGCGAGGTTGATAGCGGTCTGGCCCCCGAACTGGACCATGACGCCCCGGGGGGCCTGGCCCTGGACCAGGTCCAGGACCTCCTCCCGGGTCACCGGCTCGAAGAAGAGACGGTCGGAAGTGGTGTAGTCGGTGGAAACGGTCTCCGGGTTGTTGTTGATGACCAGGGAGCGGACGCCCGCCTCCCGCAAGGCCCAGGCGGCGTGAACGGAGCAGTAGTCGAACTCGATCCCCTGGCCGATGCGGATGGGCCCGGACCCGATGACCAGGACCGACGGCTCCTCCCCCCGGGGGGCCTCGTCCTCCTCCTCGTAGGTGGAGTAGTAACAGGGGGCTCCCGTCGCGTGCTCCCCCGCGCAGGTGTCCACCATCTTGTAAACCGGTTTAATGCCCAGGGCCAGCCGGGCCCCTTCCACCTCGTCCTCGGTCTTCCCCGCCAGGCAGGCCAGTTCCCGATCGGCGAAGCCGGCCCGCTTGACCCGGCGCATCAGGCCGGCATCGGCCAGCAGGTCGCCCCCGGCCACCTCGGCGGCCATGCCGGCCAGCAGGCCCAGGCGCCGGATGAAGTAAGGGTGGATGCCGGTGAGGCCGGCCAGGTCCTCCTCGCCCAGGCCCCGCCGGCAGGCCTCGGCCAGGAGGAACAGCCGCCGGTCGTCCGGCCGGGCCAGGACCTCCCTCAGCCGGGACTCGGACCACCCGGTGAGCTCGGGCCGGAACAGGCCGGGCCCGCCCATCTCCAGCGACCGGACCGCCTTCAGCAAGGCACCCTCGACGGTGCGGTCGATGCCCATGACCTCCCCGGTCGCCTTCATCTGGGTGCCCAGGCGCCGGTCGGCGCGGGCGAACTTGTCGAAGGGCCATCGCGGCACCTTGGCCACCACGTAGTCGATCACCGGCTCGGAGCAGGCGGTGCCGGCCAGCCCGGCGATCTCGTCCAGGCTATAACCCAGGGCGACCCGGGTAGCCACGGCAGCGATGGGATAGCCGGTGGCCTTGGAAGCCAGGGCGCTGGACCGGCTCACCCGGGGGTTCACCTCGATCACCTGGTAGCGGGATCCCCTCGGCTCCAGCGCGAACTGCACGTTGCAGGCGCCCTCCACCCCCAGACCCCGGACGATGCGGAAGGCGGCCGCCCGGAGCACCTGGTACTCGCGGTCGCCGAGGGTTTGGCAAGGCGCCACCACCACGCTGTCGCCGGTGTGGATGCCCATGGGATCCAGGTTCTCCATGCCGCAGACGGCCACGCAGTTGTCACGCCGGTCCCGGACTACCTCGAACTCGATCTCCCGCCAGCCCTCCAGGTACTGCTCGACCAGGCACTGTCCCACCGGGCTCTGGACCAAGCCCTGGGCCACCACGGCGCCGAGTTCGTCCAGGTTCCGGGCAACGCCGCTGCCGGTACCGCCCAGGGTGTAGGCGGGCCGGACGACCAGCGGGAAGCCGGCCTCGCCGGCGAAGGCCAGGGCCCCGGCAACCGACCGCACGGCGGTGCTCAGCGGGCAGGGCTCGCCCAGCTCACCCAGTAAGGCGCGGAACTCCTCCCGGTCCTCGGCCCGGCGGATGGTCTGGACGGCGGTGCCCAGCAGGGCCACCCCCAGTTCGTCCAGGATCCCCGCCTCGGCCAGCTGGACTGCCAGGTTCAGGCCTACCTGCCCCCCCAGGGTAGGCAGCACTCCCTGGGGGCGCTCCTCCCGCAGGATGGCCGATGCCACCTCGGCGTTCAGGGGTTCCAGGTACACCCGATCGGCGAACTCGCTGTCGGTCATGATGGTGGCGGGGTTCGAGTTCAAGAGGACGACTCGGAGGCCTTCTTCCTTGAGGGTCCGGCAAGCCTGGCTTCCTGCGTAGTCGAACTCCGCCGCTTGACCGATCACGATGGGGCCGGAACCGAGGACCATGACCGTGCGCAAGTCAGAACGCAGTCGGATACCTCCTCTAACGGTGGATAAGGTTCCAGAACGGCTCGAAAGCCTTGACGGCGTCCTCCGGTCCCGGCCGGGCCTGGGGGTGGAAGTCCACCCCGGAGACGGGGAGATCCCGGTGCCGGGTGCCCTCCACCGTGCCGTCGCTCAGGCTCCGGAAGGTAATCTCCAGGCCCGCCTTGCCCAGGCTGTTCTCTTCCAGGACGTAGCCGTGGTTCTGGGCGGTGATGAAGACGCGGCCGCTGGCGACTTCCCGCACCGGGTGGTTAAGCCCCCGGTGCCCGAACTTGAGCCGGCCGGTGCCGGCTCCCAGGGCCAGGCCCAACAGGTGATGGCCCAGGCCGATGCCGAAGACGGGCACCCGCCCGAGCAGGTCCTGGACGGTTCCCACCAGGTGGCCCAACCGCCCGGCGTCACCGGGACCGCTCGACAACAGCACGCCGTCGGGCCGGAAGTCCATGATGTCGGCGGCCGCGGTCTGGGCGGGGACGACCGTCAGGTCGCAGTCGTAACGGTCGGTGAGGGTCTTGAGCATCCCGTTCCGCAAGCCACAGTCCAGCACCACGACCCGCGGTCCGTCGCCGTAGATCCGATACGGCCGGCGGGTGGTCACCTGGTCCACCCAGTCGGCGCTCTCCTCGGCGGCTTCCGCCGCCCCCTCAGGCGACCAGGTAATGCTGCCCCTCAGGCAGCCGGTCTCCCGGATGTGCCGGACCAGGGCCCGGGTGTCCACTTCCTCCAGCCCCACCACACCGTGACCGCTCAGGAAGCGCTCCAGCGAGCCGCCACCGTTATCCCTCGGCTCGGACAGCTGCCGCACGACCAGCCCCCTCAGGTGGGGGCGGGCCGACTCGCAGTTCTCCGGGCTGGCCCCCAGGTTGCCGATGACGGGATAGCTCAAGACCACGATCTGGCCGCAGAAGACGGGATCTGTCAGCACCTCCTGGTAGCCGGTGACTCCGGTGTTGCAGACCACCTCGCCCCTGGCTCCCCCCGTCGCCCCGAAGAGACGTCCCTCGAACCGGGTCCCGTCTTCCAGTACCAGCCACCCTGTCGCCACCGAACTCCCTCCTCATCTGAGGAGAAATTATACCACGGCCCGCATCTTTATGCAAGCTCTTCGTGTACTATTCTTCCTGCTACCACCGTCAGAACCGCCCGCCCCTGTAGTTCCCAACCCTTGAAGGGTGTGTTCTTGCCCTTGGAGGCGAAGGTCCCCGGGTCGACGGTCCACTTCCGCTCGGGGTCGATGACGGTGACGTCGGCCGGAGACCCGACGGCCAGGGTTCCCCGGTCCAGGCCCAGCACTCCCGCCGGCCCGGCGGTGAGGGCCCGGATAGCCCCCATGACGTCCAGCCGGCCCGTCTTCACCAGCCGGGTCAGCACCAGGCCCAGGGCGGTCTCCAGCCCGCTGATGCCGAAGGCGGCGTAGTTGTACTCGACGTCCTTGTCATCCCGGTGATGGGGAGCGTGGTCGGTGGCGATGGCGTCGATGACGCCGTCCGCCAGCGCTCCCACCAAGGCTTCGATATCCCCGGCGGTCCGCAAGGGCGGGTTGACCTTGGTGTCGGTGTCGTACCGGTACTCGTTGACCGCCTCGTCGGTGAGCACCAGGTGGTGCGGCGTTACCTCGGCGGTTACCCCGAGCCCCCGGGCCTTGGCGTCCCGCACCAGGGCCACGCTCGCGGCGGTGGACAGGTGGGCCAGGTGCAAGTGGCCCCCGGTCAGCTCGGCCAGCATGATGTCGCGGGCCACCATGGCCGCCTCGGCCGCCGCCGGCATGCCCCGGAGGCCCAGCACGGTAGACCAGTAGCCCAGGTTCATGACGCCCTCGCCGGCCAGCTTGGGTTCCTCGCAGTGGGATATCACGGGCCGGCCCCACATGGCGGCGTACTGCAAGGCGCACCGCATGAGTTCCCCGTTCGCCACCGGGTGGCCGTCGTCGGAGAAGGCCACCGCCCCACCCTCGGCCATGTCCCCCAGTTCGGCCAGTTCCTCGCCCTTCTGCCCTTTCGAGACCGCTCCCACCGGCAGCACGTTCACCACGCCCCGCTCGGCCGCCGCCCGGACCATCCACTCCACGGCGGCCCGGCTATCCGTCACCGGGCTGGTGTTGGCCATGGCGGCCACGGTGGTGAACCCACCCCGGGCGGCCGCCCGGGTGCCGCTGGCCAGGTCCTCCTTGTACTCGAAGCCGGGCTCCCGCAGGTGCACATGCAGGTCGATGAGGCCGGGCACGACCCACAGGCCACCGGCCTCGATGATCCGGTCCGCTCCCCCACCCTCACCGATGCGGTCCCCGTCCACCAGGATGTCGCCCTGCCGGTCGATGCCCCGGGCGGGGTCGATGACCCTTCCACCCTTGATGAGGATCCTCACGCCGCCTCACCCCCGCCCAACAGGAGGAACAGGACCGCCATCCTTATGGCCACGCCGTTGGTCACCTGCTCGTTGATGCTGGAGTACACCGCGTCGGCCACCTCCGAACTGATCTCCACACCCCGGTTCATGGGTCCCGGGTGCATCAGCAGTACGTCGGGCTTGGCCCGGGCCAGCCGCTCCCGGTTGACCCCGAACATCCGGGAGTACTCCCGGATGGTGGGGAAGAGACCGCCTTTTTGCCGCTCCAGCTGCAGCCGCAGCACGTTGACGACATCGGCCCCCTCCAGGGCTTCCTCCACCCGGGAGGTCACCTTGACCCCCATCTCCTCCACCATCGGCGGCAGCAGGGTGCTGGGCCCGGTCACGGTGACCTCGGCCCCCAGCCGGGTCAGGCCCCAGATGTTCGACCTCGCCACCCGGCTGTGGTAGATGTCGCCCACCACGGCCACCTTGAGTCCCTCCACCCGTCCCTTCTTCTGCCGCATGGTGAAGATGTCCAGCAGTCCCTGGGTGGGGTGTTCGTGCATGCCGTCCCCGGCGTTAATGACCGAGCACTTGAGCACCCGTGACAACAGGTGGCAGGACCCGGACACCGGGTGCCGCATGATGATCATGTCCGACCCCATCATCTCCAGGGTCTTGGCGGTGTCCCGCAAGGTCTCGCCCTTGACCACCGCCGAGGTGGTGGTGGCCAGGTTGACGGTATCGGCGCTCATGTACTTCCCCGCCAGCTCAAACGAAGTCCGGGTGCGGGTGCTGGGCTCGTAGAAGAGGGTCACCACGGTCCGCCCGCGGAGGGTGGGCACCTTCTTGATCTCCCGGCCGATGATGTCCTTCATGGACTCGGCCGTGTCCAGGATCAAGGTCATCTCCTCGGCGCTCATCTCCCTGAGGGCCAGCACGTCCTTGCTGTTCAGTCGTCCCATACCTCTGCCCCCTGCCTTGTGGGCGCGAAAAAAGCGGCCCCCCCGTCAAAGGGGAGGCCGCGTCCGCGCTCCGGAGTCTTTCCCTTGCCGGCCTCACCGGGCCGGGTTAAAGGGGCCAGCATCGCTCAGACCACCCGTCAGTTCTTCTCCACGATGAGGACCATGTCCTCGGTGCCGTCGACCTCGTTCAACCGGAGTTCCACCATCTCCTTGCGGGAGGTGGGGACGTTCTTGCCCACGTAATCGGCCCGGATGGGCAGTTCCCGGTGCCCCCGGTCGACCAGGACGGCCAGCTGGATCTGCTGCGGCCGGCCGAGGTCCATCAGGGCGTCCATCGCCGCCCGGATGGTCCGGCCCGTGTACAGCACATCGTCCACCAGGACAACCTTCTTGCCCCGGACGTTCCCGGGGATCTCGGTCCGGTGGACCACCGGCTGATCACTCCGGGTCGTCAGGTCGTCCCGGTACAGGGTGATGTCCAGGATGCCCATGGCCGGCCGGGCCTCCTCGATCTCGGCAATCCGGTCCACCAGCCGCTGTGCCAGCGGTACGCCCCGCCGCCGGATGCCCACGATGAGGAGGTCCTTGGTGCCGTGGTTCTTCTCGATGATCTCGTGGGCGATGCGGGATAGGGCCCGACGGATTGCCTCGGCGTCCATGATCTTGGCCTTTTCCTTGACCGCCACCGGTCCTGCACCCCCTAGCCCCACTGAAGAGGCTCCTTGCTCTAGCAAGGAGCCTTGAAGGTCTCTATGTGCCTCCACCCCTTGCTAGCCTCGCCGGACTAGCTTAAAGCGATTCGGCCGTTTTTCTGAGCATAGCAGATGGTGGGTGGGATGTCAATGGGATGGGCGACCTGTGTGTGGGCGGACTGTGATACTGTCACCCTGATAAGCGGCCTGAGATAATGTCACCATGATGAGGAGAGAGATCTGGTTGTCGCAGAAGGAGTTGCGGAGAGTCTACATCATGGAGCGGGTGGTGAACGGACAGCTCACGGTGCGGCAGGGAGCCGAGCTCCTGGGCCTGAGCGAACGCCAAGTCAAGCGCCTCAAGAGGAGAGTGGCACAATCAGGCATGGCGGCTCTTGCGCACGGGAACCGGGGCCGGAAGCCCGCCCACGCCATACCGGTGGCGGTTCACGAGCAGGTGGTGAGCTTGGTCGGAGGCCAGTTGAAGGATGCCACCTGTGAGCACGTATCCGAGCTCCTGGCCGAGAGGAATGGGCTCAAGATGTCAGCGCGGAGTGTTCGCAGGATACTGGCCAGGGCGGGACTGACAAACCGTCACGCCCGCAAGAG
>JAVHLP010000034.1 GCA_031082145.1 bacterium | reverse complement strand
GCCCACCCGGCCCGCCCTCCTGGTCGTTAGCCAGTTTCAGTCCCCTTCACGTCGGGGCACGTTCTGCAACCTGGGCCGAGCCGGCTGTGCATGTGCTCACGTTAAGTTGTTTCAGTCCCCTTCACGTCGGGGCACGTTCTGCAACTGCTGCGCTCAATCCGCTCCGCTGGGGCTCCGAAAGTTTCAGTCCCCTTCACGTCGGGGCACGTTCTGCAACCTTCGGGCGATTCGAGGCCCGCCCTGGCGTTCTCCTCGTTTCAGTCCCCTTCACGTCGGGGCACGTTCTGCAACGTGCCCGGCGGCGGTGCCGGCCCGCCTGCTCTCGGGGTTTCAGTCCCCTTCACGTCGGGGCACGTTCTGCAACCCGCCCGCTCCGGGTCTGGCGGTCCAATGTCGCAGGTTTCAGTCCCCTTCACGTCGGGGCACGTTCTGCAACCTCCCATGTGGAGATCGCGGCCGCAGCCCAGTGGGAGTTTCAGTCCCCTTCACGTCGGGGCACGTTCTGCAACTGCTGTCTCGGCTCCCAGGTCCTGATTGCATACATCAGTTTCAGTCCCCTTCACGTCGGGGCACGTTCTGCAACGGCGGACACCGCCTCAAGTTACTTCGAGAG
>JAVHLP010000033.1 GCA_031082145.1 bacterium | reverse complement strand
CTACTCTGCTGGCGGCCGCCTTCGTTGCAGAACGTGCCCCGACGTGAAGGGGACTGAAACATCGAGGCGGCGAGTTCGGGGAAGGTGGTTTGGCCGAGCGTTGCAGAACGTGCCCCGACGTGAAGGGGACTGAAACTTGACCCGAGAGACGAACGCGCTACAGGCCATCCAGTTGCAGAACGTGCCCCGACGTGAAGGGGACTGAAACTCAGGATACCTTGTCGCTTCGGCCAACAGGTGGAGTTGCAGAACGTGCCCCGACGTGAAGGGGACTGAAACAGCAAGAGCCCGGCCGTAGACGCGAAAGGTGCATTCGGTTGCAGAACGTGCCCCGACGTGAAGGGGACTGAAACTTGACCACTCCCTGATCAGCCCGTCCGGGCGAATGTGTTGCAGAACGTGCCCCGACGTGAAGGGGACTGAAACCCGCCAGCTCCAAGCAGTTGTCGCAGGCCAGGAGATGTTGCAGAACGTGCCCCGACGTGAAGGGGACTGAAACCGCCAGCTCCGCCGGCTACCCTCGGCATGTCCAGGGGGTTGCAGAACGTGCCCCGACGTGAAGGGGACTGAAACGCGTTCCAGGCGTTGCACGACTCGCCGGTGCTCTCCGTTGCAGAACGTGCCCCAG
>JAVHLP010000032.1 GCA_031082145.1 bacterium | reverse complement strand
GGACTGAAACCGCCATGACCGCCGTCGCCGCCGCTAAGGGCTGGACTGTTGCAGAACGTGCCCCGACGTGAAGGGGACTGAAACGGGGTTAGCCGCGAGGTGTGGGTTTGGGAGGATCGGCGTTGCAGAACGTGCCCCGACGTGAAGGGGACTGAAACAATGAACCTGGCCCAAGCCCGCGAGATCCTGTCCCGGTTGCAGAACGTGCCCCGACGTGAAGGGGACTGAAACTGACTTACCGAGAAGACGCCCTGCAGAAAGGAGCGTGAGTTGCAGAACGTGCCCCGACGTGAAGGGGACTGAAACCCGAACTGATCCCCCCGGCCAGCACCTCCCGGGGGTCGTTGCAGAACGTGCCCCGACGTGAGGGGGACTGAAACCGTCAGATCGTGCGGGCCAGGCGGCGCACCTCCCGGGGTTGCAGAACGTGCCCCGACGTGAAGGGGACTGAAACCCCCTACCCGGCCTCTCACCCGGGCGCGTCCTCGCTGGTTGCAGAACGTGCCCCGACGTGAAGGGGACTGAAACCCTACCCGGGTGCCCGGGTGACTCTCACGCGGGACCCGTTGCAGAACGTGCCCCGACGTGAAGGGGACTGAAACCATTCGGCGCATCGCCCTGCGTACTTCGCCCTTAGTTGCAGAACGTGCCCCGACGTGAAGGGGACTGAAACGTTAGACGCTGCCCCAGGGTCCGCGCCCTGGTCCCGTTGCAGAACGTGCCCCGACGTGAAGGGGACTGAAACCCGTCCGGCCCTTCACTGAGGTCTTGCTTGTCACAGGTTGCAGAACGTGCCCCGACGTGAAGGGGACTGAAACCACATAGACGTGTTCCGCGTCACCGGACAGGTTGCGGTTGCAGAACGTGCCCCGACGTGAAGGGGA
Organism: bacterium; assembly: GCA_031082145.1. Taxonomy (GTDB): domain Bacteria; phylum Bacillota; class Sulfobacillia; order UBA995; family UBA995; genus Ess09-15. The sequence continues at coordinate 103 of JAVHLP010000032.1, read as the reverse complement.
CTGAAACTCTCTGCGATCTCCACCGCCTTATCCGCCACCCCCGCCAGTTGCAGAACGTGCCCCGACGTGAAGGGGACTGAAACTGGACGGCCTTGCCCCCTTC
>JAVHLP010000031.1 GCA_031082145.1 bacterium | reverse complement strand
GGACTGAAACGACGACTACGGCGGCCCTGCTGACGCTGACCACGGGCGTTGCAGAACGTGCCCCGACGTGAAGGGGACTGAAACGCCAGTAGGCGTTCCGCTCCCGGGGGTTCAGTTCGCGTTGCAGAACGTGCCCCGACGTGAAGGGGACTGAAACGGCTTGCCAGCTTGACCGACGAGGTTGCGCGGTATCCGTTGCAGAACGTGCCCCGACGTGAAGGGGACTGAAACATGTCCTTGCGGGCCACGAAGGCCTCGAAGTCTGCGGTTGCAGAACGTGCCCCGACGTGAAGGGGACTGAAACTTACCATGACGTGCCCCTGACGGCGGGCCTGAAGTATTGTTGCAGAACGTGCCCCGACGTGAAGGGGACTGAAACCTTGACCTCCCATTTGGTGACTGAGAACCGCCCGAACTTGTTGCAGAACGTGCCCCGACGTGAAGGGGACTGAAACTGTCCGACAATACGCATTGTCACCCAGGCGCAGGTACGTTGCAGAACGTGCCCCGACGTGAAGGGGACTGAAACACGCACGGGGTAGCCGGGGCCTCGTCCCATACCGGGGTTGCAGAACGTGCCCCGACGTGAAGGGGACTGAAACTCCCACACTCAGGGCAGAGTCCAGCCGCCCTACGGGTTGCAGAACGTGCCCCGACGTGAAGGGGACTGAAACGGGACGTGCCATCACCCCGATCCGTCTGCTCGGCAGTTGCAGAACGTGCCCCGACGTGAAGGGGACTGAAACCATGCCCGGAGTCACCTTGAAGCGTCGCTGATCCCGGTTGCAGAACGTGCCCCGACGTGAAGGGGACTGAAACGGGCGGACAGCTACTCGGCTCCCCACCCTTCTCGGTAGTTGCAGAACGTGCCCCGACGTGAAGGGGACTGAAACACGTGGCCGCCACCGCCCGGGTCGCCGTGACCTGTCGGTTGCAGAACGTGCCCCGACGTGAAGGGGACTGAAACGCTACTACGCCCCTGCCCCCGCCTCCCCGGTAGGAAGTTGCAGAACGTGCCCCGACGTGAAGGGGACTGAAACCACCTGCCTGCGTACTTGGCTCTTATCGTCATCCTCTGTTGC
>JAVHLP010000030.1 GCA_031082145.1 bacterium | reverse complement strand
GTCCGGCAGGAACTGGCCGCCGGGACTAGAATGAAGCCGGGTCCGGGGATGGGGGGTGCCGGCGATGAGATCAAGGACCCTGGCCATTGTATCTCTCCTGGCTTGCGGACTGGTTCTCGGCGGGTCGCTGTGGGTCGTCCGCACGGTCGCCCGCAGGTCGGAACCAGGCCCGTATGGCGGGGAGGAGCAGGCCGGTCCCTGGTACTTCCTCGGCGACGAGGACTACCAGATTGTCACCCTGGTCGACGGCCGCCCGGTGCTGTTCAACGAATTACGCGAGGTTGACATGATGACGATCAGCGATCACGTCGCCGAGTTGCAGAGGGTTGAGGAGAGCCAGTTACGGCCGGACATCGTCCCCCCCGTGCGTTTCTACACCGTGTCCGAGCGCAACCAGCTCATCCCTGTCCCCCGGGCGGTCTTCTCCCTGGCCCGGGAGGGGGGGAGTACGGTCAAGCTCTCCCGGCTCACCGTTAGCGGCAAGTCCATCCTGGTGGCGGCGGACCCGGCCTCCGGTTACTCAAGTACAGGCGTCTGGTCCTTGCCCGGCGGCCGCTTCCTGCTCCCCGGTCGGGAGACCTTCTGGCTGGTCGAGCCCGGCCAGGAGGTCGGCCGGAGGGTGTCGGCAACCGAGTACGACGGGAAGACGATCGGCGAACTGCGAGAGGAGTTCCGGGCCCTGCGGGGTCCGGACAACCCCGCCGGTTTTCACTGGTACTGGAATCCCATCCTGAGCCCGGACGGGAACAACGTGGCGTTCGTCACCGATCGGGACTGCCTCGCGGGTGGGGACTCGGTATGGGTCAACCACCTGCCGTCGGGAGAAGAATACCCCCTGATCCGCAACGCGGCCGGCGCAGACGAGCGCTACCGGATTGACGGCTGGGTGGACGACGGGCACCTGTTCATCACCCGGTTCCTTGGCCCGGAGACGACTACGTACCACCTGCTCGCGCTCACCGGCGAGCTTACCCCACTCCACCTGGAGGGCGAGCACCCGGGGATTGCCCGGGTCGGGCCCCGGGGGATGATCGCCTACCGGCCCGACGTAGTTACGCACTTCCCGAAAGACCTCTACATCGCCCGGGTCGACACCGCCG
>JAVHLP010000002.1:33213-222137 GCA_031082145.1 bacterium | reverse complement strand
CCCAGTCCGACGCTTGTTGCTTCTCTAGACACAGACAAGAATGTCCCTGGAGTTGGCCGCCTAACACGCCGCTCAACCAGACACCGGCGTCAGAGGGCTCACTCAGGTTGCGGAGGCCGGCAGATCGAGGCAGATTCGAAGGCTGGGAAGCGTGACGGCCTGGTCGCGGCTTTGGCCGACTACCGGGCCGGAGAAGCCCGGGAGCTTTGAAGAAGCACCTGGCCTCGCCGCGATTGGAGGTAGGCCCTTCACCGGCGGCGAACGGTGGTCGTTGGCCCCGGGCAGAGGCTTCGACTCGCCCGGCAGTGCGGGGGGATACCATGGGGTACATCAACGAGCTCAGGCTCCGGGTAGGCAAACTGCCCCTTGTCATGGTGGGAGCTGGCGTGCTGGTCTTCGACGCCCGGGGACGGGTGCTGCTGCTGAGAAGGAGCGACAACGGCTGCTGGGGAGTGCCGGGGGGTATGACGGAACCGGGCGAGACGGTGGAGGATACCGCCAGGCGCGAGACCCGCGAGGAAACCGGTTTGGAGGTCTCCGGGCTCTCGCTCTTTGGGGTGTTCTCCGGCCCCGAGCTCCACTACCGTTACCCGAACGGGGACGAAGTCCACAACGTATCCGTCGTCTACACCGCCGGGCATGTCGCGGGCTCGGTCAGACTCGCCCCGGAAGAGCATGCGGAGTTCGGCTATTTCGACCTCCATGCCCTACCCGCGGCGATCAGCCCGCCGGTCATGCCCGTCCTGCGGGAGCTGGCCAGGAGAAGGCCTGGGGGCCGGCGCCGGCCCCGGGGGACTCGCGAGGGGGGCTGACTTTGGGACCGATCCTTTCCGATGACGAGCGCGGACACCGGGACTGGCTGCTGTCCTTTCTCCCCGGGGACGAACCCTCCGTCATCGTCGACCTTGGGTGCGGGCAGGGGGCCGATCTACTCGCCCTGGCTCAACGCAGCACGCACCCCGAAACCAGGCTGATCGGCGTCGACGCCTCCGTGGAAGCTGTCAGGAAGGCGGGAGACGATGCCCGAGGCGATCCCCGGATCGAGGTCAGGCACCACCATCTGAACGCCCGGCTTCCGTTCGATGACCGGTCCTGCGATGTCGTGTACTCCAGCAACCTGCTGGAGTGCCTCACCGACCGGGCGGCCTTTGTCCGCGAGGTAGCACGGGTCCTGCGGCCGGGCAAGACCGTCGTCACGGCCCATTGGGACTGGGACTCGCAGGTCTTCGATGGTACCGACAAGGCGCTCATCCGCAAGCTGGTCCATGCCTTCGCCGACTGGCAGCAGGACTGGATGGACAGCGCGGACGGTTGGACGGGCAGGCGCCTGTGGGGTTTCTTCAATGCCTCCGGGCTCTTCTCCGGTGAGGTGCACGCCCGGGTACTCACCTCCACGGCCTGGGCACCGTCGAGCTACGGCCATGCGCGAGCCCGGGATCTGGATGGCCTGGTGCGACGGGGGATGGTAGACCCCGGGGACTACCGGCAGTTCATCGCCGACCAGGAGGCGCTCAGCGCCCGAGGGGCCTACTTCTACAGCATCACCGGGTATGTCTACGTGGGGCGCCTCGCGTGACGGCGGTGCCCGGTCGGGATGAACCCGAGGCGGGATTGGACAACCGGACCTCACGCTCCACCAGCGCAGCCAGGTGCTTTTCCTCGCTGCGGACTCCCTCGGCCAGGCGGGCCGCGGCCAGCGGTAGCCGCCAGGCCCGGAGTTGGGAGAGCGGGAGGGACTGGAGCTCGGCGTAGCGGCGGAGATAGGTTCGGAGGAACAGCCGCGCGAGGACAGAAAAACCGCAGGCGACCAGGCAACTCGGCGCGTGCAGGTGCATGTGCCGGCCCAGGAGTACCGTCCTTGCCACGTCGGCGACCGGGTTTCCCCGCGAGGCATCGGGCCAGTCGATGATAACGGCGTCTGGAAGCCCCCCTTGATCCGGCAGCATGATGTTTCCGGGGTGGAAGTCACCGTGACATAAGCTTTGCCCCTCTGGCATCGCATCCAGGACCGCCAGGGCCGCCTCCCTGTGACGCCGTGGCAGCGCGGCCCGGCTGATCTTCCGCTCGACGACCGACCGCTGGGATGGTAGCCCCGGCGCGGCGACGCTGTGCATCCGGGCATGCAGTTCGGCCGCCCGGCGGGCGTAGCCGCTGACCCGAGAAGGGCTGGCGAGCAGGAGTTCGCCCATCGTCTGCCCCCTTACCCGGGTGTACACGATCCCCGGACGCCCGCCCACAGCGACAACGCCGGCTACGCCGGGGACCGGCAGGCCGGCCTCGTACACCAGCCTGGTCCACCGGGCCTCGTCCTCTACTCCAAGCGGGCTGGTACTCTCCGGAAAGAGCTTCAGCACCTCGTTCTCGCCCCACTCGAAGATCTCAGCCCGGGCGCCCCGGCCGAGGAGGGGCCCCATCGCATCGGGAACACTGTTCACCGGCCTCATCGGGCAGGGCGTCACCTCCGTCTCCAGTTGCTTCGGCCCGCAGCGGGCAGACACCTGTGGGCTTGTCTTGCCGGGGGACCGTTGACATGGTTAATAGTTGAGCGATACAATGAATACAAGCAACTTGAGTAGGCACCGGGAGGTGCGCCGTCTTGTGAGCGATGAGGAGATCCGCCACTTCCGGAGGAGGCTGCGTACCCTGCAGCGGGACCTGGGCTGGCAATGGAAGAACGATGCCTCATGCTGCGGGATTGCCGTTTCCGAGTGCCATGCCCTGTTGGAGGTAGCCGAGAGCGAGGGTATGTCACTAGCCGAGCTGGCAGCGGTGCTCGGACTCGATGCCAGCGCCGTCAGCCGCACGGTGGACGGTATGGTGCAGGCTGGGCTGGTGACCCGGACGGCCAACCCCCAGGACCGCCGCTACGTACGCATCAGCCTGACACCCCACGGCCGCTCGGTCTACGAGAACATCGACCGGACGTTCAACCACTACTTCGCCGAAGTCCTCAGTCTTGTGCCCGAGGAGAAGCGCCATCAGGTTGTGGAGGGCTTCGCCCTCCTGGTCGACGCGATCCACAAGTCCCATAGCCGGGGAGACCCCAGGGAGGGGCCGGGCCATGACGGGTGAGAAGGGACTGCCGCCGCCCACGTGCTGCGCGGGACGGCAACGGTGTTGCCCGGCGTCGGGGCGTCGGCAAGTGCCTCACTGGCAGACGGGTCAGTTGGCTACCCCGGCCGGCATGGTGCCCCGGGTGGCCACCCGCCTGCAGACCCGCGACAAGCTGGGCGCCTGGCGGGTACGCTGGGGCCTGGGGAGGATGGACTACCGCGTACCCCCGGGGCTGTACGCCGTGGGGGACCCCGATGGGAACGCGCCCGTGCTGGTGTCCGCCAACTACAAGCTGAGCTTCGATCGCCTGCGCCGTGAACTCGCGGGCCTCAGTCTATGGTTGCTCGTGCTCGACACCGGAGGGATCAACGTCTGGTGTGCCGCCGGCAAGGGCACCTTCGGCACCGGCGAACTGGTGCGGCGCCTGGAGGCCGTGCAACTGGACCGGGTGATATCCCACCGCACCATCATCCTCCCCCAGCTGGCCGCCCCGGGGGTGGCCGCTCACGAAGTGAAGCGCCGTTCAGGCTTCCGGGTTCTGTACGGCCCAGTGCGAGCCGGGGACATCCCCGCCTTTCTGAAGGACGGGGCGAAGGCGGCGCCGGCAATGCGCCTGGTTCGATTCGGCCTGCTCGACCGCCTGGCCCTTGTGCCCGTCGAGCTGGTGGCCATGGCCAGGCCCGCCGGGGTCCTGTTCCTGGCCCTCCTCGTGCTGAACCTCGCCGGCGGGGGTCCCCCGGTCGCGCTGCTCGGACGAGCCCTTTCCGGCTTCATCCCCTTCCTGGGAGCCATGCTGGCGGGAACGGTTCTGGTACCCGCCCTGCTTCCCTATCTCCCCGGCCGTGCCTTCGCCGGGAAGGGCTGGCTCTCAGGCCTACTCTGGACTGCCGTGTATGCCTTCTTGATCGCGCCCGGATCGGGCTGGATGGCCACGGCTTCCTACTTCCTCATCCTGCCGGCCATCGCCGCCTTCCTGGCCCTGAACTTCACCGGTTCGTCCACCTACACCTCGCTGTCGGGAGTCGTTCGGGAGATGGGCATCGCCTTGCCGGCCATCGTTGTCTCGGCCGGACTGGGTGCCGTCGGCCTGATCGTCAGCCGCTTGCTCTGAACGACAAGGGAGAACGGACATGAAGGATCGCTACCTGAGGAACGTGGTCACCCTCCGGTTCGACGCGGCAAGGTGCGACGGTTGCGGGCTGTGCCTGGAGGTGTGTCCCCGGCAGGTATTCGCCCGGGAAGGCAAGGCCATCGCCATCGTTGACCGGGACGCCTGCATGGAGTGTGGCGCCTGCGCCAGGAACTGCCACCGCGGGGCCGTGACCGTCAGGGCGGGGGTGGGCTGTGCGTACGCCATCCTGATGAGCCGGCTCCGGCGGCGGGGAACTTGCTGCGGCGAGACCTGCGGTTGCAGCCTCGAGGAGGACCCCACCGCATAGCGCCGGTCGGCCTGCTCTATCGTCTCACCCGGCCTCTGCCGTCAGACCCGGGCGAAGCTCGTCCCCCGCTGGGCCTGATACTTGCCCTGCTTGTCGGCGTAACTGGTCCGGCACGGCCCGCCCTCGAAGAAGATGACCTGCAAGATGCCTTCGCCCGCGTAGACCTTGGCCGGTAAGGGGGCGGCGTTGCTGATCTCGATGGTGATATGGCCTTCCCACCCCGGCTCCAGCGGGGTCACGTTCACGATTATCCCGCAACGCGCATAGGTGCTCTTCCCCACGCAGAGGGTCATCACGTTGCGGGGTACCCGGAAGTATTCCACCGAGTGCCCCAGGACGTAGCTGTTGGGAGGGATGATGACCGCCTCGTGGTGGGCGACTTCCACCCGGGTCATGGCCCGGGTATCGAAGTCCTTCGGGTCGACCACGGTCCCGCCAAAGGCGTTGGTGAACACCCAGAACTCGTTGGCAATGCGGACGTCATAGCCGTAGCTGCTTAACCCGTAGGAGATAACCCTCTTCCCGTCTTCCAGCCGCACCTGGTCGGGGACAAAGGGGTCGATCATCCGGGAGTCCTCGCACAACTGGGCAATCCGCAGGTCGCTAAGAACCATGGGGCACGGCACTCCTCTCGTCCAAGCTCACTCTTCGTAGAGTTCAACCGGGCAAGGCGTTCCTCCTGGCACCGGCGACCCCGATCAGTACCCTTGCAGGCCACCAGGTTCCGGCGGCGAATGCTTGGCGCCGGAGCCTGTTCGGGAGAGGAGCCGGGGTCATGGCCGAGGTGCGCCTGGTCGGCCGGAGGACGCGGCGGGTGGAGCAGGGCCACCCCTGGGTGTTCGGCACCGAGATCGAGGAGATCCGGGGGGAGGCCACCCCTGGCGACGTGGTGACGGTGACCGACCATCGGGGCCGGTTCCTGGGCCGGGGCTACTGGAACCCCGCCTCCCAGATCACCGTTCGCCTGCTGACGAGAGAAGATCGCCCGGTCGACGCCGCGTTCCTGCGGGAGCGGGTGGCCGCCGCCGGGGAGCACCGCCGCTGGCTGTCGGCGAGTGGACTGACAGCAGGGACGGGTGCCCCGAGGCTCTGCCGGGTCGTCAACGGCGAAGCCGATGGCCTGCCGGCGATAGTGGTCGATCGCTTCGGGGACGTCCTGGTCGTGCAGGCCCTCGCCCTGGGGGCCGAGCGCCTGCTCCCGGCCGTGCTGGACGCCCTGGAGGATCTCCTGGCGCCCGGAGGCATCTACGCCCGCAACGACGCCCCCGTCCGGGGGCTGGAAGGGCTGGTCCTGGAAAAACGGTGGCTGCGGGGGTGCGGCAGCACGCGGCTGGTGGTAGAGGATACCGATCTGGCGATCGAGATTGACATCGAGGGCGGGCAGAAGACCGGCTACTTCCTGGACCAGGCCGCCAACCGGCGGGCCATCGCCCCCCTCTGTCAGGGGGCCAGAGTGCTGGACGCATTCTGCTACACGGGCGCCTTCGCCCTCCATGCCGCCCGGTACGGGGCGGCCGAGGTGACGGGAGTGGAGATCTCCTCCGAGGCGGTGGCCCTGGCCACCGCCAATGCCGATCGCAACCATCTCGGGGATCGGGTCCGCTTCCAGGTGGGCAACGCCTTTGATGAACTGCGCCGGCTGGCGCGGGAGAGGCAAGTGTTCGACCTTGTGCTGCTGGACCCACCCTCCTTTGCCCGCAGCCGCGCCGCACTGCCAGGGGCTATCCGCGGCTACAAGGAGATCAACCTGCGGGCCCTGGCCCTGGTCCGGCCGGGTGGTTTCCTGGTCACCTCCTCCTGCTCGTATCACCTGTCCGAAGAGACCTTTCGGGACGTTCTGGTGGACGCGGCGGGGGACGCCGGCCGCCGCCTGCGGTTGCTCGAAGCCCGGGGGCAGGCCCCCGACCACCCCGTTCTCCTGGCCGCGCCGGAGACCCGCTACCTGAAGTGCCTGCTCCTGCAGGTCTTCTGAGGACTCAGGGCCGGCCCCACAGGATGACCAGCAGGTTCAGGACAACGTGGCTGACAAAGGGGAGGAGTAGAGAACCACCGCGCTCGTAGAGCAGGGCCAAGGCCGCTCCCAGCACCGTCCCCGCGGGTAAGCCCCAGGCCGGCACGCCCAGCGCCGTCCAGAGACCGGTGAGGAGCATGGCCGGGGCCGGCCGGAGCAGCCGGCGCAAGACAGGGTAAGTCAGGCCGCGGAAGTAGACCTCTTCGGCCAGAGGGGCCAGCAGCAACGTCCCCGCCAGCCCGGCGGGCGAGAGACCGTCTGGCGGCAGCAACGCCGGCGGCAAGGGAGGCGCGACTTCGCCCAGGGCCACCTGGCCGGCCCAGCGGGAGGCCACGAGCAGGGCAAAGAGGCCCAGGCCGGCGACGACGCCGGTCAGGACCGGGGACAACCCGCCGGTCCAGAAGAGCCCCAGGTCGTGCGCGTCGGCCTTTCGGCGGCCGGCGCCCACGCCGAGCGAGAGCGCCAGCAGCCAGGCGCGGTCGAGGAGGATGGGGACGGCGAGGCCGGCCCGCCCGGCCAGGAGCCGGGTCCCCAGCCAGAGGAGGAGGATGAGGACGGCGTCGCTCACCGTCCAGGAGATGCGGCGCGAGGCCCAGCCCGGCAATCAGATCCCCGGTGGTTAGCCTTCCCGGCCCAGCCTGTCTCTTAGCAGCCGGTTGACCGTTCCCGGATTGGCCCTACCCCCGGTGGCCCGCATGACCTGTCCCACCAGGAAGCCCAGGGCCCGTTCCTTGCCGGCCCGGTAGTCGCCGGCGGGGCCGGTGTGGGCGGCCAGGACCGCCTCCACCTGGCGGGCGAGTTCAGCCTCGTCGGTGGTCTGGCTGAGCCCGCGGGCCTGGACGATATCGGCCGGCCGGCGGCCACTCAGGAAGGACTCCTCAAAGACCTCCTTGGCCAGTGGCCGGCTCAGGACGCCGGCGGCCAGGAGACCCAGGAGCTCCACCAGGTGGCCCGGTCCGATCTTGAGGGCGCTGGGGTCGGCGGCATGGGCGTTGAGCAGCCGGGCCAGCTCGCCCACCAACCAGTTGGCCGCTTCCCGGGGGTCGGCTCCCCCGGCCACCGTAGCCTCGAAGAACCCGGCCAGGGGCAGGGAGGCGGTGACAAGGGCCGCCTCCTGCGCGGTCAACCCGTACTGGCTGCGATAGCGAGCCCGCCTGGCTTCCGGCAGTTCCGGCAGGCTCCGCCGCAGGCTCTCGATCCACTCCGGGTCAACCGCCACCGGTACCAGGTCAGGATCGGGGAAGTACCGGTAGTCGTGGGCCTGTTCCTTGCTGCGGAGGCTCTCGGTGCTCCCCGTTGCCTCCCGGTACTGCCGTGTCTCCCGGGCCACCGGGTGGCCGGCGGCCAACCGGGCCGCTTGACGCTCGATCTCGTAGGCCAGCGCCCGTTGCACAAACCGGAAGGAGTTCACATTCTTGATCTCGACCGGCACCCCGGGTTGGGCCGCTCCCGCCGGCCTCAGGGACACGTTGGCGTCGCAGCGCAGGGAGCCTTCCTCAAGCTTGACGTCGGAGACGTCGGTGTAAGCCAGCAGCTGCCGAAGGGTTTCCAGGAAGGCCCGGGCATCTTCAGGGGAGGTCAAGTCGGGCTCGGTGACGATCTCAATGAGGGGAACCCCACACCGATTGAAGTCCAGCAAGGAGTACCCGGCGGCCGATCCCGAGCGGGCGGCGTCTTCCCCGTGAAGCGACTTGCCGGCGTCCTCCTCCAGGTGGACGCGGCGGATGCGGGCGGTCCGAGGGCCTCCCGGGCCCTCCCAGGAGAGTTCACCGCCGGTAGCCAGGGGTCGCTCGTACTGGGAGATCTGATAGCCCTTGGGGAGATCGGGGTAGAAGTAGTTCTTGCGGGCGAACACCGACTCCGCCGCCACCTCCGCCCCGAGGGCCAGGGCGGCCAGGATGCCGAGCTCCACCGCCCGCCGGTTCAGGACGGGGAGAGATCCGGGCAGTCCCAGGCAGATCGGACAGACCAGGGTGTTGGGGGGAGCCCCGAATCGGCTGGGACACCCGCAGAAGAGCTTGGTGCGGGTGGCCAGCTCAACGTGAATCTCGAGACCGATGGCGACGTCGTACTTCACGTCTCCCATCCCCTCTCCTGTCCGGCCGCCAGCGGGGGAACCCGGCGCCACTGGGGAGTGGCCGCCTCGTAGGCGTGAGCAGCCCGCAGCAGAGTCGCTTCCGCCAGTTGGCGACCGATCAGTTGCAGCCCCACCGGCAACCCCCGGCTGAAGCCGCAGGGGACGGAGATCGCCGGCAAGCCGGCCAGGTTGACCGGGATAGTACATGCGTCCGCCATGTACATGCGCAGGAGATCGCCGGCCCGCTCGCCCCGGGCGAAGGCCACCTCGGGTGAGGTGGGGGACGCCAGCAGGTCAAAACGCCCCAAGGCCTGCTCGAAGTCTGCACTGACCAGGGCTCGCACCCGCTGCGCCTTCAGGTAGTAGGCGTCGTAGTAGCCGCGGGACAGAACGTAGGTACCCAGCATGATGCGGCGCTTGACCTCGGCGCCGAGGCCCTCCTGGCGCGAGCGGGTGTACAACTCCTCCAGGTCTCGCCCTCCGGTGGCCCGGTGGCCGTAACTCACCCCGTCGTAGCGGGCCAGGTTGGACGAGGCTTCGGCCGGGGCCAGCACGTAGTAGGCGGCCAGCGCGTGGGCGGTGGTGGGCAGGGAACACTCGGCCACCTCCGCCCCCAGGCCGGCCAGCACCTCGATCCCTGCCCGGACCAGGGAAGCCACCTCTGGGTCGACGCCCATCCCAAAGTACTCCGTGGGCACGCCGATCTTGAGCCCCCGGACGTCCCCTGTGAGAGACGGCACGTAGTCGGGGACGGCGGCGGGGAGCGAGGTCGAGTCCAGGGGGTCGTGACCGGCTATGACCTGGAGTACCCGAGCGCAGTCGGCCACCGTTCGGGCCAGAGGCCCGACTTGATCCAGCGAGGACGCAAAGGCCACTAACCCGTAGCGGGAGACCCGGCCGTAGGTCGGCTTGAGCCCCACAACCCCGGTCAGGGCGGCGGGCTGGCGAATCGAGCCGCCGGTGTCGGAGCCCAGGGCGTAGACGACCTCGCCGGAGGCAACCGCGGCGGCCGACCCGCCGCTGGACCCGCCGGGCACCCGACCCGGGTCCCAGGGGTTGCCGGTCGGGAAGAAAGCCGAGTTCTCGGTGGAGGACCCCATGGCGAACTCATCCAGGTTGGTCTTTCCCAGTAGCACCGCGCCGGCCGCCTCCAGGCGGCACCAGGCGGTGGCGTCGTAGGGGGGAACGTGGTTCTTCAAAGCCCGCGAGCTGCAGGTGGTGAGGATGCCGCGGGTGCACAGGTTGTCTTTCAAGGCCATGGGGATGCCGGCCAGGGGACCGAGCGTCTCTCCCCGCGTCCGGGCATTGTCCACCGCTTCCGCCTGGGCCAGCGCCCGTTCCGGGGTCAGGGTGACAAAGGAGTTGAGCCGGCCGTCAAGGGTGGCGATGCGGTCCAGTGCTTCCCGGGCGAGCTCCACGGCCGTGAACTCGCCCGCCGCCATCCCCGCGGCCAACCGGTCGATGCTGCCGAGGGAGGACAAGCTGCTCACTCCTCCACGAAGCGGGGCACCCCGGGGAAGGGGCCCTCGCGCCAGGGAGCCGCCCGCAGCCAGTCATCGGGATCCAGGGTCGCTGCCGGCTCGTCCTCCCGGAAAGCGTTCACCAGCGGCAGGACGCTGGCCATGGGCGCCGCGGCCGCCGTGTCCACCCGGTCTAACTGGTCAACCAGCCCCAGGATGGCGTTCATGTCCGCGGCCAGGCGTTCCAGGTCTTCTTCTTCGAAACGCAGGCGGGCCAGGGCCGCCACCCGCAGGACGTCGTCGCGACTCACGGTCACGATCAGACCTCCTCTCCCAGCAAGGCCAGGAACTCTTCCTCGCTCAGCACGGCCACTCCCAGTTCACGGGCCCGGTCCAACTTGGATCCCGGGTTCTCGCCGGCTACCAGGCAGGTGGTCTGCCGGCTGAGACCCCCGACCCGACCGCCCCGGGCCCGTACCGCCTCCTCGGCCTCCCGGCGGGGTAGCGAGCGCAGGGTTCCGGTGAAGGCGAACTGCCGCCCAGCCAGGGTCCCCTCACCGGACGCCTCGACTGGCCGGTCCGACCCGCCCCCGGCGGCCGCCCGGAGCTTGGCCAGGACCTGGAGGTTGGCCTGCTCGCGGAAGAAGGCAGCCACAGCGGCGGCGATCTTGGGCCCCACTTCGGGTACCTCTTCCAGATCTGCCTGGTCCGCCTGCAAGAGCCGGTCGAGGCTGCCGAAGTGGGTCGCCAGCAGGGCCGCGACCCGCTCGCCGACGTGCCGGATGCCCAGCCCGTAGATCAACCGGTGGAGGGGAGCCGCTCTGCTCGCGGCCACGGCCTGGACCAGGTTCCGGGCCGACTTCGGCCCCAGCCGGGGAAGGCCGGTCAGGTCGGCCTCGGTGAGGCGGTATAGATCGGCCACGTCGCCGATGAGGCCGGCCTCGAACAGTGTGGCAACCACCGCCGGGCCCAGCCCCCGGATATCGAGGGCGCCTCGCGAGGCGAAGTGGATCACCGCTTCCTGACGCTGGGCCGGGCAGCCAAGGGTGTTCGGGCAGCGACGGGCCGCCTCTCCCGCCAGCCGTACCGTCCGGGCCCCGCAGGCGGGACAGACCGCCGGCACCACGAAGGGCGCTTCGCCGCCCGTCCGGCGGTCCTTGACCACTTCCACGACCTCCGGGATCACTCCTCCCGCCTTGCGTATCCGCACCGTGTCGCCAACCCGCACGTCTTTCTCGGCCACGATGTCCTCGTTGTGCAGGCTAGCCCGGCTCACGGTGGAGCCCGCCAGCCGGACCGGCTCCAGGTGAACGACCGGGGTCAGGGCCCCGGTTCGGCCCACCTGCACTTCCATGGCTCTCACAACGGTGAGTTCCTCATCGGCGGCGAACTTGAAGGCCACCGCCCAACGCGGGCTGCGCGCCCGGTGTCCCAGGCGAACCCGGGAATCCAGCCGGTCCACCTTGACGACAACCCCGTCCGTCTCATAGGGAAGCTCGCGGTATTCGCTCGACCAGTGCTGGCAGTAGGCGATGACCTCCTCGATGCCGGTACAGCGGCGGGAGTGCGGGTTGACCCGGAATCCCCAGGCCCGGAGCGATTCGAGGACGTCCTGGTGGAAGTCAGGGGCCGGACCGTCCATCTCCAGGAGTTCGTAGACGAAGCTGTCCAGTGAGCGGCCGGCCGTAACCCGGGGATCCAGCTGCCGTACCGACCCGGCGGCGGCATTGCGGGGATTGGCGAAGGCGGGCTCGCCCACCCGCTCGCGTTCCCGGTTGAGCTGGAGGAAGTCCTCGCGGGACATGTAGACCTCGCCTCGCACCGCCAGCCGGGCGGGCGACGGCTCCCGCAGCCGGAGGGGAATACTGCGTATGGTGCGGAGATTCGCGGTCACATCCTCCCCTAGCTCGCCGTCGCCCCGCGTGGCCCCCTGGACCAGGAACCCCTGCCGGTAGGTCAGGGCCACCGTCAAGCCATCGATCTTGAGCTCGGCCACGTACCCGGGTTCCTCCCCTCCCAGCAGTGAACGAACCCGGCGATCGAAATCACGGAGATCGGCGGCGCCGGCCGCATTGTCGAGCCCGAGCAGGTTCACGGGGTGCCGTACCTGGCCGAAACCTTCGGCGGGAGCTCCTCCAACCCGTTGGCTGGGCGAGTCCGGGCTGACGAGGTCGGGATGGCGAGTCTCGAGATCAACCAGGAGTGCCAGCAACCGATCGTAGGCCTGGTCCGAGATAAGGGGACGGTCCAGCACGTGGTACAAGTAGTCGTGGTGGCGGATCTCGGCCCGCAGGGCTTCGAGTTCCCGCACGACGGCTTGGCGATCCACCGTCAGCTCCTCCTCCCGGAACTCCCGGCCGGCCGGGTCATAAGCGCCAGCCCCAACATCACAGCGGCGACCTCCGGTAGGCCGGCCGCCTGCGGCCACAGGCCGGGAAGGGATCCTGCCATCATCCCGCCCAGCAAGGCAATGCTGCCCAGCGGGCGATCACCCAGGATATATAGTACCCCTCTGGACAACAGGGCCAGGCCGGCCAGGGCGCCGCCGCCCAGGGCGGCCAGGGCGGGCAGGTCAAACTGGTTAAGGGCGGCGAGGGCTCGCTCGTACTGGCCCAAGGCGAGCAACACGGAGCTCCCGGAGACTCCCGGCAGCATCATGGCCACGCTTGCCGCCACCCCGGCAAGAAAGAGCCCCCCCAGGGCGGTCGTTCCCCGGGGCCCGATGGCGGCGAGCAGCGTGGTACCGGCCATGCCGGCCAGGGCCAGGGCCAGCTTGCGAAGGGTGACCGGGCCCGCCTCACGGAAGACGGGACGCAGCGCCCCCGCCACCAGGCCAAACAGAAACGCTCGGACCGGTCCGGGGAAGGCCTCCAGCAGGTAACCGACCACCCTGGCTCCCAGCAAGACGCCGGCCAGGGTTCCGGCCAGCAGCCAGGCCTCACGCCGGAGGCGGAAGTAGCCCAAGGCCTCGAGGAACTCCCGGTAGATACCCATCATCAGGGCGGCCGTGCCGCCGCTGATCCCGGGCAGCACGATGGCCAGGCCGATCCAAAGACCCTGCAGGGCCGACAGCGCTCGGGGCCGCATCGAAACCTCCTACGCCCGGCTCAACCGGGCGAGGCTGGCCAGCACCTTCTTGACTCCCATGCCGGGAAAGGCCAGCGTCAGTTCAATATCATCACCGGTCGGGCGACGGGCCACCACCGTCCCCACTCCCCACTTGGGGTGCAGCACCCGTTCGCCGGGGTGGAAGGCATCGTCATCGCCCGGGGCGGAATGCTCAACCTTCATGGCGGGTCGCGGCGTCGGCGGGGGCTTATCAACACAACGCCGCAGCAGGGTCTCGGGGATCTCGCCGAGGAACCGCGAAGGCATCCTGACCGTGGGCCGCCCGAACAGGACGCGAGTCCGGGCGTAGCTGAGCAGCAGTTCTTCCTGGGCCCGGGTCACGCCCACGTAGAGGAGCCGTCGTTCCTCCTCCAGTTCGTCCTGTCCCTCGAGGGAGCGGGCATGGGGGAAAAGCCCTTCCTCCAGGCCCACCAGGAAAACGGTGGGGAACTCCAGTCCCTTGGCATTGTGGGCGGTCATCAGGACCACGCCCCCTTCGCCCTCTTCCAGGCTGTCCACATCGGCAACCAGGGCTGTAAAGGCAAGAAAGGCATCCAGGGACGGGTCGTCGCTGTCGCGGGCGAAGCTCTCGGCCAGAGAGGCCAGTTCCCTGAGGTTGTCTAGCCGCCCCAGGGCCTCTTCCGTGCCTTGACGTTCTAGCCAGCCGGCATACCCGGTGTCCTCCACGGCCCGGCGCACCAATCCGGGCAGGGTCAGATCCTCTCTCTCCAGCCGCAGCCGGTCCAGGGTCTCGACCAGCTCGCCCAGAGCGGCCAGACACCGGGCAGGCAACTCGCTGGCCGACCGGCACGCCTCCAGTAGCGGAAGGCCCAGGGACCTCAGGTGGGCCAGCGATGCCGTCCCCACGCCCCGCGGGGGAACGTTGATCACCCGCTCCAGGGACAGGTCGTCGGCCGGATTGGCCACAACTCGCAGGTAGGCAAGTGCATCCTTGACCTCCCGGCGCTCATAGAACCGGGTACCCCCGACCACCCGGTAGGGTATCCCCCGCCGCATCAGTTCCTCCTCTAAGACCCGGGACTGGGCGTGAGTCCGGTAAAGGACGGCGAATGACGCGGGGGGACGTCCCTCGGCCAGCCCGGCCGCGATGTGGGAGACCACAAAACCAGCCTCGCCCCGTTCGTCGGCCGCGAGATAGAGCAGGGGCTCCTCTCCCCCCTCGCGGTCGGTCCAGAGCGACTTGGGGATCCGGCGGGAGTTGTGGATGATGAGGGCGTTCCCGACCTCCAGCACCGGCCGCGGCGAGCGGTAGTTCTGTTCCAGGCGGACGATCCGGGAGTCGGGATAGTCCCGCTGGAAGTCCAGGATGTTCCGGATATCGGCATTGCGCCACCCGTAGATGCTCTGATCGTTGTCTCCCACCGCCGCCAGGTTCCGGTGAGCCTGGGCTATCAGGTTGACCAGGGCGTACTGGGCATGGTTGGTGTCCTGGTACTCATCGACCAGGACCTGGCGGAAGCGGTCCCGGTAGGTCCCGAGAATATCCGGGCGCTCACGGAAGAGACGGACCACCAGCCGGATGAGGTCGTCGAAGTCCATGGCCTGGGCGGCCTGAAGGCGCTCCTGGTAGCTCCGGTAGAAGACGGCCAGCCGTTCCTCGAAGTAATCGCCCGCCCTCTCCCAGGCCTCGTCCGGGCCCTGGAGCCCGCTCTTGGCCTTGCTGATGGCGGCGACCAGGGCCACCGGTGGGTAACGACGCTCGTCCCAGCCGAGGTCGGCCAGGCACCGCCGGGCCAGCCGGTGCTGGTCTTCAGCGTCGTAGATGGAGAAATCCCGCGAATAGCCCAGGGCCGGCGCCTCCCGGCGGAGGATCCGGGCGCAGGTGGCGTGGAAGGTACGCACCCACATCGGCCCGACCCGGGAGCCAACCGTTGCCGCCACCCGTTCGCGCATCTCGGTGGCCGCCTTGTTGGTGAAGGTGATGGCCAGGATCTCCCCCGGGGCAGCCTCCCCCGAGGCTACCAGGTAGCCGATACGGTGAGTCAGGGTTCGCGTCTTCCCGGTGCCAGCTCCGGCCAGGATGAGGAGCGGGCCCCGGGTATGCAGCACCGCTTCCCGTTGCGCCGGGTTCAAACCTCGGAGCAGGGAATCCGGGCCGGCGCCGGCGGTGGTCAACGAATGGCCCTCCTTCCCCGGCTGACCCAGAGAGCTTCTACGACCCGGGGGTGATCACCTCCGGCTGCTCCGGCCCGGCGACGGGGAGGAAGACGCTGAACTCGGCCCCTCCGGTGGAGGAACTCCCCACCTCGATGTGGCCACCGTGGTTGCGGACGATGCCGTGACTGACCGACAGGCCCAGACCTGTCCCCTGAGGCCGGGTGGTGAAGAAGGGGTGGAAGATGCGCTCGCGGATCTCCGGCGGTACCCCCGGCCCATTGTCACGCACCCGAAATACTACCCACCCCTTCGCGGCCAAGTGCTCGCCGACCACCTCCACTCTCCCCCCAGAGTCCACCGCCTCCAGGGCGTTGCCGATTATGTTCAAGAAGACCTGCTTGATGAGGTTTGAGTCGGCCCTGACGAGAGGGAGGGCCGGGTGCAGTTGCTGGCTGAGGCTCACTCCCCTCCGGACCGCCTCGGTCATGAAGAGCAGACAGGCCTCTTTCGCCAGTGCGTTCAGGTCAGCCGGGCCGAGGTTGAGTTCGGGAGGCCGGGCGAGCTGCAGGAGATCGCGGACGATGTGTTCAATGCGGTCGATCTCCCCCAGCACGATGTCCAGGTACTGGGCGGGGAGATCCCCGGCGGGAGCGGGTACCTTTAGGAGCTGGATGAACCCGCGAATGCAGGTGAGCGGGTTGCGGATTTCGTGGGCTGCCCCGGCCGCCAGTTCACCCACCAGGGCCAGCTTCTCGGCCTGCATGAATTGGGCCTCAAGCCGGTCGCGCTCGGTGACGTCGTTGATCAGAGCCACGGCCCCGGTTACCCGCCCCTGCGGATCCCTCAGGGGCGAACACCGGACGTCGAGCACCTTACCCCCATCTGTCCGCATGTTGCGTGCCGACCGGTCCCGGCCGCCGGCGATGCTTTCCAGCATCAATTGCCCCCAGGCACCCTGAGTGACGGGGGTTCGCTCCCTGACGTCCCCGAGCACCCGCCGGGCCTCGGGGTTGACCAGCTTGACCGTTCCCTCCCCGTCGACTACCAGAATGCCGGTGCTCACATGCTCGAGCACCATGTCGGTGAACGCCTTCATGGCGGTGATCTCGGCCAGTCGCTCCCGGGTCAGCTTCAGCAGGCGGGCGTTCTCGACCGCCAGCGCCGCCTCCCGGCCCACCAGGGTGAGCAGGCTCACAGCCCCCCGGGGCAGGGGGCGAGTCCGGTTGTCCCAGACCAGCAGGACGCCAACCGGACTCCCCCGGTGTTGAAAAGGCACCACCGCCAGCGACCGCATGCCGTGGGGGGCGAACGGGTTCGGCCGGCCGGACCGAGGATCGGTGCGGGCATCGCGGGAGTAGAGGGGACGGTTCCCGGCAAGCGCCATACCCAAGAGCCCCGACCGGGCGTCGAAGACGGCCCCCTGCAGTTCCGGCGCTTCCTTGAGCGGCCCGGGCTCGATCTCCAGCACCTGGAGCCGCTCGCCCGCCTCGTCGGCCATCAGGAGGGCGGCTGCCCGGCCGGTCACCCGCGACGCCATGCCGCACAGGAAGGCCAGGACTTCGTCCAGTTCCAGGCTCACTCCTAGCACCTGGACCATCTCCGACAAGGTCCGGGGCCACTCGAGGCCGGTGCTCCAGTTGGCCTGGCAGGCCAATCCCCATCGCTCGAGCAGGAGACGCAAGAGGCGGGGCTGCGGCTGGAGGTCGAGGGCAACCTGGGCCCAACGGGATCGGCCGATGTAGCGCCTGAGGCGCTCGGAGACTTCGCCTTCCTCCTCGTGGCCGGCGATCTTCTGTATGAAGGCGTGGGAGCGGGCGGGGTCCTCACGGCGGACCAGGTCGACGAACTCCCGCACCACCAGCGGGCAGAACTGACTCCCCTGCTTGTCCTCCAGTTCGGCGAGGGCTTGCCGCACGGTCAGGGCCGCCTGGTGTGGTCGCCGGGTGGTCATGGCGTCAAAAGCGTTGGCCACACACAAGATCCTGACGGTTAGAGGTATTTGTTCGCCCGCCAAGCCCGCCGGGTAGCCGCGCCCATCCAGGCGCTCGTGGTGGTGGCGCATGAGGTCGGCCACGTCGCGCAGGGCGGCAATCCGGGCGATCATGTCGGCACCGCGGGTGGCGTGCTGCTGAACCAGGGACAACTCCTCCCCGGTCAACCGCCTGGGCTGCGAGACGAGTTCCATCAACTCCCCCGCCAGCCCGATGTCGTGCAGCAGGGCGGCGTGGCGGAGCCGGTCCAGGTCGGCCCGGGCCACTCGCATGGCCTGGCCCAGGGCCATCGCGTAGCGCAGCACGCGACGGCTGTGGCCGCGGCGGTGACGGACGTCACTGGCCTGGACCGCCCCCAGCAGGCCGGCCACCTCTCGTTCGCGCATGCTGGAGGCGTAACGTCGCATTAAGACGCGGTTGACTTCGACCGCCAACAGGCACAGGACGACCATCCCCGTCATGCCCGCCAGTTCGTGGGCGTAGACCAGGCCGACCGATACCACTCCACAGGCTATAGCCTGTGGGACACTGGCCCGCATGGTATCGTGCCAGGTGGACAGGAGCCGCGTCCCGCCCAGAACGGCAAGCCCCACGCTGAGCAACAGGCTGTTGGTCGCGAAGAAGAGAACCGGACCGAGAGCGAAGACAAGCCAGCGAACCGGCTCGGCGCCCGCACAAGCTTCGGCAAGCAATCCTGTGGCCGTGGCTGCCACGATGGCAGAGCTCACATACATGGAGACGTTCGGCAGCAGGACTCGGGGGGTGGCCCGGGCGACCAACCCGGCTAGCACCCCCCCCACCAGTTGGACCCCGCCAGCGCCGGCAGGACCGAACAGCCAGCCGGCGGCCAGGGCAACGCCGGCCCCGAGAGACGCCCCGTGTCCTGGCCAAAGGACTACCTGGCCCAACTCGGCCAACGCCACCAGCAGTCCGAGTGTCAGCAAGGGTCCGACGGCAGTCCGGGGAGTAGCGAATGTGAGTCCCAGGAGAGCCCCCATCCCCAGGACTACGATGGCTGCCGCATACAGGCCAAACCGCCCCCGCCTATCCAAGAGGGCCACCTCCGGCCCCGGAGGTTCAAAAAAGCCCGGTCAGCGGTGTCCTTGCTGGCCTACCACCACGGGAAACCCAAGTTGCTGGAGGCGCAGACCCCGAGCATCACGACCACCAACACCAAGAACAGCTTACGCACCGCTATCACCTCCTTCCCCTAAGGGTTTCTCGAGACCGGGAACGGGACTGTCCCGCTGACCGGGCGGCGACAGCAGCCTCCGGAGTCGAGATCAACTGTCGGGGGTGCGCCGTACAAGCTTCCACATCACCTCCAGCCAATTCCTGCCACACGGCGCTCACCGCCGGCGGGGGAAACCATGCACGGTTCGCCACGGATCGTCAGAGTCCTGCCTTCCATGGAAAAAATTTCTGCGGATGACGCCTCCGGCTCCCGGCACCCCGGCCCGCCCTACTGGCCGCCCCCTCCCCCGCCTCCCCCTATGATCTGCATGAGCTGCTGGCGAACGGCATCCTGCAGTGCGGCCTGCACCTCGGGTGTGCCGAGCAGGTCCCGGATCTGGTCGCTCAGCCGGGCCTGCAGGTCGGGGGCAGTGAGCTGGTTCTCGATCATCCGGGCGATCCGGGTCTGCATGGCGGGTGACTCAAGGGCCTCCTGCACGAGCGGCTGGACTCCGGCTTCCTGGGTCATCTGCTCGATGACGGCCTGGGTCTGCCCCGTCCGCAGCTCGTCGCGGACGATCTCCCGCGTCCGCTGCTCATCCTGGGCCGCCTGGCGCCCTGGGCAGCCGCCCACCCCTCCGAGGATGGCCACGCCCAGCACCAGGATCACGGCTGCTCTGCCGGTGGCGGTCAAGGCTCCTCACCTCCGGGAACAGCCTGCCCGGCCGGGACAAGATCATGCCTCGCCCCGCAGCCTCCGGAGCAAGGCGGGGCGGCGGGCGAGGGCCCGTAGCAGGGGGTACCCCAGGAGGTAGCAGGCGACGAGCTGCCCTAGGCCCACCTGCAGGGCGGTCACGGCGTAGGGCAAGCCCAGGATGACGGCCAGGTAGTAACCCACCAGGGCGGCGTTGACGACGACCGGCGGAAAAGGGGCCAATAACGGGTGGGGGGCTCGGCTTGTCAGCCAGGCGGCCAGGAAGGTGGCCAGGGTGCCGAAGACCCAGTCAACCCAGCCGAGCGGGCTGGCCAGGTTGGCCAGGAAGACCCCGAGGGTCAGGCCGGGGATGGCCAGGGGAGTGAGGTACGGCAGGACGGCCAGGGCCTCGGCGAAGCGCACTTGCTGGGGTAGGAAGCTCACCGAAGCCAGGGAGTAGGTCAGGACGGCGTAGAGCCCGGCCAGGACCCCGACCACGGCTAGCCTGCGGACGTTCATCTCCCCAGCCTCCCGGCGAGGGCGCGGCGGGCGATGTCCCGGCGGTAGTGCATGCCGTTGAAGGAGACGTGGGCGACCGCTTCGTAGGCCCGCTCCGCAGCCTGCTCCAGGGTGTCGCCGAGGGCGGTCACTCCCAGCACCCGGCCCCCGGCCGTCACCAGCCGACCCTCCTCGCGGGCCGTCCCGGCGTGGAACACCAGGACCCCCGGCATCCGGCCGGCCCGGTCCACCCCGGTGATCGGAAGCCCCCGGGGGTAACCGCCAGGGTAGCCGGGCGAAGCCAGTACGACGCAGACGGCGGCCTGGGGCCGGACTCGCACGTCCACCCGATCTAGCCGCCCGTCCAAGACCGCCTCGGCCAGGTCCAGGAAGTCACTCGCCAGCAAAGGCAAGACTACCTGGGTCTCCGGGTCGCCCGAGCGAACATTGTACTCCAGCACCCGGGGGCCGTCCCGGGTCAGCATCAGGCCGGCGTACAGGATCCCCCGGTAAGGCGTCCCCTCTTCGCGGAGAGCGGCCACGACCGGTTCCAGGATGCTGGCCTGAATCCGGGCGGCGAGGTCGGCGGTGCAGGCTGGCGCGGGCGCGTAGGCTCCCATGCCGCCGGTGTTGGGTCCCTGGTCCCCGTCGGCGACCCGCTTGTGATCCTGAGACGAGGGCAACAAGCGGACCCGTTCGCCGTCCACCAGGGCCAGAACGGAGAGCTCCTCTCCCTCCAGGCGCTCCTCGATGACGACGCGGCGACCGGCCTCACCGTGCACACGCTCGACCATCATGGCCCTGACGGCGGCCAGGGCCTCTTCCGGCCCGCCGGCTACCGTCACCCCCTTGCCCGCCGCCAGACCGTCGGCCTTGACAACCGCCGGCCCGCCCAGCGCCCGTAGGTACTCCCCGGCCTCCCCGGGGTCGGCGAAAACGGCGTGGACGGGGCCTGGCACGCCGCACCGGGCCATCAACTCCCGGGCCCAGGCCTTGCTGCCCTCCAGCCGGGCCCCCGCGCGGTCGGGGCCGAACAAGCGCAACCCCCGGCTCGCGAAGGCGCCGGCGATCCCTTTGACCAGCGGGGCCTCCGGTCCCACGACGGTGAGATCGGCCTTCAGGCGCCCGGCGACTCGAGCCACTGCCTCGACGTCCTCCGGGTCGCCAGGGATACACTCTCCCAGCTCCTCCATCCCCGGGTTGCCGGGCAGGCAGTAGAGCTGCCGGAGCCGGGGGCTGGCGGCGATCTTCCAGGCCAGGGCATGTTCACGGCCACCGTTCCCGACAACCAGTACCTTCAAGGGGATCACCTCCGGGGCTAGTGGCGGAAGTGCCGGGTGCCGGTGAAGAGCATGGCCAGGCCGAGCCGGTCGGCTGCCGCGATCGACTCGCCGTCTCGCAACGACCCTCCAGGGTGGACGATGGCGGTCACCCCGGCCGCCGCCGCCGCCTCGACCACGTCAGGGAACGGGAAGAAGGCGTCCGACGCCAGGACCGACCCCCGGGACCGCTCCCCCGCGGCGGCGATGGCGATCCGGGCGGCGCCGATGCGGGAGGTCTGGCCGCCGCCGATGCCGGCGGTGACTCCATCCCGGGCCAACACAATGGCGTTGGAGCGGACGGCTCTGACCACCCGCCAGGCGAAGACGAGATCGGCCAGTTCGCGATCCGAAGGGCCCCGTGCGGTCACCGTCCGCCAGGACGCGGGGGTTACGGCGGCCAGGTCGGCCTCCTGGACCAGCAGTCCTCCCGAGACGGGGCGCAGCTCGAGCCGTGGCACGGCCGGGGCCAGTCCCACGGCGAGCACCCGCAGGTCCGGGCGCCGGGTGAGAACGGCCAGGGCTTCCTGATCGTAGCCGGGGGCCACGACCACTTCGAGGAAGATCCGCGTGAGCTCCCCGGCAGTGGCGGCATCCAGATCCCGGTTGAAGGCCACCACCCCGCCGAATATAGACACCGGATCGGCGTCATGGGCCTTGCGGTAGGCCTCGCCGCAAGTGGCGCCGGTCGCCGCCCCGCAGGGGGTGGCGTGCTTGACCGCCACCGCCGCCGTCTCGGGGAAGTCGCGGACCAGATCCCAGGCAACCTGGGCATCACCCAGATTGTTGTAGGAGAGTTCCTTCCCCGCCAGGCGCTCGGCCCCGATCAGCGCGCCGGGCGGGACGAACGGCTCCGCGTAGAGGGCGGCTCGCTGGTGCGGGTTCTCACCGTAACGGAGGGTTGCCCGGAGCTCGAGGCCGAGCGGCAGTTCGCGGGGGAACTCAGCCGGGGGCCAGCCCTCCCGGCGGGCCAGCCACTCCGCGATCCCGGCGTCGTATACGGCGGTGTGCCGGAAGGCCTTGATCGCCAGCCGGTAGCGAAGTGCCGGTGAGATTTCGTGGCCGGCGGCGAGAACTTCGGGGTAGTCGGCCGGATCCACGATCACCAGAACGTGGCGGTGGTTCTTCGCCGCCGCCCGGAGGAGGGTAGGGCCACCGATGTCGATGTTCTCGATCGCCGTCTCCAGGGCGACCTCCGGGCGGGAGACAACCTGGCGGAAGGGGTAGAGGTTGACCGCCACCAGGTCAATGCCTCCTATGTCGTGCCGGGCCAGTTGCTCGCGATCCGCGGGCAGATCCCGGCGGGCCAGGATCCCGGCATGGATACGGGGGTGAAGGGTCTTGACCCGGCCACCCAGGATCTCCGGAAAGCCGGTCAGATCGGAGACCGGCGTGACCGGCAGCCCTTCCCCCCGGAGGAAAGCCGCCGTTCCCCCGGTGGAGACCAGTTCCGTCCCCGTGGCGACCAGCCCGCGGGCAAAATCGGCCAGTCCGGTCTTGTCGGACACGCTCAGCAGGGCCCGCTTGATCATGTCCCCCGTTCCCCTTCCCCGACCTTGACCCGCCGTCCCTCCAGGACAAGCCGCTTCTCGGCGAACAAGCGGATAGCCTCCGGGTAGGCCCGATGCTCTTCTTCCAGGATGCGGGCGCCCAGCGTCTCCGGGGTGTCGCCCTCGCTCACGGTCACCGCCCGCTGCAGGATGATAGGGCCGGCGTCCACCCCCCGGTCCACGAAGTGCACGGTGCACCCGGCCACCTTGACCCCGTACTCCCAGGCTTGCCTCTGCGCGTCCAGCCCGGGGAAAGCCGGCAGCAGCGAGGGGTGGATGTTCAGGATGCGGCCCGCATAGCGGTCAAGGAGAGTCCGGCCCACCACCCGCATGAACCCGGCCAGGCAGACCAGATCCACCCCGTGCTCCTCCAACCGAGACACCACGCGGGACTCAAACGCCGCCTTGCCGGCCGGGCCCGGGTCCAAGAAGAACGCGGGAATGCCACGGGACCGGGCCAACTCCAGTGCCGGAGCCCCCGCCCGGTCGGAGATGACCACCCGTACCCGGGCCGGGATCTCCCCGCCCGCGGCGGCGGCCAGGATGGCCAGGAGATTGGTGCCCCGGCCGGACGCGAGAACGCCCAGGTTCAACGTCACGTCAACACCACCTCCGGGGGGCCCCCCGCCGCGACGATCTCGCCGACCAGGTAAGCCCGCTCTCCCAGCTGTTCCAGGAAGCCCCGGGCCCGGCCGGCCTGGTCGGCAGGGAGCACCAGAACCATGGCCAGACCCATGTTGAAAGTCTGGTACATCTCGGCCTCGGCCACCTGGCCCGCCCTCCGGACCAGGTCGAAGATGGGATGGACGGGCCAGGTCCCCCGCCGGACCACGGCCCGGACGCCATCGGGGAGAACCCGGGGGAGATTCCCGGGGATGCCGCCCCCGCTGATGTTGGCCGCCGCCCGGAGGTCGAACTCCCGGGCGACGGCCAGGAGCGGCCGGGCGTATATCCCCGTCGGCTCCAACAACTCCTCGCCCAGGGTGCGCCCCAGTTCGGGGAAGTGCCGGTTCAGGGTCAGGGCGGCCTTCTCCAGCAAGACCTTGCGGACCAAAGAGAACCCGCTGGATTGTAGGCCGGTCGAGCCGATGCCTAGAAGGGCGTCCCCGGGGCGGACCCGCTGTCCGTCGATGATCGCCGCCCGCTCCACGGCGCCGACGCAGAAGCCTACCAGGTCGTACTCGCCCACCGTGTAGAGGCCGGGCAACTCCGCCGTCTCGCCCCCGATGAGAGCGCAGCCGGCCCGGCGGCAGCCTTCGGCCACCCCGGTCACGATCGCCTCCACCCGGACCGGATCCAGCTTCCCGACCCCGATGTAGTCCAGGAAGAAGAGGGGTTCGGCGCCTTGCACGATGACATCGTTCACACAGTAGGCTACGGCGTCGATGCCCACCGTGTCGTGTTTGTCCATCATGAAGGCGATCTTCAGCTTGGTCCCGACGCCGTCTGTTCCCGCCACCAGGACGGGGTCCCGCCAGCCACCCGGAGCGAGGTCGAACAGCCCGCCGAAACCGCCGATGCCGCCGAGGACGCCGGGGCGGGCGGTGGCGGCGGCCAGCCGGGCAATGCGGCAGACGGCCTCATCGCCGGCCTCGATGTCGACTCCAGCCTCGCGGTAAGTCATCCCCTCGTTACCCAAGCCGACCCCCTCCTTCCACCGGGACCGGGTAGTCGCCGTTGAAACAGGCCAGGCAGCAGCCTCCGGCACCCGTACCGGCAACGAGTTCCTCCAGCGATAGGTGTTTCAGGCTGTCGGCTCCCACCAGGCGCCGGACCTCCTCCCCATCCCGCACGGCGGCCACCAGCTCACCCCGGGACGAGGTGTCAATGCCGAAGTAGCAGGGCCACCGGTAAGGGGGAGACGCTATGCGCAGGTGCACCTCTCGGGCCCCGGCCTCGCGCAGCAGGCGGACGATGTGGCGGGAGGTGGTCCCGCGGACGATGGAGTCGTCCACCAGCACCACCCGCTGGCCGTCGATGACCTTGCGCAGCGGGTTGAGCTTGAGGGTCACCCCCAGGTCCCGAGCCTCCTGATGGGGCTGGATGAAGGTGCGCCCGATGTAACGGTTCTTCACCAGGCCCATTTCGTAGGGAATGCGGGCTTCCTCGGCGTAGCCGGACGCAGCCGAGATGCTGGAGTCGGGGACGCCGGTGACGATGTCCGCCTCCACGGGGTAGTTCCGCGCCAGCCGGCGGCCGAGTTCCTTGCGGACGGCGTGCACGTTCATGCCCTGCAGGTCGGAGTCGGGGCGGGCGATGTAGATGAACTCAAAGACGCAGAACGCGGGCCGACCGGGGGGGAGGGCGGGAGTGGACCGCAGCCCGTGCCGGTCCACGACCACCATCTCGCCTGGCTCGACCTCCCGGACGAACTCGGCCCCGGCCGCGTCGAACGCGCACGACTCGGAGGCCAGCAAGTAGGCATCCCCCAGCCGCCCCAGGGCCAGCGGGCGGATCCCGTTGGGATCCCGCACACCGATGAGCTTGCGGCCGGCCAGGGCCAGCAGGGCATAGCCCCCCCGCACCCGGGCCAGACTGGCCGCCAGCGCTTCCTCGGGCCCGTCATCGGACAGCCGGGCGACCAGGTGAGCCACCACCTCGGTGTCCAGGCTGGTCTGGAAGATCGAGCCCTCCCCCTCCAGCTCCTCCCGCACGGCGGCAGCGTTGACCAGGTTGCCGTTGTGAGCCAGGGCCAGTGGCCCGCTGCGGTACCGCACCAGTAAGGGCTGGGCGTTCGCCAGGGCGCTGGCGCCATAGGTGGAGTAGCGGACGTGACCAACCGCCAGATCGGTCCCTTGCCCCAGCCGGGCCAGGGTGGAGCGGTCGAACACGTCCGCCACCAGCCCCATGCCCTTGTGAACTTCGAGCCCTCCCTCACCCGAGGCCACGATGCCGGCGCTCTCCTGCCCCCGGTGCTGCAGGGCGTAGAGGGCGTGATGGGTGATCCCGGCCGCTTCGGGATGGAAGGCGATGCCGAACACCCCGCAGTGGTCTTTCAACCCGCCATCAGGCACGGTAAAGCCCCCTTCCAGGCAGCTTCCAGGTCGGCCGTGGCCTCGTCCACCAGGGTCCGCCCGCCCTGCCGCAGCACCACCCGGCCGTCGGTGACGACGCCCAGTTCGACAGCAGCCACGCCGTGCCGGCGGGCCAGGGCCAGCAGGCCTTCGGCGGCGGCGGGGGCCACCGCCAGCACGATCCGGGACGGGGTCTCCCCGAACAGGAGGGTGTCCAGCCGCGAACCACCCGCAGCCGCCAAGTCGACGTCGAGACCCCGGGCCCCCTCGCCGCCGGCCACGGCCATCTCGGCCAGGGCAACCGCCAGGCCCCCGTCGGAGCAGTCATGAGCTGACCGGACCATCCCCGCCCGGATGGCCTCCAGGCACAGGGCCTGAACCCGGACTTCCGCTTCCAGGTCGAGTCCTGGCGGCGGCCCTGCCACCAGCCCGTGGGCCAGCTTCAGGTACTCTCCCCCACCGAGGTCGTCGCGGGTCCGCCCAAGCAGGATGATGCGGTCGCCCGCCGACTGAAACCCCTGCCGGGTGACGTGGGCGATATCGTCCAAGAGCCCGACCATCCCCACCACTGGGGTGGGGTAGATGTTCTGCCCCAGTGTCTCATTGTAGAAGCTCACGTTGCCACCGGTCACGGGGGTGCCCAGGGCCCGGCAAGCCTCGGCCATACCCTCAATGACCTCCCGGAACTCCCACATGATCTCCGGCCGCTCCGGGTTTCCGAAGTTCAGGCAGTTGGTGAGGGCCACCGGCCGCGCCCCGCTGACCGTCAGGTTGCGGGCTGCCTCGGCCACGGCCAGGGCCCCGCCGAGCCGGGGGGCCAGCCAGCAGTGGCGGCCGTTGCCGTCCACGGCCGCCGCAACACCGCCGGGCCGGTCTTTGAACCGCAGGACGGCGGCGTCGGAGCCCGGCCGCAGGGCCGTGTTCACCCCCACGAGGTGATCGTACTGGCGGTAGACCCATTCCCGAGACGCCAGGTTGGCCGATCCCATAAGGCGGGCCAGCCAGGCTCCAGCCTGGGACGGTGCCAGGTCCGGCAGGGCGCCCAAATCGAGCACCGGCCGCTCTGCCGCCCGCTCCGGCCGGTGGTAGACCGGCGCCTCGCGGGTCAGGGCGGCAGCCGGGACCTCGGCGACCATCCGACCCCCCTCGCGCACCCGGATCATACCGTCGGCCGTGACCCGGCCGATTATCTTCGCCTCCAGCCCCCAGCGGCGGAAGATGCGGGCGATCACCTCCTCGCCACCCTGGCGAGCGATGATGAGCATCCGTTCCTGGGACTCGGACAGCATGACCTCGTAGGGTGTCATCCCCGGCTCCCGCCGCGGGACCTCGTCAAGCTCTAGTTCAATACCGGTTCCGGCCCGGCTGGCCGTCTCCGAGCAGGCCGACGTCAACCCGGCCGCACCCAGGTCGTTCACCCCGACCAGCAACCCGGTGTCCCTGGCCTCCAAGCAAGCTTCCAGCAACAGCTTGCCAAGGAAAGGGTCGCCTACCTGAACCGATGGCCGCCGTTCCTCCGCCTTCTCGTCAAACTCCCTCGAAGCCAGCAGGCTGGCCCCGTGGATACCGTCGCGGCCGGTCGGAGCGCCGGCCAGGAGTACCGGGTTGCCGGGACCCTCGGCCCGGCCCCGTATGATGCCGGCCGTCCGCACAAGCCCCAGGCACATGGCGTTAACCAGGGGATTACCGTCGTAGACAGGCTCGCAGTAGACTTCCCCCCCTACCGTCGGGCAGCCAAAACAGTTCCCGTACCAGCCGATCCCCGCCACCACCCCCGCGAACAGGTAGCGGTTGCGGGGGGCCTCCAGGAGACCGAAACGCAGCGAGTCCAGGATGGCGATGGGGTGCGCGCCCATGGTGATGATGTCCCGCAGGATCCCGCCCACCCCGGTAGCCGCGCCCTGCAGGGGCTCAATGGCTGACGGGTGGTTGTGCGACTCGATCTTGAAGGCCAGCGCCAGCCCGTCTCCCAGGTCGATGACACCGGCGTTTTCCCCCGGGCCTTGCAGAACACCGGGTCCTTCGTTGGGCAGCTTGGCCAGGTGAACCTTGGACGTCTTGTAACTGCAGTGCTCTGACCACATCAAGCCGACCAAGCCCAATTCCAGGTGGTTGGGCTCGCGCCCCAGCAGCTCGCGGCACCGCCGGTATTCTTCTTCCGTCAAGCCCACCGCTTCCCAGGGCCGGTCCTCTAACATGGGCCCCGCTCCTCCCAGTAGCGGACGGCCGATTCCAGCAGCACGCGGCCGTCGGTGCCCCCCAGCACTTCCTCGGCCGAGACCTCGGGGTGGGGCATCAGCCCCACCACATTGCCCTCCAGGTTGGCCAGCCCGGCGATGTTGGCCATCGATCCATTGGGGTTGGCCTCGGGTGTCACCCGGCCGTCGGCCTCCGAGTAACGGAAAACCACTCGCCCCCGGGCCGCCAAGTCCTCCGGATCCACGTGGTAGTTGCCGTCACCGTGCTTGATCGGAACCTTGAGCACCTGTCCAGGGCGGCACAGCCGGGTGAAGGCAGTCTCGACGTCTTCCACCCGCAGGAACACGTCCTGGCACTGGAATTGGAGGCTGCGGTTGCGCAGCATCGCTCCCGGTAGCAGGCCCGCCTCCAGCAAGATCTGGAAGCCGTTGCAGATGCCGAGCACCAGCCCGCCGGCGCCGGCGTGCTCGGCGACCGCCCCCATGACCGGGGAGAAGCGGGCGATGGCCCCTGGCCGGAGGTAGTCTCCATAAGAGAAACCGCCAGGCAGGATAACACAATCCACCCTTTCCAGGGCGGTGTCCTGGTGCCAGACGTAACGCACCGGTCTCCCGAGCACCTGATCGACCAGGTGGAAGCAGTCCCGCTCGCAGTTGGAGCCGGGAAAGACCACCACCCCGAAGCGCAAGGTCATCCCTCCTGGCAGCCCTCGAGTTCGTAGCGGAAGTCCTCGGTGACGGGGTTGGCCAGCAAGCGCCGGCACATGTCAGCCACTTGCCGGTCGGCCTCCTCCCGGGAGGCCGCCACCAGTTCGAGTTCCAGGAACTTGCCCGCGCGGACTGTCTGGACCCCCGTGAAGCCCAAGCTCACCAGGGCCGAGCGGGTAGCCGCCCCCTGGGGGTCCAGCACCCCCGCTCTCAGCGTCACCCACACCCTGGCCCGCCAGCGCACGGCCCTCACCGCCTCTCCAGCCGCCGGAGGACCTCCCGGTAGGCGTCGGCGACGCCCCCCAAGTCCCGCCGGAAGCGATCTTTGTCCAGTCGCTCGCCGGTCTCGCGATCCCAGAAGCGGCAGGTATCCGGCGATATCTCGTCCGCCAGCAGGACGGTCCCGCTATCATCTCGTCCAAACTCCAGTTTGAAATCGATCAACTTGAGGCCCCGTGGCTCCAGGTAGGCCGACAGCAGATCGTTGACCGCCAGCGCGAGTTCCTCCGCCCGGTCCATTTCCGCGTCGGCGGCCAAACCCAGGGCCCGCACATGGTAGCGGTTGATCAGGGGGTCGCCCAGTTCGTCGTCCTTGAGGTATAGCTCCAACACCGGCCGGGCCAGCACCGTCCCTTCCGCCAGGCCCAGCCGCTTGGCCAGGCTACCCGCGGCCACGTTGCGCACCACCACTTCCACCCGGATGATCTCGACCCGGCGGGCCCTGAGTTCCCGCTCACCGGCTGTGCCCAGGTAGTGGGTGGGTATGCCCTTGCCCTCCAGGTACTCGAAGAAGATCGCACTCATCCTGGCGTTGAGCCGGCCCTTGTCCTCGATGGAACCCCGCTTCTTCCCGTCGAAGGCGGTGGCATCGTCCTTGAAGCGTATCAACACCACCCCGGGTTCCTCGGTCGCGTACACCTGCTTAGCCTTGCCCTCGTGCAGGAGCCGCATAAGATCCTCTCCTTTCGTCAGAGTCCCAGGTCCTGGAGAATCCGGGGCACATGGGCGAGTTGGCGCCGCCAGTCGAAGGCCCTGGCCAGACCATCGGGGCCCAGCCGCCCACCGATGGCCGGATCCGCCTCCACCAGCTCCCTGAACGATCGCCCGGTCGTGGCGGCCTCCAGAGCGTGGGCCTGCACCAGCGCGTAGGCCTCCTCCCGGCCGAGCCCCGCCCCCACCAGGGCCAGGAGCAGGCTCTGGGAGAAGATAAGGCCGCCGGTGGCTTCCAGGTTCCGTAGCATCCGCTCGGGGTACACCCGCATGTCCGTGACCACAGCGGTGAAGCGATGAACCAGGTAGTCGACCAGGGTAGTGGCGCCGGGAAGGATCAGGCGCTCGGCCGAACTGTTGGAGATATCCCTCTCGTGCCAGAGCAGGTTGTTCTCCAGGGCGGTGGCCGCGTACCCCCGAACCACCCTCGCCAGCCCGGCGACCTGCTCGCTGGCTATCGGGTTCCGCTTGTGGGGCATGGCCGACGACCCCTTCTGGCCGGATGCGAACGGTTCCTCGACCTCGCCCACCTCGGTCCGGGCCAGCCCCCGGAGGTCGGTGGCGAAGCGATCCAGGCTGCCGGCCAGGTTGGCCAGAGCGGTCACGTACTCGGCGTGCCGGTCTCGGCCCAGGACCTGCGTGCTGACGGGCGCCGGCCGCAGCCCTAGCCGGCGGCATACCGCCTCCTCCACCCGGGGGTCGACGTGGGCGTAGGTACCGACCGCGCCCGACAGGCGGCCCACCCGGATTCCCTCGCGGGCCCGGGAAAGCCGTTCACGCTGGCGCAGAGTCTCGGCATACCAGACGGCCAGCTTCAGGCCAAAGGTGATGGGTTCCGCATGCACGCCATGGGTCCGTCCCACCATGGGAGTGTCGCGGTGCTCCCCGGCCCGGACAGCGATGGCCGCCGCCAGTCCGTCAACGCCTTCCAGGATGACGTCCATGGCCTCGACCAGCAGCGAGGCGAGAGCCGTATCCACGACGTCGTAGGAGGTCAGCCCGTAGTGGATCAACCTCCCCTCGTCGCCCAGCCGCTCGGCCAGGGCGGTCGTGAAGGCGATGACATCGTGCCGGACGCCGGCCTCGATGGCCGCCACCCGGGCCGTAAAACCGGCGTCTATGACCAGGCCGTCGGCCTTCCGGCGGAGCCGGTCGACCTCCTCCCGGGGCAGCACACCCAGTTCGGCCCAGGCCTCGCAGGCCGCCATCTCAACCGCCAGCCAGCGCCGGTAGCGGTTCTCATCCGACCATAGCTCCCGCATGCGCGGGCGGGTGTAGCGCTCCATGCCTCTAACTCCCTTGGTAGCCGCGGGGTCCTAGCTGCTGCAAGCGAGCATTCTTCTCATCCACGGCTTGTCCCATCTGTTCCCGGTAGCGAGCCAGCTTCGCATAAAGCTCCCGTTCGGGGTGGGCGGCGGCCAGGATACTCACCGCCAGTAAGGCGGCGTTGCGGGCCCCGTCAACGGCCACCGTGGCCACGGGGATGCCGGGCGGCATCTGCACCGTGGCCAGCAGGGCGTCAATGCCTCCCATGACGCCCCCCCGGCCGCCGCTAAGCGGAACCCCGATAACCGGCAGCGTAACGTGAGCCGCCAGCACGCCCGCCAGGTGGGCCGCCTGGCCGGCGCCGGCAATGAGCACCTCGATTCCCCGGCGGGGAGCGTCGATGGCGTAGTGACGAACCCGCTCCGGAACCCGATGGGCGGAGGCGATGACCGTCTCGTGAGGCACCCCGAACTCGTCCAGGGTGGCGGCCGCCTCGGCCATGACCCGGAGATCGGAATCGCTCCCCATCAGAATTCCTACCAGGACTCGCTCGGACAAGAAACTCCCCTCCTTCTACCCTATCAGGAAGCTCAAGAGGAAAAGAGCGGCCAGGCCGTATACGAGCGGGTGAACCTCGCCCCGCTTGCCGCCTGAGAGCTTCATCACCGCGTGGGCCAGAAACCCGTAGCCAAGGCCCCGGGCCACCGAGAAGGTCAGCGGGATGGCCACCGCCGTCAGGAAGGCCGGGAATGCCTCATCGGAACTCCCGAAGGGTATCTCCCGGAGGCCACCGGCCATCAGGTAGCCGACCACAACCAGGGCGGGGGCCACGGCGGCGCCGGGAATCAGGCCCACGAAGGGAGTGAAGAACACGGCGAGCAGGAACAGGCTGGCCACCACCACCGCCGTCAGGCCGGTCCGGCCGCCGGCGGCCACCCCCGCCTGGCTCTCCGCATAGGTGGTGAGGGCGCTGACGCCGAGGAGTCCTCCCAGGGCCGAAGCCAGTCCGTCGATCATCAGGATGCGCTCCCATGGGGGCGACCCCCGGAAGGCGCCTTGGCTCTCCAGGGCTTCAACCGTGCCCACGGTGTCGAAGAGATCGGCCAACACCAGGGTGGCGATGACCACCCCGGCGCCCAGGCCCAGAAGGCCACCGAGGCTGACGCCGCCGAAGGTGGCGACAGTTTCCGGCCCGGGGAAACGGGCGACCGGGCGGGGGAGGTCCTGGACTCCGACCAATACTGAGAGCACGGCAGTGGCAAGGACGCCGGCCAGGATGGCTCCCCGGACTCTCCGGGCCAGCAACACGGCAGTGAAGAGAATGCCGGCGGTCGCCACGAAGACCCGGGGATCCCTCAGGGTGCCGAAAGTGACCAGGGTGGTCGGATCGGGGATGACCAGCCCCGCCTGCTGCAAGCCTACCAGGACGATGAGCAGCCCAATGCCGGCCGCGACCCCCCGGCGCAGGTGCACCGGCACCGCCCCCGCGATCGTGCGGGCATGACCGGTGCGGGCGAGCAGGGCCAGGAGCAGCCCGTGAATGAGAACAAGACCCATGCCCGCCTGCCAGGGAAGAGCGAGGGCAAGGATAACGCCAAAGGCCAGAAAAGCGTTGATCCCCATGGCGGGGGCCAGCGCCAGCGGCCGGTTGGTCGCGAGGCCCATGGCGGCCGTGGCGAGGGCCGAGGCCAGGCAGGTGGCTACCACCGCTCCCGTGAAGGGGACTCCCGCCGCCGCCAGGATCAGCGGGTTGGCGAAGATGATGTAAGCCATGGACCAGAATGTGGCGAGGCCGGCTAGGATTTCCACTCGCGGGCTGGAGCCGTTGTCGGTGAGCCGGAAGACCCGCTCGAGCACGTCACCCAACCTCTCCGAGAACCGGGCAACGTTCGGCTTATCGCCTTCTGACACCATTGTAAACGGCTCCCGCGCGGGGGTCAACCCACCTAATGACGAACGTTTAATGGGTTATCCCTGCCTATCGTGCGGATCACTCCCACTCGATGGTGGCGGGCGGCTTGGGCGTGATGTCGTACACCACGCGGGTCGTCTCGGCCACTTCGTTCACCACCCGGTGAGCGATCCGATCCAGGAGCTCGTAGGGCAACCGGGCCCAGTCGGCGGTCATGGCGTCCTCGCTCTGGACCGCTCGAATGGCCACCACCTGGCCGTAAGTGCGCCGGTCCCCCTTCACTCCCACGCTGCGCACCGGCAGCAACACCGGGAAGACCTGCCACAGCCGGCCGTACCAGCCGGCCTCGCGGATCTCGGCGGTGACGATGCGATCAACCGCCCGCAGGGTGTCGAGCCGGCGCCGGTTGACCTGCCCCAGGACTCGCACCGCCAGCCCCGGTCCGGGGAACGGGTGCCGGCCGGTCAGCTCGGCCGGTAAGCCCAAGCCGGCGCCAACCCGCCGGACCTCGTCCTTGAACAGATCCCGGAGCGGTTCGACCAGTTCCAGGCCAAGATCCTCGGGCAGCCCACCCACGTTATGGTGGGTCTTGATGAGCGACGCCCCGTGCCGGCCGCTCTCGATGACGTCCGGGTATATTGTCCCCTGTACCAGGAAATCAACCCGACCCAGCTTGCGGGCTTCTTCCTCGAAGACCCGGATGAAGAGCTCGCCGATGATCCTCCGCTTCCGCTCGGCGCAGGTCACCCCCTTGAGCCCCTCAAGGAAGCGGTCGGCGGCATCGACGGCGACCAGTCTCAGGCCCTCAAGACCCTGGAAAGCCCTCGTTACCTGCTCGGCTTCACCATCGCGCAACAGGCCGTGGTCCACGAAGATGCAGGTCAGCCGGTCGCCGATGGCCCGCGCCACCAGGACGGCGGCCACCGCCGAGTCCACCCCGCCCGAGAGGCCGGCCACCGCCCGACCCGAACCCACCTGGGAGGCGACGCCGCGCACGGAGTCCTCGATGAACGAGGAGACGGTCCAATCCCCCCGGAAGCCGGCGATCCGGTACAGGAAGTTCTCCAGGAGGCGCTGCCCCCCCGGGGTGTGGGCGACCTCGGGGTGAAACTGTACCCCGTACAGCCGGCGGGTGGGATCGGCCATGGCGGCAACCGGGGCGTTGGCAGTACGGGCAAGGACCCGAAACCCGCCAGGGGCCTCCCGTACCAGGTCGCCGTGGCTCATCCAGACCCGTTCACCCGGGCCCAACCCCGCCAGGAGTTCGGAGGTTTCCAGCAGATCCAGATCCGCTCCTCCATACTCCCCCCGCTCGCCCTTGGTCACCGCACCGCCCAGCCGGTGGGCCATCAGTTGCATGCCATAGCAGATGCCCAGCACCGGCACACCGGCCTGGAAGAGCGCGGCATCAACGCCGGGCGCACCCGGGGCGTACACGCTGGCCGGGCCGCCGGTCAGGATGACCGCCCGGGGACGGCGGGCCTGGATCTCCTCCCAGGGAGTGTCGTGGGCGAAGACCTCGCAGTAGACCCTGGCCTCCCGCACGCGCCGGGCGATCAGCTGATTGTACTGGGCCCCGAAATCGATGATGGCCGTCATTTCCCTTTCCCTCATCTTGTCGCCTCCCCTTGATCGCCTTCCAGGGCCAGGATGTAAGGAAGCTGCCGGTACCGTTCGGCGTGGTCCAGGCCGTATCCCACCAGGAACACATCGGGCACCGTGAAGCCGCAGTAGTCCAGGTGGACGGGGACCTGCCGCCGCCCCGTCTTGTCCAGTAGCACACAGGTACGCAGCCGTGCCGGACCCCGCGTCCGCAGGAGGGACTGCAGGTAGGCCAGGGTGAGACCGGTGTCCACGATGTCCTCCACGAGCAGGACATCCATTCCCTTGACGTCGCGGTCGAGGTCCTTGAGGATGCGGACCACCCCCGAGGAACTGGTGGCATTCCCGTAGCTGGAAGTGGCCAGGAAGTCCACTTGAACCGGGATGCTGAGGGCTCTGGCCAGATCGGAGAGAAACACAAAGGCGCCGGTGAGCACTCCCACCAGCAGGAGATCCCGGCCCTCGTGATCGCGCGAAACGGCCTCGGCCAGCTCCCATACCCGGCCGGCTATGTCCTCGGCCGTCAGCAGGATTCGTCCTTGCGGCACGCCGTCGTGCACCTCTTGCCCCCCTCTGTTCGACTCCCGGGGAGGCTTACCCTCCAGTCTTCCACCCTCAGGGCCTTGAGCTGGTTACCCCTTTACATCCGTCCCCCAGTCTGCTAAATTGGTGGTTGCCCGCGGGAAGAGGTGGCCCCCCTGCCCCAGGTGATCGTCGAGAATCTCGCCAAGACCTACCGGATCGCCAAGCGCCGAACCGGCTTCCTTGGCGCGCTCGGCGGCATCGCCCGGCGGGAGTACCACCTGGTCCGGGCCTTGACGGGAGTCTCCTTTGAGTTGGAGCCGGGCGAACTGGTGGGCTACATCGGTCCCAACGGGGCAGGCAAGTCGACCACGATCAAGATCCTCAGCGGCATCCTGGTTCCCGATTCCGGCCGGTGCCAGATCCTCGGCAAGGTCCCCTGGCGGGAGCGAGCAGCCTACGTGGGCCAGATCGGCGTCGTGTTCGGCCAGCGTTCCCAGTTGTGGTGGGATCTCCCGGTGGTTGACTCCTTCGACCTCCTGCGGGACATCTACCGGGTGCCGCCCGCCCGGTACGGCCAGAGCAAGGACACCCTGGTTCAAGCCTTGGGCTTGGCCCCCCTGCTGGACGTGCCGGTGCGGCAGTTGAGCCTGGGCCAGCGGATGCGCTGTGAACTGGCCGCCTCCTTACTGCACGCCCCCCGGCTTCTGTTCCTGGACGAGCCGACGATCGGGCTGGACGCCGTCTCCAAACTCGCGGTCCGGGACTTCATACGGGAGCTAAACCGGCAGCGCGAGCTCACCGTGATCCTGACCACCCACGACATGGACGACATCGAGGCCCTGTGCCATCGGGTGATGGTGATAGGCCGGGGTAGCATCCTGTTCGACGGGACGCTGGACCGGCTGCGGGCAAGCGTATCACCGGAGCGACGGCTGATCATCGAAGTCCCCCCCGAGCTGCCACTGCCCGAACTGGCCCTGCCGGCCGCCCGGGTGGTCAAGCGGGAGGGGGAGCAAGTCCATATCAGCTTCGATCCCCGGGTCGTCAGACCGGCCCAGTTGATCGGCGAGCTCTCCGCCAGCCTGCCCCTACGTGACCTCTACGTCGTCAACCCTCCCATCGAGGAGATCATCGCCAAGCTTTATGGAGTGTTCGATCTGTGAAGCCCTATCTGTCGGTGCTCCGGATCCGCTCTCTCGTCCTCCTGCAGTACCGCATGGCCGCCTTCGCCGGCATGTGCACCCAGATCCTCTTCGGGTGGGTGCGGGTGATGATCCTCGAGGGTTTCTACACATCTAGCACTGCCCTACAACCCATGAGCTACGCCCAAGCCGTCACCTATATCTGGCTGGGCCAGGCCATGTTGAGGATGTTGCCCTGGGACGGGGACCTGGAAATCCAGGCGATGATCCGCAAGGGCGACCTGGCTTACGAGCTCTGCCGGCCCCTCGGGCTATACGAACACTGGTTCGCCCGGGCGATCGCCTTGCGGACGGCTCCGACCTTGATCCGCGCCCTGCCCGTGTTCGCCTTCGCCTTCTTCCTCCTGCCGGGGCCGTACCGCATGCAGCCTCCTCCGGGCTGGCTGGAGATGGGGGCGTGGGTTCTCACCTCGGTCGGTGCTCTGCTCTTGTCGGCGGCCATCACCAACATCATCAACATCTCCATGCTCTGGACTATCTCCGGCGAGGGCGTGCTCCGGTTGCTGCCCGCACTGGTGCTGATTTTCTCGGGCATGATCGTCCCCCTGCCGTTGCTTCCCGAGTGGAGCCAGGCTGTCCTCCGCTTCTTGCCGTTCAGCGGCCTGGTGGACACGCCCTCCCGGTTCTACCTCGGGCATCTGCCCGTCTCCCAGCTGCCGGGCTATCTGGGGACCCAACTGGCCTGGACGGGACTTCTGGTGGCCCTCGGCAGGTGGCTGCTCCACCGGGGGATGAAGCGAGTGGTCGTGCAGGGAGGGTGAGCCGGTGATGGACGCCGTCAGGCTGTACTGCCGCTACGTCGGGGTTTCCGTGCGGGCCCAGATGCAGTACCCGGCATCCTTCGTGATGATGACCATCGGGATGTTCGCGGTGACCGCAGTGGAGTTCGCCTGGGTGTGGGCCCTCTTTTCCCGCTTCGGAACCCTTCAGGGGTGGGCCCTGCCCGAGGTCGCCCTGCTCTACGGCATGGTTCACATCGCCTTCGCCGTCGCCGAGGCCGCGGCCCGCGGCTTTGACATCTTCCACCGCCAGGTCCGGGGGGGAGATTTCGACCGTATCCTGGTGCGGCCCCGGAGCACCGTCCTGCAGGTGATCGGCATGGAGTTCCAGTTGATGCGGGTCGGGCGGCTGGCCCAGGCATTACTGGTCCTGGTCTGGGCGGTGGCCGCCCTGGGAGTGAGGTTGACCCTCGGCAGGGCTCTCTTGCTGGTAGCCTCCATCCTGGGCGGCGGTTTCCTCTTCGCAGGCTTATTCGTGCTCCAGGCTACGCTCTCTTTCTGGTCGGTGGAGAGTCTGGAGATGGTCAACATGGCTACTTACGGCGGGGTGGAAGCGGGCCAGTTTCCCTTGTCTATCTACCGGCCCTCCTTCCGCAACTTCTTCCTCTTTGTCATCCCGCTGGCGACCGTCAACTACCTGCCCGCCCTGGCCATCGCCGGCAAGACCGATCCGCTCGGGTTTCCGGTGTGGCTGCAGTGGGCATCGCCCTTGATCGGCATCCTGTTCTTCCTGATGTCCCTGCTGGTCTGGCAGGTCGGCGTCAGGCACTACACGTCCACCGGCAGCTAGGGCGGCAGGCTAGCACCTCAGCTCCAGGCTGACGTCCAGGGCTTCCACCCGCGTCGTCAGATAGCCCAGGGAGATGTAGTCCACTCCGGTGGCCGCCACGGCCGGTAGATCCTCCAGGCGAAGGCCCCCCGAGGCTTCCAGCCGGGCCTTGCCGTCCACCCGCCGGACCGCCTCGGCCATGGTGGCCAGATCCATGTTGTCCAGCATGATCAGGTCCACCCCGGCGGCCAGGGCCTCCTCAACCTCCTGAAGCGTCTCCGCCTCCACTTCCACCCGGATGGCGGGGCCGTGATGCTCCCGTGTGCGGCGCACCGCCTCGGCCACCCCCCCAGTCACCCGCAGGTGATTGTCCTTGATCAGGATCATACTTCCCAGGTCCGACCGGTGATTGAGACCGCCGCCGATCCGGACGGCGTAGCGCTCCAACACCCTGAGAGTGGGGGTTGTCTTGCGGGTATCCAGGATGCGGGCGCGGTGGTTCTCCACCGCCCGCACCGCCTGGCGGGTGGCCGTGGCAATGCCGGAGAGCCGTCCCAGGAAGTTCAGGGCCACCCGTTCGGCCCGGAGGATACCGGTCACCGGGCCTCGCACAGTGGCTATGGTTCTCCCCGGAGGGACTTCCTCACCCTCTTCCACTGTGGGCTCGAGGCCGGCGGGAGGGTCGGACAGCCGAAAAGCGCGGGCGGCCACCGGTAGCCCGGCCACCACCCCGCCCTTGCGGCACAGGATGACCGCCTCGCCCGCCCGGCCGGGAGGCACCAGTGCCCCGGTGGTGAGGTCGCCGGTCCCCCAGTCCTCAAGGAGGGCCCGGCGCACGATGTCCTCGAAGAGCATGGGCTCCACGGCTATCCCTCCGTGAGTTCAAGCATGCGGTCCAAGGCTTGGCGCGCGCGGCCGGCCACCTCCGGGGGAACCTCCACCCGGGGGGCCAGATCCCGCAGGGCGGATACGATGCCGGACGGTGTGGTGTACTTCATGGTCGGGCACCAGAGCGATGGGGAGAGCAGGTGAAAACGCTTGTCCGGGTTCTCTTTCCGCAGGCGGTAGACAAGTCCCGCCTCGGTGCCGACCACGAACTCGCACTCCGGGCGCTGCCGGGCCTGGCGGACCATCCCCCCGGTGCCGGTGACCAGGTCGGCCTGGGCCGCCACCTCGGGCGAGACCTCGGGGTGGACCATGATGAAGGCCCCGGGGTGCTCGCGGCGGGCGGTCCGGACTTCGTCCACCCGGACTTCGTTATGGGCCCGGCAGTTGCCGTCCCAGGTAATCACCTGCTTGGCGGTGCCCCCGGCGAGGTACTGGCCCAGGTTGCGGTCGGGGATGAAGATGATCTCCTCTTCCGGCAGGCTGGAGACGACCCGGAGCGCGTTGGCCGAGGTCACGCACACGTCGCTCTCGGCCTTCACGGCGGCTGAGGTGTTGATGTAGGCCACCACCGCCGCCCGGGGGTGCATGGCCCGCAGGGAGCGAACGTCGGCGGCGGTAACGGTGTCCGCCAGGGAGCACCCGGCACGGAGATCGGGGAGCAGGACCGCTCTACCCGGCGCCAGCAGGGCCGCCGTCTCGGCCATAAAGTGCACGCCACAGAACACAATGACAGGGGCGTCGGTGCGTGCCGCAAGCAGGCTCAGGTCCAGCGAGTCGCCCTGGTGATCGGCCAGGTCCTGGATTTCCGGTGGCTGGTAGTTGTGGGCCAGGATGACCGCCCGGCGGCGAGCTTTCCATGTCTGCAGGTCGTCCATCGGCGCCTCCCAGGGAAACGGGAAGGACTGCTCGGCGGTCCCTCTCCGGCCGTCCCCGAGATTCCCCCGCGGTCATTCGCGGTCGGGGAGTCTTGTCCCGCGTGGCGGGGCGGGAGAGACCGCAATCCCTCCCGCCCCGCTTCAGGCCCCGCATCAGTGCATGTGCGGCGGCCCCGGTGGTCCTTCCTCTTCCTCTTCTCTCTTGTCGGTGATGACCGTCTCGGTGGTTAGCATCAGTCCTGCTATGCTCCCCGCGTTCTCCAGGGCGGAGCGGGCCACCTTGGCGGGGTCGATGATCCCGGCCTTCACCACGTCCACATACTCAAGGCCGAGGGCGTCGAAGCCCATGCCCTTCTCCAGACCCTTGACTCGCTCCACCACCACCGAGCCCTCAAGACCGGCGTTGCTGGCTATCTGACGGAGGGGCTCCTCCAAGGCTCGCCGGACGATGGCGACGCCGGTGGCCTCGTCGCCACAGGCCTCAACTTTTCCCAGCGCCCGAGCCAGGTGAAGGTAGATCACGCCGCCACCGGGCACTATGCCCTCTTCCACCGCGGCCCTGGTGGCCGACAGGGCGTCCTCAAACCTCGCCTTGCGCTCCTTGAGTTCCACCTCGGTTACGGCGCCGACCTTGATGACGGCGACCCCGCCGGAGAGCTTGGCCAAGCGCTCCTGCAACTTCTCCCGATCCCAGTCGGAGTCCGTCTCATCGATCTGGCGCTTGATGACCTCGAGCCTCTTCTTGATGTCCTCGGCCTGGCCCCGGCCCTCGACGATGGTGGTCTCCTCCTTCTTGATGACCACCTGGCGGGCCTGGCCGAGCATGTCCTCCCGGATGTTCTCGAACTTGATGCCGAGGTCCTGGGAGACAACGGTTCCGCCGGTGAGCACGGCCATGTCCTCGAGCTGGGCTTTGCGCCGGTCGCCGAAGCCGGGAGCCTTGACGGCGGCGGCTTGGAGCACCCCCCGGAGCTTGTTGACGACCAGGACGGCCAGGGCCTCTCCCTCCACGTCCTCGGCCACGATAACCAGGGGACGGCCGGCCCGGGAGACTTTCTCCAGGATGGGCACGATGTCGGCCGTCGCACTGAGCTTGCGATCGGTGAACAGGAGGTAGGGTTCATCCAGGACGGCTTCCATCTTCTCGGCGTCGGTCACCATGTAAGGCGAGAGGTAGCCCCGGTCGAACTGCATGCCTTCAACGATCTCCAGGGTCGTGGCCAGGGTCTTGGCTTCCTCAATGGTGATGACCCCGTCCCGGCCCACCTTCTCCATGGCGTCGGCGATCAGGTCGCCCACCGCGCGATCGTTGGCGGCGATGGTCGCCACCCGGGCGGTGTCCTCCCGCGTTTCCACCGGCCGGCTGACCGAGCGAATCTCCTCCACGCAGGCGGCCACGGCCTTCTCGATCCCGCGTTTGATGAGCATGGGGTTGGCGCCGGCGGCGACGTTCCTCAGACCTTCCCGCATCATGGCCTGAGCCAGTACCGTCGCCGTGGTGGTGCCGTCCCCCGCGTCGTCCTGAGTCTTGGTGGCAACCTCTTTCAGAAGCTGGGCGCCGGCATTCTCATAGGGGTCGGCGAGTTCGATGTCGCGGGCGATGGTGACCCCGTCGCTGGTGATGTTGGGGGCACCCCACTTCTTGTCCAGGACCACGTTGCGGCCGCGAGGGCCCAGCGTCACCCGGACCGTGTCCGCCAGGGCGTTCGCCCCCCGCTCCAGGGCACGCCGGGCGCTCTCACTGAATACCAGTTGCTTGGGCATCTAGAAACCTCCTCTCGGAAAAGCTGGGGGACCGGTGCGGACGCGGCTCACGGTATGATCGCCAGCACGTCGCTCTCCCGGAGGATCAGGTACTCCTGGCCCTCGATCTTGACCTCGGTGCCGGCGTACTTGGAGTAGATCACGGTGTCCCCCGGCTTGAGCTCGAGGGGAACACGCCTGCCCTCATCATCATAGCGGCCCGGGCCCGCGGCAATCACCTTGCCCCGCTGGGGCTTCTCCTTGGCCGTGTCCGGCAGGACGATACCGCCCTTGGTCTTCTCCTCCTCTTCAAGGGCCTTCACGATCACCCGATCTTCGAGGGGCTTGAGCTTGACCTCCACTGCTTACCGCCTCCTGTAGTGCTGGTAATCTGTTAGCACTCCCCCGGGGCGAGTGCTAATCTCATAATAAGGGGGCGCCCCTCACCAAGTCAACCCCTGACCGGAAAAAGGAGCCACCGCTGGCTAGCCTGACCCAGGGCCCGGTCAGGCTATGCGGGGTGGCCGCAATCGGTCACTTCCCCCGCCAGCACTTCCAGGGCGTGGGGGAGCACCTCCAGAAGGGACTCAAGGCTTTCCCGGGCCCCGCGGGGGCTTCCTGGGAGGTTCACGATCAGGGTACGGCCCCGGATCCCGGCCAGCGCGCGGGAGAGGGCCGCCCGGGGCGTCGAGCGACGCCCGGCCTCGCGCATGAGCTCGCCGAGGCCGGGAACGGGCCGCTCGATGACGTCGGCCGTGGCCTCGGGGGTAACATCGCGGGGGCCCAGGCCGGTCCCCCCCGTGGTCAGCACCAGCGACAGGCCCGAGTCGGCCATGTGCCGGAGGGCGGCGGCGATCCTCCGGCGATCGTCGGGCACTATCCGGTAGTCGGTGACCTCCCAGCCCGCCGCCTGCACCAGCTCGCGGATCACCCCGGCGGTCAGATCCGGCCGGTCGCCGGCGGCCGACCGATCACTGGCGGTCAGCACCCCGAGTTTGACCTTCACACTGGTCACCCCTTTCGCAACTGGTCACCCGGGC
Organism: bacterium; assembly: GCA_031082145.1. Lineage (GTDB taxonomy): Bacteria > Bacillota > Sulfobacillia > UBA995 > UBA995 > Ess09-15. The sequence goes on along the minus strand of JAVHLP010000002.1, from coordinate 180,134 downwards.
GGACTGCGCCTCCCCGCAGTACCCGGGCGAATACTCCCTCCCGGGGCATGACGCAGTCCCCTGCCTGGTAGTAGATCGCACAGCGCTCGTGGCATTCCTTGCCGATCTGGGTTATCTCCAGCAAAGCCCCGTGTTCAAGTTCAAGGCGGTCCCCGACTGCCAGGCCGACGAGGTCGATGCCCTCGGTGGTCAGGTTCTCGGCGAAGTCTCCCGGACCCACCTCAAGACCCTTGTCCCGCATCTTCTGGATGCTCTCCCGGGCCAACAGGCTGACCTGGCGGCTGGGATCGCCCCCGTGGCCGTCCCCCTCCAACCCGTGGCCCGCCCGGAGCACCCCCTCAGAGCGGGGGTGCTTGCGTTCACCCCGGCCCGGCGAGGTGCAGACGGCCACCACCCGGCCCCTCCGGAAGGCCCCGCTCTTGCCGCCGCTCTTGGCCACCAGGCGGACATCCTGCAGCACGGTACCTGGCCCCAGTGCTTTCACCATGTCGTACAGGGCCAGACCGGCCACCGCGGCGGCGGTCAGGGCCTCCATCTCGGCCCCGGTCTTCCCGGTACTGCGGACGGTGGCCTCGATGCTGACGGTGCGGGACACCGGCTCCGGCTCCAGGCTAACCTCCACCGCGTCCAGGGGGATCGGATGGCACAGCGGGATCAGCTCGGGCGTCCGTTTGGCCGCCAGGATGCCGGCTACCTGGGCGACGCCCAGCGCGTCTCCCTTGGCCAGTCCGCCGCCGGTCAGCGCCTGAAACGCCTCCGCCGGCATCCTCACCCGAGCCCGGGCCGCCACCTCCCGGCGGGTGGACTCCTTGTCGCCCACATCGACCATGCGGGCCCTCCCCCGGTCGTCCAGATGCGTCAGTTCGGTCACGGCCTAGCCTCCCAGTTCCGACATCCTCCGCCGCCGGCCACAACCAGAGCCCAAGCTGTGGATCTCGGGCTTCATGGCCGCGGCCTGGCGGATCAGTTCACCCAGGTCGCGCTCACCGGCGCCCTCGCGCAGGGCACGCCTGAGGTCCACCCCGGCCTCGGTGGCCAGGCAGGCATGCAGCTTGCCGTCGGCGGTCAACCGCAGTCGGTTGCAGCCGGAGCAGAAGGGCCGGCTCAGCGGGGAGATCATCCCCAGCGTGGCCACACCGTTCCCCGTGGCTTCAACCCCCGGTAGCCGCGGCGGTTCGGCCGGCCGGTGGGGAGACCACCGGTAGTAGGCGGCGGGGCCGTTGCCGGGGATCCCCGCGACGGGTTCCAGGCGGCCTCCTTGGGCCAGGCGGGCCATCACCGCCGGCCCCGGCAGGAAGCGGTAACGGGGCCAGCGGTGGCTCTCGCCCAGGGGCATGAGCTCAATGAACCGCACCACCAACGGGTAGGCGCCGGCCAGGGCGGCGAAAGTCTCCACCTCGCCGCCATTCAGACCGCCCAGCAGCACCACGTTCACCTTGACGGGAGAGAAGCCCTCCGCCAGGGCCGTCGCCAGCCCCCTTAGGGCTGCCTCCAAGCTGCCCCCTCGGGTCACCCGGCGGTAGGTCCGGGGACGGAGCGAGTCCAGGCTCACGTTGAGGCGGGCCAGACCGGCCGCCCGCAGTGGCCCGGCCAGCGCCGGAAGCAACAACCCGTTGGTCGTCAGGGCTACCTCCCGGACTCCCTCCAGGGCGGCCAACCGGCCCACGAAGTCGACCACTCCCTTGCGGACCAGCGGCTCGCCACCGGTCACCCGGAAGCGGTCAACCCCCAGGCCCACGGCGGTCCGGGCGACGGTCAGGATCTCCTCGTAGGTCAAGATCTGCCGGTGGTCCTGGACCGGTACCCCTTCCTCGGCCATGCAGTAGAGGCAGCGCAGGTTGCAGCGGTCGGTGATCGAAATCCGGAGGTAGTTGATCATACGGTCAGCGGCCACTACCATCCCCACCCTCCACCCACCGCTTGCTTCCGGTCTGCTCCAGGTCATAGCCACCCAGGGCCCGCACGGCCTCGGCAAACGCTTCCGTGGCCAGGATCTCCAGGACAAGCCGAACGCCCGGGTGGTCCAGGTTCACCTCGGGAACGGCCAGTTCATACCGCTCGATGGCCACTTCCACGAAGCCCAGTCCCAGGGCCCGGGCGGCGGCCAGTATGCCCATGCCGCAATCGGCCACCCCGCCCGCCACGGCCGCCGCCACCGCCAGGTGGCTGTACTCCTCCCGCCCGTAGCCGTCGATCTCCCCCGCCCCAATGCCAAGACGCCCGATCTCCTGGTCCAGTAGCACCCGGGTGCCGGCCCCCCGCTGGCGGTTAACGTACCTGACGCCGGGCCGCCGCAGGTCGGCCAGGCCGGTGATCCCCAGCGGGTTGCCCGGCGCCACCAGGAGGCCCTGCCGGCGCAGGACGAGAGTGACCAGTAACACCCGGCCATCAGGTCCGTAACGCCTGACGTAAGGGGCGTTGTAGTCCCCGGTGGCGGGGTCCAGCAGGTGAACTCCAGCCAGGTGGGCCTCCCCCCGGCGCAGGGCGGCCAAACCGGCCAGGCTGCCCACGCTGGAGGAAGCCAGGGTGAAGGCGGGGTGGGCGGCTCGCAGGTGGCTCGCCAGTAGATCCAGGGCCAGATCGTGGCTGCCGGTCACCAGGACGGTCCCGTCGAGCTGGTCGCGCTCCACCAGGAGCTGTACCGGTGTCCGGGCGCCGGCGTCCATCCCCTCCACCGTGGGTTCAAGCACCAGGAGGCCCTCCGCCCGGGTCAGCGAGGTCAGGACACCGGCTCCCCGCGAGAGGGGCACGGCCACCGTCCTGCCGGCCACTCGCCCCAACCGCACTCGCACGAACTCGGTGAAGCCGGGGGTGCCGGGCAACCGGCGAGTCAGGGTGGCGATCTCGGTATCCTCGCGCGCGGGAGTCAGCCCCTGCCAGGCGAGGACATGGGGGCGCCCGAAGAGGGTGAAGGTGAGCCAGGCGGACACCGGGTAACCGGGTATGCCCAGCATGGGAACGACCCGGCCGTTGGCTCGGAGCAAGGCGAACAACACCGGCTTGCCGGGCCGGATGGCAACGCCGTGGATCAGCACCTCCCCTAGCTCGCGGGCCACTCGGGGGGTCAGGTCACGGGAACCGGCAGACGAACCGGCGTTGACAACCACCAGGTCGGCGCCGTCACCTACGGCCCGGCTTATGGCGCCGGCCAGAGCGTCGCGGTCGTCGGCCACCGGTCGGTAGCCCAGCGGCTCCCCGCCCCAGTCCCCGATCAGTCCTTTCAAGACGTGAGAGTTGGACTCGATGATCTGGCCGGGTTGAAGAGTCCCCTGACCCAACTCGGCCAGGGAGACCAGCTCACTCCCGCTGGGGATGACGGCAACCCGGGGTCGCCGCCAGACGGGGACCGCGGTCACGCCGGTGGCGATCAGAACCCCCAGGTCCTGGGGGCGCAAGCGGTGGCCGGGCGCGAAGAGCAGCTCCCCGGCCACGGCGTCCTCGCCCACCGTGCGTACGTGCTGCCACCGGGGTACGGCGGCCATGATGGAGATGGCTTCTCCATCGGGCACTGCCTCCTCCAGCATGATCACGGCGTCACAACCCGGAGGCAGTGGCGCTCCGGTGTCCACCGGCACGACGGCCTCGCCGGGGATAAGCCGGACCGGCGAGACCTCCGAAGCTCCGGCGGTGTCGGCCGCCCGGACGGCGTAGCCGTCCATGGCCGCGGCGTGGTAAGCGGGGGAGGAGAGCCGCCCGTGCACCGGCTCGGCCAGCACCCGCCGGTGGGCTTCCTGCACCGGTACCAGTTCCCGTCCCAGGGGGCGGTCCAAGCCCTCTGCCGCCAAGGCCTGCCGCATCGTCTCCAGGGCTGCCGGCAACTGGACGTTGTCGAGGAATACTCTCACCGGGTATCTCCTCTCGCTACCACCGGAGCAGCTTGACCTCGACCGCATCGCCCCGGTGCAGGCCGCGCCGGGAGGCGGGCACGCGGACCAGCCCGTCGGCCCGCGCCAGGGTGCTGACGGCGCCCGACTTCCCCAGCACCGGCGCCGCCCAGAGGCCGTCTTCGCCCGGGCTGAGCACTACCCGGAGGTACTCCTCGGAGCCACCCTTGACGGGGACGTTGCGGTCCAGCCGGGCGCTTACGGCCGGCTCCCAGAGGCGACCCTCCTCGCCTGCCAGCCAGCGCAGCAGGGGCCGCACCAGGACCTCGTAGACGATCAGGGCCGATACCGGATGACCGGGCAGCCCCAGCACCGCAACCTGGCCACATGCGGCGACCACGGTGGGCTTGCCGGGACGAATGCCGAGGCCGTGAGCGAGCACACCGGGAGGACCCAAACCGTCCAGCACCCGGGCCACCAGGTCAGCCCGGCCTACCGAACTCCCTCCCGACAGAAGCACCAGGTCGACCTCCCGGCAGGCGCCGGCAATGGCCTGCCCTAGTTCCTCCTCCCGATCGGCCACTATCGCGGGAGCAGACACCCGGGCGCCGTCCCGTTCGAGGGCTGCCGCCAGGGTGACCGCGTTCACGTCGCGAACCTGACCCGGCCGGGGAGTCGCTTCCGGCCGGACCAGTTCATCGCCCGTGGAGAACAGGGCCACTCGCGGCGGGACGAAGACTTCCACCCTGGTCACCCCGGCGGCGGCCAGCGCTCCCAGGTCGGCCGGCGCCAGGCGACGCCCGGATGGTACGACAACCTGCCCCGCCCCAAGATCCTCATCGGCGGCCATCACGTTCTCACCCGGGCCGACGGCCCGCAGGACTTCTACCGTCCCACCACCCAACTCGGAGGTGTGCTCCAGCATTACCACGGCGTCCGCACCCGCCGGCAGCATGCCGCCGGTGGCGATGGTCACTGCCTGGCCGGCCGAGACTTCCACCCCGGCCGCCCGGCCCATGCTCACCTCACCGGCCAACTCGAAGTAGGCCGGCTGTTCGGGTCCGGCGCCGAAGGTGTCCTGGGCCCGAACGGCATAACCGTCGACGATGGAACGGGCAAACCCGGGCACGTCGGACCGGGCCAGGGTGTCCGCCGCGGCAACCCGTCCCCGGGCCCCGGCCAGCGGCACTTCCTCGCGTCCGGCCTCCCGGGCCGCCAAGGCGTCCCGCAACCGCTCAAGAGCGGCCGGCGGGCTCACCACCGCGAAAAAACCCATGCCACCGCTCCCCTCAGCGAAAGCAGCCCAACTGGCAGCCTTCGATCTTAATCCCCAGCCGGTCGGCAGTCTGGCCGATGACCACCGGCTCCACTCTCAGGCGCCGGGCCAAGGCCAGCCCGCGGGCGCAACTGAGCCGGCCCCCGGCCGCCGCGTCCCGCACCGCTTCCTCCACCCGCCGCTCGGGCGAGGTCTTGTCGGGCAAGGAGGACACCCCCGTTATGCTCACAAAAGCATAATTCGCTCCGTGTCGATGATCCTCCTCCTCAATAAAGCGGGGTGTGAGAGCCAAACTGGACGGCGGGAGACGGCAGAGACCCTAGTTCGCGTCCAGAAAGGCCGCGATCTGCCGAACGAACTCACGTAAGTCGGCCAGGTTGGAGGTCAGGATGGCGTGAAGCTCCTCTGCCGTAACCTCGCCGTAGAGGTGCACCAGCCGGTTGCGGTAGCCGGCCATGAGAACCAGCTTGTCGCCCAGAGCCTGGTCAACAACCGCCTGGCGGGCCAATCCCTTGCCGATGCCCCGGTACTCCTCGGCCATGAAAGCGGAACCAGTCTTCGCCAGGACGTGGCGGCCCACATCCATGATGGCCTCCAAGCACTTCCGCAGGCAACTCTCGGCCGAAGTCACCTTCACCCAGTCGGCCGTGAACTCGGCCTCCGGAGTCCTGGCCCACAGCTCCAGTTTCCCTGCATAGTCCAGGATCAAGTCCAGCCGTTCCTGGACCAGCCGGCGGTTGATCACCTCAGACCTCCTCCAGTCTCTCCTGGAGGTACCGGTCGAGAAACGGCCGGAAGTCGGCTGCCCGCCGCAGGATGCCGGTTTCGTAGGCGCTGCGTTCGTCCTCTCCGGCCTGGTAGACGCAGATGCCCTTGATCGCTTCGAGCTGGAACACGGAGTGGTTCTCCTCGAGCAGCACTAGATCCAGCTTGAAGGGCGCGAAAAGGCCGGCCAGGTCATTGTGGAGCAGCGCGTAGAACGTGGCGCGCCCGGCGGGAGGGGGCAAGGGCCGGCTGCCGACCACACCCACGTCCAGGTCAGCCAGGGAATCCTCAGCTACTACCTTCTCGCCGAGAAGGAACAGGTGCCCGGGCCTGGCCTGCGACCCAAAGAGGTACACCAGGTCGACGCCATGCCGGCGGCAGATCACCCCGAGTTCGGCCAGCCGCGTTCCTTCCACGCAGACATTGTACCAGGTTCTGGAGGCCCGGTCAAAAGAGCGCCCGGACGTCCACTCGGGTCCCTGCGATGCGCCCGCAAGCCGGGCGCATCGCAGGGAACAGCGCTCAACTCGACCTGGCTAGCTCCTGGGCTTGAAGGTCTCACAGCATGTGTCCTCGGAGTGCTTGCAGTTGCCGCCGGTGACGGCCCGGGACCGCACTCGGATGCTGTCCGCCACGCATCTCCGCTGCTGGTTATGGACACATTCCTCCACCCCGCAATGGATGCCCTGCGCCATTTCGATCACCTCCTCCCGTAATATTGGCCGGCGCCGGCGCGTCTAATCGACGCCGTCGTCAGCCGGCGTCCATTTCCGGTCCCTTCCCCGGTTCCCGGCATAGGCTGTAGCGGTCGACTGGGATAACGGTCCCAGGACCGCCGTCCCGGGTACCCCCGGCCGGCAACTCCTCGCAAGGAAGGAGAGAAGCGCATGCCTGTCCGTAACAGGCCTGCCCGGCGTCTGAGGGCTCACCGTGGCCCAACCCGCACGCCGGTCCGGGGGGGTTGGGTTGCCAGCACTCTGCGCACCCGCCGGGTTGTCCGCCCGCCGCACCCTCCGGCCACCGCTGAACCGCCGCCGCCGGCCACCGAGCCGGTGCCCACCAAGGTGCGTAAGACCCCATCCAAGCCGGGCACCGCCCGGCCCTTCCCGTTCCTCTCCCCCGATCCCGACGGTGGAACATCAGTGCTGTACGTGGTGCGGCCCGGTGACACCCTGACCGCCGTCGCCGACCGTTTTGGGATTCCCCGGGACCGGCTGATCCGTGCCAACCCCGAGGTGGCCGATCCGGACCGCATCTTTCCCGGCCAGGTGCTGCGAGTTCCCCTGGTCCAGCCGACTCTCCCCGTGGTACAGCGGGCCGCCTTCGAGTATCTGGTGCAGCCCGGAGACACGCTGGGAGATATCGCGGCCGCCTTTGGCGTGAGCACAGGTTCGCTGCGCCAGGCCAACCCCTTGGCAGATCCCGTCCGGCTCTTCCCCGGCCAGGTCCTGTACGTGCCGACGGTGGCCGACCCACCGCCCCCGCCGGTTCAGGCCATCCTCTACGTGGTGGGCCCGGGAGACACCCTGGAGGTGATCGCCGGCCGCTTCGGGGTGACGGTGGGCGATCTCCGGGCGGCCAACCCGCAGATCGCCGACCCCGAACTCATCTTCCCCGGCGAGTTCGTGGTGGTGCCGGTAGCCGGTGTGCCGCTTATACCCGTATTCGACCTGAGACGATACGTCATCCAGGAGGGGGACTCCGTAGAAAGCATTGCCCTGCAGTTTGACGTCCGGCCCCAGGCCATCGGCGCCCTCAACCCGTTGCTGGCCGCCATCCCCGGCCTGATCCTGATCATCCCCGCCCCCATCCCGCGGCCACCCTTGCCGGTACCGCCGCCGGGTTTCCCGGACTGCCATCCGGCTCCCTTCGGCCGGCAACTGCCCCTGGGGGACGACGACACGGTGTTCGTTCCCTTCCCGGAGGACTTCCAGTTCCGCTTCTTCGGAAACATCCGGCCCCGCGGCCTCTGGGTCAACTCCAACGGCAACGTGACTTTCGACGAGGGCGACACGACTTTCTTCCCTACCTTGGACCAACTGGTGGAAGGGCCGCCACGGATTGCCGCCTTCTGGACCGACCTGTTCACGCCGGGAGCGCCGCCTACGGGCGGCGTGTTCGTGGACTCCTTCGCTGACGCCGCCCTGAATGGGACGCGCTTTGTGGTTACCTGGGACCGGGTCCCGTTCTTCTTCACCGAGACCCCCAACACGGTGCAGCTCCTGCTAAACCCGGATAATAGCATCCAGATCTGTTTCTTCGGGCTGGCCCCGGTGACCGAGGCTCGTGTCTTCATCGGGGTGGCCCGGGGCGAGGGCTCGGTGATCGGCAACACCTTCCTGTATAACGCGGCCAACAACCCCCGCCGGCTGGGCGATCCCGTTCAACCCACCCCCCAGGGCGATCTCAGCGGCCGGGTGCTGCTCTTCCGCTTCGACCCGGTGAGAGGGAACTACCAGCTCCTGAGCGGGTGACAGAGAGGGAGGGGGCGGGCTGCAGTCCGCTCCCTCCCTCTCTCCCTGCCCGGTCTAGCGGCCGGGGCCGGCCGCGTCCAGATCGAGCAGGGCCTCCAGGACCGCGTCGGCCAACTCGGCGAAACTGTCCAGGCCACTCATGAGTTCTTCCTTGCCCCGTTCGATCTGACGAAGAGCCTGTTCCAGGCCCGGATCGCCCATGCCCGCCGCCGTCATCGCCCCGATCAAGCGACTTGCAGCCTCCATCAAGCGGAGGGGTCCGTACTCCGCGGGCTCACTCATCAGCCCGCGGGCACTGGCGGCCAGGTAACACAGCAGTTGCCGCAGGTTCTCCCTGAACGGGCCCCCTTCACTATCCAGGGTCAACGGCTTCGCCTCCTTCCAGTCCCAGCGCCGAGGGATCGCCGCCGTGCCGTTCCAGGTGGGCGATTTCCGCCCACGACCGGCGCCGTGGCCCGCGCGGGAGCGGCCCCTCGGGATAGCCTACCGTGACCAGGATTTCCGGCACGACCTCCGGCGGGCACTGCAGGAGCTTGCCCACCGCCGCCTGGTGAAAGGAGCGGATGACACAGGTTCCCAGTCCTCGCGCATGGGCCGCCAACAGGATATTCTGAGCCGCGAAACACGCGTCCATCAGCCCGAGGAGGCTTCCGCCGGCTCCTCCCCTGGCCATAGCCCGGCCCCGGTCCACGCAGATGGCGATCATGGCCGGCGGCAGGGCGAAGATGCCGGGAGATACACTCTTGAGCGCCGTCAGACGATCCCGGCCGGCGACCACGACGAAGTGCCAGGCCTGAACGTTGGAGCCGCTGGGCGCGCAGGCGGCCGCTTCCACCAACCGCCCCAGTTCCCGGGGATCGACGCTTCGGTCAGAAAAACGCCGCACACTGCGACGTTCAGCTATGGCCGTGGTTACCTCCAAGGCAATCTCCTCCGACAGCAAGGTATGGTCTATCTGACCGGCTTGGGGGCCGGCCGGGGATAAGCCCGGCGGCTCGGCCGCAGTCGCAGGGCGGCCAGAACTTCGGCCAGCTTCACCCCAGCGGCGCCGGGTTCGACCACGGGCACGGGCAGTCTCTCGCCCAGGCGCTTGGCCAGACGGGCCATGCCGGTGCAGCCGAGCACGATCACATCGGCCGCGTCCACGTCAATGGCCTGCCGGCACTCCTGCAGTATCCGCTCTTCCACCTCGGGCCGGGTGTCCAGGTCCAGGACGGGAATGTCCACCGCCCGGACGCAGGCGCAGCGCTCCCCGAGTCCCAGGGCGTTGATGTTGTGCCGGATGCTGGCCGCCGTTGCCGGCAGGACGGTGATCACACCAAAGCGATCGCCGACCGCCAGGGCGAGCAGGAACGATGCCTCGCCGGCACTGGCCACGGGGATGTCGGCCACTTCCTTGACCGCCCGCAGAGCCACGTCGGCGGCACAGTCCACCGTGACGCCATCATAGCCCTCCGCCGCCGCCCGGTGCACCTCCTCCAGCAGGTGCGGGGCGGCCCGCGTGTCGTCGGCGGCGGACTCGACCGACACCGGACCGCGGGGGAGCCCCACCACATCCACGGTCGTGCCCGGGTGGGCTACGGACTTCCGGTGCTCAACTTGGGCGTTCCGGAACTCGCCGGACGAGTTCGGGATGATCACCTTGATCTTCATGAGCCTCTCCCTTCATACCAGAAGGTCGCCGTCCCGCATGATCTGCCGGCCGTCAACCCACAGCGAAGGGGCCTTCAGGATGCCGTCGAGATGACAGGCGACCTGAACCATCCCTCCGAAGCTGGCGTTGGCCCCCAGGGCGACGTGAACCGTGCCCAGCACCTTTTCGTCCTCCAGGATATGGCCGATGATCCGGGCCTTGCCGTTGGTGCCAATACCGAGTTCGCCCAAGTTGCGGGCATCGTCTCCCTGTTGCGCCAGGATGGCGTCCAACTCCCTCGCTCCCCGGCCGCCGTAGACGGATCGGGCCCGGCCCGCACGGACCTCAATGCGGATGGGAGCGTCCAGCGAGCCCACTCCGGCCATGCTGCCATCCACCACCACCAACCCCTCGGCCGTGCCTTCCACCGGCGCGATGTAAGCCTCTCCCGCCGGCAGGTTGCCGAAGCTGCCCGGTTCAGTGTAGATGCCGGTGTCCAGCACAGCCGCCCTTCCCGCCAGGTTCAGGGTCAGATCGGTGCCGGCGGGGCTGGTCACCCGCGCTTCGCTGCTTCTTTCCAGGATCTCACCCACCCGCAGGGTCAGATCCCGGATCGGCCCGTAGTCGGCGTCCAGCGCCCGGGTGAAGATGTCGGGGGTTATGTTGGGCATGGTGGCCAGCCGAGCCCCGGCCGCCGAGGCCCGGCGCCGGGCCGAGGTGTGGGTCAACGAACAGCTGGTGACCAAGAAACTGGCCTCGGCCTGGGACATCGCCTCGGCCACCAGCGCCGGCGGCTCCTCGCCGTGTACCCGCCGGGGCGCCAGCCGGAGCATCAGGGTCTCGGCCCCCGCTTCCCGGGCCGCTTGCCACAAGGCCTCGGCCACTTCCGCGCAAGGCGGATCGGTGACCACCAGGACCGTCTCTCCCGGGCTTATGCCCAGGCACTGACGGACGGCCGTCCGGGCCGGGCGCGTGAGATCGATGGGCATGCGCGTCGCCTCCCCGTGCAGGGAAGAAGGGGCCTCCCGCCTGAGAGGCCCCTCTTATTAGATGGTGTTAGAAGCCCGTCTGGCTCTCCTCGATGGAGCCGATGCCCGCTTCCACCCGGAGGTTCTGGCACAGGTGCATGAGCCCGAGGTACAGGACAAAGGCGATCACGATGGAGTTTACCGAGGGGATGCCCCAGGTGATGTGGTAACCGAGCACCGAGGCGATGAGCCAGGCGGCGAAGGCCGGCCAGGACCAACCGGCGTACCGGGTCCCGGGGCCGAACGTGTAGTTGCCGCGCTTCAGCAACCAGTAGTCGGCAATCAGGATGCCGGCCACGGGCGGGATGCCGACGCCCAGGATGACCAGCCAGGGCACGAAGTAGTCGGCCATGCCCCAGACGCCGAAGGCGGTGGCTACCACGCCCAGCACGAGCACGATGTGCTTCTTCTTGGCCTTGATCACGTTGCTGACGCCCAGCGAGGACGAGTAGAGGTTGTTGTCATTGGTGGTCCACTGCCCGGCGATCAGGATCAGCAGGGCCGGGATGCCGAGACCGAGAGCGATCATGGCCGAGGGCAGGTCGCCCGAGCCGGTGGCCAGGGCCGTGATGGCGCCGGCGCCGATAATGAAGGTGTTGGCTATCATGTAGCCGAACACGGTGGCGATCCAGGCGGCCTTGACGTCCTTGGCATACCGGGTGATGTCCGCCTGAATGGTCGCCCCCACCGCGAAGGAGCCGACCGCGAGGGTGATGCCGGTACCCACGGTGATGGGCGCCACCGGTGCGATCGCCGCCAGCGCGCCCAGCCCGCCGGACTGCCCCACCGCCGCGAAGATGCCGATGAGGGCGAGGATGGTGATGGCGGGGATGGCGAACTTGCTGAGCACGCTCAGCCCGCGGTAGCCGAAGTAGGCGGTCACCATCATCAACAGCCCGCCCCAACCGGCCGCCACCTGGACTGACGCGAGCGGGTTGCCGTTGGGGAACATGGCGTTGATGGTCTGGCCGAAGAACCCAGTCTGCACCGAGAACCAGCCGACCAGGGTCACCGCCCACAGGAGACCGATCACCTTGGCTCCGTCCCGACCAAAGGCATGGCGGGAGAGCATCGTGGTGGAGACGCCCTTCTGAGCGCCGGCGGCTCCCACCAGACCGCCGTAGACGGCCAGGATGGTATTGCCGATGAAGGTGGCGAAGATGGCTTGCCACAGGGATAGACCGGCCGCCATGGCAGCCCCCGTGAAAAGACCGGACATGCAGATGCAGAAACCGGCCGCCACCAGTGCCACGTCAAACGTGCTGCGGCGTTCGCTCGGGAGAATCGGCGTTACCGCGTGGTCACCGGCATAGTCCACAGGCCGGCCGGCGACTTCATTGCTGGCCATATCCACACCTCCAGATCTAGAGCAGTTCAGATGGTTACGATGATGAACTACTTCCCGCATGCCTTGGCCAATCGGGCCAGTTCGGGATGAACCACGGTTCCTTCGTCCAGGATCTGGGTTCCATCCAGCCACACCGAGGAGTTGAGGCAGATGCCGTCGGCGTGCCCGGCCGCCTCGCCCAGCGCACCCTTGAACATGGGACCCTGGTAGCCGAATCCCCACTCGGTACTGCCCCACACCCGCTCGTCCTCGGTGCAGAGGCCGGTGAGCTTGGCGCCCGGGTTGAACCCGTAGCAGACGTGAGCCAGACTGTGCATCCGCTGGTCGCCCAGCTTCTCGAGCCAGCGCCGCAGAGCGGCGGCTTCTTCCGCCCCGTTGACGGCGGTGATGACGCCCTCCTGGATCACCAACTCGATGGGGGTCTTCAGTATGCCGAGATCCGCCTCGCCGCCGCCGGAAAAGGACCCGTCGAAGACGATGGCCCCATTGATGCTCCGCTCGACCGGCGCCCAGCCGATCTGGCCCACCAGGAAGTGGGGGCCCGGAGTCTCCGCCGTCAGTTCGTTGGTCATCGGACGGGCGGGATCGTTGTTGAAGCTGACGTCGGTGCCCGCCGGGGTGGTGATCCGCATCTGCCGTGCCTTGCGGGTGAGCTCCACCACCTTGTTCTGGAAGGCGGTCTGCGCCTTCATGTCGAGTTTGCCGATGCAGCGCACGACCTGGTCAGTGTCCAGGCCACCCAGGAACAGGTTCCGGGTGTGCCCGTTGTTCATGGCCACTTCCCAGGGGGTGGAGTAGAGCAGCCACTGGTTGTTGAACTCTACCCACGCGTCGGTGTTGGGAATGGCCGCACAGAGTGGGTTGGGCAGGTAGGGATCAGCCACCTTGCCATAGCCGGACGGGGTCGAGTGCCAGGCCACCATGACCTTGGCTCCAAGGGCCTGCCCCGCCTTGGCCACCTCCTCCGCCGGCCTCCAGTCATTGACGGAGTCGATGGTGATCAGGAGGCTCTCGCCTTCCTTGATCTGCACCATGTCCTTAACGATGACGTAGGCTGCTTTGGCCAGTTCGAGGTCTTGCATGATGGGCATGATCTGATTCCTCCCTTTGCCTGGAGTTGCGCCCCGCCCGGTGCCGGCTGCCGGGCACTAATCCGGCGCTTGGGCAAGATCTTAACTGGAGTGCAATCGTTCGCCTTTGTGCAGGGGGCCGGAGATCGAGCAGGAGTTTTGTGCGCGGTGCCCAAGCGGGTCAGTTCAGCCGCCGCAGGGCGAGTACCAGCATGTAACGGAACCGGTGGGGCTCCGCAAAGGGATCCAGACCGAGCACTTCGTGGATCTTGCCCAGCCGGTAGGCCAGGGTGTTGCGGTGGATGAACAGTCGTTCGGAAGTCGGCCGCGCGCTCTCCCGGCAGGCGAAATAGGCCTCCAAGGTGGCCAGTAGCTGGGTGCCATGCTCGCGGTCATAAGCCTGAAGGGGCCCGATGCAGTCTTCGACTAGTTGGGCGGCCCGCGGGGTGCCCGCCACCGTCTCCAGCAGTTCAAAGGCCTTGAGGTCGGCCATAGGCAAGATGTGCCCCGGACCGAACACCTTGCGGCCGAGGCTGACGGCCCGGCGGGCTTCCTCGTAACTCCGCCACAGTTCGGCCGGACCTTGCTGGTAGCTGCCGATGCCTATGCTGACGGTCCCCGGCAACTCTCCAGCCAGGGCATCGCGCATCCCCACGGCCAAGGCCAGGGCTTGGTCGCCGGCCGCCTCCGCCCCGGTTCCCGGTTCCATGTCCAGCAGCACGATGGCCGAATCGCCGCGGGGTACGAGCACGTGCCCCGCGCCGGCGGCGCGCACCGCCGCGGCCAGCATGATCCCCGCCTGGCCGGAGAACGCTCCCGCCGCCCGGTCGTCCTCCGCGGGAGGGGCAGCCTCATCACCGTCGTGTTCGGCCACGAGCACAATGTGCTTGGTGGCTAGGTTCCAGCCGACCAGCCGGCCCCGGGCCAGGAGAACGGATTCGGACTTGACATTGCCAAAGAGCATCTCGTCCAGGAAGTCCCGCTGCACCCGCCGCTCGGTCTCGAGCACGGCACGTTCCTTGGCCAGGTGCAGGGCGGCCACGTTGCAGGCTCGCTCCAGGCTGATGTGGAGCCAGGGGTGAGGGACCAGCGACCCCAGCCACACCATCATCCAGCCGTGAACGGTGCGCCCGCTCACGATCGGGCGCGCCAGCACGGTCACCACCTCGCCCGTATCGGGCAGGGTGACAATGGCTTCCTGGATGGCTACGGCCGTCCCGGTCACGTCCGGTCTGGGGACGGGCAGCCGGTCGGCCGACCAAAGGCTCTGCAGGTTGGAGCCGAAAGCGTCTTCGCTACCGACGGCCAAGCCCTTGACTTCCAGCTTCTCGTCGTGGACGCTGACCGGACTGCCAATTAGCCCGCTCAGCGCGTCCGCCACGGCCTGCAGCCCCTTGTTCTCAAGGATGAGGGTGGTCATCTGATCGTGGATGCGTAGGGCGTACTCCAACTCGCGCGTCTGCCGGTCCACGATCTCCTGGTAGACGGGATAGATCACGTCGATGTAGGCAACATCGCCCGAGATCTGCAGCAGCGGGAAAGACAGCTCATCGGCCCGGGCCACCACTTCCTCCGCCAGGCCGGGGCCGTACCGCCGGGGGTAGCAGACCACCAGAGCCGCCGAATCGCGCTGGCACATGTGCTCCAGCATTTGTATCTGGCCGCCGGGGTCGTCCTTCAGGGTATATAGGGCCGTGAGCCACAGTTCATGTCCCCGGAACCAGTGGTGCGCGTCGGGGACTTCAATGACGCTAACGTGGCGGATCTCGCGGTCCAAACCGGCATGCCCGGCCACCACGGCCGCCTTCTCCAGGGCTCCCAGGCGAAGGGCTTCCCTTACGGTGAGTTTCATGGCCACGCCTTTCGCTCTCGACGAGGCCAAAACCTGCGGCGAACCCTGGGCTGGAGCGAGAAAGTTATGGCAGACTTAACAGTGCAGGGTCACGGGTTTAGACTCGTCCTCTGCCCGTCCACCATGTAGATGACGCCCTCGCCGATATTGGTGACGTGATCGGCTACCCGTTCGAGATGTTGGGCTACCAGGAGCAGCCGGGTAGCCTGGGGAATGGTCGCCGGGTCGGACGTCATGTAGGTCAGAAGCTCCCGGAAAACCTGGTTGTACAGAGAATCCATCAGCGTGTCGGCTTGCGCCAGGCTCAGGGCCAGTCTCGTGTCTTGCCGAACGTAAGCGGTGAGACTGTCGCGCAGCATGCCGCGGGCCAGGTCGGCCATGCGCGGGATGTCGATCAAGGGTTTGATGTAGTCCTCACCGCTGAGGCGGATGGCCACCTGGGCTATGTCGGCGGCGTGGTCGCCAATGCGCTCCAGGTCGATGGCTACCTTGAGGGCCGTGCCTATGAAGCGTAGATCCCGGGATAGCGGTTGCTGCAAGGCAAGTAAGTTAAGGCACCGGTTCTCGATCTCCAACTGCAGGGCGTCCAGGCAGTCGTCACCTGCGATCACCTCCCGGGCCAGGCCGGGATCCTGGGTGACCAGGCTGCGGGATGCCTGGCCGATGGCTTCCTCCACCCGGGAACCGAGCTCAAGGACGACATTCTCCAATTCCTGAAGCTCCTTGAGAAACGCACTGCGCACCACTATGATCCCCCCTAGCCGAAACGGCCGGTGATGTAGTCCTCGGTTCGACGGTCGGAGGCATTGGTGAAGAGGGTGGACGTCCGGTCGAACTCGATCAGTTCCCCCTGCAGGAGGAAGGCGGTGAAGTCGGAGACCCGGGCCGCCTGTTGCAGGTTATGAGTGACGATGACCACTGTGTAGGCCCGCCTCAGCTCGCCGATGAGTTCCTCCAGACGGGCGGTGGAGATGGGGTCAAGCGAGGATGCGGGCTCATCCATCAGCAGGACCTCGGGTTCAACCGCCAGCAGTCGAGCAATCACTAGGCGCTGTTGCTGTCCTCCCGAGAGATCAAGGGCACTGCGGTGAAGGCGGTTCCGCACTTCGTCCCAGAGCCCGGCAGCTCGGAGGCTCCTCTCCACCGTCTCCTCCAGGGCGCTCCGGCCACGGACACCGTGAATGCGGGGGCCGAAGGCTACGTTACCGTAGACGGACATGGGGAACGGGTTGGGCCGCTGGAATACCATCCCCACCGTCTTCCGCAACTGCACCGGATCCATGTCCGGATCGTGGATGTCCCTGCCATCCAGCCTTATGGTGCCTCGTGTGCTGGCACCTTCGATCAGTTCGTTCATGCGGTTGAGGCTTCGGAGCAGGGTTGATTTCCCGCACCCCGAAGGACCGATCAGGGCCGTCACCGCCTTGCACGGAATGCCGAGCGTGACGCCGGAGAGGGCCGGCACGTCATGGTAACGGACTTCGACTTCTTGGAGTTGGAACTTGGGCGGCGGGACCATGGCCATCGCTCCTTTCCGGCCCGCGGGGGACGGGCCAAGCGGTTGGCCAGCGCGTTCACCAGCACTATCAGGATGATCAGCACGGTGCCGGTAGCGTAGGCTTTCTCGAGGCTGATGCCCTCGGCGGCCAGGATGTAGAGGTGAACGGCGAGCGACCGGGCCGGATCCCCCAGGTGACGTGGCATGCCCAGGGCACTGCCGGCGGTGAGCAACACCGCCGCCGTCTCCCCCACCGCCCGGCCGACGCTGAGTATCATCCCGGTGGCTATGCCCGGCCAGGCCGCGGGCAGCAACATCCTGGTCAAAGCCTGCCATCTGGTTGCGCCCAGGGCCAGCGCTCCCTCCCGGTAACCGGGCGGAACGGCCCGGAGGGCTTCCTGAGCTGTCCTGACGATGGTCGGCAGGATCATCAGGGCCAGGGTCAACCCTCCCGACCACACCGACCAGCCCATTCTGAACCGGAGGACGAACACAGCGAAGCCGAAGAGCCCGAAGACGATGGAAGGAACCCCCGCCAGGGACTCGGTGGCGAAGGTGATGAACGCCACCAGCCACCGTTGCCGGAGGTACTCGGTCAGCCAGATCGCGGTGCCGATCCCCACCGGAGCGGCCACGGCCAGGGCGACGCCCAGCAGCAGGACGGTGGCAGCCAGGGGCGCGGCGATGCCACCCTCGCGACCCATGGAACGAGGTGAGGTGAACAGAAAGGAGGGGGTGATATGAGCCGCCCCCGGCGCGGCCACCCCCATCACCACCGTCACCAAGAGGGCTATGGTGATGGCGGCGGCAGCACCCACCAGAAGCCGGGCCAGGCGTTCATGCGTGGCGGCGTTCATCCCGGCCTCTTCCTCCTCCCGGCCGCCCTGGCCAGCAGGTTCAGGCTCATGGTGAACAGGAACAACACCAATCCCGTGGCAAAGAGAGCTTCCTGGTGCTCTCCCGCCGCATAGGCCATCTCCAGCGCTATGTTGCCGGTCAAGGTACGGACGGGATCGAACAGCGAGGACGGGAACCGGGCCACGTTGCCGGTGACCATAATCACTGCCATTGTCTCGCCTACCGCCCGGCCGGCGGCCAGTATGATCGCGGCCACCAGGCCGGAGCGGGCGGCCGGCAGCAGAACTCGGACCATCGTCTGCCAGCGGGTGGCTCCCAGGGCCAGCGCGCCCAGCCGGTGTTCCGCCGGAACACCGGCGATGGCGTCTTCGGAGAGGCTGACCACGGTGGGCAAGATCATGACGCCCAGCACTATCCCTCCCGTCAGCACGGAGTAACCGGATCCGGAGGAAACCCGCCGGATGAGGGGAACCAGCACGGTCAAGGCATAGAAGCCGTAGACCACCGAAGGTATACCCGCCAGCAACTGGACGCCCTGGCGAACCGCTCCGGCCAACCGGCGGGGGGCGAACTCAGCCAGGTAAATCGCTGCCGGCAAGCCCAGCCCACACCCGAAGACGAGGGCGCCGAGAGTCACCAGGACTGAACCGGCGATCATCGGCAGGATGCCAAAGACGCCGGTGCCCGGCGACCAGACCCGGCCGCTGACGAACGCCCACCAGCCGGTCTGCTGGAGCAGCGGCCAGCCCGAGGCGGCCACGAATAGGGTTATCACCAGGATGCCGCCGGCGGCGAGGGTCGCGCTCGCCGCCAGCAGGATCTTGGCCACCACCTCGGCATGCCGGGCACCGCGTCCGGAGCTCTGGGAAGCGCGTGGCTCCACAGCCGCCATATCAGTTTACGGGAACCAGGCCTTCGCGTTCCACAATGGCCTGCCCCTCCGGACTGAGGATGAAGTCCAGGAAGGCCCTGACCACTCCTTCGGGAGCGGCGGCGGTAAGGTACAGGAAGGGCCGCGCAATCCGGTACCGGCCACTGGCGATGGCCTCGGCCGAGGGCATGACCCCATCAATGCTGAGGGCCGCTATCCCGGGTCTGACGGCCGCCAGCGAGACATAGCCGATGGCCAGCGGGTCGCCAGCCACGGCCGCTGCAACCGCGCCGGTGCTGTTGAGCACGATGGCCCGGTCGGTGATAGGGTCCTTCCCCATGACGATCTCCTCGAACGCCCCCCGGGTGCCCGAACCCTCTTCCCGCGTGACCACCATGATGGTCCCTTCTGGGCCGCCGATTCCCCGCCAGTTGACCACGGAGCCGGCAAATACCGCTTTGACCTCGTCGAGCGAGAGGCTGCGGAGAGGGCTGGTCGGGTGTACGATCACGGCGATGCCGTCCCAGGCAATGATGAACTCGTGCAGCCCCTTCTCTTCGGGTTTGAGCGGGCGCGAGGAAGCCCCCAGATCGGCCGCCAACTCCCGCGCCGCCTTGATCCCGCCCGAGGATCCACCACCCTGCACGTTGATCCGCACGCCGGGATGGGTGAGGGTGAAATGCTCGGCCAGGACCTCGGATATCGGCTGCACCGAGGTCGAGCCGGCCACGGTGATGGACCCGGCCAGGGCCGACTTCTCATCAATGGTCCGGGCACAGCCGCTCACGAGAAGGAGGGCCGCGGTGGTGATGCCGATGAACTTCGACGCCATTAGGTTCGCCTCCCCAGTCTCTGCTTTCGGGGACAGGCTACGACGGGCGCGTAAAGCCGCGTCAAGGTCAACGTAAAAAAGCGGTAAAGGAACTAACTGAGGGGAAGGCGGAGGGTGAACACGGTGCGGCCCGGTTCGCTGGACACACTGGCTTCGCCCCCGTGAGCGCCGGCCACGTGCTTCACGATAGCGAGTCCCAAGCCGGCGCCCGGCTGCCTGGAGCTGCGGGCTTTGTCGGCCCGATAGAATCGCTCGAAGACCCGGGGCAGGTCCTCACGCGCGATGCCGGGACCGTCGTCGGCCACGCGCAGGAGAGCGGAGTCCCCTTCGGTCGTCACCGTGACCTCAACCGTGCCACCGGGACGGCCGTACTTGATGGCGTTGTCAATCAGGTTGACGGCTGCCTGCTCCAACTGGCGGCCATCGCCATGGACGGTTACCGGTACGCCGCCGGGACCGGCCAGGCTCATTCGCCGGGACCCGGCCGACGGAAGCAGGCGTTCAACCGCCTGGGCGGCCAGTCGGGTGAGGTCTAATCGTTCGCTCACCGGCTTCGCCGCTCCCGACTCGAGCCGGGATAACTCCAAGAGATCTTCGATCAGGCCGGCCAGGCGGGATGCTTCGCTATGGATGATGCCGGCGAACTCCCGCACGTCGGCATCATTCGCGCACTTGGTGGCCATGAGCGTCTCGGCGAAGCCCTGCACGGCCGTGACCGGAGTCTTCAGCTCATGCGACACGTTCGCCACGAACTCGGAGCGCAATCGCTCCAGACGGCGCAAACCGGTGAGATCGTACGTGACGACCAACACCCCCCCGGGGGTGCCGGAAAGAGGGATAACGCTCACATCCAGCACCAACTCGCGCGGAAAGGCCAGCTTGACCTCCTGCCGGCGGACCGTGCCGGTCTCGAGGGATTGCTCCACCAGCGAGGCAAGTTGGTAGTCGCGCATCACCTGCCAATGGTTCTTCCCCGTCAGGTCACCCAGGTCCACTCCCAGGTAACTCACCGCGGCCGGGTTGGCCAGCTGCACCCGACCCGCTTCGTCCAGGAAGAGGACGGCGCTGGTCATGGCCTCCAGCACCACCTCCAGCCGGCGCTTGTCGGCGGCGGTCGTCTCCATGTGGCGGTGCAGGGATTCTGCCATGTCATTGAGCGTGGCGGCCGTGATATCGAGTTCGTCATCGCTCGTTAGAGGCGCACGAGCCTGCAAGTCACCTTGGGCAAGGCGCCGCGCGGTCTGAGTCAGCGCCTCGACCGGGCCGGCGATGCTTCCCGCCATGCGGACACTGATCCCTGCGGCCAAGAGGACCGACGGCGCCAGGCAAGCCAGGACAACCAAGGTAAGGCGCCTGAGGGAGGCGTTGACGGCCGCCAAGGGCACTGCCACCCGGGTCACCCCCACCATCTCGCCGGCGTGGGTCACCGGCACCGCCACGTATAACATGTCCAGTCCCAGCGTGCGGCTGTGGCGCACGGCGTGACCCTTGCCACGTTCCCGCGCCTGTCGTACCTCGGGCCGATCGCCGTGGGGGTCCATGCCCGCTGGATCCTGCTCAGAGTCCGCCAGAACGGTGCCGTCGGCGGCGATGACGGTGATGCGGGTGTCTCGCTCGGCGGCCACCTGGTGAATGGAGACGAGATCTCCCTGCCGGGCCACGTCCGGGGCCACCAACCTGGCGATCAACTCCGCTTCCGAGGTATAACGGTCCACCAGGTCGGCCATGGCTTGACGGCGGAGGGACCAGGACAGCACTAGGACCAGCGAGCCGCCGGCGAACAGAACCAGCGCCAGGTAGCTCGCCAGCAGGCGCCGCCGCAGGCTCATCGATCCGCCTCCAGTTTATAGCCCACGCCGCGGACGGTCAGCAGGCGGCGCGGCCGCGATCGGTCGGTCTCGATCTTATCCCGGAGGTTGCTGACGTGCATGTCCACCAAGCGGGTCCCCCCGGCGAATTCGTACCCCCAGACCAGATCGAGCAGTTGCTCGCGGGTGAAAACCCGCCCGGGGTGGCGGGCCAGGCAGGCCAGGAGTTCAAACTCGCGCCGGGTCAAGTCGACCGGCTTCCCGTCCACGGTGGCGCGGTAGGTCTCCGGGTTGAGAACGATAGCCCCGCAACTCACCTCTACCGGCGGGGCGACGTGGACAGCCCGCCGCAGCACGGCCCCGATCCTGGCCACCAGTTCGCGGGGGCTGAAGGGTTTGGCCAGGTAGTCATCAGCTCCGAGTTCCAGGCCGACCACCCGGTCAACTTCGGCCCCCTTCGCCGTCAGCATGATGATAGGAAGGGCATTGCCCTGGCGGCGCAAGCGGCGGCAGACCTCCAGCCCGTCCACCACCGGCAGCATGAGGTCGAGGATCACCAGGTCCGGACGGTGGCTCCGTACCATGGCCAGTGCTTCCTCTCCGTCGGCAGCGGAGATGGTGCGGTAGCCCGCTTGCTCCAGATTGTAGGTGACCAGGCGAACGATGGCTTCCTGGTCGTCGACCACCAGGATGAGCGGGGTCACGGCAGGCAATCCCCCTTTGTTAACGTAACTCGGCACCGGCGAGGTGTCAACGGGACCTCACTCCCAAGCCAGCCTTTCCCGTAATTGGAGGATTATGGACCCGGGCCGGCGTAATCTAAGGTAGTGCCTTGGGAAGGGAGTGATGCCGGCCGGACAACCGGGGGGGTTCACCACGAATGGAGTTACCTCAAGAAGGGAGCGATTGCCGAGGTGCAAGCCCTATTATTTGTAGTGGCCGCTATCATCCTCTACTTGCTCGCCTATCGCGTCTACGCAACCTTCCTGCCGACAAGATCTGGCAACTGGATCCGGGCCGCGTGACTCCGGCGGTGAAGTACGATGACGGCTTCGAGTTCGTGCCTACCCAGAGGGAAGTGGTTGCGGGACACCACTTCACCTCGATCGCCGGGGCGGCCCCCATCGTCGGGCCGGTCGTCGCAGCTATCTGGGGTTGGCTCCCGGGCCTGCTATGGGTAGTGCTCGGCACCATCTTCCTGGGGGCCGTTCACGACTTCGGCGCTCTGGTCGTCTCGTTGCGCCATGACGGCCGGGGGATCGCCGATTACCTGAAGGACTTGCTGGGCAAGTGGGCCATGCAGCTCATGTACGTGGTGGTCTTCTTCCTGCTGGTGCTGGTCTCAGCCGTCTTCGTCGACGTCATCGCCACCCTGGCCGCGAGGTTCCCTGCCGCGGTCTACTCGGTCTGGGTGGAGATCCCACTGGCCGTCATCATCGGCCTGCTGATCCGGCGCCGGTGGAAGTTCAACCTGTTCCTGGCTTCGATCATCGCCGTGGCCATCATGTACCTCATGATCTGGGTCGGCACCCTCTACCCGCTGACCTTCACCAAGCAGACCTGGATATACATCCTGCTCGCCTACATGGTCGTCGCCGCCCGGCTGCCGGTCTGGCTATTGGTGCAGCCCAGGGACATCATCAACGGCATCCAGCTCATCATCGCCCTGGTGATCTGCACCGTAGGCGTATTGGCCTTGGCCTTGTCCGGAGGCGGACAGATCGTCGCCCCCGCCGTCCGCCTGGCCCCGGCAGGAGCGCCGCCCATCTGGCCCTTCCTCATGGTGACGGTGGCTTGCGGCGCCATATCCGGATGGCACTCCATCGTGGGCAGCGGCACCACCCCCAAGCAGATCACGAGCGAGAAGGACGCCAAGTTCGTTGGTTACGGCTCCATGCTGGCCGAGGGCTACCTCGGCGTGATCGCCCTGCTGACCGCAGTGGTCGGCCTGGGCGCGGCGGGGTACGAGAGTTTCTACGCCGCGTGGGGCAAGGCCGCCTGGCCGGCGATCTGGGCTGAGGGTGGCGCCAACCTGCTCTTGCCGATGGGCATCCCGGCAGTCCTGGGGGCGGCATTCCTGGCTGTGGTGGCCAAGAGCTTCGCCATGACCACCCTGGACTCGGCCATGCGGTTCACCCGGATCGCCTTCGCCGAGAGCGTGACCACCTTCCGGCTGCCGGCCGTCCTCCACGACAAGACGGTTTCGCTGGTGCCCGGCTTCGCCATCATCGTCTGGCTGGCTCTCTCGGGGTACGGCATGCGCTTGTGGCCGTTATTCGGAGCCACCAACCAGATCCTGGCCGGACTCGCCTTGCTGGCCGCCTCGGTCTTCCTGGTGAGCTTACGGCGCCCGTTCATCCACTATCTGATCCCCTTTGCGATCATGATCGTAAGCTCCATGACGGCCCTGGCTTGGAGCGTGATCTACCAGTACCTCCCGGCAAGAAACTGGCTCCTGGTCGCTATCGGCGCCATCGTGTTCCTCTGCGGCCTAGGCGTGGTCATCATCGCCATCCAGACCTGGCAGGCCAAGCAGACGCGGGTTAGCACGGGGGCCTGAGTTCTCCGGCCACCGCCGGGGAGAGCCCGCGCCGGCCGGCGCGGGCTCAGTCTTGCTCTCCCGGATTGGCGGGCCCCCTCAAGATCCCCGGTACGTTAGCCACAGGCTCCGCGAGGACAGGTCACGCGCCGGGGTCAAACCCCCTTCGAGGTAAGCGGGTGGAGCCGGTGATCTGCGCCTGCGCCCGCACGGCGGCTAAGGTCCCGGCCCGGCAGTAAGTCAGGGCGAGGTGTCTACCGCCGCACGACCCGGCCGTGGTCGCCGCCGGCCGGTACCGCCCGGCCACGACGGATGACAGGGGCGACGGCAGCCACAATCACCGTCAGTTGGGTCAGCAGGCCCGGCACCAGGGCTGCAGGGGGCGGTCAGACTCCTGACCCGGGGAACGACGCGTGGTAGAATGCCGGGCCGGAGAAGGCGAGGCGGGCCGGCTCCCGGATCGGCAGACTGGATTCAGCTGCGTTGGGAAGGGAGCCTCCGGCCCGCCCGGGATCCCGGGCGGGCCGGAGGTAACCGTATCACTGGTAGGTGTAGAAGCCCCGCCCGGTCTTCCGTCCTAGCCAGCCCGCCCGGACCATCTTGCGGAGCAGGGGGCAGGCCCGGTACTTGGAGTCCTGGAACTCGGTGTACAGGACGTCCAGGATGGAGAGCACGGTGTCCAGACCGATCAGGTCGGCCAGGGCCAGCGGGCCCAGGGGATGGTTCATACCCAGCTTCATGACGGTGTCGATGCCCTCGGCGGTGGCCATCCCTTCTTGCAGGCAGAAGATGGCCTCGTTGACCATCGGTATGAGCACCCGGTTGGACACAAACCCGGGGCCGTCCCGGACCTCGACCGGCGTCTTGCCCATCCTGGTGGCGACGGCCTCCACCTCCCGGTAGGTCTGGTCGGAGGTGGCGATGCCGCGGATGATCTCCACCAGTTGCATGAGCGGTACCGGGTTCATGAAGTGCATGCCAATGAAGCGATCCGGCCGCCCGGTGGCGGCAGCCAGTTCGGTGATGGGGAGCGAGGATGTGTTGGAGGCCAGGATGGTCCCCGGGGGACACCGGCCATCCAGTTGGGTGAAGAGATCCCGCTTGACCGCCAGGTTCTCCACCACCGCCTCGATGACCAGATCAGCCTCGGCTGCGGGGGTCAGGTCGACCGTCCCCGTGATCCGGCCCAGAATGGCCTCCCTCTCCTCCGGAGCCAGCTTGCCTTTTTCCACGCTGCGGGCCAGGAACCGGCCGATAGCGCCGAGCCCCTTGTTCACGAGGTCGGCGGTGACGTCACGGAGCACGACCTGGTAACCCGCCTGGGCTGCCACCTGGGCGATGCCGCTTCCCATCTGGCCCGCCCCCGCCACGAAGATCCTCTCTAGCGCCATGAGCCTCACTCCCCTGCCTTCAGCTCGCCTTTTCCAGCACCGCGGCGGCTCCCATGCCGCCACCGATGCACATGCTGACCACCGCGTACTTGGCCTTCCGCCTGGACATGGCGTGCAGGGCGGTGACCGTCAACTTGGCCCCCGTGCAGCCGAGGGGATGGCCGAGGGCGATCGCCCCGCCGTGCGGGTTGACCCGCTGGGGGTCCAGTTCCAGCAGTCTGACCACGGCCACCGCTTGAGCCGCGAAGGCCTCGTTGAGCTCAAAGAAGTCCACGTCCCCGGCGGATATACCGGCCAGCTTCAGGGCCTTGGGGATGGCCTCCACGGGGCCGATGCCCATGATATCGGGATCCACTCCCCCGACGGCATAGGAGCGGAAGGTGGCCATCGGCCTGAGCCCCTGGGCCGATGCCCGCTCGGCCGAGAGGAGGACCACGGCGGCGGCCCCGTCGCTGGTCTGCGATGAGTTGCCGGCGGTGACGGTTCCCCGGGCGGCGAAAGCGGGCCTCAACCGGGCCAGGGCCTCCTCCGAGGTGTCGGGGCGAACTCCCTCGTCGGTGGAAAACGGCGCCGTCCGGGTGTCCACCTTCCCGTCGGGCCCCGTGACGGTGAGAGTGACGTCCACGGGGACTATCTCCTCCTGGAAGAGGCCGCCACTCATGGCGGCATGGGCCTTGTGATGGCTGCCCACGGCAAACCGGTCCTGGTCCTCGCGGGTGACCTCGAAGCGGGTGGCGACCTCTTCCGCCGTGAGGCCCATCCCCAGGTAAACCTCGGGCCAGTTGGCCACCAACTGGGGGTTGGGGGACATCTTCTGCCCTCCCATGGGAACCAGGCTCATACTCTCCACTCCGCCGGCGACGACCACATCCGCCCAGCCGTTCATGATCTGGGCCGCCCCGGTGGCGATAGCCTGCAGTCCGGAGGAACAGAAGCGGTTAACGGTCTGGGCCGGCACTGATGCCGGCAAGCCCGCCCGCAGGCCGATGATCCGGGCCACGTTCATCCCCTGTTCCGCCTCGGGGAAGGCACAGCCCATGATCAGGTCCTGGATGTCGGCCGGGTCCAGCCCGCCGGCCCTGCGCACCGCCTCCCTGACAGCTGCGGCGCCCAGTTCGTCCGGCCGGGTCTGGCGAAGGGTTCCCCGCCCCGCCCGGCCCACCGCCGTCCTTGCTGCCGAGACGATCACGGCTTCACGCATGCTCATCCAACCTCCTAATTCCTGAGGGGCTTGCCCGTCGACAGCATGTGCCTCATCCGCTCCTGG
The DNA here is from genome assembly GCA_031082145.1 of bacterium. Lineage (GTDB taxonomy): Bacteria > Bacillota > Sulfobacillia > UBA995 > UBA995 > Ess09-15. The sequence goes on along the minus strand of JAVHLP010000002.1, from coordinate 153,800 downwards.
GACTTCTCCTGGCGGCAGAGGTCCAGGAAAGCCTCCCGCTCCAGGTCCAGCAGGTACTGCTCGGTCACCTCGGTGTTGGCCGCCACCCGGCCCCCGGCAAGCACGTAGGCTATCCTGTCGGCTATATACTTGTCGTGCTCGCTTATGTGCCCACCCTTGAGCATGTTGTATGTTTGCGCCTCGAGGGCGGCCAGGCCGGTCTCGCCGATGACCCGGATCTTGCGCGGCGGCGAGGGGCGGAATCCGGCGGCGGCCATGGCCAGGACCTCGTTCTTGGCCTGGTAGAGCAGGAGATCCCCGTTGGCCACCACCCGGTCGCTCTCGCGCAGGAAGCCCAGCGCCTGCGCCTCGCGGGCGCTGGTGGAGACCTTGGCCATGGCGATGGTCTGAAAAGCCCGGGCAACCAGGGGCAGCAAGTCCAGGGGGACAGGGGTGTCCGGGGGCACTCCTTCGAGGTGGCGCAACAGGAGCTCCTTGCAGCCACCGCCGGCCGGCAAGATGCCCACCGCGAACTCGACCAATCCTGAGTATAGCTCGGCGCTGGCGACCACCCGGTGAGCGGCCATGACGATCTCGGCCCCGCCACCAAGGGCCATGCCGTGGGGAGCGGCCACCACCGGCCGGTGGAAGTGCTTCACGGCTTGCAGCGTCTCCTGGAGGGCTTCCACCGCCGCCCCGATGCCGGCCCAGTTCTGATTGGCGGCCTCCATCACTACGAGCAGCAGGTTGGCCCCCACACAGAAGTGGCGGGCCTGGTTGCCGATAACCAGGCCGGTGAAATTCCGGTCTACCTCCTCCAGGCTCTCGCCCATCATCCGGATGAGGTCGGGCGTGATCGCCTGGTTGGGCGAGTGAAACTCCAGGCCGGCAACACCGTCCCCCAGATCCAGCAGGCTGGCGTCGGTGTTGCCACGGATGACCGGGCGCTCCGATCTGACGTCCCGGAGCACTATGAACTCGGGCCGGCGGGGCAAGGGGACGTACTCCCGGGCTCGGAAACAGTAGTGGGCTTTCCGGCCGTTGACCCGGCCGTAGAAGGTAGGATGCCCCGTAGCCAGCATCTCCTTGACCCAGGCGGCCACCGGTGCTCCCTCCGCCTCCATCCGGGCCACGGTGGCCTCAACGCCCAGGACGTCCCAGGTCTCAAAAGGTCCCGCTTCCTGGCCGAACCCCCACTTCATAGCATTGTCCACGCTTATCACATCGTCGGCGATCTCCGGCAGCAGGCTGGCAGTATAGGACAGGGTCCGCTTGGTGAGTTCCCAGGCCAGCTCCCCGCCACGGTCGTCCGCCTGCACCAGGGCCTTTACCCGCTCGGCCGGATCGCTGATCCGCCGCGTGGCCGAGAGGGAGGGATACGACGGCTTGAGCCGAGGCCGGTACTCCAGCGTTCTCCAGTCCAGGGTGAGGATCTCGCTTCCCTCCGGACCCTGGACCTTCTTGTAAAACCCCTGGCCCGCTTTCTCGCCGGTCCAACCCCGCTCCGCCAGTGCCTTGAGAAAGCCGGCGGGCTCAAAGAAGGGTCGCTCGGCCGGTGCGACGTTCTCGCGTACGTTCTTGGCCACATGCAGGAAGGTGTCCAGGCCCACGATGTCGGCCGTGCGGAAGGAAGCGCTCTTGGGCCGGCCCATGGCCGGCCCGGTGACGGCGTCGATCTCGTCCACCTGGTAATCCTTCTCTTCCATGACCCGCATTGTCTGCATCATCCCGAAAACGCCGATCCGGTTGGCGATGAAGTTAGGGGTGTCCTTGGCCAGCACCACCCCCTTGCCCAGGGTCTGCTCGGCGAAAGCAGACATGAAAGAGACCAGTTCCGGTAGCGTGTCGGCGGTGGCGATGATCTCGAGCAGTTTCAGGTACCGCGGCGGGTTAAAGAAGTGAGTGCCCAGGAAGTGCTGCCGGAACTCCAGGGGCAAGCCCTCCACCATACGGTTAACGGAGATGCCGGAGGTGTTGGAGCTGACGATGGTCCCCGGCTGCCGGTGGGCTGCCACCTTGCGAAAGAGCTCCTGCTTGATGTCCAGCCGCTCCACCACCGCCTCGATGACCCAGTCCACCCCGGCCAGCCAATCCAGGTTGTCCTCCAGGTTGCCCGGGGTCACCAGTTCGGCCCGATCGGGACGGAAGAACGCCGCCGGTCGAGCCTTGAGGCAGTTCTGGATGCCCTGGACGACCAACCGATCCCGCACCTCCCGGCTCTCCAGGGTGAGACCCCGGGCTCGCTCCTCGGGGGTCGGCTCTCGGGGGACTATGTCCAGAAGGTAGCACGGTATGCCCACGTTGGCCAGGTGGGCGGCAATGGCGGCACCCATGACTCCCGCCCCGAGAACCGCGACCCGGTTGATCCCGCGCTTCACGGCTCCCCCTCCTCTCCTACTCCTCGATCCTAACGACGGTGGCTTCGCCCTGGCCGCCGCCGCTGCAGATGCAGGCCACCCCGTGCTCCAGCCCCCGTCGCCGGAGCTCGAACACCAGGTGCATCAAGATGCGGGCCCCGCTGGCGCCGATGGGGTGGCCGAGGGCCACGGCCCCGCCGTCGACGTTCACCCGGTCATGCGACCACCCGCCCAGCCTGGCGCTAACCAGGGCCACCACCGCGAACGCCTCGTTGATCTCCACCAGGTGCATGTCCCCGGGGGCCAGGCCCACCCGGTCCAGGGCTTGCTTGGCCGACAGCCACGGTACGGTGGCCAGGTAAGGGGCCTCCGCGGAGACGGCTCCCTTGGCGATGATGGTGGCCAGGGGGGAGACGCCCAGTCTCTCCGCACGGTCCCGGGACATCAGGATCAGGGCCCCCGCCCCGTCGTTGAGGCTCGGCGCGTTGCCGGCGGTCACACTGCCGTCCGGTGAGAAAGCGGGGCGCAAGGCGGCCAGCTTCTCGGGGCTGGTGTCGGGCCGGGGGGGCTCGTCCCGATCGACCTTCACCGGCGGGCCTTTCCGCTGGGGTATCTCCACCGGCACGATCTCCTGGTCGAAACGCCCTTCGTCCATGGCCGCCAGGGCCCGGCGGTGGCTCTGGTAGGCCCAGGCGTCCTGCTCTTCCCGGCTCACCTTGAACTCACGGGCCATGGTGTCGCCATGGACGCCCATGTGTACGTCCTTGACCGGGCACCACAGGCCGTCATGGACGGTTGCGTCCAAGAGCTTGCCATGGCCCAGGCGGTGACCCCAGCGTCCCTGCGGCAGGAGATAGGGCCCCTGGCTCATGCTCTCCATGCCACCGGCCACGACGGTGTCCATCTCGCCCACCCGGATGAAGCCTTCGGCCATGTTGACGGCTCTCAGGCTGGAGGCGCAGACCTTGTTGATGGTATCACTGGGGACCTGCACCGGAAGACCCGCCTTGAGAGCGGCCTGGCGGGACGCCACCTGGCCGGCCCCGGCCCCGACGACCAGGCCCATGAACACGTAGTCCACTTCGTCCGGCCGGCCGGCGCGTTCCAGCGCCGCCTCAATGGCCTTTGCCCCCAGGTCCACCGCCGTGAGATCCTTGAAGACGCCCCCGAAGGACCCGAATGGCGTCCGGGCTGCAGCCACGATCACCGTATCCCTGCCACTCCGCTTCAAGAAGCCTCAACCTCCCCCAAGTCTGTCATGACCCGTGTACACGTTGAGCCGGTTGCCCCGGGCGAAGCCGGCCAGGGTGAGCCCGAGCCGACCCGCCATCTCCACCGCCAGTCCGGTGGGAGCCGAGCGGGACACGACGATGGGGATGCCGACACCCACCGCCTTGCGAACCAAGTCCGACGATATGCGGCCGGAGGTCGCCAGTAGCCGCTGATCGGGGCGAGCTCCGTCCAGAGTCAGCCGGCCGATGATCTTGTCCACCGCGTTGTGGCGCCCGATGTCCTCACGCAGGAGGGGCGCGCTTTCCCCGGCGATCAGGTCCGCCAGGGCGCAGTGGGTACCCCCGGTCAACTGGAACAATGGCGAGTGCTTGAGCCCGGCGGTGAGTTCCAGCAGGCGTCCGACCGTGACCCGGGCCCGGCTCTGAGCATCGTCCAGTGGCCGTAGCCGGGCCAACTCGGCCAGGCTCAACGGCCCGGCGCAGCCCGAACTCACCACCCGCCGGCCGTAGAAGCGGTGGGTGAAGTCGGGATGCTCGCTCGTAGTCACCTCGGCCACGCCCCGGCCGGGATCAACCTCCAGCGATCGCAGGTCCTCACGGGATTCTACGAACCCCTCGGTCCGGAGGAACCCCACCGCCAACTCGTCCAGGTTCTCCGGGGTCGCCAGCAGGGTGACCAGTTCGTGCCCGTTAAGGTAAATGGTGAGTGGGGCTTCCGCGGCCACGACGTCCTGGACCTCGCTGGCTTCTCCCCCCTGCCACCGGGTGACCGGGCGGACGGAGGTAGCCGGCCTGTCTCCAGGCAACGCGTCTTACCGCCTCTCCAGGATTCTCAGCATCGGCGCCTCCCAATTCCCCGGGCAGCCGTGCTTTCCCTCCCCGCAGAGACCATCCGAACGATAAGGCAGAGGAAACGGTCTAGTCCCGGATGAGGGTCCCCTCCCGCTCCAGCGGCTCGGAGATGTCCAGGTGGCCAGCCAGGGTCTCCTGACGCCGCCCCTCGATGAGGATCAGCGCCGACCGGACCCCCCTGATCTCGGTGAGCGTGTTGACGATGGAGAAGACGGTGAAGGTCTCTCCCGCCGTTCCGCCGGGGTGTTCGGTCTTGAGCTCCCGGGAGAAATCGGCCTGGGCCACCCCGTCCCGGATGGTCACCCCGAGCAGTCGCGTGCCCGCGGGCAGACTAGGGGTCAGTCCGGGAGCCCGGGGGCCGGCGATCAGCTCCCGCAGGGCCAGTTCCTCGTAGCTCTTCCCACCGGTATCCACCGTCCTCCGCTCCCGCACCAAGTATTCGGCCTGGTTGTCGGGGAAGTAGAGGACCAGTTCGGTCGTCGCCGGCCGGCGGCCGGGCCATAGCCGGCAGCCTCCGACCAGCAGGGCGAGGAGAACCACCGCCACCACGACCAATGGCCATCGCCTGCGTCCCATGGCTTACACCTCCGCTTCCCAGTCTTCCCCCGCTGCCCGGGATCTACCAAACGGCAGGACGAAGGCGGATCGGGGCCGAATTGACACCGGAAAGGAGGTCCAGCCTTGCCGGGGACCTGCCCGCACCGTGATCTCATGGACCGCTTTTTCCGGCCCCGCTCGGTAGCCATCATCGGCCTGTCCCGGACCACCGGCGAAGGCTCCTTCAACATCCTGGAGAATCTCTTGAACTACGGCTACCCGGGCCAGGTCTACCCGGTCAACCCCCACGCCGCCGAGATCCTGGGGGTTCCCTGTTACCCGTGCGTGGACGAACTGCCGGTAACACCCGACCTGGCCATCATCACCCTGCCCCGCCACCTGGTGCCAGGGGTGGTTGGGGATTGCGCGCGTAAGGGCATAAAGGCCGTTATCCTGGTCACCCAGGGTTTCGCCGAGACCGACGCCGAGGGGATCCGCTTGCAGGAGGAGTTTCTGGCCGCCCTGGCCTCCTCCGGCACCCGGCTACTGGGACCCAACACACTGGGCACGGTGAACGCGTTCGACGGCTTCTCCAGTTCCTTCACCCCCATGCGGCGGGCCGATCCGCTGCCCACCGGCATGATCTGCCAGACCGGGTTCTTCCTGGCGGTGAACCTGGCCCCATCGGTGGGACTGGGCCTCGGGGTGGACGTCGGCAACGCCGTGGACCTGGGAGTGGTGGAGTTCCTGGACTACCTGGGCGGAGACGATCGGGTGGAGGTGATCGCCCTCCACCTGGAGGGACTGGGTGACGGCCGCCGCTTCTGCGAGGTGGCGAGCGAGGTGACCCGACACAAGCCGGTGCTGGCCTTGAAGACGGGCCGCAGTGCCGCCGGGGCTGCGGCCGCCGGCTCGCACACCGGATCGCTGGCGGGAGAGGATGCGGTCTATGACGCCGCCTTCCGGCAGGCGGGAGTGCTCCGCCTGAGCGGCGTCGACGAGCTGGACGACGTGGTGAAGGCTTTCCTGCACCTGCCGCCGCTCCGGGGAAACCGGCTGGCGATAGTGACCGCCACCGGGGGCGGGGGGATCATGGCGGTGGACGCCTGCGCTGGCCACGGCATCGAGGTGGCCCGTCTCAGCGGGGACACCCTGGCGGCGCTCAAGGCCATCGGCCCTCCCTGGTTCGAACCGGGCAACCCGATGGACGTGTGGCCCGCCGCCATCGGCAAACCCTATCCGCTGGTCTTTGCCGAGATCTTCACCCGCATTCTGAACGACCCCAACGTGGACGCCGTGTTGTGCATAGGGGGAGCCGTTGTCTCCACCGGTACCGACCTGGCCGACTTCATCGAGGCGGCCGCCGCCCTGCAACGTGACAAGCCGGTGGTCTGGTGGGTTCAGGGTCAGGACGCGCCCCGGATCGCGGCCCGGGTGGAGAAAAGCCGCAAGGTCGCCGTCTACCCGTCGCCCGACCGGGCCGTGCGGGCCCTGGCCCTGCTGCACCGTTACTACTCGGCCATCCGGGGGCGGCGGCCGGAGCCACCCGCCACCCTGGAGGGCATCGATGCCCTGAAGGCCCGGGAGTTGCTCCGGAGGGAAGCCGGCTACCTCGGGCCCGCGGTCTTCGACCTGCTGGCCGCCTACGGCATAGCAGTGGCTCCCTGGGCGGCAACCGCGTCCCCGGCGGAAGCCGGCCGGCTGGCGGGGGTCATAGGCTACCCGGTGGCGGTCAAGGGATACGGGGCCGGCCTCGTCCACAAGACTGAACGGGGAGCGGTCATCCTCGGCCTCACCACCCGCCGGGAAGTCGAGCGGGCCGCCGCCGATCTGTTGGGGCGGACCCCCGCCGAGGGGCTGCTGGTCCAGAAGTACTTCGCGGGCGGTCACGAGGTGATCCTGGGGGGCAAGCAGGATCCCCAGTTCGGCCCGGTGGTCCTCTACGGTGCCGGCGGTGTGCACACCGAGATCCTGGCCGACGTGAGCCTGGGGCTGGCCCCGCTCTCCGTGGCGGAGGGAAGGCGTCTGCTGGAGGAGACTCGCTTCTCGCGAATACTGGCCGGCACCCGGGGGCAGTCCCCCGGCGACCAGGGGGCCCTTCTGGACACGCTGCTCCGGTTGTCCCGGCTGATCGCCGACCACCCGCCGATCGCCGAGATCGATCTCAACCCGGTGCTGGTCTTCAGTCAGGGGTGTGTCACCGTGGACGCCCGAGTTCGCCGGGGAGAAGAGGAGTGACCCCAACCCGGGCGGAATACCTGACGGGTCGAGAAGACCAAGAGGGGAATGAGGTCCGATGAAGGCGATGCTGCGGGCCCTGGTCAGGAACAAGCCGGCCGATTACCTGGAGGTGCGGCTGGAAGAGACGCACCTCACCCACATCCAGTTCATGGGACCCGCCCTCCAGAATCTTGCCGAGTCGGTGGCCTTCGGCGGCAATGTCCGCGCCCTGGTCAAGGGGGGCTGGGGGTTTGTCTCGTTCAACCGCCTGGAGGATCTCGATCGTCAGGTCGACCTGGCCATCGCCCAGGCGCGCCAGGTAGCTGCAGCCATCGAGAGCGGGGCCACTTTGGCCCCGGTGGATCCGATCGAGGACACGGTCCCCCTCCCACCGGGTGTGGACCCCGGGGCGCTCAGCCTGCAGGCCAAGAAGGACCTGCTGGAGAGCTACAACGCGGCCATTCTCGCCTTTGGCCCCCCGGTGGTCAGCTCGCAAATCCGTTACCGGGACATTCACAGCCGGATCCTCTATGCCAACAGCGACGGGACGTGTCTCGAACAGGAACGGTTGGACGTGGCGGCCAACCTCGTGGCCGTCGCCCGCCGGAACGGGCTCACCCAGATCGGATTCTTCGGGATGGGCGGCAAGGCAGGCTACGGGGTGCTCCAAGACCGGGCTGACGAGGTCACCCAGATCTGCGAGACGGCCCGGGATAGCTTGGCCGCCCCGGTGGTCAGGGGCGGCGAGTATACGGTCATCCTGGACCCCCGGCTGGCCGGGGTATTCGCCCACGAGGCGTTCGGTCACCTCTCGGAAGCCGACAATGTCTACGAGAACCCTCGCCTGGGCGAGATAATGACCTTGGGCCGGCGGTTCGGCGAGCCCCTGCTGAACATCTATGACTCCGGTCGGGAGGAAGGGCTCCAGGGTTACCTCAAGTACGACGACGAGGGTGTGCCCACCCGCAAGACCTACCTGATCCGGGACGGCTTGCTGGTCGGCCGCCTTCACTCCCGGGAGACGGCGGGCCGGATGGGCGAGCCGGTGACCGGCAGCGCCCGGGCCCTGGACTACCGGTTCCCGCCCATTCCCCGCATGCGGACCACCGCCATAGAGGCGGGCGATGCCAGCTTCGACGAGATGCTTGAGGGAGTGGAGCTGGGTGTGTACGCCAAGGGGGCCTACGGCGGGCAGACCGCCGGCGAGATGTTCACCTTCACGGCCACCGAGGGCTTCATGATCCGTGGGGGCAGGCTGGCCGAGCGAGTGCGCGACGTCACGCTGACCGGCAACGTTTTTGCGACGCTCAAGAACATCGACCGGACAGGCCGGGACTACACCGTCGAGGGCTCGGCGGGAGGTTGCGGCAAGGGCGAGCAGAATCCCCTGCCGTGCTCATCCGGCTCCCCTCACATCCGCATTCAGAAGGTCATCGTGGGAGGTAAGGGATCATGACCGGGGACTTCCGGCCGGAGCGGGTCCTGGAGAAGGCCCTGGCCCGGTGCCAGGCGGCCGAGGTGTTCCACCGGCGTTCTGTCCGCACCCCGGTGGAGTTCGAGAACAACCGGCTCAAACAGGTGCGTACCGCCTATTCGGACGGGCTGGCGCTCCGGGTGATCGCCGCCGGGAGGGTGGGGTTCTCCACCACCACCAAGCCGGGTGACGAGGAGGGCCTCGTGGATCGGGCGCTGTCCGCCGCCGCCGGTGGCGGTGAGGCCCGGTTCAGTTTCCCGGGACCGTCAAGACTGGCCGTCGATGCCGATCGCTTTCACCACGCCGAGGTTGCGGAGCTCGGCCTGGCAGCCATGATCGAGACGGGGCGAGATTTCCTGCAACGCACCGTTGCTGTGGAGCCGGCCGCCCTGGCCGGGGCCCGCCTCGAGAAGGAGGTGCGGGAGGTCCGCATAGTCAACTCCTCGGGCCTTGATCTCACCTACCGCCGGACGGGGTTCATGGCCGGTTTCGGCATCGAGTTGATCGAGGGGGAAAACCTGCTCAACGTCTGGGAGTTCCGCGCCTCCAGCGACTATCCCGCCGCTGAGATCGCCGAACTCCAGGAGAACGCGCTGGAGCAGTTCCGCCTGGGTCGCAAGAACGTCGCCCTGACCACGGGCCGCTACCCGGTGATCCTGGCTCCCCACGCCGGCCGCGATCTGCTGGGCCCGTTCCGCGACTGCCTGAACGGCCAGGCGGTTGAGAGGGGCATCTCCCCCTGGGGCAACCGGCTGGGCGAGACCCTGTTCGATCCGGCCGTTCACCTTGAGGATAACCCGCTCCTGGCCGGGGGACCACTCTCGGCCCCCTTCGATGACGAGGGCTGGCCCGCCCAACCCAGCCCGCTGGTCCGGGCGGGAATGCTGGAAGGCTTCTACCTGGACCTCAAATCGGCGGCCGGGCTGGGGAGAACCTCCACCGGCAACGGTACCCGCCCCGGGCTGGAGTCCATCCCCTCCCCCAGCCTGTCCAACGTCCTCATGGCCCCGGGGCAGGACTCCTACCTCGACCTGATCGGGGGCATCAAGCTCGGTCTCTTCGTGGTGCACCTGATGGGCGCCTGGGCCGGCAACCTCCTGGCCGGCGAGGTCAACGGGAACGTGGTCCTGGGCTACCGGATCGAGGATGGGGCGATCGTGGGCCGGGTCAAGGACTGCATGCTGTCGGTCAACGCCTTTGATGCCCTGAACCGGGGGCTCCGGGGGCTCAGCCGGGAGACAGGCTGGTCCATGAACTACCGGCTGCCGTACATCGCCCTGGATGACGTGGCCATCAGCACGAAGGCCTGACCATCAGGAGCGGAAGAAGTCCAGGAGCCTGGTCTGAACCTCGGCCACCCGCTCCAGGCGGAGGCTGTAGTAGATGTAGTTGCCTTCCTTCTCGCTGGTGATGAGCTCCGCCTCGCGGAGGAGCTTGATGTGGCGGGAGACGGTTGGCTCGGCCAGGTCGAGTTCGCTGGCGAGCTCCTGGGTGAAGCGCCGCTTCTCCGCCATCAGCTTCAGGATCTTGAGCCGGGTGTCGTCGGCCAGCACTTTCAGCAGGAGGGATAGGTTCTCGGGAGGGTTCAGGCTATCCCGCCGCAGGTAAACCCCTGGTGACACCGGGTATGAACTCAGTACCCGACGGGGCTGGTTCACCACCAGGGTCTCCGGGTACACGAAGACCGACGGGAACAGCTGGATCCGGTCCAACCCGGCCATCTCCCGGGGGCCTGCCCGCCCTCCCGCCCGGGGGAGCAGTCTCCCTTCGCCATCCCAGGCCAGGGCTCCGGTCGATAACCGGGCCAGGAACTCCCGGGGGGCACTCCGCTCCAACTCTATGGAGGCCTCCTTGATGCTACGGATGAGCAGCAGTTCAATCCAGTAGAACTCCTCGCCGAAGTACTGGTCCCAGTAGCCGGAGAGCAGGGTGGCCAGCCGGGCCCTGGTTCCCGCCACGTCGCCCAGAAACTCCTCCAACGCCTCCCGGCTCTCATCCGACTCCCGGCCCAACCGGACCAGGAGAGCGTCCGCCGACTCCTCTCCGCCCAGCACCGCCCGGACCTCAGCCGTCTCCACCCGACCCCCAAGCAGCCGGGCCAGGAACGACGGCTCGTCCAGGCTATGGAGCCATCTGATCATGCCCGGCACCCCGAGTTCCTGAACTCCCTCGAGGTTCAGGACCGCCCCGGCCACGTTGATCCAGCGATCGCCATGGTCACCGAAGAACCGGAGCTCGCGCATGGTCTCCGGGCTGATCTTCTCGCGAAAGCGGACCATCCAGGGGAGAAGCACCCCGTGTCGCTCCGGGTCGTGCAGGACATGGAGGCTGAGCAGCATCTCCACCAGCGGCGAGTAGAAGAAGGCGATCTTCGGCCGGAGCAGTTCTGCCTGGTCTTCGGGCAACGGAAGCCCTTCTCTCCGGGGGAACTTAGTCAGTTAGCCAACCGCGCAACTCCTGGCGCCATTGTAACCCGCTCGATCTGCGCATGTCAACCGAGCAGCCGCGGGAGCGCCTGCGAGCGTGCCGGGTAGCCCAGGCAACTACTCCGGCGAGCGCTGCCGGCGGTCGATCAACAGCTCCCCGCCTACCCCTACGTCTTCTGGATCGCATGGCTTCAGGTGCACAACGAAGGCGGATTCGGGGATCCCCGTCAACTCGCTGGCCGTCCGGGTGAAGGACCGGACCAACTCCCGCTTCTTCGCCATGTCCAGTCTGGGGCCGTAGAAGAAGATGGTTGGCACGGGCAGCACTCCTCTCGTGAACTCTCAGTTGTTTTCCACGGCCTTGGCGCCCTTGCCTGCCCACTCATAAGCCGTCTCCCTTACGGGGGATCCTGGTATGGGAGGTGGAAGTCATGAAACGCTACCGACTGGCTGCTCTCGGCGCGGCCGGCGGCCTGATCGGAGCCCTGGCCGGCGCCCTGGTTCTCTGGGGAGCGTGGATGCTGCCCGTGCTAGGTCTTCTCTTCACCCGGGCCAACCCGGTGCTGGGAGGTCTGGCCGTGGGCCTGTTGGGAGCCCTTGGCGGCGCCATCTACGGGCTCGTCTACCCGCTGTGGGCGCCAAAGAGACCGGGGCCTGCCGCTCTGGCCGCCGGTGGCCTGGTCCTGGGCCTGGTCACGTGGGTCGCCGGACCTCTGGCACTTGTCCCGGCCGTCCTGGGCTTTCCACCGTTTCCGGCCGCCCCCCTGGATCAACTGGCTTCGCTGGGAGCCTTCCTGGCCTACGGAGTCGTCACCTCGTTCGTGCTGGGAGCCTGGGTGGCCAGGCGCGGCCGGCTGGTGGGGGTTCCGGCCGCCATCCTCGCCCTTTCCGCCACCGCAGCCCTCTTTCTCTTGCGCAGCGCCAGCAGTACCGACCCTGCTGCCCTGGTCTTGCCCCGGGGTTACCGGGCGGAGGTGGTCGCCACCGGTCTGACCTATCCCACCAGCCTGGCCATCGCCCCCGACGGCACCGTGTTTGTCGGTGAAGCCGGCTTCGCTTACGGCCCCAAGGAAGCGATAGCCCGGGTGGTCACCATTGGCGCGGGGGGTGCCCTTCGCGAGATCGCCCGGGGGTTTGAGGGCCCCCTCAACGGCCTCGCTCTTCGAGATGACGAGCTGTACGTGTCCCACCGGGGCAAGGTCAGCGTGCTGACTCTGAGCCGGGAGCAGGGGCAGATCACGGTTGCCGGTCGCCGGGACCTGGTCTCCGGGCTGCCTTCACTCGGCGATCACCACAACAACGACCTGGTCTTCGGACCCGACGGCTCGCTCTTCCTCGGCCAGGGCACGGCCACCAACACCGGCGTGGTCGGCTCCGACAACTTCGTCTATGCCTGGGCCGACCGCCACCCCGGCTTCCACGACGTACCCTCCCGTGGCTGGACGCTCACCGGCCGGAACTACCCCGACCTCGACCTGCGAACCGCCCGGCCAGCCGACCGTACCGAGACCGGCCCGTTCGCTCCTTTCGGGACCACCCGCGACGAGGGCACGACCGTTGAGCCGGGTGACAAGCCGAGCGGGGCGATTCTCCGGATCGACCCGGAGACAGGGCAGACGACGGTGTATGCCGACGGCCTGCGGAACCCCTACGGGCTGGCCCTGGCCCCGGACGGCTCACTCTATGCGACGAATCTGGGCTATGACGACCGGGGGGTCCGCGCCGTCCGCCAGAGTCCCGACTGGCTGGTCCGGGTGCACCGAGGGGCCTGGTACGGCTGGCCGGACTTCGCCGGCCAGCTATCGCTAACCGATGCCCGGTTCGCCTCCCGCCGCGGGGTCGACCTCCGGCCCCTAATCGCCAACCCCCCTGCGGTCGAGCCACCCCTGGCCGAATTCCCGCCCCACGCCTCGCCCATGAAGCTCGCGGTGTCTCCCGGTGGCGCCTTCGGCGACCAGGGGGGCATTTACGTAGCCCTCTTTGGCGATGCCCAGCCCTTGACGGAGGACTTGGGTTCGGCCCTGGCCACCCGGGTGGTGCGCGTGGACCCCCTGACCGGCGAGTACAGGACCTTCCTGGAGAACCGGGGCGGCCGGGCCCGGGCGGGGAGGTACGGTGGAGGGCTCAAGCGGGCCGTCGGAGTCGCCTTCGCCCCGGGAGGAGAAGCCCTCTACGTCCTGGACTTCGGCCATCTGGAGATGACCGATCTGGCCCCCAACGCCATCCCCCGTACCGGGGTGCTCTGGCGGGTGGTCCCGGAGTAGAAAGAAGCCCTGAACGGGTATTCAGGGCCTTCCAAGGAGGATTGGGTTGTGGATTCACAGCCACCGGGCTCTGCCCGGGCCTTCTCGGCTCTCACGGTTAGCTGGTTGGCTAACCGCCTAACTGTTTACTAAGGTCATTCTACCCCGGAGGCTCAGCGTCTGTCAAGGGGGGAGGGTAACTTGGGCGGGCAACTCTGTGGCATGGCCGGGCCGAAGGCTGGCGCACTCCGGCGGGAGGTCTATACGCGGACGGCGCGGCGGACCGCCGCCACCACATACTCCGCGTCGGCCAACGCTTGCCGGCCGTCGGCCTCCGAATACTCGAGCGTTGGTATGAAGTCCACGTCGCCGTAGAAGGCCAGCTCTCTCTCCTTCCGCAGCCTTCGTGAGATGGCCGCGAGCCGCTCCGCCTCAGGAGCTACACTTGACGGTAGACGGTGGGCGTACTCGACGACCAGTCCCCCGACATCATGCTGCCGGGGCGGGTCAATGCCGAATTCCCTCAGCAAGCCCTTCAGGGCGAGTTCCACCAACTCCTGAGCCTCCCGCACGACGTCGGAGTACGACTCCTCCTCGAGGAGGACGGCGAGCACCCTCAGCCGCTTGGTGGCCTTGAAGACATAGGCTTGGGCAAGAGTCGTCCCCTTGTTCACCGGTCATGATCCCCCCCTCCGGACCCGAGATCCCAGTAGCAGGCCCCCCGGTACGTGAGTCGGCGGGCCCCCTGGGCTGCCAACCGGCTCCTCAGGCGGCCCAGGTAGTTGGAGAGAAAGCGGCCTCTATCGTGGAGAATGAGGACGTGCTCGGTCATGTCCAGGAAGATCGGCCCACCGTACTGCTCAATTTCGTTCGGGGTCCGTAGTACGGGGGACAAGCGTGTATGCAGGCCCGCTTCCTTGAGGCTCTCCAGCCGGCCGGCGAGGGCGGCCTCCACCGGCTCGAACTGCTCTACTCGACGGAGGCGGCCGCTAGGGAGCTCGTCGGCAACCACCAAGACGTCCAGGTCGGACAGGGGCCCGGGAGTGCGTCGAGCGACAGAGCCAAAAGCGGCAATGGAGACAAGTCGGGGGCCGTAATGACCTTTGACCGACTCGACCAGCTCGGACAGCAGCAGGTCAAACCCGGCTAGTAACAGGTTACGCTTCTCTCCGAGGTCGCCCAAAGGCTCGCCTCCGGGGCCGTTCAGGGATTCTGAGCTACTGCCAGTATCCGATTCCATGATACCCCACCGGTTTGAGATCCTCAAGGTGAGCGATGTTGATGTCGGGCGCGTGATGTTGTCATCCCGCTGTCTACCTGCCCCGTTACCTCCAGGGCCTCCAGTGACTCAACCATCTCCTACTTGGGCCGTACCGGGATCGCAAAGGGCAATGTGGCGTCCCTCCCGCCCAGGAGCGAGGTCAGCATCCTGGATGACAGAATCACGGTCCACTTGAGACCCCAAAGGGGTGTGAATCACAGGCCGTTGACAGGCCGCTCTTTTGAGGCCCGAAACCTCGATCAGCTCGTGACCTTGTCATCCCGCAAGACTCCGATCTTGCTTGCCCACGCCGACAGCTACTCCAAGCATGATTGAGTACAGCTCCAACCTCTTGAGCCTATTCCCTCCTGACCGGATGGGGGTGTACGACCAGGTCCACGTCACAGTCCAGAACGTGCGCCGCGGTCGCGGCTGAGTCGGATTTCACCGATGATGCAGGCGCATCGTGAAGACCCGGAACACGAGCGCAAGCCACAGGAAGTTTGCTGCTGCGGCAAGGGCGGTGTACGTCACGAAAGGAAGGATCGGTCCCGGCGCAGTCTGGACTGCTCGCATGACCCAGTAGGGAGCCAGGGGTAGCATAACTGCTTCCCATGACTTGGGGAGAAAGTAGGCGGCCACGGGAACCACCAGTATCGAGCCTGCCACTTTGTTCAGCGCCAGCCCCTCCACCTTGCTAGGGGCGAAAGACGCCAAGATGAGAGTCAGCAGAGGTGCTCCCAGCGATGCTACCGCCATCAGCATCACCAGCCTCAGGTGGGGCAGAGGCAGAAGGCAGCTGAGCGCCAGACCCGCAGTGCCGCCGGTGAAGCCGACGACTGCAGGGAGAGCGACCCTGTAGGCCAGGTAGCCCGCGTGTCCCAGCGGGCTGACGGCCAGCTGCAGCATCGCCCCCTCGTCCCGCTCGTCAAGCACTATGAACCCCACCAACCCTCCCACCGTGAGCGGCACCAGGAGCACCTGAAAAGCCGTGATGAGGTCGTAGTAGGGTGTGATGTCGATTGCCCACATTGTCACCAGCTGCTCCCGGAGCGCGGGGACGCCGAACCTGATCGCGGCTGCCAGCATCAGTGGAATGAGGAGACACAAGAGGAGGAACGGATCGCGCAGAGCGCTCCGCATGTCGACTCGTAGGAGGGATATAACCCGGGATGTCGACGTAGGGCGCCGCCGGCGGCCCACAGACACTCCTGCCCGCCGAGGCGCGATGCTGACGGGGGGAGGTTCCGCGCCGGCGGGTGCCCCCGCGATGGCGTGGCGGCAGAACCAGGTGTGGGCAGCGGCGAACGCCGCGCCAGTCCAGGCACACAGTACCAGGGTGGCCAGGGCGGCCCTCAAGGGCTCAACTCCTCTGAATGCCCCCCCGATAAGCGTAAGTGCAGCGGTACCGGGGACCACCTCCATCAGGGGATGGGCGGCCGCCCCTTCTCGCAGGGCATAGTGCACCCCCGGGGCCATGCCAAGCAGCAGCACCACAGGGATCAGGATGGGGATGCCGGTGGTGAACAGCTGGCTCATGCTTGTTATGCGTGATGATGCCATGAGTCCCAGGATGGTGAACGCCAGTGACGTCAGGCCCACGCCCAGGATGAGGAGTGGCAGTGAAAACTCCGGACCGAAGGCGGACATGGCCACCGCTGTTGCGGCGATGACTCCCAGGATCGTGAGGGCCAGACCCCTGGCGGACAGGTACTCCCAGAGCCTCAGCGGGGTCACCGCCAGGTGGTCCAGTGTGCCCTGTCCCCGCTCCAGCAGGACGATGCCACAGACAAAGAAGGTTCCCATGCTGGTCAGTTCGGAGAATATGAGAAGGGTGGCCACCATGGGTTTGAGCTGCTGTGGCACGTTCACGAGAACGACTATGAGCAGGAGCGTTACCATGCCGTACGCATAGAGGAACCCGTGCCTGTACTGGAAGGCTAGGTCCTGTCTCAGTGCGGCTAGGAGCCTCACTGGAGCCTCCTCCCCGTTACCTCTACGAACACGTCCTCCAGAGTGGGTTCGTAGGTATGGAGCGTTTCGACGCGGGTCTCCCTGAGAATCCGGCTGAACTCCTCGTTCTCGCCCAGCCCCTCCAAGGGCAGGTCCCGTGTCTTCAGCTGGCCGTCCTTGATGTATTCAGCTCTCAGTGTCCGGCGCCCACGCCTCATCTTCAGGCGACGCGGGGAGTCCACAGCCGTGATCGTGCCGTTGACGATGCAGGCCACTCGGTCACAAACCTCATCGGCGGTGACCATGTCGTGGGTCGATATCACCGCAGTCGCTCCCGTCTCCCGCTGCGTGGTGATGATACTCCTTACCGCCCTGGCGTTCACCGGGTCGAGAGCAGCAGTGGGTTCATCCAGGAAGACGATCTCGGGCCGGTTAATGAAGGCGCGGCATAGTCGCAGCCGCATCTTCATGCCATGGGAGAAGGAGGACACACGGGTGTGGGCCACATCCTCCAGGCCGACCAGGGCCAGGAGCTTGTGGGGGTCTTCCGTCTCACCCCCGTACAGCGACGCAAAGAACACCAGGTTCTCAAGAGCTGTGAACTTACCGTAAAGAGTGGGGAACTCAAATGCCACCCCTATCTGCTCATAGTAGTCGGCCCCGGCGTCCCGGACCTCAAGGCCGCCGACCCTGGCACTCCCCTCGTAGCTCCTCATCAGGCCGACTAGGATCCTCTGGGTCGTCGTCTTGCCGACGCCTGAGGGGCCCAGTAGGCCAAAGACCTCTCCAGGAGCCACTTCGAAGTCTACCCCATCAACTGCATAGTTCTCGCTTCCGGGATACCGGAAGCGCAGGCCTTCAACCGCTATCACCCTCTCGCCCTCCCTCTATCAACCCACGCGAGACGAACGTGATGAGCAGGTCCATCACCTCATCGTGGACATCTTCACCCACGTCCCTACTGTGCATTGTCAGAAGCAGCACGGCCCGCAAGAGCCCCGTGATCACCGCCGGGGGATACCGGGCCATGAGCCCCTGCTCCTGGAGACGTTCAATGAGAGGCCTGGCGAAAGCGATGTCTCCGCTAAGGTGGGCTTCGAGCCGCCCCGCTGGGATCCGGCGGGCCAGCACCTGGTATTCCTCCTCGTCAAGCAGACATCTGATCAGGGGGTTGTCCTTTGCCGAGCTGACGGCCTCTTTGAGCCAGCGTGCGAAGGATTCCGGTGTTATTACTCCCGACTCCAGGCAAGCCGTGAAATCCCGACGGATGGCCTCTTCCTCCTCCTCGAGGATGTCAAAGAGGAGGTGTTCCTTGGAGGGAAAGAAGGAATAGTAGGCTCCAGATGAGATTCCCGTCGCCCGGCACAACTGGCGAATGGTGGTTCCCCTTATCCCTCTAGTGCTGAAGATCTCCCTGCCCCTGTCTATGAGGGCCCGGCGTATCCTCTCCTTTTCGTCGGGGGTGAAGGCTCGCGACACTTAGCGGCACCTTCCTGATGACGTATGAATGCGGCGTCATTGCGTTCATTGTAGTCCGTCACCCCAATTCCGTCAATGCAAGGTCCAAGACAATACCGAAAAACCGGCTTATCTCAGTCATGGGCAGACCTTTCGGGAGGTCCGGAAGCGGGATCCATGAGAGAGCCCGAGCTTGACTCTGGGTCCTCTTGCCGGCCGGTGAACCACCCTCTCCACCCACAGCCCGTTTTCGTATTGCGTGTCGTCCCGCTGGCCCCCCGTGATCCTCGCTTAGGTGGCTGACGGCGACTCGGCCCTGGCAGGATTTCGAGGGGTTAGGGGCAAACGGATACGCGGGTTGCTGTAAGGTTTCGCATCTGAGCCGGGAGGCTCCACTCCGGTGCCGCTTCCCCGCGTGTAGCACAGAGCAAGCAACGGCTTGATCGTCCGGAGCGTTCGACATCAAGGAGTTGTTCTGATTATGGAACTTGGATTGCTGTTTGCTTCGCGCGATGATTTCCGCACCTGGCTGCGTGAAAACGCGGAGAAAAGCGACGGTGTATGGCTCGTGTTCGGCAAGACAGAGGAGGTAGTTACTTTGTCTGCCGACGACGCCTTGGAAGAAGCCCTTTGTTTTGGGTGGATAGACGGACAGATGAAGAGCGTCGACAACACAAGATATGTGAAGTACTTTGCCCAACGCCGCCCCAAGAGTCACTGGTCTGAGAAGAACAGGAGAACGGCGGAAGCGCTGCGGGAAAGAGGGTTAATGACAGAATTGGGCGAAAAAGCAGTGGAAGCCGCCAAACAGAACGGCATGTGGGACGCTCCGAAACGTGCCCCGGTTACCGACGAGCAGGTTGAAGCATTCGCGGGAAGACTAGCCGGCATATCACCTGCATATCGGAACTTCAACAACATGCCGCCATCTGTTCGGTTCACATACACAAGAAGATACCTTTCATTCAAGACCGAGGAGGCCCGACAGCGGGATTTTGAGAGAATCGTAGACAGACTGAACAGGAATCTGAAGCCCATGTAAGGGGAGTTGAAGACGGAGGGATGTCCGATGGCAAGCGAAGAGCTGGTAAGAATCGTTGAGCAGTTCGCCGAGTCGGGGTGGGACTTGATCGTTGCACCCTCGAAGAAGTGGTTGGCGGCCAGTGGGTCGGCCGAAACGGTGGACGGATTGCTGAATGCCGTTGAGCAGGCAGACAAGGAATGCGGGAGTTGCGGTTTCGGATCTGATCCATTGTACAAGAGAGCATTGAGATTACTGCGGACAGCGTGAATGTGACCAAGTCGGTTTGGTTGGGTCGGTCAGTACAAGCCGTTCTACTTTTGCCTCGTTGAAGACCTCGGTAGGGATGACAACTGCTTCACCGGCTAACGAGCCGCTCAACCTGACACCGGCCTCGCGAGACTCGCTCAAGTTGCGGTGCGGCCGGTGCAGGTTAACGGCTAACCGTTAGCCCGCGTGCTCGTCGTTTCGTATTGCGCGTCATCCCGCTGGCCCACAGACAAGGACGGCAGTCCTTGGGAGGATCCGGCGGCAATGGCAGCGAATGGTCGGTCCGCCCGATGAGCCCCCATGCGTTAGGCCGCCGAGCGGAGGAAAGACAGCACGTGGTTCCTACCCCGTATCCCGAACTCAATGCTGTCTTGCAGGAGTTGGTTCAGGGCATGCAGGCCGCCCTGGGCAGCAGCTTTGTTGGCGCCTGCTTGCAGGGGTCGTTCGCCGTGGGCGACTTTGATCCGCACAGCGATGTGGACTTCGTGGTAGCCGTCAGCGATGAACTGTCGGACACTCAGGTCCAGGCGCTGCGGGCCATGCACGAGCGGATCTATGACCTCGACTGTGAGTGGGCGCAGCATCTGGAAGGCTCTTACTTTCCCGAGAATGTCCTGCGAGACTACTCACGGCGTGGGCAGCCGCTCTGGTATATAGACAACGGCAGCCGCTCCCTCGAGCGGTCGGCTCACTGCAATACGGTGGTTGTCCGGTGGGTAGTACGTGAGCATGGGCTCGCCTTGGCCGGGCCAAGTCCGACCCAGTTGGTCGACCCAATACCCGTTGCGGCGCTGCGCCAGGAGATCAGGGAGGTCATCCACTGGTGGGGGCAAGAGATCTCGGCTCAACCCGAACGTTATGCCAATCACTTCTACCAGACGTTTGTCGTCCTGAGTTACTGCCGCATGTTACATGACCTGCACAACGGATTCCCCGGCTCCAAGCGTGCCGGGGCGGAGTGGGCGAAAGCCACGTTAACCCCGTCTTGGGCCGGGCTGATCGATCGGGCGTGGCTTGGACGACCGAACCCCGCTCACTCAGTCCGGCGGCCTGCCGACCCTGCCGACCTCAGGAGTACGCTTGAGTTCGTTAGATACGTCACTCGCGTGTATGAGGAATCAGGTGGCGAGTGGTAGTCCGTCCCATCCGAGGGGCGACCGGCAGACCGGCTGGATCTGACCGTCGTCCTGGCACCGTCCGAACGGGACGGCTCCGGTGCTGATGGGGCCAGAAGGGGAGCCGCGAGCCTTAGGATTATGGCACACTATCAGTTACGGAGGCGTCAGGTTCGGTGCCATCGCCAGGCTCGATGTCGTCACTGAGAGAAGCGCGAGACCTGATCGCGTCCCGAATAAGGGAACTCCGGGCCGATCGATGCAGTCCGGTAGTCGTTGCCATCAATGGGAGGAGTGGGACCGGGAAGTCAGTCCTGGGGTCGATGGTGGCTGAAGCCCTAGGTGCGGCGCTGGTCCGGAGCGATGACTTCTACGCCGCGCATATCCCGGACGCTGAGTGGGACAGCATGAGCGCCGCCGAGAAAGTGGCAGACGTGATTGACCGGCGACGCCTGCATGCGGAAGCCCTCGGCCCACTCCTTCGCGGGGAGCCGGCCAACTGGCATCCGTTTGACTTCGCGGGAGTTCGGCCCGACGGCACCTACCCCCTCTGCAAAGAACCCGTCCGATGTCTTCCTGCACCCGTAGTAGTTCTGGAGGGATCCTACTCCAGCCAGCCGGAGATCGTCCACCTTGTTGACCTGTCGGTCCTGGTCGAGTCGCCGCAGGATGCTCGTCACAGAAGAGTGTCGGCCCGAGAGGATGCCGTATTCCTGAGTTCGTGGCATGCCCGGTGGGACGAGGCAGAGGACTACTTCTTCTCGCAAGTGAGACCGAAGTCGTCGTTTGATGTGGTAGTAGTGGGAGCCCGGCGGGCGAAGAACCCGAATCCGAAGCTCGGGTAGAAACGGGCGGCCGTAGGCGTGTTAGGCCAATCCCATGATCCACAGCCCGAGCCGTGGGTTCCCGGCAACCCTCTTGACAGCAGCCCTAGCCTTCTTGCGATGGTCCCCCGACCTGACATTGGCGATGTGTCAAGTCTTGGTGGCCAAAGAAAGAAGCCCTGACGGGGTGTTCAGGGCCTTCCAAGGAGGATTGGGTTGTGGATTTACACTCACCGGGCGAGCCCGGGTCTTCTCGGTCATCCGGTTAGCTGGTTGGCTAACCATCTAATTGCTTCCTGAGAAGATTCTACCCCGGGGGTGGCCGCCTGTCAAGGGGGAAAAGGGGAAGAAAGCCGTGCCATCTACTGCCAGTAGTTGGGGGCTTCCTTGGTGATGTTGACGTCGTGGGGATGGCTCTCTCGCACGCCCGCATGGCTGATGCGGACGAACCGGGCCTTGGCCCGGAGTTCGGCTATGCTGGCGGCGCCGCAATAGCCCATGCCGGCGCGAAGACCGCCCACCATCTGGAAAATCGTCTCGGACAGCGGACCGCGGTAGGGAACCCGGCCTTCGATGCCTTCGGGAACCAGCTTGAGTTGATGGGCCTCCTGGAAGTAGCGGTCGGCCGCCCCCTCCCGCATGGCGGCGAGCGATCCCATTCCCCGGTAGACCTTGAAGCTGCGCCCCTGGAAGATCTCCATCTCCCCGGGGCTCTCATCGGTGCCGGCAAACAGGCTGCCGATCATGACGCTGGCCGCACCGGCCGCAATCGCCTTGGTGATGTCGCCAGACCAGCGAATTCCCCCGTCGGCCACCAGCGGCAGGTCGTGCTTCTCGGCCTCGGCGGCACACTCCAGGATGGCGGTGAACTGCGGGACGCCGACGCCGGCGATCACCCGGGTGGTGCAGATGGAGCCGGGGCCCACCCCGACCTTGATCCCGTCGGCCCCTGCTTCCGCCAGTTCTCGGACCCCGGCGGCCGTGGCGACGTTGCCCGCCAGTACGTCCACGTCAGGGAACTCCCGCTTGAGGGCCTGAGTCAGCCGGATGACGTTCTCCGAGTGCCCGTGGGCGGTATCCACCGCCAGCACGTCGACGCCCGCCCGGGCAAGAGCTTCCGCCCGTTTCAGACTGTCGGCGGCCACGCCGATGGCGGCGGCGGCCAGCAAGCGCCCGGTGCTGTCCTTCGCCGAGTTGGGGTACTTGCGGGCCTTCTCGATGTCCTTGATGGTGATGAGGCCGCGGAGGGCGAAGCTCTCGTCCACCAAGGGGAGCTTCTCCACCTTGCGGGCGGACAGGATGCGCTTCGCCTCCTCCAAGGTGGTGCCGACGGGGGCGGTGATCAGGTTCTCGCGGGTCATCACATCGCCGATAGGACGGCTGAAGTCCTCCTCGAAACGAATGTCGCGGTTGGTGATGATTCCTACCAGGCGCCCCCCATCCACCACGGGGACGCCTGAGATGCGGTACCGGCTCATCATCTCCACGGCGTCGGCCACCCGGTGCCGGGGAGACAGGTGGAAGGGGTCGGCGATGACTCCGTGCTCTGAGCGCTTGACTTTATCGACCTCGGCGGCCTGCCGGTCGATGGGCATGTTGCGGTGGATGAGTCCCGCGCCACCCTCCCGGGCGATGGCTATGGCCAGCCGACCCTCGGTGACGGTGTCCATGGCCGCGCTCACGATGGGGAGGTTCAAGCCGACCCGGCGGGTCAGCCGGGTGGACACGTCCACGTCCCGAGGCAGGACGGCTGAACGCAATGGCACCAGGAGTACATCGTCAAAGGTAAGGCCTTCGCCGTGGAAGCGGTCGGCGGTCAGGGACTTGCTGGTCATCGCAGGTTCCCCCCTGGGGAGCGCGGGGCGGCAGACCGGCTCGTTGGTCTAAGGTTAGCACATGTTGGGGGGGGAGATCAACGTTGGGCGACGCGGCGAGCGGGGCCGGGGAGGAGCGCCGGTCTTGGTCGGCCGGGCGAGTCGCTCAACCGTGGCGTGAGCCACTTTCCAGATGTCGCCCGCGCCCATGGTGATAATGAGGTCGCCGGGAGCAGACACGCTGAGCAGGTGCTCAACCATGTCATCGTGGTCTTCGAGGTAGACCACCGATCTTCCCTCGTACTCCTCTACCAGCCGGGCCAGGAAGCGGGAGTTGATGCCGGGAATGGGGTTTTCTCCGGGCGGCGAGTAGATCGGGGCCAGCACCAGGTGATCGGCCCCGGAGAAGGCCCGGGCGAAGTCTCCCATGAGGTTCCGGGTACGCACGTAGCGCTGGGGCTGGAACACCGCCAGGACCCGCCCGGAGGCCCGCTGGCGTGCCGCGGCCAGCGTCTCCCGGATCTCCGTGGGGTGGTGCGCGTAGTCATCCACCACCGTGATCCCCGCTCCCACCCCGCAGATCTCGAAGCGACGGCGGGGTCCCCGGAAACCCCTCAAGGTCTGGGCCAGCACTGCGAAGTCAAGTCCCCGGTCCATGCCGACGGCGAGGGCAGCCAGGGCGTTGAGGACGTTGTGGCGGCCGGGGATCTCCAGCCGGGCCTGGCCTAGCACCCGAGTGTTCCAGGTAGCCTGGAACCAGGTTCCCTGCCTGTCCGGCCGGAGGTCCTCGGCCCTGAGGCCACGTCTTTCCTCCAATCCGTAGCCGATGACACGGACCCGGGCCGAAGCGGCCAGTTCGCGCAGGGAGGAGTTGTCGGTGCAGAGAACCACGAGACCGCCCGGGCGGACGTTCCGGATGAACTGGCGATAGGCCTCGACCACCCGGCTGAAGTCGCCATCATAGTACTCCAGGTGTTCGGGCTCCACGTTGGTGATCACGGCCACCGACGGGTGATAGCGTAGGAAAGACTGATCGCTCTCGTCGGCCTCGGCTACCAGGTACTCACTTCGCCCCAGACGGGCGGTCCCGCCGATGGGGTCGAAGTCGGCGCCCACCAGGACGGTGGGGTCGAGGCCGAGGCGCGCGAGCAAGAACGCGATCATGGCGGTGGTGGTGGTCTTACCGTGGGTACCTGTCACCGCGATGCTGAAACGGGAGTCCATGAGATGCGACAGCATCTCCGACCGGTGCCAGATCGGAACCTGTGCCTTACGGGCGGCATTGAGTTCCGGGTTGCCATCGGGGACATCGGTGCTGTAGATCACCAGATCGGCGCCTTCGACGTTGGCCGGCGAATGGCCCAGGGTGATGGCGACCCCGCGGTCGGCGAGCCGGCGCGTGCGCTCGGAGGCGTGAACATCGGACCCGGTGACCCGGCAGCCCAACTCGGCCAGGACATGGGCCACGGCGCTCATGCCGTAGCCACCCACTCCCACGAAGTGTATGCGCCGACCGGCCTGGGGGTCAAGGAACCCGGCGGGGACTACGCCGGGCACAGCCCCTGGCACCTGCTGGAGTTCGGCCAAGTCGGTTCCCCCCATCGGAGCAGTCTGCCGGTCACGGGTAGTTTGCCCGGCCGACGGCGCCGTTTTCCGGGCTTCCGATCACCGGATCACCCGCGCGGGAACCCCTCCGGCCAGCACTCCCCCGGGCAGATCCCGGTTTACCAGTGAACCGGCGGAGACAATGGTCCCGTCGCCGATCCTCACGCCCGGCAGAACAGTGGCGTTGGCTCCGATCACCACGTTCCGGCCGATCGACACCTTGCCCGTCCGGTATTCCTCGATGAGGAACTCGTGGGCCAGTACGAGAGCGCCGTACCCGACTATACTATTCTCCCCTATCGCTATGAGTTCGGGGAAGAAGACGTCGAACATTGCCATGAGGCCAACCGAAACCCCGGGGGCCACCCGCATCCCCGTGGCTCGGTAAAGCGTGTTCTTCAACCTCATGGAGGGCACCAGGCGAGCCACGTAGATGATCGCGGCGTTACGGAGCGCCCGCCACCAGGGAACGGCCTGCCGCCAGTGACGGAGGGCGTTCGGCCCCGGCGTGGCAGTGATGTCCAGGCGGCGAGGGTCGCGTTCAGGCATGACTTCCGCTCCTTCAGAACCGCGCTACCATCGGGATATCCACATTATCCACAGGTTTATCCCCAGGCAAAACCGATGTTAGCTCGGGTTTCTCGGCTTGTCCCCAGTGCCCCCGGCACCACTGTCCACGCCATCCACAGGGAGATTCGGGTCCACAATGGGATCTAGCCGGGCGGTGCCGCGGGCCAGGGCATGCCACGCGGCCGCCGCCACCATCGCCGCGTTGTCGGTGCAGAAGCCGGGGTCGGGGATCCAGGCCGCCAGCCCTCGGGCCACTGCCCGGGCCCGGACCTCGCGGCGGAGCGCCGTGTTAGCGGCCACGCCACCGCAGACCCCCACCCCCCGGACCCCCCTCTGAGCGGCGGCCCGGGTCAGCTTCTCGGCCAGAACCTCAACACAGGCCTGCTCGAAGGAGGCGGCCACGTCGGCATGCTCGACGGCTCGCCCTTCCCGCTCCACCCGCCGGAGATAGGAGGCTACCGCCGTCTTGAGGCCGGAGAAGCTGAAGTCATGACTCCCCTCCTCCAGGTAGGCCCGGGGAAAGGAGACGGCGTGAGCGTTTCCCCGCCGGGCAAGGCGGTCCAGGGCCGGACCGCCGGGATAGCCGAGCCCCAGAAGCCGGGCCACCTTGTCAAAAGCCTCTCCGGCCGCATCGTCGCGGGTGCGGCCCAGAACCTCGAGATCTCCGTGGTCCCGCCAGTAGATGAGATCGCTATGGCCACCGGACACCACCAGGCAGACCGCGGGCAGGGCGAAGCCCTGGGCACCCTCGGAGGGGAGCAGGTGAGCATAGAGGTGCGCCTCCAGGTGGTTCACTCCCACCAGCGGCAACTCGAGGGCGAGGGCGAGAACCCGGGCCACCGTGACTCCCACCAACAGCGAGCCAACCAGGCCGGGTCCGGCGGTCACGGCCACCGCATCCAGCCCGGCAAGGGAAGTGCCCGCTTCGCTCAGAGCCTGGTCGACCACGGGCAGAACTGTCTCCAGATGGCGGCGGGAGGCAACCTCGGGCACCACCCCGCCAAAGCGGCGGTGAAGGGCCGCCTGGGAAGCGATCACGTTGGCCAGCAGGCGAGAGCCCCGGCCCATAACCGCGGCTGCGGTCTCATCGCAACTGGTCTCCAGGGCGAGGATGGTGCCCGGCTCAACCAGGGCGGATTCCCTCTTTCACCATGATCAGGGCGTCCTCGTTGGTATCGGTGTAGTAGCGGCGGCGGATCCCGCAGGCCGAGAACCCGAACCGGTTGTAGAGCCGCTGGGCGGTCAGGTTGGAGCGGCGGACCTCCAGGGAGATCCTGCTGGCGCCCAGGCTCGCCGCCAGCTCGCCCAGGGCCTCTAGCACCCGGCGGCCCAGACCCTGGCAGCGCAGGGCCGGGGTTACGGCCAGGGTGGTGATGTGTGCCTCGTCCAGTACCACCCACATGCCGCCGTAAGCCACGATGCTGCCCTCTAGCCGCATAACCAGGTAGTGGGCGTAGCTGTTCTCGGTCACCTCGCGGCGATAGGCCGCCCGCGACCACGGAGTGGGAAAGGAGACCTGCTCAATCGCTAGGACTTGATCCAGGTCGTCGGGCCGCATGCGGCCGATCTCAAGCTCTCCATCTACTGTGGGCAACGGGTCTCCGCCTCCGAACGCCTGAGGTAAAGCGGGGCCAGTTGCAGCGGGTCGCCACCGTCTCCCGCCGCCAGCCGCTCACGCCCCATTCGGGCCAGGACGAGACCCCTCGGATAGGCGAACGCCTCCGGGGCCACCTGGGCCCGGCCGGCCAACCGCCTCTGGATGATCTGGCGATAGCGCAGGGCGCCGTCGCCCAGGAAGAGGACGGGGCGGCCGGCTTCCAGCCGCTCCAGGAAGTCCTCCAGCGGCAAGTTGAGATACCCCGTGAGGGGGGCCGGGGGAGAATTCTGGTAGACGGCCCCGTATACCTCCCCCCGGCGGGCGTCCAGGATGGGGCAGACAAGGCCCTCGGGACAAGGGAGGCCGGCCGCCATGGCGTCCAGGGTGGGTACACCCACGGCGGGGATCCCCAGGGCGTAGGCCAGCCCCTTGGCGGCGGCCACCGCCACCCGGATGCCGGTGAAGGAGCCGGGACCGATGCCGGCCACGACGGCACCGAGCTGGGAGGGACGGACGCGGGCGTCCCCGAGCAGCGAGCGCATGGCGCCCACCACCGCCTCGGCGTGGGCCCCTGGTCCCTTCAGGCAGAACTCCGCCCCCGTACCGTCGCCCCCGTCAAGGGCCAGGCTGAGGAACGCGGTGGCGGAGTCCACGGCCAGTAAGATCAAGCTATCACCCGCCTCCCCGGCGAGGTCAGCCTATGCTAGCACGGGTCCAGGGTACCGGTCAACCGCCGGAGCAGCCTGCGGTAGCGTGCCCCATGCGCCGTCAGCCGGATGAACCGGTGGTCGGCATCGTTCTCTGGAGGGAGTTCGAGATCCACCCGCAGATGGTCCTCGGGAAGCCAGGCAGCCACCTGATCGGCCCACTCCAGCACCACCACGCCCGGACCGTAGAAGAACTCCTCCGGACCCAGGTCCTGCAGTTCACCCGGCCCGGCTAGGCGGTAAGCGTCCACATGGTAGACCGGCCATCGGCCCCGGTGTTGGTGCACCAGGGTGAAAGTGGGGCTGCGAACCGGTCCTGGCACCCCCAGGCCGGCCAGCACACCTTGCGCGAAACAGGTCTTGCCACTACCCAAGGGGCCGGCCAGGGCCACGAAGTCGCCCGCTCTCAGCAGGCGGCCCAGGGCTCTGCCGAGGGCCTGGGTCCGGCCCGGCGACCGGCTCTCTAGGAGCACGGCCGGTCTCTCCGGAAGTGGTCAAACCCCTTGGCGGCAATGACCTCTCTATGCCCGGCGGCGTCCTCGAGCTCGATCTCGCCGCCGCCCGGCACGATCTCCCCCACTACCATGCCGCCGCAGGCCTTCAGCGCCTCGGCCGCCCGGCCGGGCGGCACGGCGGCCAGCAGTTCGTAGTCCTCGCCCCCCGTCAGAACCCATGCCAGCGGGTCCTGGCCGCAGTCCCGCGCCACGGCGGCGGTCATCTCGCTGACGGGGAGGCTATCCCGCCAGAGTCGGGCGGCCACCCCCGGCCCGCTCCGCTCCAGGAGGTGACCGAGGTCGCCGGCCAGGCCGTCACTGACGTCGATCATGGCGGTGGCCCCGGCC
The DNA here is from genome assembly GCA_031082145.1 of bacterium. Taxonomy (GTDB): domain Bacteria; phylum Bacillota; class Sulfobacillia; order UBA995; family UBA995; genus Ess09-15. The sequence goes on along the minus strand of JAVHLP010000002.1, from coordinate 125,443 downwards.
TGGGCCAGGGCGCGGCCTTGGCTTACCCTCGGCTCTGGCCGGAGGAGAGCCCCAGCCGCGGGTGCCAGGGCCGGGTTGGTGCCTGGCCTCACCAGAACGGCCAGCGCGGCGGCCCCCTTCCCCAGGTCGCCGGTAACCAGAAGCAGGTCTCCGGGTCGGGCGCCGGCCCGGGTCACCGCTTGACCCGGCTCGACCTCGCCCAGCAGGAAGACGTCGGCCACAGCCACCGGTCCGCCGGCGGTGTCGCCTCCGATCAGGTCGACACCATAGACGCGGGCCGCATCGGCCAGGCCATGGTAGAACTCTTCCGGCCAGAACTCGTTCCCCCAGCGGGGTACGGTAAGGGAAACCAGTGCGTAGCGAGGCAGCCCGCCCATGGCGGCAATGTCGCTGAGGCTCACCGCCAGTGCTTTCCAGCCCAGATCACGGGGGGGAAACCACTCCGGCCGGAAGTGGACTCCTTCCACCAGGAGGTCACAGCTAACCAGCCAGTGACGGGGTCCCCCGGGGTCGAGGACGGCCGCGTCGTCGCCTATTCCGAGAACCAGGCCCGGACTCGGTCCCACGGGGGCGGCGATGCGGGCCAGCCGGGAGATCAGATCGAACTCCCCGGCCACGGCCTTCCCCCCCCCTAGTCCCCGGCGACAGCCAGGTAACGAGAGCGAATCTGGCTGAAGTCTTCCCACACCGGACGCTTCTTGCCCGGATCGCGGAGCACGGCGGCGGGGTGGAAGGTCGCCATGAACAGGACTCCTTCTCGCTCGTGCCAGCGGCCACGGGCCCGGGTTATGCTGAGCCCGGGCTCTAGCAGGGTCTGGGCGGCCAAAGCCCCCAGGCAAAGCACAATCCGGGGGCGGATCACGGCCAGCTTATCGCGCAGCCAGGGTAGACAGGCGGCTACCTCGTCCGGCTGCGGTACCCGGTTGGCCGGCGGCCGGCACATCACCACGTTGGTGATGTACACCTCCCGGCGGAGGAATCCTGCGGCGGCCAGGATGCGGTCCAAGAGCTGGCCGGCGGGGCCGACGAAGGGACGGCCCTCCTCGTCCTCCAGCCGGCCCGGACCCTCCCCGACCAGGACCAGCCGGGCGGACGGGTCGCCCTCGCCGAAGACCACTCCCCGGCAGCCCTCGCGGAGCGAGCAGGCGCGGCAATCCCCTGCCCGCCGGGCGAGGTCCGTCAAGCGGCCGGGCCGATCATCGGCCAAGCCGGGCCACAGAGACTGTTGCCCCGGGGTCACCGCCTCCGGCGCGGGGGGCCGCAGATCCTCCGCCGGGGCGGGGGGAGCGGGCCCACCATCGAAGAACGCTAGTTGCCCTCCCATCAGGGCAGGCCGCCAGGCGGGCCCGAGGGGTAAGCGCGCAGGCGATCCCGGTTGGACCCGGCCAGGGAGAGATATCGATCCGGCAGTCGGGGATCGAGGCCGCTCAGGCGAGTCAACGCCCGGCGGCCCACCTCGATCGCCTCCGGGCAAGCGGGCCGGCAGGGGTAGAAGTCGCGTACGAAGTAAGCCAGGGGGTCAACCCCGTCCCCGGCTTCGCTCAACTGCTCGGACGCGACGGCTCCGGGATCTCCCGGCGGCCTCATCCTGGCCCGGTAGTATGCTTCGACACAGCACTCCGGATAGCCCAGGAGAGCCCCCATCCCCCGGACGTAGTCGGCCGACCGCTCCTCGGGATAGATGTAGAGGACAGGGGGTATCCCCGGCGAGAAGGCCGCCCGGGCCTCCTGCCGGATCCGCTCCCTCAGTTCCATCAGGGAGGCGAGTCGTTCGGCAGTCGGGCCAGGAGCCACCAGGTAAAGCTCCCGGATACTGGGCCGGACCTCTTCCTCCCGGGTGTGTAGCCCCCACCGCCGAGCCCACTCCCGGCTGGCCTGGTAGGCGGCCGACCCCGCCAGCACGGCGTTTACCACCTCCCGCAGGAGTACCGTCTTGTACTCCACCGGGCTTCGGACGGCCCGCAGCAGGCTATAGCGGAGGCGGTTGCCGAAGTTGGTCCATACCGGCAGTTCGGGATCGCCCGCTCCGAAGTAGCGGCCGGCGAAGCGGGCGTCTATCCTGCGGCCAAGCTCGGCAGCGTCGGGGAACTCGGCCGGGTAGGTGAGCAGGCCGAGTGGCCGGACACCGAGCGCCACCAGAAGGTAGTCCTCAAGCTTGGTCCGTTCCGAGAGTCCCGCTTCCTCCAGAAAACCGGTCACCTGGCCTTGATCGGGCATCGCTCAACCCCCTCCCGCCTCGAATACCACCTCGCCCCGCATTATGGTGGCGGCCACCCGGGTCCGGAAACCGAACGGAGGGCCGGTCCAGAGGACCAGATCGGCATCCTTGCCCGGCTCCACGGTCCCCAGCCGATCGTCCACGCCCGCGATCTCGGCGGCGTTGATGGTAACCGCCCGGAGGGCGTCGGTCTCGTCCATTCCCTCCCGTATGGCCATGGCGGCAACAAGGGGCAGATGATGAACGGGCATGACCGGGTGATCGGTGCAGAGGGCTACCTTCACCCCGGCCCGGGCCAGGATGCCGGGCGTCGCCAGGCTCCGATCCTTCAGTTCGACCTTCATCCGGGCCGTCAGGGTCGGCCCCACCACGGCGGGAACGTTCCGGCGGGCCAGATGGTCGGCGATCTTATGGCCTTCGGTGCAATGCTCGATGCTGAGCGTCAGGCCGAATTCGGCTGCGATCCGGAGGGCGGTGAAGATGTCATCGGCGCGGTGAGCGTGCATGCGCAGGGGAATCTCGCCCTTCAGCACCCGGGCCACGGCTTCCAGCCGGAGGTCGCGCTCCGGCGCCTTGTCGGGATCGGCGTTTCCCCGCTGCTGCTTGGCCAGGTAGTTCTGAGCCTTGACCAGAACATCCCTGAGCAGGGCGGCCGAAGCCATGCGGGTGGAAGGCATCTTCTTCTGCTGGCTGTAGACCCGCTTGGGGTTTTCCCCCAGGGCCGCCTTCAGCCCGGAGGGCGCTTTCAAGATCAGGTCGTCGAGGGAGCAGCCGTGGGTGCGAATGGTCGCCCCCTCGCCCCCGATGACGTTGGCGCTCCCCGGGGCGCACCACACGGCGGTGACCCCGCCCGCCACGGCGTCCCGCAAGCCCTGATCTTCATGGTTGACGCCGTCGATGGCCCTCAGGTGAGGAGTGAGCGGGTCGGTGATCTCGTTGGTGTCATTGCCCTCCCAGCCCAGCCCGTCCTCCCAGATCCCCACGTGGGCATGGGCATCGATAAGGCCCGGGGTCAGCGTCAGTCCCCCGGCCTCCCGGATCGCCGCCCCGGGGCCGGCCTGGAGCCCCGTGCCGACGGCGGCTATCCGGCCCTCCCGGATGAGGACGTCTCCCCGCTCCAGGACCTCGCCGCCAACCGTGTAGACGGCTGCCCCCCTGATAAGAAGCTCCCCCACCAGGCTTCCCCTCCTCAGTCTACTTCCATGATCTCAACGTTGGCTCGAGGGACGGTCAGGACAGCGCCATCCTCAAGCCGGGCCCGGAGGACTCTCACCCTGGCCTCGGTCTCAATGGCGACCAGTTCCGGCGGGAGCTCCCGCACCCGGGCAAGCTTGCCGAAGGCGGGTTCCCTGATGATCCGGACCAGCGTGCCGGGGGCCAAACCGGTGGCTTGGCAAACGCTGGGCTCGCCGCCGGCCGGCCGGTCGGGATAGGGAATGATGATCTCCGGCCGCAGCACCCCCGCCCGGATCTGGGTGGCGCCGTTGACGCAGGCAGTCTGGCCATCCAGGGCCTGCAGTAGCTGGAGAGTGCGCGGGGCCATGGGCATGGGCCCGAACCCCTCGGTCACCAGAAGGGTCAGCGGGATGTCCTCGTGGCCGGTGATGGCCACGCCAATGCTGCGTCCCAGGAGGTCGGTCAGATCCTGGTCCACCACACCGCCGGCCACCAGGGCGGCTACCTCCACCGCGATGGCCTTCCTGATCGCCTCCTGGGACACCAGCGATCCGCCCACCAGGACTCGCCCCCGGTCGTCGTCCCGGACGTGGTGGGCCTCGAGCGGCTGACCGGGGTCATCGACCGCCACCCGGAGGGGGCCGTGGGTCTCGCCACCGACCCCAAAGATGCCCTGAACCAGGGCTCCAGTGGACTCGACGACCACTCCCTCTCCGGGCAAGACCTCCCCTACCACCCCGGATAGGTAGGCGTTGATCTCCACTGGGACGGGGTGCTCGCGCAGGGTCACCTGCCCGGTGATCCCCGAGACCATCTCCACCCGCCCGTCCACGGGTGAACGAGCCTCTCGCCGGCTCAAGCCCAGAAACCCGCGAGAACTGGCGATGAGCTGCCCGCGGGTCACGACCTCGCCGGCGGCCACGGTCATCCGGGCGGGAACCTCACCCGGTTCGATCCCCAGGATATTGGCCACGTTGACCGTGTGAGGATCTCCCGGTACCTCGGTCCGGGCCACGATGGTGGCCGGAGCCACCCGCTGCCCCAGGTGTACCAGGACCTCGCCGGCCAGAGGCAGGCGGCGCACCTTGCGCAGTGTGGTCTCCCGGCTGACCTTGAGGCCGGGAGTGTACGCGTGAGCCACCCCGGTCACCCCCTGATGGGCGGCCCCGCCTGGCGCTTGAGCAGGTCCGCGGGATAGGCATCAACACTCAGGAACCACTCCACCAGTTTGCGGCGGCGCTCCGGCGGATCCGGGGGGAGGATGAGGGGACGCCCCCGCCCGTCCAGGATCAGCCCGCAGACGCCGCCCTGGACTCCGACCCTCGCCCTGCGGCCTTTTCCGGCTCCGACGTCGAACCCCCAGGCGGGGGAGAGTTCGAGGTCAGCCCGCTCCCCGGGGGCCAGCGGGAGCACCCGCAGTTGACCTGCGAGCAGTTCCTCTTCTACCTCTCCGGCCGTGGGAAGAACGCCACGGACGGTGAGTACCCGCTCTCCCGGGCGGCCCACCCCGACCGGGGCCACGGCGGTGCCCAGGTGAACGAGGCAATCCCGCTCGAACACCTGGGCCGCCGGCTCGGGGTGAACCGCCCACAAGACCCCCAGTTGCGGCATCATGAAGATGCTGTCAACGGCCAGCCGGGTAACCCCTTCCGGCTGGAAAGCATCGAGGAGCATGAGAGCGGCCTGCATGCGGCGAGGGGCATGGGAGAGGGCGCCGCCCGACCCGACCAGGAAGCCCAGTTCCATGAGGTTGATATGGGTCTGCCCGGTCGCTTCCTGGCTGAACGTCTCTCCCACGTGCCGCAGCCGCTGGATCCCCTTCAGGCCCCGGGCCAGGGTACGGTGGTGCTCCAGGGCCAGCCTCAACGCCTCGCGGGCTAAGGCTTGCTCTATGAGTAGTTCCTCGAGGGTCTGGGGAATGGTGGTCGGACGGATCATCTTGTTGCGAATCCGGTTTGTCAAATCGGCGGGGCTGACCGGCAGCGGCAGCCAGCGGAGAACGTTGTCGGCCCCCGCCTCCAGGAGGACGTTGGAGACACTATAGCTCATGCCCAGGTTGGCACTTACCGTCCGGACGAACAGCTCCTGGTCGGCTCCGAACACCGAGAACACATCAGTGGTGGCCCCGCCGATATCCACCCCTATGACGCTGGTGCCATGCAGCCGGGCCACGCTCTGCATGGCCAGGCCTACTGCCCCGGGGGTGGGCATGATGGGGACCGGCGTCCATCCGCTGAGCGTGGCATAGCCAGGAGCCTGGGCCATGACATGCTCCATAAACAGGTGGTGAATCTCCTCCCGGGCCGGCCCCAGCTCCTCCCTCTCCATGACCGGGCGCAGGTTGGCCACTACCCGGAGGTCGACCAACTCGCCCAAGACCTTGCGGATGTGCTCCCTGGCCTTGACGTTCCCGGCGTAGATGACGGGCAACCGGAAGGAACTCCCCAGCCGGGGCCGGGGGCGGGCGGCGGCGATCAGCTCGGCGACCTGGGCCACATGGGTGACCGTCCCCCCGTCGACGCCTCCAGAGAGGACGATCATATCGGGACGGAGGTCGCGGATGCGGCGGATCTTCTCATGGGGCCGCCGGCCGTCATCAATGGCTATCGTGTCCATGACAATGGCCCCCGCCCCCAAGGCCGCCCGCTGGGCGCTCTCGGCAGTCATGGACTTGATGACACCGGCCACCATCATCTGCAGGCCGCCCCCGGCACTGGAGGTGGACAGGAACAGACCGGGTGATCCGGGACGGCCGGGACTGGGCAGACCGTCAGGGCCCAGGAGAGACCGGCCGGTGAGTTCCTCAAGTTCCCCGACGGCGTTGCGAACACCCAGGGTAACATCTTCGAACGGGGCTTCCACGGTGGTGGGGGCCTCGCCCCGGGCGACCAGCCGGTAGCCGGTAGCGTCGCGGTCGATCAAGATCGCTTTGGTGGTAGTACTGCCGCAGTCGGTGGCCAGGATGGACCCGGGGCTGCTATCGTTGGCCAAGAAGCGCTCCCCCTTGGCTACGGTCTTGAGCCATGCTTCGCCTCGGGGGAAGGGAAACCCTCCCCCGTCAGGGGGCAGGGGGGGTTGGCGGATCGCCGCCGGGATCTCGACTCGAGGAGCCAAGGAGACGAGCCAAGAACCCCCGCCAGCCGCGGGTTTGGCGGGGTCTAGGGGGCCGACGGGCCTGATCCTGGTCAAGGCGTTCCTGCAGGCGGTCCACCAGGAGGTCAATGTTATCCCGGTTCTCCATCAACAGGGCCAACTCGTCAACCCGCCGGGGGTCCACGATGGCGCCGATGACAGGCGAGAAGAAATGGACCGCCTGGCTGCCGATGAAGCTCAAGGGGCGGTGAGCCTCAATGAGGAGCATGGCGGGCGTGATCAGGCCCCCCCGGGCGGCCCGCTCCACGATCCAGTCGATGATCTCGTCCCGTCGCTCCGGGGTGAGTTCATCCCCTGCCGGGGGAACCGAACCCGCCACCTACCCCACCTCCGCCACCGGCCCGGTGCCCTCCCGACTTCGGCGGCGGTCGGGTGTTATCCTCCCGCGTTGGCCGTCTCCTCCAGGCGGTCAAGCAAGGCGTCCAGGTTAGAGCGGTTCTCCAGGAGGTAAGCGTACTCGGCCACCCGGTTCTCGTCCAGACCGGGCATGGCCAGGTTCAGCGCGCCTGCCACGAAGGGGCCGAAGGCATGGAGCCACTGGCTGGCCAGGAAAGTGAGAGGGCGGCAGGCCTCTCCCAGGAGCAGGGCGGGGACGGTCAACCCCCGGGCCTGTATGGCCCGGGCCATCTCCCTCACCAGGCGTTCGGCCCGCTCGGAGTCCAGCAAGGGCTCTCGACCCCCCGGCTCCGAGTATTCCCAGCCGGACGGGTCAGAACACCTCCACGTTGGCCCGAGGGATCCTGGCCGGGGTGCCGTCGGCGAGAGCCACCACCACCACCGGCACTCGCGCCTCGGTGGGCAGGACCTCGGGTTGCCGCGGCAACTCGGCCACCACGCCCATCTGGCCGAAGTAGGGTTCGCTTATGATCCGCACCCGCTGGCCGAGAGCGAGGTCCTCTTCGGGTCCCGTCTCCTCCGCCAGGGGACCATCCCAGCCGGGGAACGGGACCACGACCTCCGGACGGATGGCGCCGGCCCGGATCTGGGTGGCGCCGTTGACGCAAGCCAGTCTCCCCTCCAGGCCGCGCAGGGCGGCGAAGGAGTTCTCCCGCATGGACAGGCGGCCGAAGCCCTCGGTGAGGATGAGCGTCAGTGGGATATCCTCCTGACCGGTAATCCCTACCCCCACCTTGATGCCGAGGGCCTCGACGATGTCCAGGTAGCCCGCAGTTGAGGCGATGATTCCCCTGACCCCGCATTCCAGGGCCCGGCGAAGAGTCTCCCGGCTGACCGGGCCTCCGGCCACCAGGATGGCCCCCTCGTCTTCGGGAGTGATCGCGTTCGGCTCCAGGACATCCGCTGTCGCCACCCGGAGCCGCCCGTGGCCCTCGCGGCCCACCCCGAAGGCTCCTATGATCCTCGCCGCCGGTGTCTCAACGACGGCCCCCCGCCCGGGGAGGAGGGTCGCGACCGCGCCGCTGACGTAGGCGCGGACGATCACCTCCTTGAAAGGACGGGAGATGGTGACGTAGCCGGTCTGGGCGTTGACCTCGGTGATCACGCCGGATATGGGGGCCAGCGCCGTCTTGGTGAAGAAAGCCTGGGTCTCCCCTTTCTTGGCCACCACCTGTCCCCGCTTTATCTCGTCGCCCACCTTCTTCATCATGTTCCGGGGAAGGTCACGGGGCTTGCAGCCGATCTCAAAGGCCACGTCGAAGCTTATCGGCGGTTCCTCGCGGCCGAACTCCTCGCGGATGACCACCCGGCCCGAACGGTGGGAGATGTCCTCGATCACCCCGTCGGTGGGGGACTCGTACTCCTTGCGGCCGTAGATGCCTTTCTGAGCGACGGCGATGACCTCCCGAAGCCGCACCCGGTCACCCACCTGCCGTAACATGGCCGCGGGGAGCAGGTCGGACTCGATGCCCAGGAGGCGGCCGACCGGCAGCACCCAGGGAATGCCGGGCCGCAGGTCGATGCGGGCCACCGGCGTCTCCGGTTCCACCCGCTGGCCCGGTTGTACCAGGACTTCTCCCGGCAGGGGCAGCTTGCGCACCTTTCGGACCATCGTCACCTGGTAGCCGCTGTTCATGGCTCTAACCCCCCTTCAGACCCCGGAGGGCTTCCGGGGGATAGGCGTCAAGCTGTTCCATCCAGGCCAGGAGTTTCGCCCGGCGCTTGCGGTCATCGGCGGGCAGCTCCAGCGGGCGGCCGCGGGCATCCACGATGACCCCCACCAGGCCTCCCTCTACCTCGGCGGTAACCGGACGTCCCCGGCCGGCCCCCACGTCGAAGCCCCCCGCGGGCAGGATCTCCGCCCGTGCGGTCTGCCCGACGGCGAGGGGCAGCCGGACCAACTCGCCAAAGGCCACCCGTGTGTCCTCGACCTTCCCACCGGCGGGATGCAGGCGCACGGTGACCGCGGGCTGTCCGTCCCGTCCTCTTCCTGCCGGCGCGATGCAGGTACCCAGACGAACCAAGCAGTCAAGGTCGAAAACCTGGGCGGCGATGTCGGGGTGGGTGCTGGATAGCACCCCCAGGTGAGGCATCATGAATATGCTGTCCACCGCGAGCTGGGTAACCCCTTCCGGCTGGAAGCTATCCAGCAGCATCAGGGCAGCCTGGGCCCGCCGCGGGGCGTGGGACAGGGCCCCGCCGCTGCCCACCAGCATGCCCAGGCGCTTGAGGTCGATGACCTCCTCGCCCACCGACCTGAAGATCTTCTGCTGGGAACGCCAGCCGGCCACGATCTCCTCCTTCTCCACCTTGCGGGCCAGGCTACGGTGATGCTCGAAGGAGAGGCGGAGGGCTTCCCGGGCCAGCGCCTGCTCCAACATGAGATTGTCCAGGGTCTGGGGCAAGGTCGTCGGCCGCACCATCTTGCTGGCCACCCAGTCGGAGAGGGTGCGCTGGTCGACCTCGAAGGGCACCCAGCGCCGGATGTTCTCAAAGCCGGCTTCCTCCAGGACATTGCAGATGCTGTAACTCATGCCCAGGTTGGCGCTTACGGTGCGGGTGAAGGTGCCGCCGAAGTCGGAGAACACGTCGGTGGTGGCCCCGCCGATGTCGACCCCGATAATGTTGGCCCGGTAGCGCTCGGCCATCACCATGATGATGCGCCCCACCGCGCCGGGGGTGGGCATGATGGTGACGTCCACCCACCCCATGAGCTCGCCGTAGCCCGGCGCCTGGGCCATGACGTGGTTCATGAAGAGGTCATGGATGGTCTCGCGGGCCGGGCCCAGGTTTTCCAGGTCGTGCCGGGGGCGAAGGTTCTCGACCGCGTGCACGTCCATCACCTCGCCGGCCACCGCCTCCACCAGATCGGCGGCATCGCGGTTGCCCGCGTAGACCAGCGGGAGCTTGTAGGTGGCGCCGAACCGGGGCTGGGGGCTCGCCTGCACGATCGTCTCGGCGATGGCCGCCAGGTGGGTCACCGAGCCGCCGTCCACGCCACCCGACATGAGGATGATGTCCGGCCGGAGCTCGGTTATGCGGGTGATCTGCTCCGAAGTGGCGCGCCCGTCGTCGACGGCTATGACATCCAGCACCACCGCCCCGGCGCCGAGCGCCGCCCGGTTGGCGCTGGAGGCCGAGACGGTGCTCACCAGCCCGGCCACCATCATCTGCAGACCCCCGCCGGCGCTGGAGGTAGACACATAGTAGTCGACGCCGTCGTCACCCCGGCGGGGTCTGAGGAGCACTCCCTCCGGGGTCAGGAACCGCCTGCCGCTGAGCTCCTCCAGCCGGCGTATGGCCTTGCGCACGCCGACCATCACGTTCTCCCAGGGCGCCTCCACCGTGGTGGGCATCTCGCCGCGGAAGCTCAACCGGTACTCCTCACCCTGTTTCTCGATGAGTAAGGCCTTGGTCGTGGTGCTGCCCACGTCGGTGGCCAGGATGGTCCGTGGCTGCCGGTCGTCCACCAGCGGCTCTCCCCCTCGACTCCAGGTTGTGGGGGAAGCCCACCCGGAAGGGGTGGGCTTCCTTGCTCAAGCGCTCAGGCCGGCGGAGGCTACTGGAGTAGCCCCATCCATTCGCCCAGGACATAGGAGAGCCGGCCCAGGAACAGGTTGTACCGGTAGAGCACGGTGTTGCCGAAGTGCGCGCCCAGGGCTATCAGGATGACGATCTTCCCCAGTTGCGAGGCATAGCCCATGGCCGGGCGTTCCTTGCTGATCGTGAAGAAGAAGTACACCAGCGACGCCAGGATGCAGATGAAGAAGACGATCTGGTTGAGAGTGCCGGTGAAGGCGGGCTGGCTGAACGAGACGAAGCTGGCGGTTACCTGGCTCAGGAAGGGCTTCGCGTTGAAGGCCAGGTAGTAGCCGGCGCCGTAGCCGATGTAGGCCGACATGGGATAGCGGGCCAGCCACGACACCGACGGGATGAACCGGGTGTACAGGAACAGGCCCAGGATGATCGGGATGATGTAGAACCAGCGCCCCTGGCCGATCAGCTCTTCCGTGATGACCGGGTGGATGTAGCTGTAGTAGTAGTAGCCGACTCCCCACCCGGCGGCCAGGGCCACCATCACGTGCTCGGCAAGGCGGTAGATGGGGTTGTCCCGGATCAGGAAAGTCCAGATGGCCAAGGTGCAGAGGGCGGCCGCCCACACCGGTGCACCGTCCGCACTCAGCAAGCTCGGAAAATCAAAGCTCACGATCTCTCACCTCCCCGTCCGCTACCGGACGCGTGAAGGATGGACTCCCGGCTCATCGCCGGGGGCTGGTCAGGTATCCGATATTCCCGAGCACCACCAGTCCGAACACCAGGAGGGCGGCCAGCGATTGGGCATCGGTGCCCGAGGCACCCTTGCCCGCCTTGCCCACCAGGTACTCGTATTCGGCCGCACCCCGCAGCCCGGGGATCTGGCCGGTGAAGTCGCCCGCCACCACGAAGGGCTTGTTCTCGGCGATGGACATGGTAAGGGTGGCCACGCTCATGGGAATGGCCTTCTCCTTGACCACGATACCGAGGTACTCCCGGTTGCCGGGGGTCCCCGCCTCGGCGATGACGACGTGGCGGAAACCGCTGGCCTTATCCAGGGCGGTGACGTTCCTCATGATCGGGTAGTTCGCAAGGGGTTTCCCGAAGTGGTCGACCCCCGCCGCGCCCTCCGTGATGTTGGAGGTCATGAGGCGAAGGTTGGTGCTGGTCCCCGGCTTGTGCCCGAGGTTGATCCAGTCCACGCCGTACTGCTTCCCATATTCCTCGGCGATCGGCTCCACCAAGCCCTGCACGATAGTCGGGCCCCGGAGCCACATGCCGTAGATCACGGGCTTCAGGTTCTTCTGGAAGAGATGGTGGAACACCGCGACGACCTGCGGGTCCAGTTCCGGCTTGGTGGACACGTCATACTCGGCCCCGAACCACACCAGCGAACCGGCCGGTAGGGCGTCCAGAGCCTTGTACACGGTCAGGGTGTCCGGCTGGACACTGACCGGCAAGCCCAGCGGCCAGAGGAACGCTATGATACCCACCAGGAACACCAGCACATAAATCGGACGGCGGCCTATCGCCTGCAGCTTCTGCACGAACTCACACCTCCTTCCCGGTCAGGCCTTCTACCGGCCTCCCATCGCGCCCATCCACGCTCGCTCAAGCCCGAGCATGACCCGCAGGGCGGTGGCGAAGCCGCCGAGATAGATCCCCAGCACTATGCCGCGCATACCGGCGGCATTGGGTATGTCAAGGAACCACTGCCGCAGGTGGGCCCAATCGGCCCAGATGGCCTCGCCGATGGGCGCCGAACCCAGAAGCAGTATCATGCCCGCCAGCAGCATCACCGTGGCCTCCCAGGTACGGACCTTGAAGGCCCGGTAGGCGGCGGTGGTGATGAAGAAGGCGACCAGTCCGAAGACCGTTGAATCCAGCGGGGCATATACGTTGTCGAAAATCCAGGCGTGGTAATAGCCCTGGGTCGTTGTCCAGAGGCCCAGGATGGCATAGACGTACAGGATGGCGAGCAGCACCACGCTGTTGTAGAACCCGGGCGCTCGCCGCATGATCTTCTTGCCGTGGACGACGCTCAGGTTCACGATGCCGAGACCGATGGCGATCCCCCACATCACGTTGAGCCACTTGTCGAGAACGTCCATGAGGTTCCACTCGGCTATGTGGAAGAAGAACTGGGAGAGGATGACGGTCAGGGCGGCCACTACGGTCAGCAGCATCGGGAATTCCTTACGCATCTCGCTAGACACCTCCTCACTGCCCAGGTCTGGCAGGGGCGGCCCGCTGTTGCCGGCGGGCAGCCGGGGACTCGTCCTACTTCTTCAGGATCGTCGCGAGCCAGTTGGTGTCGCCTATCTGCGCCAGGATCGTACCCAGGATGATCAGGGCGAAGACCCCGATGCGCGCCCAGTCCTGCCCCACCACGGTGCCGGTTAGGACCGGCTCCTTGGACAGGTAAGCGCTGGCGGCGAACATCTCCTCGCCGATCAGGGTGTAGTCGCAGGCGGCCACGAAGAACGCGATCTGGTGGGTGTTGGCGGTCGCCCCGATCTGGATGGACCCGAGGTAAGCTCCGCCCTCGGCGAACAGCATGGACTCGGCCCAGAAGGCGCCGAACATGATGTTGGCCGCCGGCCGCTCGCGCTCATACAGGCCAAGCACCGAAGCGGCGTAGGCGAACTGCTCGGTGGAGTGGAAGGTGATGTCATCGGGGTTGAAGGCATCCGGCCGCCCCGCCTCCAGGTAGGCCTGGCGGATCACCTCGTTGTTGATGGCCAGGACGAAGGGGTCCACGTTGGTCTGGAGCAGCCGGGTGTCGTACTGGGCGCAGCGCTTGGCCACATGGCCCAGCATGGCATAGGAAGCGATGGTCTGGATGTTGTAGGGATCGCCGAGCCCGGGGGTGAAGTGCACGGGACGCCCCATCTCGGTGGCCCGGCCGATGGCCTCGTCAATGGCCTCCAGGCCGGCTATCTTGCGGATCTCGGGGATCTTCAGGCCGGCCCGGGCCCGCTGGATCATCATGTAGACCAGGCCACAGATGACCAGCAAGGCGAAGAACGCAGCCACGCTGCCGGCCGTGAAGATACCCAGGGCGGGTCCGTCTTGCGCAAGCATCATCTCCTTGTCACCTCCTCCCGTCAGAAAATGGAGCCGAGAGCACAATTCGGCAGTGCCGGTCTAACTCCTCCTGCCGGCATTACCATTCTGCCGTGATGCTCCCTCCAGGCGAGGTAGATGCCTGTTTACCATGCCGATCACGTTCTCCCCGTTGCCCCGGAAGTAGAGAAGGATCCCGCCTTTCCTCTTGCGCCTGCGCCTGAGGAGCAGCAGGCAGTCACCGAGGTGCCGGTAGCCGGTAAGGTCCTCCCAGCTTACAGTGTCGGTGAAGATCCCCAGGTGCCGGATTGTCACCCCCCGGTCGGTCAGGCGGTAGCTCAGGGGGAAGAAGAACTGACTGAGGGCCCCAACCACCAGGATCAAGGAGAGCACGGTTAGCGCGGTGCGCCCGAAGGCCAGTTGCACAACGAGTACTCCCGACGCCACCACGGCCACCACCACCGCGCTCCGGGCGGGCCGGGACACGAACAGGTGGGCCCGCCACTCGAGAGACTCGGTCCCGCGCGTCCCGCTGTCCATCTCGGCGCTCAAGATCTATGCCTCCCCTCGCCGGCTATGCCGCCCCCTGAGAGCCAGGCCGGCCAGCCAACGGTCGTGACGAAGTTCGACCGCTTCCTGCGGGCAGAGTTCATGGCAACAGAGGCACCCCACGCAACGGGCCGGGTCGATCCGGGGGCGGCCCCCGGCTTCCGCCACCGCGTCCACCGGGCAGCTAGCCGCGCATAAGCCACAGGCCGTGCAGCGTTCGGGATGGATGTGGGGGCGGGCCCGGATCATCTCCACTCCCCACCGGGCCAGGGGCCGGGGCAAGCGGCCGGCCAGGGCCCGCAGAAAGGCTCCGGAAGGCAGGCGAAACCCCTGCACCCGGAGTCCGGCCGGTGAGTCGCCGGCCAGGTCGGTCCGATCCAGGCGGGCCGGGCCCGCTCCCATGGCGACCGCCGCCGCGGTGGTCAGGTTGGCGGCCGGGGGGGCGCCCACAATCATCGCCGCCAGCGTGTCCACCGCGACCCCATCCCTCCCGGCGATGATCGCCCCCACGTGGCGGGGGCGGCCCGCCGCCGGTCCATTTCCCTCCATGGCGACCACGCCGTCCATGATGGTGAGGGCGGGAGCGACAGCACGGTGCAGATCTACCAGTAGCCGGGCCAGATCGCTGGGCCGGGGCGCCCGGCGGTGGCATTCCATCTTGCCCAGGCCGGGGACACACCCCAGGGTGTTCTTGACCGCCCCGGTGAGCACGGTGAGGGCATGCGTCTTGAGCTTGGGCAGATTGACGATGACATCCGCCTCCGTCACCGGCCGGGCCAGATGGAAGACGGGCAACAATTCGCGGGTGGGGCCGCGGTTCTGGACCTCCACCACCCCCGACCGGTCGTGGTTCACCAGTGCCGCCCCCGCGGCCCGGGCCGCCTTGGCCACTCCTGTGACCTCGAAGGCAATGGCGGTCCGGCTGTGGCCGGCGGTCACCCCTCCCGAGCTGTCGCCCACCCAGACCCTGGCGCCCATGCGCGAGAACAGCCGGGCTACCGCTTCCACGACGGCGGGGTGGGTGGTCACCGCTCGATCGGGCGGCTGGGGACTGAGCAGGTTGACCTTCAGGAGCACGGTGGCGCCCGGGCGAACCAGGCCCTCCAGGCCTCCGGCCGCTTCTACCGCCCGTCCGACCGCCCGGTCGACCTCCTCCCGGCCGTAGCTCTCACACCGCGCCAGGGCAACCCGGGCCACCCGGTCACCTCCCTCGGCATGTGGTTAGCGATCGGCCTGGCTCTACCCGGACACAAGCCCGAGGTAGATGGCCAGGTTCGCTCCCGCGTCCCGGACAGGCTGGATCTCACCGTTCTCTGCGGTGAGCAGGGTGGTCAACCCGGGACCATGACCCGCCAGATAAGAGTCCGTGTGCACCACCACCCCGATCTCAATGGCCCCTCGCCGGTAGCTCCGGCCGAACCGGCCCGACCGGTCGCGCACGGCCACCAGGTCACCAAGCCTGAGGTCCAGCAGACCGTGCTCCCGGAGGACTTCCCGGTCCTGGGTGGTGATGTCGTAATCTCCCCGCTCGGAAGCAGGAGAACCCACTCCCGAACCCATGAGCTGGGGCGGCACCTCAGCGGCCACCGGCATCCGCAAGACCCCCCCGGCAGCGGTCAGCGGGATCTTGTCCAGCAGGCCGGGATCCAGGTTCATGCACCGGATGCCGGGGAAGTCTGCGAGTTCCAGGCCCTGACCCCATGCCTTCACCTGGACCTTGTCGCCCACGGCTAACCGCTCCAGCACCGCCGGAGGGAAATCCACCAGCACATGCTCGATCCCCCCGTGCTTGCCGGTGACCACCCCACGCTCGCCGCGGGCCTCGCCCGACACCACCAGGGCCTCGTTTCCCACGCAGGCCAGGGTGTTCAGGGCCGCGTTGGCCCGCTCATCCTTGACTTGGATGCTGACCCCGGGCTCAACGTGATCGGCCGCCCACCCCAGGGCGGGATCTCCCACCCGGACGTTGTAGGTGATGCCGCCGGTCCCCGGCAGCAGCCGGGCCACGCCATCGGCTCCTACCCGGTAACCCGGCCGCATCTGCGGTGGCGATACCTCCCCCAGAACGGACACCCTGACCAGTCGCTCGCGGTTGCTCCTCACTGTCCCCGCTCCTCTCCTCTCGAGTGCCGCAATCGCGCCACCGGGCGCAGAGCTCCACAGACCTGGCCCTGGTGGTCGCGCAGGGGCGGCGAGTGAAGGTCGGCCAGACCCGACACGGCCGGACCGCTCAGTTCTCCCAGCTGCAGCAGGAACTCGATGACGGCGGGCGGCACCGCCCGGGATGCTCCGTCCTGGATCTTGAGGGCCAGACCCCAGGCGGGGCGGGATGCGCCAACGCAGTAGACTCCCTCGGCCCCCGACTTGGCGACCAGCCGGTCACCCGCCGCCACCATCAGGCGGGTGCAGAGCCGCCCCGTCCCTCCCACCATCTCCGGGTGGGCTCGCATGGCGGCGACTACCACCATGGCCGCGGACTGCTTCGGTCCCGGCAAGTCTGACGGGCAGACTAGCCGGGCATAGGCCCGGGCCAGGGCCGCCAACGGCAGGGCGTAGGCCGGGGCGCCACAGCCGTCTCCCGCCAGCACGATGTCGCTGGGGGCAAGACCGGCCATTAAGGCCAGGTTGGCCCGGTTCATCTCCTGGACCGGGTGGGCGGGATCCAGGTAGCCCCGCAGCGGTAGATCGAGCTGACGGCAGATCGCCAGCATGCCCGCATGTTTGCCGGAGCAGTTGTTGTGCAGCGGACCTGGAGGTCGTCTCTCTACCACCAGGACCCGAGCGGCATCGGGGTTCGCGGGAGGATGGGGCCCGCACTGAAGGGCCTCCGGTCCCAGGCCGAGTCGCTTCAGGATGGATGCCACGGCCTGGACGTGGTGACTCTCCCCGCCATGGGAGGCCGACATGACCGCCAGTTCAGGCGGGGTGAACCCGAAGCGATCGGCCGCCCCCGTCTCGACTACCGCCATGGCCTGGAAGGGCTTGACGGCTGACCGGGCAAAGACCAGCCGCCACGGGTCGCCAAGGGCGAAGAGCACCCGGCCGCCGGTGTCGGCCACGGCTGCATCGCCCCGGTGAACGCTCTCCCGCCTGCCGTCACGGAGAACCTCGACGACCTCCGGCGCCTCCTGGGTCAACACGAATTCAGCCCTCCCGGTCGATCAGTTCCAGCACTTGGTCCACCGGCAAAGCGGCGGCATGGTGGCCGTCGCGCCCGGTCATGGCGCCGGCCAAGACCAGCGCGTTATAGACAGCTTCCTCGACGGCCTCGGCCACGCCACGCAGCAGGTGATCAAACAGAGGGGAGTGATCCAGCAGACGGCTCTCCTGCCGGACGGAGGGATGGGGTAGATGGGGCTCCCCATTGACAGTGGAGAACGCCAGCACGAAGTCGCCGCTTCCGTGGAAGGCATGGGAACCGGTCCGGGCCAGACCCACCTGGGCCCGGCGGGCCAGCCGGCCGAGCTGCCGTGAGCCGAGGGGGGCATCGGTGGCCAGCACTACCATGACTGAGCCGCCGGTGACCGGCTCGACCGCAGACTCCCCACCGAGCAGGCGCCCCACCGGGACACCGGCGATAGCCAGGTCGCCGCGGGCGCCGAAATTGGCCAGCACCAAGGTCCCCAGCGTGAAGCTGAGTCCCTCGGCGGCAACCTCGCGGGAGGAGCAACCGATGCCTGCTTTGTAGCCGAAAGCGGTCATGCCCGTGCCCGCCCCCACCGAGCCCCCTGCCACGGGGCCGCCGGCCGCCTCCCGGAGGGCCTGGGCCACGTGATCGGCCCCCACGTGCCTCCCCTGGATGTCGTTAAGCCAGGCGTCGCTGCACTCACCGACCACCGGGTTGACCGTCCCCGTGGTCACCCCGATCTCCGGGTTGGCGGCTATCATCTCGCTCACTAGGGCATCGGCCACCAGCCCGACGTTGAGGGTGTTGGTGAGCAGGATCGGAGTCTCCAGGCGGCCCAGTTCCGCCACCTGGCTCAAGCCGACGGTCTTGCCAAAGCCGTTGATGACGTGCAGGCCGGCCTTAACCTTCTCCCGGAAGGGGTCACCGGCGTGGGGCCAGATGGCGGTAACACCGGTGCGGACCGGCCCCATCCCCGGCCGCAGGGGGCCTTCGCCCCGGATCAGGGTGACGTGACCGACCCTGACTCCGGCCACGTCGGTTATGGTGTTATTCGGCCCCGGGGGCAGCCGGCCGGTGGCCAGCCCCCGCTCTCGCAAGGTCACGTCCGGTCGCCTCCCGCGCGGGCCGCCTCGACGATCCCCTCGAACAGCCGCATGGCGGCGGGTTCCCGGTGCCACAGGTTCTCGGGGTGCCATTGCACCCCAAGCGCAAGACGATGGCTACCACTCTCCAGGGCTTCGATTACCCCATCCGGGGCCCACGCCGAGGCGGCAAACCCATCGGGGATCCGGCGTACGGCCTGGTGGTGGAAGCTGTTGACCCGGAGTCCCTCCACCTTTAGCAGTGCGGCCAGGCGGGAGGCGGGCTCCACCGTCGCGGCATGGGTGGGGTACCACCGGGGGGCCTTCTGGTAGTGTTTGAGCACTCCCGCCCGCTGCCGTCCGAGGTCCTGGAAGAGGTCGCCTCCCCCTGCGACTGCCAGCACCTGGCATCCCCGGCAGATGCCCAGGACCGGCAGGTCGGCGGCAAGGGCCCGGCGGGCCAAGGCGAGTTCCACGCGGTCGCGCTCCGGCTGCACCTCACCCAGTCCGGGCAGGGGCTCCTCACCGTAGAAGAGGGGATCCAGATCGGGACCGCCGGACAGGATCAGCCCCTGCAGGCACTCCAGGGCTTCAAGCAGCACTTCCGGATCGTCGAGGACCGGCAGCAGGAGCGGGTTGCCGCCCGCCTGGGCCACCCCGTCGCTGTACCCCCGGGGCAGCAGGGAGCCTCCCTTGTCCGCCTCCAGTCCCGTTGTGATTCCGATCAACGGTCGCAGTGTTTGTCCCTCCCTACGCAAACCACTCGCGGTAGGCCTGCAGGGCCGGCACTCCCCCGGTGTGCCAGAAGACGACCGTATCCCCCGGCCGGAAGTACCCGCGCCGGATGAGGTCCACCAGCCCGGCCATGGCCTTGCCGGTGTAGACCGGGTCCAACAGGAGCCCCTCGGTTCGCGCCGCCAGCAAGATGGCCTCCCGGCAAGCATCTGTCATCACGGCGTAGCCGGGGCCCACGTACTCGTCGTGCACGGCGATCTCCTCGGGAGCCGGCGGCTCCAGCCCCTGCAGGCCGGCGGCCGCCACCGCCACCCGCATTACCCGGTCAACCAGGACCTCGCGGGAACGGGAAGCGCTGATCCCGTGCACTCGCGGGGCCCCCGGCTGCCCGCGGGCCCCCAGCACCAGTCCGGCCTGGGTCCCACCCGAGGCACTGGCGACCACCACGTGGTCCACCCCGCCGGCGCTCTGACTGAGAAACTCCCGCATGGCCGTGACATAGCCGGCCGCGCCGACGCCGCCTGATCCACCCATGGGGATCACGTAGGGACGGTGGCCGGCCGCCCGGACCCGGTCGGCCAAGGCCGCGAGTTCGTGCTCTTCATCCGCTTGATCGGTTAGCGTCACGTAGTGAATGACTGCGCCCAACACCGCGTCCAGGAGGAGGTTGCCGTCCAGGGACGGCGGCCGGGGCCCGGTCAGCAGGAGGTAGGGTTCAAGACCCAACCGCCGGCACGCGGCGGCGGTCATCCGGCAGTGGTTGGACTGGAGGTCGCCCACCGTGACCGCCGCCGTGCAGCCCTGGGCCAGCGCGTCGGCCATCAGATACTCCAGCTTCCGGGCCTTATTGCCTCCGGTCGCGAGTCCCGTCTGGTCGTCCCGCTTGACGAGGATCCTCGGCCCGCCCAAGGCCTTGCTGAGCCGGGGAGCCTCCTCGAGCGGGGTGGGCAGATGGGCCAGGTTCACTCGCGGGAGTCCGGCCATTGCCTTATCCACCCTTCAGTGTAAGTACACCCTGGGCACGCGGGGACTGATGCCGGTCAGTATCTCGTGGGCGATGGTCCCCGCCCTCCCGGCGAGTTCGTCGGCATTCACGCCTTCGCCTCCCTGCGTCCCCAGCAGGACCACCTCATCGCCGGGGCCGGTCTCCGTTCCCTGGGGGAGTTCAACCATCAGCTGGTCCATGCACACCCGGCCGATGACCGGGCAGCGCCGTCCTCCGATCAGGACGTCGGCGTTGTTGGAGAGCGACCGCGGGTAGCCGTCGGCATAGCCGACCGGCAAGGTGACGACGGTTGTCTCCCGGATGGCTCGGTAGGTACACCCGTAGCCGACCGGAGAACCTGGTCCGAGACGCTTCAAGTGGGCTACCCGGGTCTTCCACGCCAGTGCCGGCCGCAGCGGGACGGCCGTCGATACGTGGGGGGACGGCCGGTAGCCGTAAACACCCAGTCCCGGGCGCACCAGGTCGAGATGGCTGTCGGGCATGTCCAGCATGGCGGCCGTGTTGGCGGCGTGCCGCAGCCCGAAGGTCACTCCATGGCGCTCCAGTTCGTCGATGAAGGCCAGGAAGCTCCGCAGTTGCTGGGTGGCAAAGGACTTGTCGGCGGCGTCGGCGCTGGCGAAGTGGGTGAAGATGCCCTCCACCCGGACCCCGGGCAGCGCGCAGATCGCCAGGGCTTCTTCCCGGCCGGCAAGGTCAGGTAGGAGGCCTAGCCGGCCCATGCCGGTATCAACCTTGAGGTGTAGCCGGGGCTCAACCGGCCCGGCCGCCCGGGCGAACTCGCGGGCGGCATGCAGGCTGGAGACGGCCGCCGCCAGGTCGTGCTCGACCACCGTCGCCACCTGGCCCGGCGGCGTCCAGCCCAGGATCAGGATCCGGACCCCGACCCCCGCCTCGCGCAGGCTAACGCCTTCTTCGGGGATGGCCACACCCAGCCATTCGGCCCCTCCCTCGCGCGCGGCCAGCGCCGCCTGCACCGCCCCGTGTCCGTAACCGTCGGCCTTGACCACGGCCATGAGGCCGGTCCCCGGGCGTAAGGCGGACTTCATGGCTCGCACGTTGCCGGCGATGGCCGCCAGGTCCACTTCGGCCCACGTGGGCCGCACGCGCCGTGCCATGGCCATCACCTCTCCGGGAAGTCCAGCGATGCCGCCATGTCGAGCAGTTCCTCCCGAGCCGCCTCGCCTAGCAGGGTAAACTCCAGTCCCCGCTCGATCCAGCGCAGGACCGTCGACTCCCCCGCTTGCAGGATGGCGACCACCCGTTCACCGGCTCGGGCCATCTCAACCGGGGCAGCCAACTCTTCCCCCTCGTGTCGCCGCTGGGCCAGGGAGATGGCTCGGGCACCCGGCCCCGCCGCTTCCCGGCCGTAGAGAAGAACAACCGTAGTTCCGGCCTGGAAGACACCGGTGAGCGCCATACCCGGAGGCAGCCGGCCGGGCACTCCGGGGGCGGTTCCCAGGATGCCCGCCGCCTGCTCCTCGGTGATAGGCCGGGCCCCGGCCACGCCGGCCACCAGCCGGGCGGCCGGTGGCAGGTCCAGCCGGAAGTCCTCCGGGGTGAGGCCGGTGTTGGTCCGAAGCTCCCGATAGACCACCTGCCACCGGGAGCCGTCCGCTTGCTCCGCCTCCAGCCGCGACGGGAGCCAGGCATCCGCCGCCACCCACAGCCGGCGCCGCCCGCCCCCTTCTTCCCATTCCAGCCCATACAGCGATACACCTGCGATCCGCTCGACTCCTGCCAGCCGCACCCGGCCCGCCGCCTGTAGCGAGGCGACGGCCTGGGCAAAGCCGTCCGGGGTACCGCCTTCAGGCAGGCCAAGACCCTCGTAAGCGGTGGCCGCGCCCCGGTGAGGATCCCAGAACCAGGCCCGTTGGCCGTCAAACAGGGTCGTCTGCCCGGCCAAGATCTCGGGAGCGTTCACGCGGGTCAGGTGGTAGCCGGGGCGAAGGAACTTGAAGGCGACCTGCAGGGTGGACCCATCCGGGCTCTGTATCTCGGCCCGGCCCTGGTAATCCTGGAGTTCGGCGTGGGCCGCGACTAGCCGCCGCACCACGTCGGCAGAATCCGGGGGCCGGCAACCAAGCAGAGGGACCAGGAGCAGGAACAGGAGCTTCCTATAGCCCCTCATCCCCGACCTCCAGTCCCGCCCGGGCCACCGGCAGCCGGGCCAGGATGTCGCGGGCGATCACCCCCGCCTCTCCCAACTCCTCTCGGGCCAGGTCGCCGGACCGCCGGTGCAGGTGCACACCCAGGGGCGCCGCCTCGCCGGGAGGAAGCCCCTGGGCCAGCAGCCCGGTGATGATGCCGGTCAGAACATCGCCACTCCCCGCCGTGGCCAGGGCCGGGTTGCCGCCCGGATCCAGCCATGCCCGGCCATCGGCGAGGGCGACCACCGTACCGGCTCCCTTGAGCACAACGGTGGCCCGCCACCCCATGGCGGCACTGCGAGCAACGCCGATACGATCCGCCGCGATCACTTCCGGCGACAGCCCGGTCAGGCGCGCCATCTCACCCGGGTGGGGGGTCAAAACCGCGCCCGGCCCCAGGGCGGCCGCGAGTTGGTCAGGCTCCAGCCGGGCCAGGGCGTTGAGGCCATCGGCATCAACCACTACCGGACAAGAAACCCGGGCCAGGAGCTCGGTCACCAGAGCGGTCAGCCTCGGGTCGGCACCCATGCCCGGTCCCAGGGCCAGGGCGGCCGGCCGCCGGGCCAGCACCGTGGCCAGCCAGTCGCCGGCGCCCGCCGGCCACTCGCCTTCCCCGATCGCCAGGGTCATCAACTCCGGGGCGGCGGCGCTGACGGCCAGGTCCAGCGGCGCCGGTGTCCCAACCGTGACCAGTCCCGCGCCCGCTCGCAAGGCCCCCAGGCCGGCGAGGACGGCGGCCCCGAGAAAACCCCGCGAACCGCCCAGGATCACCGAATGCCCGAAGGTACCCTTGTGTCCCCAGGGCGGCCGCCGGGGGACCATGGCGGCGGCGGCTTCCCGGTCCAGCAGCCGGGTGACGGGAGGGTGCCGTTCGATCACCGTGGGAGGAAGGGACATATCGACCACCCGGACCAGACCCGACTCGGCCGCCCCGGGGTAGAGGTACAAACCAGGCTTGGCCAGCCCGAAGGTTGCCGTGACCTGAGCCCGTACACAGACCCCCGGTACCTGGCCGGTGTCGGCATCCAGCCCCGAGGGGACATCCAGGGCCAGCACCGGGTGCCCGCAGCCGCGGGCCAGGGAGATGAGGGGGGCCATCGTCTTCCCCGGGGGACCTTTGAGCCCGGTGCCCAGCAGGGCATCCACTACCAGATCGGCCTCGCTCACTGCCCGCTCGGTTTCCTGGCCGTTCTCGTGCACGACAACCCCGGCCCCCCTGGCGGCCCGGAGGTTCTCCAAGGCTACGCCGCGGGGGCGGCCGAACAGGAAGACCTCAACCTCAGTGCCGGCGCATTTCAGGTGGCGGGCCAGCACCAAGCCATCGCCGCCGTTATTGCCGGGTCCCGCGAGGACGACCACCGGTCCGGAGCCGCCCAGCATCTCCCGGGCGATCCGGGCCGCACCGGCGCCGGCATTCTCCATCAGTAAGAGAGTGCCGATCCCGGCTTCCGCGGCCGCGGCCCGGTCCAGCCGGCGCATCTCCTCCGCTGTAGCCAGGTACACCTCGCTAGCCTCCCCGGGCCAGGGCCACCGCCGCCGCCAGATCGCCGGTGTGGGTGATGCTAACCAGGAAACCCTCGATCCCCCGGCAGCGGGCCTCTTCTGCCAGCCGGCCACTGATGGTGACCCGCGGGGCTCCGAGGGCGTCCCCGGTCACCGCGATCTCGCGCCAGTTCCCGAACCGGAGGCCGGTGCCCATGGCCTTGAGCACCGCCTCCTTGGCCGCCAGGCGGCCGGCAAGGCTGCTGGCCTGTCCCCGGCAGCAGGCCTGTTCCTCGACGGTGTACAGGCGGTCCAGGAAACGGCGCTCCCAGCGCCGGATCGCCGCGTCCACCCGGCCGATCTCCACCATATCGAAGCCTATGCCCACGATCGTCCCCGTTGCTCTCACGGACCCAGTCCTTCACCGGTGGTTGGTCACAAGGTTAGAGATTCCCTGAGCGGCGGGGTTTTCCCTTCCCCTGTTCACCTTCACCGGCAACCAGGCGGGTTGATTGAGCAGGCCGGGCGGGACTCGCCGCCGATCTATGGCGCCGGAAACCGCCGGGAAGGGATCACCCGCCGGGGAGACAAATCCTGCCGCCGGGGGGATAGACGGGGTGGACGACCAGGCGGCTACATACTGGTTGCTGGAAGCGGGCAGCCCACCGGTGCGCTACCGCGCCCTCCGGGACATCCTGGGCAGGCAGCCGGACGGGAAGACCCGGCAGGCGATCCTCGCCTACGAGCCCGCCCGGCAGATGGCCGCACGGCAGCAAGACGAGGGGAGGCCGGCTGCACACCGGCGACTCCCGGGGCGATATCCGTGAGACCACCGAGGTCCAGTTCCCCCGGCTGCTCGAGTACGGCTGGGAGCCGGGCACCACGGCCGTGGACCGGGGCATATCCATGCTCCTGGGGCTTCTCCGCGACGGCGCCGCCGGCTATTACGACCTGGCGGCCTACATGCGCGGCCGCCGGCGCACTCGGTACATCATCTGGTTCTGCCGCTCCATCGCCGCCTCGCTGCTAGCTCACGCCGGGCTAGGTGGGCAGGAGCCGGTCGCGGCCGTCGCCCGTGCTCTCCTGGCGGCCAGCTACCGGTTCGTGACCGGCCCCGCAGCGGCCGAACCGGTACTCGGGAGCCCGCCCGTCATCCGCCCCGAAGCCTATGACGAGGAACTCGGCTACCCCGCCATTCCCGATCTCTACCTGCTCGAGCTGTTCGCCTACTCGCCTGCCGCCCGTTCCGACCCCCGGCTGCTGCCGGTCCTGGACTACGTGTTTGGTCCTGACTACCTGCGATTGGGCCAGGGAATAGGCCTGATCGCCCTGGAGGGGAAGTCCTTCGTCAAGGGGTGGAAGATCACGCTCCCTCAGCCAGACACCATGCTGTGCCGTGGGATGTGGGCCTACGGCCTGACTGTGCTAGAGTTGATGGCCCGGCTCGGAGCCGCCGGTCGCTATCCGGCAACCACCGGGTGGCTCCGTTGGCTGGCAGAGCGGCAGGTGCGGCCAGGGATATACGACCTGCCGGCCTCCGCCTGCTCCCGGCACGGTCCCTTCGCGGAGCGGGTGAGGCTAGCCCCCGACTGGAGAAAGCCCGACAGCCGGATGGCCGACATTACCTTCCGGCTGCAGCTCATTCGCCGGCTCATGAAGTCCGGGCCCGTTCCACCCGACAACGGTGTTCTCCCCAGCCATGGGTCGGCCACAAATTCGCCGGGGTCTACTGCCGGAAGTACTTGATCCAGGACGAATGCGCGTAGGCCGTCTCCCGGAAGCCGATCTTGCGGTAGGACTCGTTGCCCGAGTCCATGAAGGACACGGTGGCGCCATGCGCCGGAAGCCGTCCCGCAGGAGCTCCCGGGCCAGTCCCAAGCGGCGGTACTCAGAGTGCTGGCCCCACCGGCTCATAGTTGGCGTACCGGTTGCGGGCATCCACCCACGCCGTGCAGAACGACGCGTAGTCGCCGTTGGGGGCGACCAGCGTCCAGCGTCTCATCGTGGCCGTCATGGACGCCGGTTCTCTTCTCAGTTGCCGCCGGATCCCTCGGCGGCCCGGTACAGCCGGTACTCAAGCTCGATGGGGAAATAGGGGAGGCCCTTCCAGCAGGGCGACGGCCTGCCGGTAGCGAAATCGAAGAGCTCTTTCCGCCCGGTCATGATGGCGGCGCAGGGAAGCGAGATCTGCGTCTTGCCGGCTCTCCCGGTGACCACCAGGTCCAGACCGGGAGGCGTGGGGGGCTGCCACTCGCCGCTTCCATCGCCAAGACCGGCCCCCAGGGCCAGACTCTCTTCCGAGGTGGGATCGGCATCCCCGTAAAGCAATGGATATGCCAGCAAGGCCTGGCCCCGGGGGCGTAGGTAACGGCCAACGTGCGGCCACTGGTCCAGTACGGCGGCCCGGGACAGCGCGTTGAAGGAGATCAGCAGATCGACCGGATGGGGGGCGTGCTCGCCCCCCAATCCAGCCAGGCTGCCGTGGAAGACATGGGCGTTGCCGACCTTTCGGTGCCACATGAAGAACGTGTAGAGGAGGCAGTGGGTGTGGGAGAGATCGAAGGCGATCACCTGGCCGGCCCGGGCTGCCGCCCACGCCGACACCTGCCCGATACCTGAACCCAGGTCGATGACGTCTCCGAACGGGCCGTTCCCCAGCACCGTCGTGAGAAGAGCCGCCCGCCGGGCCCACTCGTCACCCTGTAAGAGACGTCCGGGGTCGTAGTCAACGGTGACCGAGTCGGCACGGCGCAGCCCGCCCACGAGTTCGTCCACAGCATGCTCCTCCATTCCTCTCCGCCCACCGGGTGATGGGCGGGTGGGCGACCCACCCGGGGTCCCCCGCTCGCTCACTCCACCGTCACGCTCTTGGCAAGATTGCGGGGTTGGTCGACGTCACAGCCCCGGGCCACGGCAGCATGGTAGGCCAGCAACTGCAAGGGAATGGCGGCGAGAACCGGCGTCAGCAGGCCGTCGACCCGGGGCAGGGTCACCAGGTGATCGGCGTGCCGGGTGATGTCGTCGTCTCCCTCCAGGGCCAGACCGATCACGGTGGCCCCGCGGGCCTTGACTTCGGTGATATTGGACATCATCTTGTCCCGGAGTTCGGGCTGGGTGACGAGGGCTATGACGGGTACGCCGGGCACAATCAGGGCCAGGGTGCCGTGCTTGAGCTCTCCGGCCGGGTAGGCTTCTGCGTGGATATAGGAGATCTCCTTCAGCTTGAGCTGTCCCTCCAGGGCCAGCGCGTGGTCCAGGCCGCGGCCAATGAAGAAGACGTCCTCCAGCGCGGTCCAGTTCCGAGCCAGGTCGGCAAGTTGGCCGGAGGTCTGCAGCACGTTCTCGGCCAGGCGGGGAAGCGCGTTCAGGCCACGAAGGTAGTGCGACAGCTGGCGGGCTGAGACGTGGCCGCGGAGCTCACCGAGCTTCAGAGCGATGAGGGTCAGGACCAGGATCTGAGTCGTGTAGGCCTTGGTGGAAGCCACCGCTATCTCCGGTCCGGCCCGGGTGTAGATGACCGTGTCCGCCTCGCGGGATATGGAATTGCCGACCACGTTGGTGATGGCCAGGGTCCGGGCCCCTCGGCGGCGGCACTCGCGCAGGGCCTCCAGCGTATCGGCGGTCTCCCCGGACTGGCTGACCACGATGGCCAAGTCGCCCGGGCAGATGACCGGGTCACGGTAGCGGAACTCGGAGGCCACATCGATCTCGACCCGCAGGCGGGCCAGCCCTTCCAGAAGATGCTTGCCCACCAGGCCGGCGTGGTAGGCGGTACCGCAGGCAGTGATGAAGACCCGGTCCAGGGCACGGGCGCCGGTCGCGTCAAACCTTAGCTCGTCCAGCTCAATGCGGGTACCGGGACCGGTCCGGCCGGCCAGGGTGTCGGCAAGGGCCCGAGGTTGCTCGTGGATCTCCTTGAGCATGAAGTGCGGGTAGCCCCCGCGCTCGGCTCGATCCGGGTCCCAGTGGACACGGAAGGGCTCCTTGGGGGCGGGGCGCCCTTCTCGATCCAGCACCCGGACCTCGTCCGGGGTAAGCACGACGATTTCGCCATCTTCCAGGATAATGGTGTCGCGGGTGCGGGTGAGTATGGCCGGGATGTCGGAGGCCAGGTAGTTCTCACCCCGGCCAAGCCCCACCACCAACGGGCTTCCCTTGCGGGCACCCACGATAGTGCCGGGTTCGTGAACGGAAGTCGCCGCCATGGCGAAGGAGCCTTGGAGGAGCCCCGCTACCTCGCGCACCGCCGCCTCCAGGGACCCGTCGTAAGCTTCTTCCAGAAGATGGGGGATCACCTCGGTATCCGTCTCGGACCGGAAGCGATGCCCCTTGGCCGCCAGTTGCTCCTTGAGGGCCAGGTAGTTCTCGATGATCCCGTTGTGCACAACCGCCAGCTTGCCGAGACAGTCGACATGGGGATGGGCGTTGGTCTCCGATGGTGGGCCGTGAGTGGCCCAGCGGGTGTGGCCGATGCCGGTGGTACCTTCGAACCGGGGCTGAGCTTCCAGCTTGGCTTCCAGCCGGTCTAGCTTCCCCTCGGCCCAGGTAAGGGCGAGTCGCCCGTCTTCAACGACCGCGACCCCGGCCGAGTCATAGCCGCGATATTCCAGCCGCCGCAGGCCGTCCAGCAAGACCGGTAGGGCAGCGTACCTTCCCACGTAGCCGACAATGCCGCACATGGGCGTCTACCTTCCTCTCGGGTAGTCTGTTCCCCAGGTCCATAACAGAAGCCGCGCGGCTCCATATCCGGAGAGCGCGGCCAGGGAACAGCCCGCAAGCGGACAGCGCACCCACCCGGGTCCTTTTGTACCCTCAGTCACCTGGGGTTTTGTGGAACCCTCTGTCGGTCGTGGGAGACCGCCGGTCACCCGCCGATGGTCCGAGATCCCGGTCCTCGTCAACTCCCCGCCGGGGGAGTCCTGGCGCTTTGTCTTCAGTTCAGCAACGCGGCCGTCTGCGTCTGTTCCGGGGCGCCCTCGATGGCGTCAGCCTACTGACCACCTCCTTCAGCCGTCCTGGCCCAGGCGGCCGGCGATAAACCCGGCCACTTCCCTTGCCGACGATTCGACCAGATCAGCGTCTTCTCCTTCAACCATCACCCGCACCAGCGGCTCGGTGCCCGACGGGCGCAAAACAACCCGACCCTTCGGACCCAGGGTCTCGCTGGTCTTGGCCAGCATGTCGGGCAACCCGGGGATCGCCTCCAGATCCGGTTTCTGCCGGACCCGGACATTCAGTAGCACTTGCGGGTACTTGGTCATCCTGGCGGCTAACTTGGAAAGGGGCTGGCCGGTGGCGACCATGACTCCCAGCAGGCGTATGGTCGTCAGCAAGCCGTCCCCAGTCGTCGCGGCATCCAGGAAGATCAGGTGCCCCGACTGCTCGCCCCCCAGGATCATGCCTTCCCGGAGCATGGCCTCCAGCACGTGCCGGTCGCCCACCGGAGTTCGCACCACCCGACCCCCGTGGGCCTGGAAGGCCAACTCCAACCCGATGTTGCTCATGACCGTGGCCACGATGCCCCGCCGGGGCAGACGACCCTGCTCCACCAGATAGAGGCCGCAGGCGGCCATGATCTGGTCTCCGTCCACCACTTCGCCCTTCTCATCGACGGCGATGGCGCGGTCGCCGTCACCATCATAGGCCACGCCCGCATCGGCCCCGCCTTCCACGACCGACCGTCCCAGGAGGAGGGGGTGGGTCGCCCCGCAGTCAACGTTGATGTTGGCCCCTTCCGGGCTGGCGTTGATAGCGGTCACCCGAGCACCCAGTCGCTCCAGTAGAAGGGGGGCCAGCCGGCAGGTGGCTCCGTGGGCAGTGTCGACCACCAGCCGGAGGCCATCCAGCCTTGTGCCGGCCGTGGCTACGAGGTGATCGAGGTACTCGTTCACCAGGTCCGGCGCCTGGCGCCAACGTCCCACCCCGGTGCCCGTGGGCCGCGGAAGCACGTCGGGATCGGCCAGCGCGAACTCCTCGATAGTCCTCTCACCTGGTTCGGCCAGCTTGTAGCCTTCAGCGGACAGGAACTTGATGCCGTTATCGGGCGGGGGGTTGTGGGAGGCAGAGATCACCGCCCCCCCCGCGGCCCCGGTATGGCGGGTCAGAAAGGCTACGCCGGGGGTAGGCACCACCCCCAGCGTGATAGCATCCACGCCCACGGAGAGGAAACCGGCAACCAGCGCCGCTTCCAGCAGGTCACCGGAAATGCGGGTGTCTCGCCCCACCAGGACCCGGGGTTGATCGACACCGGTGGCGAGGTGGTGCCCGGCCGCTCTTCCCAGCCGGTAGGCCAGTTCTCCGGTGAGCTCGAGGTTGGCTACGCCGCGGACACCGTCGGTCCCAAACAGTCTGGCCATCTACCGGCCTCCATGGGTCAGTATATGCTCCCCTGTTTCCTCAGGGCCGTATCTCCACCGTCACCTCCGCCGGCTTGACCGCCTCCAGCGTTAGACCGGCCGGCAATTCGACCCTCACCGGCAGCCGGTGGGAACCCGGCGCCAGGCCCAGCGCGTCAACGGTGACCCGGATGACCCCGGTTGCGAGCGCTTCGAGATCCGCCGGGACGCCGCCAACCGTGACCTGAACCCGGTCCGGGAACACGCCCGGCCGGAAATGCTGGCCCAGGTTCACCACCTCCACCGGAAGCGCCTCCAGTGTGCGGGACACCGCCAGCGGCCGGATCTCAACCCGGACGGTGACGTGCGGCGGATCTACCAGGTAGGCTCCGGCAGGACGTTCCAGGCTTACGTTTCGGGTGAAGGTCTCCCGTTGGCCGGTGACAACCACCCGGGAAGTCCAAACCGACTGGACAAGCTGCAGGTCGGCCGGCTCGGCTCTGACGCGTACCTCGGGCGGGGTTACCACCACATCCACCACCTCGTAGCCGGGCTCGGCCGTGCCCTCAAGTCTCACGTCTACCGGGAGGGTGACCGGTCCGGGCAGGCGGAAGACCGGAAGGACGACCTCGACGATCGGGGGGGTTATCTCCACGCCGGTCAGCGGCTCGGACCCGGCCGCCAAAACGGTCACTGCGGCATGGCGCAGGAGGTCGCTGGCCGCTCCCTCAGCGTCCAACTCCACGACCGCCTGGGCGGCGCGGTCCAGCCGCGATGTGGCGCCGCTGACGACAACGGAAGCCGGCGACACCAGTGCCTCGCGGACGGCATGACCCTCGGCGGGGATGCCCCGGACCACCACTCTGATCGGCATCTCCTTCTCGGCCAGCCGGTCAAGCCACACCGTCGCGGCCTCGACCGAGAGCCGGGCCACCTCTACCCCCCGTGGCGGGCTGACCCGAATCTCGCGCTCCTCGACTCCCGGACCGGCCCCGGCCAGATCAACGTAGACCTGAAAGTCCTCCCTGGCGACCCGTTGCAAGACCGCTGTCCGGCCCCGAGCCACCAGGTTCACGGCCGGCGGATCGGCGCTCAAGATCACCAGCCCTGCGTCCGCCTCCGTGTAGCGCACGGAGAGGTTGGTGAAGGCGCGTTCCTCCAGGGGGTTCCGCTCGGTTACCGCCTGTAGCCAGAGCAGGAGGGCGATCGCCACCGCCAAGACCTTCAGGCCCCGGTCCTGCTCGAGCCGGTGGCCAAGTTTGGCCAGTGCCTGACGGCGGCCTGGCATGGGCTAGTTCCCGCCCGGGGCGGCCGCGCGTTCGTCGACAACGAAACCCGAGACCGGCTTGATCTTCAGCAGGGAACCCAGCGTCTCTTCCAGGGACCTCGCGTCCAGGTGGCGAACAAGCCTGCCCCCGGTAGCCACCGAGACGGTTCCCGTCTCCTCGGAGACCACAATGGCGACGGCATCCGATTGCTCGGTGATGCCCAGGGCTGCACGGTGGCGGGTGCCCAGATCGCGGGACAGATCGGCCGAGTCGCTGAGAGGAAGAAAGCAACTGGCAGCGGCCACCCGGTTGCCGCGGATGACCACGGCCCCGTCGTGCAGGGGGGTGGCGGGAACGAAGATGTTGACCACGAACTCGGGCGAGACCACGCCGTCGATGCGGGTCCCGGTCTCGATGACCTCCTTGAGGCCGGTCTCCCGCTCCAGCACAATGATGGCGCCGGTCTTGTTCCGGCTCAAGACTTCGGACGCCAGGGCCAGCCTGCGCACCAACTGGGCCATTTCCTCCTCGTCCAGGTAGGCAGGAGGTGGGGTGAAGAACCTGCCCCGGCCGAGCTGCTCAAGGATGCGCCGCAACTCCGGCTGGAACACGATGAGCATGGCGAAGATCAGCCAGAGCTGGAACTTCTGCAACAGCCAGTGGATCGTGTAAAGGCGAAGCCAGCCGCTGACCGGGGTGGCCACCACCAGCAGGAGCACCCCTTTCAGCAGCTGGACGGCCCGGGTGCCCCGGATCAGCGCCAGCAGGCGGTATAGAACGTAGGCCACGATGGCGATGTCCACAACCGCCAGGCTGAGTTCCAGAGGCCCCATGCTGGTCACCTGAGTGAGCAAGGCAGGCCACCTCGAGAGAGGGACGGGTTTATGGCCTCCTGGACGTGATTCTACGGGGCCGCTGCCGTAACCTCCCCGGTTGCCGTGATCATGCCCGGCCGATGACGTAGCGGAAGGGGTCCACCTCTTGCCGGAGGATCCGCAGCTCCTCGGGATCGGGCGGCTGGCTCTCGCCCAAGGCCTCCGCCCACAGCAGTTCGAAGCCGGTGTTGTCGGACACCTGCTGCCGGGTAACCCCGGGGTGCAGGCTCTCGACCCGCATACGCAAGGACGCCGGATCAAACCCGATGACCGCCAGCTGCGTGATCACCCGGTAGGGGCCGGTCCCCGGGGGAAGACCGGCCGCCTCCCGGGCACCGGGGCCGGTCAGGTAGCCGGGCGTGGTCAGGAAATCCAGGCGAGAGGTGAAACGCCGTCTATCCTGGGGGGTGATCATCATCGTCCGCCAGCAGAGCGAGGCCAGATCATTGGCGCCACCCGAGCCCGGGAAGCGGACCCGGGGGTGCGTGTGATCGCCGATGCAGGTCGAGTTCACGTTCCCGTACATGTCGATCTGGGCTCCGCCCAGAAACGTGTAGTCAACCATGCCGCGCTGGCAGGCTTCCATAATCTCGGGCATCGATCCGGCGGCCAGTCCCCTGAAGAAGGTGCGGGAATCGCCCACCGAGATGGGCATGGAAGGGAGCAACGGCCCCACCCCCCCCGCCTCGAACATGATCATCAGGTTGGGGGCGCTGGTGCGCTGGGCCAGCATCGCCGCCGCGCAGGGGGCGCCGGTGCCGACGACCACCGTACTGTCGTCCTCGAGACACCGGGCGGCCAGGCAGATCATCAACTCCATGGCGTTGTAGTCAGCGGTCAGATTCGTCACCTTCCTTGCCCGGGAAATGCTCAAGCCGGCGTAGCTCCTGCAGGCGGTTAAGCCCGCCGCAGCGCTCGAGATAGGCCGCGAAGTCAGCCGGTTCCCGGATGTGCTCTCGCACGAAAGCAGCGAACAACGCCGGATCCTCCTCCGCCTCAAGCCACTCTTGAAGATGCTCCTCGTCCGAGAAGTACTCGTACGGCATGTTCCCCGGGTAGGCCCCGTAGGGGATCTCGACAACGGCATCCACGCAGTAGTAGGGGATGGCGGTCCGGGTTGGTTCGCGGCGGATATCCTCGTTGGGTATGATTCTCTCCGTGCTGACGATGACCCGGCGCGCCGCGCGGGCGAGGTCGTGGTCGGAGACCATAATCCCTTCGATCTGGCAGTTGCCGTAAACGTCGGCTCGATGCACATGGATAAGGGCCACGTCGGGGAAGAGAGCCGGCAGGGCCACCAGGCGGATTCCGGTGAACGGGCACCGGATCTCCCGGGCGGCACTGTACCGGGCGGTGTCGGTACCCAGCATGATCCGTGCCGGCAGGAAGGGAACTCCCATCGCGGCCGCCCTGTATCTCCAGGCCAGGGCGGCGTTAGTCCACTCCGTAACCTGGACCCGGCCTTCCTCAAAGGCCCGGCGGGCATTGCGGGAGAGCCCTCTGGCCTCCAGCCCGACCACGTAAGCCACGTCGCACCGGTCCACGCAGTCGCCGGCTATCAGGATCTGGCAGTCGTGGGTGGCGGTGTGGCCTGCCAGGCCGAGTTGCCGGCGACCCTGGCGAACCACCTCGTGCAACAGGGCGGTCGGGATTCGGTTGGAACCAAAACCTCCCACGCCCAGGTAATCCCCGTCCCCTACCAGGCGGGCCACGGCGTCGCGGGCGGTGGTCAGCTTGTTGGTCAGACGGCGGGGCTTCTGCCGGAAGAAAAGCCGGGCCTGGTCGGCGTCGGGTGAGGTGAAGAGCGGGCCAACACCTGATCGCTCTTCGGGGTGGAATGACTGCGGCAATGCTCTTTCCTCCTTAACACCCGAGTTGCCGGGCGATGACGAGCCGCTGGATCTCCGAGGTCCCCTCACCGATGGTCATCAGCTTGGCATCGCGTAGATATCGTTCCACGGGATACTCCGCCATGTAGCCATAACCGCCA
This sequence comes from bacterium, assembly GCA_031082145.1. GTDB lineage: Bacteria > Bacillota > Sulfobacillia > UBA995 > UBA995 > Ess09-15. The sequence continues at coordinate 91,304 of JAVHLP010000002.1, read as the reverse complement.
TGGATCTGAACCGCTTCCAGGGCCGCCCGAACGCAGACCTCGGAGGCGTAGAGCTTGGCCATCGCCGCTTCGCGGGTGAAAGGCCGGCCCCGATCCTTCAGCCAGGCCGCCCGCCAGGTGGCGAGGCGGGCCAACTCCACCTCGGTTGCCATGTCCGCCAGCTTGAACTGAATCGCCTGGAAGCTCGAGATAGGCTTGCCGAACTGCACTCGCTGGCGGGCGTAGGTCAGGGACGCGTCGAGGCAGGCCTGGGCAATACCGACCGACAGGGCGGCGATACTGATCCGGCCTCCATCCAGAATCTGAAGGAACTGGCGGAAGCCCTCGCCTGGTTTTCCTAGCAGGTGGTCGGCCGGAACCCGGCAATCGTCGAAGTGGAGTTCGACGGTGTCCGAGGCTCTCAGGCCCAGCTTGTGGTAACTCGAGGTGACGCGGAAGCCCGGCGTCCCGGCGGGGACCACGAGGTTTGATATGCCCCGGGTACCCTTGTCCTTCTCGGTAAGGGCCGTGATCACCACCACCCCGGCCAGCGAGCCGTTGGTGATGAAGCACTTCGAGCCGTTGATGACCCATTCGTCCCCGTCCCGGATTGCCCGCGTCTCGGTCCCGCCGGCATCGGAGCCAGCGTTGGGCTCGGTGAGGGCAAAGGCGGCCAGGGTTTCCCCCCGGGCGCACGGGACTAGCCAGCGCCGCTTCTGGTCCTCGGAGCCAAAACGGTAGAAGGGCGAGGTTCCCAGGGAAACGTGGGCCGCGTAGGTGATCCCAAGCGACCCCGACGCCCGGCCGATCTCCTCCACCGCCAGGGCGTAGGCGAGGTAATCCGAGCCCACCCCGCCGTATTCATCCGGGAATGGCAGGCCGAAGAGATCCAGTTCCCTCATGGCCTCAAGGATGGCAGCGGGCAGCCGGCCCTCCTGTTCCCAGCCCGCGGCCGAGGGCGCCACCTCCCGGTCGGCGAACTCCTTTACCGTCCGGCGGATCATCTGGTGCTCCTCGCTCAAGTCGAAGTCCACTGCGGGCACCTCCCGCGGCATGGTGAGAGATCCCGGGGCGGGCCGATCCGCCCCGGGATGGTCAGCCTCTTGCCAGCTCTATTCAGCTGGCTTGAAATTCACGATGTCCAGGATGGAGCCGGTCCGCTGGGCCGGAGGAAGGAAGACCGCCTGCACCTCCATGCCGATGTGGACGTCGTCGGGATCCACCTCTCCCAGGCGATGTACCAGGCCGCCGCCTGTGCCGTCGATGCGCACGAAGGCATAGACCTGGGGCTTCTCCAGCGGGTGACCCTCAAGGTCACGGTGGGCAACAGTGAAAGTGTCCACCGTGCCCCGGGCCTCCACTTCCCTCACCTCCCCGGTCTTCTCGAAACAACGCTCACAGTAAAGCCGGGGCGGCAGGTAGTCCGTACCGCAGCCGGGGCAGCCCACTGCCACCAGGCGGCCACGCTCCTTGATGGCGCGCAAGAACGCCTCGCCCGCCACCCCCACGGTGTACACGTGCTCCACCGGTATGGTCCCCGGCCACGTCCGCACGTGGTCGGGGTTGGTCAGCTTCTCGCGCATGGGCCTACCCCCCCTGAATCGGTTTCCAGTACTTGATGTCGGTGATGGCCCCTTCCCGCTCGTCGGGACTCTTCCAGACAGCCTGGACCCGCATGCCAACGCGGATGTCGTCAGGCCGGACCTCTCCCAGAAGGTGCAAGATCCCCATGCCGGGCGAGGCGCCGTCCACCGTGATGACTGCCGGCAACAGGGGTTCCTTCAGCCGCACCACGTCCCAGCGGACATAGCAGATGGAGAAGGTGTTCACCGTGCCCGTAGCCCCGACGTATACCCACTCGGAGGTGGGTGTGAAGCATTCCTCGCAGAACATCCGGGGCGGGAGAAGGGTGCGCTCGCATCCCCCACAGCGGCGGGCGATGAGCCGGCCGTTCTTCAGCTCGCGGAGGTAGCGGCCGATGGCTACTCCCGCGTCCCACTCGTACTCCGCCCTGAGCTTGTGCCGTACCGTGAGTACCCGCCCTTCCTCGATGTCCCGCGAACTAAGGGCAGTCCCCGGCCATTCCTTGATCTTGACGGTCATGGTGTGTCCCCCCTCCCTTAACGGCCCAGGATTACGACCGTGCCCACCTGCATGAGATCTCCCCACGCCTGGGCCAGCCCGCGTCTTGGCGTGCCGGGCACCTGGCGCTTCCCTGCCTCACCCCTTAGCTGCCAGAAGAGCTCGCACACCTTCATCAGCCCGGCGGCGGCGATGGGATTGCCGACGCCCAGGAGACCGCCGGACGGGCACACCGGCAGGTCACCATCGCGCTGGGTAACGCCGTCGGCAGTGAGGCGGGCCGCCTGGCCCCGGTCACAGAGAAGCAGTCCCTCCAGGTGATGCAGTTCCTTGTAATCGAAGGGATCGTATGGCTCCACGATGTGGATCTCCTTGCGTGGCTCCTTGATGCCCGCCATCTCGTAGGCCATACGGGCCGCATACTCCACGTAGCGGGGGTAGTACAGGTCACGGTTCGTCCAGTAGGCGGTGTCAAGATGCCAGCCCACGCCTTCCACCCACACCGGTTTGTCGCTAACCCGCTTGGCAACGTGTTCGGCGCACATGACAATGGCGGCCGCCCCGTCGCTCGCCGGCGACACGTCCAGCCGGTTGACCGGCCAGGCAAGGACCTCCGAGTCGAGGATATCCTGTACCGTGAGTTCTGCGCCCAACTGGGAACATGGGTGGTCCAGGGCGTTCTTCTTGTTCTTCACGGCCACCAGGGCGATCTCTTCCTTGGTGATGCCGTGGACGGTCATGTAGCGGTTCATCTCCAGGGCGAAGATCCACAGGAGATTGGGACCCAAGGGCCTCTCGGTGATGTGGTCGAAGATGGTGATGAAAGCGCCCTGGGGGTGGGGGTGGCAGGAGGACATCTTCTCCTCGCAGACCACCAGCACGGTGTCAAATTGTCCGGAAGCGACATGATACCAGCCCTGTATGGGCGAGAACACCCCGGTGCCTCCGCCCACGAAGCCCCGGATGCAGGGTTTGCGCCACGCCCCGGCCCCTTCCGCCAGGTACTCGCCTTTCATGTGGACGCCGTCAAACGCATCCGGCGCGGAACCAATGACCACCGCGTCCACGTCCTTGAGGGTGAGCCCGGCCGAGTCCAGGGCCATCTTGGCCGCTTGCCAGGATAGCTCCGGGCCGGTCTCCTGGGCCCGCCGGACGAACTTGGTCATGCCCGCGCCGACAACCGCTACTTTTGCCACCTTTGCCCCTCCCCTCAAGCCCTCTCGAGGATTACCACGCAGCCGGTAGTGGTGGGGAGATTGCGCCAGCTCTGGGCCAGGCCGCGCTCGACGTCCGGCAGCTGGTTCTCTCCCGCTTGGCCCCGTAGCTGTAGCACCACTTCATGGACCCGGTGCAGGCCGGTGGCCTCCAGCAGGTGTCCCCCACCCAGGCTGCCACCGGACACGTTGACCGGGAAGTCGCCGCCGGGCAGGGTGAGTCCGTCCTCCAGCCACCCGCCGGCCTCGCCGTGACGGCATATGCCGAGGGCCTCCAGGTGCTCCAGTTCCTTGTAGGAGAAGGAGTCGTCAACCTCGGCGAAATCCAGCTCGCGGAAGGGGTCGGTAATCCCCGCCATGCGATAGGCCTGCTTGGCCGCCAACTGGGCGTAGATCGCCTCTCCCCATAACCGCGAGTCGATGGCCGGAGTCTCAGTGCACCAGCCGTAGCCGGCGATCCAGATCGGGTCGCCGGCCAGGTCTCCGGCAACGCTCTCGCCGGCCAAGACCATGACGAATCCCCCGTCGGCCGGACGGGCGATATCCAGCTCACCCAGCGGCGAGAACGTCGGTGGGGCCTCCAACACGTCCCTGAGCGAAACCCGGGCGCCGTAGACCGCCCGGGGGTTCAGGAGCGCGTTGGCCATATTCTTCTTGACCACCAGGGCACAGTGCTCACGGGTGTTGCCGCTCTCGAAGAGGAAGCGGGTCATCTCCAGTCCCGCCAGGTGATGTGGATGCGCTCCCAGGGGGCGGTGATAGATGGGGTCGTAGGCGAAATTGTGGATGTGAGCCGGTGTGCGCATGTCCGAGTGCTTACTGTGTCCCTCAACCACCACAACACGGGCCCGCCCGGTGTGGATCAGCATCGCCGCGCAGGCCAGCCCGTGAATGCCGTCTCCGCTGACGGTGTGGACCGGTCGCAAGGCCGCGCCCAGTTGGTCGGGGATGTACTCGTCGAAGATGCTGGTGCCCTCCCAGAAGTCCTCCGAGACGCTGATGAAGCTGTCCACGTCCTTGCGGGGGTTGACCCCGGCGTCCTCGTAGGCCCTGACAGCCGCCTCGTACATCATCTCCTTGTAGGAGAGCCCGGGGGTTATGGACCTGATGTCCGAGTAGCCAACCCCCACGATGGCGACCCTCTCCGGCACTTTCTGACACCTCCTAAGTCCCGTCGCTGCGGGTTTTTCAGCTGCCGGTCAACCTCCAGGTAGTTCCGTTCCGATGACGCCAAATCCTGTCACCCGGTTCCGCCAACTAAAAAGAACAAGTTTTCCAGCGATCAAAACAGGAGTAGGCGGTGGCGGTGATCGGTTACCAGGGGGCTTTCCACAATCCAGGTGATGAGTGTGTGGCCGTAGCGACAGAGCCAGGGGACCACGTTCAGGACGCGCTCCTGCCACTGGCCCCGGGGGAAGAGGTGGCCTTCAAGGCGCGCGAAGTGCCCGACGACCACTCGCTGCCGCTCGCGGTGAGCCCGCCTGGCCCGCTCGTGCAGGTAGGCCAGTTCGCCCAACACCCGATGGCGGTTGACCCCGGTGAGTTGCTCCATGGCCGGGTCCAGGGGGACGACGGCCCGGGTGATCAGATCATACCGCCTGCCGATCTCGGCACGGGCCGCATCGAACGCGGCCTCAAAGCCGGTCCGGTCAAGCGAGGCCAAGACCCTTTCCCTCTCTTCCTGCAACCCGGGCTGTCCTCTCTCGAGACGAACCCGGTAGCGGGTCATCAGCCGCCGGACGGGGCCGTCGGCCAAGGTGAGCGACAGGCGGGGCCAGAGCACCGGCAGGGCGAACCCGAACAGCGAAAAGGCCTCGCGAAGCTGGGCATAGTATCCGGTCTCGCCCGGGCCGACCACCTGGGCCAGCACCGGCAGGATAGCTTCCTGGATCAGGGGCCTGGACACCACGTTAGCACTGAGTCGCCAGGGCTCGGCCTGGGCCAAGTTCACGGCTTGGGCCCGGTCCAGATGGGTACGGGCCCGGCCGGCCCCCACCCGGAAGCCTCCCTGGGAGTCCAGCTGTAGGGGCAGGCGTTCGCCTCCCGGCCCGGCCAGGAACAGGTGGGCCCGGCCGCGGCGGGGCCTGAACTGGGGCTCAAAACCAAGGCCCTCGACGGCCCGGGTTCCTTCCTCTACGGCGCCGGCCAGATCGGGCGCCCCCTCCACCAGACGCCCGAGGAAGGGGCCCGCCACTGCCCGCAGGGCCCGGTCGGCCGGGTCCACCAGCACCAGACCCCAGGGAGCGAACAGCCAGGCCATGATCCGGGCAAACCAGTCGGCCAGGCTTGTCGCCCCCTGGGCCAGGTCCCTGAGCTTGGCCAGGATGGCTCTCCGGTGCTCCGAGCGAGGGATGACCTCGCCCAGTTGGTCCAGGATCGGGCTTGCCGAGGAACCCAGGGCTATCTCACCCACCGGCAGCCGGCAGCGGCGGGGCATATCCAGGCCGAACCGCACCGGCAGGCCGCCGTCGCCTGGTACCCAGATGTGATCCACCTCGGCCAGGTCGTGGTCTTCCGCCGCCACCCAGAAACAGGGGACGACAACGATGCCCAGCCGGCGCCCGAGTTCGCGGGCCAGTTGGATGACGTTCGCCGCCTTGTGGATAGTGTACAGGGGACCGGTCAGAAGCCCGGCCTGTTGCCCGCCGACAACGACCGCCGTCCCCGGCTCCCGCAGGCTGAGAGCGTTGGCCACGGCCAAGGGGCCGGCCCCGGCCCGGCGATTGTACGCCGCGATGGCCTGGGCCAGATCCTCCCGGCTGAAGGAGCGCCCGGCTAGATAGGTCAGGCGCCGGGAAGGCCAACCCGGGTCAAGGGGATCTCCGTCGAACCGGGCCGCCAGCGAAGTGGAGTGGCGCAGGTAACTGTCATAGAGGGGCTCGGGACAGGACAGGTCGACGCTCTCCCAGGATACTCCCACGTCCTCGGGCTCCTTTGGCGGCAGTCGGGGAGGGACTTAGCGGCCTGGCGGGAGTTCTCCTGCCGCGCCGTCTTCCAGGTGGAGGCGAAGGTGCCCCAGCACCTGGCGAAAAGTGGGCCAGGGAGGCAGGAAGTGGCCCCAAGGGCCCCACACCAGCCGGTTGTCCCGGGAGGGGTCGAGTGCCGACCAGAACCGCAGCACGGCCTCGGGCGGGACGATCCGGTCCCGCTCGCCGTTGATCATCAGGAGGTTGGCAACGCGATCGGCGTAGGTGAGCGGGTTGACATCCCTGAGGTGCTCCCTCACCTGGTCTGGACCGTACCCGAGGGCCTCCAGCCGTGCCCGCAGGGGAGCCGCCGCCGGGGAGGAGAAGATGATGCCGGCCAGGTCGCCCCCGCCTACCAGGGAGACTCCGGCCCGGGGCCGGCCATCCATGCCCAAGACCAGTGCCGTCAGTATCCCTCCCAGGCTGAAGCCCACGAGCGCCAGCCGCCGGGGGTCGACTTCCGGGCGGGCACACAACCAGTCCAGGCAGGCGACAACGTCGGCGGCTGCTTGCCGGAAAAGGAGCGAGCAGTTCTTCAAGTCCATCGTCAGCAGCAGTTGGTCGGCCCCACTCCTCCCCAGTGGACCCCGTGAGCCGTGCAGCGGCAGATCGGGAACCATCACCGAACAGCCGGCCCAGCAACAGAGCGTGGCCACCAAGCGAAGGTGCTCCTTGCACATCCCGTAGCCGTGCAGCAAGATCAGGGCCGGCGTCCTGCCGTGGCGGCGGGGCCGGAAGTGAAGGAAGGGGATCCGGTTGTTAACCGGCCACGCGGTGAGCACCTGACTCGACAGATACTGCTGGCCTTGCCTGCCCATCCCCGGTGAACCCGCCCCCCAGCACGGGGTTAAGGTGCCTCCACCGGGTTCCTCCCATTCGTCTTCTGGTTGCCCCTGCTCAGATATCGTTGGGGAAGATCTTGCCCATTTCCTCGCCTGACGGCGACACCCTCAGAACCCCCACCTCAATCGCCCGGACCAGCTCACCATCTGCCCGCGTGTACACTCGGGCCCTGGCTGAAGCGAAGTCAACCTCGGTCAACACGCCTATGTCCAGCCATTCGCGCTCCCCGCCGGTCAGACCCACCAAGAGGTCCCGGAAACGATCGGCCCGGCTGGTAAGAACCTGGTCGACCCCTTCCTGCTCTTTCAGGCGGTCCATGCGGGCCTGCTCGTAGGATCCCTCCAACACCAGATACATGCCTTCGGGGATCCACTCCGCGTGCACCACGGGGCAGCCCAGGCGCTGGCTCAACCCGGGGTACTCCGAAGCATCCAGGGCCCGGCCGGTGCGGTAGATGGTACCGCACAAACTGACCTGGTCCAACCCAAACTCGTGGAGACGGCCACCGGCCAGACTAGCCCGGAAAGCTCGCTCGCGAAGTAGCTTGCGCTGGTGACGAGATCGGATCTGGCTCCGCGGGGAGGCTTTCACGCGGATCACCCGGGCCTGGTCGGGCAAGTGCTTCAGGAGGTGTTCGAGTTCGTTTTCCTTCTGCAGCACAACGATGTAGTCAGGTTGCAGGAGTTCCAGCTTGAAGTGTTTGAGCACGCGGGCCGCACGGCCATGAACCAGACCCGTGGTGTCCAGGATGATGGCCCGTGCTCCGAGCGAACGAGCCTGGCCGATCATCCGCGAGCACCCCACGAGCACAGACAGGCTATGCCCCTCGGGTGAGTTGGAGCCGACGAAGTAAGCCGCCCGCAGGGGCAACTCGGATAGGCGCTGGAAGGGGACATCGGGTATACCGAGGCCAACCGTTCCCGGCGGTCCGATGTCCGACTGGCCCATATCGCCGTCCACAATGGCCACCGGGATCCCCGCCGCCAAGAGGTGGTTGGCCAGTACCGTGGCGAGGGTCGTCTTGCCGGTGTCGGGACCGCCCAGCAGGAAGACTAGGCCCGGTCGATCCACCACCAGATCGGCCACCTTGCTCCAGAGCTTCATCAGACCAAGTCCCTCCCGTCAGGTGCCCGGACGAGACTAGACCCCCGCCCAGAGCCGGATGAGGAGGTAGAGCAGGACCAACACCCCGACCATGACCAAGAACGGTGGAAGCAGGAGCTGGAAGAAGGCAATGATGAAAGCGAGGACGTCCACGGCGTCCAACCGGGCGGGGGTCTCCCGGGTCGTCTCCTCATCCTCCTCGCTGCCGGCGTCGCCCCGCGCTCGGCCGGGCAGGGTGGCACGGAGCCGGGCAAGGGGACCCCGGCACTCCTCGAGCATCTCCCAGCCAGCGTGTCTATGCCTTTCCTCCTCGCCAGGGGCTTCCCGCTCTGTCAAGCCTCGCCCCCCTATCACCCGTTCCGATGGCCAAGTCGCAGCGGAAATCGAACCGGTCGTTGTACAGCAGCCTCGACTCAGGCCCCCTCTCGGCCGCGATTTCCGGGTTCGCCAACGTACAGGTAACGTTCCAGGGTCCGATCGTAGGGTGTCCAGGACTGGCCGGTGTCCCGAGAGGCGTTCAGGATCTGGTGGAATTGCCGGGTGCGTCCAGAAAGCAGATCGGCGTGGGCTACCACTGCCGCCTCCAAGGTCTGGGGCACCACCGGCGCACCCCAGGAAGGTTCGCCATGGTGGCTCAGGATCAGGTGAAGCAGCCGCTGCCCCCGTTCCCGGGGAAAGCCGTTGATGCCGCTCAGCAGGCCCGCTATCAGTTCGTAGCCCAGTACGGTGTGCCCAAGCAGGCGGCCGCGGTCGGTGTAGTCTATCACCCAGTCGTAGCGGTATTCCTCCAATTTGCCCACATCATGCAGGAGGGCTCCGCAGCACAGGAGGTCCCGGTCGACAGCGGGGTACAACTCCGCCGCCGTTAGGGCGAGACGGACCACCTCCAGGCTGTGGTCGGCCAGGCCACCCAGGTAGGCATGGTGGATCACCTTGGCTGCGGGGGCCCGTAGATAGGCCTGCCGAAAACCGGGGCGGGCGAACAGCATCTCGAGGAGACGGGCCAGGTAGGGGTCTTGCACCGACCGGCAGAGAACCTCCAGCTCGGCCGCCACCGCCTCGGGCTCCCGGGGGCTGACGGGAAGGAAGTCTTCCGGCCGCCACGCCCCCTCGGGGACGGGTTCCACCCGTTCGAGGTTCAGTTGCAGGGTGTCCCGGTAGCTCTCGACCAGCCCCACAACCCTGAGCGGTCGCTCCACTTCGATGCAGGCCGCCGCCGACTCAGCCCCTTCCCACATGCGGGCGGGCATGCCGCCGGTATCATCGGTCAGCCAAAGGGCTAGATAGGTGCCCCTGGCTGGATCACGGAAAGGTTGCAGGGTCTTGCGGGCGACGACCAAGCACAGGTCCACCCGCTCTCCCGCCCGCAGTTCGGCGATACGACGCCGTTCTTCCATCCTGCCGGGCACCCGCGGATCACCTCGCGACCCCAGGCTTCTCCGCGGGCGGCGCCCTTACCTCCCCGGAGTGGGCGGCCGGTCAGAACGAGGGTGGGTGCATGACGCTGAGGATCTCGGCCGGGAGGTCACCCCGGTTGGTGTACCGATGGGCGATGCCCGAGCTGAAGGTGGCGCTGTCTCCCTCGCCCAGCGTGTGAACTCCCTCACCGATGGTTAACTCCACCTCGCCGGCCAGGATGTAGGCGAATTCCTGCGCGTCCGAACTGCCATGACTGAGCGGCTCTTCGCTAGTTGCCTCGCCGGGGAGAAGCGTGGTCATGACAACCTCAATGGCCGTGCCGTGGTGGCGCGGCGACAGGAGTTCGTAGGTCCCCCGGCGGTCCGGCCAACCACAAGACTTGCGCTGGCCCCGGCGCACCACAAAGGAAGTCTCCGTCTCGGAGGCCAGCAGGGTGAAGAGGGAAGTCTCCAAGGCCTCAGCGATCTTACGGAGCGAAGACAGAGACGGTGTCGCCTGGTTCTGCTCAACCTGACTGAGAAAGCCCGGGCTAAGACCGGTGGCCGCGCCGACCTTCTGCAGCGTAAGTTTCCTGGTCTTCCGGATGCGTCGGATAGCTTCACCCAGCATCGCTCTGCTGCTCACCTACCGCTCCGTCCCTGCCACAGAAATGGAAGGGATTGCATTTTTCTCTTGTATTCGGCATGCATGGTCGGAATCCCTCGTTCGTCCCCGGCCAGTGCCGGATCAAAGGAAAAAGTTAGTTGCTCCGGAGCGCCCTGCGACACCAGTCCAGACACCCTCAGCCCGACAAGGCGCACTCGCCGCCCGCCGAGGGCGACCTGACCGACAAGGTCCTGACCCAGACCGGCTATCTGGGCGGCCGAGAGGATTGGCACGGCGGAAGTCCGGCTCCTGGTCAAGGTGGTGAAGTCGGCAAGGCGTAACTTGACGGTGACCGTTCTGGCCTTCAGCCCGGACTCGCGCAGGCGTTCCTCAAGCGAACGGGCGAATTGCTCCACCACGGCCAGGAGGGCATCCCGATCCCGGGTATCGGCGGCGAAAGTAACCTCTTCGCTAAGAGAACGAGCCGGCTGGGCCGGCTCGACCGGGCGGTGGTCGATTCCCCGGGCCAGCTGGACGATTTCGAGCGAGCGACGGCCGAATCCAGGCCTCAGGATGTCGGGGTCCACCCGGGCCAAGTCCCCGATCCGGTAGATCCCGCGGTCGTGCAGGTATGCTTCTCCACGGGGGCCGATGCCCCAGACCTTCCTGACCGGTAAGGACGCGATGAACTCCCTCCCCCGGTCCCCGGGGATCACGACCAAGCCATCAGGCTTCTCCAAATCGGAGGCCAGTTTGGCAAGGAACTTGTTGCAGGCAACCCCCACCGATGCGGTCAGACTGAGCTCCGACACAATGGCCCGCTTGAGGGCTGTCGCCGCCTGCGGACCATCCCCTCCCGGGCCCAAGTCCAGGAAAGCCTCATCGAGAGACAGGGGTTCGATGATCGGGGTCCAACGACGGAGGATCGCCAGGAAGCGCCGAGATACCTCGCGGTAGCGGGGAACATCGACGGGCACGAAGACGGCCGGGGGGCACAGTCGCCTGGCTTGGGCTATTGGCATGGCGGAGTGAACGCCGAAGCGGCGGGCCTCGTAGGATGCGGCGGACACCACTCCCCGGCCGCCCCGGTCACCGCCCACCACGACCGGACGCCCCCTCCACTCCGGACGGTCGCGCTGTTCAATGGCGGCGAAAAAGGCGTCCATGTCGAGGTGCAGGATCCGCAAGTCGCCCAACCTACCTGAGAGCCCGGCGCCGGGCGGCCCGCTCCAAGTTCCCCGGTTCCAGGAAGAGCGCGTCGCCGCTGAGAAGCGCGGCCACTCCCGTAGCCGGCTCCTCGTGGCGCTCGCCACAGGTCGGGCAGACGTCCCCCTGAGGTCCGTTCCCGGAGGGTTCTCGGTAGGCGGCGACGGCTCCCTCGTAGTTCCGGAGCACGATCCGCTCGGGCGACTGGGCGAGCACGTACTGCGGCCCGAGCGGGATCTTGCCCACCCCTCCGGGCCCGTCGATGCAGTACGACGGGACCGCGAGTCCCGAAGTGTGGCCGCGCAGGTGCTCGATGATCTCCACGCCGCGGGAAGTAGGGGTCCGGAAGTGCTGCAGGCCGCGGGACAGATCGCACTGGTACAGGTAATACGGCCTCACCCTGGCCTTCAACAAGCCGTGCACCAACCGGCGCATGATCACCGGGCAGTCATTGACCCCGCGCAGGAGCACGGTCTGGTTGCCCAGCGGGATGCCCGCGTCGGCCATGCGTTCACAGGCGGCCACGGCCTCCGGAGTTAACTCCCGGGGGTGGTTGAAGTGGGTGTTGACGTATACGGGATGGTGCCGGCCTATCAGCCGGCAGAGGTCGGGAGTTATCCGCTGGGGCAGGACAACCGGCGTCCGGGTGGCCAAGCGGATGATCTCGACATGGGAGATGGCTCTCAACTCCTTGAGCAGGTATTCGACGAGCCCGTCGGATACCAGGAGAGCGTCGCCACCGGAGAGCACCACATCCCGGACCCGGGTGGTCTGCCGTACGTAGTCCAGCCGGTCGTTGAGTTCGGCGCGGGTGGGAGCCCGATCGGTCTGCCCCGCCAGCCGGCGCCGGGTACAGTGCCGGCAGTACATCGAACACTGATCAGTCACGATGAAGAGCACTCGGTCGGGGTAACGGTGGGTTATCCCCGGCACCGGGGAGTCGGTCTCTTCGTATAGGGGGTCCAGCAGATCTTCCTGGCCCTGGTCAACCTCGGCCCGGTCGGGCACTGCCTGCATTCGGACCGGGCAGCGGGGGTTCAGGGGGTCGATGAGGCCGGCGTAGTACGGGGTTACCGCCATTCTGAAAGTTCTGAGGCACTCCCGGATATCCTCAACCTCCGCCGGGGTTAGCGGGATGACCTGGGCCAACTGGTCAACGGTGGTGATCCGGTTCGCCACCTGCCAGCGCCAGTCGTTCCACTCCGCCTCCGTTATGCCCGACCAGAGGGCCACCGACCGGTAGTCCCGGGGCGGGCTATCCACTGTTGACAAGAAGGTCGCCTCCTGACGGTAGCCTTCGGCAACGATGCTCATGCAATTCCCTTGCCAGGCCCCCGGGGTTCGTCCCCTTCCAGGATCCGCAGCCGGTACTGCAGTGTCTGCCGGGCCAGGCCGAGCGAGCGGGCGGCCTCCGATACGTTCCCCCCGGCGCGGGAGAGGGCTTGGCGGATGAGTTTCCGTTCGTACCTGTTCAGCAACTGGCGCAGACCTGGGCCGGGACCGGGGTCGTCGCGATCCGCCACCAGCTTGGCCAGATGGGGCGGCAGATGGCGGGACTGGAGCACCGGTTCTCCCAGGCCGAGCACCAGTGCCCCCTGGAGCGCCCCCTCAAGTTCCCGCACGTTGCCAGGCCAGTCGTAGCGCTCAAACATCTCTAGCACGGCTGGCGCCAGATGGGTTCGCCTGCCCTGCTCACCTCCGTGCTTACCCAGGAAATGCTCCATCAGCAGGCCGAGATCATCCCGGCGCTCCCGCAGCGGGGGCAATTCCAGACACACGCTGGCCAGGCGGGCGAATAGATCGCGCCGCAGCACGCCTTCTTTCACCGCCCGTACCGGATCTTGGTTGCTGGAAGCCAGGATGCGAACGTCTACCGCCACGGGCTTAGTCCCTCCCACGCGGCGGACATAACCGTCTTCCAGCACCCGCAAGAGCTTGGCCTGTAGGGACACGCCCATGCTGGTGAGTTCATCAAGGAAGAGCGTCCCGCCGTCGGCCGCCTCGAACAGCCCCGGCCGATCATGGGCGCCGGTGAAGGCGCCCCGGACAGACCCGAACAGGATGCTCTCCAGAAGGTCGGCCGGGATGGCAGCACAGTTCTGGGCTATGAAGGGACGGTCGCGACGGGGCCCCCCATTGTGAATGGACTGGGCCAGAAGCTCCTTTCCGGAGCCGGTCTCACCCGAGATGAAGACCGGGGCGGCGGCTACGGCGGCCCGGGCGGCCAGGGCCTTCACCGCCCGCAAGCGTGCATTCTCGCCAACGATATCGGCGAAGGTGAACCTGGCCGTGCGCACCTCCCCAACTGGGCGGCTCTCGCGGGTGAGCCGGCTGAAGCGGTCCTGCAGGACAACGATCGTCTCCAGGAGCTCGCGGACTTTGGTGATGTCGCGGGAGACATCGACTGCTCCGATAAGCGCTTCGCCCCGGTACACGGGAAAGGTGGAGGAGAGCACGGTCACCGTATGCCCCTTTTCGGTGGTGAAAGTCTGCTGCCGGTTGACCACCGGACGCCCGGTCCGGAGAACCTCCAGCAAGGTGCTATCACCCGGGCGGAGTGACGGATACGCCTGGAGGACATGCTTGCCGATCATGTCGCGGGCCTCCAGGCGCTCGAACTTGGCCGCCTGATCGTTGTAGAAAACGGTGAAGCCCTGCCCGTCAACGATATGGATCGCCTCGTCAACCGCGTTGAGCACGGCCAGCAGGTGTTCGCCCTCCAACTGGTGGGTCGGTCCCGTCTTCACCCGCATTCCCCCCCTGTCTGCTTCGACGGGGGACCGGCGGGAACCTGCCGAAAAACCAGCAGGGCGCCCTCCGGAGGGCGCCCTGCCGTCAGGATCGGGGCGCGGGTCTACCCCACCCCACGCTCCAAGTCGGCCAGGGTGAAGTCAAGACCCAGAGCCTTTAGCGTGTCACGAGTGGGCCGGCCATTGGCGTCCCAGCCCCGCAGCCGGTAGTAGTCGTCCAACAGTGCCTCCAGGGTCTCGCGGGACAGGTTCTTCCCCGCGGTGGGGCCGGAAGTAGCCGGTTCCTGGTACCATCGTGGCGGCGCCTGGTCTGCCTGACGGCCGAAGCCGGGGAGGTGCCGCATCCAGAACATCCGGGTGAGGTTCCAGACCCGCTCGGAACACCTGAGCAGTTCCTCCCAGCTGCGATCCTGACCAGTGACCGGCCGGTAGATCTCGGCATAGCGGCTGGGCTCGAATTCCACCTCCACCCAGGGAAAACGGCACACTCCCAGCATGTCAAAGAGTGGCCGTAGGTGCTGCAACTCGATGACCCGGGCCGCCTTGCCCTCCACCCGGTCGCGACCCACCGCCACGTCGTGCGTAATCGCCCACGCCCGGTTGTGGTGGGCTCCCACGTCGCAGGTCATGTAGGCCAGGGCCATGGCGGCGGCGTAACGAGGATCGTAACCGCTAACCTCCAAGCCCTTGACGTGGATGGCGAAGCGGTCGCTACCCTTGCCCAACTGGGCCGCAGCTTCACGCACGCCCTCGGCCAGAAGGTCGCCGATGCCCTCACGGGCGGCGATCCGTCGCGTTAGCCAGAGCACACTGTCCAGATCGCCGAACTTGAGCTCGCGACCATCAACGTCGGCGGGCGTGATGATACCCTTCTCGGCGCACTCCAAGGCAAAGGCGATCACGTTGCCGCCGGAGATGGTATCGAGGCCAAGGTCGTCCATGACCGCGTTCACGTGGGCCACCGCCTCAATCGAATCCAGGCAGCAGTCGCCACCGATCATGGCCACCGTCTCGTACTCCGGCCCCTCGACATAGACTGGCTCACCGTCGACGATCACCCGAGAGTACTTGCCGCAAGGGATGGGGCAGCCAAAGCACCCCTTATCCAGGATGTGAATGCGGTCACGCAGAGCCTTACCCCCGATCTCGGCGTGCGCTTCGAAGAAGCCGGTCTGGAAGTTGCGGGTGGGAAAGGCTCCTACCTTGTTGACCCAATCGGTCACCCCCGCCGTGCCGTAGGGAGTCCAATCCTTGAAGCCAGGAAGACCGAAGATGGTCTCGAACATAGCGCGGCCGGCGGCCAGCACGCCCTCGGGGTCAGCCACTGGGAAGCCCCGGCTCCCCCGGATGGCTATGGCCTTCAACCGCTTGGCTCCCATGACGGTGGCCATTCCGGCCCGGCCGGCCTGCCGGCCGAAGTCATGGGTGATACAGGCGAACTTGACCAGCCTCTCACCCGCCGGCCCGATGGTGGCGATCTGGAAGTCGTCGCCCAGAACGCGCTTCAACTCGGTCTCGGTGGCTATGCTCCCCTTGCCCCGGAGGGCCTCGGCGTCCCGGATTGCCACCTGGTCATCGTCAACCACCAGGTAGGAAAGGCGGTCGGCTTGACCCTCGATGATGAGCAGGTCATAACCAGCATGCTTCATCTCCATGGCCAGGTGTCCGCCAACGTTGGCGTCACCGTAGCCGCCGGTAGCCGGGGACTTCGCCCCCAGGTGAGCCTTGCTGGCGCAGGGAAGGAAGGTGCCGGAAAGCGGGCCGGCCGCCATGAGTAGCTTGTTCTCCGGGCCCAGGGGGTCGGCGCCGGGCGGTATCTCGTCATACAGCACCCGGGCAACAAACCCCCGCCCGCCCACGTAATCCTCGGCGAGCCGGGGTTCCACCGGTTCGATGCGATGCGTGCCCCTGGTCAGATCGACCCGGAGTATGCGCCCGCCGTAGCCATGGAGTTCACTCATGTGTCTCCCTCCTTCTGGATGGCCAGCACACCCCGGGAGCAGAAAGGCACACACTCTCCACAAGCATCGCACTTGACGGGGACCGCCCGGTCAGGGTGGCGGAAGATCACACCCCGGGGGCAACTATCCACGCATACGCCACAGCCCGAACAGCGGTCGGAGTCGATGGTCCAGGCCCCATCCTGGAGAACGATGGCCTCCTCGGGGCAGACCGTGGCGCACTGGCCGCACTGGTCGCAGACTTCTACCTCGTACCGACCGGGCGCGGGGAAGTACCCGCGAATCCCGATGGCTGCCTTTTTCACGTTGTTCTCCTGGACATGGGTCAGGGCGCAGACCAACTGGCAAACCCGGCAACCGGAGCAACCCTCGGCCGCCGCAGTGAGCCGTGTCGTCAAAGCCCCCACCTCCTCCGGTGTGAGATCAGCCAGCGTGGCAGAGTTTTCGGGCCGGGTCGGCGGGTTTCCTGCAGGGGCGGGAGACCGAGATCATGCGGGAACACGTGGCGGGGTGAACAGGCGAGCCCCTGTCTCAGCCCGGCAGGCGCTCGGGCCGGGGACGATCTACGCCTGCCAGGTGCCGAGCAAGCGGATCAATTCGTCGTCGGGAGAGAATGCCTCGTCCAGTTCCCAAGTGCCTTCGTCGCCGACCACCGAACAACCCCGTTCGGTTAGTTCACCCACTACAGCGGCGCCGATGCCCGCTGCGGACAACTCCTCCACCAGGGCGTCGCCCCCGGCCACGGCGATCAGCAGAGCCCCGCTGGAGATCAGTCGCAGCGGGTCCAGATGAAGGGCGGCACACACTTTTTCGGTCTCAGGAGCCACCGGCACCCGACGGCGATCCAGCGTGAAGCCGGTTCCCGACGCCCGGGCCAGTTCCCAGGCCGCCCCCAGCACCCCTCCCTCGGTGACGTCGTGCAAGGCAGCGACCCCGTGCTGAACGGCCACCAGGGCCTCGGGAACTACGCTGAGCTGGCCGAGCAGTGACCGAGCCCGATCCGTCTCTGCCGGCGAGAGGATGGCGGCCAGGCGGCCGGGATGGTCGATGGCCAGAATGGCCGTCCCTTCCAGGCCGGCCGTCTTGGTGAGGACGAGTTGGTCACCCGGTCGCCCTCCCGAGGATCCGATTGGACGTCCCCTGGGGGCCAAGCCCAGGGCGGTTGCCACGACGACCGGCCGGGTCACCGAGTCGCTGATCTCGGTATGCCCGCCCAAGATCTCGGCCCCGAGACCACCCACAGCCCGGGCGATATCCCGCTGCAACTCGCCGACCAGTGCTTCGCTGGAACCAGGGGGGAGGATCAGAGTGACCAGGATTCCCAGCGGCCGGGCGCCTCCAGCCGCCACGTCATTCATGACCACGTGAGCGGCATACCAGCCGATACCCTCGCCGGCGGCGGTCACCGGGTCGCTGGATACCACAACCAGCGCATCGCCCGGGTCAAAGACGGCCGCATCCTCGCCCAGACTAGCCCGGATCAGCACCTCGGGGCGCCTTCCGCCGAGGTGAGGCAGGATCAGGCTCTCCAGGACGCGGGGGGGGACCTTGCCGGTGCGGAGGGGACGGTTCATCGGTTTCCCTCCCAGGAGTAACCCTTGCGAAGCAGCAGCACCAGACCGCCCCGCCGGGCGCCTGCGCTCGCACGGATGGTCGCCGGGTCTCCTCCCCGTGGCCAGAACGACAGTACGTCGCCCCCGTCGTCCAAGTCCAGACGGCAGCGGGCTATGACCTTGCCGGTGAGTTCGGCGATTCCCTGGGCAACAAGACCGGAGTGGGAGCGAGTGCCCCGGGTGGAGCCGAAGTCCTGCCGCCTGAGCTGGATCAGGCCGGAGCGACGGCCGTCATGGTCGAGGGCGGTGGAGTAGATCTCCAGGCAGTCCGAGGTGTCCAGGGCTAGTGTCAAGCGATCGAAAGATCCGTCGCCCAAGTCTCCCCGGGCTCCCCAGCAACGAATAACCTGCCGGCCGGTAACCAACACGAGGTCCCGACGCATACGGGCTTGTTCCAGCCATGCGGCAAGCCTGCCGGTGAAAGTCTGGAGAGACGGCAAGGATGGACACCTCTGCACCTCTGTTCTGCCAACTCCCCAGCCTCTCCTTCCCCGGGGGAAACGGAAGGGACCCCGTTAGGGGTCCCGGCGGTCAAGGTGGCGGTGGGGGGTCAGTTAGTACTGCGCCGGGAGCACGCCATGACGAGAAGGATGGTCTTTAGCAGCAACAGTTGTTCCGAAGTCATATGACGAATGCTCTGCGAACTCATGTCGTCACCCCCACCGGACTGGTGGCCCTCCTTGATGTCCGCCTTCTTCCGCTGATCCTGACGCAGAAACGGGGGAAATGTTTCCCCGGGAACCACTATTCCCACTCCCGACCCAACAAATGCGTCAAACCCGTATCCTGACCTCGCGGCAGGGGCACGTACTGGACCGATGGACGGCGCTGGGGAGGTTGCGGGTACAGCTCCATCAGCTCGTATACCTCCCGGGGGAGGCCCAAGCGGACCGGGATACCCAACTGCTCCAGGAAGACCCGGGTAACAGGATAGTCGTGCGTCCAGTGGCCGGCCGTGAGCACTCCGGCTACCTCGCGGGCGCGATCATCTCCCAAGCGGTCGACCAGGATCTCGTATACCGTGTCCTTGATCTGGGACATCGCCTTACGGGCAATGTCGGCCAGGATCAGAGTCTCGTCGGACACTCGGTTGCGATCCTTCTGCTGGGTGACGGCGAGAATGGAGGCGGCCGGGTAGGTTCCTATCTGGGGGTCGATCGGTCCCAGTACGGCGTTCTCGTCCACGACCAGTTCGTCCGCCGCCAGGGCGAGCAGGGTGCCCCCGGACATCGCGTAATGGGGGACGAACACCGTCACCCGCGCGGGGTGCTTGCGGATGGCCCGCGCGATCTGCTCCGACGCGAGGACCAGGCCACCTGGAGTGTGCAGAACCACATCGATAGGAACGTCGCCGGGAGTCAGGCGGATGGCCCGCAAGATCTGTTCCGAGTCTTCGATGTTGATGAAGCGGGTGATCGGGATGCCCAGGAGGTTGAAGGACTCCTGCCGGTGGATCAGGGTGATTACCTGGCTGCCGCGGCGCTTGCCGAGCCGGGCCAGGGTCGAATAGCGACGCCGGACCAGCTGTTGCTGCCGGTAGGCGGGGTACAGAAAGGTCGCGGCGATGAAGATGAGCCAGAAGAAGCTGCCCAGTCCCATAACGCCCCCCCCGGTCTATTAGTGGCGGCCGGGGAGAGGGTTTATTCCGGCAATCAGAACTCCACGCCTTTCCGGGCGGCCACCCCCCGCCGGAAGTGATGCTTGACGTCCACCACCTCGCTCACCAGGTCTGCCGCGTCCAACAGGGTGGCGGGGGCATCGCGCCCGGTGAGGACAACGTCGATCCCCGGTGGGCGTTGGGCAAGGAGGCGGAGCACCTCCTCCAGCGAGATGAGGCCGTAGTCTACGGCCACGTTGATCTCGTCCAGGATTACGAGGTCGTGATCGCCTTGGCTCAGGACCCGGCGGGCGAGATCCAATCCTTCCCGGGCCAAACGTAGATCCTCGGCCGACGGTGCCCGCCTGTCTACGAAGCTTGGCAGCCCACTCTGTACCACTTCCACCCGATCCGCCAGGAACCGGCGCACGGCCTGTAGTTCACCGTAGTCGGGGTCGCCCTTCATAAACTGGATCACGAAAACCCGGCTGCCGTGACCTACGGCGCGAAGGGCCAGGCCAAAAGCAGCCGTGGTCTTCCCCTTGCCGTCACCGGTGTAGACCAGCACCAGTCCCCTTCCGTTGGCCTCCCTCAAGCACGCCCACCTCCCCTGTCAGTCTCGTCCAGCCGGCCGTGCCGCCGCATGATCTCCCGCAGGCGGTCAAGCGGTATGGCGTGGGCGACATGTCCGTCCCTGCCTTCCATGGTCTGGGCCATCAAGAGGGAGTTCACCACCGCCTCCTCACAAGCCTCAATCGCCCCCTCGTACAGGGGATTGAGCCTCGAGCGGGAGGGCACCAGAGCCTCCAGGCTGAACGTGAGCTGGGCGGCTACCCGCGGCACGACAGTGGCGGTTGAGACCGCCACCACGAACTCGCCGCTGCCGTGAGACCCAAACGACCCCACCCTGCCCAGCCCAACGGCGGCCCGCCGGGCCAGCTGCCCCAGCTGTTGGGGCAGCAAAGGGGCATCGGTGGCCAGGATCACCACGCCCGAGCCCTCCACGACGTCGGTAGTGAGCAGGTCGGTTATCTCCTCGCCCACCGGCACCCCGGCTATGCTGAGCCGGCGCCGCTCGCCCATGTTGGTCATGACCAGGCAACCCAGGGAGTAACCTCCCCTGTCGGCCGGCAGCCGGCGGGAGGCGGTGCCTATCCCTGACTTGAAGTCGAAGCTGTACATGCCGGTGCCGCCACCCACACACCCTTCGCCGGTAGGACCGGCGACAGCTCCCTCCAGGGCCTGGCGAACGTGCTCCTCCTTGACGTGACGGCCTCGCATATCGTTAAGGTAGCCGTCGTCACACTCACCCACGATGGCGATCACGGGGTCAGCCGTCAACCCGAGCGAGGGGTAACGTTCCGCAAGGTAACGCTGAGCGGCGCCCCGGACGTCGCCCAGGCTCAGCGTGTTGGTCAGGAAGATGGGGGACTCAATGAACCCCCACTCCCTGATCTGGACAAAGCCGGTCAGCTCCCCCGCCCCGCTGAAGATGTGCGCGCCGGCGAAGAGACGGCCGGGCAGGACGTCCCCCTGGCAACCCTCAAAGACGACGGCCGTCACGCCGGTGCGGACATCCCCACCCTGGATCAGTGTCGTGTGCCCAACCCGGACCCCGGGCACGTCGGTGAGCGAGTTCAGGGGGCCCGGAGGGAGGAATCCGAGCTTGATGCCCAGATCCCTGGCCCGGCAGCGCTTGTCCACGCCTTTCCTCCTCCCCGAGGTACTCCCTCTTCCACGGTCGTCCCCGGTCTCCTCCGTCTGGGGCCGATCCGCATCAGCCAAACAGACGGCGCCAGGCGGCAACGACCCGCGCGGCCGGGCTCAACCGGTGAGGAGAGGGGAACTCCACCTGCCCCGGCAGCCCGGCGAACACTTTGCGCAGGAAATCAGGGCCCGGGCCGACCAGTTGCTGATCCTCCATCAGGTTAACCGCCCGCGCCAGCTCCACCAGGCGCCGCCGGCAGTGGGCACAAGACCTGATGTGTCGCTCGATCATGCGCTCCTGGTTCGGGTCAACCCTGGCGTCAAGGTAGCTATGGAGCCACTGGCGTATGCCGCGGCAGTTCACGCACCCCACCCTCCTTCGGTTGCGATGGTGCCGAGTCGCTTGCGCAGTAGGTCACGCGCCCGGAAGAGCCGGGTTTTTACGGTGCCCAGGGGCAGATTGGAGACTTGGACGATCTCCTCGTAAGAGAGGTCGTAGAAGTGACGCAACACCACCACCAACCTGTACTTGGGGGGCAGGGTGGCGATGGCCCGCTGAACATCACCGGCCAGTTCCGCCTGTGTTACGAGGTCCTCCGGCAGGTGGCCGGAATCGGGGATCTCCCGGTGTAGGTCGCTCTCCGCCTCTGCCGGGGCATCCAGCGAGAGCAGTCGCGCTCGGTGCTTGCGGAGATAGTCCAGGCACAGGTTGGAGGCTATCTTGTAGACCCAGGACGAGAACCGCTCACCGCGAAACGATGCCATGGACCGGTAGACATGCAGAAACGTCTCCTGCGCCACGTCTTCCGCTTCTTCCCTCCGGCTCAGCATGCGGTAGGCCAGGTTATGGATGCGATCCTGGTAGCGCCGAACTAACTCGGCAAAGGCAGCTGTGTCACCATCCTGGGCCCGGCGGATGAGATGTTCGTCTGAGTTCCCTGCCGCGTCGACCTCGGTCCTTCCAACGGCTGGCGTCCCGTGGGCCATGGTGGTGAGGCCTTTCGACAGGAAGCAACATCTTCCCTCCGCCCTAGCTCCTGAGCACAAGCAGCAGCCCGATCACGATGAAGCCCCCGCCGGCCGCCCACCGGATGTAGGTGGCGGGCACCACCCGGGCCACGGCGATCCCCAGGACCACTCCCAGTAGGCTGGTCAGCACCAGGGCGGCCGCCGCCCCCAAGAAGACCGCTCCGGGAGACCGCGACTGGGCCGCGAGCAGCATGGTGGTCAACTGCGTCTTATCCCCCAGTTCGGCCAGCAGAACCAGGCCAAACGCCGTCAGGAACACCTTGACGTTCAGCAGAGTCACTCCCTTCGGGCCGCCCCCCGAATCCCCTGCCGCTCAGGCCCGTTCCAGCAATCCTCTCAGGATCGGGCCCAGAGCGGGTTCACCCACCTCTTCTAGTTCATATCCTACTCGCGCCGCCGGCTTGTTTATGGCTACCAGACGCCTCAGGTCGATCGGGGTGGCGATCAGCACCAGGTCTGCCGGAACGGCGTTGATGGTCTGTTCGAGCTCCTCCACCTGCCGGCGCCCATAGCCCATGGCCGGCAGCAGAGGACCGATGTGGGGATAGCGGTTGTAGACCTCCCCGATCGACCCCGCAGCGTAGGGGCGCGGGTCCACCAGTTCCGACGCGCCCTGGCGGCGAGCCAGGATCACGCCTGCTCCGTAGGGCATCTCCCCGTGGGTCAGGGTGGGCCCGTCTTCCACCACCAACACCCGCTTTCCCTGTACCGTTTCAGTTCCCGAGAGGGTGATCGGAGAAGCCGCTTCGATCACGCGGGCCCGGGGGTTGGCTCCAGCGACGTTCCGGCGCACCTGCTCCAGTCCCTCGGCCGGGGCGCTGTCCACCTTGTTGATGATCACGACGTCAGCCATCCTCACGTTGGCCTCACCGGGGTGGTACCTGAGCTCGTGTCCCGGTCGGTGGGGATCCACAACCACCAGATGCAGATCAGGCCGGTAGAAGGGGAGATCGTTGTTGCCGCCGTCCCAGAGGATGACGTCCGCCTCCTTTTCGGCCTGGGCCAGAATGGCGCCGTAGTCGACGCCGGCATAGACGACGCTTCCCCGGTCAATGTGCGGCTCGTACTCCTCCCGCTCCTCGATGGTGCAACCGTGTTTATCGAGATCGCCGTAAGTGGCAAAGCGCTGTACCGACTGCTCGGCCAGGTCGCCGTAAGGCATGGGGTGGCGGACCACAACCACCCGCTTGCCGAGAGTCTTCAGTATCTCCGCAACGTGGCGAGTGGTCTGGCTCTTGCCCGCACCGGTGCGGGCGGCACAGACGGCGATCACCGGTTTGGAGGCATTGAGCATGGTTGATCGGGGACCCAACAAGACGAAATCGGCTCCCGCGGCCAGCACCCGGGAGGCCTTGTGCAGGACGTACTCATGGGCCACATCGCTGTACGCGAACACAACCTGGTCGACCACCTCGCGGCGGATCAACTCCTCCAGCCGGGCCTCCGCCTCGATGGGGATGCCGCTCGGATAGTCCGGTCCCGCCAGCTGGGACGGGTAGATTCGCCCC
Source organism: bacterium (assembly GCA_031082145.1). Taxonomy (GTDB): domain Bacteria; phylum Bacillota; class Sulfobacillia; order UBA995; family UBA995; genus Ess09-15. Next base: position 67,741 of record JAVHLP010000002.1, on the reverse strand, counting down.
TCTATGTCCGGGATCTGGGTGGCGGTGAAGGCCACTACCCGGTGGCCGGAGTTCTCCCGGTAGACCACGTTGAAGTTGTGGAAGTCCCTTCCGGCGGCTCCCATAATGATCACCCGCTTGGCCACACCGTTCCCTCCTCTCAGGTCAGTTCTTTCACATCACCAGGGCCATGACGGCTTTTTGGACATGCAGGCGGTTCTCCGCCTGATCGAACACCACTGAGTGGGGGCCATCCACTACCTCGTCGGTGACCTCGTCACCGCGATGGGCGGGGAGGCAGTGCAGGAACAGGACTCCCGGCCGCCCGGAGGCATCGAGCAGCTCCCGGTTGACCTGATAGGGCCGGAACACCTGCCGCCGCCGGTCTTCCTCGCCTTCCTGTCCCATGCTTGCCCAGACGTCGGTGTACACGGCGTCGGCGCCCCGAACGGCCTCGCCCGGGCGGGTCACGACCTCAACGCTCCCTCCCGTGGCCGCGGCGTCACGTTTGGCCCCGGCCAGCACCTGCGGGTCGGGCTCGTGGCCCTCGGGCGTCGCCACCACCACGTGCATGCCAACTTTGGCCCCCGCGTACATGAGGGAGTGGGCCACGTTGTTGCCGTCGCCGACGTAGGCCAACCTGAGACCGGCCAAGCGGCCACGCTTCTCGTAGAGGGTGAAGATGTCGGTCAGGGCCTGGCAGGGGTGAAGCAGATCGGTCAGCCCGTTGATGACCGGCACGCCGGCGTAACGGGCCAGTTCAACGACGTCCGCATGGGCGAAAGTGCGGATCATGATCCCGTCAACGTAACGAGAGAGCGTCCTCGCGGTATCGGCCAGCGTTTCCCCCCGGCGCAGTTGCAGGTCAGATGCGCCAAGGTACAAAGCGTACCCTCCCAGCTGCCAGATGCCGACCTCGAAGGACACGCGAGTCCGGGTGGAGGGCTTGTGGAAGATCATAGCCAGGGTCTTGCCGGCCAGGGGCCGTTCCTGGATACCGGACTTCTGGCGGAGCTTCATCATCTCCGCCGTCTTGAGGATCTGCCAGACCTCCTCGGTCGCCAGGTCGTGCACCGAGACAAGATCCTTGCCTTTCATATCCACGGACATATTGGGGCCTCCTCTCTTGTTCCTCGTTCAGCAAGGGACTACGCTGGTCCCGGCTTCACCGCGCAGGGCGGCGGCAGCCCGGTCCAGGGAGGTTATGGCACAGAGCTTCCCTCCGTTCTCCACGAAGCGGACGGCCGCCTCCATCTTGGGCCCCATGCTGCCGGGGGCGAATTGCCCCTGTGCCAGATGCCGGCGAGCGGTGGCTACGGTCACGGAGTCCAGCCCTCTCTGCCGGGGACCTCCGTAGTCCAGGAAGACCCGGTCGACATCGGTCAGGATCAGGAAGTGGGTGGCGCCCACGTCCAGTGCCAGTCGCTGGCCGGCGAGGTCCTTGTCGATAACCGCCTCCACCCCCTCGAGCCGGCCATCCCCACGCCGGAAGACAGGTATCCCTCCACCTCCCACGGCGATAACCACCGTACCCACCCGGATCAGCTGCTTGATTGTGTCCCGCTCCACTATGGTCTCTGGCTCGGGCGACGGGACAACCCGGCGCCACCCCCGATGGCCGGCTTCACGCATCACGTACCCGCGTTCTCGCATCAGTCGTTCAGCCCGCTCGCGGGTGCAGAAGGGACCGATCGGCTTGGTCGGGCTATCGAAAGCCGGATCGTCTCGACTCACCACCACTTGGCTCACCAGTGTCACCACCGGCCGCTCCACGTTCCGCTCCCGCAACAGGTTGGCGAGCGCCTGTTGGAGGAAATACCCCAATTGCCCCTGGCTCTGGGCCCCACACACGTCCAGGGGCATGGCCGGTACCACACCGGCAGCCTCTTCATTCTGAATCAGGATGTTGCCGACCTGGGGGCCGTTGCCGTGGGTCACCACCACTTCCCAGCCGTTGGCGATAAGGTCGGCGATCTGACCCGCGGTGACCGCAACGTTGGCCCGCTGGTCGGCGGCTGTTCCACGCTGATCGGCCTGGAGGATAGCGTTGCCTCCCAGGGCCACCACAACTCGCTCAGGCTTGTTCGTCAAGTCCCTCTCTCCTCATGCCGGCGCCTTCCCCGGCAAGAACCTGTCCCACCAGCCGGATTTCGCGGTCACAGGTGGCGCACTGGTGCCCCCGCAGCCGGCAACCGGTAACGTGATGCCCTTCCCGCAATATCACCGGCGTACCGCACTGGGGACACAAGGTGTCCGATCCCTCTTCCCAGGTGTTGCCGAGGTACACGTAGTCCAACCGCCCGCGAGCTTGCTCGGCCGCCCGGCGCAGGGTACTGATGGGGGTGGGTGGAGTGTCCAGCTTGTGGGCGGGGAAGTATCGGGTGAGGTGCAGGGGTATCCCCCGGTCTAGCCCGGCCACCCACTTGACCATGTCATCCACCTCTCCCGCAGAGTCGTTGAGGTCCGGGATCATAAGGTAGGTCAGCTCGATGTGGCACCCGGCCTCGGCAGCGATCTCCACCGTCCGCAACACCGGGGCCAGTTGTCCCCCACACCAACGCCGGTAAGAGGCTTCCCGCCAGCTCTTGACATCCACGTTCATGGCGTTAACGTACGGCAGCAAGTCCCGAAGGGGTTCCTCCTGCACATACCCGTTGGTGACCAGCACACTGGCGTAGCCACGCTCTCTCGCGAGCCGTGCCGCATCGTAGACGTATTCATACCAGACCAGAGGCTCCGAGTAGGTGAAAGCCAACCCGACGCAGGGTGCCCCACGACGACGGCTCCGGGCCACAAGCTCAACCGGCGTGGCCGGGGGCACGGCGACCGAAGGGCCATCTTCCTGCGACAGCCGCCAGTTCTGACACCACCGGCAGCGCAGGTTGCAGCCCCGAGCCGACAGTGAGTAGATCCAGGATCCAGGGTAGAAGTGGTACAAGGGTTTCTTCTCCACCGGGTCCATGCCTTCGGCCGCAACCCGCCCGTAGCTGCTCAGCCATAACTGGCCTGCATCGTTGCGCCGTACCTTGCACCAGCCCGTCTCGCCCGGCCGGATACGGCACTGGCGCGGGCACAGCCGGCACCGAACCAGCCCTCGGGGCAGTCTCTCGTAGAAGCGCGCTTCTTTCACCGGGAGCATTCCCTTCCCGGGACCGGCGAGTGGTAGCGTTCGCTCGTGAATCGATAGAGGCGTACACCTGACCGATCGCGCAGCCCGGCCTTGTCCAAGACCAATCTTAGCTGCTCTTCGGCCGTATCGATGCCCTCCAGGGCCGGCAGTAGCAGCCCCGAGCGAGATCCCCGGCGAACGACGAGCCCGTACCGCTGGGGGTCGAGATCGTCCGGGCCCGTCACCTCCTCCAACTCGCCCAGGATGTCCACCGAGAAGTCGAGTCCGTCCAGTTCCTCAAGGGTGACCGGCGGAAAGCGTGGGTCGGCGGTTCCGGCCCGGATCGCGCTGGCTATCACCGCGCTGGCCCTGTCCGCCGCTGCCGGCTCGGTTGTGCCCATGCAGCCTCGCAGTTCGCCTTGACGCTTGATGGTCACGTAAACCCCGGTCGGCTCACCAAGAGCTTCTGGCGAGGTCATCGTCCGGCCCTCCCCGAGGTGGGTGGCAAGAGCGGTACGGGCCAGGCCGGCAAAATCGGGCCCGGGGGTGAGCAAGGCCACCCCGTAGCCCACGCCGAACGGGCCCTCGTAGGAGAACACGCGGGACCGGAAGCTGGTGCCGGCGAGGGCTCCCAGCGCCATCAGGATTGGCCGCCAACCGCATTCGCCCGCCCGCTCAGCCAGTTCCGGGTCGATCCCGAGCACGCACGCTGGCCGGCCCGCCGCCAGGGCAGCCATCACCGTCCGGTCAAACACCGCTCCGTCCGGATGATACCCCGCCGGGGCATCATGGGTCAGGCGGTGAGACAAGTCCGCACTGGCCAGCACCGCCACCCGGGTCGCGGTCTGGGCGGCGGCCCTGGCCACCAACTCTCCGAATCGATGGAGGCGATCGGGACCCAGGCGGGCCATGGTCACCGCCACCACCCGGGCCCGGATGCCCGCCTCGACCAGGTAGTACCAGGGAACCAGAAAGGCGTACGACAGGCGGCTGCCGCCGGTCGAACCGGGGCCGGCTCGGAGCCATACGGGGAGCCCAGCCCCCTCTGCTTCCCGCGCCAGGGCCCGCACGAGCACCACATCGTTGTCGGCTGAGAAGGACAGGTCGGGCCGGCCGAAGGCTCCGAAATCTCCCTCCAGCCGGGGCACCCCCGCCAGACCGATCGCCGTCCGGTCCACATCACCATGGGGTGAGATGATCACCACTGTACGCGGGTCCGCCGCGGCCAACTGGCCGGCCAGAGTCTTCATGGCCCTGCGGGTGTCCTCCACGGCCGGTAACCGGGCCCCACCGATCTCGGGCACCAACACCGGGGCATGAGGCACAACCCCCACGCCCACGACCCCTCGCACCCCTCACCGCTCCTCTCCGGTCACTCCCGGTACTGGCGGCAGACATCTGTCGCCGTCATCAAGGCCAGCACGGCACCGTAATCAGGGAGAAACTGCAGCCGCCCACCTGGCCGGGGGGCGGGCTCCATGGCCGTGACGTCCAGGACAAGATGGTCACTCGAAGCTCCGAGCACCTCAACGCCCCCGCTCGCGGGGCAGAGAGTCCCCGCTCCTATCTCCTGAACCCCGATGGCCGCAAGGGCTCTCAGACGGTCGCCCCGATCAATGTGCACCGGTTGGCGCCCGAAGGCATTGCGGGCCACCGGGCCGCACGGGGCTGACGGCTTGCGCTGGACCTCAATCAGTTCGGCCTCCAGTCGGAAGACGTCCTGACGGGTGCCCGGCAGGGGCTCACCTGTCGAAGGGTCCCTTCCCAGCAGGATCCCCTCACCGATCCGTAGTTGATTAACTCCTGCCGGCATGGCGGCGCGGATCACCAGGGGCAGCGAACTGGAATTGCCGCCGGAGACCGTATCCAGGCTCGCCCCCGTCGCCATCCGCACCCGTCCGGCCAGCTCCACCAGTTCCACCAGGCTCTCGGCGGTCGGAAGGACTCCGCCGAAGCAAGCGAAGTTGGCTCCTATCCCCGCCAGGCGGAGGGAGCGCTCTCGCCGGGCGGCCCGGGCCAACTCCAGGACATCGCCGGGCAGGACTCCCTCGCGGCGGTCGCCCAGGTCGACCATCAGGATGACCTCGTGCTCGACCTTTCGGGCTGCCGCCGCCAAGCCCAGGGCCGTCAAGGTCAGGATCTCGGAATTGAGGCTGACCCGGGCTGTCCCCACCGCCTCCTGGGCCTGCGCCGGGGAGGGCGGCCGGAGCAGCATGAGCGATGGGTCGCCGAGGGCCTGCCGCAGACGAATGAGATTGGGTAGGCGAGAGTCGGCCAGGCCCTCCACCCCGCCTCGGAGCATCGCCAGCCCTACCCGGGGACACCCCCGGACACCCTTCGTGACCCCCCACACCTGGATACCCCGGAGACGACAGGTTTCCACCACCCTCCGGGTGTTAGACTCGAGCGCGGGGAGATCGATCTCCAGCCGGGGCAGCAACCCCGTCACCCCTCGCCTATGCTGTTGAGCAACAAACCGATCGCCGCCCGGGGGTGGGATCGGGCCAGCACTCCGGCCGCGGCCATCACGTAGTCGCGGTCGATGACCGCCCGGGCCTCCCGCGGCCAGAGTTCGAGGCCGGTTGGCCGCCCCAACACTTTCCGCAAGACTTCTTGGCCCCCTTCTAGACGGGTGAAGGCCCCCCCGGTGCCGATGGCAAGGGTCACGCCTCCCAGGTCCTTGCCTGTCGCCACCGTCAGCCGCCCGGTGGGTCCGTAGTAGTGTAGGTATCGCCCCACGTGACGTTCCAGCGCAGTCCTGGCGGCTTGCCCGGCCAGGGCAAGCGCGAACGCGCTCTGGCGGGGCTCGGTAGGAAAGGGGGCCACCTCCGTCAGCAAGGACTCCAGTGGCGCCCGCAGCCGCTCTTCGAGCCTAGTCCGATCCTCCGCGGCCAACAGTTCCGCCACGTGCACGGCGTTCGCCACTATCCCCAGGTCTCCCTCCACCGTCCGCTTAGCCAAGGGCTCCGGGTTCACCAGCAAAGCGGCCACCTCGGCGGAGGGCTCGACAACGGAATGGACGTCCGTAGTGGCGCCACCGACGTCAATGACCAGCAGGCCCGAGCCTGTATCCCGGTACAGTAGTTCCGCTGCCCGCATGACGGCCCCCGGTGTTGGCAGGATGGTCCCCTTCACTATCTCCCGGACCCGTCCCATGCCGGGGGCCTCCGTGATGTGTCGCTCGAAGACGGCCTGTATGGCCCGCCGGGCCGGCTCCACCTCCAACTGGTCGACCCGGGGGTAGACGTTATCGACCACCCGCACCTCCATGCCCACCCGGGCCAGAACGGCCCGCACCTCGCCGGCGGCAGCGCGGTTGCCCGCGTAGACCACCGGGCACGTCAGCCCCAGCCCGGCCAGCACCCGGGCGTTGGCGACGGCCGTGGCCCGCTCGCCATGGTCCACCCCCCCGGCCAGTAGGATGATACTGGGACGGATGGCCAGGATGGCATCCCCGTCGGCAGGCGTGATATCTCCCGCCGTCACGTAGCGGACGATCGCTCCGGCCCCCAGGGCTGCCTCCCGGGCGGCCCTGACGGTCATGTCATGGACGAGGCCGTGGACCGTCATCTTGAGCCCGCCGGCGGCGCTGGAAGTCGCCATCATCGCAGCTTGGGAGAGGTCCTCCCGGCTTAGCCCGAGCTCCTTGAGGGCCTGAGCCAGGCCGCAGGTTACGTCGCCCTCGGTCGCCGTGGTGGGCGAAGCGGCTTGGCCCAGGATCCGGGGCGACGAACCGTTGAGGCCGGAGAAAGCGGTGACCACCGTGGTGGTGCTGCCGATCTCGGCCACGATGGCCTCGGCCTTCACTCCTGTCGGTCCTCTCGCCGCCGCACCAGGAAACTGGCCACGTCCCGGCCCCGGGTACCCCGGCCGAACCCGCCATCGAGCCCGCACTGCCGGGCCAATTCGTCGGTGATCTGGGTTCCACCCCCCAGCAGGATAAACCGGTCCCGGACACCCTTCTCCCGGCACAACTCGGCCAGCCGGGTCAGGTTCTTGCGGTGAACGTCGGCGTGGGTGATGATCGTACTGGCCAGGATCGCCTCGGCATCGAGCTCCCGGGCGGCGTCGATCAGCTTGTCCGGCGGGACCGAGGTCCCCAGGTAGTGCGCCTCAATGCCGTATTTCTCCAGCCCGCCGTGTTTGATGTCCAGGATCTCCCTCATCCCCACCGAATGCTCGTCTTCGCCCAGCGTCGCGGCCACAACACGCATGGGCCGCCGGGCTATCGCCTCCCGGAGAGCCTCGTCGGAGAGGGCCGCTTCCTCCTCCGGCACCTCCAGCTCATCGGCCAGCAGATCCCAGTCCAGGCGGCCTTTCAGCACGACCACCGTGCCCTCGTCAGGGTGGAGCACACGGCGGTGGATGACCTCGACCTCTTCCAGTCCCATCTTGGCGCCGATCTTGAGGGCGGCATAGCGGGCCCGTCGCTCGGGTTCGGGAAGAGTCATGGTGACGGTCACGAATCCGTCACCCGCCCACTGGACCTCGGGACGGATGAGACCCCGCTGCCGGCGCTGATTCACCCCCTCAAGCCGCGCCCGGACGTTGTCCTCCGCATCGAGTTCATCCACGTAGACTATGCGGTCCGGCCGGCAGAAGGTGCAGCCGCCGATCAGGTGGCACCCGGCTCGAGGATGGTTGACGCCGAAATGACCGCAGACCGGGGCGAAGTAACCCGCTTCCCGGGGCACAACCGTGCCCTCCCCGACCCCCCCGGAGACTTTGCGTACTATTCCATCGCCGTGACGTTCCGGGTACTGGCCGGAATCCACGAAGAAGCCTTTCTCCACGGCCGCGAAATAGCCACCCACCTCGAGGATCTCCTGAAGGAACAGCACGGCGCGCTCCTTGATCTCGCGGACGCGCAGCCCCAGCTCGCCGTCCAGCCGCAGGTTCACGAATCCGGCCAGGCCGTCCATTCCCACCAGCGCCTGCTTGGCCGTTTCCAGGGCGGCCACCGAGTTATGGTGCCAGGGGACATTTCTCCCCTCGTCCGGTGTGATCGTACTCTGGATATGGGCTCCGGTGAGCCGGGTGATCAGCAGGTTGAGCACATGGGTGACGGTTGCCTCGCGCTCGTCGGACTCAATGTACCTGGTGTTCATCTGGGCCCGCAGCCCGAATCCGGCGAAGACCTGACGCAGGGCCACGGCGTAGGGCAGGTCGAGGGCGAGCGCCGGGGCCGGCGGCGCGCTGGGGGGGACGGTGGACAGGCAAATGCTCCCCCGCGGCAGGCCCGCCCCTAGCGAGTAAGCGCTGTTGATGGCGTGCTGGACCAGGAGTTCGGGCATCACCTTCCAGGCCTGCAGGGCGGTGGCGTTGGCGTTGTGGGCGCCGTCGATCTGCACCATCCCACCCCTTAACATCACCGCCTTTGCTTCGGCGGCATCCACAAACGAGCGCACCATGTTGACGTTGCGGTAGAGAATGTTGTACTGAGGGTCCTGGTGGGCGCCGTTGACCCCTTCTTCGGCGAAGAGCACCGCCATCTCTGGCCCCGCCACCCCGCTCACGTAGGAATGCAGGTTGATCGGCCTTCCAACCTCGTCCTCAATGAAATCGAGAGCCTTCCGGGTTGCCCGGAGCTGCTTGCGGGTAATGGGGACTCCCCCCACCCCTTCCGGCGTGCCCTCCAGCAAGCCGTCGATATGGCTCTGACCGGCGGTGCGAATCACCATGATGTGGTCGGCCCCATGCCAGGCCGCCATGCGCATCCGGCGGAGGTCATCCTCAAAGCGCCCGGAAGCTATCTCGGCGGTGATCACCAGGTCCGGCTGGGGGTCGATGCCGTCGAAGTACCGGGCTGCCGGCAGAGGTACGCTCCTGGCAAGTGGCTCGCCGGTCTGGCGGTATAGAAAGGGGCCAAGGGGTGTCGGAGCTGCCATCCGGCGGCGCCACGTCCAGCCCCGCCGGCGGGGCCGGTAATGCTCCAGGTCGCAAAGAATCGCCTCCAGGTCCAGCTTCCCGTCTGCTCTTAGCGGGGGACCGGCGGGAGCGGCGATCCCTCCCCCTGGGGGGGCAGGATCACCCAGTACCGGCGGCCCACCACCCTCCGTAGCCAGGGTGCGCGATCGGTCCCAGAACCGCCCGGCCTGGAGTTGGCGAGCCGCCTGGTGCAGCCCCAACCCCTGATCGGCAGCCACCCGCAGCAGTACATTGCCGGCGCCAAAACCCAGCTGTCCCCGCCGCGCCGTCTCTTCCACCAGGCTCCCGGCCTCCAGGCTATCCAGTCCCATGCGCAGGAGCACCGAACGCTCCAAGGCGGGTGTGGTGTGGGTGCGAGCCAGTTCGATCAGCGGAGCGACGATCTTCCCGGCAAGTTGCCAGAATCGCTCCTGCAAGGCTTCCTCGGTCAAGCCGGCCAGATCCCGCCGCCGGGTCGCGAAGTCGTCAGGGCGCTTCAACCGTCCGTGCCTCCTCCAGGACCCGCTTCACCCACTCCTCATCCCGGCGCACATCCTCGGCCAAGAATCGATGATCGGCCGGGGTGAGGGCAGCGCTGCCCGCCCGGGCCACGGCGTTTCTCAGGTACGACCGGCACACTCCGTCCAGGGGATAGTCCTTGGCCTTCACCTGCCGCGGGTGTTCGGGAATAACGATGCGCTCGCCGGGCCGGTTGCCGGCGGGGTCACCCCGCTCCACGGCGATACCGTTCTCCCGGGCGAACGTCAGCTGGGCCCAGGGGTGCTTTCCGGCTCCGGTATACTCGCTCTCCTGGACGACCAGGATCTGGTCCCGATCCATCTCCTGGGCCAGGCTAATGGCGGCTGCCAGCGAGGTGTTGCCGGCGGGACCGCGTTCCAGCCCCTCCAGTTGGGCCAGCAACTCGGTCACGTAGAAGACCTCGCCCTGGGTCACCAGAACGTAGCGGTCCAGGTAACGCAAGGGCCGGGCCGCGTTGCGGGGCACGTCGGCCCGGTCGGGCCAGGTGAGAAAGGGAATGCCAAAGCCGGTATGGCCGGTGGTGAAGGACTTCCGGTTAAAGTCGCGATCCGAAGCCATGTGCAGTCCGGTCAGATCCACGCTCACCCCGATGACCTGGGTGGCAGCAGCGCCAGCCTTGCGGAGACCCCGGGCGGTGCCGGTCACGTTACCGCCCCCGGCATGAGTCACCACCACCGCATCCGGATAGCGCCCCTCGCGGCCGTATACTTGCTCGGCCAACTCGTAGCCCAAGGTCTCGATGCCCGCCACGGAGTAGGGCGTGTACAGGGAGGCGTTGAAGTAGCCGGTTTCCTCCAGGGTGACCAGGAACACGTAGAAGAGCTCAGGACCGACGGTGAGCTGTACCACCTCGGCGCCGTAGGCCTCGCAGGCGCGACCTTTCTCGAGAATCTCCGGCTGGCCCACTCCCCGGGAGTCGAACACCTCCTGGATGATGATGCAGGGCAGTCCCCGCATGGCTGCCTGCGAGGCCACCGCGGCGCCATAGTTGCCGCTGGTAGCCGCCGCCACCCCGGGATACCCGTTGCGAGCGGCGTGGAACACCGAGAGGGCGGCGCGCCGGGCTTTAAAGCTGCCGGACGGGTTGGCTGCCTCATCCTTCAGAAAGATGCGGGCTCCCTTGCCCGGGGGCGCCAGCTGCCGCGCCAGCCGGGTGATGTTATTCAGTTCCCAAAGGGGGGTATCACCGACCCGGGTCTGCCGCTGGATCTCCCTGATGGTGGCCAAGTCGCCGGCTACCTTCATCATGGCCTCGTAGTCGAAAGCCAGCGTGCCGGTGGTGAAGTCCCGGTAGTCGAGCCCCGCCGCCCGGACCATGATATCGTTGCGCCGGCCCATGACCGCCGCGTAGGACAAGTCCTCGTTCAGGATCCCTCGCCCCCTCGCTCCAGCCAGGCCCTGACCTCCGCACCGATCGCGGCCAGTTGGGGAACGGGTTCGCCAAAGTCGTGACCAGGCGGAGGGCGGACCGCAACCAGGCGGCCTTCCAGCTCGCGCCCGGCCGCGGTGCGGATACGGGCAGGCTGGCCCAACTCCCCTCCCGCCAAGAGGATTCCCTTGACCCACATCTCCAGGGGCGCCGACTGAGTATCGGCCGGAACCTGGGGAGCCCGCGCACCGGCGGGGAGCACCACGCGGTGGATCTGGACCCAATCCCCGACCTGAGCGCGCTTGGTCATCTCCGCTTCTCCCGGGCCAGGGCCCGCGGCAGCGGGAGGTCGATCATGGTGAGCAATCCCGGCCGGGCCTCCCGGACCAGCGGTATGGCGTTGACGGCGACGGCAATGGTCCCCGTGCCACCGGGGATTTCCGGTTTGTTGGCGAAATTGAGTGGCGGCACACCGTCGATCCAGATGTAGTCTCCCGTCTCCACTCCCTCCAGCTCGGGCAGGACCTGCTGGGGGTGCTCCAGTTCGATCACCACCTCACCGCCCACAAAACCCCGGGCGGTGTGCCGGCAGCCCGCTACCATGCCCGGCTCGATTAACACATGGCGGGTCTGGCGCCGCGTGCGGGAGATAATCGGCTCCCGCTCTTCCCGGATCGACTCCAGTTTCCAGCCGATAGCCGTGGCGATCAACTGCATGGACTCGGGGAAACCTACGTGGCCCACGATCGTCCCGTCCGCCAACCCCCGCCGGAACTCGTCCGGTGTCGTTCCCACACCCTGGGTCTTCATGACCGCCGGTCCGAAGGGGCTCAGGTCGTTAATGCGGGCGGCCCGGATCCGCCGCACCTCCCAGCAGGCTCCGGTCAGGGCCACGATCAGGGTGTCCAGGACGAACCCGGGGTTTATGCCGGTGCCGAGAACGCTGACCCCCCGCTCACGAGCCAGGCCATCGAGTTCAGCGGCCAACTCCGGCTCGTGATGCCACGGAAAGGCCATCTCCTCGGCGACCGTGATGACGTCGAGGCCCAGTTCCACCAGGGCCTTTAGCTGCTGGTAGATCTGGCCGGTGAAAGACCCGGTGGCATGAAGGGCGATATCGGCCTTCTGCCCGGCCACTGCCGCGGCCGGGTCGGCGACCGCCCGGATGCCCAACTCACGGCCAAGTCCTGCCAGTTCCCCGAGGTCTCGGCCTTCCTTGGGGCCCGGTCGAACCACCGCGCCAACGCTCCGCAGCCCGGGAATCTCCTGTACCAGGCGGACCATCCCGGCCCCCATCTCCCCGGTACCCCAGTGCAGAATCCGAACAACGCCCACCCTGAACGCCTCTCTTCCTTGGATTGAGCGATTTATGCATTCGTGCATAACTGGCGAACTCCTTCCAGCAAGGAGAAATCCCGGGTTGGGGCTAGTGTGGCCTTGACTCTGAACGGTCATGCCGGGACAGTCTCACTGCCTAGCGACCGCTGAGGGGGGTGGCGGCCAGGAAGTAGCCGGCCAGCCCGGAGAAGATGGCCCAGGCCAAGGCGTCGCGGTGGGATGCGTCCATCAAGCGCCGGGCCTCGGCCGGGTGGGACACGAAGCCCAGTTCCACGATCACCGCCGGCATGTCCAGATTCTCGAGCAGGAAGAGCTGGTTGCGGGGATTGGCGCGCCGGTCCGCGCCGGGAACCGTGCGGTTAAGACTGTCCTGGATTGACCCGGCCAGCCGCTCGCCGTCAGGATGGCCTTCGCGGTTGAAAAAGGTCTGGGGTCCCCACCACCGGGGAGCGGGGTAGCTGTTAACATGAAGGCTGACGAAAACGTCGGGTCGGGCCTCCCCGGCCAGCCGGAGGCGAGCCTCCATATCGCTGCGCTTGCGCGATCCCAGGCGAGCGGCTTCTTCGGGATCCATGAGGTGGCGATCCGTCTCCCTGGTCATGACGACCTGGACACCCGCCGCTGCCAGCAGTTCTCGCAGACGCAAGGCGATGTCCAGTACGATCTCCTTCTCCACCTCGCCGCCCGGTCCGATCACCCCGGGATCGTATCCCCCGTGGCCGGGATCCAGCAGGACCACTCGGTCGGACATGCCGGCGATGGCGGGAACGGCCGGGACGGCATCGGCGGGAAGCAAGGCTCGTCCCAGCAGGGCCAGGGATCCCACGGCAACCAGGAGAGGGGTTAGGCGTGGCCTCGGCAACAGAACACCCCCCGCCCAGTATGTCTATGCGAGGGGCGCGGTCGCAAGCCGCAGGGAACAATCTACCTCTTGCTGAACTGGGGCGCCTTGCGGGCTTTCTTGAGCCCGTACTTGCGCCTCTCCTTGACCCGGGGGTCGCGGGTCAGGAAACCCTCTCTCTTCAACGGCGTTCTCAACTCGGAATCGACTTTCAGGAGGGCCCGGGCGATACCGTGCCGGACCGCCCCGGCCTGACCGGCTACACCGCCGCCAACGACCGCCACCATGACGTCGTACTTGCCCTCTGCGCCGGCCACCTTCAGCGGTGCCCGGACTTGGGATTGCAGGGCCGGCGTGGGGAAGTACTCTTCCAGCGGTCTGCCGTTAACCGCGACATCGCCTTGACCAGCCACTAGCCTGATCCTCGCAACCGCCGCCTTGCGACGTCCGGTGGCGTAGAAACAGCCTTCGATATCGGGCATACTTGGCCTCCTCGCGCTGACCTAAAGGCTTAGCTCCAGCGGCTGCGGTTGCTGAGCCTGATGGGGGTGCTCCGCCCCCCGGTAGACTTTCAGCTTCTTCGCCATGGCCCGTCCCAGCCGGTTGTGCGGTAGCATACCCTTCACGGCCAGTTCAACTGCCCGTTCCGGGCGCTCCGCCATCAGCCGGCGATAGCTAGTAAACCGGGCTCCCCCCGGGTAGCCGGAGTGCCGGAAGTGCATCTTCTGGTCGAGCTTGCGGCCGGTGAGAACCGCCTGCGCAGCGTTGATCACGATCACGTGGTCCCCCGTATCCAGGAACGGGGTGAAGGTAGGCTTGTGCTTGCCCCGCAACACGTGGGCGACCTGACTGGCAATGCGGCCGAGCGGCTTGCCGGCGGCATCCACCAAGTACCACTGGCGCTTGATCTCCGAGGGCCGGGCCATGTAGGTGGTTCTCAAGCAACTGTCCCCCCTACCTCGCACACAAAACATTCTATTTCACGGATGGGGCAGTGTCAAGGAAAATCCCCGCCTCACGGGGGTAGTGGACTGCCTCCAGGCATAGTCCGCGGGCCGGGGCGGTGGGGCCGGCCTGCTCGCGCCTGCCGTCATGGAGGATCCGGGCCACCGTGGCGGCGGCCATCCGGCCCTTGCCGACCTCCAGCAGCGTGCCCACGATGATGCGGGCCATGTGGTAGAGGAATCCATCGGCGGCCAGGGTCACCACCAGGAATCGGTTCGGGCTGGGGCTGGCCGGCGGATGCAGCAAGTCCCACAGGCGCTCCTCGGGGAACTCATGCAGGCCGAGCCGGCTCAACTCTCTCACCGTATTCCGGCGGGGCGCCCCGGAGTCCTGAAAAGCGCGGAAGTCGTGGTGACCCTCGAGTATGGCGGCCGCCCGGCCCATGGCCTCCACATCCAACGGCTTCATCAACCGGAGGGCATAGCGGTCCCAGAAAGGCGACGGCCAACGGCTCAGGTAGATCAGGTAGCGGTACACCTTGCCGGTGGCATGCCGGCGGGCGTGAAAGCCGGGGGGAGCGTCTTCCGCTCCGAGCACCGCGATGTCCTGCGGCAAGGCCGTACCCAGGGCCGGGGGCCACCGATCGGCGGGTATCCGTGATCGGGTGCGGAAGTTCGCGACCTGGCCGCGGGCGTGCACACCGGCATCGGTGCGTCCCGCCGCCGTAACCCGGGCCGGCCGGCCGGTCAGGGCCAGGATCGCCCGTTCCAACTCCGACTGCACCGTCCGCTGGCCCGGTCTCTGAGTCTGGAAACCGTGGAAGCCGGTGCCGTCATACGCCACCCGGAGTCGAACGTTCCGAGTTTCTCCCCGATCTCTCTCAGATCCACCCACGCAGGCGAACAACTCCTAGCACCAGAGCGAGGGCAATCAGCAGGGCCACCCCGTCTCGCACTTGAAAGCGCAGTTCCTTCATCCGGGTCCGACCCTCCCCGCCACGGTAGCACCTGGCCTCCATAGCCAGGGCCAGTTCATCCGCTCGGCGGAACGAGCTGACAAAGAGCGGTACCAACAAGGGCACCAGGCTCCGGGCCCGGCGGAGGAGATTCCCACTTTGGAAATCCGCGCCCCTGGCGACCTGCGCTTTCATGATCTTGTCCGCTTCCTCCAGTAGGGTTGGGATGAAGCGCAGGGCTATGGTCATCATCATGGCCAGCTCGTGAGCGGGTACGCCGACCCGCCGGAAGGGCCGGAGCAGGCGCTCCAGTCCATCGGTAAGGGCTATGGGCGAGGTGGTTAGGGTCAACAGGGAGGCGACCACGATGAGCAGGGAGAGCCTGAACACCATGAAGATCCCCATGTTGAGCCCTTCCCGGGTGGCGACGAGGGTTCCCAGCCGGAACAGAGGGTCGCCACGGGTCATGAAGAGTTGCAGGATGAAGGTGAGAGCCAGGATGAACGCCAGCGGCCTCAGGCCCCGCAGCACCATCCGCAAGGGAACACGGGCCATGGCTATCAGCAGTCCGATCAGGAAGCTGAGGACGACGTAGCCGCCGACATGCGGCACCAGAAACAGGATCACCATGAAGACCAGCGTGCTGAGGATCTTGGTTCGGGGATCCAGGCGGTGAACCGATGAGTCGCGAGCCAGGTACTGCCCGATGGTGATGTCCCTAAGCATGTGCGCAGGCCCTTCCCCGCCAGTGACGCAGGATCTCGGCGGCCGCCTCGTCCACCGTGACCGCGTCGGCCCGAACGTCCTTCCCCCGCCGGCGCAACTCCTCCATCAGGCGGGTGATGGCCGGGGGCCCAAGGCCGACCTGCCGCAGGCGATCACCCTGAGCGAAGATGTCCCGGGTCCGCCCATCCATCACCACCCGGCCACCGTCCAAGACCACCAGCCGCTCACACAGCCGGGCTACTTCCTCCATACTGTGAGAGACCAATATGACGGTTATCCGCCGCTCCTGGTGTAGGCGCCGTACGTGACCCAGGATGTCGCGGCGGCCTTGGGGGTCCAGACCGGCAGCCGGCTCGTCCAGGACCAGTACCGCCGGCTCCATGGCCAGCACCCCGGCCAGGGCCACCCTGCGCATCTGCCCCCCGGACAGGGCGAAAGGCGACCGGGCACCGATCTCCGCCGGAAGCCCCACGGTTCGGAGGGCCCGGGCCACCCGCTCCCGCAAGGCGCCCTCCGACAGCCCCAGGTTGCGGGGACCGAAGGCAACGTCTTCAGCCACCGTCTCCTCGAACAACTGGTGTTCCGGATACTGGAAGACCAAGCCCACCTTCTGCCGTACGGCCCTGAGGTCGGCCTTACGGTCGGACAGATCCACTCCGTCCACCAACACCCTCCCCCGGGTGGGCCGGAGCAAACCGTTCAGGTGCTGGACCAGTGTGGACTTGCCGGAACCGGTGGGCCCGATGATGCCCAAGATCTCCCCGTCAGCTATCGTAAGATCTATGCCGGACAGCGCTTGTACCGGCCGTGCTGTGCCTACTTGGTATACGTGATCCAAGGCCTCGATCAGGATGGGCATAGAGCCTGTACCATCTCTTCCACCGTGAGGGTGTCGGCCGGCACGTCCAAGCCCGAAGTCCTGAGCTTGGCGGCAAGGGCGGTCACGGGCGGGACGTCAAGCCCGATGCGATCCAGCTGCCGGGCGTGGCTGAAAACGTACCGGGGCGTCCCTTCCAGGAACATCTGTCCCCGGTCCAGCACGACCACGCGATCCGCTCCCGCCGTCTCCTCCATGAAGTGGGTGATATAGACGACGGTCAGCCCCTCGTCGCGGTTCAAGCGGCGTACCGTCGCGAGCACCTCGTCCCTTCCCGCCGGGTCCAGCATCGCCGTGGCCTCATCCAACACCAGGCAGCGCGGCCGCATGGCCAGCACCCCGGCGATGGCTACCCTCTGTTTCTGCCCGCCTGAGAGAAGGTGGGGCGGGCGGTCGGCCAGCGCAGCCATCCCCACCAACGCAAGCGCTTCCCTGACCCGAGACCGGATCTCATCGGGCTTAACCCCGAGGTTCTCGGGGCCGAAGGCAACGTCCTCGTCTACCACGGTGGCCACGATCTGGTTGTCGGGGTTTTGGAAGACCATGCCAACCGTCCGCCGGACCTCCCACAGGTGGGCCGGTTCGCGGGTATCAAGCCCGTCAACCCGGACCACGCCCTTGGTCGGCAGTAGGAGCGCGTTCAGGTGCTTGGCCAGGGTCGACTTGCCGCTCCCGTTGGGACCCACCACGGCCACGAACTCCCCGGCGGCGATCTCCAGGCTGAGTTCGTCCAGGGCGGCCGTCTGGTTATCCCGGCCCGCATGGTAGTGGTGCGTGACGCTCTCCAGCCGGATGATGGGTTCTTCCATGCCCCACCGCCACCCCTGAAGGCAAGGGGCGGAGGTCTGGCCCCCGCCCTCTCCCGTGCTCACCGAGGTCGCTAGACCAGTTCGAGCGAAACGAGTGGCGCCGCGTCGCCCCGCCGGGCGCCCAGCCGGAGAAGCCGCGTATAGCCACCCTCGCGCCCAGCGTATCGGGCCGCCAAGGTGTCGAACAGCTTCTTCGCCACGTCCTCGTCGGTGACTACTTGCATCGCCTGACGCCGTGCGTGCAGATCCCCCCGCTTGGCAAGGGTAATCAGCCGCTCCGCCATCCGCCGCACTTCACGGGCCCGAGCCTCAGTAGTCTCTATCTTCTCGTGGTCGAGAAAGGAGGTGACCATGGACCGAAGGGTCGCCATCCGGTGTTCGGTTACCATTCCCAGCTTCCTCTGTCTCATGAGTCGGCCCCGGCCCCTTTCTCTACTCTTCCGGTTCCGCCAATGCCAGGCCCAGGACGCCCAGTTTCTGCTTTACCTCTTCCAGCGACTTCTTGCCGAGGTTGCGAACCTTCATCATCTCCGTCTCAGTCCGCGAGATGAGCTCGCCCACCGAGTTGATCCCGGCTCGCTTCAGACAGTTGTAGGAACGGACAGACAGGTCGAGTTCCTCAATGGGCATTTCCAGGACCCGGCTCCGCTCATCTTCCTGCTCCTCGGCCATAACCTCCAAGGCGTCCGCGTTTTCCGTCAGTCGCACGAAGAGGGCGAAGTGCTCGTTGAGTACCTTGGCTCCCATGCTGACCGCCTCGTCCGGTCTGACCGTACCGTTCGTCCACACCTCGATCCGGAGGCGGTCGTAGTTGGTGACCTGACCCACCCGGGTGTCCTCGACGGTGTAGTTGACCTTGCGAATGGGCGTGAACAGGGAGTCCACCGGTATGACGCCTATCGGCTGGTCCGGGCGCTTATTGCGGTCCGCCGGTACGTAGCCTCGTCCCCGCTCAACCGTCATCTCCATGATCAGCCGGCCTGAATCGGATAGGGTCGCCAACCGCAGCTCGGGATTCACGATCTCCACCTCTGGCGGGCAGAGAATGTCGGCAGCGGTTACCCTTCGCTCGCCCTCCACCTCCAGCCGCAAGACTCGAGGCTCGTCCCGGGTGAGGCGAATGGCCAGTTTCTTGATGGCCAGGATGATGTCCGTGGTGTCTTCCACCACCCCGGTGATGGTCGAGAACTCATGTAGCACCCCGTCAATCCGCACCGAGGTTACCGCCGCGCCGGGCAGCGAGGACAGCAGGATCCGGCGCAGGGAATTGCCGAGGGTAATGCCATAGCCCCGCTCCAACGGCTCCACAACGAACCGGCCGTGATCCCGGGTCAGTTCTTCACACTCGATCCGGGGCCGCTCAATACCAATCATGCGCAACGTCCCTCCCGACGTGAAAACGCCGCCAGGTCCCGTCAGGATTGCTAGCGCGAGTACTTCTCCACAACCATCCGTTCCTCGACGGGGACAACTATGTCTTCCCGTTCCGGTGAGCGCAGTACGCGCCCCCGCCCCTGCGGGGCATCCCACTCCAGCCAGGGGGGCACAGTGCCCCGGTTAGCCGCTCCCTCCAGGAGCTCCTTGATGCGCCGGGATTCCCGGCTCTTGGGGCGGATAGCTATCGCGTCGCCCTCCCGGACCAAGTAGGACGGTATGTTCACGTTCACCTCGTTGACCAGGAAATGACCGTGACGAACCAACTGCCGGGCCTCCCGGCGGGAGGTGGCCAAGCCCAGCCGGTAGACCACGTTGTCCAACCGGCGCTCCAGTAGCTGCAGCAACAGGGACCCGGTAACTCCCTTAGCCCTGGCCGCCCGCTGGTAATACCGCCTGAACTGCCGCTCCATGACCCCGTAAATCCGCCTGGCCTTCTGCTTCTCCCTCAACTGGAGCGCGTACTCGGTCGGCTTGGATCTCCGCATGGGGCCCTTACCCGCCCGCATCCCGGGCGGGCCCGCACCCTTGTCCACCGGGCACTTCGGGCCGAAACAGCGCTCGCCCTTCAGGTGTAGCTTCACCGCCTCCCGCCGGCAGAGCCGGCAGACGGGGCCGGTGTACCTCGCCATCATTGCACCTCCCGTGGATCTAAACCCGGCGCCGCTTCGGGGGGCGGCAGCCATTGTGGGGAATGGGGGTCACGTCCTTGATCACGTTGACCTCAAGGCCCGCTGCCTGAAGCGACCTGATGGCCGCTTCCCGGCCGGAACCGGGCCCCTTGACGAGCACCTCCACCTCGCGCATGCCGTGCTCCATAGCCTCGCGGGCGGCCCGGTCGGCCGCCATCTGGGCGGCAAAGGGAGTGCTCTTCTTGGAGCCCTTGAAGCCCAGCACCCCGGCCGAAGCCCAGGAAATGGTGTTGCCCGCCGGGTCGCATATGGTCACGATGGTGTTGTTAAAGGTGGACCGTATGTGAGCGACCCCCCGGTCGATCATCTTCCTCTCCTTGCGCTTCGCCCTGGCCCCTCTCCTGGGGGGCATGGGCACTCACCCCTCTCCCGCTCAGACTACTTCTTCCTCCGGACCCCCACCGTCTTCTTGGGCCCCTTGCGGGTCCGAGCGTTGGTGCGTGTCCTCTGGCCCCGCACGGGGAGACCCCGGCGATGGCGGAGACCCCGGTAAGATCCGATGTCTATGAGCCGCTTGATGTTCATCTGGACCTCGCGCTGGAGATCCCCTTCCACCTTGTAGTTCCGGTCAATCGCCTCGCGCAGGCGACTGACTTCCTCCTCGGTCAGATTTCTGACCCGGGTGTCGGGGTTGACCCGCGCGATGGAGAGAACTTCCCGCGCTCTGGCCGCACCTAGTCCGTAGATGTAGGTGAGAGCGACCTCGACTCGCTTCTCCCGGGGCAGGTCAACGCCGGCGATCCTGGCCAATGTCCCGACCCCCTATCCCTGCTTCTGCTTGTGTTTCGGGTTCTCGCAGATGACCAGCACCTTGCCTTCTCGCCGGATCACCTTGCACTTGTCACACAGACGCTTGACTGAAGGCCTCACTTTCATCTGCCTGGCCCTCCCTCATTCGCCCTCTACCGGTAACGGTAGATGATCCTGCCGCGGGTCAGGTCGTAGGGCGATAGCTCCACGAGAACGCGGTCGCCGGGGAGAATGCGGATGAAGTTCATCCGTATCTTTCCCGAGATGTGAGCGAGAACCCGGTGGCCATTCTGCAACTCTACCCTGAACATGGCGTTAGGGAGAGGCTCGATCACCTTGCCCTCGACCTCGATCACATCTTCTTTGCCCATGCCGGAAACATCCTCCCCTGGAGACAACCCATCATATCTCGTCACCCGTCACCCTGGAGGCCAGGCGCTTGATCGCCTGGCGAATCTCCGCGTCGTCGACCGGTTCGCCGCCGGCCAAGCGACGGCAGAGATCCTCCGCCGCGCAGGCATGCGGCTCAAGATGCTTTGGGTTCTTGCGTTTTGGGCCGGCAACCGGACGTGTTCGCCCGTCTACTACCAGGGCCGTCCGCTCGTCCCTGATTGCCAAGACCAGGTAGAAGTGACCCTGATCGCGACCGGCGCGAGAACTCACCAGCTGGCCGGGCCGGATCTCCTGTCCCTTCACCGGGCAGTCCCTCCCGCCGGAACACCAGCAACTTGTAATTATACCACAACGCAGTCCCCGTCTCCACTAAGGAAGGGTGAGGATCTGGGGGCCGTCGGCGGTTACGGCCACCGTGTGCTCGAAGTGCGCCGACAGGCTACGATCACAGGTGACCACCGTCCAATCGTCTTCCAGGGTTTCTACCTCCCAGCCACCGGCGTTTACCATCGGTTCGAGGGCCAGGACGAGGCCTGGTTTGAGCACCGGCCCACTGCCGGGGGGGCCGAAGTTTGGCACCTGGGGCTCCTCGTGCATGTCCCGCCCGATCCCGTGGCCCCCATACTCCCTGACAACGCTGAATCCCGCCTTCTCCACCCAGTCCTGCACGGCGTGAGAGATATCGGTGAGCCGGTGGCCGGTCTGGGCCCGGGCCACGGCCCTTCCGAGCGCCTCCCGGGTCACGTCGATCAGCCTCCGGGCTGCCTGCGGCACCTCACCCACGGGGACGGTTATCGCGGCGTCGGCGTGAAACCCTTCGTACCGGACGCCGGCGTCGATACTCACGATGTCCCCTTCCTCCAGCTTCCGGGGGCCGGGGATGCCGTGCACGACCTGAGAGTTCACCGAGGTGCAGATAGCGGCCGGGTATCCGCGGTATCCCTTGAAGGCGGGGAGCCCGCCGTGATGGCTGATCAGCTTCTCAGCCAGCCGGTCGAGATCGCCCGTCCGCACTCCCGGGATCACCGCCAAACGCAACTCCTCCAAGCATAGGGCCAGGATGCGCCCCGCCTGGCGCATAGACTCGATCTCCCGCTCCGACTTGAGTAGGATCACGCCCGCTCCAGCCCTGCCAACTGGCGGCGCAGGTCCTGGTAGACCTGGTCCGGTGGGGCCAGCCCGTCAACCCGTCGCAGGCAGCCCCGCGCGTCGTAGTAAGCGGTCACCGGATGGGTCAGGTCCCGGTATACAGCCAACCGTCGCCTTACCGTCCCCTCGCGGTCGTCATCCCGTAAGTACAGCCCTCCCCCACAGGCGTCGCAAATCGACTCTCGCCTCGGGGGCGAGGAGATCAGGTTGTAGTTGGCCCCACAACCCCGGCACACCCGGCGGCTGGCGGATCGCCGGACAAGTTCCTCCTCCGGAGCATCAAGGTAGACGGCTGCGTCGATCTCTCTCCCGGTCTGCTCCCGCATCAGTTCATCCAGGGCTTGGGCCTGCTCCACGGTCCGGGGAAAACCGTCCAGGACAAACCCGCCGGTGGCGGCCGGATCGCCCAACCGCTCCGCGATCAGACCGATCATAACGGCGTCGGGAACCAGCCCACCTTGGCTCATGATGGCTGCCGCCTGCCGGCCGAGGTCGGTGTCGGCTGCCGCAGCCTGGCGGAGGATGTCGCCGGTGGCAATGTGGAGCAAGCCCAGGTCGTCAGCAAGCCGTCTGGCCTGGGTGCCCTTGCCGGCCCCGGGTGGTCCCAACATCACCAGGCGAACTGCGGCCACCTCCCCATCACCGCATGAACCCCTGGTAATGCCTCATGATCAGGTGAACCTCGATCTGCTTCATGGTCTCCAAAGCCACTCCAACGGCGATGATCAGGGCGGTGCCGCCGAAGTAGATGTTGACACCGCTGATCCTGGCCACCATGGTCGGCATTACGGCGGCCACGAAGGCCAGGAAGATGGCCCCGATCAGGGTGATCCGGTACAAGATGCGGTCCAGGTGTTCGGCGGTCGGCCGGCCGGGCCGGAGCCCCGGTATGAAGCCACCCCACTTCTTGAGGTCATTGGCCACGTTCTGAGGGTTGAAGGTGATCGCGGTGTAGAAGTACGTGAAGAAGACGATCAACATCACGTTTAAGGTGACGTAGAGCGCGCTCCGGAAACCCAACGCGCCTGCCACTGCCTGGGCCCAGGGATGGGGGATGAACTGGGCAATGGTCGCAGGGAAGGCCAGCACGGAAGTGGAGAAGATGACCGGGATGACTCCGGCGGAGT
This sequence comes from bacterium, assembly GCA_031082145.1. GTDB lineage: Bacteria > Bacillota > Sulfobacillia > UBA995 > UBA995 > Ess09-15. The sequence continues at coordinate 44,801 of JAVHLP010000002.1, read as the reverse complement.
TGATCCGCACCGGGATGTGGGTGGTCTGACCGCCGTACATCCGGCGCCCTTTCACCCGCTTGGCGTACTGCACGGGTACGCGGCGCTGGCCTTCTTGTACCAGTATGACGGCGGCTATGGCGGCCAATCCGATCGAGATCAGGATGGCAACGTTGAAGATGTTCAGGACCCCGGCTGTGAGGTAAGCCCACATGGTGGCCAATCCTTGGGGAGCCCGGGATACGATTCCGGCGAAGATAATGAGGGAGATCCCGTTGCCGATCCCCTTCTCCGTGATCTGCTCACCCAGCCACATCAAGAACACTGTGCCGGCCGTCAGTGTTAGCGCAATCAGCGAGAGACCAAAGAAGGTCGGGTTCACCACGGCGTGACGCAAGCCGACAGACATTCCGAAGGCTTGCACCATGGCCAAGCCAACCGTAGCATACCGGGTGTACTGAGTTATCTTCTTACGCCCTTCCTCCCCCTCCTTGGCCAACTGCTCCAGGCGGGGAATCACCACGGTGAGGAGCTGCATGATGATCGAGGCGTTGATGTAGGGGGTGATGCTCATAGCAAAGACCGAGAAGGCGCTTAGCGCGCCGCCAGAGAACAGGTCCAGGAGCCCGAAAAGGGTGCCCTCGGCCACCAGATCGGCGATCGCCCGGCTGTCCACCCCGGGGACGGGAACATAGACCCCGATCCGGAAGACAACGAACATCCAGAGGGTGAAGAAGATGCGCCGCCTGAGATCGCCAATCCGAAAAGCGCTGCGCAGGGCCTCCAAGAACCTCAACCCTGGATCACCTCGGCCTTCCCGCCGGCAGCCTCGATCTTCTGGATGGCCTGGGCTGAGAACCGGTGGGCCCGGACGATCAGCGGCCGGTCAAGGTCTCCCGACCCCAAGATCTTGACCTTGCTGTCCGGCCTGGCGATGATCTTCTGCTCGGCCAGGGTCCCGGGGGCAATCTCGCTCCCGGGGGCAAACCGGCACAGACGGCCCACGTTGACCTCCTCGAAATCCTGACCGAAGGGGTTATGAAAGCCACGCTTGGGGGACTTGCGCTGCAATGGCATCTGGCCCCCTTCGAAGCCGGGCCCCTTGCCCCCCCCAGCTCTGGACTTCTGCCCCTTGTGGCCGCGGCCGGCAGTCTTGCCATGGCCAGAACCCGTTCCCCGGCCGACCCGTTTGGGGCCTTTCCTTGAGCCGGGAGCGGGTTTCAACTCATGCAGTCGGGCCACCGGTCGCACCTCCCCGGCTTCCCTTACCTGGCTCGGCCTTCTTCCGCCGGCCAGCCGGCTTTTCCTCAGTCGCTGCCGGATCCGTCTTGGCCGGGGGCGCCTGTGCCCCGGCCCTGGTCGCCTTGGCCGTGGGCGTCCGCTTCTCAGTCACAACCTTGCCCTCTTTCACCCGGGGCCGGGCAGTGGCCTTGGGAGCCACCTTGGCTCCCGCCGGCGTGGCAGTCTTGGTCGTGCGCTTCTTCGCGGCGACCTTGGCTTTCGTCGCCGGACCAGCGGCTTGGTCGGGCTCGCCGGCCGGTGATCGCTTGCCCCGGGATGGCCGCCCTTTCTCAGCCGTAGCCCCGCTCTCGACCACTGCGGGAGCACTCCGGGGCCGCTCGGGCTGGGGAACCGGGGTTCCCACCGGGCCGGCCATGCCTTCGGGGCCTAACGCTGCCGGCTCCACAACCTCCACTCGGACCAGGTGGGCCACCTTGCGGATCATCCCCTGGAGGGAAGGCCGGTCGACGTGGAATACGGACTGGCCCAGGGTTCGGAGCCCCAGGGCACGCAGGGTCCGGCGGTGGCTCAGCGAAGAGCCAATGCCGCTCTTGCAGTAGGTGATCTTCAACCGGGATCGCATGTGTTCTCCCCCGTTCGGGGTCAGGATTCCAGGCTCAGAGCATCCGCGCGCTTCCCCCGCAGGCGAGCCACTTCCTCGGCGCTCCGCAGGGATTTCAGGGCCTCAATGGCGGCGTAGACCACGTTGTTGGGGTTGGAGGAGCCCAGCGACTTGGTGAGAGCGTCGGTGATCCCCGCCAACTCCAGGACGGCTCTAACCGGAGCCCCGGCGATCAACCCGGTGCCGGGGGACGCGGGCTTGATGAGCACCCGGCCGGCTCCGAAGTCACCCGTGACTGCGTGGGGAATCGTGGTGCCTACCCGGGGAACCCGGATCAGGCTCTTCTTGCCGTCCTGGATTCCCTTGGCTATGGCGTCGGGTATCTCGGTAGCCTTGCCCAGGCCAGCCCCTACGTGGCCGTCACCGTCACCCACTACCACCAGGGCGCTGAAACTGAAGCGCCGACCGCCCTTGACCACTTTGGCCACCCGGTTGATCGATACGACCTTCTCCTTGATCTCGCCTATACGGTCCGGATCTATCCTGGGCAAGTCAGCCTTACCTCCTCAGCGATAACCCCTAGAACTGCAGGCCGGCCTCACGGGCAGCATCGGCCAGGGCTTGGACTCTGCCGTGATACTGGTAGCCACCGCGATCGAACACGACCCGTGATATGCCCTTCTCCAGGGCGCGGTGGGCGATCAAGGCCCCCACCTGCCGTGCCACCTGAACCTTGCGGGTTCCCGTTCCTTCGCCGGTGGCCCGCGTCTGCGGATCCAGAGAGGAAGCGGCCGTGAGGGTGATCCCCGCTTCATCATCAACAAGTTGAGCGTATATGTGGCGAGCACTGCGGAAGACATTCAGCCTTGGGCAACCCTGGCTCCCCGCCAAGCCCCTGCGCATGCGCCGGTGCCGGCGCTTCCGCGCCTCGTTGCGATCCTTCCGGTTTAACATCGTCTCGTTTCCCTCCGGACGGGCCTACTTACCGGCCTTACCCGCCTTCCGTCTCACTCTCTCGCCGGCGTAACGAATCCCCTTGCCCTGGTAAGGCTCGGGGGGACGGACTCTGCGGATGCGGGCCGCGGTCTCGCCCACCTCTTCCTTCGAGTTGCCCCTGACGATAATGCTGGTGGGTGCTGGGGTCTCGATCTGCACACCCTCCGGCGGCTCGACCTCGACGGGGTGGCTGAAACCGACGTTCAGGGTCAGCTTCCTCCCGGCCATGCTGGCGCGATAACCGACGCCAACCAACTCCAGGCTCCTCTGGTAACCTTCAGTAACGCCGGTGACCATGTTTGCGATCAGGCTCCGCGTGAGCCCGTGCAGGGACCGGTGCACGCGACCATCCGAGGGTCGTGACACCTGAACGACGCCATCATGTACCTCCACCGCGATGGCGGCGGGGATATCTTGCTCCAACTGTCCCCGAGGTCCCTTCACCTGAACGGTGTTGCCCTCCACGCGCACCTCCACTCCGGGGGGCAGGACCACCGGCTTGCGCCCTACTCTAGACATGCCTGGAAGACCTCCTGTAATCGCTACCAGACGTGGCAGATGACCTCGCCCCCGAGGCCCCGTTCTCTGGCCTCGCGGTCGGTCATGAGCCCTTGCGAGGTGGAGATGATGGCTATGCCCAGGCCACCGAGGACCTGCGGCACTTCATCCTTGCCCGCGTAGACACGCAGGCCGGGCTTACTGACGCGCTTTAGCCCGGCTATCACCTGCTCCTTGGCGGGTCCGTACCGCAGGTGAAGCCGGAGCTTACCCTGGGGGCTACCCCCCACCCACTCGAAGTCTCGGATGTAACCCTCACGCTTGAGGATCTCCGCGACCGCGCGGCCCATCCGCGATCCGGGAATCTCCACCCGGTCGCGCCTGACGGCGCATGCGTTTCGGACTCGGGTCAGCATATCCGCCAGGGGGTCGGACATGGCCATACTCTGGGTACCTCCTTCTGCTGGTTCCCGCCGAGGGGTCTACCAACTGGCCTTCTTGATGCCCGGCAGCTGCCCCCGGTGGGCCCGCTCCCGGAAGCACATGCGGCACATGGCGAACTTGCCCATGTACGCCCGTGGCCGGCCACATATGCGGCACCGGTGATGATATCGCGTCCGGTACCGGGGAGCCCGCTTCCACTTCTCCACCATTGCCTTGGTCGCCAACCCCGGCCAACCTCCCTAGGCGGTATCCCGGAAGGGCATCCCCAGGGCTTTCAGCAAGCCCAGGGCTTCCTCGTCCGTCCGGGCTGTGGTGACGATGATAACGTCCATACCGCGAATCTTCTCCACCTTGTCGTAGTCGATCTCGGGGAAAATCAGCTGCTCCCTGATGCCGAGGGTGTAGTTCCCCCGGCCGTCAAAACCACGGGGAGAGATCCCCCGAAAGTCCCGCACGCGCGGCAGCGCCACGTTGACCAGACGGTCAAAGAACTCGTACATGCGGTCGCCACGCAAGGTCACCTTGCAGCCAATCGACATCCCCTTGCGCAACTTGAAGGCAGCCACTGAGCGCTTGGCCTTTGTGATGACCGGGCGCTGACCGGTTATGCTGGCCAGATCGGACACCGCCGCGTCGAGCGCCTTGGGGTTCTGAGTGGCCTCGCCCACCCCCATGTTGACCACGATCTTCTCCAGCCGTGGGATCTCCATGGGGTTCTTGTACTTGAACCTATCCCGGAGCACAGGGACCACCTTGTCCCGGTATAGCTCCTTCATCCTGGCGGGCACAGCCACACCCCCTACCGGTCGACAACTTCCTTACACTTCTTGCATACCCTAACCTGGCGCCCGTCCTTCAGGCGGGTCCTGCCCAGACGGGAGGGTCGGTTGCAGCGGACGCAGACCAGCATCACCTTCGCGCTGGGGAGGAGCGCCTCCTGGTCCACGATGCCCCCCTGGATGGCCTTCCCCTGGGGCTTCAGATGCCGCTTGACCACGTTGACACCTTCGACCACTACCCGGCCGGAGTCCGGATCGGTTCGGATGATCTTCCCTTTCTTCCCACGATCCTTGCCGGATATCACCACTACGTTGTCGCCCTTACGGACGTGCATCCGGTTGTACTCAGTTTGCCTGGCCACTCCGGTCGCCTCCTTGCCGGGCCATCAAAGAACTTCAGGGGCCAGCGATATGATCTTCATGAACGCCTTCTCGCGGAGTTCCCGGGCCACCGGTCCGAAGATGCGAGTGCCCCGGGGCTCACGATCCTCTTTGATGATGACCGCCGCATTGTCGTCAAAGCGGATATGGGAGCCGTCTTCCCGGTTCAGTCCTTTCCGGGAGCGTACCACCACCGCCCTGACCACGTCCCCCTTCTTCACAACCCCGCCTGGCGCGGCCTCCTTGACGGTGGCCACGATGATATCCCCGATGTTGGCATACTTACGCCGGGAGCCGCCGAGCACTCTGATGCACATGATCTCCCTGGCGCCGGTGTTGTCAGCTATGTTCAGCCTGGTCTGAGCCTGGATCACGGCCCGTTCCTCCCCGCGGGCCCCGTCAGCGGGCGCGCTCGATAATATCGGCCACTCTCCAGCGCTTGTCCCGGGAGAGCGGTCGTGTCTCCGTGATCCGCACCCGGTCGCCCACCCTGCACTCGTTCAACTCGTCATGGGCCTTGAACCGGCGGGTTCGCCGTATGCGCCGGCCGTACAGGGGATGCTGCTTCACCGTCTCGACGGCTACGACCACTGTCTTGTCCATGCCGTCGGAGACAACCGTCCCGACGCGCTCTTTCCTATTCCCCCGGACGTCTTCCATAGAGTCTGCCTCCCCGCCGGGCAGTTCCCGGTTACCTGGAGTCAAGCTGCCTCTGCCGCTGGACCGTCTTCACCCGTGCGATGCTCTTACGAACGTGGCGAACCCGCATGGGGTTGTCCAATTGCCCCGTTGTCAACTGGAAGCGGAGGTTGAACAGCTCATTCCTGAGTTCTTGTAGCTTCTCGTCCAGCTCAACATCACTTAACTCGCGTAGCTCGGCGGGTTTCACCTGGCCTCACCACCATAATCATCGCGCTTGACGAACCTCGTCCGCAGGGGCAGCTTGTGGGCTGCCAAGCGCATGGCCTCGCGGGCGAGGGTATCGTCAACTCCCGTGAGTTCGAAGAGAACTCGCCCCGGCTTGACAACAGCTACCCAGTACTCGGGGGCCCCCTTGCCACTCCCCATCCGGGTCTCAGCCGGTTTCTTGGTGACCGACTTGTCGGGGAAGATCCGGATCCAGACCTTGCCCCCCCGCTTGATGTGCCGTGTCAGCGCAACTCGCGCCGCCTCGATCTGCCGGTCGGTGACCCACGCCGCCTCCAGCGCTTGCAGCCCGAAGTCGCCGTACAGCAGGTCGGAGCCCCGGCTGGCAATCCCCGTCCGGCGCCCTCGGTGCACCTTGCGGAACTTGACCCGCTTGGGCATCAGCATCCCGTTGTGCCTCCTATGCCCTGGCCGGCCTACGTCCCGGCCGCGGCGATTCTCCGGGCCGGTCCGCCGGCCGCTCCTGACCCGGCAAGACTTCTCCCCTGAAGATCCAGACCTTGACCCCGATCTGCCCGTAGGTGGTCCGGGCCTCGGCGAGGCCATAGTCGATGTCTGCCCGGAGGGTGTGCAGGGGGACCGTCCCTTCCCAGTTCCTCTCCGATCGGGCGATCTCCGCCCCGCCCAGCCGGCCGGACACGATCACCCGCACGCCCTTGGCTCCACCCCGCATGGCCCGGCCCACCGCCTGCTTGACCGCTCGGCGGAAAGAGATCCTCTTCTCGAGGGCGCCGGCGATGTTCTCGGCCACCAACTTGGCGTCCACTTCTGGACTGCGGACCTCCAAGATGTTAACCGAGACCTGCTTTCCCGTCAAGCGCTCCATGTCTGCCTTGATGCTCTCAGCGCCCGCTCCCCCGCGGCCGATCACCATTCCCGGCTTGGCGGTATGGATGGTGACTTTCAGACGGTTGGCAGCCCGCTCGATCTCCACCCGGGAAATACCCGACTGCCAGAGCCGCCGGTCGATGAGGTCGCGGATCTTCATGTCCTCGTGAAGCAACTCCGCATACTTCGGGCCGGTAGCGAACCACTTGGCGTCCCAGTCCTTGATGATGCCTATCCGCAGCCCCTTGGGGTGTACCTTCTGTCCCAAAGTGTTCGCCTTACTCCTTTCGTTCCCGGACCACCACGGTGATGTGGCTGGTCCGCTTCTTAATCGAGAAAGCCTGTCCCCGCATTCTCGGGTGCCACCGCTTGTGGGTCGGCCCCTGGTCAACAGACCCCTCGGCGACGTAAAGAGACCCTCGGGCCAGATCTCGATTATGCTCCGCGTTGGCGACGGCCGAAAGCAGGACTTTTTCAATCAGAAAGGAAGCCCGCTTCGGCGTAAACCTGAGTATGGCCAGAGCCTGGTCCACCGGCTTGCCACGGATCAGGTTGATGACAACGCGTGCCTTACGCGGTGCAATACGCAGGTAGCGAGCTACCGCTCTCCCTTCCACGACCAGTCCTCCTCGTCAGCCTACTTGAGCGCCGTTGACCGTTCAGTATGGTGACCGTGGCCCCGGAAGGTCCGGGTAGGAGCGAACTCCCCCAACCGGTGCCCCACCATGTCCTCGGTGATGTATATGGGGACATGTTTGCGCCCGTCGTGAATGGCGATGGTATGGCCCAGGAACTCGGGGATAATGGTGCAGGCACGGGCCCAGGTTCTGATCACCCGCTTCTCGTTCCTGGCATTAAGCTCGCTGATCTTCGCGGCTAACTTCTCGTCCACGTAGGGACCCTTCTTCAGCGATCGCCCCACAGCGCCTGATCTCCTCCTACTTCCGCCGTTTCACGATGGACTGATCGGAAGCCTTGCCCTTCCTGCGGGTCCGGTGACCCAGAGTGGGCTTCCCCCAAGGCGTCACCGGGTGTTTGCGGCCGATGGGGGATTTGCCTTCGCCTCCCCCGTGGGGGTGATCGACCGGGTTCATGACCACCCCGCGAGTCTCCGGCCTTCGTCCCAGCCAGCGGCTGCGCCCGGCCTTGCCCAACTTGATGTTCTCGTGCTCCACATTGCCAACCTGGCCTACTGTGGCCTTGCAGCGCTGGTCCACCAGCCGGAGCTCGCCGGAAGGCAGTCGGAGCAGGGCCTGTCCGCCTTCACGAGCCATCAACTGGGCCGACGCTCCTGCCGAACGGACCATCTGGGCGCCCTTGCCCGGCTTGAGCTCGATATTGTGGATCTCGGTACCCAGCGGCATACTGGCCAGGGGCAAGGCGTTGCCGGGACGAATATCGGCCGCCGGTCCCGACATCACCTGGTCTCCGGGACCCAGACCAACCGGGGCCAGGATGTAGCGCTTCTCTCCGTCAGCATAGTGGATGAGAGCGATCCGCGCCGAGCGGTTGGGATCATACTCGATGGCGGCCACCCGGCCGGGGACGCCATCCTTGTCCCGCTTGAAGTCGATGACCCGGTAAGCGCGCTTGTGGCCGCCCCCCCGGTGCCGGACGGCGATCCGCCCCTGGTTGGAACGACCCGCCTTGCGGCGCAATGGCTCGACCAGGGACTTCTCGGGCTTGTCGCGCGTGATCTCCTGGAAGCCGGCCCCGGTCATGGCCCGCCGTCCGGGAGAAGTCGGCTTGTACTTCTTGACGCTCACCGTCACCGCTCCCTCGTTCTAGCGCAGATCCTCAAAGAACTTGATGCTCTGGCCCTCGGCCAGGGTGACTACGGCCTTCTTGGTGTCGGGACGGTACCCCCGGTGGACCCCCATCCGCCGCAGTTTCCCCTGCCGGTTCTGGGTGTTCACCTTGGTGACCTTGACCCGGAAGATCTCCTCGACCGCCTGGCGGATCTCCACCTTGGTGGCGTCGGGAGCCACCACGAAGGTGTACTTGCCCTGGGCCATGGCGGCGGTGCTCTTCTCCGACATCACCGGCCGCAGGATTACCTGTCTCGCGTTTCTCACGGCGCCAGTGCCTCCTCCAGCTTGCCGACGGCGTCCCGGGTGAGTACCAGCCACTCATGGGCCATCACGTCGAGGACATTGAGACTGGCCGCCGGCAAGGAACCCACGCCGGGGAGGTTCCGGGCCGATTTTGCCACCACAGCGTCGCTGTCTCCGGTGACGATCAGGGCCCGCGCGGCGCCGATCCGGTTCACCAGGCGAGCGATGCTGGCGGTCTGGGGGCGCTCCAAAGAGAGGCCCTCCAGTACGGCGATCTTCCCTTCCCGGGCCCGGGCCGAGAGCGCCGACCGCAGCGCCTCACGGCGTGCCTTCTTTGGTATTGCATACGCGAAGTCGCGCGGTGACGGGCCGAAGACAACGCCCCCGCCACGCCACAGCGGTGAGCGGATGGTGCCGTGCCGGGCCCGCCCCAGTCCCTTCTGACGCCAGGGCTTGCGGCCACCACCGCGGACCTCGGCCCTCGTCAGCGTAGACGCCGTGCCCAGCCTCCGGTTGGCCTGCAGCATGACCACTGCCTGGTGCATGAGGCTCTGGTTGACCTCGGCACCGAAGACACTCCCGGACAGGGTGGCCTCACCCAAGGGCTCGCCATCCTGGTTGTACAGCGCTGCTTTGGGCATCAGGCCCTTCCTCCCTCTCAGCCTCGCCGGTCGGCGACCCTCCGGATGGCCAGCCACTGGCCCCGGGGACCGGGAACCGCACCCTTCACCAGCAGCAGGTTCCGCTCGGCGTCAGCCCTCACTACGGTCAGGTTCTTCACCGTGGTCGCCTGCGCCCCCAGGTGGCCCGGCAACTTGCGGCCCTTGAAGACACGGGACGCGGCGCGGGACTGCAGAGAGCCCGGCCCGCGGTGGTACTTGGAGCCGTGGGCCATGGGACCCCGTCCGAAGCCGTGGCGGCGTACGCCCCCCGCGAAGCCCTTGCCCTTGGAGACACCGGTGATAGCCACCAAGTCCCCCTGCTCAAACATGTCAACAGTCACTTCCTGCCCGGGTTCGCAGGCAGCCGCCGCATCGGTCCGGAATTCGGCCAGTCTCCGTACCGGCTTGACCCCGGCCCGCTCGAAGTGCCCCTTGAGCGGTCGGTTCACGAGCCGCGGCCGGATCTCACCCAACCCCAGTTGAACAGCATTGTAGCCGTCAACCTCAACCGTCTTCTTCTGGACAACCACGCACGGCCCGGCCTCAATGACGGTCACCGGAACCGCCCGCCCCGTATCATCATAGACTTGGGTCATACCGAGCTTGCGTCCGAGCATGCCTGGGATCACGTCAACTCACCCCCCCGACCCACCGGGTCAGAGCTTGATCTCAATGTCCACTCCGGCCGGCAGATCGAGCTTCATCAGGGCGTCCACGGTCTTGGAGGTCGGATCCAGGATATCAATGAGCCGCTTGTGGGTGCGCATCTCGAATTGCTCCCGGATATCCTTTTCCCCGTTAGGGGCCACCAGAACCGTGTACACGCTCTTCTCGGTAGGAAGGGGTATCGGTCCCGAGACCCGAGCACCCGTCTTCCGGGCCGTGGTCACTATTCGCTCCGCCGACTGGTCCAGGACCTTATAGTCAAAGGCCCTTAGCCTGATGCGGATCTTCTGGTCCACCAACGCTCGAAACCTCCCCTGTCCAGGGCCTCTACTCCCTTATGCCGGTGACCACTCCCGCACCCACGGTGCGGCCGCCCTCACGGATGGCGAAGCGAAGTCCTTCCTCGATGGCGATGGGGGTGATCAGGTCTATGTCCATGCGCACGTTGTCACCCGGCATTACCATCTCAACTCCCTCCGGCAACTGGGTCGAGCCGGTGACGTCGGTCGTCCGGAAGTAGAACTGCGGCCGGTAACCATTGAAGAACGGGGTGTGCCGCCCGCCTTCTTCCCGGGTCAGGACGTAGACCTCGGAGCTGAACTTGGTGTGGGGCCTTATCGACCCGGGCTTGGCCAGCACCTGGCCCCGCTCCACTTCGTCCTTGTCAACTCCCCGTAGCAGGACTCCTATGTTGTCGCCAGCCACCGCCTCGTCCAGCAGCTTCCGGAACATCTCCACCCCGGTCGCCACCGTCTTACGCGGCTGGTCCATCAAGCCGACGATCTCTACCTCTTCCCCTACCTTGATCTTCCCTCGCTCCACCCGGCCGGTAGCCACGGTCCCCCGCCCGGTTATGCTGAACACGTCCTCTACCGGCATCAGGAACGGCTTGTCAACGTCACGTTCCGGCGTCGGTATGTACTCGTCCACCGCGTCGAGCAGCTCCATCAGCTTCCCACAATGCTCGCAAGCCCGATCACCGCACCCATGCTCCAACGCCTTCAAGGCCGAACCCGCGATCACCGGGATCTCGTCCCCCGGGAACTCGTACTTGCTCAGTAGTTCCCGCACTTCGAGTTCCACCAACTCCAGGATCTCAGGGTCGTCCACCATGTCCGCCTTGTTCAAAAACACTACCATCGCCGGTACCCCTACCTGCCGTGCCAGCAGGATGTGCTCCCGCGTCTGCGGCATCGGCCCGTCCGCCGCCGACACCACCAGTATCGCCCCGTCCATCTGGGCCGCCCCGGTGATCATGTTCTTCACGTAGTCGGCGTGGCCAGGGCAGTCCACGTGCGCGTAATGACGCTTGTCGGTCTGGTACTCCACATGCGCCGTGGCAATCGTGATCCCCCGCTCTTTCTCCTCCGGCGCCTTGTCAATCTGGTCGAACGGCACGAAGTCGGCCAGTTGTCGCTTCGACAAAAGCAGCGTGATCGCCGCCGTCAACGTGGTCTTGCCGTGGTCTACGTGGCCGATCGTTCCCACGTTGACATGCGGCTTCGTCCGCTCAAACTTCTTCTTGCCCATG
>JAVHLP010000002.1:0-33203 GCA_031082145.1 bacterium | reverse complement strand
GATCGTTCCCACGTTGACATGCGGCTTCGTCCGCTCAAACTTCTTCTTGCCCATGCTCCGCTCCGGCCTCCCCGGAATGTTATTTGGCGCGCCCGTCCGGACCTAGGCGCCGTGAGAACTGGCAAGCAGCCTATTCGACTCCACCGGGACCTCCCGGTAGCTGGCAAACTGCATCGTGTAGGTTCCACGGCCCTGGGTCTTGGACCGGAGGTCCGTGGCATAGCCGAACATCGCCGCCAGGGGCACGTTGGCCCGCAAGACTTGGAGCTCGCCCTGACTCTCCATGCCCTCCACCTGACCGCGGCGGGCGTTAATGTCGGCAATCACCTCGCCCAGATACGCTTCGGGGACCACGGTCTCCAGCCGCATTACGGGTTCCAGCAGGCAGGGTTCTCCCTTCCCGGCAGCTTGACGCAAGGCCATGGACCCGGCAATCTTGAAGGCGATGTCGGATGAGTCCACCTCGTGACAGGAGCCGTCCACCAGGGTTGCCCGGAGGTCGACCAGAGGGTAGCCGGCCACCACACCGGACTGCAAGGCCTCCCTCAGTCCCTCGGCCACTGCCGGTATGAACTCGCGGGGAATCGCCCCACCGGTTAGGGCGCTCTTGAACTCAAACCCGCCGCCCCTGGCCAGAGGCTCCAGTTCCAGCACGACGTGCCCATACTGCCCGCGCCCCCCGCTTTGGCGCACGTAGCGCCCCTCACCTCGCGCCCGGCGGGTGATGGTCTCCTTATAGGCTACCTGGGGCTTGCCCACGTTGGCCTCAACCTGGAACTCCCGCAGGAGCCGGTCGACGATGATGGAGAGGTGCAGTTCTCCCATGCCGGAGATGATGATCTGACCGGTATCGGGATCGGTATGGCTCCGGAAGGTAGGATCCTCTTCCGAGAGCCGGTTCAACGACGTCGTCATTTTGTCCTGATCGGCCTTGGTGCGGGGCTCGATGGCCACCGCAATCACCGGTTCGGGGAAGGGGATGGCCTCCAGGATGAGCGGGTGCTGAGGGTCACACACGGTATCGCCGGTGGTGGTATTGCGGAGGCCGACGGCAGCCACGATGTCGCCCGTCCGGGCTTCCTCCACATCCTCCCGGTGGTTGGCGTGCATCCGCAGGAGGCGGCCGATCCGTTCCTTGCGGTGGCGGACCACGTTGTGGACGGCGGCCCCGGTCCTCAACACCCCTGAGTATACCCTGAGGAAAGTCAGCCGACCCACGTAGGGATCGGTCATGATCTTAAACGCCAGTACGGCGAGAGGGGCGTCGTCGCTGGGAGCCCGGCTCTCGGTGGCCCCGTTCTCAGGATGGACGCCCTCAACCGGTGGCAAGTCGACCGGCGACGGCAAGTAGTCTACGATCGCGTCCAGGAGGAGCTGGACGCCCCGGTTGCGGTAAGAGGACCCGCAGAGGACGGGGACGATCGCCGTCCGCAGGGTGCCCTTGCGGATCGCCTGGCGGAGATCGCCTTCCGGGATCTCCTGACCATCAAGGTACCTGGCCATCACCCCGTCGTCGAACTCGGCCGCTGCTTCCACCAAGGCTTCGCGGTAGGCGGCAGCCTCCGACCGGATCTCGGCGGGGATGTCAACTTCACGGTAGATCGTCCCCAGAGGATCCTCATAGAAGATGGCTCGCTGCCGGATGAGATCCACCAGACCACGGAAACTCTCGGCGGCTCCCAGGGGCAGGGTCACCGCCACCGGCTTGGCCCCGAGCCGCTCGCGCATCATCCTGAGAACCCGGGGGAAGTCCGCGCCCACCGTGTCCATCTTATTAACGTAGGCGATCCGGGGCACCCGGTAGCGCTCGGCTTGTCGCCAAACCGTCTCCGACTGGGGCTCAACTCCCCCCTTGGCACAGAACAGAGCGACCGCCCCGTCCAGCACCCTGAGCGACCGCTCAACCTCCATGGTGAAATCCACATGACCTGGCGTGTCTATAATGTTAACGCGATGGCCTCTCCAGTAGCAGGAGGTTGCCGCCGAGGTGATGGTAATCCCGCGCTCCTGCTCCTGTACCATCCAGTCCATGGTGGCAGTGCCGTCGTGCACCTCCCCCATCCGGTGCAGCCGCCCGGTGTAGAAGAGGATCCGCTCGGTGGTTGTGGTCTTGCCGGCGTCGATGTGCGCCATAATTCCGATGTTGCGCGTGGTCTCCAGCCTGTCTTCCCTGGGCACGTTTCTTCCCCCCTTTCTCCTCCGGAGTGATGAGACTCCCTCAGACTACCAGCGGTAGTGAGCGAAAGCCTTGTTGGCTTCGGCCATGCGGTGCGTGTCCTCCCGCTTCTTGACCGCTCCGCCCGTACCGGCCGCCGCGTCCAGGATCTCCCCCGCCAGTCTCTGCTCCATCGTTCGTTCGGGCCTCTGCCTGGCGTAGGCTAGGAGCCAACGCATGGCCAGGGAAGTACGGCGCTCCGGCCTTACCTCAACCGGTACCTGATAGGTGGATCCTCCCACTCTCCTGGCCTTGACCTCCAGGAAGGGGGTGGCATTGCGAAGAGCCTGCTCAAACACCGAGAGGGCGTCCTTGCCCGACTTCTCCTCCACTATCGCCATGGCACGGCTGAATGTACGCTCGGCCATACCTTTCTTCCCCCGCATCATGACCTTGTTGATGAACCGAGCCACGGTGACACTGCCGTGCACCGTATCAGGCTCAATGTCGCGCCTGGGAACATGTCCCCGCCTCGGCAACTCCGCGCACCCCCAAATCGGTTGACGCACCCGGGGGGCCCAGACCCACGGGCCCCCCGGCCAAGCCACGGCGGTGGCCCGTCGGCCCCGCCGATATGCTCTTAACGCTTGGGTCGCTTCGCCCCGTACTTGGAGCGGGCCCGCTGGCGGTTGGCTACACCCGCTGCGTCCAGGGTTCCCCGAACTATGTGGTAACGCACTCCCGGCAGATCCTTCACCCTGCCCCCGCGCACCAGCACTACCGAATGCTCCTGCAGGTTGTGACCAATCCCAGGTATGTAGGCGGTCACCTCGATACCGCTGGTCAACCGGACCCTGGCCACCTTGCGAAGGGCCGAGTTCGGCTTCTTGGGGGTGACCGTTTTCACGATGGTGCACACGCCGCGCCGGAAGGGGTTGGCCTGCAAGGCGGGCGCCTTCGACTTGCCCTGCCCCGCCTGGCGCCCTTTCCTGACTAGCTGGTTTATTGTGGGCACATGTCTCGCTCCCCTGGCTACTCCTCTATGACGGCCGCGGCCGCCGCCCCAACCTGTATCCCGCAGGCCCGTCCCAGCCCTTCCATGGACTCCGCGTACAGGACGGTCACGCCTCTCTCCTCGCAACACCGCAGGAGATCCCGGAGAACCCGCTCGTCAGCGTCCCGAGCCACCACTACCAACGTGGCGATCCCTCGGTCCACCGCCTTCAGCGTCTGTTTGGCTCCCACCGTGCGCCTCTGCGCCCGTTTCACCAAGTCGACGGGCATTGGCCCGGGACCCCCTTCCCGCCCCCTCGGGAGGCCGGGTAACAGACACTTCTATATTTTAGCTGATGGGTTTGGGCCTGTCAACGGCTCGGTGGCGGTCTCCGTCTCAGAACCGGGGGACTCCTCCGGCTCCAGCCCTTGGACCGCCTCTTCGTCGTCATCGTCGGCCATTCCGGTTCCCTTCAACCGGGCCAAAATCGGATCCTCCGGTTCGTCGGCGACGGGCTCTTCGTAGCTGACCCGGACGCTGGTGTATCTGGCCATGCCGGTTCCCGCCGGCACCAGCTTACCTATGATCACGTTCTCCTTCAGTCCCAGCAATGGGTCCCGCTTGCCCTTTATGGCCGCCTCGGTCAAGACCCTGGTGGTCTCCTGGAAAGAGGCCGCCGACAAGAACGAGTCGGTAGCCAGCGATGCCTTGGTGATGCCCAGGAGCATTGGCCGGGCCACCGCCGGCTGCCCGCCGGCGGCCAGGACTCGCTCGTTCTCGTCCTCGAAGTCAAAGAGGTCGGTCACCCCGCCCGGCAAGAGGTCGGTATCACCTGGATCCTCGACCTTAACCTTGCGCAGCATCTGGCGGATGATGATCTCAACGTGCTTGTCGTTGATGTCAACGCCTTGCTGGCGGTACACCCGTTGGACTTCTTGCAGCAGGTACACCTGAACGCCCCGGAGGCCCCGGACCTTCAGGAGGTCGTGGGGGTTAACCGAGCCCTCGGTGATCTCCTCACCCGCCCTCACCGCTTGGCCCTCGCGCACCTTTACCCTTGCCCCGAACGGGAGGGCATGAGTGGAGACTTCGCCGTAGGGAGAACGGATCTCGAGCTCCCGGCGCCCCCGGTCTTCGGCGAAATGCACCGTTCCGTCCAGGTCGGCGATGATGGCCTGTCCCTTGGGCTTGCGGGCTTCGAAGAGTTCCTCCACCCGGGGAAGACCGTGGGTGATGTCGTCTCCCGCCACCCCACCGGTATGGAAGGTCCGCATGGTCAACTGGGTGCCGGGCTCGCCGATGGACTGGGCCGCTATTATCCCCACCGCCTCGCCCACCTCGACCCTGCGACCGGTAGCCAGATTACGACCGTAGCAGCGCATGCATAGTCCGTGGCGGGACTTGCAGGTGAAGGTAGAGCGGATCTCCAGCTCGTCTATCCCCGCCGCGGTGATGCGCCCGGCAGCATCCTCATCAATCTCCTGGTTGGCGGGAACGAGCACCTCGCCGGTGTCCGGATGGATGATATCGGTGCTGGCAACCCTACCCACTACCCGGTCCGGCAAGGACTCGATGACCTCGTTGTCTTCCCGGATCTCCCCGACCGCAATCCCCTGCGTGGTCCCGCAGTCCTCCTCCCGGATGATTACGTCCTGGGCCACGTCCACCAGCCGCCGGGTCAGGTACCCGGAGTCGGCCGTCCGCAGTGCCGTGTCGGCCAGGCCCTTGCGGGTTCCGTGGGTGGAGGTGAAGTACTCGAGGACGGTCAAGCCCTCACGGAAGTTAGCGCGGATGGGCAGCTCGATGATCCTGCCCGACGGGTCGGCCATCAAGCCCCGCATCCCCGCGAGTTGCGATATCTGCTGGACGTTACCCCGGGCTCCGGATACCGCCATCATGTAGACCGGATTGAAGGGGCCCATGCGCTCCATCAGCCGATCCGTAAGCTCGTCCTTGGCCCTACCCCAGACCTCGGTGATCTTGCGGTAGCGCTCGTCGGCGGTTATCAGTCCCCGACGGTACTGGGCCTCGATTTCGTTAACCTGGTCATCGGCGTCGGATAGAATCCCCTGCTTCTCCGCGGGGATTTCGATGTCCGAGATGCCGATGGTCGTCCCCGCCTGGGTGGCGAAACGAAAGCCCAACCGCTTGACGCTGTCCAGCACCCAAGCAGTCTTGTTGCTGCCGTACAGCCGGTAGCACCGCGCCACCAACTCGCCTAGGACCTTGCGATCAACGACATCGTTGACGAATCGCAGTTCCTCCGGCAGGCTCTCGTTGAAGATGACTCTTCCCGGCGTAGTTCTCAGCCTTCCCTGCGCCGTCCTCAACTCAATCCAGCTGTGAAGGTCCACCGCGCCGGACTCGTAGGCCAGGACGACCTCGTCCGCTTCCGCGAAGACCTTGCCCTCGCCCCTGCTCCCATCCTTGCCGGCAGTCAAGTAGTAGCAGCCGAGAACCATGTCCTGGGTGGGAGTGACTACCGGGAGTCCGTCTTTGGGGTTGAGCACGTTGTGGGCAGACAGCATCAGTATCCTCGCCTCAGCCTGAGCCTCGGCCGAAAGGGGGACATGAACCGCCATCTGGTCACCGTCGAAGTCAGCGTTGTAAGCCGCGCATACCAGAGGGTGGATCTGGATCGCCCGTCCCTCGACGAGCACCGGTTCGAAGGCCTGAATGCCCAAGCGGTGCAGGGTGGGCGCCCGGTTAAGGAGGACCGGGTGTTCGCTTATCACTTCTTCCAGTACGTCCCAGACCTCGGGGCGCACCCGTTCCACCATCCGCTTGGCACTCTTGATGTTGTGAGCATGGCCGAGCTGAACGAGACGTTTCATCACGAACGGCTTGAAAAGCTCAAGGGCCATCTCCTTGGGGAGACCGCACTGGTGGAGCTTCAGGTCGGGGCCAACCACGATGACCGAGCGTCCGGAATAGTCGACCCGCTTGCCCAGGAGGTTCTGCCGGAACCGCCCCTGCTTGCCTTTGAGCATGTCCGACAGCGATTTAAGAGGGCGGTTGCCGGGTCCGGTAACCGGCCTCCCGCGACGGCCGTTGTCGATGAGGGCGTCCACGGCCTCCTGCAGCATCCGTTTCTCGTTGCGCACGATGATGTCCGGCGCGCCCAGATCCAGAAGACGCTTGAGCCGGTTGTTGCGGTTGATGACCCGGCGGTAGAGGTCGTTGAGATCGGACGTCGCGAACCTCCCTCCGTCCAGTTGGACCATGGGACGGAGTTCTGGCGGGATCACGGGGACAACCTCGAGGACCATCCACTCCGGGCGGTTGCCCGACTTCCGGAAGGCCTCCACCACTTCGAGGCGCCGGATCGCCCTGAGCTTGCGTTGGCCGCTGACGGTTCTGAGTTCAGTTCGAAGGTCGCCCGCCAAAGCATCCAGGTCGATTCCCTCCAGGAGCACCTGGACGGCCTCGGCTCCCATCGTCGCCCGGAAGGACGTCCCGTACTTCTCCCGGTGCTCCCGGTATTCGTTCTCGGTGAGCAGTTGCTTCTTGACAAGCGGGGTGTTACCCCCGTCGAGGACTATGTAGGCGGCGAAGTAGAGAACCTTCTCCAGCGACCGGGGAGAGATGTCCAACAAAAGACCCATCCGGCTGGGGATCCCCTTGAAATACCAGATATGGGAGACCGGGGCGGCGAGCTCGATGTGCCCCATGCGATCCCGCCTCACCTTGGCGCGGGTGACCTCCACGCCGCACTTGTCACACACGATGCCCTTGTACCTGATTCGCTTATACTTGCCGCAGTGGCACTCCCAGTCCCGCTGCGGCCCGAAGATACGCTCGCAGAACAGCCCGTCCCGCTCCGGCTTGAGGGTCCGGTAGTTGATCGTCTCCGGCTTCTTGACCTCGCCCCGGGACCACTCCTTGATCTGCTGGGGCGATGCCAGACCGATGCGCATGGAATCGAAATGGTTGACATCCATCAAGGGGCCGTCCTCCTCCATCCTTCGCGGATGCTCAACCTACTCTGTGTCCGTCTCTTCTTCGTCGGGCACGAACCCACGCCGGCGAGGATGCTCGCCATCCTGCTCGTCGGTCCGCTCATAGGGTTCCAGGTCTTCCTCCTCGTCCTCGGCGTCAAGGTCGAGGTCGATATCAAGGTCGTCATCGGTGAACTCCACCACGGCTGGAGTCGGAGGGGCCTCGGCCGCCGGGACCTCTGTCGCCGGGGATTCGACCTCTTCTTCCTCGACCTCCGCCTCGGCGGGCTGGAGTAGCTGGGCGACCGGCCGGGAGGCCTCGTCCTCCTCGTCTTCCTCAAAGATGCCGCCGACCAGGTCGGGTTCTTCCTCGCCGCCGATGTCAAGATCGAGAGCCCGGGCGGTCTCCGTAATGTCCTCCTCCGTCTCGCGAATCTCGATCTCCTTGGCGTCCTCCGCCAGCACCTTGATGTCAAGGCACAGGCTCTGCAGTTCCTTGATGAGCACCTTGAAGGATTCGGGGACGCCCGGTTCAGGCACGTTGTCACCCTTCACGATGGCCTCGTAGGTCTTGACGCGGCCCACCACATCGTCCGACTTGACGGTGAGCAGCTCCTGAAGGGTGTAGGCCGCCCCGTAGGCTTCCAGCGCCCAGACCTCCATCTCGCCAAACCTCTGGCCACCGAACTGGGCCTTGCCTCCCAGCGGCTGCTGCGTCACCAGGGAGTAGGGTCCGGTGGAGCGGGCATGGATCTTGTCGTCCACCAGGTGGGCAAGCTTCATCATGTAGATGTAGCCGACCGTGACCTCGTTGTCAAAAGGTATCCCGGTACGCCCGTCATACAAGGCGGTCTTCCCGTTCGCGGGCAGGCCTGCCCGGTCCAGCAAGGAGATGACGTCGTTCTCGGTGGCGCCGTCGAACACGGGACTAGCCACCCTGATCCCAAGAACCTTGCACGCCCAGCCCAGATGGGTCTCCAGGATCTGCCCGATGTTCATGCGGGAAGGAACTCCCAGGGGGTTGAGTATGATCTCCACCGGGGTACCGTCGGGGAGGAATGGCATGTCCTCCTCAGGCAGGATCTTGGCGATGACCCCTTTGTTACCGTGGCGGCCGGCCATCTTGTCTCCCTGGGAGATCTTGCGCTTTTGAGCTATGTAGGCCCGCACCAGCTGGTTGACTCCAGGAGAGAGTTCATCGCCGTTATCCCGTGAAAAAACCTTCACGTCCACAACAATACCGCTCTCGCCATGGGGAACCCGCAGCGAGGTATCCCGGACCTCGCGGGCCTTCTCGCCGAATATGGCTCGGAGCAGGCGTTCTTCCGCCGTTAACTCCGTCTCTCCTTTAGGGGTCACCTTGCCGACCAGGATGTCGCCGGGGCGGACCTCCGCCCCGACTCGGATGATCCCCCGGTCGTCGAGGTCCTTCAGAACCTCCTCGCCCACGTTGGGGATGTCCCGGGTTATCTCCTCCGGCCCGAGCTTGGTGTCCCGCGCCTCTGACTCGTGCTCCTCAATGTGAATGGAGGTGTACAGATCCTCCTTGACCAGCTTCTCGCTTATGAGCACGGCATCCTCATAGTTGTAGCCCTCCCAGGGCATGAAGGCCACGAGGACGTTCTTGCCCAGGGCCAGTTCGCCGTTCCTGGTGCATGGGCCGTCGGCGATCACCTGCCCCCGCTGCACGCGCTCGCCTAGCCGGGCGAGGGGTTGCTGGTTGATGCAGGTTCCCTGGTTGGACCGGATGAACTTGGTGAGCCGGTAGGTATCCACCTCGCCACCATCGGTGACGATCTGAAGACCGGTGGCCGACACCGCCGAGACCACCCCCGCCCGCCGGGCCAGGAGAACGGCTCCCGAGTCCCGGGCGACCTTGTCCTCGATTCCCGTCCCGACCAGGGGCGCCTCGTTCGCCAGCAAGGGCACAGCCTGGCGCTGCATGTTGGAGCCCATCAGGGCCCGACCGGCGTCATCGTTCTCCAGGAACGGGATCAGGGCCGATGCGACCGAAACCACTTGCTTCGGAGAGACGTCCATGTAGTCCACGTCTTCCGCGGCGACTACGTTAATCTGGTGTCTGCGACGGGCGGTCACCCTAGGCTCGACGAACCAGCCCCGTTCGTCCAGTGACTCGTTGGCCTGGGCAATCACGTTGTTGTCCTCCTCGTCGGCCGTGAGGAAGACGATCTCCTCGGTGACCACCCGGCGCTCGCGGTCTACGCGGCGGTAGGGGGTTTCAATGAAGCCGAACTCGTTGATACGGGCATAGGTGGAGAGATAAGCTATGAGGCCAATGTTGGGACCCTCGGGCGTCTCTATGGGGCACATCCGTCCGTAGTGCGAGTGGTGCACATCCCGCACTTCAAAGCCAGCTCGTTCGCGCGACAGGCCTCCTGGCCCCAGCGCGGACAGGCGGCGCTTGTGGGTGAGTTCGGCCAGCGGGTTGGTCTGGTCCATGAACTGTGAGAGCTGGCTCGACCCGAAGAACTCCTTGACCGCCGCTACCACCGGCCGGATGTTGATGAGGGCCTGGGGAGTGATGATGTCGATATCCTGGATCGTCATTCGTTCCTTGACTACCCGCTCCATTCGGGATAGCCCGATCCGGAACTGATTCTGGAGGAGTTCTCCCACCGAACGCAGGCGACGATTCCCAAGGTGGTCAATATCGTCCACCGTTCCCAAGCCGTAGTGGCAGGTGATGAGGTAGTTCACCACCGCCAACACGTCTTCCCGGGTCAGGATGCCAATCTCGGTTGGCCGCTGTCCATTACTCACCACGCGTACAATCGAGCCGTCACGGAGCCGGATGTCAACCGCGCTGATCCCCTCGTCCTCGAGCTGTCCTGCCAGGCGCCGGTCGATCACGGTCCCTTCCGTCACCAGGACCGCTCCACTGCCGGGGGCAACTGTATCTCTGGCCGCGACCTGGCCGGGGAGCCTGCGGCGCAAGGATAGCTTCTTGTTGAGCTTGTAGCGGCCAACACCGGCCAGGTCGTACCGCCGGGGGTCAAAGAACAGCGATTCCAGGAGGGTACGGGCGCTGTCCACGGTGGGCGGCTCGCCAGGCCTCAACCGCTTGTATATCTCAACCAGGGCCTCTTCTTCCGACTCGGTGCCATCCCGTTCCAGCGTCTGGAGGATGAAGGGGTTGTCCCCGAACAGCTCCAAGATCTCCTCCCGGGTTCCGTAGCCCAGGGCCCGGAGTAGCACCGTAACCGGCAGCTTGCGGGTGCGGTCTACCCGGACATGGATACTGTCGTTGACGTCGCTCTCGAACTCCAGCCAGGCACCCCTCTGGTTAGGAATCACCTGGGCCGAGAACAGCTGTTTGCCGCTGGCATCCATCTGCTCCGAGTAATACACCCCGGGTGATCTGACCACTTGCGAGACGATAACCCGCTCGGCGCCGTTGATCACAAAGGTGCCCTTGTCGGTCATTAGTGGGAAGTCGCCCATGAACACTTCTTGCTCCTTGACCTCACCGGTGTCCTTGTTGATGAGCCGCACCTTGACCTTGAGCGGGGCGGCATAGGTTACATCCCGCTCCTTGCATGCCTCCACGGTGTACTTGGGCTCTCCCAAGGAGTGATCAATGAACTCAAGGACCAGGGTCCCCGTGAAGTCCTGGATCGGTGAGATATCACGGAACATCTCCTTCAGGCCTTCGGCGAGGAACCACTCATAGGACTGCTGCTGGATCTCGATGAGGTTGGGAAGATCCAGCACTTCCCGGATGCGGGAGTAAGTCACCCTCTGCTCGGTGCCCTCCTCGACGGGCTCGGGCATCTCGGTCCTCTCCCCCTCGCGGTGCGGATCAAAAAAAGCCAAAATAGCCCCCGGGTCCCGATTTCGCAGTGGGTCGGAGGAGTTGGCGGTCAGGCCGGTCCGGCCCTACCCGCAAGATTGCAAGTAGTAATAATACCATGAGCCTCCTGGGCTGTCAAGAGAAGAAAGGGGCCCTCTGCGACCCGATCGGATCGCCACCCGGCCCCCGCCTCACTTGACTTCTACCGTTGCCCCCGACTCCTTCAGCTTGGTGGCCGCCTCTTCGGCTTCCTCCTTGCTGACTTTCTCCTTGACCGGCTTGGGGACGCCTTCCACCAGGTCCTTGGCCTCCTTGAGGCCCAGCCCGGTGAGCTCCCGGACCGCCTTGATGACCTGGATCTTCTTGTCACCGAATCCGGTGAGGACAACGTCAAACTCCACCTGCTCGGCTTCAGCCGCCGGTCCCGCTGCCGGTCCGGCAGCCTGCACCATGGCCACGGGGGCTGCGGCCGACACGCCGAACTCCTCCTCGATGGCCTTGACCAACTCGGCTAACTCCACCACCGTCATACCCTTGACGAGCCCCAAGACCTCCTGAACCTTCGCCATCTATTAACCCTCCAATGCCGGCGGTTTCAGGCCGCCGTTCCTGCTTGCTCTACCCGCTTGGCCCTGACGGCTTCAAGGCTGCGGGCCAGCCCCTGAAGCGGGGCGTGCAGCACGGTGGCCAGCGATACCACGGGCGCGGCCAGGCTCCGAGCCAGCATGGCTCGGAGTTCCGACGCCGGAGGCAGGTCGGCCAGAGCCTGGACCTGGCCCCGATCCAGCAGTTGCCCCTCCACCAAGCCGCCCTTGAACTCGAGCTCCTTGTGATCCCGGGCGAAGCTGGCCAGCACCTGTGCGGGGATCACCGGATCCTCGTACCCGAAGGCGATCGCGGTAGGCCCCTCGAGCAATGACTCGATGTCGACCAGTCCCGCGTTGCGAGCAGCCAGTCTAGTTAGCGTGTTCTTGACCACCCGGTACTCCACCCCGGCTCTACCAAGGCGCTTCCGCAACTCGGTGATCTCCGCCACGCCAAGGCCGCGGTAGTCGGTGAAGATGGCCGCAACCGCCCGCCCCAGCCGCCCGGCCAGTTCGGCCACTTCCAGCTGCTTATCGTGCCGACTGCCCACCTTCAGTTCTCCTCCCGTCCCACCAGATCAGAACTGCCCCGCCACCGATGGCGAGGCAGGCTTCGGATTCCCTGCCGCCCTCGGTAGGCGTCCCCCGGAGATCCCACCGGGTTCGCTTAGGCTCTGCCGAGCACCTACGGTCTCAGGACGCACCGGCCACGGGGCCGGTTAGGTTGGGTCACACCGGCTGAATGATAGCACACCCCGCCGGGCGCTGTCAAAGCCCGTCACTCGGCGGGAGCGACCTTGTGCGCGTTCACCTTCACCCCCGGGCCCATTGTGGAGGAGATGGTCACACCTCTCAGGTACTGCCCCTTCGCCCCAGATGGCCGGGCCTTGATCAGGGCGTCCATGAGGGCCCGGAAGTTTTCCACCAACCTCGTGTCATCAAACGAGAGCTTGCCAATCGGCGCGTGTACGATCCCCGCCTTCTCGGTGCGGTACTCGATCTTGCCGGCCTTGATCTCGCTTATCGCCCGGGCCACCTCAGAGGTCACGGTCCCCGTCTTGGGGTTGGGCATCAACCCCCGAGGACCCAGTATCCGCCCCAGCTTGCCCACTGCCCCCATCATGTCCGGGGTGGCCACGGCAACATCGAAGTCGGTCCAACCTTCCTGGATCTTGGCGACCAGATCGTCGGCTCCCACGTGGTCGGCTCCCGCCGCCTCCGCCTCCTTGGCCTTGTCGCCCTTGGCGAACACCAGCACCCGCACCGAACGTCCGGTGCCGTGGGGCAGGACAACCGTTCCCCGGACCATTTGGTCGGCGTGCCGGGGGTCAACCCCCAAGCGGACCGCGACCTCGACCGTCTCGTCGAACCGGGCATGGCTCAACTGGCGGAGCAAGGCTACCGCTTCCAGGGGCTCATACAGCCGCTCGCGGTCAAGTTGCTTGATGCTATCTAGACGCTTCTTACCCACCGGTCATCCCCTCCTGTGGTTAGGCGGGTCAGCCTCGGACCCTCCCACAGCTTCCGTTCAGTCCACGATCTCGATCCCCATGCTGCGGGCCGTACCCTCAACCATGCGCATGGCGGCATCCAGTGAGTTCGCGTTGAGGTCGACCATCTTCTGCTCGGCGATCTCCTTGACCCTTGCCCTGGAGACCTTGGCCACTTTGACCCGGTTGGGCTCGGCGGAGGCGGTCTCGATGCCGGCGGCCTTCTTCAACAGGACGGCCGCCGGAGGCGTCTTGCACACGAAAGTGAACGAGCGGTCGTCGAGAATGGTGATCTCCGCCGGGATGATCAGCCCCGCCTGGGCTGCCGTCCGCTCGTTGAACTCCTTGCAGAAAGCCATGATGTTGACCCCGTGTTGGCCCAGGGCCGGACCGACAGGCGGGGCCGGCGTGGCTTTGCCCGCCGCGATCTGCAGTTTCACAACGGCCATGATCCTTCTTGGCACCGGGCTTGACCTCCCGCGCTCTCCTAGAGTTTCTCCAACTGCCCAAACTCCAGCTCCACGGGCGTCTCGCGCCCGAACATGGACACCAGGAGCTTGACCTTACCCCGCTCGATGTTGATCTCCTGAATGGTGCCCACAAACCCGTTGAAGGGCCCACTCGTCACCCTGACGTTCTCACCAACCGAGAAGAGGATCTTGGGCTTGGGCTCGTCCATCCCCATCTGCCTCAGGATGGCCTTTATCTCGGAAGGTTGCAGGGGAACAGGGCGGGAACCTGAACCCACAAACCCGGTGACACCGGGGGTATTCCGAACCACGTACCAGGAGTCATCACTCATGACCATCTCAACCAGCACGTAGCCGGGGAAGATCTTCTTCTTGGTGATCCGCTTCTTGCCGTCCTTGTACTCGTACTCCTCCTCCGTGGGGACCACAACTCGGAAGATCTTGTCCTCCATGAGCATGGACTCCACGCGCTTTTCGAGATTGGTCTTGACCTTTCCCTCGTATCCCGCGTAGGTATGCACAGCATACCACTGCCGGTCAGGCCGGGGGCCGGAATCGGGGGCTTCTTCCAGGGGTTCGGCCGCGGTCTCGGTCTCGCCGACCACGGCCGATGGATCTCTAACGTCGCTTTCCATAGCGCCAGGGAACCCCCCGATCAGGGGATCCCCCACCTCCCGTCTTAACTCTCACCGGAACAAGGCCCACGTCAGGAGGCCGCTCACCACGTTGTCGACCACCCATATGGTGAGGGCCACGACCGCAACCGAAGCCAGAACGACCACCGTATAGACGGCCGTCTCTCGCCGGTCGGGCCACACCACCTTCTTGAGTTCGGCCCTCACTTCCCGCATGAAGCGGCTCACCCTAGCCGGAACCGCCGCCAGCCCTCGCATCGCACCCACCTCGGTCAAAAGCTTTGGCAGGCCCGGAGGGATTCGAACCCCCATCCCGCGGATTTGGAGTCCGCTGCTCTACCAGTTGGAGCTACGGGCCTGCGCCGAAAAGGCAAAGTGCTCTTTTTGCTAACGAGTCTCCTTGTGAACGGTCTGCCGGCCACACCAGCGACAGTACTTCTTGATCTCCAGGCGGCCGGGATCGTTCTTCTTGTTCTTCATGGTGTTGTAGTTGCGACGCTTGCACTCGCCGCACGCCAGGACGACCTGCTGCCTCACTGCCGGCCTCCTCCAGGAATCGCGCTACTGAATGTACCATAAAGCGGCGGCGAAGTCAACCGAACGGGCCTCTACTCCCTTATGCCGGTGACCACTCCCGCACCCACGGTGCGGCCGCCCTCACGGATGGCGAAGCGAAGTCCTTCCTCGATGGCGATGGGGGTGATCAGGTCTATGTCCATGCGCACGTTGTCACCCGGCATCACCATCTCAACTCCCTCCGGCAACTGGGTCGAGCCGGTGACGTCGGTCGTCCGGAAGTAGAACTGCGGCCGGTAACCATTGAAGAACGGGGTGTGCCGCCCGCCCTCTTCCCGGGTCAGGACGTAGACCTCGGAGCTGAACTTGGTGTGGGGCCTTATCGACCCGGGCTTGGCCAGCACCTGGCCCCGCTCCACTTCGTCCTTGTCAACTCCCCGTAGCAGGACTCCTATGTTGTCGCCAGCCACCGCCTCGTCCAGCAGCTTCCGGAACATCTCCACCCCGGTCGCCACCGTCTTACGCGGCTGGTCCATCAAGCCGACGATCTCTACCTCTTCCCCTACCTTGATCTTCCCTCGCTCCACCCGGCCGGTAGCCACGGTCCCCCGCCCGGTTATGCTGAACACGTCCTCTACCGGCATCAGGAACGGCTTGTCAACGTCACGTTCCGGCGTCGGTATGTACTCGTCCACCGCGTCGAGCAGCTCCATCAGCTTCCCACAATGCTCGCAAGCCCGATCACCGCACCCATGCTCCAACGCCTTCAAGGCCGAACCCGCGATCACCGGGATCTCGTCCCCCGGGAACTCGTACTTGCTCAGTAGTTCCCGCACTTCGAGTTCCACCAACTCCAGGATCTCAGGGTCGTCCACCATGTCCGCCTTGTTCAAAAACACTACCATCGCCGGTACCCCTACCTGCCGTGCCAGCAGGATGTGCTCCCGCGTCTGCGGCATCGGCCCGTCCGCCGCCGACACCACCAGTATCGCCCCGTCCATCTGGGCCGCCCCGGTGATCATGTTCTTCACGTAGTCGGCGTGGCCAGGGCAGTCCACGTGCGCGTAATGACGCTTGTCGGTCTGGTACTCCACATGCGCCGTGGCAATCGTGATCCCCCGCTCTTTCTCCTCCGGCGCCTTGTCAATCTGGTCGAACGGCACGAAGTCGGCCAGTTGTCGCTTCGACAAAAGCAGCGTGATCGCCGCCGTCAACGTGGTCTTGCCGTGGTCTACGTGGCCGATCGTTCCCACGTTGACATGCGGCTTCGTCCGCTCAAACTTCTTCTTGCCCATGAACCCGTTCCTCCTTTTGCCCCCGTAGCCATATTGTCCCATTGGAAAAACGATCTATTCTCTTCGGCGGGCCTCAGGTGAATCCTCCCCGGCGTCACTCCGCCCCGGCAGCGAAAAACCTCCCGGCAGGAGGTTTTGATGTGGAGCTGCCACCCGGATTCGAACCGGGGACCTACGCCTTACCATGGCGCCGCTCTACCGGCTGAGCTATGGCAGCCCGCATATCATCCCCGGGGCTGGTCTCAGCCCCGGGGATGGTCTATACTGGTTGCGGGGGTAGGATTTGAACCTACGACCTCCGGGTTATGAGCCCGACGAGCTACCTGACTGCTCCACCCCGCGCCGTTGTCAGTTTTGGTGGAGAGGGGAGGATTTGAACCTCCGAAGGCGTCAGCCAACAGATTTACAGTCTGCCCCCTTTGGCCACTTGGGTACCTCTCCGGGTCGCCTTCATCATCTTATGGAGCTGGCGGTGGGATTCGAACCCGCAACCTGCTGATTACAAATCAGCTGCTCTTCCTTTGAGCTACGCCAGCCGGGTCAACATCCCTGATTATAGCGTGATCAACCGCAGTGGTCAAGGCCACCGTCAACCAGACGAGTGCCGTCCGGTGCGCTCCTCGGTGTGATACCGATGATCTAGATATCGCTCCAGCTTCCGTTTTACCCGTTGCAGGGCATTGTCAATCGACTTCACGTGGCGCTTCAGATCCAGGGCTATCTCCTGGTACGACTTGCCGTCCAGGTAGGCCATGAGGACTTTCCATTCCAAGTCGGAGAGGATCTCCCCCATCTTCTCCTCTATGTCGCCGAACTCCTCACGGCTGATGATGAGTTCCTCGGGATCGGTGATCTTGGACCCGGAGATCACATCCAGCAGGGTGCGATCCGAGTCCTCATCATAGATGGGCTTGTTCAGCGACACGTAGGAGTTGAGGGGAATGTGCTTCTGGCGAGTAGCCGTCTTGATGGCGGTAATGATCTGTCTGGTTATGCAGAGCTCGGCGAACGCCCGGAAGGAGGACAGCTTGTCGCTGCGGAAGTCGCGGATCGCCTTGTACAGGCCGATCATACCCTCCTGGATGATGTCCTCCCGGTCGGCGCCGATCAAGAAGTAGGACCGCGCTTTGGCCCTGACGAAGTTGCGGTACTTGTTGATGAGGAACTCGAGAGCCAGATCACACCCTTCTCGAGCAGCTTCCACAACGTCTTCGTCAACCATGGTGTCGTAGTGGTAGCTCAGACACTCCCTGCGGGGCTCAACGCTCACTAGCTACCGCCTCCGGCGTCCACGTCCAGATAGACCAACAGACTGGCAAGCAACGAGCTTGGGGAACAGAGGGATCATCCCGGGATCTGGAGCGATGAGATTCCCCAGCCTCCTCTCCCGTACGGAAGAAGCCAGCTTGGGTTCCGGGCCTGGCCCGGATGAGTCTGGACGGATCACTTCGAGAACCGGCACCGCTGGACGTCTGATCGTATGCTGGAGCTGATATCGTAATCATTATAGTGTACGGCGATTGGACAAGTCAAGCACACGCGCGGTCCGCTGGCGGGCGACCTCGAACATGAACACCGCCGCCGCCGCGGCGGCGTTCAGGGAGTCGAGCTTCCCGGCCATCGGAATACGGAGCACGTGATCACAAGTCTCCCGGACCAGGCGGCGCAATCCCCGGTGTTCGCCGCCGATCACCAAGGTCAGCGGATCCCGAAAATCGGCTTCCCAGTAACAACGGTCGCCCGCCGCATCGGCGCCTACCACCCATAGTCCTCGCTCCTGAAGGAACTTCAGAGTTCCCACCAGGTTGGTCACCCGCACTACCGACACGTGCTCGGCGGCCCCCGCCGAAGCCTTGAGCACGCTTGGGCTCAACCCGGCGGACCTTCGGGCGGGAACGATGACCCCGTCGGCACCCACGGCATCGGCGGTGCGGATGATGGCACCCAGGTTCTGCGGGTCCTGTAGCTCGTCCAGAGCTACGAGAAAGGGCACCGTGGCGCGATCCAGCACCTCCCCCAGATCGGCATAGTCCCGGGCCGCGGCCAGGGCCACCACTCCCTGGTGGGCGCGAGAGCGGGCCAGTTGACTGAGCCGCTCCCGGGAGACCTCCTGCAGCGGCACTCCGCGCTCACGGGCCAGGGCCACCAGCCGGTCCACCGCTGGCCGATGGAGATCTCTGGCGACGAAGATCCTGGTCAGGGGCCGGCCGGCTCGCAGCGCCTCAACAACGGGGTTGACGCCCTCGATCTGCTCCAGGGTCATGGTCCCTCCCCGGAGACCGGCTTTCCGAGCCGCCCGCAGGAGTACTTCCCCTGCCGGCACTCCCCTCGCGTCAGGCAGTCGGGCCCGGCCAACCGGAAGAGGGCGGGGGCCACCTTCCTGGCCTGCCGGAGCATCAAGAGGGCCAGCAGCCTTATCTCCCACTGGGCCCGGCGGCAGGTGCGAAGCTCGAAGAAGTGGAGCAGCTCGCGAGCGTTCATGGTCAAGACCAGACGGGAAGCAACCGCTTGGGGCAGGCAGTAGCGGGCGTCCTCCCGCGGGACTCCCAGTTCCATCAGCCGCCGGTATGAGGTGGCGGTCACCTCGAGGGCCCGCTCATACTCGGCCCGGGCAGCGGGGGAGACCCGGACCGAGGGGGGGAGTACAAAGTCGTTGCTATCAACTCTTACGTAGCGCTGGCTCTGTTGGGAGTAGCTGGCCAGGCGGTGGCGCACCAGCTGGTGGGTCGTCACGCGAGAGAACCCTTCCAGGTAAAAGGTGAATGACGCGTGCTCCAGCGGCGACAGGTGACCGGCTTCCTGCAGGAGGGCCAGAAACCCCGAAACCCGACCGGCCGGTTGGCTCTCGCGGATCGCCTCGATGCCGGCCTCCGAGTAGCAGAGGCGTGCGGCTGCGGCGACCACCCCCTGGGGATCAGGAGTATGGGCGATCAGCTCAACCCTCACCATCCCCACCTCCACCCCCCGGGGCGGCTTCCCAGAGCGCCTCGAGTATGGTTTCCAGCCGCTTGGTGCGACCCTGCAGGTAGAGATAGCCCAGCAAGGCCTCCAACCCCGTGCTGGCCCGGTAGACTCCCACGGGGACGTTCTTCGGACCCCTGCCCGTCTTCGTGTTACGGCCCCGGCGAACGATGTCCCGTTCGTCCGGCTCAAGTAAGCCGTCCAGGAGCGGGAGCAGGCCGGCCTGTCCGACCGCGCTGGTCCAGCGGGTGGCCGCCTGGTGCAGCGATCGGGCCCGCCAGGAGCCGCCGCAGGCCAGCCGGGCCCGGATGTATAGGCTGCACACGGCGTCCCCTACGGCCGCCAGGACCGGCATAGGGAGCCGCTTCGGATCAGGGTGATCCATCTTCGGCGACCGACCACGTGGTCACCCGGACGTCGGCCAGGCCAGCGCCGACCAGCCCGATCAGCTTGGCGGCGGCCCGCGAGAGATCGATGACCCTCCCCGGCACCCAGGGCCCGCGGTCGTTGATCCGGACGGCAACCGACTGGCCCGTATCAGTGCGGGTGACGATGGCCACCGTTCCGAAGGGCAGGGTGCGGTGGGCCGCTGTGAAAGCCTCCTGGTCGAATACCTCCCCGCTGGCGGTCCGCCGGCCATGGAAACCCGGCCCGTACCAGGATGCGACTCCGTACTCGGTCTGGGCGTCCAGCGCCGGCGCCCCCAGCGCCCGCCGGAGGTTGTTGCTCCACGCGAGCGCCAGGTCCAGGCAGCTCACCTGCTGTTGCCGGGCTGTTTCCTCGTCCACGGTAACCACGGGGACGCTCTGGGCTATGACCACCACCTGGCTACCTGCGATGGCGGGGAAGACATCCCCAGGGTCCAGACCGTGGAAGAGAAGGCTGGCCAGACGCGTGGCCACCACCAGAGCCCGGTCATCGGCGGACAACTCATCGACAGGCGCCCTCAGGCGAACCACCACCGCCTGGCCAATCAGCACCTCGGCCGCCCCGGAAGGACTCTCGCTCACCGGTCGAAACCAGGGCCCGGTCGGCCCCCGGGCTGCCCCGGCAGGGGATAAGGTGAAGGCCACCGCCAACAAGGCCAAGGTCGCCGCCACCCGGCAGGTCATGGCCCATCCTCCCCGTAGGGCTCCAGCAGGGCAACTGCGAGCGCGGCCAGGCCCTCGCGCCTGCCCACGAAACCCATTCCCTCCATGGTCTTCGCTTTCACGTTAATCTGGTGTGGCTCGATCGCCAGCGCCTGCGCCAGCCGCCGGCGCATCTCCGCGCTATGAGGGGCTAACCTCGGCTCGTCGGCCAGCACGGTGGCGTCGATATTGCCCACCACATATCCTCGCCCGCGAATGAGGGTACCTACGCGCGCCAGGAGGTCCAGGCTGGATGCGTCCTTGTAAGCCGGGTCGCCCGGGGGGAAGTGAGTGCCGATGTCGGCGTCCCCCATGGCTCCCAACAGGGCGTCGATAATGGCGTGGGCCAGCACGTCGGCGTCGGAGTGACCGTCCAGTCCCAGGGCGTAGGGTA
This sequence comes from bacterium, assembly GCA_031082145.1. Taxonomy (GTDB): domain Bacteria; phylum Bacillota; class Sulfobacillia; order UBA995; family UBA995; genus Ess09-15. The sequence goes on along the minus strand of JAVHLP010000002.1, from coordinate 12,830 downwards.
CCCGGACCCCGCCGAGCACCAGTTCGCGCCCGGCGACGAGCCGGTGCGCGTCTTGGCCCAGTCCTACCCGCGCCCGGCCGGACATCAGGCTCTCTCCCCCCCGCTGCGGGTCCGGGCTTCCATGATGGCCCGGGCCAGCTGCAAGTCGGAGGCGGCAGTCAGCTTCAGGTTCTCGTCTTCGCCCTCCACCACCGTCACCCGGTGGCGGAGACGCTCCACCAAGCCCGAATCGTCGGAGGCTACCACGCCCGCGGTTCTCGCCCGGCTGTGGGCCATCCAGATCAGGTCGAACCAGAAGACCTGGGGCGTCTGGATTCGCATGAGTCCATCCCGGTCCACCGTCTCCACGACTGTTCCCGCCCTGACCCGCTTGACGGTGTCGTTTACCGCTATGCCGGGCACTGCCGCGCCGTCCCTCAGGCCGGCCTCGATCACCCGCCGCAAGAGACCCGGCGATGCCAGGGGTCTGGCCCCGTCATGGATGACGACCAAGTCGGTTGCGCCACCCATGTGCCGGAGCCCCAGGAAGACGGATTCCTGGCGGTTCGCTCCACCGGGAATCAGACCGGTGACCTTGGTAAGGCCAGCAGGCCGGAGGACCTCGTCCCGGCAGCGATCTTCGTCTCCCGGCCTGACGACCAGTAGGATCTCGTCGATGAGGTCGGAGTCCTGCAGCAAGCCCAGGGTATGCGTGAGCACTGGGCGGTCGCCGAGAGGCTCGTATAGCTTCCGCCCTTCTCCTCCTGCGCGCAAGCCGGACCCCGCCGCCGGCACCAGCGCGACCACCCGGCCTGGCCGGTTGTCCCCGCTCAGCTGTCCAACATCCTCTCGCCCGCCTTGGGGCGGGCGAAGATCATGCGACCGGCGGCAGTCTGCAGAACGCTAGTAACCAGAACCCCCACGCTCTCCCCGATGTGCTTCTTGCCGCCGTCCACCACGATCATGGTGCCGTCGTCGAGGTAGGCAACGCCCTGTCCCGACTCCTTGCCATCCCGGATCACGTGGACGGTCATCTCCTCGCCAGGCAAGACGACGGGCTTCACCGAGTTCGCGAGTTCGTTGATGTTGAGAACGGGTACCCCGTGGAGTTCAGCTACCTTGTTGAGGTTGAAGTCGTTGGTGACGATCTTGGCCCCCAGCGCCCGGGCAAGGCGGACCAGCTTGGTATCCACTTCGGCATTGCCGCCGGCGTCGCGCTCGTAGAGCTGGACCTGCACCCCCGGCTCGGTCTGGATCCGGCGCAGCACGTCAAGCCCTCTGCGCCCCCGGTTTCGCTTCAGCACATCGGGGGAGTCGGCTATGTGGCGCAACTCCTCCAGCACGAACGAGGGTACAATCAGGGTTCCCTCGACAAAGCCGGTGCTACAGACATCCGCGATCCGGCCGTCAATGATGACGCTGGTGTCGAGGATCTTATTGCCGCCGCTGCCACCTCCGCGGTCGCGACGGCCGAACAGGAGGTTCCCGAACTCATCCCGCTTCTTGATACCCACGCTGATGCCCAGATAGCCCAGAAGCAGGCTGGCTCCAAGCGGGAGGTACCGGCCCGCTAAGGGAACCTGCGAGAAAGGCCAAGCCAGCAAAGTAGCGACAATGAGTCCTAGAATCAGACCAAGTAACCCCGCCAGTATCTCCTGCAGCGAGGCCCGGTGAAGCCGGGCCTCCAGCCAAGCGGCAGTCGCCCGGACTCCGGCCCAGATCCACGGAGCCACCAGAAAGGCGACCGCTCCGACCAGCAAACCCCCACCCACAGTGGGCCAGAGGGGGGAAAGAGCGAACCGGTAGCCCAGGAAATCCTGGACCGGGTCCCAGGCCTTCGCTGTGAGGACCAATCCACCCGCTAGCCCCCCGAGGGTCAGCACTCCCCGGAAGATCTTCTGCGGCAGCACTCCTCACCTCCTCTCAAGCTCAATTATAGTTCATCCCCTCCCGAGCTTTCAACGCCGGTCTCCCCGAGCAAAGGGCGCCGGCGGGACGCCGGCGCCCAGACCGTCAGGACCCTCAGCGGAACAGATCTTCGAGCAAGTCCCTCGCTTCCGTCTCATCAATGCCCTGGGCCAGAACAAGCTCGCTGATCAGGATCTGCTTGGCGTTGTCGAGCATCTTCCGCTCACCGGTGGAGAGTCCCTTCTCCTTGTCCCGGAGAATCAGGTTTCTCACCACTTCGGCAACCTCGAAGATGTCACCGCTCTTGATCTTCTCGAGATTCGCGCGGTAACGCCGGTTCCAGTTAGTCGACATCTTGGTCTTCTGCGAGCGGAGGATCTCAAAGACCTTGCAGACCTCTCCGTGGTCGATGACCTCACGCAGCCCGATGCCATCAACGTTGCGGGTGGGGATCATGACCTTCATCTCGCCGATGGGTAGGCGCATCACGTAGTACTGCTGCCTCTGACCCAGGATCTCCCGTTCCTCGATGGCTTCGATGATGCCTGCTCCGTGCATGGGGTAGACGACTTTGTCGCCAACGTTGAACACAAAAGTGCCCTCCATGAAGAGACCTCCACTCGGTCAGTGTACCACGACAGCCAGCTGGTGTCAAGGAAACCATGATTTTACCACGTCCCGTAAGCCCCTGTCAACAATGCGTTCTCCGGCTGTCGGCGGCGAGAGCATCACGTTGACGATGGTTGGGGGCATCGGTTAGAATTGATCTCGTACAGCGTGGGCGTATAGCTCAGTTGGGAGAGCGCCGGCATCGCAAGCCGGAGGCCCCGGGTTCAAGTCCCGGTACGTCCACCAGATACCTCCCGGCCGATCCGGTCGACAAGCTCCGACGCAGGTACAAGAGCCAGCTGGAATTGACAGACCGCTCTTGGCTCGGTTACAATTGGCTTGACGCGGCGTCTTTGGCGGAGTGGAGGTTTCCCTATGAAGGACCTTCTCTGCAGCGAGTTCCAGGACACCGTTGAGCGCTGCCTGGTCCGGCACCGAAGCGTCCTGGATGTCATGACCAAGCTGCAGGAGTCGAACGCCCGCATTAACCGGGCAATAGCCAAGTCGATCACCAGTTGTGGCTGTCTCACGATAAGTGCCGCCCGCCAGCGCGTCCCCGAGGACGTTTCACTGCAGGAACTGCGCGACCACATGGACACCCACCTCGCCGGTAAGCTCTGTGAGAACTGCCTCGAAGCCGTTGAGGTAGAACTGGGCAATCACCTCTTCTACGTGGCGGGGTTGTGCAACCTGCTTAGCCTCAACCTCTATGATGTCCTCCTCAAGGAGCGCCAGCGCCTTTCGGCATTGGGCATCTTCAAGTTCTGCTAGGACTCCTGGGGGCTGCGGCGCAAGGTCTCCCGGAGGCGGGCCAACCCCCGCACGATAGCCTGGGCCCGGCTCTCGCCAATGCCCTCGACCCCGTCCAGGTCTTCTGTACCGGCGGCCGCGATTCGCGGGAAAGCCCCGTACCGCTTGATGAGATTCTCAATGATCCCCATGGGCAGGCGAGGAATGCGACTCAGCAGGCGGTAGCCCCGGGGACTGACGGGAGTCTCCAGCGCTCCCGGGCCGCTGGCCAACCCCAGGCGCCGGGCCAGGGCCGCTCGATCGCCTGTCACGTCGCGCGGTAGAGTGCGGAGTTCGCGGAACATCTCCAGGTAGCCCGCGTCGTCCGCCACCGGGCAGTAATCCCGGAGACAGAGGAGGCTCTCTTCCTCGACCCCGCTGGACAGCCGCTCCAGTTGCATGGTGATCAGCCGCCCCTCTTCACCCAGTTCGGCCGCGTAGTGCTCCAGTTCGCCCATCACCCGCAGGGTGGCGTGGATCTTCTGCATGACCCCGGCGACGTCGGCGACAACCACCAGGTCGTCGAACTCGAGAGTGGACAAGCCATTCAGGGCCTGATCCAACGAGGAACGGGTTCGCTCCAGGGTCTGAACGGCCTGGTTGCCGACGGTGAGCAAGTAGCCCAGATCGCGTGTCAGGTAACGGAGTCCCCCCCGGTACACGGAGATCACGTTGCGACGCGCCGAGATCGCGATCACCAGCGCACCGGTCTGGCGGGCCACCCGCTCGGCGGCCCGGTGCCTTATCCCCGTCTCGGCGGACGATATTCCCGGGTCTGGATGGAGGTGCACGTTGGCCCTGACGATGCGCTGCCCGTCTTCGGACAGGATGATCGCCCCGTCCATCTTGGCCAACTCGTATAGGCTGGACGGGTGGAAGGGCGCGTCCAGCCGGAATCCCCCGTCGGCCATGGCCATTATCTCGGGGCCGTCCTCGACAACCACCAAGGCGCCGGTGCGCCCGCGCAAGACGCTATCCAAGCCTTCCCGCAACGGCGTACCGGGGGCCACCCGGCGCATGGTGTCCAGCAATCGCTCGTCAGTCCCGGCTGATGCCAACCTACTAGCCCCCCAACCGCTCAGCCGGCGGGAGTCTGGCTGCTGGCCTTGAAAGTGAAGCCCTCGTCCTGGAAGTCCACCACCACCGTGGCACCGGGACTGAAAGTGCCTTTCAGAAGCTCCTCCGACATCGGATCCTCCACCAGCCGGCGGATCGACCGCCGCAGTGGTCGCGCTCCATACAGCGGATCGGCGCCTTCCCGGGCCAGCCGATCCCGCGCGGCCGGGGTCACTTCCAGCACCAACTGGTTCTCCTTGAGCCGGGAGGCAACTTCGGCCAGCATAAGGTCCACGATCCTGCCCAGATGCTGGTCAGAGAGCTGCCGGAAGACGATGATCTCGTCTATCCGGTTCAGGAACTCCGGGCGGAAGGTCCGCTTGAGTTCACCCAGCACTTTCTCCTTCATGGCTTCGTAGTCGCCCGACTCGTCCGGGGTGGCTCGGAAACCGATAGCCGTATCCTTCTTGAGGAGCTGCACGCCGACGTTGGCGGTCATGATCACCACGGTGTTCTTGAAGTCGACAACCCTGCCCTGGGAGTCGGTAAGCCGGCCATCCTCGAGGATTTGCAGCAGGATGTTGAAGGCTTCCGGGTGCGCTTTCTCGATCTCGTCCAGCAGCACTACGGAGTACGGCTTGCGCCGGACCGCCTCGGTCAACTGCCCTCCTTCATCATAGCCGATGTAGCCCGGAGGAGCTCCAACCAGGCGGGAGACGTTGTGCCGCTCCATGTACTCTGACATGTCGACTCTGACCATGGCTTCCTCGTTGCCAAACAAGGCCTCGGCCAGCGCCTTGCCGAGGTAAGTCTTGCCCACCCCGGAAGGCCCCAGGAATATGAAGGATCCGACCGGGCGCCGGGGGTCCTTCAGGCCCGATCTGGCCCGGCGGATGGCCCGGGCCACCGCTCGGACCGCTTCATCCTGGTTGATCATCTTCTCGTGCAGGACGTCCTCGAGCCGCAAGAGCCGGTCCGTCTCGGCCTCAGCCAGCTTGGTGACCGGGACTCCGGTCCAGCTGGACACGATGTAAGCGATGTCTTCGGCGGTGACTACCGGCTTGTCGGTCACCTGCCGCTGCTGCCAGCGAGAGCGCTCCTCCTCCAGCTCGCTCTTCATCTTGTGTTCCTGGTCTCTCAGGCGAGCGGCTTTCTCGAACTCCTGAGCCGATACCGCCGCCTCTTTCTCCTTGCGGACGGCCTCCAGCTTCTCCTCCAACTCTTTAAGGTGAGGGGGAGCGGTGAAAGTGCGCAGGCGCACCCGAGAGGCCGCCTCGTCGACCAGATCGATGGCCTTGTCGGGGAGGAAGCGGTCGGCCACGTAACGATCCGCCAGCCGCGTCGCGGCATCAAGTGCTTCGTCGGTGATCTCCACCCGGTGATGAGCCTCGTAGCGGTCCCGTAGCCCCCTGAGGATGGCCAGTGCTTCCTCCACCGGGGGTTCGTCAACCATGATGGGTTGGAACCGCCGCTCCAAGGCAGGATCTTTCTCCACGTGCTTGCGGTACTCGTCAAGGGTGGTGGCGCCTATACACTGTAACTCCCCACGGGCCAGCGCGGGCTTCAGAATGTTGGAGGCGTCGATGGCGCCCTCGGCCGCCCCTGCCCCGATGATGGTATGCATCTCATCAATGAAGAGGACGATCTCGCCGGTATTCCGGATCTCGTCCGTCACCTTCTTGAGGCGCTCCTCGAACTCACCCCGGTACTTCGACCCGGCAACCACGGAAGCCAGGTCCAAGGTGACCACCCTCCGGTCTTTCAGTGTTTCGGGCACCTGGCCGGCCACGATCCGCTGGGCCAAACCCTCAACAATGGCGGTCTTGCCCACGCCCGGCTCCCCGATCAGGACCGGGTTGTTCTTGGTGCGACGGGAGAGAATCTGCACGACCCGCTCAATCTCCTTCTCCCTGCCGATGACCGGATCGAGCTTACCGTCCCTGGCCAGCAGGGAGAGATCCCGCCCGAAACTATCCAGCGTTGGCGTCTTGCTGCGAGCCCGCCGGGCTCCGCCCGCCGCCCCGGGGCCGGGGGGCTGGGCGCCGCCGGCGGGGCTGCCGAGAAGCTGCATGACCTGGGAACGGGTCTTCTCCAGATCGGCTCCCAGGCTCTCGAGGACTTTGGCCGCCACTCCCTCTCCCTCGCGCAGCAGTCCCAGTAGGAGGTGCTCGGTGCCGATGTAGTTGTGTCCCAGGGCCTGCGCCTCCAGCAGAGCCAGTTCCATGACGACTTTCTTTGCCCGAGGGGAGAAATTGAGACTCTCCCCGGCCGTCTCGGGCTCTCCCCCGCCGATTATGTTCTCCACCTCGGTCCTGACTTTCTCCAGACCAATCCCCATGCTCTGAAGAACCTTGGCGGCCACTCCCTCGCCCTCCCGGATCAACCCCAGGAGCAGGTGCTCGGTGCCGACGACGGCGTGGTTGTGGCGCCTGGCCTCTTCCTGGGCCAGGATAATGGCCCGCTGGGCTCTCTCCGTATACCTCCCGAACATGTAGTGACTCGGCATGCTGTTTCCCCCCTCCCCGCTTGGCTCTCAGCCGCCCTGGGGCAGGCCGGAGGCCGCCCGGAGCTTTTCCCTCACCAGCCTGGCCCGGTGCAAGTCCCGCTCGGTCGCCGAGAGCTGGTGATCGGCCAGCTTCTGAAGGAATCCCGGCCTGGTGGCTACCAGCAACTCGGTAAGGCCCGCCGCGGTTAGCCCGGGCAGGAAGCCGAGGTCTCGACCCAATCGGACCTCGGACAGGAGTTGGATCGCCTCGGCCGAAGACAGGAGCCGGGCGTTGGTGAGGATGCCGTACGCCCGCCACACCTTGTCTTCAAGGTAGCCGCGCGTCTCCTTTAGCAGCGTCTCCCGGGCCGATCGCTCCTGCTCGACGATCTGCTCGGTGACGGTCCTCAGGTTGTCGATGATCTCCGCCTCCGAGCGGCCGAGAGTAATCTGGTTGGAGAACTGGAAGATGTTGCCGAGGGCCTCAGTGCCCTCGCCGAAGATGCCTCGGACCATGAAGCCCAGTTTGACGATGCTTGAGTTCAGGCGGCCGGCCTGGTTGGTTATCACCAGGGCTGGCAGGTGTAGCATCACGGACGCCCTCAGGCCCGTACCGACGTTGGTGGGGCACGCCGTCAGGTAGCCACGGTCCGGGCGAAAGGCGTAATCGAGGTGCCGCTCCAGAAGGTCATCCACGTTCCCGCCCAGACGCCAGGCTTCGTCCAATTGCAGGGCGGGATACAGGCACTGGATACGGAGATGATCCTCCTCGTTGACAAGGACGCTCACCGCCTCGTCGCCGCGGAGAAGAACGGCTCCCTTCTCGACGTTCCTGGCGTGCTGGGGACTGATCAAGTGCTTCTCCACCAGCACCTGTCGATCCAGCGGCGACAGCTCGCGCAGCCGGTACAGGGTCATTCGGTGGTCCGGTGACCGCGCCCCCCGGTTACTCAAGGCCTGCTTCAGTCGTCCCAGGAGCTCCCCTGCCTGCTCCTTGCTCATGAGGTGAGGGAAAGGGAGGTCCCTCACGTTACGGGCCAGCCGCACCCGGCAGGAGATGACGAGGTCGGAGTAGGGCCCAGCCCCCTCAATCCACTTACTCGTCCGCTGGGCGGAGACAGACCCCATGACTTCAGCCTCCTTCGCGGGAGTGTTCGAGTTCCCGGATCCGATCCCTGATCTCCGCTGCCCGCTCGAACTCCTCCCGGCGGACACATCCCTCAAGCGTCTTGCGGAGTTCGGCCAGTTCCTCCAGGGGCGACGGCCTGGCCCCCCTTGCCGGCCTCTTGCCGGTGTGGGAGGTGGCGCCGTGGACCCGTCGCAGCAGAGGGTCTAGCCGCGTCTCGAACTGGCGGTAGCAGTCTCCGCAGCCCAGCCGGCCGGACTGGGTGAAGTCCTGATAAGTCATCCCGCAACGGGGACACGGATCAAGTGGCGAGGCCCGGCGGTCGGCGCGGGCCGACTCGCTCGCCAGCAGCCCCGCCAAGAGGCTCTGAAGCGAGAACTTGGGCTCGGCCAGAAGCTCGGCCTCTCCCAGTTCGCGGGCACATACCTCGCAGAGATTGACCTCTGTGCGCTGGTCATTGGTGATCCTGGTCACATGGACCGTCGCCGGACGCTTCCGGCATTCCTGGCACAGCATGCTCGTAGCACCTCCGTCAGGGGGACGCCCCCGTTCCCCGGAGAGCCTGCTCTCGTGAACCCTCTCGCAACAAGCAGAGCAGCATCGACCTCAGCAAGCGGGCCCGGTCACCCGGGTCCAAGACCCCGCGAGCAACAGCCACCTTCATAAGCTCCGCTTCCCGCCGGTTCAGCATACCCCCCTCGTGCAGACGCACGACGAGTTGGTGGCCGCTTGCCGGGGAGACACCCTCGCCCACCGCCCGGTAGGTCCGGAAGAGAAGGTCGAGCGGCGAATCGAACGAGAGGCGGGCGATGCGAATGCAGCCACGCCCGCCCCGCCTGCTCTCCACCAGATAACCTCTCTCCACCGTGAACCGGGTGTCCAGCACATAGTTGATCTGGGACGGCGCGCAGCCGAAGCGAAGTGCCAGTTGGCTCCGGCGGACTTCGAGCGCACCTCCCTCAATGCCCCCCAGGAGCTCGTGGAGATAGGCCTCTATCAGGTCACATAGAGCCGGCATGAGCCCTCCCCGGGCGCCTGACCTTCTCTGACCATTACCATAGTAGCACATTCTCCCGGGTTTGTTAACGGCCCGGCGGCGGAAGCAGGGACACGGCAGGGGATCAACCCGCTGCCGTGCCCGGAAGTCCTGCGGCCTCAGCTCGTCTTCCTACTCCTGCCTGGCCTTCTTGGCCTCCTCGACCACCTGCTGGGTCAGTGTGGCCGGGACGTCCTCGTAGTGAGAATGCTCCATGCGATAGGTGCCCCTCCCCTGGGTCATGGACCTCAGGTCAATCGCGTAGTCGAACATCTCGGCCAGGGGAACCTGCGCCTTGATCACCTGCGCCGTCCCCAGTTGCTCCATGCCCTGGATTCTCCCCCGCCGGCGGTTCAAATCGCCCATAATGTCCCCCATGAATTGCTCCGGCACCATCACTTCCACCTTCATGATGGGCTCCAGGAGAACCGGGCTAGCCTGTTGGGCCCCCTTCTTGAAAGCCATCGAGGCAGCGATCTTGAAAGCCATCTCGGAGGAGTCCACCGTGTGGTACGAACCGTCATAAAGGGTGGCCTTGAGGTTGACCACCGGGTAGCCGGCCACAACCCCTTCTTGGAGGGCCTCCCGGATCCCCTTCTCCACCGCCGGGATGTACTGGCGGGGGACCGAACCACCGAAGACCTTCTCTGCGAACTCGAATTCGGTTCCATCGTCCGGGCTCATGGGCTCCAACTCGATCCAGACGTGCCCGTATTGGCCCCGGCCGCCAGTCTGCTTCTTGTGCTTGCCCTCCACCTTGACCGGGGTGCGAATGGTCTCGCGGTAGGGGACTCGTGGTTTCGACAACGTGACCTCTACCCCGAACTTGCGCTTGAGCCGCTCGGTGACTATGTCCAGATGCATCTCGCCCATGCCCATGATGAGCAACTGCCCCGTACCCGAGTCCTTCTTGACCCGGAAGGTGGGATCTTCCTCCGTCAGGCGACTGAGGCCCGAGGATATCTTCTCTTCATCACCCTTGGCCTTGGGTTCTACCGCCACTGCGAACACGGGTTCAGGAAAGACGACGGGAGGATAGACCACCGGCTTGGCTTCCTCGGTCAAAGTGTCTCCGGTGGTGGTCTCCTGCAGTTTGGCCACCGCCCCCAAGTCGCCGGGGCCAAGCGCCGGGGCGGCCTCCTGGTGCTTGCCCCGGACCAGGAACAGTTGCGCGATCCGCTCGGTGCGCCCGGGTCGGGGATTGTAGGCGTGCGAGTCCGACCGGAGTACCCCGGAGTATACGCGGAACAGGGTGAGACGGCCCACATAGGGGTCGGCCATGGTCTTGAAGACAAGGGCCGAGAACGGTTCGTCCTCGGCCGGCCGCCGGGACACGTCCTCACTGCTGCGCGGGTGTTGTCCGCCCACCGCTCCCTGATCGGCCGGGGAAGGCAGGAGGTCGACCATCACCCGGGCCAGGAACTGAACTCCGATGTTGCGCAGGCCACTGGCCGGCACCACGGGGACCAGGCGCCGGGACAGCGTGGCCGCCCGGAGCCCGCTCCTGATCTCCTCCGCGGTAAGTGCTTCTCCTTCCAGGTACTTGGTCAGGAGGTCATCGTCGGATTCGGCTGCCACCTCCACGAGGGCATCCCTGGCGGCGGCGACCCGATCCCGGTCGGAGGCGGGGACCTCCTCTTCCTGAAAGCTCTTCCCCGCCGCGTCGCGCCCTCCCTGTACCAGAGCCCGATCGCCTATCACGTCGAGAACCCCGCGGAATGCATCTTCCTCGCCGAGCGGCAGGCCGACGGGCAGGAGCGCCGATCCGAAGGCCTTCTGGAGGGCTGCCAGTGCCTTGTCAAAGCGGGCGTTCTCGCGGTCCAGCTTGTTGATGACGACCACCCGGGGCAGGGCCCGCTCGTCGGCGTAGCGCCACACCAGTTCGGTCCCAACCTCAACGCCGGCGACGGCATCAACCACGACGACAGCCGACTCCACCACCCGGAGGGAAGCCAGTACTTCTCCCACGAAATCGAAGTAGCCCGGAGTGTCAAGCAGGTTGAGCTTACGCTCCTCCCACTCGGCGGAAGCCATGGCGGCGTTAATGGACATCTTGCGCCGGATTTCCTCGGGGTCATGGTCCAACGCGGAGGTCCCCTCGTCGGTACGGCCCAGCCGATCCACGGCGCCCGTGTTGAACAACAGCGCTTCCGCCAAAGAGGTCTTGCCCGCGCCGCTGTGCGAGATCAGGGCGCAGTTGCGGAGGCTTTCCGGAGCGTATCGTCTCACGGGCGACTCTCCCTTCGGGTTCTGGCCAAAAACAACAGAGGACCGGGACGGCGTGTCCTCCGGAGGTCCTGTGTTCGCCCGGCCAAACACCAATTCCTGCTTCCATTTCCACTGCTAGCGTTGCCCCCCGGCCGGCTTCCTAGTCTGCCGGCCGCAGGGCGGATGGCGTGTACCGGTTGCGGGCGTTCCAGAGCAGCCACCCCGTCAGACCGGACTCCTCGGCCGCCCGGATCTGCGCCCGTACCTCTTCCGGGCCGTAGCGGTGGCGAAGCGTGAAGTCCTGCAACCAGGGCCTAATCCGCGCGTAGTCCTCGGGAGACAGACGGAGACGGGCATGCCGCAAGCTCTCGTAGACCGTTTCGTAGGGAGCCTGGTCGGGGTCGGGCAGGCCAAAAGAGCCCGCGTGGTAGTGGGAGGGGTACACCATCGGCGAGAGGTAGTCGACGACCTCCATGATCTCCTCCAGCAACTGCCCGAGGCCGGTGTCCCGATCGACATAGCACACCAGCCCGAAAACGTCGGCCGAGATGGGAACGCCATATGGACGCAACGCCGCGCGGGCCTGGCGCAGGAACCCGTTAACGGCTTCGACCCGGCTCAGACCCCGGCTGTCGGCATGGACAGCCCGGCCGAGATCACCATCGGTCGGAAAGCGTATATAGTCAAACTGAACCTCGTCAAAGCCCAGGGCGGCCACTTCCATCGCCACGGCGACGTTGTAGTCCCAGACCTCCTGGAGGTAGGGATCGGTCCAACTGCCGCCGGCGAAGTCCCGCCAGATCCCGCCGCCGACGGTCTGGATGGCCAGATCGGGCCGGGCCTGAGCCAGGTCGGTATCATGAAAGACGCAGAGCCGTGCTATCGTGTAGAGCCCTTCTTGCTTCACGAAGTCTACGAGGGCTTCGAGGTCGGTGATGAGCTCGCGTGACCGGGGTGCCCCCGGGATCTGAGATCGGTAGGTTAGCCCGGTGACATCCTTGACGTCAACGACCATGGCGTTGATCTCGGTCCGGGCGGCGAGTGCGAGCAAGGGCCTTACGAGTGCGAGACTGCTGGCCACGTATCCGGTGACGTAGATGCCCTTGACGCCCTCGCCGGAGGTGAGACCGGTAGGAGGCACTCCCTCAACAAGATGGTTGAAGGTCGCCAGGTCTTCCAAGTCCGGGTAGAGTGCCGGGGCAGTGACGCCAGCCCGGGCTCCGGCGGCGCACGCTACCAGGAGGAAGGACATCATGATCCAGACGGTCCGCCGGCGGATGAGCACGCACCTCCATGACCCCGAAGGGTATTTCCCTGCTGCCGGTTGGCTTCCCTCCTCCTACCGGCGAACCGGGGGAGGCCGTGCCCCCCGCACGGCAAGAAAAGAAAGAGCTTTCCGGCGGCGACCTACTCTCCCGGGCGGTTACCCGCCGAGTACCATTGGCGCTGGAGGGCTTAACTTCCGTGTTCGAGATGGGAACGGGTGGGGCCCCTCCGCCAAAGCCACCGGAAAGCCTTTGATATTGGACCACACAGGGGAAGTGCTGGGGGGGGGTGCGGGTGGAGAGAGTGGGTCAAGCCCTCGACCGATTAGTACCAGTCAGCTGAGGACATCGCTGTCCTTACACCCCTGG